>NZ_JACHHA010000037.1 GCF_014202495.1 Cerasibacillus quisquiliarum | reverse complement strand
TGATAATGTGTAAGAAACTGTGCTTATGACAAGCATAAGCACAGTAATCATGATGATCATCGTTTTTTTCGTAAATAAACGTATCCCTTTCATAAGATATCACCTATACACAATTGTCGCTTTTCCGTAAAACCACGGACTAGGACCATAATCCGGATGAATAACTTGTGCAGCTGTGGTATAAGTTCTTAATGAATTTGTGGACCAATATTTTCTGAAATTTTTTCTCCCAGTACCATAGCCTTCAGAATCTGTCCCATCACCGAATTCTATTTTATGATAATGTCTTCCAGTATGGTTCAGTGATGATGTACTTATTGTATACGTTTTATAGGCTACTCCATTTAAATTTGATGGAGTTATACCTGCTCTAACCGCGGATTGAGTATATGCTTCATCTTTTTTTATTACCTTGTCACTAACTACCGAAGCCTCGGCATTTAATCCATTGAATCCAAATAAATATCCAAACACAAATAAAGATGTTAAAAACATTTTTTTCAATATAAAAAACTCCAAGTATTAATTTTGTACATTCGGATAATTACTTGCCTCCTTCTTCCCGATATTATGTACTTCAATTATAGTACATTATTATCAGAATAATTTCAAGTATTCTTTAAATTGAATAATGTTATTTATTAAAAAATTATTTTTTTAGAGCAAACTATTTATTTAAAATAAAGTTAAAATTATTTAAGGTATATAATTGTCTCAAAATCTTTAATGGGAATTTATTTCTTTCCTTGAAAACAATACAAAATATTCTTTTAACCCCTTAATAATTTTCTATAATATTTAATGCATTATTATTAGATTAAACAAAATTTACCTCAAACATCTATATTGTAAACTTTAAGCAAGCTCATATTACTATATTTATGAAGCTTGATGTCCAATTGTAGCGCCTCCTTTTATTTCTGTTCGATATAAGGTATAAATCGACCCCCAAAGAGTCACAGCCAAAATGAGTAAAAATCCAATGATACCTGATATAAATGTTATTAGCGTCATCTCAATAAATATAAACATAATGATAAAGCTTA
>NZ_JACHHA010000036.1 GCF_014202495.1 Cerasibacillus quisquiliarum | reverse complement strand
CACACCTGTTCCCATACCGAACACAGAAGTTAAGCTCTTCAGCGCCGATGGTAGTTGGGGCATAGCCCCTGCAAGAGTAGGACGTTGCCAGGCAGATTAACTTATTAAAAGGACAAGTTCATACGGAGGATTAGCTCAGCTGGGAGAGCACTTGCCTTACAAGCAAGGGGTCGCAGGTTCGAGCCCTGCATCCTCCACCACGCCGGCCTAGCTCAATTGGTAGAGCAACTGACTTGTAATCAGTAGGTTGGGGGTTCAAGTCCTCTGGCCGGCACCACTCATGAAGAACATGATAAGTGTGGAGCGCGTATAAACGTTTCACCTAAAGTTCATACCGAGCCATTAGCTCAGTCGGTAGAGCACCTGACTTTTAATCAGGGGGTCACAGGTTCGAATCCTGTATGGCTCACCACCATTTTGCGGGTGTGGCGGAACTGGCAGACGCGCTAGACTTAGGATCTAGTATCTTCGGATGTGGGGGTTCGATTCCCTTCACCCGCATAACACACTTATTAATTAAAAGGCGGAAGTAGTTCAGCGGTAGAATACCACCTTGCCAAGGTGGGGGTCGCGGGTTCGAATCCCGTCTTCCGCTCCATTAAATGCCGGGGTGGCGGAATAGGCAGACGCACAGGACTTAAAATCCTGCGGTGGGTTACCACCGTGCCGGTTCAAGTCCGGCCCTCGGCACCATTTATTGCGCCCGTAGCTCAATTGGATAGAGCGTTTGACTACGGATCAAAAGGTTAGGGGTTCGACTCCTCTCGGGCGCGCCATTACTATATTTTATAGTTTGCGGGAAGTAGCTCAGCTTGGTAGAGCACATGGTTTGGGACCATGGGGCCGCAGGTTCGAATCCTGTCTTCCCGACCACGATTGGGGCCTTAGCTCAGCTGGGAGAGCGCCTGCCTTGCACGCAGGAGGTCAGCGGTTCGATCCCGCTAGGCTCCACCATTTTATGACTAAAAAAGGTTGACGTTAGCGAAAAGTTGTGTTAACCTAACAAAGTCTCTTGTAAATTGAATTGCACTTTGAAAACTGAACAGAACAACCAGTAATGTCAAGGAAAACAACCCTGTTTTTCTTTAATCAAATTGCTAAGATAAACGTTTATACG
>NZ_JACHHA010000035.1 GCF_014202495.1 Cerasibacillus quisquiliarum | reverse complement strand
ACTGCTTACCATGAATCAGCAGACAGTTTATATTACCCATATCGACAAGAGAAGCGCTTATTCCCAGTTCCAGAGCCGATGTGGCCAGAGCGTGAAGAGAAGCGTTCAGGATATAGATATTTTGATATCGTTATTGTCGCTGATTTTAGGAAAGAAGACCCACTTGTTAATAAAGAAATCTTGAAACAGAGTGAGCTTAAGAAGCGAATAGCTCTCATACAAATTAATCATTATGACTTACAAGAAGAACGCCCAATTCAAAAAGCCGTACGTCAAATGATTGACGGCGAATTCGTACAAATGACAGTCTACGGTGAAAGATTACAGTCTGATACGCTAGTCATCCTTCATCCGAATGCTTTTATTTATAAACAAAAGTATATACCACATGTATTAGCGAACAATATACATGTTTTGATAACTGAAGAAACGATGTTTACAAATATAAATATGAGCGAACATATAAAAGAATGTTTCGATAAAGAAATTGTATGGTATCCAATGAATCAATTTGTTAAGGAAAAAATAGAAGAAGAACAACTGGATCATCTTCACATAGCAAAACAGGTTTGGGAGAATGTTTAACCGATGAACAATCATAATTATGATGACCGACAACCATATAACGAATTAAAACAAAAGCTTGCTAAGTTACAGAACAAACTATATGAAAAACAAGCTGAGCAACAGAGATTGACAGAAACATTAGCCAAACGCGAGCGGGAGTTTTATGCGCTTAAAAATAGTAAATTATGGCGCATGTTCAATCCAAGAGCGATAAAAAAATCTATTCGTACTGTTGGAGCATATATGCTCGGACGTAGAAATCCGAAACGTTTATATAGTCGTCCTTACAAACGTAAACAAGCGCAAAATGATTTAAGACCGTATAAATATCATCTATATGATTTAGGTTTTACAGAGCAGGCCTTGGCCGATTTAGAACACCTTTTTGCAACAACGACAAATCATTATTTATTAAGAGCAAGTGCATGGGAACTTGCTCTTTGGTATGCCAACGATTACTCGGCTTTAGGTGCTTATCATGCGCTAGGCTATTTAGACATCGCAAAGCACGGAGAGAAAGATAATGAACAATTACGTCGTATAGCGATTATTGAAGCGGAGATGTATGATATTTTAGAAGATCA
>NZ_JACHHA010000034.1 GCF_014202495.1 Cerasibacillus quisquiliarum | reverse complement strand
ACGATGCGTAGCCGACCTGAGAGGGTGATCGGCCACACTGGGACTGAGACACGGCCCAGACTCCTACGGGAGGCAGCAGTAGGGAATCTTCCGCAATGGACGCAAGTCTGACGGAGCAACGCCGCGTGAGTGATGAATGTCTTCGGATTGTAAAACTCTGTTGTTAGGGAAGAACAAGTACCGTTCGAATAGGTCGGTACCTTGACGGTACCTAACCAGAAAGCCCCGGCTAACTACGTGCCAGCAGCCGCGGTAATACGTAGGGGGCAAGCGTTGTCCGGAATTATTGGGCGTAAAGGGCGCGCAGGCGGTCTTCTAAGTCTGATGTGAAAGCCCACGGCTTAACCGTGGAAGGTCATTGGAAACTGGGGGACTTGAGTGCAGAAGAGGAGAGTGGAATTCCATGTGTAGCGGTGAAATGCGTAGAGATATGGAGGAACACCAGTGGCGAAGGCGACTCTCTGGTCTGCAACTGACGCTGAGGCGCGAAAGCGTGGGTAGCGAACAGGATTAGATACCCTGGTAGTCCACGCCGTAAACGATGAGTGCTAGGTGTCAGGGGGTTTCCGCCCCTTGGTGCTGGAGTTAACGCATTAAGCACTCCGCCTGGGGAGTACGGCCGCAAGGCTGAAACTCAAAAGAATTGACGGGGGCCCGCACAAGCGGTGGAGCATGTGGTTTAATTCGAAGCTACGCGAAGAACCTTACCAGGTCTTGACATCCTTTTGCCCTCCCTAGAGATAGGGACTTCCCTTCGGGGACAAAAGTGACAGGTGGTGCATGGTTGTCGTCAGCTCGTGTCGTGAGATGTTGGGTTAAGTCCCGTAACGAGCGCAACCCTTGATCTTAGTTGCCAGCATTCAGTTGGGCACTCTAAGGTGACTGCCGGTGACAAACCGGAGGAAGGTGGGGATGACGTCAAATCATCATGCCCCTTATGACCTGGGCGACACACGTGCTACAATGGATGGTACAGAGGGCAGCGAAGCCGCGAGGTGAAGCAAATCCCACAAAACCATTCTCAGTTCGGATTGTAGGCTGCAATTCGCCTACATGAAGCAGGAATCGCTAGTAATCGTGGATCAGCATGCCACGGTGAATACGTTCCCGGGCCTTGTACACACCGCCCGTCACACCACGAGAGTTGACAACACCCGAAGTCGGTCGGGTAACCGTAAGGAGCCAGCCGCCGAAGGTGGGGTCAATGATTGGGGTGAAGTCGTAACAAGGTAGCCGTATCGGAAGGTGCGGCTGGATCACCTCCTTTCTAAGGAAAATAAAAGGCGCAGGTGTCCGTTT
>NZ_JACHHA010000033.1 GCF_014202495.1 Cerasibacillus quisquiliarum | reverse complement strand
TAGCTATAGAATGAAACATCGAAGTACGATTTTTAGCAATGAAAATGTGTCAATTTAATTAGCGAAAACTGTGTCATTTTACTTGACGGTTACACCTTATTATCAACCTAAAATTAAGGGGGTGGCAAGTTTTTTTGTCTTAAATAGCTTTAAATCAACAAAAGCGTAAGTTTTTACTTAGAAACTTTTGACAATACGGCCAAGTTAAAGAGGGGGTACAAATGAACTTATTTAATTTATTTCAGAAAACAATTGTAGAAATGGGGATGCCTATTCTTGAACATCCTATTTTTTATAAAGCACCAGTGGGTATTCGTTTCGACATTGGTGGAGAAGACGATGTCTATATTAAAAAAGGTCTTATGCGGAAATTATATCCTAATCCCGTCTATGTGAATGAAGCCGTCGAACGAGCACTAGCTATCTTTCGTGCTTTCCCACCAAAAAATTGGCTGCTAAGAATTGACCTTTATAGTGAGCAGGAGATAAAGAAAACAGTAAAAGCTCTCCAATTAGCCTTCCCTCTTGAAAAAGCGTTAAACGAATATGAAGTTGATGGAGAAAAAATAAGTCATTATGAATTATACTGGTCATTGGATGAAATCGATTGGTCAGAAGAAACGATCATTCGTGAAATTGTTTTAGCCGATCTTGGTGGATTAAATTGTTTAGCTTCAGCAGTATATTTGTTACATCCAAATGAAAAGATACTTTATCATTTATACGATGATCGCGGATTAGATCTTGTTGCGAAAGATAAAAACAAGTTATATCCACTGTATGAAAGATTTAATGACTGGATTTTGGATTATGATAGAGAACAAATTGATAAAACATTTAAAAATAAACAGGAGACACTTGAGCTTGGAAACTTATTAAGCTTCTTAAATAAATTAGAAGAAAAGAACATTTATTATCAGTTAAATAAAATTAGAGAAGAAGCAATGATGGTTGAGATAGCCATTCCAGGTCAACGATGGGAAGTTGAATTTTTAGATGACGGATCGGTTGATGTAGAGAAGTTTATAAGTGACAAAGACTTTTATGACGAAAGTGAACTTGAGATATTATTGAACCAATTGATTGACGAAAAACTATAATGAATATTTTGAATGATATGTTTCCACTAAAGTACACCACAGTGGACTTGTTTCTACAAACGTACAAATCAGGCGACATGTTCTCACCTACAACCCTTTCCCTAAAAATTGCAAATACATCCAGTCTACCAACTCGTCCCATGTGGAGTGCGTTTCGCAGATCGTTTTAAAATGAAAAAATGAGGCAAGATAAGGTTTCTCTCTTGCCTCTATTCAATTTTTGGTGTGGTAAACCGGTAA
>NZ_JACHHA010000031.1 GCF_014202495.1 Cerasibacillus quisquiliarum | reverse complement strand
AAGCGTGGTGACACGTGTAGCTGACGGATACTAATTGATCGAGGATTTGACTAGCTTACGGATGGATGTCTATGGTTTTCTTCTTATTTGGTTTTCAGGGTATAGATCATTTAACAATATATAAGATTACTCTTGATTTTTTTGGTAAATCATTTATAATATAATAGGATTATTAAAATGATCACTTGGTATTATGATATGATTCCATTCCACAGTAGCTCAGTGGTAGAGCAATCGGCTGTTAACCGATCGGTCGTAGGTTCGAATCCTACCTGTGGAGCCATGGAGAGCTGTCCGAGTGGTCGAAGGAGCGCGATTGGAAATCGCGTAGGCTATGAAAGTGGTCTCGAGGGTTCAAATCCCTCGCTCTCCGCCATTTAAGTTTATTTATACATAAGGCCCGTTGGTCAAGTGGTTAAGACATCGCCCTTTCACGGCGGTATCAGGGGTTCGAATCCCCTACGGGTCACCATTTTGGAGAATTAGCTCAGCTGGGAGAGCACTTGCCTTACAAGCAAGGGGTCGCAGGTTCGAGCCCTGCATTCTCCACCATAGCCAGAGTTTATATCATCATATCGCGGGGTGGAGCAGTCTGGTAGCTCGTCGGGCTCATAACCCGGAGGTCGTAGGTTCAAATCCTGCCCCCGCAACCAAATTGGTCCGGTAGTTCAGTTGGTTAGAATGCCTGCCTGTCACGCAGGAGGTCGCGGGTTCGAGTCCCGTCCGGACCGCCATTTTGAAATATATAAATACGGCTCGGTAGCTCAGTCGGTAGAGCAAAGGACTGAAAATCCTTGTGTCGGCGGTTCGATTCCGTTCCGAGCCATACTAATCTAATTAATTTTCATGGAGGGGTAGCGAAGTGGCTAAACGCGGCGGACTGTAAATCCGCTCCCTCAGGGTTCGGCAGTTCGAATCTGCCCCCCTCCACCATTACCAGTTAAAATAATATATGTTACAACACAGGGGTATAGTTTAATGGTAAAACGAAGGTCTCCAAAACCTTTGATGTGGGTTCGATTCCTACTACCCCTGCCATTTACATTCATGGCGGTCGTGGCGAAGTGGTTAACGCACCGGATTGTGGCTCCGGCATGCGTGGGTTCAAATCCCACCGGTCGCCCCATATTGGGCTATAGCCAAGCGGTAAGGCAACGGGTTTTGGTCCCGTGAGCCTAGGTTCGAATCCTAGTAGCCCAGCCATTTGCGGAAGTAGTTCAGCGGTAGAATACCACCTTGCCAAGGTGGGGGTCGCGGGTTCGAATCCCGTCTTCCGCTCCATATCACGGCGGCATAGCCAAGTGGTAAGGCAGAGGTCTGCAAAACCTTTATCACCGGTTCAAATCCGGTTGCCGCCTCCATAATTAAACTTATTGCCAGTATGGCGGAATTGGCAGACGCGCGGGACTCAAAATCCCGTTCCAGCAATGGAGTGCCGGTTCGACCCCGGCTACTGGTATTAAAAATAGCGTAGTTACGGCGTTTAGACGGTTATTATACCGGCTCTTTGTCAAATGGTGTTGGTCAGTAAAATTAAAATCGAGATAATGATTCTTTTTGTTTCACTACAGCTCTTAATTTAAAGTGAAGTATGATTCGATTTTTGAAATAATTAAAGTTTCTATACCCATAAGCGACG
>NZ_JACHHA010000030.1 GCF_014202495.1 Cerasibacillus quisquiliarum | reverse complement strand
TGGTGATGATTGTGAGAGCGACTGAAATCCTTAAAGCCATTCAAAAACTAAATCCCGCAGAGAAGCACAGATTGCGTGAATATTTAATTGATGCACTAAGAGCATCAAGTTCGACTGGAACCGTTCTTCACGAAATATCTGAACGTAAGAATAAGAATGGGTATGAATGTCCTGATTGTACATCAGAACATATTGTTCGCTTCGGTAAATATACAACAATCGTTGATGGTGAAGAAGTTAAAAAGCAACGCTATCGCTGTAAGGCTTGTAAAAAGACATTTACCGACCTCACAAATACAGTTCTCTATCGAACTCGTCACCTTAACCAGTGGATTAAATTTATTGAGTGTATGATTGAAGGTTATTCTCTTCGGAAGTCTGCTAACTTAATCGGCAACATTACTCACGTCACTTTATTTTATTGGAGGCACAAACTATTATCATCGTTAAAGCAAATGGAAATACCAAATTTTGAAGGTATCGTTGAAATGGACGAGACCTATTTCTTGTACTCAGAAAAAGGACAAAGAAAAATTAAAGGTAGAAAACCTCGCAAACGTGGTGGTTCAGCAAAGAAACGTGGCATAAGTAATGAACAAGTGTGTGTATTAGTTGCAAGAGACCGTGACAAGACCACTATTTCGCAGATATTAGGTATGGGTAGATTAACGAAAGTACAGTTAGATAAAGCCATCGGGCATAAGCTTTCAAATGAAAATATACTATGCACGGATTCTTGGCGTGCATTTAAAACATATGCTGCTGAAAAGGGAATGGATATTTACCAATTCAAGTCCGATGGTAAAATTCGTACAAAGGGGCTTTACCACATCCAGAACGTGAATAATTATCATAGAAGACTAAAAGGTTGGATACAACGATTTAATGGTGTTGCGACCAAGTATTTAAACAATTACCTTGCTTGGTTTCAGGTCTTAGAAAGTATCCAACATCAAAGAAATGAAGTAACAATGAATGATTTGATAATCAGAGGGAATTTAGTACAGAATTCAGAAACTTATGATACAATTAGGTTAACTAAATTTGCTGTTTAAACACTGTTTCTTATTCAACTAACGGGGCAGAAGAGTTGAATCGAGGTAGTATTTTTTTCACTATCTTTTATAAACACAAATAGAGGGTTTTAATTGTAGGAAAAAGAATTAAATACGGTAGAAAGACTGGGGAGGCTAAAAATGAGAGTCGGTATAATCGGCGGTGGTTTTGGATTATCAGTCCAAGCCCCCATAATTAATTTGCACCCAAAAATGGAAGTAACCGCTGTTAGTACAATGAATAGACATCGTTTGCCAGTGGGATTATTTAATTGGGACAATCCACCCAATCATTATAAGAACTGGACTGAAATGTTAGATAAGGAGGAACTTGACCTTTTATTTGTAAGCTCACTACCTATTTATCATTTTGAAATGGTTAAAGAAGCATTAATAAAAGGGATCAGTGTAGTTTGCGAAAAGCCCTTCACAATGAATAGTAGTGAATCAATAGAACTATTAAACCTCTCTAAATCCTATAAAGTAAAGGTATTGATTGATTTTGAATGGCGTTACCTCCCTATTCGTCAGAAGATGAAAGAGTTAATTCTAAACGATATTATTGGGAAGATAATCCATTTTGAGTACCATATATCCAGCCCACAGTATCAAAACCTTAAATCATCCAAAAGAGGTTGGATGGGTGAAAAACAAAAA
>NZ_JACHHA010000029.1 GCF_014202495.1 Cerasibacillus quisquiliarum | reverse complement strand
GAGGCTGGGACAAAACCCCAGTAAATAAAAACTAAGGCGTGGGAGCTTACACTAAAAAAGTGTAGGCCCCACGCCTTTTTATGGTTATTTGAGTAAACAAAAAGGACACCTTTTGATAAAATTAAAGTTACCAGACAATAATTTAAAAAGAGGTGTCCTTATGTTTAAACATTATACCATGAATCAAGTTGTCTTGCCGCTAGATTTAGAAATAAAATTACAGGAAAATGATATTGCCTATACGGTCCATGAGCTGGTGGAAAGTATTCCTGATGAGGCATTCGAAGGGTTCTTGCGTCAAACTGGCCGCCCAGCCTATCACCCACGGATGATGATGAAGGTTATTTTATGCGCTTATTCGCAATCCGTCTTCTCTGGTCGAAAAATCGAAGCGTTATTAAAAGACAGTATCCGGATGATGTGGTTGGCTCAAGGGCATGAACCGAGTTATCGCACAATTAATCGTTTTCGAGTACATCCTGAGGTAGAAAAGTTATTGCGGGAGTGCTTTGTCCAGTTCAGGAGTCAATTAGTTGAAGAAAAACTGATTGATGAAGAAGCAATTTTCATTGATGGCACAAAGATTGAAGCGAGCGCAAATAAATTCACTTTTGTCTGGCGAAAATCGACAGAAAAATATCACTCTAAGCTAGTAGAAAAGTCAAATCAAATGTATGATGAGTTACTTGAGAATGAAATTATTCCAGAAATTGAGCGAGAAAATTTAGAAGAGCTCTCCGTTGAAGAAATGAAAAACATTGTAGAAAATCTTGAAAAAAAAGTGGAGGAATATGACAAACAAATTGAGGCAAGTGAAGTTGGAAGCGAACGGAAACAACTGCGTTCGGAACGTAAGGCACCAAAACAAGCTCGTAAGCAATTCCAAGATTTTATTGTGCGCAAACAAAAATATCAAAAGGATATGGAAATATTTGAGGACCGCAATAGTTACTCCAAAACGGATACAGATGCCACTTTTATGCGAATGAAAGATGACTACATGAAGAATGGTCAACTGAAAGCTGGGTATAATGTTCAAGTCGCGACGGAAGGTCAATACGCACTCGCTTATGATGTTTTTCCAAATCCGACAGACACGCGTACACTGATTCCATTTCTCGACAATATCGAAGAAAACTATTTTGAGTTACCAGAATTTATTGTTGCGGATGCAGGTTATGGCAGTGAACAAAATTATGAAGATATTATGAGTAATCGAAATAGAATTCCGCTTATTACATACAATCAGTATCGTAAGGAGAAGAAAAAGAAACACAAAAACAACGCTTTTCATGTAGATAATTGGAAATACGATGAAGAAGAAAATGCGTTCACATGCCCGAATGGAAAGAAAGTATTTTTTAGTCATGTATCCCATCGAACCGACAGATACGGATTTACACGAGAGTTCAACGTGTATGAATGCGAAGACTGTTCTGGTTGTCCTTTACGCTCTCTATGTACCAGAGCTAAAGAAGGAAACAATCGGAAAGTATTTCGAAATGAAAAGTGGGAATCTCAAAAAGAATATGTCAGAGAGAAGCTTTCAGATGAGAAAATTGGTGAAATTTACGGCAAACGTAAAATTGATGTGGAACCAGTCTTCGGATTCTTGAAGGCTAATTTGGGTTTCACTCGAATGTCCGTCAGGGGAAAAGAGAAAGTAAAAAATGAATTAGGATTTGCATTTATGGCGGTAAACTTAAGGAAGGTTACCGCCATAAAGAACAAATCCATGATAGATGATGGAAATAACCATACAAAAAAATGGTTCCGAGCAATTTTTA
>NZ_JACHHA010000028.1 GCF_014202495.1 Cerasibacillus quisquiliarum | reverse complement strand
TAGAATTATGCATCGTGTTGAGATTATTCATCTTAATGGAGATAGCTATAGAATGAAACATCGAAGTACGATTTTTAGCAATGAAAATGTGTCAATTTAATTAGCGAAAACTGTGTCATTTTACTTGACGGTTACACACGCCCACTGACCTCCGTTCTAAGCGAAAAGAAAATAGATACATATTTAATAATATTATTGGATATTAGAACTTTTAAATACCTTTTCTTTAGATTGTTTATCCTCTTTTAATTTATAAATCTTATAGGCATTTATATAAATGAAAATTATAGTTAGTCCAATACCAATAAAAATACAAGTTATCATTTTTTCAGAAATAAATGTACTTCCCCAAATAAATAAACCAGATAAAGTTCCACCTAATGCCCCCATTAATCCTAGTATCGATAAGACGGTGCCTCTGGTATTTTCAGGAATAGCATTCGCAACTATTGTTTGTAATGTTGGATTATAAATTAAGCGACCAATAGCAATAAGGAACATACCTAGAACAAGAAATATAGGATGAACAAAGTAACTTAGGAGCACATATCCAGATATAAATAATATTAATCCGAAGATTAAGTTGCTTTTATCTGAAAGTTTCTTTGTCAGTTTTATTATTAAACCAGTCACCAATGCCGTTATCAAGGTGTTTTCTAAATTTAAAATACTGATCATATTATAGCCAGTAATATTGACACTTTCACTAATCGGATAATTAGAAACTATCCTCACACTTATATAGTTAGGGAACTGCTCACTCAGTAGATTTATTAATAGGCTACCTAGATAGAGAAGAATAAAAAAAGCTGAAAACAACTTTAATTTATTATTACTATTAGTTTTATTATTAAATGCAACTCTTTTTTGTTGTCCAATTTCTTTTTTCTGTATTTTTTCATAATAAAAATCCTTTATAAAAACTGATGTAAATATTGCAGAAATTAAGGAAGTTACCCCAACTAAAAAATATAATATTTGTGAATAATTCTCAAAAAAGAAACCGCCAATAAGACTACCTAAAGCAAAAGCTACACTTGACATCCACATAAAATAGGAATACATTGTCTTTCTATATTCATCTTCACTTGAATCTATTAATAGTACAGAGTACGCAGGATTGGCAGCAGTTTCAAAAAAGTAAATAATACTAAAAGATAATAAAATAGGTAACATGTAAAAAACTTCTAGGGAATCGAAATAACTAACTACGATAAAACCAATTCCTGTAATCATTTCACTGAAAACGATAATCTTCTTTCTCCCTAAACGATCTGTTATAATACCTCCCAAAATATACCCTATTATACTAATAATTCCTATTAAAAGAATCATAGATGTGGTTAATGCAGGACCAATTTTATTTGAAAAGTATACAACTGTATAAGGCATTACCATTGTTGAGGTTACTATAGCGAAAAAGTTCAAATATAAACGGATACGTACATTTTTGTTAAATGTTCTAAGTGAATTCATTATTATTCCTCTCTTTTTTATATTATTACTTAGTTATTTTAACATAAAATAAATTAATATTATTAAACATAATAATATAATTCAAAAATAACAAATTAACAGAATCTAGAGTATATTTTAATTTAATGCAGTTAACAGAATCTTCCACTTTATGTAATATTATGTTGAATTAGGTTAAGAGGAGGGGTAAAAATATGAAAAGAGTACTAAGATTACAAGAGATGGTTAACTCACAACCGGTTCGTGAAAATAACACGAATGTATGTAAAGATACTATCTAATCTATATCAGTATCCTATTAAATTTATTCTAGTATTATGTTGGTTGAATTATTCGGTTAAAGGGAGGGAAACAACAATGAAAAGAGTACTAAAATTACAAGAATTGGTTAACTCTCAACCGGTTCGCGAAAATAACACACAAGACGGCTATATAACGAGGGAATTCCTACTCCTGCTCAAATAGCTGGAAAAGCAAACGCAGGAGATAAGTGGCATGATTCTACCATTAGATGCATCTTAACAAATCCCCATTACGTTGAGGATCTTGTTCAAGGAAGAACAACGACAGTAAGTGTAACAAGTAAAAGAAGAAAAAACGATTCTAAAGAAAAACAGTTTATTATCAAAAATGCACATGAGCCAATTATATCTAGGGAAACGTTTGATGCTGTCCAAAATCAATTAGAGCAGAGAAGAAAATATATT
>NZ_JACHHA010000027.1 GCF_014202495.1 Cerasibacillus quisquiliarum | reverse complement strand
TGTAACTGCTAGAATAGAATCAACAGTTTCTGCTTGATAGAATTGAACACTTTTCTATTAAAATAGCCTCCTAATCAGTTAAACTAATAAAATAAAAGTTAACTGATGCGGAGGATGAGAAGGTGTTGAAATTGGAGAAACATGTACAGGTTCATCAATTAAGAAAAGAAGGATTTAGTATTTCAGCAATATCAAGGAAATGTGAACTATCTAGAAACACGGTATATGCATATCTAGAAATGGAATTTGAGGAGGCTGTTAACTGGGTGAATGACTTAAAAACAAGAAAGAGAAAGCTTGATCCTTATCGAGATACTATTCTGGGATGGCTAAAAGAGCATCCAGATCTCTCTGCATCACAAATTTCAGATTGGCTTGAAGAACGTTGTTCTTTTAATGATGTTGGAGATAGTACTGTCCGTACATATGTAAAAGAACTACGAGAACAATATCATATTCCGAAAACAACTCATTCTAGAACCTATGAAGCAGTAGAGGAATTACCTAAAGGTAAACAAATGCAGGTTGATTTTGGGGAAATAACAGTTGGAACAACACAAGGAGGAAAAATAAAAATATACGTTATTGCATTCGTACTCTCTCATTCGCGTTATAAATACGCCGAATGGCAAGATCGACCATTTAATACACGTGATGTTTTACGCTGTCATGAAAATGCGTTTCAATATTATGGTGGCAGAACAGATGAGATAGTGTATGATCAGGATAAATTAATAAGCGTCAGCGAAAATGGAGGGGATATTATATATACAAAAGAGTTCCAGGCTTATAAGCAGCAAAGAGGATTCCGAATTTATTTATGCAGAGCAGCTGATCCAGAATCAAAAGGAAAAGTTGAGAACGTGGTAAAGTTTATCAAAAGAAACTTTGCGAAAAATCGATTGTTTCATCAAATAGATACATGGAATGAACAATGTCTAGCGTGGTTGAAACGAAAAGGGAACTTTCAAGTACATAATACAATAAAAAAGAGACCTGTCGAAGTGTTTGCCGTGGAAAAGCCACACTTACGAGAAGTCTCCACCATACTCTCTTTCGAGAGTAACCTTGCACCAAGTATAACAAGAATAGTCCATAAGGACAATATTATTAAATATCGTTCTAATCGCTATTCTGTTCCATTAGGCACTTATAAACCAAACGGGAACAATACTGTTTATTTACGTATAGAAAAGGACCAGTTAATTATTGAAACCTCGCCACAAGGTAAAACACTAGCTGTGCATCCTTTATCCCATGGGAAAGGTCAGCTAATTAAAAACAGAAATCATTCTCGTGATCGCTCCAAAGGAATTAAATCCTACATGGAGACAGTAAAGAAATCGTTTAATAATACAGCAGAAATTCAGCTATTCCTGGAAGAAGTTCAAAAACGTTATCCAAGATATATACGAGATCAATTACAAATCATTCAAAGGGTGTCAAAAAATTATTCCTCTTTCAGCAATCAGGCTTTAGAGGTTTGCATAAAAGAAAATCTTTGGAGTGCAAATGATTTACAAGATGTAGCAAAACACTTAGAGAAAAATGAAAACAACAGAGACCCTGAAAAAACTGAGATTCCAGCTTTAGAAAAGACATTTTCAAACTCAAATTATTATGAAAAAGCAACATTAAGAGAGCTTGATGGATATCTCAAAATATTAGGAGGTGTTTAAGATGAGTTATTCAGTAGAAAGCCTCCAAAGGCAATTTAAGCTGTTTCGTATGTCAGAGACAGCAAAGGAATTACCAGATTTCCTTCGGAAAGCAGAATCCCATTCTTGGACATATCAAGAGTTTCTTCATGAATTATTAAGCTATGAAGAAAGTTGTAGAGAACAGAAAATGATTGAAAAGCATTTAAAATGGGCTCGTTTTCCCTACCAAAAAAGCTTAAACGAATTTGATCTTCAGGAACAGCGTTCACTGAGTTCCAGACAGTTAAAACAACTTAAAGAGCTTTCCTGGCTTGAGCAGTCTTTTAACCTAATATTTCTCGGACCACCGGGAGTAGGTAAGACTCATTTGGCGATTGGTCTCGGCCTAGAAGCTATACAAAATGGACAACGTGTATCATTTATTTCAATGGGTGAATTAATTCCTCTCTTAAAAACGGAAGAGTATTTGAGAAAAGCCCAGATACAATTAAATCGTATTCGCAAAGCAGATTTGGTTATTATTGACGACTTAATGTACATGGCGATGGACCAGCACGAAGCTAATTTGTTTTTCCATCTAATTAATCATTTGTATGAACGAAGTTCTATCATATTGACCTCCAACAAAGGTCCTGAGGATTGGGGAGAGTTGCTTGGTGATCAGGGAATCACCACAGCTATCCTAGATCGTCTTTTACATCGGTCGGAAGTTATTCACCTAAATGGTGAAAGCCACCGAATTAAATATAGGAAGTCTATATTTTAATCGGAAAATGTTCAAAATTAATGAGCAAAAAGTGTTCAATTTTACTTGACGGTTACA
>NZ_JACHHA010000026.1 GCF_014202495.1 Cerasibacillus quisquiliarum | reverse complement strand
AGCCACCGAATTAAATATAGGAAGTCTATATTTTAATCGGAAAATGTTCAAAATTAATGAGCAAAAAGTGTTCAATTTTACTTGACGGTTACAACATACCGGATCACGTTATGATTATGAACAGTTTTTCTCAATAAAACTACCTAGCACGCCACCTTTACGTCAACTATATTCTCATGTGACATTCAAAGAAAATGAAAAAAAAGATTGGTCTTTAAATGTTCCAATTCCAAAAAAATGGTCAAAACCAAAAATTATACATCATATTAAAGAGATGACATTAAGTTTCTACTTTAAACGATGGCTTATATATTTTTATTATTTAATTAAAAAATGGTTTATAAATGTGTCGAATTCCTTTGACGAATGAGTTCTATTATAGAAGAACAATGCCAGATGATTTCTAGTTTTGTCAGTCATGAAGGTGAATCAAATGATATAGCGAAATAAATAATAGCTAAGAGGAGGTGAGATAGATGGGATATGCTTTAAAACTAGAACCTAGTATCCAAAAAGATGGAATGACAAAAAAACAATTTACTGACTCACTAAGTCATTTGAATAATCGGCTCAACAAGGTCGAACAGACACTATCAATCCATATACAACAAGATATTCAAGATTATTATTATGATTGTGTAAATGTATTAAATAGTATAAATCAGAAATATAGCTGACGTTCATGTTATAATGTTATTCAAATTCTTAACATGAATGGAGCGGTCTAAAAGCAAATGAACAATGTACATCAATTAACAAAACGATTGAAAAAAATACTAAATGAATTATGCGTAAGATATCATAACAGTGATCCACCTGAAAACAAAAGAGATCCACAGTATTTTTCATACGTAAAGGAGGTAACAGCACCGATTTTTTCGTTACTTGATGAATGGGAACAAGCGTGTCTACTTGCCATTGAAAACCGATCCATTAATGTTTTTCCAGCCCAAATACAATCGACTAAAGAAAATATGGAATTAATCATCATGCACAGTTATTATATTGATATAAGAAAAAAAAGGTATATGTCATATATCCAATCAATTGAATTTGTATTTAATCAAATAATGGATCATTAAAAGGTAAATAAGGGGGAAATAATGTGGAAAACAATGCATTACTTCAATACGCAATAGAAGCTTTAAAAGGGGCTTATGTTCCTTATTCTAAATTCCCAGTTGGTGCTGCATTACTGACTAAATCGGGAAAAGTATATACGGGATGTAACATAGAAAACGCATCATATCCATTAACTTGCTGTGCTGAACGTGTAGCAATTTTTAAGGCTATATCTAATGGAGAGAAAGATTTCTCAAAAATGATCATAGTAGCTGATACAGAAAGACCTGTTCCACCATGCGGTGCCTGTCGTCAAGTAATGAATGAATTTTTCGAACCTAAAATGCCTATCTACTTAGCGAACTTGACAAATGATATCAAATTAGTGAACATAGAGAGTCTATTACCATTCTCTTTTCAACCCTCAGACTTGAATGAGAACAGCCCAAATGAATGATTCATGGTATAATGGTTTTAGAAAAACATATTCCCTAAAATATGTAATAGAATGGAATAGAGAATATGATATAGCTAAGTAGGGGTGAGCTTATGACTAACAAAAAAATACAATTAACGAGCAAAGACATTTTAGAAAAAGAGTTTAAAGTTTCGTTGCGTGGCTATAATCAAGATGAGGTTGATTCATTTCTTGATAAAATAATTATGGATTATCAATTATTTAATGAGGAAATTACGACATTAAAAAAAGAAATTGCTCGCTTAAAGAAACTAAATCAAAAAAAAGAACAAGCAAAAGCGAGTGAATCAACTCGAGTCATCCCTCCATCACAAGTTAACTATGATGTGCTAAAACGACTCTCTAATTTAGAAAAAGCAGTATTTGGCAAATCAACACGTAGCAATGATGAATCATAAAACGACTAATGAAAAAACAAGTAAAATATGATATAATACATGTATGTTCATGTTGAATACTGACGTAATCGCTGCACAGTCATCTGTGTAGAGGAAAGTCCATGCTCACACAGACTGAGATGTCTGTAGTGTTCGTGCCTGACGAAATCATAAGTCAGGGTACTAACGGCAGCAAAAAATCCTACGTTCAACTGAATATGGATGAGTATGCTTGAAAGTGCCACAGAGACGCAGCTAGATTGGAAACAATCTAGGTGGAACGAGGTAAACCCCACGAGTGAGCAACCCAAATATTGGTAGGGGCATCCTTGAGTAGAGAATTCAATCGAAAAAGGGACGAGCAATTTGGCTCGTAGATAGATGATTACGACCAGAGTACGAGGTTGACAACCGTCTGTAGTACAATGGTACAGAACATGGCTTATCAAGTATTCAACACGTCAAAGAACATGAAAAAACCTATTTATTGACGTTTACGTCATAAATAGGTTTTTTGTTTTTTATTTACGTATGTTACACTTAACTTATTAAGTAAATTAGAAAGGACTACATGAATGGAACAAGAGGTTACGCTAATTGCAACAGCAGCAATGGGATTAGAAGCAATTGTTGGTCGGGAAGTTAGAACACTAGGGTATAAACCTACGATAGAAAATGGACGTGTATTGTTTAAGGCGCCACTTTCGGCGATTCCCCGTTGTAATTTATGGTTAAGAACTGCAGATCGTGTTAAAATACTTGTCGCTGAATTTAACGCTACAAGTTTTGAAGAGCTTTTTGAAGCAACAAAACAATTACCGTGGGAACAGTATATATCTGAAGATGGACAATTTCCAGTTTCTGGTAAATCAGTTAAATCAAAACTGTTTAGCGTTTCAGATTGTCAAGCCATTGTAAAAAAAGCAATTGTTGACCGTTTACGCTTAAAATATGGAATTGCTTCACGCATGCCTGAAACAGGTGCACTTTATAAAGTAGAAGTTGCTATACATAAAGATATCGCGACTTTAACGATCGATACATCTGGAAGTGGATTACATAAGCGCGGATATCGTGTTATACAAGGTAAAGCTCCTTTAAAAGAAACAATGGCGGCAGCTTTATTGTTATTAACCAATTGGACTCCGAGTAAAACATTAATTGATCCTTTCTGTGGGTCAGGAACTATACCTATCGAAGCAGCTTTAATCGGACAAAATATTGCACCAGGTTTTAATCGTCATTTTGCTTCAGAAGCATGGACTTTCATCGATCAAATGCTTTGGAATCAAGCATTTGAAGAAGCAGAAGACCTAGCTCGTTATGATCAAAAACTTGATATTTTCGGTTCTGATATCAATCATAAAATGATAGATATATCGAAACAAAACAGTCAAGAAGCTGGTTTAGGCGATTTGATTCATTGGAAACAAATGCAAGCGAAAGATTTAAATATCCGTAAAGAAGGTGGATATATTGTTACAAACCCTCCGTATGGTAAGAGGATTGGAACAGATAAGGAAGTTGAGAAGATTTATCACGATTTAGGAACAATCATGAAGAAGCACCCAACTTGGAGTGTTTATGTAATGACAGCGTACAAGCATTTTGAAAAAGCATATGGAAAAAAAGCAACAAAAAAACGAAAACTGTTTAATGGTTTTATCCGTACCGATTATTATCAATATTACGGACAAAAATAAGAGGCTGGGACAAAACCCCAGTAAATAAAAACTAAGGCGTGGGAGCTTACACTAAAAAAGTGTAGGCCCCACGCCTTTTTATGGTTATTTGAG
>NZ_JACHHA010000025.1 GCF_014202495.1 Cerasibacillus quisquiliarum | reverse complement strand
AAGCCACCGAATTAAATATAGGAAGTCTATATTTTAATCGGAAAATGTTCAAAATTAATGAGCAAAAAGTGTTCAATTTTACTTGACGGTTACATATGTAACTCATATTAAATTTTGTCACTTATTTGGAACAGTACCATGGAATATAATAAATGCCTATTCAATATAGGAATCAACTTATCGCTTTGGCATGGTGTTCTTTTAAAAATGATTTTTACAAAAGATACACTTTAATTTTAAATTTGCTATGTTATTTAGTCAGGTAAATAAACAAATTATTTTATGCCATATATGATTTTATATATGGCTTTCCTTATGCTAGAATTTTCAAATCCATCTTCAACGTCTTACAATTTGTGTTATAACAATTTAGTATTATTCTTTAGCTTTTCAAATGTGTGTTTATAATTTCCTGTGCGTTCAAGCCATTTCCACCCTTCTTCATTCCAACTATCTAATCCATGATACACTCGATGTTTCGCGAAGTTATGTTTAATATATTTAACGACATTTTCAATTTTCCCTTTACTCTCTGGATCTGCCTTCCTACACATTCTAATGACTAACTTTCTATCTTCTTTATAAGACTGGAACTCTCTTGTCAATATAAGGTCTCCACCGTTTTACTAATAAGGATTAACACATCCTGGTCATATACAAGTTCATCTGCGATACCTCCGTAATAACGAAATGCATTTTTGTGTGCTCGTATAACATCTCTTGTTGTAAAAGGCCTATCTAGCCACTCCATATATTTATAACGTGAATTCGCTAATACAAGCGCTATACAACGTATTTTTGTTCTCTTACCATCTGGAGTAAGCTGTTCTGTTTGTCCAAAATCAATTTGCATTTGTGCTCCTAAAGGCGTTTCTGGAACGGCCTCATAATCTCTTAACGTTGTTTCCTTTGGAATATCATATTCCTTTCGTAGTTCTCTAACATATAATCTAACGGTACTTTCAGCTACTTCAAGGTTTTCATATTTTTCTTGAAGCCAATCAAGAACTTGAGCAGCAGACATATCAGGATATTCACGTAACCAAGATAGAATAAGCTTTTTATACTCATCTAATTTCTTTTTTCTTGTTTTTGTTGCTTTTATCCATATGGACATTGTCTCTGGATTTCGATTGATATAGCGATAAACCGTAGTCCTTGAAAAACCAAGTTTCTCAGCAACCTTTACTTTACTAAATCCTTGCTTTAATAACTGATGAATTTCCATGTACATTTCCCACTTGTCCACCTTTTTACCCCCATCACTGCAATTACATAAAACTATTAATATCATAACAGTGATAGAGAATATTTTGATAAAAAATTCCTGCAAATGTTCACTTTTATTTGTCGGAAACTGTCCACTTTAGTTTATCAGTTATAGCAATGCTAGTAGTGATAATTACTTGAACGTTTATTATAGTGTATAAAGGAGAAATATGCATATAATAAATAAGCTAAGAAAGAAGGGAATCCAAAGTTATAAATATAAAAGCAGTTTGTTTTTTTGTTTAAATAACTCTTATTTATATATAGGTAATTTATTTTCCTACTAAAATCAATAGAGAAAGGGGGGCTCAAGTTGATGCAAGATAAAAAATCAATAGATATGAGTAATGGAATTACGCCACAAGCAATACCTTTCTGTGTTAAAAATAGATCTCTTTGTTATAAGTGTGATCATTGTGAAGCTACGTATTTAGAACTACCTAATGGAAGAAGAACATTCTATACTTGTGGCTGTAGATTTTAAATCAAGTATTAAAACATGACTTGAAAATTTTATAATAATTATACGAGTACTTGTGTTGTTTTCTATATAAAAATGGCACTCCTAGGTATAAAATAAACTAGGAGTGTATTCAGTATAGTCTTTATGGGAAAATAAATTATCTGTAGGTTCATAGAAGTAGTATATATCTAGAATTACAGGAGTTAATTATATTTTAGAAGAGACGTAACTTAAATTATGAGATTTTTTGGTTAAGAGTTTTTTTCTTTAATATTAGATTGATTAAAGAGAAAGTTATAGCAACGATAAGCATACCTAAAGCAATGACTAAGATTCCAATTCCTGTAAAACCACCAATTAATAATGAAATGAATAATGTAGATGCTGTTGTTAAAAAGAGAGTAATATTGCAAGCTTTTCTGTCTTTTACTGTAAAAATCGCAATTGTGAAAATAATTAAGTTAATTGTAATACCTAAAAAAACCGGTATTAAAAAATCCACTTAAAAACCTCCTTTATGATTATTTACTAAATAATATCATAAAATAAAAAATGAATCAAATTTAAAATAAGTAAAAAATTTACAAAATTACATTGCCATCTTTCTGTCCCTCTATATAATGATTGTTTCTGAAAATCATTATATGGGGGATACTTTTAATTAAATTTTAGTGTGCACTTGGAGTTGTTTCCTAGTATTGGGATGTTTTTTAAAAAACATATCATATGTTTACTTACTTCATAGCTGTTTGGCGATATCTTTTGTAAGATGAATTATCTACGATTACATAATTTTCTTGATAATAAAAATTAACATTTGTTACGAGGCTAACCCAAAACATATACAAACTAAAGAAAAAAATTCGTAACAATATTATTATCTTTTGTCATATACGGTCCAAATAACAGCATTGCTAGTTTATCTAATGGCGATAATAAAAAATAAAGGTTTACTTTTATAGTCTTATTATACTTTATTAAATAAGGCTGGCCTAAAAAATAAAAAGGGTGAAATTTATGAAAGGGAAAATTTATGATGGAAAAATATTAGTAGGTGATGAGCTGATAAGTCAATTGAATAAGATTAAATCGCGAGATAAATTTAAAAAAATGATAGAAAATATGAAATTAAATGTTCAATTTAACCCAGATGAATTAAAAGTTAAAAAGGCATATGCATTTGACGCAGGAATTGGTTCTAATGATATGGTTATAAATTTTAGTTCAAGTATTATATATTTAGTAAATACTGATGAATCCATTGGGATCTTATATAATGAATTACCTATGGATGATCATATAATAGGTCGTACTTTTGATAAAGTTAAGAATGCATTAACCACCTATGATTTTAAAGAGAAAGACACTATTAATGTCATAGAAAATAATGTAGAGAATGTAGCTGAATTATTTAATGATTATGAGGAAGAGTTGCCTAATAACCCGGATTATATTAAAGGAAAATTTATCTCTAAGAATGGTTTAGGACTATCAAGTTGGTGGAATGGGGATGGTTGTTTGCCTGGAGGTTATCAGCATTGTGGAGGTAATTGTGGCTATCCCCCAAGAAAGCATGGAGGGGGAACACCTATTAATGCTACTGATAGATGTTGTGTAGGGCATGATAGATGCTATGCTAACTTTGGTAATAATGATCCTTGTTGTGATAAAACACTAATTAACTGTGTCAAAGGACACACTACAGTTGCTGCGGCGGGAATTAGAATATACTTTAAAAGGAATGCTTCCCGTTGTTAGAATGAAAACTTCATAGTTATATTTTGAGAAATAACTCTATTGGATTTCTTTTCCATTAATCTTGGTAAAAGAAGTCCTTTCTTTTTAAAAAAGGCTCTGTTAAAGTTAGTTGTTGATAATTGATTTTAAAGAACGAATGTTCTGTAATTGAACTAACTACATTAGGGCTGGTGATGATTGTGAGAGCGACTGAAATCCTTAAAGCCATTCAAAAACTAAATCCCGCAGAGAAGCACAGATTGCGTGAATATTTAATTGATGCA
>NZ_JACHHA010000024.1 GCF_014202495.1 Cerasibacillus quisquiliarum | reverse complement strand
CACCTGTTCCCATACCGAACACAGAAGTTAAGCTCTTCAGCGCCGATGGTAGTTGGGGCATAGCCCCTGCAAGAGTAGGACGTTGCCAGGCAATAAATAGTGCATGAAATCAAGATTTATATGTTTGATTTCATGCACTATTTATTTTTTTTATCAGAGTCAAGCTCGGTAAAGAAACAATCAGATGACTTACCATAGATGATACGTATACGATATGATAGAAAAAAAGGTATATAAACGTATACATTAAAAGGAGTTAAATTTATATATTTCTGCAAAGTATTTGGTACCAAATACACATATTGTACCTGTCTTAGAGATATGAAAAATGATTAAATGGCTTTCGCGCTATATAACGGAGTTAAAGCCATTTTATTATTTCTACTGTCTATAACAGTGCGCGCGCAATTGGCTTTATTGTATCTTAGTCCTTTTTATTATAATGTAATGAAGGATACCTATATTAAACCTGTTATAAGAACGCTTTAGACATAAAAGAAATAATAATGCGATAGAAAACTCAATTTATTGAACGGATACAACCTAGTCTACTGTAATTCGAGTAGACTAAGGCTTCTGTTTTAGTATAAGTTCAGATGAACCTTAATAAATGAGTTATTCTAATAGGTCTATCTGTATCAATATGTGATGTAAAACAAATAACTGAGACAAACTTTGTTCAACTCCACGTTATTCTCCTTAATTTAAGACTCTGTTACTTTTCGATGGCCAATGGTGTTTACGAGTGATGTAATTGCACCATCTCCGGTAACGTTACAAGCTGTTCCAAGACTGTCTTGTGCTACATATAATGCAATCATAAGTGAAAGCATTGTCTGACCGAATCCGAGCATTGATTCTAATAAACCTAACGCTGCTACAACAGCACCTCCAGGAACACCTGGTGCGGCAATCATTGTGACACCTAGCATTAAAATAAACGGAAGGTATTTAACAAATGTTGCTGGATCACCTTGTAAGTAGAGAATAGCCATGGAACAACTTACAAGTGTAATGGTACTTCCTGACAAATGAATATTAGCTAATAATGGAATTGTAAAATCTGCAATTCGTTGACGAACATTAAGTTTTTTCGTTCTTTCCAGTGTTACTGGGATAGTAGCCGCAGATGATTGTGTACCTAATGCTGTAAAATATGCTGGTGACATCGTCTTAAGCATAGCAAATGGATTTTGTTTACTAAATGTACCTGCAATTGAATACTGAAAAGTTAAGTAAAGAATGTGTAATAGAATAATCATAATAAATACTTTTGCAAACACATTCAGTATTGTTCCGACTTGTCCTGCAAAAGTCATGTTCGCAAATATACCAAAAATATGAAAAGGTAATAATGGTATAATGACTTTTGAAATAACGAGTTGAATAATATCTCGCAATTCATTCATGACTTTTAGTAATGTATCACCTTTAATGGATATCATGCCAAGTCCCAAAACAAAAGCAAGGATTAAAGCTGTCATGACGTCAATAGGTGGAGCGATATCTAATTCAACAAATGATTTAGCAAGTCCTTCAGAAGGATCACCGAGAGTTGTAAGTGATTGTCCTTTTAAGATAATAGGGTAAGCCCCTTTTGCTACAAGAAAAGCTAAGATACCAGCGACAATTGTTGATGTATACGCAATAAGGGCTGTTAATCCAAGTAACTTACCTGCTCCTTTCCCCAATGTGCCAATCCCAGGTGCAATAAAGCCTAAAATAATAAGTGGTACAATGAAGCTAAGAAAGTTACCAAAAAGTTCATTAAATGTAGCGAAAAAACGAACAACATTTTCTGGCACAATCGAACCGATAGCTATCCCAAGTATAATTGCAATAAGAATATAGAACAATAACCGATAGCCTTTCATTTTATTCCCTCCTAATTGAATAACTTATTTGTATAGTATAACAGATATAATAAATATACACTATATGTAATATAAATTAATAAAGCGCACAATATTGTGCGCTTTTAGCCTGTTATGACATATCATGTGAATTAAATGTTTGTGAGTCATTTTTCATATTCGTCATTTCAGAAACAAGTGGTAGCATTTTTTGCATTGTTTGACCAAACCCCTGATTTTGCCGAGTCATTGTATAATAAGTTGCTGCACCTACACCTACTGAAGCAAGTAATGGCACCCAAATGTTATTATTATCCATTCAATATCCATCCCTTCTCATGATATGTTACAGACATTATTAGGCTGTCTCATATGGAACTATTCATACATGGAAGCATCTCCCATGAAACGTAAGTATGGTAAATAGAGAAAAGTATTCCAATTAAATATTTTAGCTTACACCTTTAATGCGCAATATATGATAAAATAACGTTTAGAATATTAAACTTAAATAGAAAGACATAAATGCAGGTGAAACAATGTCAAACAATATTGTTAGAGGGACAATGCTCTTAACTGGAGCTTCTTTTTTATCAAAGTTTTTAGGAATGATTTATGTTATTCCATTTAATAGTTTAGTTGGATCGACAGGTGGAACGCTTTATAGCTTTGCGTATATCCCTTATAATATACTGCTCAGTTTTTCAACGATTGGTGTACCGCTAGCGGTGTCTAAATTTGTTTCTAAATACAATTCCTTAGAGGATTATGAAACAGGCTTACGGATGTTTCGTGCTGGAATAATGTTGATGGCGGTTACAGGTTTAATAACTTTCTTAACTTTGTTCTTTGGAGCAGGATCAATAGCAAAGTATGCTGTACCAAATGATTTAGCAATGCAACAAGATACAAAAATGGTTATTCGCATGGTCAGTTTTGCTTTATTAATTATTCCATCGATGAGTATTGTTCGAGGTTTTTTCCAAGGTTATCAATCGATGGGTCCTACAGCTGTATCACAGCTAGTTGAACAAATTGTTCGTATTGTTTTTGTATTAGTGTCTGCTTTTTTAACCATTAAAGTCTTTAACGGAACCATTGCAACAGCAGTAGGATTTGCTACATTTGCTGCATTTGTCGGAGCACTCGGCTCTTGTGTAGTTCTATATGTATATTGGAAAAAACGAAAACGATTTATATATGAAAACATAGAACAACAACGTTATACTCATAATATTCCGATGAAAGATTTATTTAAAGAACTATTTAGTTATGCAGGTCCATTTATTATTGTTGGCTTAGCGACTACATTATATCAACTTGTTGATCAATTTACGTTTGAACGCGCGATGTATGCTATTGAACAAGAAGATATATGGCAAGTTACCTATTCTGCTATCAATTTATACGGGCATAAACTTATTATTATTCCTGGAACTATTGCAACTGGTTTATCTTTAGCTGTCTTACCAGCGATTACTAAATCATTTGTTAGTCAAAATTTTAGACAGGTACATCAACAAATTAATCAATCTCTGCAAATCATTGCTGTACTCGTCATACCAGCAGCAGTAGGCCTTATGGTTTTGTCAGATGAAATATATGGCTCATTATATGGATTAGACGATATAGACATTACAGGACCACTCTTAGCATGGTATGCTCCTGTTTCATTACTGTTTGCTCTTTTTACCGTATCTTCATCGATATTACAAGGGATAAATGAGCAGCGTTTCACAGTAGTCAGTTTAACTGCTGGGCTGTTGTTGAAAATTATACTTAATACACAGCTCATTCATTTATTTGGAGCGAAAGGTGCTATATTTGGAACGGCATTAGCAGCAGGAACAGCTGCGTTATTAAATCTTTGGCAAGTAAATAGAAGTATTGAATTTTCATTTAAACAGTTGTTTAAACGAGCGTTACTCGTATTGATTTTCTCTCTTATTATGGCAGTTAGTATTTGGTTACTAAAGTTTCTATTTGCATTTGTATTCCCATATGAAACGGTTAGATGGGCAACAATCGTCGTGATGATAGTTTGTGTTTTAGTAGGCGGTTTTGTCTATTTATGGTTAGCTTATGCATCAACATTATTAGAACATGTTTTTGGCAGTGAATTAGAAAATAAAATAATTATGAGGATGCGTTCCATAATTCGGATCTTTAAACGATAAGGAGAGGTTATTTTTGCGACTCGATAAGTTACTTGCAAATATAGGCATCTACGGTAGCCGAAAAGATGTCAAACGATTATTGAAAAAAGGAAAAGTAACGGTGAATGGTGCGGTTGTTAAGGCGGGTAGTTTTCACGTTGATCCTGAAGAAGATGAGATTCGGTTTCAAGGTGATTTGGTCGTTTATCGCGAGTTTATTTATATTATGTTACACAAGCCACCTGGTTATATCTCAGCAACATATGATGCGCAACATCGTACAGTTATAGATTTATTAGATACTCAATTACAATATTTAAATCCTTTTCCAGTTGGCAGACTTGATAAAGATACGGAAGGACTTCTGTTAATAACGAATGATGGACAGTTAGCACATCGATTGTTATCCCCAAAACATGAGATTGAAAAGACATACTATGCTAAGGTGAAAGGAATCGTTACAGAAGCTGATGTTCAAAGTTTTAAGAATGGTGTAATGTTAGATGATGGGTATGTCACAAAGCCAGCAAAATTAAATATTTTACATAGCGGGCATATATCAGAAGTTGAGATTACGATTACAGAGGGAAAATTTCATCAAGTTAAAAGAATGTTTAAAGCTGTCGATAAAGAAGTAAGTTACTTAAAAAGAATTCGCATGGGGAAAATAACATTAGATCCACATTTACCTATCGGTGCTTATCGCGAATTGACACCGCAAGAAATGGCCTATTGTAATAGCTTGCTAAACCATTAGTTCCAACAAAGGAGATAGGATGAATGTCGCAAAAACTTCATTATTTTATAGCTATTCCTTTATCACAACAATTAAGACAAATGTATTCATCTTGGCAATTAGAGTGTAAGAAGGTCCTACCTTATCGTCAGTGGACACATCGAGATGATTTACATGTAACATTAAAATTTCTAGGTCCTTTAAGTAGTGAGCTATTAAGGAAACTTGATCGTACATTAACATCTATTCAACATATGTCACCGTTTTCTGTGCAAACTGGTGATTTAGGTACATTTGGACAACCAACTTCACCAAGAGTGTTATGGATTGGTGTAGATAAGAAAGCTGAACTATTAGAATTACAAAAAAGAATAGAAAAACTTATTTTGCCTTATGGATTTTTAAAGGAAAAGCGTTTGTTCTTTCCACATATAACAATAGCAAAGAAATGGGCCATTAAACAAAAAATTAAAAATAATGATTTCCTTGCATTGCAAAACAAATATAAGAATCAAAAGCATGTGCTATATGTTAATAAAATCGTTTTATATCGAGTTCAACCCAAATGTTTACCGAAATATGAAAAGGTTCAAATATATGAATTAAGTGGTGACAACAATGGCACAACTAATTAAGTTATTCGATTATATTTCACGTTATGAATGGAATATGTATCGCTACCCGACACAATTTATTCGACTTAAAAATGAACAATGGAAAAATATTTACGAGCGTTGGCAAGAGCGTGATTCAATGAAAATGAAACAACTAGAGAAAAAAGAGCCTAAATCGAAGTTTCACTGGTTTTCTAGAACGAAGGAAAAAGAAAGCCAAGAACACTTGATTGATTTTCCTCAAACAAAACAGCAATTAATACAGTCTTTTTTGGACCGGTTATTTCGCTTGCAAGTAACATGGGCCACATCGACGATAAGTGATATATCGCTATTTGATGAAAGAATATATAATGACAAAAAACTAAAATATTTTTTGCAACGCTTTCCTGATAATTATTTTTTACTTTATTATCCAGTATTTGCTATAAAGAGTGCCCCTATTGATGGGGAGATTATTTTTATTAGTCCTTTAGGAATCGAAATTATTCATTTATTAGAAACTGATTCAGCATATTTTTATGTTGCAGGAGATGATCGGTTTTGGGTTAAGGAAAGAAATCGCAAACAAGAGCATATTTTAAGCCCGCTTATTCCTTTGAAACGAACAGAGCAAATTATTAAAAGCATTTTAAAACTAGCAGGAGTGGATTTTCCAATTCAAAAAGTTGTTTTGTCTGAAACGAACCATATTGTATGTCAAGCTGAACCTTATCAAACGCGTATCATTGGAAAAAGTGACTACCCAAAATGGTTTGAAGAAAAGCGACATCTATCAGCTCCATTAAAAAGTCAGCAATTAAAAGCGACTGAATTAATTTTAAAACATTGTCAATCCATATCAATTAAACGTCCGGAATGGGAAGAAGAATCAGATTCTTTTACATCTATAGATGAGGTATAGACTAATGTATATATTTATTATAAATCCGATTGCTGGTAATGGAAAAGCCAAGCGAATATTTTCACAAATAAAAGAAACAAAACAGTATCACAAGATAAATAAAAAAGTATTTGTAACTAAATATAATGGGCATGCCGAGGAAATAGCAAAGAAGATAGTCGATTTTCCTAGTATTAAAGTTCTTATTGTTATAAGTGGAGATGGAACGCTTCACGAAGTGATTAATGGTATGAAGGAAAAACGTCATCTACCGATCGCTTTTATCCCTGGGGGCTCAGGAAATGATTTTGCACGTGGCAATCAAATAATGAAAAACCCCCTACATATTTTTCAAAGTATTATTGAAGATGAGAATGCATCACCGTATTGGATAGGCACATTTCATTTTAACGGAACGAAACGCCATTTCGTAAATAGTATCGGAATTGGTTTTGATGCAGAAGTTGCGAAATGTGCTAATGAATCCGTCATGAAGAAATGGCTTAATACAATAGGACTAGGACGTTTAATTTATTTATTTGCGCTGATTAAAACATTATTTCGATTTAAATTATTTGATGTTGAATTGGGACTTGACGGGAAACGATATCATTATAAAAAGTGCTTAATGGTATTAGCCGGTAATCACCAGTATATAGGTGGTGGCTTAAAAATATTGCCAGATGCAACAATTCAAGAGAAATATTTTTCCGTATTAATTATCCATGGGGTATCAAAACGAAAAATCTTAGCATTATTTGCAACTGTTCTTTGGGGTGGTCATACTAAATTCCCGGGTGTATCAATATTAAAAGCAGAAGAGTTGAATATTAAACAAATTAAGCTCAATAGACCGATATATTATCAGGTTGATGGAGAAACAGCCATTTTTAAGGCGTGTACAATTACAAAAGAAGATAAGCCAATTCAAATAATGGGTACAAAGTATCAGGTTAAGTCGGCAAATGATTAGAATTTAGATGCTAGTTGATTATGAAATGAGAATAGCCAATATATCCTTCTTGCATTGACAGCAATTTTTCGATAATCTATAACATGTCTGCCAATATACTTTATAACTACTTAACAGATTTGAGGAATGAATGGTGGAATGGTTTCAAAAAATATTAAGTGAAGAATGGAATATATTACCAGCCGGTGGCTTAACTGGTGATGCCTATATTGCTGAAAAAGATGATAAGCGTTTATTTTTGAAACGTAATTCCTCACCCTTTCTAGCTGTGTTGTCTGCGGAAGGAATTGTTCCTAAGCTAATCTGGACGCGTCGCATGGAGAATGGTGATGTCATAACAGCACAAGAATGGTTAGATGGACGTACGTTAGAACGCGATGAAATGAAGCATGAGCGTGTTGCAGAACTGCTTTATAAAATTCATCATTCTTCTGAATTACTCCATATGCTAATGCGTCTAGGAAAAAGGCCTAAAACATCTGACCAGCGCCTTAAGCAATTGAGGGAATATTCAGTCGTTCATTCATTGAGTGAACAGCATAAAGAAGTTCGTCAGGCTATTCATATATTAACCGAATTCCTTCCTATGACGAGAAATACAAAGCTATCCGTTTGCCATGGAGACATCGATCATCATAATCTGATCTTAGACCAATCTAAAAGGATTTATTTAGTCGATTGGGAAAACGCCAAAATCGCAGACCCAATAATCGATTATGGTCATGTGTTAAAATGGTACATTCCTAAAACAGATTGGGATGATTGGCTTAATCTTTATGGCATAGAAGCTAATGCAAATACATTGAAACGAATGTATTGGTATTTAATTATCAATTGTTTAGAGTATATAATTTGGCATTTATTACGTCATGAACATCATAAAGTAGCTAAACGATTAAATAAATTAAAAGAATTAACGGATGACGTCATGACGATGCTCATTTAAGGAATGTATAATTGTATTTAGCCAGTTTTTAATTTGTTCTTGATTTGTTATTATATGTTCTTCAATATTTTGTACATGTTTACCTTGTGAACCATAATGATATATTTCAGGTAACACTTGAATAAGCTCTTCATTTGAAATTTGGCTTTGTGATATGATTGACTGTACCAATCGTTTTATTTGTTCATATTCAGATAAAGAGTAATCGAAATCAAGAGCATGATCTTCAAGAAGATCATGTAGTAACTGTAGTTGATGGGCAATGTTTAATCGCATTATTTTCACCTCTACTTTAGTATGGTATTTTTTATGAAAATTATGTCATGAGATTAAGACAAGCATTGCCCTACAATGAAAGATGAAGCAAAATGATGATTAACCACTTTGATCATATACTTTGCTTTTTATCGGTGGCTATCAACGTGTAGATTTCCATTTGAGTTATTACACTCAAGTTCTTACTTAGATTCTACGCCTATTTTTGTTTATGATTTAATTATAATGAAATTAATGAATACGCTTACAAAATGTAAGAGGGGGATACTGGATGGAATCGTTACAAATTGGACGTGCAAAATTAACATGGTTACGTGGCGGAGTAACACATTTAGATGGGGGAGCGATGTTTGGTGTTGTGCCGAAACCGTTATGGTCACGTACATATCCTTATGATGCAAAGAATCGTGTCGAACTAAGAACAGATCCAATCCTTTTACAAATCGATGGAAAGCATATTTTGATTGATACAGGGCTTGGGAATGAAAAGTTTACAGAAAAACAATTGCGAAACTTTGGTGTTTTGGAACAATCATCTGTTAAAGAATCACTTACCAAACTAGGGTTAACGGTACACGATATTGATTACGTTTTAATGACACATCTTCATTTTGATCATGCTTGTGGGTTAACAGAAAAAAACGAGAAAGGAAATTATCTTTCTATTTTTAAACAGGCTGATATAATCGTATCAAATATAGAGTGGCATGAAATGAGACATCCTAATATTCGCTCGGTCAATACATATTGGAAAATGAACTGGGAACCGATTATAAATCAAGTTCAGACATTTAACAATCACATTGAAATCGTTAAAGGATTACGGATGATTCATACAGGTGGTCATAGTGAAGGTCATGCTATCATTGTGTTTGAAGATGGTGGGGAATGTTGGATTCACATGGGTGATTTAATGGCAACACATGCACATCAACCCGCTTTATGGGTGATGGCTTATGATGATTACCCAGTCACATCTGTCCATCAGAAAGAAAAATGGATGTCTTACGGATATGATAAAAATGCGTGGTTTACATTTTATCATGATGCCTACTATCGTGCATTAAGATTTAATGATTCAGGACAAAAGATCGACTCCATAAAACGAAAAAGATAAAAAAGAAAAACCCTCTGTGCAGATCACTACACACTATGTATAAAGGGTTTTTCTTTATATAAATAAAGATTATGTTGTTTCGATGACATCAATAACAGCGCCTGTTTCTACATCGACATAAAATTCATATTGTTTATTTTCGCCATCAATTGTACGTGTAATACCACCGCGATAGGCTTCGTACTCAAGACCGTTTTTGTTAACTTTTTCAGGTTTCATATAAATCCATGACCCACTAATGGGACCTTGCTTTTTAAATGTTTCTTTTGCGTGTTTTAAAGCATTCTCAGGTGTCGTTTTTTGATAATGATCTAGCTGCTTTTTCGCTAAATAACCAGCAGCTACACCAAGGCCAGCTGCCAGAATGACTTTTTTCTTACTCAATATGCTCACCTCTTGCTAAAATATATTGATTCAGTTATGAAATAAACGAATCTCCTATCAATTATACCGTAAAAATTTCGAAATATAAATAAAAAGAGCATAATCAATAGAAAAATTGAATTAATTATGGGAAACAAGATTTATATCCGTTATACTAGTTATTAGTACATAAGACAAAGGTGGGGAAATAGAAGAATGAATCAAGAGACATTACAATTGTTTAAAACATTGACAGAACTACAAGGAGCCCCTGGTAATGAGCATCTTGTACGTTCATTTATGAAAAAAGAGTTGGAGAAATACGCCGATGACATGATCCAAGATCGACTCGGAGGTGTTTTCGGTGTAAAACGTGGAAATGGTCCTAAAATTATGGTAGCTGGGCATATGGATGAAGTTGGATTTATGGTAACTCAAATAACTGAAAATGGTATGATTCGCTTTCAAACACTAGGTGGTTGGTGGAATCAAGTTTTGTTAGCGCAGCGTGTTCAAGTTATGACAGAACATGGTCCGGTACCAGGAGTGATCGGCTCGATTCCACCGCATTTGTTAACTGATGCACAAAGAAGTAAGCCAATGGATATTAAAAATATGTTAATTGATATCGGTGCAGATGATAAAGCAGATGCAGAGAAAATTGGTATAAAGCCAGGACAACAAATCGTTCCAATTTGTCCATTTACACCGATGGCAAATGAAAAGAAAATATTAGCAAAAGCTTGGGATAATCGATATGGTTGCGGCTTATCAATTGAATTACTTAAAGAACTTAAAGACGAAACCTTACCGAACGAACTGTATTCTGGTGCTACTGTCCAAGAGGAAGTTGGCTTACGTGGTGCACAAGTTGCGGCACATATGATTAAACCAGATATTTTCTTTGCATTAGATGCATCACCGGCTAACGATATGTCAGGTGATAAGAATCAATTCGGGCAATTAGGGAAAGGAGCTCTATTACGTATTTATGACCGTTCGATGATTACGCATCGTGGTATGCGTGATTTTGTTTTAGATACTGCAGAATCACATGATATTCCTTATCAGTATTTTATTTCGCAAGGTGGTACAGATGCTGGACGTGTGCACATAGCTAATGATGGCATCCCATCAGCTGTTATCGGTATTTGTTCGCGTTATATCCACACGTCAGCATCGATCATTCATGTTGATGACTATGTAGCTGCTAAAGAATTACTTAAAAATTTAGTGAAAGCAACCGATCAAAACACAGTGGATCTCATTAGAAAAAAATAAGCTTAAAGCTGCTATCATTGGCGGTAGCAGCTTTTTTATATGGCGGAGGTGATAAAATGAAAATTGTTGTCGGATCAAAGAATCCTGCAAAAATAAGAGCAGTTAAAGATGTGTTTAACGAATGTAAAGTAAGCTCAAAAGACGTACCATCTGATGTGTCTAATCAACCTTATTCAGATCAAGAAACAAGACAAGGCGCCATTAATCGGGCTAAGGCTTGTATAGGTATAGGGGAAATTGAATCATTTGGTATTGGCTTAGAAGGTGGTGTTATGTATATAGGTAAACAGCTTTACTTATGTAATTGGGGCGCTTTAGTAACGCCAGATGAAAAGATTTATACAGCAAGTGGTGCACGCATCCCTTTACCTAAATCAATTAGTGATGAGTTACAATTAGGAAAGGAATTAGGTGATGTCATCGATGTTTTCACTAAAAAGAAAGACGTTAGACAAAATGAAGGGACAATTGGGATTTTCACAAATGCACTTGTTACAAGACAAGAAATGTTTAGCCATGTTGTACGTTTGTTAAAAGGGCAGTGGGAATTTGCATACAAAAATTAAATGCCGGATGAGCTAAATCCGGCATAAACAATTATTCGAAAATGTATGCTAGCACATCGAGTGCTTGATCGATTGTTTCTACAGTTACATTCGCCTTATTAGACAGTTCTTTTAATGGATGAATTAATGATTCCGGGCGAATAATAATGGTTGGTTTTTGTAATGTAATCGCAGTACTTGCATCCATCGCTGTATTCCATTGTTTATATGATTCACCGAATAAAGCGATAACGATGTCTGACTTTTGCATAAGGACTTGAGTTCGCAGATTATTAATGTCAGATGCAGCGTCGTCTTTATAATATGCATTTGGTTGTTTTCCTAAAATGATTTCTCCAATGTCATCTGAACGGTCATGGTCCGTTTGTGGAGATACAAAGGATAAAGGCAAATTTCTTTCTTTTGCTTTTTGTTTTACTTCTTCTCGCCAATCATCATGAATTTGACCAGCTAAATAGACTGTTAGATGCATATTCATCCCTCCATAGCGTATGTTATATTCTATTGTAGCTAAAGTTGCTTAATAAGTAAAAGAGAGAAGGATTGAATGATTGCAACAAGTTGCATAGAAAGTTAAGATATGAAATGGGAGTTGATTTAATGGAAACTTTAAAAACGAAAGAACAATTTTACGCGTTAATTAATCAGGAAAAAATGATGTTCGTTTTTTCTGCTGATTGGTGTCCTGATTGTCGTGTGATTGAACCACATTATTCTGATATAATGAACATATTTCCAGAATATACATTTGTATTGGTTGATCGTGATAAGTTTGTCGATATTTGTCAGGCATATGATGTATTTGGTATTCCGAGCTTTATAGCGTTTCATAAAGGGAAAGAAGTAGGACGTTTTGTAAGTAAAAATCGTAAAACAAAAGATGAAATTATTCAATTTATTCAAGGCTTATCTTTATAAGAAAGGGATGTTTTTAGGAGAGATTCAATGAAAAAGATGACAAGTTTAAAAATGAAAAAATTACTTGAAGAAAAGTTGGCACATGGTGGCCTTCGTACATCTTACAATCGAAATAATGATACATTTCGTGTAGAATGGAAAGAGACAAAACAAGGTGTGTCAGTAACATTGCCAAATGTTGTGAGCAAATACAATGAACGTGGTGAAGAAGCTGTTCAAGAAATAGTTGACCATATTTCAGAAGCGCTAAAAATCATGAATGAAACACATGATCTTAAAGGGAAAGAAAAACATATTTACCCAGTTATTCGTGCAACATCCTTTCCAACAAAAACGAATGCAGGTGATCCATTAATTTATAAAGATCATACAGCAGAGACGAGAGTGTATTATGCATTAGATTTAGGAAAATCTTATCGTTTAATCGATCAGCCTCTTTTAGAAAAAGAAGGATGGACGAAAGAACAATTAGATGAAATAGCGACATTTAATATTCGTTCACTGCCAACAGACTATAAAGTCGACCGTGTTGCGGGAAATGATTTTTATTTTATAGCTACGCAAGACGGATACGATGCGAGCCGTATTTTAAACGAGGCTTTTTTAAAACAAATGAAAGCAAATGCAAAAGGTGAACTTGCTGTTGCAGTGCCTCACCAAGATGTATTAATTATCGCTGATATTGAAAATAAGACAGGCTATGATATCCTTGCCCATATGACGATGCAGTTTTTCACTGAAGGTCGGATTCCGATTACATCACTGTCATTCCTTATGGAAGATGAGCAACTGACACCTATCTTTATTCTAGCAAAAAACAGACCAGAAAAATAAAGGAAAGAGGGATTACGATGGATGTATTTTATAATCCAAAAGGTATTGGCGATGTTCTTATCATGCCAATCGAACAAGTAGAAAATCGTTACGATGTCACACATGAATCAATAGGACCAATTACTAAAGTATTAGAAAATGATAAAGTAATCGGCTACAATATTTTTCAAGCATCATCATATTTCGATTTAAGAGAAACGGGAAAAATTCGTTTAACAGAAGCGTTACTTCAGCAAATAAAGCAGTTGTTTGAGCAATATAAATTAACAGATGAACTGGACTTTGATTTAAGTCCGAAATTTGTCGTCGGCCATGTTTTAGAAAAAAAACAACATGAAAATGCAGATAAATTAAGCGTTTGTCAGGTTGATGTCGGTCAAGAAGTACTACAGATTGTATGTGGTGCAGCAAATGTAGATAAAGATCAAAAAGTCGTTGTAGCTAAAAACGGTGCCATTATGCCGAGTGGATTGAAGATAAAACCAACGAAATTACGCGGAGTACAATCAAACGGTATGATTTGTTCTAAAAAAGAATTAGGTCTGCCACAAAATGAAAGCGAAAAAGGCATCTATGTTCTCGATGATTCATATCGAGTAGGAGAAGAATTTGATTTTTAAAAATCAGAAAGGTGGGGCTGGGACAAAACTAGCTCAAAATAGTATAAAAAATGGTTCCAAGCATTAAAAATTGCTCGGAACCATTTTTTTGTATGGTTATTTCCATCA
>NZ_JACHHA010000023.1 GCF_014202495.1 Cerasibacillus quisquiliarum | reverse complement strand
TAGACTGTACTCCTTGAAATATCTAACTTTTGAGCCACCTGAACTTTAGTAAACCCTTGTTTTAATAACTGATGAATTTCCATGTACATTTTCCAGTTCTCCACCTTTTATACCTCTATCACTGCGACAATAAAATAATACTAATATCATAACAGTGAGAGAAGGTTAATTTGAATAAAAATGTTTCTTTTTATTTAGCGGAAACTGTACCATTTAGTTTATCAGTCACACCTACCGCACTTACTAGCATAGTAGTAGCTAAGGTTGCTGCAACAGAACTAATAATTTTCTTTTTCATTCTCTTTCTCCTCCCAAAATATATTATAATATTTACAATATTATGTTATCATAGAATCGTATTAATTCAACGGTGATTTAGAAAGTTAGGACTAAAGGGGTTGGGCGTAATGTCAAATAGGACTAAGGATAGAAGTGCTGAAGTTTTTGGTATGACTGTTTCTATAATTCTAGCGATTGTAGTATTTATTATAATGGTATCAGTACCTATATTTCTTAATTTCGGGGTGATATACTTACTCTCCAAATTACCAATAGTTGAATTTTACTTTTATATAGATTTTTGGTCTAATTTCTGGTTCTTTTTTGGTTTTACTGTAATGAACATTATTGTTCTTGTATTAAGTGAACTGTTAATTACCGCAATCAGGAGAAAGAAAATAAAAAAGTTGTCAGATATTGGCCCAATAAATCTTAAAGAATGGATTATATACTTACTTATTTTTATTGGTTATATTAATCTTTTTGATATATATTTTGATAGATTCAATACAACATTTATTGGTGCGGTGTTAATTTCTGTTAGTATTATATTTTTGTTTATTATCATAGAAAAAACTCTAGATATGTTCCAAGATGAAGAAGAAGGTTCAGCAAATATTGATAAAATATAATAGCTTTTTAAATAAAATAAGGTTCAGCCCTTATTATTCTATAATTTAACGCATTGGGGCTGAACTTTTTTTACGAAGATCACATTTCCATTTATCAATCAATCTAGATTTGTTTTAAACGAAATCTGTCTTTTTAATATTAATAAGTTTATTTATAATAAGCAAAAGGCCATTCATGTTTATTAAGTTCTCTTGGTATTGTAAGGTAAACACAACTACATCTTTTAAAGTCTGCGATTACCATTCAAACCCTGTTGAGTGTGTATCGCAGTTAGTGTTGAAATAGTCTGCAATTATCAATCAACGCATGTCGAGTTGGTAGCATTGTTGTCTAGAAAGTAAGCTTTGATGCAACAAGGGTTTAGGACGGAACATCTATTTTGTCTACACGGTGAAATGGGTGTACGTCAACATCAAAGCCATCAACAGGTGGAAAGAAACTATATCGTGTACAGATTGGTGCGTATAGTGTTAAAAAGAATGCTGATAAGCAGTTGGAAAAAGCAAAGAAGTCTGGGGTTAAGGGTGCTTATGTGAAGTAAGAATAACAAGAATAACCGAGGAGTGATTATTCGATTCGGTTATTTTTTAACTAGTATTTGCTATGCCACAATCTGACCCGTTAATTGAAAAATGGAAGACTCTGAAAAAGTGAAACAGTAATAATCAATGTTGATAACGAGCCAAAAGAAATTAAAGTAATGGTTTTACGATTATTCTGTTTCTTTGAAGGCTTGATTAGCTCATTAATTGCATAAATCCATATAAACATAGATGCAATTATAATAAGAGTCATAGTCATATCAGACACTCCTTTCTTTATTTACTCATTCCACCAGTAAAGCATTTCTATCACTATACGGCCCTTTAACGGCACGCTGTTTATTCAACAACTGCGCCCTTTAGTTGAAGAGTGTTCCATTAATTTTTGACATCGTAGTGTAGTTCAACAAATTGATTGAAATTCCTAGTTCCTTTCAACGAAAGATCCAATTGATAATCTCCCCTTTTAAATAATGGAATCCCCTTTCCCTCGAATTGTTGTAAGTTGACATGGAGCCTCTGGGAGCACGAGTAGTCAGCCAAGGAGCCAAGTATAGAAAGGCTTGGCTAAGTTCGCCAGGATATCATGCTCCCTTCTCCATGTAAAGTTCAAACGATGATGCATGGGACTACTCTCCACTTCATTCAAAAAACACATCATACCATTTAAAAGCCTACCAATCCTCGCAACGTTCTTGTATAAGGCTTTCGCTGTTCATCTCTGGTCAATGCTGGTAAATGTCCTTGAATGGCGCCTATCGACTCCCTTGTCTTCTATGTGAGCAACTTCTTAAAGGAAGGAAACTTTTTCGGCTTTTTTTGGTTATCAGTTTCGCTGGTTGATTGGTTGCGACACGGTGACCAGCTTCCCTATCAAAGTATTTACTTCTGTTAATTGTAACCTCACCAAACATCGTGGCAATTGTACACTTCTGCTTTTCCCTATTTTTAAATCGTTTATAATCATGGTTATTCATCAGCCACTCATCCAATTCATCTAAAAGTGAAATGAAAATTGTTGATATACAATTTGAAGCTCTTGAAACAAATTTTGTACCATTTCTTTAATAGTCGGGATATTATTGATATGAGAGTCCTCTTCTTTTATTTAGGGCAATTGTGCGAACTTTTTAAAGAATCCCCCGTAAACATTTTACTCATACGTGGCGACGCGGAATCTGAAGGAAACGGGCGCGAAACCTCGAGGAACACGAACTTCATACAAGGCTAGGTATCATTGGATGAGTTTGCTTTGACAACAAAGTCCTTTCTGCCGAAGGTGATACAGAGTAAATGAAGCGGATAGATGGAAGGAAAGATTACCTCCTTACCTAGGGATGTCTGATGGATACGTGAAGTACTCTCACAACCTACTTCATGAGGAGTAGCTGAACCATCAGAAGTCAGCAGAGGTCATAGTACAAACCGGTCTAGAACGATTTGGAAGGACCGAACAATTAAGAGAGAATAGCTCTTTCTATTCAGTCAGCCATGATGAACACAGAAAACGTAGTACCTCACTTGAGGAAAGAAACGGTGAATTCCGTGGAAGCCTTCTTGGAGGGTGGAGTGACTACTGGCATAAGAAGACAAGCTATTCACGGAAGGAAATATTGCGTTATCCATCTTAATTGAACCGCCGTATATGCGAACTGTACTTGTGGTGTGAGAGGATGGAGGTTAATCACCTCCTCCTACTCGATTTCTCTTTTGCCTGCAATGCCATAAAAAAACAATTTCGTTAAGTCGTCCGCTATAGGGAGAATTTGTTTCGCTACATCTTTTCGTTGCATATATTCGCGAAACATTTGTAGGTAAAATAAAATTGCTTCATCCGATATGGAAGGATCGATAAATCCTTTTTCTCGCCCTTCATTAAAAAACTTCATGTAAAGTGGTAACGCTTCATTGACGTATAATTGTTCGACATAACTTTGACCACTCGCATATTCTTCCATAAAATCTTGAAAAAATCGTTCACTTATTTGATTCGCTTCAAACCCTTTTTCAAAAATTATTTTTTCGATTTTTTTATTGAAAGGTATATCACTTTCTAACATTTCTTTTTGTTCTTCCCAAATGTTATCGACGTAATATTTAAAAACATGGTAGACTAAATTGTCTTTACTCTCAAAGTAATTATATATCGTCACTTGAGATACGTGCGCTTTTTTAGCTATCTCGGCAATCGTCACTTTTTGTACGCCATATTCTTGAAACAGAGATAAGGCAGCTTTTAAAATATCTTTTTTCTTCTGTTCTCTACGCTTTTCGAATCCGTCCATAATCTACACCTCATCATCCAGTTTAATAAAAATTTTGTAACAAAACAATAAAAATCTTTCAAAACTTATTGCAATTGGCGTAATTTATGTATATTATGAACTGTAAGAATAAAAATATTTCAAAACTTTACGAGGAGAATGACATATGAATATATTAAGAACGGTAAATTTAACGAAAAAATTCGGTTCGTTTACTGCTTTAGACGGCGTCAATATGGAAGTTGAAGAAGGGGAAGTATACGGATTTATCGGTCCGAACGGTGCGGGGAAATCGACGACGATCCGAATTTTACTCGGTATTTTAAAAGCAACGAAAGGGAAAGCGGAAATATTCGAAAAAGACGTTTGGAAAGATGCGGTAGAAATTCACCGACGAATAGCATATGTACCAGGAGATGTGAATCTTTGACCGAATTTGACTGGTGGTGAAGTGATCGATTTGTTTATGAAAATGAACGGTAGTACAAATAGAGAAAAACGGAATAAGTATATCGAAATGTTTGATTTTGATCCGACGAAAAAATGTCGCACATATTCGAAAGGGAATCGGCAAAAAGTAGCGTTAATCGCAGCATTTGCGTCAGATGCTGAACTTTTCATTTTTGACGAGCCGACTTCAGGTCTTGATCCATTGATGGAAAATATTTTTCAGCAATGTGTACTCGAGGCGAAAAACGAAGGAAAAAGTATATTACTATCTAGCCATATTTTATCGGAAGTAGAAAAGTTATGTGATCGAGTAGGGATTATTAGACAAGGAAAAATCATTGAAACTGGAACTTTAGATGAACTAAGACATTTAACGCGAACGAATTTAACGTATTTTCCGAAAGAAGTCTCCCATCCTCAAGGAATGAAATGAGTAGGTGGGCGATGAATTTCGGTTGGCGATAGCCAAAACTTATGGTACAATAAATAAAAAGGGAACTAGTGTTCGTTATTAAAATGAGGTGAATTGATATGACCAAGCTAAATAAAGCTTTCAAATTTCGCCTATATCCAAATAAGGAACAGCAAGGGTTTTTAGCGAAAACATTTGGTTGTGTTCGCTTTGTCTATAATAAGATGCTGGAAGAACGTAAAGAAACGTACGAGAAATTCAAAGACGCCAAAGAACAGCTTAAAGAACAAAAGTTCCCGACACCAGCAAAGTATAAAGATGAATTTCCATTCCTAAAAGAAGTGGATTCTTTAGCTTTAGCAAACGCACAGATCCATTTGCAAAATGCTTATAAGAACTTTTTTGAAGGTCGTGCGGAGTTTCCTAAATTCAAAAGCAAGAAAAAGAAACAATCTTACACAACCAACATGGTTAATAGCAATATTAAGCTAGAAAATGGTCATATCAAACTGCCAAAAATCAAAAAGCCAATAAAAATAAAACAGCATAGAGAAATACCTGCTGATCATAAAATCAAATCTTGTACTATTTCTAAAACAAAGACAGGCAAATACTATATTTCTATTTTGACAGAATACGAGAAAGATATTCAGCCTGTAGAAATTCGGAAAGTTGTTGGCTTAGATTTTGCTATGGATGGTCTATATGTTGAGAGTGAACGGGGTGAGAAAGCCAATTATCCACGTTACTATCGGCAAGCTTTAGACAAATTAGCAAAAGCACAACGAATTCTTTCTCGAAGGAAGAAAGGTTCTGCACGATGGGAAAAGCAACGTCTAAAAGTAGCTAATCTGTATGAAAAGACAGCGAATCAACGCAGAAATTTTCTTCATCATAAGTCAAAAGAATTAGCAACAAACTATGACGCCGTGATTATTGAGGATTTAGACATGAAAGGTATGTCTCAAGCCCTCAATTTTGGAAAAAGCGTTCATGATAACGGCTGGGGTATGTTCACGAATTTTTTAGAATACAAGCTAAAAGAACAAGGGAAGCAGCTTGTGAAAATTGATAAGTGGTTTCCTTCTACTAAGAAATGTTCATGTTGCGGCAAGGAAAAAGAAATCCCATTATCTGAACGTGTATATAAATGTTCTTGCGGCTTTGTATTAGATCGTGATCACAATTCAGCAATCAATGTCAAAAATGAGGGATTGCGCTTATTGGCATAAAGAATAATAACTTTCGGAACGAGAGGGTTAGCTCGGTCAATTTTCTGTCATTAGACGAGATTACCCGAGAAGCCCCTAGTGGAGGATTCGTAAGAGAAGATATGAAACGAGGGTTATTTAAAAATGCTGATTGTGTCATTTATTCTCTTACCGTAACGGAACGTCAATTAAAAAAGTTGAAACGTTATATATTTGCAATGGAAAGAAGTAAAGAAATTTATCGTTATCATTTTTGGTTTGTTCGGGTTTCTTGTAAATAAACCTATTCAAAGAAAAAATGCTTACTTCTGTTCACAATTTGTCGCGACGATATTAAAGAAAAATCAAGTTATTGAATTCGATAAACCTCTTGCGTTAACCGCTCCACATGACTTTCAGGGACTAACACTATTGGATTTAGTATATGAAGGAAAATTGAAGACGTATCTTCAAGATGATCGTGGTGAAATTTCAATGACACTTCCTTCTGTTTTCGTTTAAAGCGGATGATGAATATACGAAAGGATGGAGGAATAAAAATGCCTGATAAAATCGATATTTTAGTTGTAGAAGACGACGAAGACATTAATCAATTGTTATGCAAAATTATTAAAAAGAGCGGATACTATCCGCAATCTGCCTACTCTGGTACAGAAGCGATCATGTATTTAGAAAAACAAAATTGGGATTTAATTTTACTTGATTTAATGCTTCCAGGGATGGATGGGGAAGCAGTTCTTGAAAAAATTAGAGAACAAGGAGTCATGCCGGTCATTATTATTTCTGCAAAAAATGAAAAAGAAACGAAAGTAAGTACGTTACGATCTGGCGCAGATGATTTTATTACGAAACCGTTTGATATCGATGAAGTTTCTGCACGTATCGATTCACTGCTTCGTAGATATCGCTATACGAATGAAGCTACAGAACGAGTGCTTACCCATAAAGATATTCAATTAAATTTGGAAGAAAAAACCGTTTATGTAAATGGACAAAAAATTTCATTAACCGTTCGAGAATATCACATTTTAAAACTGTTCATGTCTTCTCCTAAAAAGATATTTTCGAAAGCGAATGTATTTGAAAGTGTGTGGAACGAACCGTTTTATGGGGATGATAACACCGTAAACGTTCATATAAGCAACTTACGAAATAAATTGTCCCAAGCAAATCCGAATGAAGAGTATATTGAAACGATTTGGGGAATGGGGTATCGGATGAAATCTTAAAGATTTCTTAAGGTTTTTCTTAAGCCTTTCTTATACTTTAAGAATCATACTAATGGTAATACGATGAAAGGAGAGCATTAGTATGACAGAATATATTTTACGGACGAACGCATTAACAAAAAAATATAAAAATGATTATGCATTAAAAAATGTTGATGTGACGATAAAAAGAGGAGAAATTTATGGATTGATCGGTCAAAATGGGGCAGGTAAAACGACGATGCTACGTTTAATCACCGGGCTAGCATTTCCTACAAACGGATCGATCGAATTGTTCGAAAATAATGATCGAAGAGAAATGACTGCAGCGCATAAAAGAATGGGAGCGATCATTGAAAACCCGGCTCTTTTTCCGAATATGACCGCCTATGAAAATTTAGAAGTCCAGCGGCTGCAAAGAGGAATTCCAGGAAGAGAGTGTATCGAAAAAGCTTTGAAACTTGTCGGACTTGAAGGTACTGGTAAGAAAAAAGTGAAAAACTTTTCATTAGGAATGAAACAACGCCTCGGATTAGCGATCGCATTATTGAGTGATCCCGAATTCATCATTCTTGATGAGCCAACGAACGGACTCGACCCGATGGGGATCGTTGAAATGAGAGAATTGTTGAAGAAATTAAATCGTGAAAAAGGACTCACTGTGTTAATTTCGAGTCATATTTTAAGTGAACTTTATCAATTGGCTACGAAGTTCGGCATCATTCATCAAGGGCAATTGTTGGAAGAAATATCTGCTGGTGAATTGAATGATAAATGTCGTCAATACTTGCGCATTAAAGTCGATGAACCTGCAAAAGGCGTAAATGTCTTAGAAGAGAAATTATCTGCACATGATTTCGAGATTTTATCAGACGGGACGATCAAACTTTACAGTTATCTCGATGATGTACACTTAGTGTCTCGCACTTTGACAGAACACGGCCTTGTTATCGAACATTTATCTCAAAATGGCGACAGTCTTGAAAATTATTTTACGAAGCTCATAGGAGGCGTTGAAAATGAGTAATCTAATGAAAGCGGAACTTTTTAAATTACGTCGAAATAAGACGTTTATCGTTTTAATGTTATTTATCTTCGGATTAAGTACATTGCTTCATTCTTTGATTGTTACAGAATGGTGGTATATGACTGGAACTCCATTTGAACTTACGAATTTGAATGAATTGAATGCCTTGATTTTTTTCACTGTTCCACTGTTTTTCAACTTTATCGTCAGCACGTTAGCTGGGTTTTTTATCGCGACTGAATTTACCCAAAACAATGCGATAAAAAACGAAATGATTAGCGGAAACAAAAGATCACAAATATTTATTGCGAAATATTGCGTTTTCACTGTTGGAGCTCAGATTACGACGATCGTCCTTCCGTTAGTTTCAGCGATTGTCGTCGTAAAATTAGTCGGCACGAACGATGTATTATCGGCAGAAAGTTTGATATATTTAGGTAAATCATACAGTTTGTTTACAATTCATTTTTTAAGCTTTACCGCGATCGTCTTGTTGTTCGCGATATGGACAGAAGATAGCGGCAGGACGATTTTATTCACGTTAGTCCTATCCATTGCGATGTTTTTAGTGGAAAAGTTTGTTACGAACGAACTTGTGAAAACAATTTATGAACATACATTTTTCTATCAGTTCACCGAATCGTTTAAATATACGATGACGGATGGTGAAATTGTCAAATCGATCATCATCGGAGTTGTGTCTTTCATACTGATCATGTTATTTGGAATAGTCACGTTTCATAAAAAAGAAGTGAAATAGAAGGAAGGCGGGTGAAAAATATTGTTATATTTGTTTATCATCATGTTCATTATTGTGACGATATTTTTAATCACTCGCCTTTTTGCTTTACATAAAGAGATGAGAAAAATAGTTCACCAATTGAAAAAGTACAATCAACGAGAAACGAATAAGAAGATCGACATGGCGTTAATGGATAAAAATATGGAAAACTTAGGAATGGAAATAAATAAATTAATTGATCTACATATCGCCGAAAATAGGAAACGTGTCAATTTTGAAGATGAGCATAAACGAGCGATTGCTAATATTTCGCACGATCTCAGAACTCCGTTGACGTCGATCGTCGGCTATATCCAAATGGCTAAGAAAGAAGATATTCCAGCTGATGAACGGAAAGAATTATTGTCGATTGCGTACGAGCGAGCAAAAAGATTGGAAACTTTATTAAATGATTTTTATGAACTATCAATCATTAAGTCGAACGAACTTCATGTTACATTGGAACGAATCAATTTGAAAAATATCGCAATTGAAGTGTTAATGAGTTTTTATGATCAATTTCACGAAAAAGAGATTACCCCAATCACCCGTATTCCAGACGAAGCAGTATATATTATTGCTGATAAGTCTGCGTTGACACGCGTGTTAGAAAATTTGTTTGCTAATGCGTTTACCCATTCAGATGGGGAGATTAAAATGTCGATCGAGGATAAAGATCATGTAGTCAAACTGAAAGTAGAAAATCATACGAATACTTTAACAGAGAAAGATGTTGAACATATTTTCGATCGGTTTTATATGGCGGATCAATCACGTTCCGGAAAAAGTACTGGATTAGGACTATCGATTGCAAAGAGCTTAATGGAAAAAATGAATGGGAACATTCAAGGGCAATTACATGACGGAATATTTTCCATTACTTGTGAATGGAGAAGGGCAAAGGAATAGAAATGAAACATGATTTGGAGAGTTTCACTCACCATGATAAGCTTTTCTCAACTTATCTATATTTATTTTTTTTCATACGTTGAATTACTTTCAATACCTGATAAAATTGTTAAGCCTTTCCAGACAGAAAAATAAACAATCGTAAATGTTTATGATATTCCTTTTTATACGAATAATCATGAGGAAATAAAAAATTTATATGAATATGTATGAAACAGGGGATTCAGGTAAAATAGGTTCATTAAGAACAAAAGAAGTTGGAATTAATTGTGAGTAAAAAAACAATTTTATTAAGAAATAGAAAAAAGCAAGTAGGAAAAAAATTTTCTCTACCTGCTTTCTTAAAGACACTTATAAAAATTGACCATTAACTAACTAACCGTAATCCGACTATTGTGCCAATGATTCCTACGATACAAAATAGTCGAAAGGGACTTTTTGATTCTTTGTACAATAAAATTCCGACGACAGTTGCACCGACTGTACCGATTCCGGTCCATACTGCATATGCGACCGATAAAGGAATCGTTTCTAGAGCCATGCGCAACAAATTCAAGCTAATGATAAATCCGCCGATAAGGAGTAAATATGCGAATAAACTTCCTTTTTCAGATACTTTTTTGATGCCGATTACTCCGACAATTTCTGTGAGCCCGGCAAGTATTAAATATATCCAACTCATGTGATTTCCTCCTGCTCAGAGCTAAACCTTAATCCGATAATAAATAAGACGAGAAGGATAACTAATCCGATTTTTACCATACTTAAACTTTCTTGAAAGACGATAAAATCAACAATTACCATTCCGACGACACCAATACCGGTAAATATTGCATAAGACGTTCCGACACCTAATTGCTTAACTGATCTGATTAGAAGATCAAAGCTGATAATAAGCACAATTAAAAGTGGTCCACCGAGCATATCCATTTTTAACGCAGTTGCCCAAATAATTTCTAATAAACCGGCGATGATTAAATATACCCAAGCTCGACGAACAGTTCCACTTTCTCTCTGTTTCATATTAGTTTTTATGCCAACGTCTTTTTTCATATCGCTTATTACAGTAGAATTTCGCTTTTCCACTTTTTCGGTTGTCTTCGTTTTTTGCTTCGGCGGAAATAACGTTTCAATTAATTCTACGATGAAATGAATGATTAAAATCGTTTTCCAAATATTGCTCATATGATTGATCGTTTCGTTTTGATAAATATTTACACTGTGATTTATAAAATGTTCTAAAATATAGTCGAGATAAGAATGACTCCCTAATTCCGAAAGTGGGATGACACCAACGAGAAAGACGAATAAAAAATGGACTATGATAAAAATCACAACATGGTAGAAGAAAAGATTCCACTTAGGACCTTTCTTTTTCTTGTTTTTCGTCATCTGTTTACTCCCTTCTCTTCATTTGAAGGATTTTCAAACAATGATGAGTTTTTACAACTTCACTGAAACTCTTTTCGTTGTATGGCGAATAACAGCTAAGATGATTAAGATTACAAATAAAATGCAAGCTATCGCAACACTAATTGGCAACACATCAAGTGAATTAAACCACCCGATTGCAGGTAAATCTATAGCAATTCGTAATAAGGTATCTTTTATCATTTTCAAAAAAATTACCATAATAATCGCAATAAGTCCGATGATCACATCATACGAGTAAAAGCTACAACTAATAAACCAACCTAATAAATATGTGATAAAAATGTTACTACATAAAACTAACGTTGCTAAAAGCCAATTTTCATTAGGATCGACATAGGGTGATAAAATCATCATTTGGATCGTATCACCAATAATATTTCCATCTAATTCAATTTCATTGATGGTTTGAACTTTATATTGAATGCCGATTAAATTAAAAATTATTTTTTCAATAAAATAAACAATAATTGTAATAATTGGGATCGTGATGGATAATCCAACAGAAGCAATTGTTGCACCGAGAAAATAATCTTTTCTTGTCACGCCGTTTCCGACAAAATAAGATAGAAAATAAACTGCGAGTATCCCGATGATAAACATATAAATATTGCTTGCGACAAAAACAGAGTTAAAAAAACCTTCTGCTTTATCACCTTGTAAACCTAATAATAATCTAACGATACTGATGAATAATAAGATTCCTAAAAAGGAAATCGTCCAGAAAAACTGGGATAAGTACATATCTTGAGCAACTTTTAAATATATTTTATTTTCATTCATATTACATATCCTCCTTTGTTAGGTGAACGAACAACTCATGTAAAGAAGCGTGAGAAATTTCCAGCCGTAAACGTCTTGCATTTTCATATTCGTCTTCCGTCAATCCTCCGTAAACCATGACAGATTTTGTGTTTCCTAATTTTTGGACATTTAATTGTTGTTTAGAGCCTACAAATTGATCAACAAGTTCACTTTCTCCCGTAATGGTTACTCCTTTTGCTAAGAAAGTATCAATTTCTTCATGCAATAAAACGGTACCTTTATCGATAATTATTACTTCATCAAATAAGTAGTCCATTTCGGAAACGAGATGTGTAGATAAAATAAACATACGTGGAAATCTTTGTTGTTCTTCTAATAGTTCTTTATAAAAAGCTTCGCGTAAATGCGCATCCATGCCTAAATATACTTCATCGAGTAACGTGATTGGCGCTCTGCTTGCTAACCCAATGACAACATTGAGTGCGGACTTCATTCCTTTGGAAAATTTCTTTATTTGTTTTTCTCGATCTAGTTTAAATAAATTAATGAGAGATTCAGCATATTCCTTATCAAAATTTGGGCGATAACGTGCAATTCCTTCTAACATTTCTCCGATTTTGTCAGATTCGTCACTATAATCTTTATCATATAGAAAAGCAATTTGTTGCATTACTTTCGCATTTTCAAAAGGTTCTTCGCCGTCTACTGTAATCAAACCTGAAGTTGGTTCACGATAAGAGGCGATTAAAGATAAAAGCGATGTTTTCCCAGCACCATTTTTTCCAAGTAAACCGATGATGTTATTTCCATTTAATTCAAAATTCACATCATCCAATGCAACATGTCCCCCATAATGTAAGTGCAGATTTTCTGCTTTCAACTTCATTTTGCCTCACGTCCTCTTACGATTTTGATGTATTTAATAATTTCTTCTTCTGTTATTCCTAATTTATTTGCTTCATGAACTAAGTTCACGACATGATCTTCAATGAAAGATTGTTTTCGTTTTTGAATCAGTTTTTCTTTCGCTCCTTCAGCAACAAACATACCAATTCCCCTTTTCTTAAAAAGAATACCTTCATCTACTAACTGATTAACTCCTTTTAATACAGTTACGTGATTAATTTTGTAAAAATCAACAAGTTGTGTAGTAGAAGGTGCTTGGTCTCCTTCTTTCAATTGATCGCTAAGGATCATATCTTCAATTTTTTCACGAACTTGTATATAGATTGGTTTATCTTGCACAAATTTTTTCTTCATTTTAATCGCTCGCTATTCTGTTTTAGGTTATATACTGATATATATAACTATAATACTCGAAATGTTATTCGTCAATCATTTTTTAAAACTTAAATAAAAAAACTAAAAGGCAAGTAGTAATAATTTATTACTACTTGCCAGGTCTAATAAAACGAAAAGGAATTGATTGTTGCGAAAAATTATATTTCAACCCATTTTTGTGACCAATTTTCAATCGATTTTAAAATTGTTTCCATTGCACGACCTTTTTCAGTTAAAGAATATTTAATAACAACCGGTGTGTCCGGAATAACTTCGCGTTTTATGATTTCTTTTTTTTTCTAATTCTTTTAGTCGATCTGATAACACTTTTCCACTTATACCGATAGCAGATTGTATTTCATTAAATCGTTGTGGTCCTGATAATAATTGATAAATAATTAACGCCGTCCATCTTTGACTTAACAATGAAATAGCTTTTTCAAACTTCGGGCAAATTGTCGGCAAATCCATAGTCATACATCTCTTTCACTTTATTTTAACACAAAAAAACATAATAATTAACAAATAATAACTTAGTTTCTTGACATTATTAAATATAAAATATACACTTAGTTACATAAAGTAACTTACTAAAAAAGAGTGCGTGGAAATTTTTTGTGACTGTTATATCGTAACTCTTTTCGAAGTGAGTGAATATTAGGAGGTACCTTAATGAAATTCCATGAAAAACCGACGACTTTTATCGGTAATGTTAAAATTAAAGTACAAAATTTAGAACGGTCTATCGAATTTTATCGTGATATATTAGGATTTGATATTTTAGAACGAACTGGATCTATCGTGAAATTAACGACTGACGGGAAAAGAAATTTTTTGACGTTAGAACAACCTGAAGATGTGACACCGAAAGAAAGAGGAACGACTGGCTTGTATCATTTTGCCATCCTTTTACCGAGCCGATCACATTTGGCGAATATCGTGATTCATTTTGTCAAAAACAATATTCAATTCGGATCTGCTGACCATTTAGTCAGTGAAGCATTGTATTTTAAAGATCCAGATGGAAATGAAATTGAAATTTATCGTGATCGTCATCCTTCTGAATGGAATTGGCGCGGAGAAGAAGTGGAAATGGCGACGATTCCGTTAGATTTTGAAGATTTATTAAAAAATGCAACACCTGATAAATCATGGAGTAAAATGCCTGAAAATACGTTGATGGGACATATCCATTTACACGTTTCAGAGTTGGAAAATACGGAAGAGTTTTATGTAAAAGGTCTTGGAATGGATGTCGTTAATCGCTTTGGAAGTCAAGCGTTATTTTTATCTTACGGAAAATATCATCACCATGTTGGAGTGAATACGTGGAATGGTGTCGGTGCACCGGCTCCTTCAGAAACAAGTGTTGGATTAAAATCTTATACATTAGTTTTTGATAATGAGGATGTTCGTGCAGAAACAATAACTAACTTAAAAAATATTGGCGCGGAAGTAAAAGAAGAGAATGGTAACTGGGTTACTTATGACCCTTCAGGTAACAAAATCGAGTTGGCAGTATAGTTAGGGAGATATAGTTTGTCGAATCGATCTAGCATGGAAATTGGCATTTACACACTTGCAGATATTGGGCTAAATCCACTGACTGGAAAAATGATTTACGTACATGAACGAGTAAAAGAAATAATCGAAGCTGCGAAACTAGCGGATGAAGTAGGTTTAGATGTTTTTGGAATTGGAGAACATCACCGATTAGATTATGCATCATCATCTCCAGCAGTCATGTTAGCAGCGCTTGCCCAAGCGACGAAAAATATAAAGTTAACGAGTACGACCAGTGTTGTGAGCACGCTTGATCCCGTCCGACTGTTTTTATGATTTTGCATCATTGGATTTAGTTTCAAATGGTCGGGCAGAAATAATGACTTGAAGAGGAGCATTTATCGAATCTTCCCCCTCTTTGGTTATGATACGAATGATTATGATGCATAGTTTGAAGAACATATGGAGTTGTTGTTACTCTTAAATGAAAACGAAAGAGTATCATGGTCAGGTGATTTTCGGCCTTCACTAAGAAATGTAGAAATCGCTCCTCGTCCAGTATAAGAAAAGTTAACGATTTGGATAGGAGTAGGTGGAACTCCATAAAGTGCCGTTCGAGCGGGAAGATTTGGTGTATGAATTGCACTAGCGATATTAGGTGATCCCCCGAGTCGCTTTACCTGCATGCAGGAAAGGAAGCTGGCCATACAGATGGAGTATTAAAAGTCGAGGTGACGGGACACACATATATAGCAGAGACGACTGAAAAAGCAAAAGAACAATTTTATCCATATTATTCGAACTATGGACGTACGTGAATAAACAACGTGGAATGTTGAATCGTATATCAGAGAATGATTTTGAGCAGATGACAACAGCGGATTCAGCTTTGTTTGTCGGCAGTCCAGAATTTATTATCGAAAAGATTCTTACGCAGTATGAGCTTTTTGGTCATAAACGAGTCATGTTTCAGTTGGATATTGGCGGTCAACCATTCGAACAAGTGGTAAAAGGAATTGAACTGCTTGCGACAAAAGTAGCTCCAGTCATCCGAAAAGAGACAAGTAAATAGTTAATATAATAGAAAGGTAGTCCAATCATCATTTTGGATGCCTTTTTATTTTAAAATTGGATAAAGGTATTAATATAGTAGGTTCTTATCGCATTTTTTGAGCATTTATCACCCGGAAAGTATATTTAACTTTCTCATGGTTGGTTTTATTCCCGCCCAATTCGTAAACTAGATTCATTGAAGCATATCCCTCCATATATACTTCAATCATTATTGCATCCTATCAATCTTCAATAATAATAAATGATTCTCTACCAAGCAAAGGTATGCGAAAAAATGTTATACCCATTTATTTCGTCTAATAATAATTTGTTTTATGAAGATAACTATATTACTATTAATATAGAAGGAGATTGCTTTTGAATTTATAGTGAAATGGTGTTGTGTAATCATGGAAAATAGTGTAAAACAGATGAGTAATTGGTATCATAAGTTAATTTATATCATTGTTAATAATGAACAAATTCAATCGATCGTCGACAAGTTTGAAAATAGTAAAAAAATAAACATTAACAAACTATTAAGTGAAAAACTTCTTGAGATTCCAAAACAAAAATATCCAATGTTTGTATACGATATCCTATTAGAAGCATTACGAGATAAAGATGATTTGTACATATTACAACATATCGATATTTTATTTGACCCGCAATCCAAGCATCTAATCACAAACGCGATCGGACAAAAGGAATCGATGCATATATCGAGACTGTTGCATCAAGCTTTAGCAATGAATCTAAAGCAA
>NZ_JACHHA010000022.1 GCF_014202495.1 Cerasibacillus quisquiliarum | reverse complement strand
ACTCAAATAACCATAAAAAGGCGTGGGGCCTACACTTTTTTAGTGTAAGCTCCCACGCCTTAGTTTTTATTTACTGGGGTTTTGTCCCAGCCTCTCTTATTATTTTACAGATTTCTTCACTTGCTATTTTGCTACATATCGGCTATGATATACATAAAATAATATATCGATTCTACATCTTCGGGGCAGGGTGTGATTCCCGACCGACGGTAACGAGCAATATTGTTCGAAGTCCGTGACCCACTCATAAGTGCAGTGGTTGATCTGGTGCAAATCCAGAACCGACAGTTAAAGTCTGGATGGGAGAAGATGAGTAGCCGTTTGTGAAATAGGCGTCATTTATGCCTTGTTTTCCTATGACGATACGACCCTAAAGCCCCAATATTATAATAGGCTTTAGGGTTTTTTTATGGAAAGTGATAGCGGCTAAATCCTTCATCATACGAGATGTGAATCGATTATAAGATGAAGGAGGAAGATGATGATGCAAACAAATATGAAATCATCAAAACTTGTAAAACTAACTATCTTATCTATATTAGGAACGGTATCCTTATTATTGTTTTTCCTTAATTTCCCACTCCCGTTTTTACCAGCATATTTAAAAATTGACTTCAGTGAGGTTCCTGCTTTAATTGCAGCATTGATTTTTTCACCTATGGCTGGGGTGATTGTGGAAGCAATTAAAAATTTATTATACCTTGCGATTGGTGGTGGCGAACCTGTTGGGGTAACAGCTAATTTCTTGGCAGGTGTCCTTTTCATCGTACCTGTAGCTGTTCTTTATCATCGCTATAAAGGGACAAAAAGCATTGTGACTGGCCTTGTAGTTGGTACTATTATTATGGCGATTGCAATGAGTGTATTAAATTACCTTGTTATCTTGCCGATTTATGCGATGTTTATGGGTATGGAAGATATGGCACTTGCACATGTCAAACGTGCTGCCGTTTTATTTGGTATCTTACCATTCAATATTTTAAAAGGAATCATTGTCGGACTTGTATTTGTTCCGGTGTTTCTAAAAATGCGTCAATGGATTGAGAAAAAACAGCATGCTCTATCTTAATGATGTCGTAGATTGTTATTATCATACTTTAAGTAAAGAAGAGCCTCATCTCCATACAAAGGAGCAGGCTCTTCTTTTTAAATACAATTTACTTTCTAGGTATTACAACAATTGTGCATCGAGAAACACGAGAAACAGAAATTAAAGTTCTGTCTTCATCTAATCTGGTGGCATTCATATCGAGACCAAAGACGTGATGTTTAGCTGGATTTTAAGTATGATTCAATACTGTAAGTTGTTTCAGCGAGTCAAAACATTTGCTCTTATCATGTAAGAGTCCAGCAGGTTGTTGTGTCTTCTCATAAATGAGCAACGTGAGTTTGACTTATTCTTTGTCTAAAGAGTTTATTTCAATACTTAGTTACTTAGATTCAAATCGCTCTCTCGTTTTATATCAATTTTTCTAACAATAATGATAAGCCTAATAAGAAACCATAAATGGTGTTCGTTTTACTAGTTGCGATCATTGCTGGCATCATTTCAATTGGCTCTGATTTGCCTTGAAATTTTTTGATGACATCAAAAGCTTTAAACATACTTAAAAAAGTTATAACTGACCACTTTGGCAAGACGCCATTAATAATAAAGATAGCGGTCAATGAATACGCAATGAGAAATAAAAAACCTAGAAATTGAATAGCTTGCTTTCTTCCCAGTATAATTGCCAACGTATTTCTTCCACTTTCTTTATCATTATCTAAGTCGCGAATATTATTTGCCATAAGGATTGCACCAATAAAAATAGCTACAGGAATCGAAATATAGATGATATCGATAGTAATAGTCAATGTTTGAATATAGTAGCTAATACCGATAATGACTGTCCCCATTAATACACCAGAAAAGAGTTCTCCAAACGGTGTGTATGCTATTGGAATAGGTCCGCCAGTATATAAGTAGCCAATAAACATTCCGACTGCACCTATTACTGCTACCCACCAACTTGATGCGTAAGAAATATAAATACCTAATAAAATTGCAATACCAAAAAAGGTGAACGCTAAGTTCAATATCGTTTTAGGTGCGACACCATCTCTAACAATCGTTCCACCGATTCCGACAGAACCTTCATGGTCAAGTCCGCGAACATAATCATAGTACTCATTAAACATATTTGTTGCCGATTGAATTAAGATTGAAGCAATAAGCATGGCTAAAAATAAACCGATATGCAACGGTTTTTCTAGAAGTGCTGCCATTGATCCAATAAAAACAGGTATAAAAGAAGCTGTTAATGTATGAGGACGAAGAAGGCGCCACCATACATGGAACCCACTTTTTTCATTAAGCGCTTTTTTAATCGATTGTTTATCTGTTGTTTGCATGATTTTTCCTCCTGCATAATACGATTCATCTCAAGTTTAAGATATAGAATAAAGATGTGTCAATGAAACGTCATTTATAAGTTTAAGGAAGGCGTATTTGTATTGATATAAAAGGCCATTCCTTGAGAAACAAAGTAAAAGAGCATAAAATAGATAGAGTGACAAGTTTATCTGTTTTAGTGAATAGTTGGAGGCTTACATAAATGATAGATCAAAATGCAGTAAGTTTAGATAAATTATTAAATAGCATTATGGACCAAGGATTATCTCATAACCGTCAGTTAGTTAGTTATACAAAACAGATTCAACCCTTTAATCCTTTGTCTGTTTTAGAGTTAGGGAAAGAAGAAGACCGTTTTTTTTGGAAGCGGAATGATAATTGTTTATATCTCGTTGGGATCGGTAACTTAATTGAGCTTGTCTTTGACAGAGTTAATTATCAAAAAATACATGAAGAATGGAATGCTCTCGTAGATAAAGCCATTGTTCATAATCCTTACCCTGTACCTGGAACAGGTCTTTTATCATTTGGTGGAATTGCTTTTGATGATCGAAGGGAACCATCTACACTGTGGAAAAACTTTAGTGCTAGCCAATTCCGTGTACCTAAGTTCCTTTTTATAAAATATAATGACGCATACTATTTAACAATCAATTTTATTGTTCATGCGCATATAAATAGCGATCTACTCGTTCAAAATATTCAGCAAAAGGAACAACAGTTATTACAAGACTTATCTGGACTTCCACCGCTAGGTACTATCCTAAAGGAAGAGGAAATGGATATAGCGAAATGGCTACAAAGCATTGAAAATGCAAAACAAACGATTCAAAATCATTTAGCTGAAAAAATTGTACTGGCACGTGAACTTCGTTTGAAATTATCGTCAACAGGTGAAATGAGTACAGTTGTTAAAAGGTTGATTGAAACGCAACCTAAAAGCTATGTTTTTGCTTTTGAACAAGGAGATGAATGCTTTTTAGGTGCAACACCTGAAAGGTTAATACGACTCGAAGACGATCAACTCGAGTCGATGTGTCTAGCGGGAACAGCTCCGCGTGGAGAAACAGATATGGCAGACGAACAAGTCCGTCATGAACTTTTAAATGATAAGAAAAATCGCGAAGAGCATGATTTCGTTGTGCAAATGATTCGACGAGCCATCGAACGATATTGTGTGGATATTCGTATACCTGATACGCCAACAGTCTTTCCGTTAAAAAATTTACAGCATTTATATACACCGGTAACGGCTCAATTGAAACGAGATTATCATATTTTTGACTTAGTGGAACAACTTCATCCTACGCCAGCATTAGGTGGCACACCAAAAGAGATAGCATTAGCATTTATCCGTAAACATGAACCGTTAGATCGCGGATGGTATGGTGCCCCGATTGGTTGGGTTGATCATCGAAATAATGGAGAATTTGCTGTGGCCATTCGCTCTGGTCTCATACAAAGTAACGCAGCATCTTTATTTGCTGGATGTGGGATTGTTAAAGATTCTGAAGTGGAAGCCGAATATGAGGAAACAAAAATTAAGTTCTTACCAATGTTACATGTTTTAGGAGGCAAATAATGGAACATGCAGAAGTTTTGACACGGTATGTTGGTCATTTTGTTGATGAGTTAGCAGCTAGTGGATTAAGTGATGTCGTTATTTCACCTGGGTCAAGATCAACTCCGCTTGCAATGTCGTTTGTGCATCATTCGGATATTAAAGAGTGGATATTGATAGATGAACGTTCTGCAGCTTTTTTTGCATTAGGAATAGCTAAGGAAACGAAGCGTCCTGTTGCACTTGTTTGTACTTCTGGGACAGCAGCAGCAAACTATTTTCCTGCACTTGTTGAAGCATATTATAGTCGAATACCACTCATTGTTTTAACGGCTGATCGTCCACATGAACTTCGAGATGTCGGAGCACCGCAAGCAATCGAACAAATTAAAATGTTTGGAGATTATGTAAAATGGTTTCATGAAATGGCCCTTCCAGAAGCAACGGACTCGATGTTAAATTATGTGAGACGAGCGGCGTCACGTGCAGTGCAAACAGCTAAACAAGATGTATGTGGTCCTGTTCACTTGAATTTCCCATTCCGGGAGCCGCTCGTACCTGATTTTACATTAGACAATATTTGGGGAGAAAGATTTGAGAGAAACTTTTCCCCATATTATAACGGTAAGAAACAACTGAGTGACTCCGAGTTAAAAACACTTATTCATTATGTAAAGAAAGAGCGAGGTATCTTAGTTGTCGGGCCGCAAACAGATGAACGATTAGCAGCAGCAATGATACAATTGGCAGAGCATTGGCATATGCCGATTTTGGCTGATCCATTATCTCAACTTAGAACTGGAGAGCATCGAAAATCGCATATTATTGAAGGGTATGATGCTTTTTTACGTGATGAAATGATTCGTGAACAGTTAAAGCCAGATTTTATTATTCGGTTTGGTGCTATGCCTATTTCCAAAGCATATTTATTTTATTTACAAGAGAATAAAGATATTCCACAATTTATTGTTGAGCCATATTCGGGTTACCGAGAACCTGCTGGTAATCCAACACATATGATTTATTCAGATCCTGTTTATTTTTGTAATCAATTAATAAATATTCCAAGAGCTTTAGAAAATGATACCACATGGTTAAATAAGTGGCAGAAGATGAACGAAATAACTAAGCATCATCTTAAAACAGATATAAGTAACGATTTAACAGAAGGAAATGCTACACGAACGGTGATGGAGGAATTACCTAACGATAGTATTTTATTCGTTGGAAATAGTATGGCGATTCGAGATGTTGATACATTTTTATTGACAAATTCAAAGAGTATAAGAGTTCTTGCTAATCGTGGTGCAAACGGAATTGATGGCGTTGTATCAAGTAGTATGGGAGCTGCTACATCAAGAAGACGTGTGACCTTATTAATCGGTGACTTATCATTTTATCACGATTTAAACGGTTTATTAGCTGCTAAGCATTATCACCTTGATATAACAATCGTGCTAATGAATAATAATGGCGGAGGAATATTTTCCTTTTTACCACAATCTCAAGATAGCAAACATTTTGAACTGTTATTTGGTACACCGTTACATATCGATTTTAAACATGCTGTTCAGATGTATGGTGGCACTTACTGTATTCCAGAAACAATCGGCTCGCTTCGAGAAGAGTTAAATAAAAGCTATAAAAGAACGGGTTTGACGGTCATTGAAGTACAAACAAATCGGAAAGATAACAGTATTTGGCATCGTAATAAATGGCGTGCTATTCATGAAGATATATTGAATACGGGGTGGTAATAAATCGTGTATATTCATATCGATGATGCATCGTATTGGTACGAACTTTATGGAAAAGGACATGAAGAAACAATCGTATTATTTCATGGATTTACTAGTAGAACAACGACATGGGAACCTTTTATAAAAGATTTTATGAAAGGTTTTCAAGTTCTTGTGATTGATTTACCAGGGCATGGTAAAACAAAGACACCACCAAGAACGATGCATACTTTTGCTGCTGATTTTGAACAAATGCTAGCAATCTTAAAAATTGAATCATGTCATTTATTAGGATATTCAATGGGTGGAAGAACGGCATTATCTTTCGCATTGCTTTATCCAGAACGAGTAAAATCCCTTGTAATGGAAAGTGCTTCACCAGGTTTACGTACAAAGAAAGAACGTAAAATCCGTATATCCGCTGATGAGGTATTAATAAAGCGTTTGTTGAATGATGGACTGGAAAACTTTGTTAATTACTGGGAAGACATACCATTATTTGATACACAAAAATCTTTACCGAAATCAGTACAGAGTAAGATTCGTGAAGAACGCTTATCCCAACATGAAGATGGGCTAGCTTGTTCGCTTAAATATATGGGAACGGGTATGCAACCGAATTGGTGGGAACACCTCAAATCATTCCTAAAACCAGTCCTATTACTCGCAGGAGAAAAGGATAGTAAATTTATTAACATTAATAAAGAGATGGCTGAATTACTACCAAAGAGGAAATTTAAAATAGTTGAAAATGCAGGACATGCGATTCATGTGGAACAACCTGAAAAATTTGGTAAGATAGTATTGGAGTTCATTCAAGAAATTGATGTAGTAGAGAATAAAGGAGGAGCTGTTAAAAATGACAGTACAATGGGAAAAAGTTAGAGACTATGAAGAAATTATTTATGAAAAATATAATGGGATTGCAAAAGTAACGATTAATCGTCCAGAAAAACGTAATGCATTTACACCACTGACTGTAAATGAAATGATTGATGCTTTTGCAGATGCAAGAGATGATTCATCTATAGGTGTTATTATATTAACAGGTATGGGCGAAAAGGCATTTTGTTCTGGTGGAGACCAAACGGTTCGTGGTCATGGTGGATATGTCGGTACAGATCAGATTCCACGTTTAAATGTGCTTGACTTACAACGTTTAATTCGTACAATCCCGAAACCGGTTATTGCAATGGTTGCAGGATATGCAATTGGTGGAGGACATGTGTTACACGTTGTTTGTGATTTAACGATTGCAGCAGATAATGCTATTTTCGGTCAAACAGGTCCGAAAGTAGGTAGCTTTGATGCCGGCTATGGTGCGGGTTTATTAGCTGAAATGATCGGTCAAAAACGTGCACGTGAAATTTGGTATTTATGCCGTCAATATAACGCACAAGAAGCATATGAAATGGGCATGGTTAATAAAGTCGTCCCATATGAAGATTTGGAAAAAGAAACCATTAACTGGTGTGAAGAGATTCTTGAAAAATCACCAACAGCACTTCGCTTCTTAAAAGCATCATTTAATGCTGCAACTGACGGCTTAGCAGGATTACAGCAAATGGGTGGAGATGCAACACTTCTTTACTATACGACAGATGAAGCGAAAGAAGGAAGAGATGCGTTTAAGGAAAAACGCAAACCTGATTTTGACCAGTTTCCACGTTTTCCATAATGGATTTAAAACCTTTGCCATAGTGCAAAGGTTTTTTAACATTTTAAAGAAGGAGGTATAAAATATTATGAATGATATGATGCCACATTGGTTAACACAACAAGCCTTTCTATCGCCAAACGTAACGGCAATTGAACTTGAGAATGGGAATCAAATTACATTTAGTGAGCTCAAACAACGGAGTCAAGAGATGGCATATCAAATAGCAACATATGGTATACATGAAGGTGATCATGTCGCGATTCTTTCAAAAAATGATCCTAAAATGATTATAACGATTCATGCATTAAGTTATTTAGGTGCGACGGTTGTTTTATTAAACACCCGATTAACACCTTCAGAACTTCAATACCAAATTAACGATGCGAATGTTTCTTTATTAATTTATCATGATGATTTTAACGATAAAGTTAAACAACTATTTATAAAGGACTCTCTATCGTTTGTCGAGTTGAAGTCTTTATCAATGAGCACTGAAGTTACTTTAAAAAAAGAAATTAGATTAAGTGATCCATTTACCATTATATATACATCAGGAACGACAGGATTTCCTAAAGGTGTCATTCATACATATGGAAATCACTGGTGGAGCGCAATAAGTTCAGCTCTCAATATAGGTTTGTCAAAGACAGATAAATGGTTAGCTGTCTTACCTTTTTTTCATGTAGGTGGTTTATCCATCTTCTTAAAAAGTGTCATTTATGGGATGCCTGTTTATTTGATGGAGAAATTTAATGTGTCAAAAGTTAACCAAGCTATTGTTGAAAATCAAGTAACGATGATATCAGTTGTAACTGTTATGTTGCAGCGTTTGATGGAGCAATTGGGTGATAATCGATATCCAGATACTTTTCGAGGTATGTTATTAGGTGGGGGACCAGCATCTAAACAGTTACTTGAGCAAGCGAAACAAAAAAATATTCCAGTTTTTCAGTCATATGGTATGACAGAGACATCATCACAAATCGTTACATTAAGTGCTCACGATGCTTTAAGAAAAATTGGTTCATCTGGTAAACCACTTCTCCCAGCACAAATAAAAATTCACCGTGAAACATCAGATGGTATCGGAGAAATTTATGTAAAAGGACCGATGGTAACAAATGGTTACTATAATAATGACAAAGCGAATGAAGAATTATTTGAACACGGTTGGTTAAAAACCGGAGATCTCGGACGTATTGATAAGGAAGGCTTCTTATATGTCGTTGATCGAAGAAATGATTTAATTATTTCAGGTGGGGAAAATATTTATCCGACTGAAATTGAACATGTACTAGAACGAATATCCCATATACGAGAAGTCGCTGTTGTAGGAAAAAAAGACGATACTTGGGGTGAAGTACCTGTCGCTTATGTCGTATGCGATACAGAAACACTTACAGAAGATAATATTATTGACTATGCAAAAAGACATTTAGCTTCATATAAAGTGCCGAAACAGATTATCTTTTTGGATGAGTTACCACGAAATGCATCGAATAAAATTTTACGACATGAATTAAAAGCATTGTTACAAGCAAAAAAATAAAAAATATTTGCATGTCCTATCCGTGATTGTGACATATTATAGGATAGGAGGTGTGTGTTTGTGGCAAAGCAAACATATTTTATTGATATGGCGACCCATAACATTTCACGCCATAAGCATGAGGGTAATAATCAATTTGTAATACACGCGACTGATGAAGAAGTACACAGATTAAGAACGATATTAAATGCGATGGAGGATGAAAATTGGACATCATTCTTTCGAGCTCATATCCCATTTGTTCAATATCATCAAGATTCGTCTAATCATAATTATGATCAGCATTTCTTAACCGCTATTCGTTTAATTCATGAACTTGGAGATGAAGAAACAAGAACACATATTCAATCAATGGGTATCAATGAGAGACATTTTTTTTAAGTTTTTAAGTTATTAATGGGGTGTTCGAATTTAGGAATCGAATACCCTCATTCTTTTCTGTCTTTAGATCTTTATTCATGTTAAAATAGATAAAGGATGATGGAATCTTATGTGAAAAATGATTTATAAAGGTAGCTGACATCATGTATATTTTTACGGATTATTATAATAATCAAGTGCGGTTTTCATTTCAGAATCACCCATTTTCTAAATATCCAAAACATGTATGGGTTATTTGTAACTATAAAAACAAGTGGTTGTTAACGAACCATAAGGAAAGAGGTTTAGAATTTCCCGGTGGAAAAGTAGAACACGGTGAAACGGCTGAAGAAGCTGCCATTCGTGAAGTGAAGGAAGAAACGGGTGGAGTCGTTGAAACAATTGATTATATTGGACAATATCATGTCAATGGAAAAGCAAGCACTGTCATAAAAAATGTGTATTTTGCCGAAATTAAAAAACTAGAAGAGCAATCCACATATTACGAAACTTATGGACCGATTTTATTAAAGGAAATTCCAGACAATGTAAAAGAACAAGAGACATATAGTTTTATTATGAAAGATGATGTTCTAACATATTGTATGAAAAAAATTATAGAAACAAAATTATAAAAGAAATGTTTTCCTTATGGAGTTAAACGGAGCAAGTTGAAAAATGTATTTTCAGCTTGCTCTTCGTATTAAAAATGATAATAGGAGTGGGATGCTATTTTATACGAATATAGTCGATAGAGATTATGAGAATTCAATTTGATAAAATTTCTGTGTAAAAAGAGGTATCTATTAATGAATATAACACAGCCATAGAGAAGGCTATTTAATTCTTAATAATTAACATATTCTCAAGCTTTTCAACCATTTTATACATAACAGCGGCACAGATGGCAATGAGTACAAGACTTGACATAACAAGAGTAAAATCAAATACTTGAAAACCGTAAACAATTAAATATCCTAATCCTTCCTTAGAGACAAGGAACTCTCCAACAATGACTCCCACCCAAGCTAAGCCAACATTCACTTTTAACGTTGAAATCATAACAGGTAATGTAGCAGGAAAAATCGCTTCTTTAAAACAAGTCCATCGGGTCGCTCTAAAGCTTTGTAATACTTTTAAATAATTCGGATCAACCTCTTTAAAACCTGTATAAACGACGATTGTTGTAATAATAATGGAAACGATGGCACCCATTGCAATGATAGATGTATATCCAGGACCAAGTGCCACAATAATGATAGGACCCAATGCTACTTTTGGCATGGCATTTAAGATAACGAGATAAGGATCCATTATTTTTGCAAATCGTGGAAAAAGCCAAAGAAAAGTGGCTATAATAATTCCTAAAATGGTTCCGATAATAAAGCCGAGTATCGTTTCAAATAAAGTCACTTGTGTGTGAACAATCATTGAACCGTCTTTAAACTTTTCTATTAAAAGCGTCATTACTTTTAGAGGAGAACTAAACAGTAGCGGATCAATCCAATAGAAACGGCTAGATAATTCCCAAAGTATAAAAAAGCTAATAAATAGAATGATTTGCCAACAAAAAGTCCACTTTCGTTCGCGGATAATATTTTGTTGATATGCTTTAAATAGTTTTAATTCATGTTTCTTTGCTCCCATTTGTCTCACTTCCTCTATTTAAAGATGCCCATATATGATCGAAAAGTTGTTGATAACTTGGCTGTCTCCTAACTAAAAAAGGTTTTTCTTCTCGCAATACTTTAGGTACATCAATGATTGTTGAAATCCGACCTGGATTTGTATCCATTAAAATAATCCGATCACTTAAAGAAATGGCTTCCCCAATATCATGTGTAACGAGTATCGCTGTTTTATGATATTGTTTTAATAATCGATAGACGAGGTCTTCTAATTTTAATTTAGTTTGATAATCTAATGCTGAAAAAGGTTCATCGAGTAGTAGAATTTCAGGATTTGTTATTAATGTTCGAACAAGAGCAACACGTTGACGCATGCCTCCTGATAATTCGTTAGGAAACGTATCTTCAAGATGGGGTAAACCAACTTCATCTAGCAATTTTAGAGCTTTCTGTCTTGTTTTTTTCGAGACCTTCTTCTGCACTTTTAATCCTATTAACACATTATCTATAATTCTTTTCCAAGGGAATAAATAATCTTGTTGAAGCATATAGCCTAATACGTAGTCTGATTGATGTAGTGGTATATTATTTAAGAGGACGTTTCCTTTTGTTTGTTTAATAATACCTGCAATAATAGACAAAAGCGTCGATTTACCACAACCACTTGAACCTAAAATTGAAATAAATTCACCACGATTAATAGATAGAGAAATATCATCCAATGCTTTCGTATATGTCTTATTTGAAAAGTAAAGATGTGATACATGCTCTAATTTTAAAAATGCCATGTCATCCCTCCTACTCATTCATCACTTCTTTAGCGAAATCTGTATTGACGAGTATTTCATATGGTGCCTCATTCGGCAATTCACCAGCAGCATCCATTATGGCTTTTAAATTTTCCCAAGTATCTTCTGTTAACAACGGATTTGTTGCAAACGATTGTTGATTTTTATATCGTTCAATAGAAGTAGTTAGTATTTCTAAATCAACATCTTCAAAATAGGAATGAATGACATTAGCAATCTCACTAGCACCATGTGATTCAACCCATTTTTGTGCCCGATAAATCGCTCGAGTGAATTGTTTGATAATGTCCTTATTTTCTTTTAAATAACTTTGTTTCGCCATGAAAACGGTATAGGGAACTTTTCCTGATTCTTCTCCAAAGGAAGCGATAACATGCCCTTTTCCTTCTCTTTCAAAAACGCTAGCTGTTGGTTCAAATAGTTGAACATATTCAGAATCCCCTGAAACAAATGCACTCGGAATATTGCCAAAGTCAACATTTTGTAATAATGTCAAATCATTGTGCGGATCAATTTGATGCTTTTTCAATACAAATTCACCGACCATTTGTGGCATACCGCCTTTACGCTGGCCTAAAAATGATTCACCTTTCAAATGCTCCCATGAAAAATTCGGTTTTGGATTTTTGGCGACTAAAAAGGTGCCATCAGTTTGGGTTAATTGTGCAAAGTTAATAGCATAGTCTTTCGGGTTTTGTGCATATACGTATATAGACGTTTCTGAACCAATTAGGGCGATATCAGCTCCATCCGAAAGTAAAGTTGTCATTGTTTTATCACCGCCCCAAGTCGTTTGTAATTGGATATCGAGCCCTTCATCTTTGAAAAAACCTTTTTCAATTGCTACATATTGCGGGGCGTAAAAGAGTGAACGGGTAACTTCAGCGAGATTGATTTTCGTAAGCTTCTGATAATTTGCTTGACAAGCAGTGAGCATGATTACAATTACTAAAGACGTTGTAAACGTAAAAAAATATTTCATTTGAATGTTCCTTTCTAACATATATGTCACAAAACAGTTTATGCATGGATATAAGATGTGTGAACGTCTAGAGTATATAATGTGAAAGGTAACAATTGCGTAAACTAAATAAATTACTGAACTACAAACTTTGACTTCCGTACGACAAAACAAAAAAACTGCCCGAACTGTAGATAAGACTTAGAGCAGTTTTTTATATATTAAAACATATCCTCTTGGGATGAGGGTGCTTAATTAATTTGGTCGATATAAAGGACCAGCTTTAACAATGTCTTCACTTACATCTTGGAATTTCTGGAAATTCTCATGGAATTTAACAGCTAATTCTTTAGCATCATGATCATATGCTTCTTTATCTTCCCATGTATGACGTGGAATAAGGACTTCGTCTGGGACATTGTTAATTGTTTTTGGAATTTCTAATCCAAAAATTTCATCTTTAACCGTTTCAACATCATTAAGTTCACCTTTTAATGCAGCGCGAACCATAGCACGTGTATATTTAAGGTTCATACGCTTTCCGACGCCGTATTTTCCACCTGTCCACCCTGTATTTACAAGGAATACTTTTGCTTTATGTTTATCGATTTTTTCTCCAAGCATTTTAGCATATGTCACTGGTGGAAGGGGTAAGAATGGCTCTCCAAAGCATGCTGAAAAAGTTGCTTGTGGTTCAGTAATACCTCTTTCAGTACCAGCTAATTTACTTGTATAGCCACTTAAGAAGTGATACATCGCTTGTTCTTTTGTTAAACGGCTAATTGGCGGCAACACACCTGAAGCATCAGCAGTTAAAAATATAATTGTTTTAGGGTGTCCAGCCATGCTAGGGACAGCGATATTTTCAATATGTTCTATTGGGTATGCGACTCGCGTATTCTCAGTAAATGTTGTATCATCGTAATCGGGTTCACGTGTATCTTCGTCAATGACGACGTTTTCTAAGACGGAACCGTATCGAATGGCTTGATAGATTTCAGGCTCTTTTTCTTCGGATAGATTGATACATTTTGCGTAGCAACCACCTTCGATGTTGAAAACACCGTTGGGACTCCAACCGTGTTCATCATCACCGATTAACTGACGGTCTTTATCGGCAGAAAGGGTTGTTTTTCCAGTACCAGATAAACCGAAAAATAATGCAACATCACCATCTTTACCGACGTTTGCTGAACAGTGCATAGACAGCACGTCCTTTTGTGGGAGTAAGAAGTTCATGACTGAGAAGATGGACTTCTTAATTTCACCAGCATATTCAGTTCCACCGATTAGGACAATACGATGTTTAAATGAAATTAATACAAATGCCTCTGAATGTGTGCCATCTACTTTAGGGTCTGCCTTAAATGATGGTGCAGATATAACAGTGAACTCAGGCTTATGTGATTTTAATTCTTCCTTTGTTGGACGAATAAATAATTGTTTAGCAAAAAGATTTTGCCATGCATACTCATTATATACTTTGATAGGTAATTGGTATGATTTATCAGCACCTGCAAATCCATTGAGTGCGAATACCTCATCTTGTTTTTCTAAATAGTTAACAACTTTTTCCAATAGATTAAGAAATACATCTTCTTCAATTGGTTTGTTAACTTTACCCCATTCAACAAGGCTATCGGAAACGTCATCTTTCACGATAAATTTATCTTTTGGGGAACGCCCTGTATATTTACCAGTCGTTGCTTGTACTGCTCCAGTTGCTGTAAGAATGCCTTCTTTACGCATTACAATCTTTTCGACTAATTTAGGGGTAGAAAGATTATCCTGTAAATTAGGGAGTTCTGAAAGATTTCGAATTGATTTTTGCACAATGCTCACGTTGGATTACCTGCCTTCTTATAAATTTAAAAATCATTTTATAAATAATTTTTCAACTTGAATATTAGTATAACACATATGATTCAATAGTCCATACTAATGAAAAGGATTATTTAAACTTTGTATTAAATGTTAAAAAAGTTGACATAAACAAGGCGTTTCGCTAATATATTCCTGAACGGATACTCTTATTCAGAGTCGGTGGAGGGACAGGCCCGATGAAACGCAGCAACCATCACAATGTGAAAAGGTGCTAACCTGATGCAAGGTTATTTACCTTGAACAATAAGAGCGAAAGGCAACGTCATCCTTTCCTCATATATAGGAAAGGATTTTCTTATTTAAGATGACAATTTACGAGAATTGGAGTTCCGTACCATATACAAAGGGAGTATCAATCTCAATGAAAAAGAATCGTCGATTATTTACATCAGAATCGGTAACTGAAGGGCATCCAGATAAAATTAGTGATCAAATATCGGATGCTATTTTAGATGAAATTCTAAAAAAAGATCCACATGCAAGAGTAGCTTGTGAGACTGTTGTTACAACAGGCATGGTTCTCGTGGCAGGTGAAATAACAACAACGACTTATGTGGACATTCCACAAGTTGTTAGACGTACTATTCGTGATATAGGCTACACACGTGCTAAATATGGATTCGATGCTGATACTTGTGCTGTTTTAACGGCTATAGACGAGCAATCACCTGATATTGCTAGTGGTGTTGATCAATCTTTAGAGGTTCGTGAAGGACAAGAAACAAGTCATGAGTTAGATTTAGTCGGTGCTGGTGATCAAGGGTTAATGTTTGGGTATGCATGTGATGAAACAGAAGAGCTTATGCCTCTACCTATTTCATTAGCTCATCAATTAGCAAAGCGTCTATCTGATGTACGTAAAGAACAAATTGTTGATTATTTACGTCCAGATGGAAAAACCCAAGTTACGATTGAGTATGATGAAAATGACCAACCTATTCGAGTAGATACAATCGTCATATCTACTCAACATCATGAAGCAGTTACTAGAGAACAGATAGAGCGTGATTTACATGAACATGTTATCCGTCCAATCATTCCTGAACATTTACTAGATGATGAGACGAAGTACTATATTAATCCGACTGGACGATTTGTAATCGGTGGTCCACAAGGAGATGCTGGTTTAACTGGAAGAAAAATTATCGTTGATACGTATGGTGGTTACGCACGTCATGGTGGCGGAGCATTTAGTGGAAAAGACGCAACTAAAGTAGACCGCTCAGCTTCTTATGCCGCCAGATACGTTGCTAAAAACATCGTAGCAGCAGGACTTGCTAAATCATGTGAAGTTCAGATTGCTTATGCAATAGGTGTAGCTGAACCAGTCTCTATCTCCATTGATACATTTGGTACTGGTGAAGTGAGTGAAGAAAAACTTGTCGAAGCTGTGCGAGAGGTGTTTGATTTACGTCCAGCAGGCATCATTAAAATGCTCGATTTACAACGCCCAATATTTAAAGATACGGCAGCTTATGGTCATTTTGGTAGAACAGATGTACAATTTCCTTGGGAGAAAACAGATAAAGTAGTTGAGCTTAAATCTATTGTCTTGTAGCTTATAAAGCATATGGAAAGGCTGAACATGTTTAAACGTTCAGCCTTTTTTAATGTGAGTTATATTTAATTTTCTTTTGCTAAATGAGTGGCCTTGCGATAGTATTTTCCTTTCTCTACATAAGATTTTCGAATACGTTTCATTTCCTCTAAATCTTGGTCTGTTAATTTGCGAACCACTTTAGCGGGGCTGCCAAATGCTAATGTATATGGTGGAATCTTTTTACCAGGAGGAACGAGACTACCAGCTCCTATAAAAGCATTTTCCCCAATTTCAGCTCCATCCAATATAATAGATCCCATTCCGATCAGGGCATTTTTTCGAACAATACCAGAATGTAAGGTTACTTGATGACCGATTGTGACATCATCTTCAACAATAACTGGTAGATCAGGGCTTTGATGAATCATTGTTAAATCTTGAACGCTAACACGTTTACCGATTTTTGTCGGTGCGACATCACCACGAATGACTGTTTTAAACCAAATGGTCGATTCTTCCCCAATTTCTACATCGCCGATAATCACCGCATCTTTAGCAACGAAAGCACTGTCATGAATTTTAGGTATATGATTTTTATATGAATGTATCATCTATTTTTCTCCTCTCTTTTGAATGGCAATAATAAATGGTGGTTTATTTTTTTGATTCATAAACTCATATTTTAAAACATGAACTTTTTTTTGGTCGAGTTTTGTAACATAGTTTAAAATTGCTTCTTTCTCTAACTCTCCTCCAGCATGCCCGTGATAAACAACTAAAACGATAATGCCTCGTGGGCGAATAAGTTGTAATAGTGATTGAACAGCAGCTATTGTTGATTCTTTTTTTGTTACGATTTGCTTATCACTTCGGGGTAAATACCCAAGGTTAAATATAGCGCCACCTAAATTTTTACGATTGTTTTCATCCATGTATTGATCGATATTCGCATGACTATCTTTAATAAGTGTTACATTTTGCCGTGAATGCACTTCAAGTAACTGCTTCGTATTATCGATTGCTAATTCCTGAATATCAAAGGCAAAAACGTGACCTGTATCCCCGACTAATTTACTTAAAAACAATGTATCATTACCATTTCCACAAGTCGCATCAATAACCGTTTCACCTTCTTCGATAGCTTGTTCCATTAAAAAATGTGAAAACTCAATAACTCCCATAACCATTTTTTGTACCCCTTTATGATGCATTTCTATATGTTAGTGTAGCATGTCTAAATAAAAACAAAAAACATTTGCGTTGTTTGGTATAATTAGTGTACTATTAAACTAGTACAATTAAATGTAAAGGAGTGTTATTTTGAAATTAGCTTTGTTTTATAGAGAATGGCATATGTTAAAATGGTTTATTCTAATTAGCAGCATGATGATTATCCTCTTATATGGATTTAGTATGGATTCGTTATTATCGTTTGATGGGAGCGAATTATTAATTTTTGGCCTTATAATGCCTCCGCTCATCGTCTTATTTAGCTTGAATTTAGAAGCAAACCAATTAGCTGCTTTTTTACATCATCCGCAATCAGCACATACTTTATATATTGTTAAAATTGTTTTTGCAACATTTATAGTCCTAATATTTATGTATTTCATTATATTTATTGATCTATTGAAAATTGTTTTAACTGATGGGTCTTTACATTTAATGGGTGAGAACTATATCTATTTATCAATGTATTTGTTTTATTATTTAAGCATCTCGTTATTTATCACGACAATCATTATTTTATTATGGACTTTACATCAAGTGTGGCGAACGTATATCGGTAAGTTGAGTTTCGTACTCTTGTTTCTCTTGCTTATAGGTAGTTCAAATTTATTAACCACATTTCAAAATACATCATTTTATAACACAATGATAAAATGGGGAGCATTGAATATTTCTTTATCGAATGCATTATATGTTGAAGACTTTTCTATCAAAATGTTTTATGTTGGGGAATGGTTATTTTATGGTGGAGTAGCTATTGTTTTATATATGATTTCAGTTTATTTATTCGAAAGAAAAGTAGAGGCAGCGTAAAATGACTCGTGAATTTAGCAGGCATAAACCTATTTATAAACAAATAATGGAACATATTTGTCAAGACATTGTACGTGGCGTATATGTATGTGGTAATAAACTACCGTCTGTTAGAGAGTTAGCCATAGAAGTTGGAGTGAATGCAAATACGATTCAACGTGTTTATCAAGAACTTGAAAGAGATGAGATAGTCGTGTCTAAACGAGGTCAGGGCACATTTATTACTGAAGATGAGGAACGAATCAACGTATTAAAGGAAGAAATGAAAAAAGAGATTGTACAACGATTTATTACCGATATGATGAAAATGGGATTTACATATGATGAGATGCTGACGACTATTAAAGAGGAGGCGAAAAACGGTGATTCAAGTGAATCAAGTCTCTAAATCATTTTTAACAAGGAAAGCTCTTTCGGATTGTCGTGTGACATTTGAACAAGGAAAAATAACTGGTGTCATTGGTGAGAATGGGAGCGGTAAAACGACATTATTAAAAATAATCTCTGGTTTACTTAAACCGACGAAAGGAACTGTGTTGATTGATGGAGAACATGTTACACGTCGTATTTGTCAACGAGTCGCTTTTCTACATGATCAAGATTATTTTTATTGGTATTTCACAATTGGTGAACTTATACGTTATTATGATGCTATTTACGATGATTTTAATAAAGAGAAAGCAGAAACGCTGCTATTGTTTATGAATTTAAGAGACGGGCAAAAAATTAATTATTTATCTAAGGGAAACTTAACACGGTTAAAAATGGTTGTTACATTAGCACGTGATGTGCCTTATATTATATTAGATGAACCGTTTCTCGGATTAGATCCTATGGTTCGTAAGTCGATGATCCAATCGATGCTTCGGTATATTGATTTATCAAAACAGACACTCATTATGTCAACCCATGAAATCAGTGAAGTAGATCTCATATTAGATGATGTCATTTTGATGAAAAAAGGTCGAGTTATCGCACATGAATCTATTGAAAATATCCGGGAATATGAACAAAAAGATGTTGTCAGCTGGATGGAAGATATGTATTAATCTGTTTGAAACGCTGTTTTAAAAATTCATTCCCTTGACAAAGTAAATGAATTTCATTAAAATCATTATCAATCCAATATATTAAAAAAAGCGATGCCAAGGACTAGTAATAAAGTTGATGGAGGTTAAGAGAGGCAGTGGTTGGTGTGAACTGCTCCACATCATTTATGAACTCCCCTTGAAGCTGCAAAGGTGAACTTATGATTAGCTTTTGCCGTCTGCCGCGTTAAGGTTTAGAGTGAACAATATATGTTAATTCGGGTGGTACCGCGGGAATAATAGCTTCTCGTCCCTATTAAGGGATGAGGGGCTTTTTTATTTAGATAAATTCATAAGGAGGTCATAATTATGGGATATAACCATAAAGAAATTGAAAAGAAATGGCAAAAATACTGGTTAGACAATAAAACTTTCAAGACGAATGTTCATACGGACAAAAAGAAAATGTACGCTTTAGACATGTTTCCCTATCCATCCGCAGCTGGCCTACATGTTGGACATCCAGTTAGTTACACAGCGACAGATATTATTTCACGAATGAAGCGAATGCAAGGATATGAAGTGTTACATCCAATGGGGTGGGATGCTTTTGGACTTCCAGCAGAACAATATGCCCTTGATACAGGAAATAGTCCGAAAGAGTTTACGAAGAAAAACATTGCTACATTTAGACGTCAACTTCAAGAGCTTGGTTTTTCATACGATTGGGATCGGGAAATTAGTACAACAGATCCAGAATATTATAAATGGACCCAATGGATTTTTACAAAAATGTATGAAAAAGGCTTAGCTTATATGGATGAAGTAAATGTAAACTGGTGCCCTGCCCTAGGTACAGTGCTTGCCAATGAGGAAGTAATTGATGGTAAAAGTGAGCGTGGTGGTCATCCCGTTATTCGTAAGCCGATGAAACAATGGATGTTAAAAATTACAGCATATGCTGATCGTCTCTTAGATGACTTAGATGAACTGGACTGGCCAGAAAATTTAAAGGAAATGCAACGTAATTGGATTGGTCGCTCAGAAGGTGCAGAAGTTATTTTTGAAATTGACGGTCATGATGAAGCATTTGATGTGTTTACAACACGACCTGACACTTTATTTGGAGCAACGTATACGGTTTTAGCACCAGAACATCCTTTAGTTAAAAAGATTGTTACGCCGGAACAAAAAGAAGCAGTTCAGACGTATATTGAAAAAGTCCAAGCAAAATCGGATTTAGAACGAACAGATTTAGCTAAAGAGAAGACAGGAGTTTTTACAGGTGCATATGCAATTAACCCTGTTAATAATAAAAAAATACCGATTTGGGTTGCGGATTATGTCCTTATGTCTTATGGAAGTGGCGCTATTATGGCTGTACCGGCACATGATGAACGTGATTTTGAATTTGCTAGACAATTTGATTTGCCGATTATTGAAGTTGTTGAAGGTGGCGATATAACCAAAGAGGCCTATACTGGTGATGGCAAGCTCGTGAATTCTGATTTCTTAAATGGTTTAGATAAAGATTCAGCTATCCAAAAAATGATTGAGTGGTTAGAAGCGAATGATAAAGGTAAGAAAAAAGTTTCCTACCGACTTCGTGATTGGTTGTTTTCAAGACAACGTTATTGGGGTGAACCAATTCCGATTATTCATTGGGAAGACGGCACAATGACAGCTGTACCAGAAGAAGAACTACCTTTAGAACTACCAGAGATGAAAGAAATTAAACCGTCTGGAACAGGGGAATCTCCACTTGCTAATAGTGATTGGATTCATGTCGTTGATCCGGAAACAGGTATGAAAGGCCGTCGTGAAACGAATACAATGCCACAATGGGCCGGTAGTAGTTGGTACTTCTTACGCTTTATTGATCCACATAATTCAGAGCAATTAGCAGATCCAAAGTTATTGAAAAAATGGCTACCGGTTGATTTATATATTGGTGGAGCTGAACATGCTGTCCTACATTTATTGTATGCGCGTTTCTGGCATAAATTTTTATATGATCTCGGTGTTGTGCCAACGAAGGAGCCGTTCCAAAAACTGTATAATCAAGGGATGATTTTAGGAGAAAATCACGTGAAAATGAGTAAATCACTCGGCAACGTGATTAATCCTGATGAAATTGTTGAATCACATGGTGCTGATACATTACGTCTATATGAAATGTTTATGGGACCATTAGATGCAGATGTTTCTTGGTCAACAAAAGGACTAGACGGTGCACGACGTTTCTTAGATCGAGTATGGCGCTTGTTTATTAATGAAGACGGAACGCTATCAAGTAAAATTGTTGACCATCATACAGCCGCATTAGAAAAAGTCTATCACCAGACGGTTAAGAAAGTTACAGAGGACTATGAGAACTTGCATTTCAACACCGCTATATCACAGATGATGGTCTTTATTAATGAAGGATATAAACAAGAAGAAATATCTAAAGCATATGTAGAAGGATTTATTAAGTTAATTTCGCCAATTACACCTCACATTGCAGAGGAAATATGGGAGAAATTAGGTCATACGCAATCTATCGCTTACGAATCATGGCCAACATATGACGAAACAAAACTCGTTGATAATGAAGTAGAAGTAGTCCTACAAGTCATGGGTAAAGTAAGAGCGAAGGTAAATGTTCCCAAGGATATATCTAAAGAGGCATTAGAAAAAATTGCTCTAGAAAATGAAACGATTAAAGGATGGATTGAGGGAAAGACAATTCGCAAAGTCATTGTTGTTCCTGGTAAACTTGTAAACATCGTTGCAAATTAATGGATATTCATAACATACTCACACGAGTGGGTAAGGACTTTGAATGAAGACCTTACCCACTCATATATATGTATAAGTTAATTAAACACATTATTGATTGTTACGTTTGGCTTACTTTTCCAGGTAGTTTTTAAAATAATCCAAGATTCATTCTCGAAAAACCATAATGTTTCAATAGTACCAAGATGATTATCTTGATGTGCACCCTTTACATGTTGTAAACTCTTTAAACCGAATCCTTTTTCTTGATGAATACTTATCGGTTCAAAGAAGGCTATTGGATCTATTAAAGGCACCATGTTTCTTTTTAAAAGTTTCTCCTCTTTATTATATATATCTAATCGAATATAATCTCTTTTATAATCAGATACATCAATGATTTGAGGTTCTAGTGGCGTAATTCTTAATTCTAATTTAAAATCATCCTTGAATTTTCCCGTAATATGTTGTGATGGTAATGGAATATCTTGAATATCACCATGCTTAACAGTGTTGATTTGTGTATAATGTAATCTTTCTTGCTTATCAGCATAACTTTGGAAAAAAACATCATTGACACGATCATGATTTAGATCAATAAACTGCAACTTTGGTGAGTAGCCACCTCCATAATATATTTTCCACTCATCTGTTTTAGAGATAATTTTAATAAAAATATCTTTGTAGTAATTTGTGTTTTGTGAAAACAGAACACCGAACAACTCAATTCTTTCTTTCAATCCATCTCCTGTCACATCTTCGTAATACGTTTTAATTAATTTTTGTTGTGTAGCGGCAGCTAATGTTTCATTTGGTGTTAAATAGAGAAAAAGAAAAATCGAACATATCATTGAAGTAATTTGTGTACGTATAGCTAAAACCTTCTTTCATAAATTGTTATATTTTCTCTAAGGCTTGTCTAATTCCTTCACAAACAAGGAAGCTCATGTCTATTGTAAGTCTACTGAGCAGTTGAAAAACTAAAATTATGTTGTTCATGTTCTGTAAAAATAATCTAGATATAGTATGTCTAGTATTATTAGAAACATAATTAAAAGCTATGACCACAGTAAAACATTATTATTATTTGTAGTAAAATTTATTATATGTAAAAATAGATAGTACTTTAGTTTGAAACAAACTTTGACACTGAAAAAAAACTTTGCTATAATTAATTGTGCCTTAAAGGTATCTATCACATTCATTTCTTTGTTGAAAAAAATAGAAAAAGTATTGACGAAGTGATTTTGTTGTGATATATTTATTGAGTCGCCGATTTAATGGCAGAAAAATTGCACTTTGAAAACTGAACAGAACAACCAGTAATGTCAAGAAAAACAACCCTGTTTTTCTTTAATTAAATTGCTAAGATAAACGTTTATAC
>NZ_JACHHA010000021.1 GCF_014202495.1 Cerasibacillus quisquiliarum | reverse complement strand
TTACCGGTTTACCACACCAAAAATTGAATAGAGGCAAGAGAGAAACCTTATCTTGCCTCATTTTTTCATTTTAAAACGATCTGCGAAACGCACTCAACGTGAGACGAGTTGATAGAATTGATGTATCTACACATTTTAGTGTAATGTTCGTATGTGGGAACATATCGACTTATTTGTACGTTCGCGGAAACATGTCAAATGCATTTGTATAAAAATAATGAGTTTAACTTTTGCTACGAACATTGCTAATAACTCAATAGATAAATTGGAATTTGTTAGCTTCCAATGATGTTCACCATCTTATGCTAAGCGCGAATTCTTGCTACATTGCGATTCATCAGTTTACGTCCTATATTCCGATAAATCCACTTTTTGAATGGTGTCAATTGTTGTTGATATTCTCCGAAGAATTCATCAGGTGAATTGAACACACCAAAATCGTGGTTAATACCATCTTTTTGAATATAAGTATCATTGGCATTCCAATCTACTTGTGGATTTTGAAAGTTATCGGTAGCAGCACCATATCCACAAAAACTGGCTTTGCAATCAGAAAACTTTTCTTGGAGTTTCTTCAAATATTGGCTATCAAGAATAAAACCCTCAATGTTATACCAATGCCCTTTATATTGAACCTCAACCCAGCTATGAATAATACTTTTGGGAGCAAGTTTATAAATAATACCTGTCATTGCACCTTTTTGCAATTTCTTATCAATAGTAAAACCATGAATTCTGCAAGGTACTCCAACGGCCCTTAGAAGTGCCATAAATAATATTCCCTTTGTATTGCACTGTCCATAACCATCTTTTAACACCTCAGAAGCGGATAACATATCATCTGTATTATATCCAAATGCAATATCGTCACGTACAAAATTGTAGATTTTCTGGATCTTTTGGAATTCCTCATTATTTCCCCACTTCTTTTTCGTTACTAATTCCTGTATTGTCCTATGGCTAAAATTTAACATTTGGGTTTCTTTTAAGTACTTATTCATCGTATAATCCTCCTTTTTACTTGATTATACTTTACCAATATATCTCTCAAAGAACTTTCAAAAACTCGCTATCTTTTACGATATTTGTCGCTGACATCCCTGTCATCATCTTATTCGTATATGCAAAATGTGACGGGCTATAAAAACCAGCTTCAATAGCTGCTACAGTCAAATTTTCACCATTGAAGATTAACTCGTATGCTTTCTGAAGTTTATGTAAAACAATATAGCTTTTTAGGGGAATGCCCGTTTGATCCTTGAACAAATGAGCTAAACGACTTTCAGAAAGATATGTCTTTTTAGAAAGATACTTTAACTGATGTAATTCATCTTCACACATACAATCATCCAAAAGATTTAAAACTTTCGTAACCCGTTCATCAAAACCCTTTATATTACCGTAAGATACATGAGATATAATGCTCTCGCAATAAAATATTATGTCATCATTGCATTTTTGTTTGAGTAATTTTTTAAAATCCGCCTGCATAACAATCGTCTTTTCATAAGGAAAAACATAATAAGGCTGATCCATTAATAGTCTCTTTGCCGCACAGCCTAGTTCAGTTGTAGGATCCATTAGAATAGTAAAATGAAACTCACTTTCTGAATTAAATGAATGAACTGTATCCATATTTACAAGAATAGCACTACATAAGATACGCTCCCCATTAACTTCAATGCTTGTTTCTTCTTGACTACTAAGGAACATTTGTAACATCCAATGCTTATGGTACTCAGCTTCTATTTTATTTGAGATTGACATAAAATTTCTACCGTCTTTAATAATATAGTTCATAACATCTTCTCCAAAATCATCATTTGTAAATTTAGGTGGCAGGTAATCAGTCCTGCATAATAATAATAATACTTTACAGCGAAATCCTGCCCCTCACTGACCAGCAAAAGAATGTTTCATCTAAAATTCTTATTATTTCAACGTTTATTCCCTAGACATCTACTCAACAGATGCTGCATGGTTTTGAGTGAATAGTATTAGTCGTTTAGCGAATTTTAGTAAACCTTACGTGTGTGGAAACACGTTGACTATTTTTGTGGTACGCGAGAACACATTTATAATCTAAACGTAAAATCATAAATCATTGCAATTCACCTTTCTTTTTCCATTCAATACTCGTTCTCGATGATTTTTAAACTTTTGAATTAATACTACATTATCTTCATAGCTAAATCTTTCGATTGCCTCATCTAGAATCGCTATCTCATTATCACAAACTTTTAACTTACGATAAGCAATTGCATATGAAGTATATAATACAGGTACTTCACATTCGTGAACATGATACTGAAATTCTATTTTTATCTGGAAATAATTTTATTGTTAACCACCCATTGACCCTTCACTTGGTTCACTATAATTTTCTTTCTATTTCTTGAATAGATTTTTAAATAGATTCACATTGACCCCACCTTATATTGAGCCCGGGACTAAAAGTTCATTCGGATAGTTTTCTTAGTAAAAAGTTTTTCCTTTTCGTTCTCTGTTAACAATTCATCAGGATATTTTTCTGAATCACGAATCCATTTCACCTTTCTCATTGCCCATTCATATTCCTCTGAATCTTTATTCATTTCAGCAGCAACATATTCCTGAATTAATTTAGAATAGAAGTAATTCAAAGAATTGTTTATAAGTTGCTGTGTTTTTGTGTATTCATTGTCTCGCTTTTCCTGTAAGATTAATCTTTCCTCTTCCTCTTTTAGCCTTTGCTTTTCCTTAATAATATAAGCCTTCTCTTCTTCATCTATTACCTCAGGTAACGAAAATATATAGACAAACACTTTTCTTATAAGATCTTCTATAGACATCCTCTTCGTTTGATTGATATTTTTTTCACTTCTACCCCAACTATACCAAGATAACTTATAACCAACTTCCACATTTATTATTCCTTTAGTCTCATATTCAAATGTATGATAAGTAGAATATCTTTCATCTTCTGTTGATAGGTTAATTTTTCTACAAGGTAGTTTAAATTTCAAGGTAATAGTATATTTATCTTTAAGTATAACTTCAGTTTCATCATATTTGGGAACAATATTAGCATCTGCTTTTTCAAGGGCTTTAAATAAACTATCAATAAAAGGTAAAACTTCTGGGAATATTTCCCTAGATGCTGATTTTATTCTCAATTTATCCTCTCGATAGGATTGAGTTTTTTTACGATATCCAACTATTGCCTTGTGTGGTTTAGAAGATAAAGTTTTATTAATTTTTAAATTATTATATAAATCTATTAACTTATCTTCATCTTGTTTAAAGTAAGTAAAATAACCTATTTCCTGTTCTGACACTTTATTGTGATTTGTTGATAACGAAGGTGTTTCTTCTTTTTCTTTAAGTTTAGCTGGTTTAACAATTGTTTTGGGAGCTGATTTAACTTGTTGTTTTTTTTGCCTTATTAATTGTAATCACTAGATTATCTTCTGCATTCGGTAATTCTGGTTGGGACGGCTTTTCAATTCCCATATATAATTTACTCCAATAAGATTGAGTTGGTAGTGGAATATCATGATTAACACATGTCTTTTTCAATTTATCATAGGGTATATCAAGACTTTTAGCTGCTTTCGTCATTCCAACAGACCAGATTTCATCATATAAATCTTTCCTAGAAATTGATAACAAAAATACCACCCCATCTAATTTCGTTTACTTATATTCTATACTATTAAAGTTTTCAGTCAATTTAACACTAATAAAAGCCCATGCCTTTTCCGACATGAGCTCGTAAAGTATTCATATTATATTTCTTTTGCAATCTCAATCCCTGACTTAAATTCAATTGTTAATTGTCTTTCATGAATCGTTATCTTTTCAATCAAGCGCCTTACAAGTAAATCGTCATACACTTCAAGTTTCTGCGGTTGCTCTTTTAAAAATTTTGTCATTTCTACAATCCGCTGTCTAAGTCCTTCCCTTGCTGCATTTTTCATCATGACTTCCTGCTTCAGTTCCCGCAATCGGTATATTTCTTCTGCTACATCATCGTAATCTTCTTTTGAATTTGCGAGTCTGAGCAGTTCCATTTGGAACTCTTCTAACTTTTCGTCAATATCAGCTGTTGGTTTATCCGCATTTTCATTCAAAACTGTTTCAATATTTTCTATTAATATATTCAAATAGTTATCCTTGTTTCCTAACACTTCATTGATGGCTTGTACTATTGCTTGGTGAAGTTCATCTTCTCTGATTGTTTCTGCATTGCAAAGATGTGTTTTTCTTTCTAGCCTGCTAACGCATCGCCACACGATAGATCTGTATCCTCGGTTATTCCAATGTACCCTTCGGAAAACATCTTCACATTTTTTGCAAAAGACAATGCTCGACAAAGCATACTTGCTGCTATACACTCGTTTCTTTCCAGTTTTTCCGTTTCGAATATTTGCCCTTCGCATCATTTCTTCTTGAACTTGTAGGTAAATCTCCCTTGGAATGATGGCTTCGTGGTTATTTTCTACATAGTATTGTGGAACGTGACCATTGTTGACAACTCGCTTTTTCGTTAAAAAATCTACGGTATATGTTTTTTGAAGCAATGCATCTCCGATATACTTTTCGTTTTGGAGAATCTTTTTAATCGACTCCGGTCTCCACTTAGACCGTTTAGCTGCGGTAAGTATTTCATCCGCTTCAAGTCCACGTGCTATTTGAACTAAACTTGCTCCTTCTAAATATTCCCGGTAAATCCGTTTAACGATTTTCGCTTGTTCTGGGTTAATGACTAGTTTGTTGTTCTCATCTTTGGTATAGCCTAGAAAGCGATTATGGTTCACTTGCACCTCACCTTGCTGGTATCGGTATTGTATTCCTAGTTTTACGTTTTGGCTAAGTGACTGACTTTCTTGTTGTGCTAGGGATGCCATGATGGTGAGCATAATTTCACCTTTTGCATCCATTGTATTGATGTTTTCTTTTTCAAAAAACACAGGTATTTCTTTATCTTTTAATTGCCTGATGTATTTTAAACAGTCCAGCGTGTTTCTCGCAAATCGACTGATGGATTTTGTGATGATCATGTCGATTTTTCCATTCATGCTATCCTCAATCATCTTATTAAACTGTTCACGCTTTTTGGTATTTGTCCCAGATATTCCATCGTCCGCATAAATGCCTGCCAACTCCCATTCAGGATTGTTCTGAATATAGGTAGTGTTCCACTTGAACTTCATAACTAGTTGCTTGTTCTTCGCTATCTGTCGATACCCGACAATAAGCTGCTACTTTTAATTTTTCCTTTTCTTCAGTATCATCGTTTCTCATCCTTCTTCTCGCTGGAATGACTGTGACACTTCTTGCTAAAGCCATTTTAAGTCACCTCTTCTTTAATTAAGCTGTATACATATTCTGCTTGTTTAATTAGATTGTCGTATTTGTCTTCCACTTCTCCGATCGTAAATTCAAAACATGATGTAAATGACTCTTCCTCTTTCGTTCTATTTAATCGTCCTAGTTTTTTCGCTCGTTTAAATCTTTCGTTTTTTAATTGTTCAAATTGTTCTTTTGAAATTAATCTCGGAAACAATTCATTTCCTAGATACCTTTCATCTGTTAATATTCTAGTAATTCCGCCATGTGACCGATTAATACCAGATTCCCTTGCTGCATTAGCTAAAGATTGGCCCGATAAGTATGATGCGATTAAAAGCTTTAATTGCTCAGCTTCTTTGGCATGAACTTCAATTTTTCCGTTTACTATTGCATATCCAAAAGGTGTATGTGCCATTAGCGATCAATCCTTTCTCTAAGTGTAATGCCACAATTCAAATGAAATCCTATCTCATTAGGTGAATACACAATTACCTTTCTTACAATATCTTGAAAGGTTTCTTCATCAAATGCAGCTATGAAATTTACTTGTTTAAAGTATTTAATGAGCCGCTTCACTTCATTTAGCTGATTTGAACCATCATTTATTGAATAAAGTAATTGTTCTCTTCCTTCTTTTAGACTCATGTGCCGATGGGTCAATTTGATTTTCTGTTCATTAAAAATTGCTGGTTCTAAAAACCCTTTTGCCATTAATTGAATTAAAGTATTCAGTTCGTCTTTTGTATCTTCGAGTTGTTCTTCTATCTCGGTGATTTTTTGATAGTTTTCATCTTGATTTGACGTTTCTAATTGTTTGGATATTGGGATTAATACATAATTATAACCAAACTTTAATTTGTTCATCATTGTAATAAATGCTTGATGAATACGTTCCTCTCTCATAAAAAGCATCGAACATTCATCTTTATTTTTGATGTGTGTTGAACAGCACCAGGCAATATATTTTTTATGGGTGGAAGTGTGAATTCTCCTTTTAAATGTATCGCCACATTCCGCACATTCAATCTTTCCTGAAAATGGATAACGGTTTAAATACTTTCTACTTCCAACTGCTATATTTTTTTGACTTGCCTGATATTCTAGCATTCGATTAGCCACTTCAAAATCAGCATGCGTAATAATCGCCTCATGATGATTTTCAATTAGGTATTGATCAAGTTCACCTTGATTAACCTTTCGATTAAAATGCTCATCGGTAAAAGTTTTTTGAAGCAGCACATCTCCCGTGTATTTTTCGTTCTTAACAATTCCACGTATCGTAGTGCCTGTCCAATTACCATTTCGTTTTGTTGGAATTCTTTCTTCGTTTAGCTGCCTAGCAATGCGTTCAGTTCCCACTCCCTCAAGTACACTATTGAATATTCGCTTGACGACTTGTGTTTGTTCTTCATTTACAACGACCTGTTCATCAATGTAATCGTAACCGTATGGCGGATATGACAATTTGTAAGTCCCACGTTTGAATCGTTGTCTAATCGACCATTTACTGTTTTCGGAAAGTGACACTGATTCGTTTTCTGCAAGGCTACTTAAAATTGAAAGCATGAGTTCACTTTCCATCGAGTTCGTATTGATGTTTTCCTTTTCAAAGTAAATGTGAACACCTAAGTCCATCAGTTTTCTAACAAGTTCCAAGCAGTCAATTGTGTTTCTAGCAAATCGACTAATTAATTTCGTTAAAATGAAATCAATCTCTCCTTTTTCACAGTCAGAGATTAAGCGAAGCAATTCTGGTCGTCTATCCTTTTTCGTTCCTGTAATACCTTCATCACTATAAATATCCACGAGCTGCCATTCATCATTACTTTCAATTAAAGTTTTGTAGTGTCGTCTTTGCGCTTCTAAGCTAATCAGCTGTTCTTCGGTTGATGTTGACACTCGTATATAGGCAGCGACCTTTTGTTTCGGTTTTACTACTGAAAATGTTGTCATATCAAGTGTTGTTATCTTTCTCATCCACTCACCCTCCTTTCTTGTACGTGACATATTAGCGTTAGAACACTGTTATATCAAGGTTTATCGCACATTAAAGGACCTAATAATGGATTGAATTTTTGACGATTTAATTTACTTATTTGATCGAATTCTTCCTAAGAAATGAGTTCTTTTTCGCGTTGTAATATGTTGATTAATAGTTGATATGTAATTGAAGTTCTAGATATAATGAAAGTAGATTATTCAACAAACGGGCCATTTAACAGAACAAGGATTAGTTATTTTTGTCCAAATAGGAGTAGAAATATGAATTTAAATACTGCAAGTGATGATTTAATAAAAATCAGACCTTTAACCAAAGAAGATTTTAAGTATGTTTTAAAATGGAGTAAGGATAATACATTTTGTTCAGCAAATGACTGGGAAGAAAATAGAAGCGAGCAAGAGTTATATAAATGGTGGCTACATTGTGTAAATAATACAGCTAGGGATTTTATTCGATTGGGAATTGAATTGGAAAATAAGTTAATTGGATATGCAGACTTAGCCTGTATTAAGAAAAATTCAGCTGAATTAGGCATTGCAATTGGTGAAAGTGCGCTATGGGGAAAAGGGATTGGATTTAAATCTAGCCTAAGTATGATGGATTATGCTTCTACACATTTAGGCATTACAATCTTTAATGCTGAAACACACGAAACAAATACTCGTGCAAGAAAAATGCTCGAGAGAATAGGCTTTAAAGAAGTTAGTAGAATTGGAAGTGAAAAATACTTGGGAACGGATTGTAAGCTAATACAGTACCGACTTTCATTGTAAAGGCTTATTCCGTTATAGGGCGCGATTGTGGAAGAACAAATAGTCATTTAAGTTACAACCGAAGAGTTTAACTACTCCTCGGTTGTTTTTATTTATTCATACTTCACAAACGCATCTTTAAAGCCAGCTTTCTTTGCTTTTTCCAACTGCTTATCCGCATTCTTTTTAACACTATACGCACCAATCTGCACGCGATATAGTTTCTTTCCACTAGTTGGCGGTTTAGGTGTTGACATACCTTTCGCTAATTCCTTCTTCACATCTGCTCGGAACGTATCCATTGATTTGCCTTGTTTTGAGAACCAATGACGGGGATCTCCATGGTTGCTCGCAATTTTCTTCTGATATCCTTCGTAATGTCCGATGATATTTTTCTCTGTTAACTTGTATTTTTTACAAAGATAAGCACACAGTTCAACCGCTTCTTTATAAACTTTGTTAAAGTAAGTTCTATCAGTTAAGTTATCTTCGCAAATTTCAAAACCAATATGTGTATTGTTCGCATCTCCACCCGCATGCCATCCACGATGATTCCAAGGTAACGTTTGATAAGTGGCAATCGATCCATCTTTTAACTTTCCGATGAATGCATGAACGCACACTTGTCTGCCATCTGGTCGGGGTTGATTCCAGTGGTTATTGTATTGATTCTTTCCTAACAAACCATCATCTGGACCAACGTAACGTTTTAAATTTGGATTGTTTGCTCCAGTGCTATGGACCATAATTCCTTTTGGTGTAATTTTTTTCCTGCCTTGTAACATTCATTTTTTGTTAAATATAACTTTTTCAAATTCATGAATCATTTCCTCCTTTATTGTGTAACTGAGCAAGTACATTTTTTAATTTCTCAGGTATTGGTAAACCTAATCGTGAAGCATTTTCTAGCATAGAAATACCTTCATTTGAGCAATAAAAAAAGATGACTGCTGTTCTAAGAACACTGCCATCTCCTATCAAGTTGGTGTCAATCATATGCCCAACACCAACCATTATAAAAATTAACATTTAAATATCCCCCGGTAACCAATTTCACTAGATAGTTCTTTATCGACAATTGTACACATAATTCCTGTGACATAATCAGCAACAACCAATATGATCAATGCATACAAAAAATCCATCTAACCCTCCTAAAAACCAACCAATAAATCCACCTAGTGCTGTAACGATGAATTGTATCCAGTTCCATATATCTTTCATAGAAAATTTCCCCCTTCAATTTTAAAAACATCTATATAAAAAGGATGTCCACATAATGTAGACACCCTTGAATTATTCATATTTGTTTTGGTAATGCTTCCCACACTCGCATATCTTCCTGCCCTAATGACCAAATGGCAATGCCCCGTAATTTCCATCGGTAAGCCGCTTCATTTGTCCAATAAACCAGACTATCGACATCTTGATAATAAAGAATTGAAAAACCATCCGCATCTCCTAAAAATAAACGTGATATCCAAAGGTTAATGTCCTTTGCTTTTATTTTGACGGTATAATCATTTCCCGCAATTAGTGGTAATTCTTGTGAGTGGAAGAAATCATAATCCATTGATATATCATCATTTCTTGTGCTTATCTCTTCCACATCATTATTTACTTTAAAGACTTGGAACTCATTATCCCAGGTAACTCCTGTTCACTTGTAAATTTAATTCTTTATCGTTAACAGTAACAATATCTCCTAGATCCCACTCTTCATGTTCATAACCTGTTAGTACGGATAAGTCCATAGCAGTTAAAACATAAGACACTCTTGGCTTTGCGTATTGACCTAACCTCATATTTGCAAACTCTAACATTTGATAAGGATTGCTAAATGATGAGGCATCAAGTGTTGCAATTCGAACTTCCGATGTAAAACTATAATCTTCTACATATGCTTTGTTATTATTGATAGATGAAAATGTCATGCCATCTTTACCGTATGCGTATAATCTTGTCACTAAACTTCTTGTATCCACTGTTCTTTGAATACTTTTCATATTCTTTCTATAGCTAAATAACGCACCACTATCTTTACCGCCAAATGTCAGTAAATGAACTAAACGATTCGCACTATCAAAAATTAAATCTCCACCATGGATATTTTGCACTTCTCGTAATATAGATAATGCATTTTTCTCCTCTGATTCCCACGTCCGCTTTGTAGTTACATTCACATTTCCAACAGACCACTCCGTTCCTTCTAACGCATATTTCATCGGGACATCAGCAGTATCTGCATTAAATTCAATAGGCTGTTTGTCCGTACTAAAAGCTAAGTCATAAAAATCTGCTTCTGCATATACGTGAGTGATGATATTACCTTCTTGGCTGTTTTCATCCGTTATCGTTCGTATGCGATACACATCGTCTACGATTTGAATTTGTTTTTCGTTTTCAATACTTTCCCTTTTTAAATCATGAAAAGGAATCTTAAACTCTAAGATGTCAGCACCATTAATTTCACTTGTAACAATGACATCAAACGCATTTTCTAAAACTGCATCCCATGCTCCATTACTATCCAAAACGACAGGCCTAGCAAATCCAAGTTTTTCATAGACAGGTTTTGGGATATCATGCAATATAACTTCTATTAGTTTCGGTGTTTTCGTTTCATCTTCTGTCGTTAAAGTAATGCGATAGCGGATATAGGCTCTATTAGGTGAAATTAATTCACCTGTTGGTCCAATTGTTTGCCACGAAGTCCAATCCTCAAGGTCATCTGATGTGGATGTTTCTACTAAACTAATCGCAGTTGTTCCAGCAATATATTCACTAGTTACTGAAACTCTACCATTGCCACCTAAACTACACTTTTTAGGTATTGTATAGAGCACACCACTACTTGGATATTTGTTATCTTCTTGCTTTAAAATAACAGCACCTGGTTCCGTTAATGCATCTACTTGGGATGCACTATCTGCACCATTTGCTTGAATAGAAGATTTAAAATATAAGTGTATATCTTCCATTGTTAACTTTGAATCTTTCTCAAAAAACCAATCATCAAAACCTCCAGCATAGTAATACGTACCTTGTAACATACCCAATGACCATGTGAGATGGCACTCGGAAAATTCGAGCAATCTCGTTAATCTGAAATTTTCTTGTTTCTAGAAATTGTGCTTGATCGGGTGCAATTGCGATTTGTTGATACTTCATCCCTTCTTCTAATACAGCAACTCGATGGGCATTACTTGAACCTTGATAAGCTTTATTCCAACTATCCTTTACTCTTTGCGGATCCTTAATAATTCCTGGATGTTCTAAGACACCACCTGGTGCCGCTCCATTAGCAAAAAACTTTGCACCATATTCTTCGGTGGCCATTGCCAAACCTACTGCATTTTTAGCCATCGCAATTGGTGAATATCCAACTAAACCATCAAAACCTAGTCCTGGTATATGAAGTACATCTTCAGCTTTTAATGCAACGGATGTCTTCTCTGAACCACGCATTTCATCAAATGTTTTTGTATATAAATAATACAGATTACCTCTCGCATCTCTTTCGACTGACATTTTATTTGGCATAAGTGGATAAAGTGCAATAACCTCACCTTTTCCATTGCGAATAATTTGTGCATACGCATTTCCCCATAATAAAAGATGAGTCATTAATGTTTCTCTAAACACAAATGAACTCATCTCAGGGTTTGGTTCGTCATGAAGTAAAAAATAAAGTGAATGGGATATTGCCTTTTCTTTTCCACCTGTATCTGTATATTTATATAAGTGCAGTGGTAAACCTGCTACAGCTTCAGCTAATATGCGTACACATGAATATACTGCAGTCATTTGCATTGCTGTAAATTCATTGACAGATTTTCCACTACTAGAGTTTCCAAAGAAAAAACTGTAACTGCTCCCAAACGAATGATTATGTGGTTTATCCCTCGCTTTAAAAAGATTTGAAAACCACCTCATAAGAATATCACCTCCTAAAACAGACATGAAAAAAGCACCTCAATTGAGATGCTTGATTAATTTATAATTTAAGGTTTGCTTGCAAAATTGCGTGGTCGGGATAACCTTTCAAATCTGACTTGTAATCTTCTGGTTGCAATGATCCATAACCATTTTCTACATTAACAAAATCCCATATATAACCAACGTTATATAATTCGATATCCCTTGTAATAAAATGGTCAATCAATGACTTATAGAGGCTCTTACCCACATGACTCCATGTGTCTGGATTTTTGAATCCCCCCGAATACCATGGTGTATAAAATTGATAGTTGTCGGGCTTTAATCTCCACGTTCTCATTATATACGAACTCCACACATTAAAATCGCCGGCACATACAGTAGCACCTTTAATTTTTTCTAAGTGGTTTTTTAATGTGTTAAATTGTTCCTTCTTAAATAACTCTTTTCCATCTCTTATTCTTGAACCAACTATTGTTATTTTTTTATTATTAATTTCAACTTCTATTTCTAAAAAATTAGGTTCTTCATCTCCATGTGGATTATTCATTGTTTCATTAACTTTAATACTATTGGAGTGTGATATGATTTCATTTTTTACACCAATCAATATTTTGTTTTTTTCTTTTCGAATTTTGTTATAAAAAATAGTATAGTTAGATTCTTTAAGGCTTTCTATCAACCCATCATCTACACTAGAAAATTCCGTAAGTATTACAATATCAACATCTTTAATTATTGTTTGGGAAACAAACTTTGGCACTTCATAATTTGTGTTACTCCGTCCATTTATATTCCATTCTATGATTTTCATGTTTTCTCCTAGGCGATTAGTTTTATCAATTATATATTAACAAAACATTTAATGATTTACACGTTACTAATTAAAAAACAATCAATCCCCTACCATCATAAACAGAATCACTGGATCCACTTCTTCTTATCGCTCGGTCAAGTGCCATAATTGTTGCCACCGCACCATCAATCTTTTCCGTTGATTTTTCCTTGTCAGGTTTAATGTTTCCAGCTGGATCCGTTCGAACATGAATGTTATCCATCATCCAACGTAAAACTGGGTGTCCACCATGAGCAAGTTTTTCTTCTAATGTTAATTTCATTAATTCCTTTGATGATGGGCTCATATCTTTAAAACCTTGTCCAAACGGAACTACTGTAAAACCTAATCCCTCTAAATTCTGCGTCATCTGAACAGCACCCCAACGGTCAAATGCTATTTCCTTTATATTGTATTTCTTTCCTAATTCTTCGATGAACTTTTCAATATAAGCATAGTGAACAACGTTTCCTTCCGTTGTTTGCATATGTCCTTGTTGTTCCCACACATCATAAGGTACTCTGTCTCTATCTACACGTTGTCTAATATTTTCTTCGGGAATCCAAAAGTATGGCAATATCACATATTTATCTTCTTCATATTCTGGCGGAAAGATTAAAACAAATGCTGTGATATCTGTTGTCGATGATAAGTCTAAACCCGCATAGCACTCTCTACCAATTAACCTTTCAGGGTCAACTGGCAAACCACATCTGTCCCACTTTTCCATTGGCATCCATCTGACAGATTGTTTTACCCATTGATTCAATCGTAACTGCCTAAATAAGTTCTCCTCAGCAGGATTCTGTTTCGCACTTTCACATGCTTGTTCGACTTTTTCAATATCTACTGTAATTCCTAGTGATGGATTTGCCTTCTTCCAAACTTCAGGATCCGTCCAATCATCATCTTCCTCTGCACCATAGATAACAGGATAAAAAGTAGGGTCAACTTTTCGACCTTCTAAGACATCTTTAGCTTTTTGGTGTACCTCATAACAAATCGAGTGTTGGTCATTTCCCGCTGTCGTGATTAAAAAATACAGTGGTTGCTTTCTTGCAGCCCCTGAACCATGCGTCATAACATCGTATAGCCTTCGATTCGGTTGTGCATGAAGCTCATCAAATACAACCCCATGAACGTTCAATCCATGTTTTGTATAAGCTTCCGCAGATAGCACTTGATAAAAACTACCCAATGGTTTATAAATCAATCGCTTTTGTGAAAGGACTGGTTTAAATCGTGCTTTAAGTGCGGGTGATTGTTCCACCATGTCGACAGCAACGTCAAATACAATCGATGCTTGTTGCCTATCCGCAGCACATCCATACACTTCTCCACCATGTTCAAAATCACCACATGTTAAAAGTAAGGCAACCGCAGCGGCAAGTTCTGACTTTCCTTGTTTCTTGGCTATCTCAATATAGGCAGTATTAAACTGGCGATAGCCATTCGGCTTCATCGTTCCAAATACATCTCGAATAATCTGTTCCTGCCAATCTATCAAGTCAAAGTTTTTTCCGAACCATTCACCCTTTGTATGCTTTAAACAGTTAATAAAGTTTACTGCCATATCAGCAGCATCTTTGTCATAATACGATTGTTCAGCTTTAAAAATTGTTGGCTTATACACTTCTAGTTTTCTAATTACCACCACCTCCCATAAAACAATCTTAAAAAACTAAGTGTATTTATAAAATTTTTGCACGACAAAAAAGCCCAGATTGCTATCTGAGCTTAAGACATCTATTTAATTGTTCAACAATCGCGCCCGTTAATGGAACACAGCTTCAAATATTCTTTAGTTTTATTGCTCTTGTAGCAATAAATGTTTTAATGTACTTATCTAAAATTCTTGTGCCGCCAAAATCATCTTCATAAAAACCTGAAATCACAAAGCCAGCATCAATCTGCCCTTGGATTTGGTCTTCTAAAGTATGAGCATATTCTATGGTGTTGTTTGATTTGATATAATCTTGAATTTCATCCTTGGGCAAATAATCTAATGTCGATGAAGGTATGGAATTTTTAACATCAAGGATGCCTTTTCTTTCCTGATTATCATCAAAAATCCATAGTAATGGATTAGTAAATCCAGCAATTAAAATACCTTTATTTTTTAATACCCTCGATATTTCATTCCATACAGGTTTAACGTCCTTGACAAACAAATTGGAAACTGGATTAACAACAACATCAAAATATTCATCCCCGAAATCACTTAGGTCTGACATATCACCCTGTACCGTTCTTAAAGTTAATCCATCACGTTCTGCCACGATTTCATCTTGTTCTAATTGCTTTTTAGAAATATCGGTAACGGTTACATCTGCTCCAGCAGCAGCCAAAATAGGTCCTTGTTGACCACCACCAGATGCCAAGCATAATATCTTTAATCCATCTATAACTTCTGGAAACCAATCTCTTGGTACTGACTTTTCTGTTGTAACAGAAATCTCCCATTTACCAGTTTTGCTTTTTTCAATAGTTTCACTACTCACTCGTTGAGTATATCTAGAACCTTCATCAACTTTCTTATCCCAAGCATCACTATTATGTTTTATTAAATCCATTATTTTTCTCCCCCAATAGTAAAGAAACTAACCTTCTTAACATATCTGTTTTAGTTTAAGTTCTTCTCAACAATCATTTGGCCCGTTTGCTGAACATTTAACTTTGTTTATATCTTATCATAATTATTCGTATTCGAGCTAATCATACCTTCCTCCGTTAGATTCGTTTTCTAAAGTAGCACCATCTTTTTCATACAAATCTTCAACAGCCCTTCGTAAATATTCAGCATCAAAACCTGCACTATTATACCCTTCTAGAATGGTCGAATAGTAATAGCAACTTGGCTGTTCAATTGGTCTGCCTTCATTCATAATATAGACCATTGCGTTGACGGACTTTTTATCGATTTTAACTTTCATCATTTCTTTTCTATACAAATGTGGCCATCCTTCATATCGGTCGAGTGCCTTTTCGTCATTGGCTGTAATTTGCCACACAAGAACCGGAACGTTTTCTCCCTTGCATCGTTCAACCGTTGCAATTGCATGCGCGTGTGGCCCCCTAAAAACGAGTTTGTGGTCCTTTATTTCACTTGTTCCTGCTATCTTTGCGGTTGGACACCTGTTTGCCATTTGCACTAGATTTAAATTTGATCCGTAAGCAATGTATAATTTACTCATCATTTCAATCCTTCCATATTTACTTTAGGATGATTTCGGGTGGTTTATCCTACCCGAAATCTCCAAGCTACTGATCCTGATAAAGCTTTGGTTAAGTGTGACCGGCAGCAGGGCAAATAGATAAATTTCTATCTAAGAGTACCAAGATGTTCCAATGTTCCAAGAAAAATATGATATTAGGAAAATATAAGAATATAGGATAAAATCACGCAAATACGCATATACGCGCGTAAGAAAGTATGTTGATTTCTTTTGTCAGGATCAAAGTACGGTAACAACAATATCGAAACCCTTTTTGACTATTGAAGTCGGGAATGCTTTTTCGATAGGTATGTATGAAAGTTCATCTGAAAGCACGTTTACCAATAAGCCTTTAGCAATTCTATTATCGAAATAATTACTATCTAAATTAATATCGAAATATATCTTAATCGTCTAACGTCCTATTTTCAAGAATCAAAAAGAGTGGTTTTTCACCGATTCCAATCCAAATTTAATTGCCAAATTACCATATGTTATGTATTTATCCCACAATCCACAATCCTACATGTTGACGCTATTAATCTAGTTAACGTAAATACTTGGGCAGTTAAACTATTTATTTGTTCCATACTATTGAAACTTACTCGACAATAAATTCCTACTTGTTTTCACATTTATTTAAACTAATTATATTCGATGTATTTTCCGAATATATGATTATTCTAAATATATCATATTTTATTCCTTTCATCTATCTTGTCAACTCCCTTACTGGAAATCTATCCTATCAACTCAACCCCAATTCCCAGCATTTTTTACCCCAATAACAGAAAGGATTCCGCCTGTTTATTTACTTAACATAAACATAGACGGAACCCTATAAACCTTGTCTTATCAATGTTTGAATAGCTAGTGTGATTATTCCCTAGACATCAATGCTATCAACTCGACATGCATCGTTTGCGGGAACATGTCGACGGGCTGGACTTCTTTCGTTTGGAAACCACCATCTTCTAGGATACGTAAGTCGCGTGCTAGAGTGGATGGATTGCAGGATACATAGACAATGCGTTTCGGTTTCATGGCAATCATAGCTTGGAGAAGCTTTTCATCACAGCCTTTTCGTGGTGGATCAACGACAATAACATCTGCTTGTAACCCTTGCGCTTGCCACATGGGAAGCACTTTTTCCGCTTCTCCGACGAAAAACTCAGCATTCGTCATTCCGTTTAATTCAGCGTTTTTACGTGCATCATCAATTGCTTCTGGCACAATCTCTACACCGTACACTTTTTTCGCTTTTTGTGCTAAAAAAAGTGAAATCGTCCCAATCCCACAATAAGCATCAATGACGATATCATTCTTTGTTAATTGGGCGTATTCAAGTGCTTTTTTGTAAAGTTTCTCTGTTTGTACGGGATTAATTTGATAAAATGATTTGGCAGATATGCCAAAGCGGATATCACCGATTGTGTCATAAATATACGGTTCGCCCCAAATAACATATGTCTTGTTCCCCATAATGACGTTTGTACGTCGGTCGTTAACATTATGGATGATCGATTTTATATTCGGATTTGCTTCGGTTAAGGCTTTAACAATTTTTTCTTTATGCGGTAAATGCTTCGTTCGTGTAATAAAAATGATCATGACTTCGTTGGTATTTTTTCCAGTTCGGACCATAATATGACGTAAGACACCGCGATCTGTTTCTTCATTATAAGCTGATATACCGAATCGGTTGGCGATATCGCGTGCAGCTTGTACCATTTCGTCGTTCTGTTTGTCTTGGACGATACATGTCTCCATGTTACTAATGATATCGTGACTACGCATCCGATAAAAACCTGTCATCAGTTCGCCGTTTTTCTCCCCTACTGGTAGTGCTGCTTTATTGCGATAACGCCACGGTTCATCCATACCGATTGTTGGATGGACAGGGACATCAGGTAGATGGGCAATTTTATTCAAGACATTTTTCACTTGGTTTTGTTTCATTTGTAGTTGCATCTCATAGTTCATATGTTGAATTTGGCAGCCGCCACATTGATAAAACACATTACAAGGCGGTTGAACACGATTAGGGCTTGGCTTTTTCACTTCGAGTAATTTACCATAGCCGAATTTTTTATTTACTTTCACAACTTTTACAAGTGCTTCTTCTCCGGGTAATCCGTATGGAACAAATAGTGGATAACCATCTACTTTCCCAACCCCTTGGCCATCATGGGTAAGGTCTTCAAATGTTAGAATATGTTCTTCATTCTTTTTAACGGGTGCTTTTACTTTTGCCATTTATGTCATCTTCCTTTTCGTTCGAGGTCATTAATTATCATCTTAACATATTTGCTTCTTATAGTGAGTCTATCGATATCTTTTATGCACTGTTAAATATAGTACATACTCAATCGCATTAAAAAAGATTACTGCTCTAATCAGTAATCTTCATGGCTTTCAATAAATGATTTTGGAACGACAAACTCGATATGTTCTTTAAGATTGATAAACTCTCCTGGTAATAAGCCTCCATACTCGCCATCGATGTTTAATTGCATCTCATCTTCTGGCGTTACTTTAATATGTTTAGCTTGTGTATACATGACTCGATCATCTTCCAAATGATTTCCACGAAGTGCTAAAGTAGCTAACTTAATAAATTCTGCTAGATTCGTTTTTCGCAAAATAAGAAGATCAAAATACCCATCATTTATTTTCGCATTTGGTGCGAGCTTTTCAAAACCACCTACAGAATTTGTATTAGAAATAAGAAAAAGCATAATATCCTCGTCAATCACTTGGTCATCGTATTCAATTTTCACCTTTAAAGGTTTTAATGATGGTAACATCTCTATACCTTTTATATAGTAGGCAAGTTGTCCGAGCATCGTTTTCAATTTAATAGGAACATCATAAGTAAGCTCTGTCAGTTTCCCACCACCTGCAATATTAATAAAATATTGTTCATTTACTTTACCAATATCTAAATACATACTATGATCATCTGTTATGACATCTGTTGCTTTTAATAAGTCTTTTGGAATGTTAAGTGCTCTTGCAAAATCATTTGTCGTTCCAGCTGGTAATATTCCGAGCTTCGGCCGATTCGGTTGCTCAGCCATCCCTTTAACAACTTCATTTATCGTTCCGTCACCACCTGCTGCAACGATTAAATCAAATCTCTGTTCAACGGCATAGCGAGCAGCTTCTGTCGCATCACCTTCACCTGTTGTCGCATGTGCCGATGTTTCATATCCTGCCTTTTCAAGTCGTTCTAAAATATCTGGAAGCTTTTTCTTTACTGCTTCGCGACCTGCTGTTGGATTATAAATCACTCGAGCTCGTTTCACAGCGACCCCTCCCTTATAAACAGTACAATTTCCCGATAATAAACTAACTTCTATCATATACCTTTCAAGTAAAAAAGTAAAAGACTACTATACAGATGATGCACAGTAGTCTTTTCAAATACCTTAGCGTTTATTCATTTCTTGAACTAATATTTTATTTACCATTTGCGGGTTTGCCTGGCCTTTCGTTGCCTTCATCACTTGTCCGACTAAATGGCCGAGAGCACGCTTATGTCCTTCTTTAAAGTCATTTACAGATTGTTCATTTTCATCGAGAACTTTCGTAATAATTTCTGTTAATTGACCTTCATCAGATATTTGTGCCCAACCTTTTTCTTCAACAATCTGTTCTGGGTCGCCACCCTTTTCAACGAGTTCAGCAAAAACGCGTTTGGCAATTTTTGATGATATTGTGCCATCTTGAATGAGTTGAATCATTTTACCGAGTGATTGTGGTGTAATCTCTAAATCAGATAATTCTTTCTGATGTTTATTCATATAACCTGAAATATCACCCATTAACCAATTTGAAGCTTGTTTTGCATCAATACCATCTTTAATCGTTTCCTCAAAGAAATCTGACATTTCTTTCGTGCTTGTTAGTACACCGGCATCATATTCAGGCAGGCCATATTCTTCTACGTAACGCTTACGACGCTCATCTGGTAGTTCAGGAATAGATGCGCGAACACGCTCTTTCCATGCATCATCAATATATAGTGGAACAAGATCTGGTTCTGGGAAATAACGATAGTCTTCTGCATCTTCTTTCACACGCATTAAAATCGTTTCACCCGTTTTTTCATCAAAACGACGTGTTTCGTGTTGAACTGATTCACCTGATAAGAGTAGCTCAGCTTGACGCTTCTCCTCGAATTCTAATCCTTTTTGCACGTGGGCGAATGAATTCAAGTTCTTTAATTCCGTTTTTGTCCCAAATCGTTCTTGCCCTCTAGGGCGAATAGAAATATTCGCATCACAACGAAGTGACCCTTCTTCCATCTTCACATCAGAAACGCCTGTAAATTGAATGATATTTTTTAGCTTTTCAAGGTAAGCATAAGCTTCTTCTGGTGAACGCATATCTGCTTCAGATACAATTTCAATCAGTGGTGCCCCTTGACGGTTAAAGTCAACGAGTGAGTATCCATCACCACCATGTGTTAATTTACCTGCGTCTTCCTCTAAATGAACGCGATTAATTCCGATGCGTTTTTTCTTTCCATCGACTTCTATTTCAATCCAACCATTTTTACCAATTGGTTGATCAAATTGAGAAATTTGATACGCTTTCGGGTTGTCCGGATAGAAGTAGTTTTTACGGTCAAATTTCGTATATGTCGCGATCTCACAATTTAATGCCATGGCTGCTTTCATACCATAATTTACCGCTTCTTCATTAAGTACAGGTAATGTTCCTGGATATCCTAAATCTATTGGATTGACATTTGAGTTTGGTTCTGCTCCAAATTCATTCGCACTTGGACTAAATATTTTAGATTTTGTTTTTAATTCAACGTGAACTTCAATTCCAATCACTGTCTCAAAATTCATTACTGTGCACCTCCTAATTGAGGTAATGTTTTATGAAAGTCAGTTGCTTGCTCGAAAGCATGTGCCACACGATAAATCGTTTGTTCTGCAAAATGCTTTCCAATAATTTGTAAACCAAAAGGTAACCCTTCTTTAGAAAAACCACATGGCACTGAAATAGCTGGTACTCCGGCTAAATTAATTGGTACAGTTGTCACATCACGAGCATAAACAACCATTGGATCAAAGTTTTTCTCACCGATTTTGAATGCTGGTGTCGGTGTTGTTGGCCCCATAATGACATCATAGTTCGCAAAAACGTTATCGAAGTCTTGTTTGATAAGTGTACGGACTTGTTGTGCTTTCTTGTAATAGACTTCATAATTTCCTGAACTTAACGCATAAGCACCGAGGAACATCCGTTTTTTCACTTCATCTCCAAAACCTTCACTACGAGAAAATCTAAACATATCAAGCATGTTCTTCGCTTTTTCAGAACGGACACCATAACGAACACCATCGAAGCGGGCAAGATTTGCAGAAGCTTCTCCTGAAGAGATAATATAGTAAACAGCGGCTGCATACTTAGAATGTGGTAAGGAGACCTCTTCCCATGTCGCACCTAACGATTCGTATAATTTTAATGCATTCATGACCGCTTCTTTTACTTCTGGATCAACGGCTTCACTTAAATATTCTTTCGGAACGGCGATTTTAAGACCTTTCACATCACCTGTTAAGCCTTCGGAAAATGCTGGTACATCTTCATGAGCTGATGTCATATCCATTTTATCACGGCCGGAAATGACTTCTAAAATACGTGCATTATCTTCGACTGTTCGTGTAATGGGACCGACTTGGTCTAATGAAGACGCAAATGCCACAGCACCAAAGCGTGAGACACGTCCGTATGTTGGTTTCATTCCGACAACGCCACAGAAAGCGGCTGGTTGACGAATCGAACCACCTGTATCTGTTCCTAAACTAAATAACACTTCACCTGCTGCAACAGCTGCAGCTGAGCCACCACTTGAGCCACCTGGTACATGATCGAGATGCCACGGATTATGTGTTATTTGATAGCTAGAATTCTCTGTTGTTGACCCCATAGCAAATTCATCCATATTTAATTTACCAACAGTAATTGCTTCTGCTTTATGAAGTTTGTCAACAACTGTTGCATCATATAATGGATCAGTGAAATTACTTAAAAACTGACTCCCGCAAGTTGTACGTAATCCTTTCGTAACGATATTATCTTTTATCGCTCCAGGAATACCAAATAACTTAGCATCTTTATTTGGGTTTTGATCTAATTGTTCTGCTTTTTTCAGTGCATTTTCTTCATCAACTGTAATAAAAGCTTTCACTCGATCATCTACTTCTTTAATTCGATTAAGAGATGATTCCACTAAGTCTTTTACTGTTATTTCATTGTTATGTAACATCGTTTCAATGTCTTTAATACTATGATTATTAATTGTCACTTTTGGCTTCCCTCCTTAATCTAAAATAGCTGGTACTCTAAATTGACCATTCTCATGATCTGGCGCATTTTTCAGCGCTTGTTCTTGAGTGATCCATTGTTTTGGTTCATCATCGCGCATCACGTTCTTTAATTCAATCGCGTGAGTCATCGGTTCTACACCGTCTGTATCTACTTCCTCTAAACATTTAACATATTCCACCATTTTATTTAAATGCTCTGTATATCGCGTTGCTTCTTCTTCGGTTACAGCTAATCTTAACATATCAGCAAGCTGCTTTACCTTATCCTCTGAAACATGTGACATTATTTGCACCTCCAACCTTATTTAACAGTTGTAACACTATTGATAATAACATTTTACTTTAATAAATAAAAGTATCTATGATTCATTAAAGCATTGATACGATACCTTTCTACGTACTACTTTTCCATCTTTATTCATATAGTAATTTATTTTGGAAGAGTTGGGTAAATAATACTTGTATGGACAGACTTTTACTTAACCTATTTCTAATCATCAAACAATATCCACTAATTTTCTGTCACTCTTTTTAAACTTTTTTAGAGTCATTATATAATTATTTAAAAGAAAGTAGTAAATTCTGATGTAACTGAAAAGTCCAGATAAAATATGATTCGCGGATTTATGGTGGGAATCATATTTTATTAGCTACCTTCTGTATCCGCGAACAACATAAATAACTTCGTTTATCGCTTATATTTTAACAGCTTCTTTATTCCAGTGCTCTTCTAATTTTATTCGAAAAAGTAACTGTACTTGTTATAAAATCTAACAAAGTTTCTTTTTCATCATCCGTTAATTCAGAATCTTCTAGATATCTACAATAAAAATTAATAACTTCTCTCGCCTTACAATAACAATCCATCAAATCCTGAACTTGCATAGTATGACCTCCCTAATATTTGAATTTTATTTATCTAATTACTTCTGATGTTAATTAATGTAATTGTTGGTGCTGGTTAAATTCGTTTAAAAGCTTAGAACATATGAAGCATTCTACGTTATTAACACAGTGTTATAACTTAGATGCTTTGTTTCTATATAAAGTAAAGAGGTTTTTTAATCAAAAAATAAACTATTGTACTATTTTTTAATTTATTTTAAATTCTGATTAAAAAACGATTAATTTTGTTTTTAAGTAATGGATCTACATCAATATTTTGAACACATAAAATTAAGTTTCTATATTTTTTTATTAATTGAATAGAGTGAGTTTCTTTTTTGACTCAATAAAGCCTGTTAATTCGGTGTCATATATATGACCACAGCATGTTAATTATTATGAACACAGACATTACCTATATTTAGTTTATTATGTATATGATTAGTTCACTTTAATATGTATGGAAAGGTAGATATGACAAGTATAGAGGGAGGTATTCTAATATATGGAGAAATTAACAACTACACTATTAATGAATGGAAAACAAAAGATTATTAATAATTTTTTTTCAAATAAAAAAAAGGCCCTTAAAAACCCATTAATTTACCACTTCTTAAAAATCAATGAAAATTATAAGTTAGTCGAACGTGCCATCTTATATCCCACTGAGCATAACAAATCTGTCGTTGAAAATGCCTTCAAAAAACATTATGAAAATATAGTAAAAATTAAATACGTAAAAAATCTCATTCATTTTTATAGCATAGATTACGATAAAAAAATCAGAAAATTAAAAAGCCGCTTCATTCTAACACTCGATCAAGAGATATCGGATGAACAGGGAATCACTCAAAAAGAGTTAATCAGCGTACAAGACCACGCTTTTGACAATATATTTAATACATCTTTGTTTACTTTCACTGATAATGAAACGCTTATCACTGGTCTAAAATCTCTTACTAAAAAACAATTAATAATTTTAAACTTAATATATATAAAAGAGTTGAAATTAATAGAAATTGCAAACCTCTTAGGTACGACTCCTCAAAATATTTCCAATCAGCATAGAAAGAGCTTAAATAAATTATATAATTATCTTAAAAGTGGGGATTACCATGAAAAATAAACAAAAAATTCATAATGAAGTTGAATTAATTATAGAGAAATTTGGACCAAAAATTAAAAATAGTTTGAAAAATACTCACTTCCAAGAAAGGGAGGATTTAGAACAAGAAATTAAATTAAAAATAATTGAAAAATTAACTGACTTCAAAGTGAAAGAAGTGCCAAGTTTTTGGGAAATTATAAATAAATAAATTCTAATATATCTACCTTTTCATATTGAATTTTTTAACATTGAAGTACACTTTACTATCAAATTTATCTAAAATATTATTAAATTATTGAACTTTACCATCATAAACAATCTGTTTATTGGAGACCTTATAGTGAATAGTTTTTTATTACTTTTTTTAAGGCTATGTTAAAGTTTATTGTTGATATAAGGTAAAAAATTAGAACTTCCATTTTTCTGGAAGTTCTATTAAATAATAATGTTTTATTCAACTA
>NZ_JACHHA010000020.1 GCF_014202495.1 Cerasibacillus quisquiliarum | reverse complement strand
TAAATCCTTGTTCGTTGCTTCAATACTCTCTTGATATTCTTCATTGGTAATGATTCCGTCAGCTAACAGGTTGATGAATTTCCTTTTTCGATTTTCTCTCCATCTTCTTTATATATTGCTCTTTGTCAATTTGATGAATTAAGGATTTTATGTCATTTAGAATTGTTTCTTTTAAAAAATCCTCTTTTATTGTGTGGGCGGTACAAGCTTTTTTCCCATGACGCGCATAAGCCCCACAAATGTATCCGTCTCGATTGCTTCGGAACCACATACCTGTACCACAATCGGCACAAAAGAGGACATTAGTAAAAAGATGTATCTTGGGTGCTGTAATATATTTTCTTCTCTGCTCTAATTGATTTTGGACAGCATCAAACGTTTCCCTAGATATAATTGGCTCATGTGCATTTTTGATAATAAACTGTTCTTCTTTAGGAACGTTTTTTCTTCTTTTACTTGTTACACTTACTGTCGTTGTTCTTCCTTGAACAAGATCCCCAACGTAATGGGGATTTGTCAAGATGCATCTAATTGTAGAATCATGCCACTTATCTCCTGCGTTTGCTTTTCCTGCTATTTGAGCAGGGGTTGGAACTCCCTCGTTATATAGCCGTCTTGCAATACTTTGTCGTCCGTTTCCTTCCAAATATTCTTTGAAAATTCGTCTAACAATATTTGGTGTTTCATCATTTCGGATATACAATTTTCCATCTCTTACTTCATACCCATATGGAGGGTTTGATCCTTTAAAAAGTCCATTTTTTGCTCGAGTTTTTAATGTCTCTTTCACACGATTACTCGTGTTTTGAGATTCTTGTTCATACATCCATGCATAAAGGCCAAACATATGGGTATTCCCTGTTAATGTATTGATGGCATTATCTAATGTAATGATGTGAATCCCTTGGTTTTCACATAAGTTTTTGATTTTATAGGATAACTCTCCATTGCGGGCAAGACGTGATAACTCTTTAGCAAGAATGATATCGAACTCCTTATTCTGAGCATCTTCAATAAGTTTTTGAAGTTCTTCTCTTTTTGCCGTCGTCCCGCTTTCAACGTCAATATAAAATTTGTAAATATCCCAACCTTTTTCCGCTATATAATTATAAAACAGTTCTTGCTGATATTTTAAGGAATCTTTTTGTTCTTCTTTATCGGTAGAAACACGAACATATACTGCACATCTCATTTTGAATCATACTCCTTCTCGTCTTTTTGAGATGTAGCAGTGTTTACCTTACTAGCATTATTGACGAGTTCTTCAATTTTATAATCAATAATTGAATTTATAACATCCATGAAGGTGAGCGAAGTATCTGCAAAAATTCGCTCAACGGTGTTTTCTGATCTATTCATGATTTATCGCTCTCCCTTTTATAATTTTTCAATATAAAAAATCCGCAGAATTACATAACCAACAATTTGAATGATTACGTAACCTCTGCGGATCTCGCTTTTTATTGGGTTACACTATTTATTTGACTTTGTACAAATATTCTTCAATGCGATGTTTATAGGTATTTCCCTTTCCATTGTAACTATTTCTTCTATACTCAAATAAGAAATTAGTTAGCTGTGAATGTTCTTCTGTTGAAAGTTTTGATGGATGGTTCACTCTTATATAGAGAAATCCCTTTAGATTTCCTTGGTTGTTAATCATTTTTCTTCTCCTTTTCTTTATCCATAGAAATTTTTAACTAATCATTAGCATATGGTCATATAGCCTCTGCGGATTTCACCTTTTATAGTGTGATCGAATATTTTATTAACTGCGTGCTTGTTTTGAATGTTTATAACGAATTTAATTCTCCGACTTCACATCTATGTTTGCTTTCTTATATTTCTATCTATATGACTTTAACTTGTTGTTCGAATATATGCTGCACTTTGGATAGCAAATTCATCTCCTTCGTTATTTGTATTTTCCGTTTTGCATAAAGCATTGTATCTTCGTTTTTTCATATTTGAAGAGGAAAAAGGAATTTTTTTTAAAAATTTTTTAGTTGATTTTTTGATTAACCGATTTGTTCTGAAACATTATACTTATCGATTCAATGTATTTTAATAGGATTTTAAAATTTTTTAAGATATTTTGGATTAATCAATTGGGTAAATAGTTATAAGTCTCCATGATATGTGTAAAATTATACTCGGGCTTTAAAATCCAATTTTTTACTAGACAAAAAAGGAGAAGGCATTCTATCATAAATGTATGCTTCCAGGCAAATACATGTCAGAAAGAGGCCTTCTCATGAAACAAATTATAACAGAGATTTATAAAATATTAAAGCAAAGTAATAATCTAATTGAATTTGAAGAGCAGTTACAATTACTGATGTACGATACATTCGCAAACTTAGTTGGCGAAGTATTTGAACACTTGAATAAAACAATTAAAGAACAAAAACAAGCTGAACATTACAGGGTAGAAAGAAACGATAAACGTGCGATTCAATTTACCTTTGGCGCCGTAGAATACACACGCACCTTAATGTACGATCAACAAGGCCACGCCCATTATCCATTAGATGAGTGGTTAGGTTTTCGGAAAGGTCAGCGTCATAGTCCTTTAGTTGAAGTGAAAGTGGCAGAGTTGGCAAGTGAAAATACGTACCGGGAATCATCTAGGATATTAAAAGAGTGGACAGCCGTAGACATCAGTTACACAACGGTTGGTCATCTTGTAAATCGTGTTGGAAAGGCCCAGGGAGATGCAGATAAGAAGATGGTTCAAGAGTTAGAGGAATCAGCGTCATTACCTGAGGGAAAAAAGGTTGATTATTTGTATGCGGAGGCTGATGGTGTTTTCGTTCGTAGTCTCAAAAAGAAAAAGCATCACGAGGTGTCTCATGGTATTTTTTATGAAGGTTGGAATAAGAATGGGAAACGTGTGTCTTTAAAGAACCCAAAAGTGATTATGACAACACAATCTGTGGATCGTTTTTGGCAAGAAGTTCAAACTTATGCAGCACATGAATACTCACTCGAACAGACACAAATTGTTTCGAATAGTGATGGTGGCGCTGGTTATTCAGCAGAGCGATTTCGTCAAGCCTTTTCACAATCAAAGAAGCAACACCTCCATCAATTAGATGCCTATCATATAGCTCAAGAAATAAATCGGACATTTGGATACAAAAAAAGCGAGTTAAAGGACCAATTGAAAGCTGCCATAAAAAAACATGATTTAAATACATTTACGCTCATTTTAGACACATATGAAAGCACTTTGGATAATGAAAAAGAGATAGAAAGGCTCAACAAATTCCGTACATACCTTCATAATCATTGGGATTATGTGAAAGATTGGCGAGAGCGAAAAACAGAATTTCCAAAAAAAGCGCGAGGACTTGGGAGCATGGAGTCTAATCAACGGAAAATATCATTTCGTATGAAGAAGCGAGGGATGCATTGGAGTAAAGAAGGTGCTGAAGCAATGGTAAAAGTGAAGCAAGGGATATTGAACAACACATTGAGAGAAGTGTATTTGGCATCACAAAAACGCAGTAAACGGAAGCAAAGAGAAGTTAAACGCGTGGTTCGTATAACCGAGTATTTACGTCAACCTACACGCCCGTCAATTGGTGCAAAGCGCGGATCTATTAATATAAATGCACCTCACTCTTCAGCAATAGGAAACTTACTAAAATCATTTCGATAAAACCTTGGCTGTGTGGTTCATGGTTTTAGAACCACACAGCCAAGCCACCAAGCGACAGCGCGGTAGCATTAAAAAGTGTACAAAAATAGAGTGCTGAAAATATTGGTACAATAACATGACCGAGAAAAAGTTGACACATACGTCTCCATGATTATCCTTTTAATAAAATGAGATAAATAGGTATAATGAAGATATATTAGATGCAGCAGGAGGAAGTTATATGATTACAGGGGAAATTAAAAATAAAGTAGATAAAATATGGGAAACGTTTTGGACAGGTGGAATTACAAATCCACTAACTGTTATCGAACAATTTACTTATCTTTTATTTATAAAAAGTTTAGATGAAGCAGAAACAATTAAAGAGAAAGAAGCGGAAGTTCTAGGAATACCATTTGAAGGGATCTTTCCAGAAGATAAACAACACTTGCGCTGGCACCGTTTTAAACAGCTCGGATCCCCAGAAGAAATGTATCGTGTTGTTTCCGATGAAGTTTTTCCTTTCATTAAAAATTTACATGGTAAAGATAATTCAGCATACTCCAAGTACATGGGCGATGCGATGTTTTTAATCCCAACAGCGAATATGTTGGCAAAAATTGTCGATGGAATTGATAATCTACCTTTAGATGATCGGGATGTACAAGGCGATTTATACGAGTATTTACTCTCAAAACTATTAACGTCTGGTACAAATGGACAGTTCCGTACACCAAGACACATTATTCAAATGATGGTTGAATTGATGAAACCTACGCCAGAGGATATTATTATTGACCCTGCGATGGGGACAGCTGGATTTTTAGTTGCAGCAAGCGACTACTTACGTAAACATCATAATGATATGTTTCTTGTTCAAGGCTTAAAAGAACATTACCATAACACCATGTTTTACGGAAATGATATGGACCGGACAATGCTACGTATTGGTGCCATGAACATGATGCTACATGGTGTCGATAATCCAAATATTGACTATCGGGATTCTCTTTCTGAAATTAATAAAGATAAAGAAAAATATACGTTAGTGCTGGCAAATCCTCCATTCAAAGGATCATTGGATTATGAATCGGTTTCGAACGATTTATTAAAAATTGCAAAGACCAAGAAAACGGAATTATTATTCTTATCCTTATTTATGCGAATTTTAAAACCGGGTGGTCGGGCTGCGGTCATTGTTCCAGATGGTGTGTTATTTGGAAGTTCAAAAGCACACAAAACGATACGAAAGGAAATCATTGATAACCATAAATTGGAAGCCATTATTTCAATGCCAAGTGGGGTCTTCAAACCATATGCAGGAGTTTCAACGGCGATTATGATTTTCACAAAAACTGGTGCGGGTGGAACAGATAATGTCTGGTTCTATGATATGAAAGCGGACGGATTTTCATTGGACGACAAGCGTACACCGATTGAAGAAAATGATATACCAGATATTATTGAACGGTTTAATAATTTAGAAGCAGAAAAAGAACGGAAACGGACTGAGCAATCTTTCTTTGTACCGGTTGAAGAAATTCAGGAAAATGATTATGACTTGTCGATTAATAAATATAAAGAGATTGAGTATGAAGAAGTTGAGTATGAAGATCCACTATTGATTCTTGAAAAAATTGAGAAATATGAACATGAGATAGTAAAAGGAATTAAAGAACTGAAAGATTCATTAAAAGGGTTGTGAAAAAATGGCTGTTATTTATAAAAAGCTAGGAGAAATTGCTGATATTTCATCAGGTGGTACACCAAAAAGAACTAATCCGGCTTATTGGAAAAATGGGAATATACCTTGGGTGAAAATTAGCGATATAAAAGGAAAGTACTTAGAAAAAACTGAAGAATTTATTACAGAAGAAGGTTTAAATAATTCTTCTGCAAAATTGTTTAAGAAAGGAACTTTACTCTATACAATCTTTGCAACAATAGGAGAATGTGCAATATTAAATATAGATGCTTCAACTAATCAAGCAATTGCAGGAATAAATGTTAAAAGTGAAAAAGTACTGAATGAATATCTATATTACTTTTTGAAATCTATAAAAAATACAGTTGTAAATACTGGTCGTGGTGTTGCTCAAAATAATATTAATTTATCTATATTGAAAAATATTGATGTTCCACTTCCAGAAATTGAAGTTCAGAATAGAATTATTAATTTATTGAATAAAAGTAATGAATTAGTTAAAAAATGCAAAGCCCAAATCGAAGCATTAGACCAATTAACGCAAAGTGTGTTTTTGGAGATGTTTGGGGATCCATATAAGAACCCTAAAAATTGGCCAGTAGGAACCATTAAGGACATTACTTTAAAAACACAATATGGAACTAGTAAAAAGGCAAGTGAAAATAAAGGAAAGTATCCAATATTAAGAATGGGAAACATTACCTATAATGGGTTTCTAGATTTTAATGATATGAAATATATTGATTTAGATGATTCAGAAGCTGAGAAATATTTGGTTCATAAAGGTGATTTATTATTTAATAGGACAAATAGTAAGGAACTTGTAGGCAAAACTGCTGTTTACCGTGAAGAATTACCAATGGCCTATGCTGGATATTTAGTTAAACTAGTACCAAATGAAAAGGCAAATAGTGAGTTTATATCTGGATTTTTAAATTCTAAATACGGAAAAACTCTACTTTATTCAATGGCAAAAAATATAGTGGGTATGGCGAATATCAATGCTGAAGAATTAAAAAGGATAAAGATCTATATACCACCAAGAGATTTGCAAGATAAATTTGCCTCAATAATATCAAATATATTAGAGAGAAGAGAGTTGCTAAATAAAGGGTTAAAGCTGCTAGAAGAAAATTATAATTCCCTTATGCAACGTGCCTTCAAAGGCGAATTATTTACAGAAGAAAAAGTTTCTAACCTTTAATCAAAGGGAGGTGGCAATGTGTCTAACTTCAGCTTTTTAAAAGGGAAAAAACAGTATCGTAGTTTTGCTGATGCTTGTTTTGAAGCTGAAAAAGGCTTAGTTGTTAGCCCAGCTGTCAGTGCGATTCAGTCTCGTCGAGCGCTGGAACTGGCTGTGAAGTGGGTTTATAGTTATGACAGTGCTTTGAAAGTTCCTTATCAGGATAACCTTTCCAGTTTGATTCACGATCGAGAGTTTTTAGGAATTATTGATGAAGATTTATTGCCGATGATGAAGTATGTGGTGAAACTTGGTAATCAAGCTGTCCATACCAATGCACCAATTACACGTGATGAAGCTGTTTTATCCCTTCATCACCTATTCCAATTTATCGCATGGATTGATTATTGTTATTCTGATGAATTTACCGCTGGGGAATTTGATGAATCCTTACTTCCTGTTGGTGAAGAAAAGAAGGTTCGCCCGAAAGAATTACAAGATTTATATGAGCAATTAAGTGCGAAGGACCGGAAACTTGAAGAAATTATTAAAGAAAATCAACATCTACGTAAGAAGGTAACTGAAAAACGTGAACATAATACGAAAGAAAATAATTTCCAAGTAGATCAATTAAATGAATTTGAAACAAGGCTAAAATATATCGATTTAGATTTAAAACTTGCCGGTTGGGAGTTTAATAAAGATATTATTCGGGAATATCCAGTTGTTGGTATGCCAAATAAGGAAGGTAAAGGATTCGCTGATTACGTTTTATTTGGTGATAATGGTAAACCTCTTGCCGTCATTGAAGCGAAAAGAACATCAAAGGATCCTAAAATTGGTCGTCAACAAGCCAAACTTTATGCTGATTGTATCGAAAAAATGTCAGGTATTCGCCCGGTGATTTTCTATACGAACGGCTTTGAAACATATATTTGGCATGATCCGTATCCTCCACGAAAAGTTTCTGGTTTTTATAATAAAGAAGAATTAAGTTTGTTAATCGAACGCCGGAAAATGAAACGTCCATTATCAAATGTACAAATAAATGATGATATTAGTAACCGATACTATCAAAAGGAAGCCATTTTATCAGTTTGTGACGCATTAAGCCGTAATCAGAGAAAAGCGCTTCTCGTTATGGCAACAGGTAGCGGGAAAACGAGAACGGCAATTTCAATTGTCGATGTTTTGACTCGGCATAATTGGGTGAAAAATGTTCTCTTCTTAGCAGATCGTAAAGCTTTAATAAACCAAGCATATCGTAATTTTAACAACTTACTACCAAGTATACCTTTATGCAATCTTTTAGATAACAAGGATAACCCAGAGGAAAGCCGAATCGTCTTTTCTACATATCCAACGATGATGAATGCGATTGATGAGGCAAAAAGAAAAGATGGGAAAAAATTATTTACCGTTGGACACTTTGATCTCATCATCATTGATGAGTCGCATCGAAGTATCTATAAAAAATACCGCAGCATTTTCGATTATTTTGATGGAATTTTACTCGGCTTAACGGCAACCCCAAAAGATGAGATTGATAAAAATACGTATGAAGTGTTTGAAATGGAAAATGGTGTTCCGACTTATGCTTATGAGCTGGATCAAGCTGTAAAAGATGGGTTTTTAGTTGATTACCGAACAATTGAAACTAAGACAAAGTTTCTAGAAGAAGGTATTCATTACGATGATTTATCGGAAGAAGATAAAGAAAAATATGAAGAAACCTTTGATGAAGAAGATTTTAGGGAAGATATTGACAGCTCTGCTTTAAATGAATGGCTTTTTAATGACAACACCATCGATATGGTATTGAAAGACTTAATGGGAAAAGGCATCCATGTTGAAGGTGGAGACAAACTAGGTAAGACAATTATTTTTGCGAAAAATCATCGCCATGCCGAAAGAATCGTAGAACGGTTTGACGCATTGTTCCCAGAGTATGGTGGAGATTTTGCTAGAGTCATTGATTATAGCATAAAATATGTTCAAACATTAATAGATGACTTTTCAGATAAAAGTAAAATGCCACAAATTGCTGTATCTGTGGACATGCTCGATACAGGTGTGGACATACCAGAAGTGGTTAATCTTGTATTCTTTAAAAAGGTTCGCTCGAAAACAAAGTTCTGGCAAATGATTGGTCGTGGAACACGGCTTTGTCCAGATTTATTTGGAATTGGACAAGATAAATCGCATTTCCTCATCTTTGACTATTGCGGAAACTTTGAGTTTTTTCGTGAAAATCCAAAGGGAATGGAAACTCAAGTGGGTAAAAGTCTCACAGAAAAACTATTCAATGCCAAAGTGGATATTATCCGTGAATTACAAGGGACTGAATATCAAACAGAAGAATATATCAACCATCGAAATGAATTAGTCCATGAGGTAACGAGGGATATACTTGCATTAGATAATGAAAACTTTCGTGTCCGACAACATTTACAATATGTGGAGAAATTTAAAAACAAGGATAATTGGATCTCATTATCAGTTCTTGATACGAATGAAATAAAAGAACATATCTCACCAATCATTGTCCCAGTCCAAGATGATGAATTTGCTAAACGTTTTGATTTATTAATGTATACGATTGAACTGGCCAAATTACAAGCCAACAATGCCACAAAACCAATTCGCAGTGTCATTCAAACGGCGGAAGCACTTTCTAAACTTGGTACAATCCCACAAGTATTGGAGCAAAAGCACATCATTGATAAAGTGTTAACAGAAGAATTTTGGGAAAGTGCTGATATTTTCGAGTTAGATGAGGTACGTGAAGCATTAAGAGATTTAATTAAATTTATCGAAAAAGAAACTCAGAAAATTTACTATACAAACTTCCAAGATGAAGTTATTGAAGTAAAAGAAAACACTCCAATGTTCAATGTGAACGACTTACAAAACTACCGCAAGAAAGTTGAACATTATTTAAATGAACATAAAGACCAAATGGCGATTTACAAACTGTACCATAATAAACCACTAACAGCCCAAGATGTTAAAATGCTTGAAGACATTCTTTGGAAAGAACTTGGTACTAGAGAAGATTATGAAAAAGACTTTGGTGACACACCAATCACCAAGCTTGTTAGGCAAATTGTCGGTTTAGATCCAAAAGCAGCCAACGAAGCATTTTCCGAATTCCTTTCAGAGGAGCGGTTAAATCTAAACCAAATTCGCTTTGTTAAACACATTGTCGATTATGTCATTAAAAACGGAACACTCGATAAAAAAGTATTACAACAAGAACCGTTCAGGTCAGTTGGCAGTATTGTTGAATTGTTCAAAGATAATATGGACGATGCAAGAATAATCATTGGCATTATTGATGAGATCAATCGAAATGCGGAAGAAGTGACAGGGGCGTAAATAAATATTATCAATCATGACAAGACGGGTCTGTCTGAAAAAGTCGAATCTTGTTAATTGTGAGAAGTTTGATTGTAGTGAAGGCAGTGGCGACTCCAGCAGGAGCAAATGCCTAGGTGAGACCCCGCTGCAGTGCGTAGCACGAGGAGGCTCACCAGCCGCCTGCGGAAAACGTCCACTGTCGAAACGAAAATCAAACGGACTCATTTTAACAGGGAATTTTATAAAAAATGGACTTTCTGGACAGCCCCGTCTCTCTCATTAATTGTGCATAAATGTTAAAAGGGATCGAATTTAATTAAAAGAGTTGAGTGATTTATAAAACACTTCTATAAATTTGTCGAATTAATTGTTCTATTATAATCCGATAAGGGGTGGATTATATATGAATCGAATAAGTGAGATTACAAAGCGGGATATTCTAAATTTATTTAAGGATGGATTTTACATAGATGAAGTATTTGGTGTAAAGGGAAATTATTTTCCATATCATGGTTTAATAGAGGAAATCGAATTTCTCCAGAGATTATATAATTTGAAAAGTATGCCCAGTTTGGATCCAAGATTTTCAAATGCTAAAGAAGATATTTGGCAACATACGGTAAACAATAATGATTATCCATATTGCTGGGTATTTGAGGATGATCGATTCCAATTAGAGAATGGTGATGATGAAAAATACTTGAGATTTATATGTGAAGTTTTCCATCCTGCAGTTAGGGATGATAGTAAACCATGGAAGGTACTGCTTACAGAAATAAATAAATTGTTACGAAATGATGGGTATGAACTTTATCCAGCAATAAAAATATCTAACCGAGATGTCTATAATTGGAGAGTACACGAACTAGAAGATAGTATTTTTATTCCTTTCTCCATGAGGAATAAAAAAGCAATAGAACAGAAAAAAATAAAATTAAAAATTAAACGTGATGCGAGATATCAGATCTATCAAATTTTCGAGAAATTTAATTATATTATTATAGAAACTGATGAGACAAATTTTCAGTACAATGTATTAGTAAGTGAGAAGGTTTTGGAGGAGATAAGTAGATTTTATCCTCCTAAGTGTTTTAATAATAAAAAGCAATATGTTAATACTAATAGTCTACAAGATTTTATATTGTCTAATTATCCTTATTGTGTGTTTGATGCTATAGAGTTCTTTAACAAGTATTGTAATGATGAATTTGAAACAGAAATTAATACAATATTTAACTTAAATGGTATTTCCTATAAATTAAAAAATGGAAAAATTGAAAGTGTTGTAGATGAATATGTCAGAGAGTTTTCTCCCGTTTCTTTGAGATATAATAAAAGGACTAAAAATATCCCAGAAACTTTCTCACCAATAAATTTTGGAAAATCTAAGGGACTTACTTTTGATAGAGTGCTTATTTATCCGAATGGTCCTATAAGAAAATTCTTAGAAGGCGATTATGAGGCAGTAAGTAGTCCGAAAACTAAAGCAGGCTTATATGTTGCTATAACTAGAGCGAGATACAGTGTTACATTTGTAACGGATCAAAAGGTAATTTCAAATAAATATGTTGAAAAATTTACAATGAACAATAATGAAATTGTAGAGGTTTAAACAATTTTGTCTTTTTTGGAATTACTGTAAAAGTTGAATAGAAGACTATAAAATTTTTAACCCTTTGTATTTCTCCCAGATTTTAATCAAAGGAAGAGATAAATTAAGTTCAATGGGGTTTTAAAGCTAAGAATAGTTAGAATAACCGATACTACTGTTTCCCAAAATTTATTAATGATGTAGAAATCGGCGTTGGTAAATGTTAATCAATTTTGATAAAAAGGTTAATGAATTTGGATTCAAAACAAATTTAAAGTGAAAAAAGACCACTCCTGTCAAAACGGTGACTGGATGGTCTCTTCTTTAAAAACTCCCTATCAAAACGGTGACTGGAAGTAATACATACTATATTATATGTAAATTATAAACAAATATTCATTTATAGTCAAGAAGGTGATAACTTTTGAAATACAATATCTTTTTCGACGAGTCAAATAAATTAGATGCAGAGAAAAAATATTCTTACTATGGTGCTTTTGGTGTTGAACAATCTTTATGCGACAGTATAGTGATGGATATCAACAAGATTTTAAGAATAACAGGTAAGAAGAGTGAATATCACTTTACTGAATATAAAAATGACAAGGATATTGCTCCCTACATATATTGTTTACACCATTTCATAAAAACAAACTTACAAATTAACATATTTGTCGTAGATAATGCTATTGCATTTAATTTTGCTAGAAATGCCGATATTACAGTTACAGAATTACGTAATTTATTTTATGTTAAAATTCCAGAAAGACTATTTTATGGATTAACTAGAGGTCTTTCAAATGATTATAGAACAGTTGAAATTGTAGTCGATCACAGTCCTGAATATGGAAGAATGAAGGTATATTCAAAGTTAAAGCAGCAAATGAATGCACATGCAATTTATCGTGGTATGAAATATTATGTTAATAAAGCATGGTATAAAGAATCACATAAATCTATTCCACTTCAAATAGTTGATTTATTTATGGGAATTGTTGTCTTTCTAATGGAAAAGTCATATTTAAATATAGATGACGATAAACCGATCATTAAGGCTGATCTTATTTACCGTTTTTTAATTGAAGAAAATAATATAGATTTATTTCAACAACATATAAATATTTTTAAATGGGATGGACAAAAAGATATTATTCATGAAGTAAATATTTCAGATTATTTATCACAATTTATGGCATTCAAAACACAGTTTGATATTAATGAAATGACAAAGATAATGAGAATTAGAAAACCTAATGATTCCACTAAAGATATAAGATTAAAAATAGGCTATTCAAATAATCAATTAAGAATGCTACTTGGATATCTTGATCAGCTAGATGGTAAAGGAAGAAACACATTTATCATGAAAAATTATTATAAAAATTTCAAAACATGAATAGAACAATTTCCTATTAAACGAACGGGATTTATTTCTGTTCAATCTATGCTGAAATTTTTACAACACAATTTTAATTTAATGAGGTAACTAAATTTTCAAGTTATTTAAATCTTGTAAGGCAAACACTACTACATCCATATATCTGCGATTACCAATCAAGCCATGTGGAGTGTGTTTCAGTCATGTCGAGAGTGTAAATGTTAATATATTAGCGTTTTATGAGGAAACATCCGTTTAGTCAATAAGACAAAACGGGTGTTTTTCTGTTTGTAAGAACAAATCATCTACCTACAAATGATCATGTCGAGTTGCAAATATGGCATAAATACTTGAATTATTAAGAAATAAGCAAAAGATAGAAGATGTGTCCATATGAAATTTATAATAAATAATCCTGAATTAAGTTTAATAAACCTGTAGTTAGTATTTTATTGATAATTTAGTCTTGTTCTCAAAAAAAATAATTTGTATAATATGATTATGTGAATGGTAGGTTATTTTTTAATATTCTAAATATATGTTAAGAGATAGTACAATTGAATAAAAAGTCTTCTTTTATTTAGGGCTTGCAATAGTTATGGCAATTTCAATGATTTTGATGTTTGCAACGCCTACAGATGCGTACCGAGCAGTAAAAACGGTTAATAAAGTTACATCGAAAGCGGATTTACCAAGAACAGCAAGTGGTGGATGTGGGAACTACAAGGCGCAAAGTTCTATCACAAGGACTGGATTTAAAAAACTTTACCACAATGTAAGTTTTTATACAATTGGAGGCAGTGTTTCCTTCAAGGGAGCAGGAGTAAGTGGTAGTGGCTCTAGCCCAGGATATACAAAATCTACAAAGGGTAAATCATATACGATATCTGGAAATGTTTGTGGTAGCGGACTTTGGTTATACCTAGGTATGTTTACACCTACAGAGGTGGACTATTCAAATAGAACTTATACAGCAACTGTTAGGATTTAAATATTGTTTTAACACTCTATAGAAATAAATACTCCACTATTTACACATTTTAATGGAGCGGTAGGGATGATAATGCTAAAGAGATTGCTTGTAAATTGCTTTCTCATTTTATTAATAACGGGTTGTAGTCATAGTCCAGAATATATTAATCGAACAATTCATAATGAAAATTTCATTAACACCCTTGATTCCTATCTATTTAGCGATAGTGGGGGTAGTGTAATCGAAATCAATAGCCAATTTGAAGAACAGTCTCATTTAATGGTCAATGCAGTTCTGCAGCATGTTTCTGAAATCGACTTCTTATATGATAATGAGCCAACTTGTGAACAACAAGAATCAAATTTGTTTTACTGTAAAATCCTTTTATCAAAGTTAATAAATCAATCTGTTTTTGAAAATAATGAATTACAATCATCTTCATTTTTCGATATCTATTTTTTATATGATGCTCTAGAAGAAATCGGAGCTATGGATGATTTGCAAATGTTAATAAATAATGTTCGAGATAATCCTGTTCCATCAAAGAATGAGACGATAGAGTACTACTATTATCTTATTATGGATTTTATTTTCAATGGAACTATACATGACAATATGAAAACAGATATCATTTCGATTATTGAAGATTATCATAATAGTTACATAGTTGACTATGATGAGCCGATTATATTGCATGCCGCATTGGTTTTAAGTAGATTATATGAATTGGATGTGGACCTTAGTTCGCTGAAAGAAATATATAGTGATTCAATAAATCAAATTTCAATTCTACTACGAGATGAAATGACATTTTTCGTACATTTAGAAGTTGTAAGTGAAATGAACAAGCAGCTTAATGAGAAGATAGAATTGGATATCATTAGGAAACAACCTGTTTATCAAACGTACTACTATTCGTTAGATAGTTTGCGGAATTTATATTTATTGTCAAATATCTTTCCAAGTGATGATTTGAAAGACCATGAGATTTATACAAATTTAATTCAGCATCGACTAAGTTCTTTTTTAGAAGAACAGGGTAGCGAGATTAAGGAATCTTATCAAGCATCTTATTTTTTACAACAGGCTAGTTTGAATGTTGGTTTTAAAGGAATCGATGATTATTTAATTGCTGGAGACGGAACATGTGACAATGTGTCTCCGTTAGTTGAACAATATTATTGTTATAAACTATCGGATAAGTATTCTGGAAATCAGTTTGAAATAGTAAATGAGAATGATTTATTTGAAAAAGTAACGATTCTTGATATGTCAGAAATAAATGATGCGAACATGCAAGAAGTTATCAAATTATATGATGAGGTATTGTCGTTTACTGGAGAAAACTTTTATGTCATCTTAAACACGTATTTGAATTTACTAATCGCTCATGGTATAGAGTTTGACCAGAATGATTTTATGAATAAAATATCTTCCTATGAATGTGAACTCGGCTACTGTTCAGAAACAGGGAACTATGATCTTGAAATGGGTATATATTTTAATAACATCTTAAACCTGTTAAAGGGGGATATGGATGCAAAGGGCTTCCGTTAAACGATATCTAGAAGTAAATCATCTAAATTTCAGTTATAATAATCTTCCAATATTAAAGGATGTATCGTTACGTATAGACGGGCCAGGTCTGTATACAATCTATGGTGAAAGTGGCAGTGGAAAAACGACGCTGATTAATATTTTAGCCTTAATTCAAAAACCGTTAACTGGTGAATTGAAGATGTTTAATGAAAAAGTAGACTTTAATAATGAAACTCAAATTCAACAGTTACGGAACAAAATTGCTTATTTCTTTCAGGATTTAAATTTAATTGAGTCTTTAACAATTAGAGAGAATTTAGATATTATTTCTCTCATTAATGGTCAACCGTTATTGGAAGAATATTTAACCACCTATAGTAAGACGGTTAGAATCTATGAAAAGTTGGATACACCAGTTAATTATTTATCTGGTGGGGAAAGACAGCGGGCTGCACTATTAAAAGTCCTTGTGTTTGATTATCCATTGATTTTATTAGACGAACCAACAAATAATTTGGATCGAGAAAATGTTGCTACGATCATTGAATTATTAAATGAATTAAAAAAAGATAAAATGGTATTGGTTGTCACTCATTCTGATTTAATTGCGGAGCATGCGAATCAAGTATTTCTACTTTCTGAACTAAATAATGGAATGGGTAGGAACGGGCAAAAATGAAAAATAAGAGACTTGTTTTTGACTATATTAGGAAGAAATATACAAAAAATCTTCGGAAATTAATGATATTGAACTTTTTATTATTAGCACTTCTAATTAGTTCTGCATTTACTGTCATGATGTCAATCGGTAATATTAAAAGTCATATTTTGAATAACGAAAAGTTATCGATGGTGTTAATTAATGGGTATTCAGATAATGGCGAGTACAACTATAATATAGAACGAATTGAACGAATGCCTCATGTAAAAGGTGTCGTTTATGAATATGATGCCGCCGTACTATTAGAAAAAAATGGGGAACCGGACTTCATAAACTGCTTATCATTAAACCCAACTACAAAGGAAGCAATAAGTTTTTACGAACAAGTAGATAAACAAGCAATTATTTTGCCGGAAAGCTTTAAAGGAAAAACGTTAAAATTTTATGACATGGAGCATACAGAACTAAATTTGAATAAATACTTTTATGAAGGCGATGGAAACTTTTTTCTTAAAGACTATTGTTATGTGACACCCGATATATATATGGACTTAATGGATAAAATCAAGATGGAGGAAAATTTCTCCGGTGTAAAAAATCTCATTGTTCATTTAGAAAAGATGGAACATATATTTGAGTTCGTCACGGCATTCCATGATATGTTTGATGAAGAAGATGTATATGTTTATTATCAAGCTGAGGGGCTAGAGGATTTAGTCGCTGATTCTAAAACATCCTTATGGTTGCTTATTATATTTGAGATGATATTGTTCATTGTTATTTTAATCATTTACCGAGGGAGTTTGGGATCTTTTATTAAAGTGTTAAATCGGGATTTAATCTCATTGTATTTAAATGGTATGTCAAGTAAGGAAATCATTCGTCAGTTTTATACAACAATTGAAAAGTCTAATCGAATGATTTATCTTTTATCCTTATTATTTGTTCTTATTATTGGATGGCTACTTTCCTTTAAAGTTATTTTCCCAACACTAGTGAAGTGGATGATAATCATCTTAGGAACCCTCCTTGTACTTGTCGCATTAAACAAGGTGTTTGTCCGCTATATGATTGTTAACTTGTTAAAACGAGAGCTGTCCAGTGATAACATTGTTTCAAAGTTAAGGAATTAAGACTTAGGAAAATACCGTCGTACAATAGTTGAAAAAGTAAAGTAGTTGTTAATGACATATTTTTTAAAAACAAAAGGGGCTCTCCATTCAATGACTATGGAAAGCCTTCTTTTTTGCTAAGCATGCATGTAGTCACCAAGAACAGCAAGTGATGGATGTGGGAACGACAAGGCGCATAGTTAGATGAAGGATTTAAATTTTACTTCATCTAACTCATTTTCAGTCAGAGGAAATGGATTATAGACATACGGTAAACTTAAATGAAGTAGTATTAACAAAATTGAGTGTCATCAAAATAGCATCTATTCATTTAGAAATTAGTGATAAGGTTTTGGTAAATTTGTTAGTGAATTGTCAAAATCATATTATGTTTTATAAAGAGAGGAGGAACAAATTGGATAAAGATCAGCAGATGCAAGAAGAATATAGGATGATAATGCATTCGAAGGATTTCGATAAGCTTGATAGATTCGTAAGGGACCACGGAGTTAATTGTGAGATAAACGGATCAAGTCTATTATTTTGGGCTGTATATAGAAATAAGTCTATGGTAGTTAATCGATTATTAGAATTAGGTGCTAATCCAAACTGTAGGAATGAGTTTGGTACAAGTTGCTTATCTTTAGCCTGTTTTTATGGTTTTGTAGATGTTTTAAAAACCTTAATAGATCATGGAGCTAACATAGATTTCGGTTGTGTGAATCGTGCATATTATGGTTGGGACGGACATATTCAGGTGGAAATATTACAAGTTCTTCAAGAATATGGGTGGATCAATCTATATTTAGATGATTTAAGGGATATTCCGAAAGGTTTTGTAGGTGCTAGGACTGTAGGAGATGCGGTTGAATTGATAAGCAAAAATAAAGTGCACATCCTTTCTTTAGATCATGATTTAGGTATGAATGACAAAGGTGAATTGGAAAAAACAGGCTATGACTTCGTAAAATGGATTTGTGAAAGAGGAATAAGACCAGCAAATAAAATATATATCCACACGGATAACATAGTAGGAAAGGAAAACATGTATGAAACCCTCAAAGCTGCTTGTAGAAGGGGATTTATTGATAAAGATATTGAGATCTATCCTTATCCGATCGTTAAAAATAGATATTCAAGAGATTAAGATGCCCGATGTAAAGACTGAGCGATAACCGTGAAGCATTTATGCCTTACGGTTTTTTTGTTGCTCATTTGATAGGTTACACGCATTAGCTTCATTGTTGTAAAGCCAAAAGAGAGTATAGAACGTATACATGTGAATATTTACCTTTGCTATTACATAGTATGTTTTATTCTTAATCCTATTTACAATTGTAAGAAAAGGAAATTGTTTTATTGATACATTCTTTTGAAATATTTATTCCTACCAGCGATGAAGATATAGAACAACTCTTTACCAAATACGGGATTAGAGTTAACAAATAGCGGTACGATTATCGGTACATTCATGCAACAGTAAAACAATTAAAGAAGTTTTTTCCATAAAACGCTATTGTGCAAACATGGGAAGATAATTAATTACCTGGTATATGGTATTTAAAGTTTAAGGTTGATGTAATAAAGTTTTTGAAAAAAAGGCACAATTAAAGATAAAGACTACGAATTGATAGAGATGGATATTTGAAAATTTTTATCTTATCACTTTGATTACCATACATTTACAAGGATTGACTATCTAATAGATGAAGCGGCTACGAATCCTCAACACCGTCCATCATTACATTTGAAAGTAAATAAATTAAAAAAACTATTAATGTTGACTATAGTGGATGGTACTATAAATATATAGGTAAATTAACATAGTTTTTAGATATTAAATATGTGAAGAGACTATTGAGAGTGTAAAATATTTTGTGTAAATAGAAATGCACTAAATAATGTTCATAGAAAAAGGAAGACCCTTTCAGTAGAATAAAGTTAGCCAACCAAATTCACAGAAAAGAGGTCTTCCCTATGAATCATCTTACTACAGATTTAATCGAAGCACTAGCACAAAAACAAGATATCAAAGAAGTTTTTCGTCATCATTTGGAAAGAGCTATCAATCAGCTGTTGAAACATGAATGAACTGTCTTTTTAGATTATGAGCCTTATGATCGAGAAGGTTTTCATTCCGGCAATTCTCGTAATGGCTTTTACGATCGTACGTTTAAAACCGAATACGGAGAACTACATCTTCGTATCCCTAGAGACCGTAATGGCGAGTTTCAACAACAAACAATAGCTCCTTATAAGCGATCCAATGATACACTGGAACAGTTTGTCATTCACCTTTATGAAAAAGGGATTACGAAGAAAACCGCTCATCTTATCGAGCAGATGTATGGACATCACTTTTCAAACAATCGGTTTCGAACCTAACGCAACTTGTTTCTGAAGACGTGCAGGCTTTCCATGAACGAAAGCTGGAAGAACGTTATGTGTGCATTTACCTAGATGCCACTCATATTCCGATTCGACGTCAAACGGTTGAAAAAGAAGCTGTCTACATCGCTATTGGTATTACGGAAGAAGGAAACAAAGAAGTTTTAGACTTTACCATTGCACCAACAGAGTCTTCTCACGTATGGGAAGAACTCATCCAAGGCCTACGTGAGCGAGGCGTAGAAAACGTCCTCCTTTTCATTTCCGATGGATTGCCAGGAATGACGGATAGTATTCATCGTGTCTATCCGAAGGCCAAGCATCAAGTGTGCTGTGTACATGCCGCTCGAAACATTTCCAGTAAAGTACGTGTAAAGGATCGCGCAGCCATTCTCGATGATTTTAAGGCCGTCTATCAAGCAAAAGACCGTGAAGAAGCTTTAGAAGCCTTAGAACAAATGCAAAGCAAGTGGGAAAAGGCCTATCCACGTGTCATTGATTCTGTGATGAACAATGAACAAATCTTAACGTTTTATGATTTTCCAGCTTCCATTCGTCGCAGTATCTACTCGACAAATTTAATCGAAGCTTTTAACAAAGAAATCAAACGATATGTCAAACGCAAAGAACAATTCCCGAATGAAGAATCCTTAGAACGTTTTCTTGTGACACGGTTTTTAGACTATAATCACAAGTTTGGCATGCGTTGTCATCGAGGCTTTGAAAAGGCAAAATCAGAATTGATACAGATGTTTGAAGCACTGGAAGATTAAGCTCTAGCACTGATCCGCCATCCTTGACCTTGTTTGCGGTCGTGGTGGTGTGTAGGTTGTCGGATGGGAAAAATAAAGCCCTATGTGGGGACTTTATCCGCACACCTAGCGTACCACGACCGATCTTTTCTAAGTTCTCGCTGGCCGGGTCCCTGAACCCAACCAGCAAGAACTAAGAAAAGGCACAAGGTCAAGGACAAGCAGCTACCGCTGTGGCTCTGTGTTTAACCTAGAGATAGAAGTTTTATCAACTAAAATAAGCAGGCTAACTTTTCTACCGGAAATAGGGTTATTTACACAAAATTATTGACACACCCATATATTATTTTATATAAAAAAATATAAAATTGAATAAAAAATACAAAGATATATTTCCAAAAGTATGGAAAAAATATTTTCGGCGAGTATACTATTAAAGTATAGAAAGATACGTGAGCTTGTTATTTATGTTAATTATTAAAAATTTTTGGAGGGGATTTTATGGTTGGTTTTAAAGAAGCTCCTTATGCTGCAGGAATGAATTTCGACGTTGAAGAGATTGAACCTTTTTTAAATCATTTATCAACATCAATCTTAGATACTGGATTAGATCAAAAAGAAATTAAATTCATTCAAGAAAAAATTGAAAACACGAATGAACATAATCAGTTAATAGAGTTTGGAATCTTCGATGTAACTTATAAAGGAAAACAATCGAAAATAAGGATACAGGCTGAAGTAGATATTGAAGATGAAGATAAAGAGGTCGTTATGTATATATATAGTAGCCAAGAGTTAGTAGATATTATTGATAAGGAAATGTTGAAAGTGGAGGAACAAAGGGAATTTTAATGGTATAGAATCTAAATAAAGACATTTTTTATATAGACAAGATTACTTTTGCACTAAAAAAAGAGGCTGGGACAACTCAGCCTCTTTTTAACTATTCTTTTTTAATTTTTTTCCTCAAAGGAACTAGAAAGTATTCTAATTTATCTCCTACTATGACAGAACCTCTGTCATTTAATCGCCCAATGTAACGTCCAAGCCTTCCTTTTGAAATAGTCGTGAGCATCTCTGTTTTGATGACACCACTTACTTTTCCTTCTTTCAGAATTTCCTTGGTAATCAGAACTTGTCCTTTTGTGGCGAATTCTTTGTTAGAACAAGGAATTCCTGTCACTGTCCCCGAGTTATCATTATAATTCGTGGATGTAAGTACCAGAAAAGGACGAACTCCATTCATTTCACTTCCGATATTCTCCCCTAAGTCAGCCGTATAAAGCTCTAATGGCTTGGGGTTTTACCAGTTCCTGGAGGTCCATTAACTGAATAAACAGGTCCATCTCCGTGAATGATTTGATTTACTGCAACTTGTTGCATAAGTGAAAGACGATGATCAATCCGTGACGGCCAACGTCCATCTGGAAGGTTTTTAGGGCTGAGTAAAGACTCAATCGCTTGATGGTCTTGCTCAATATCTACTTGCAAGTCTTTTCCCTTAATAAATTGGTGTAATGTTTCATTCATACCTTTTCTTTTGATTGTTTGTAAATCTTCAATATAAAAACTGTTGAAACTCGGTTTCTTTTTATCTGCATTTTTTCTCACAATATGCATTTCAAAAAAATGTAAATGATCATGCGTTGGCTCATCAAAGTAACGATAAAAATTTTTTGATAGTTTTTGAACTGCTTCACTAGTTACGCCATTACTAAAAAGTGTTTTTGCATCCTCTTCTAATTGATAGCGTGCATCATTATATCGGTCAATAAAGTGACTGTAGTTAATTTTGTCTGTGTGAAACATATCATAAATGACTGTATGAACATGCGGGATAAAAAGAGAGTCTTCTATATATTCATTTGTATCATTTACTTGGAAAGAGAAACTATAACATCTTTGTTTCGGTTTATTAATGACTTCATCATCATGTTTAAAAAAAGACCGAAATGTATCGATTAAATCACTTAATTTATAACAATTCATATAATATGTATATTGGGTTGTATAAGTTCGTGGGTTCTTAGGCTTTGCTGTTTTAATAAATTCTTGTAAGAAGTTCATTTTATTTATTTGTTGTCTTTGTTTACCATCGGAAAATAAATAACCAGGAATTATATTAGATTTCGGCAGTTCAGCTGGTTGTATCATTTCAATAAATAACCACGAATTCAATACATTCTGTGGATCCATATATTACAACTCCCTTTTAATACTTATAACTCTATCTTGATAAAAAATAATTAAAAATTGACAGATAAATCATAGCAAAACAAAAAGATATATTTATCTTAGTTTGCGATTGTACCAATCCAAGACATAAGTAACTGACTGAAAAAGAATGTCGTATGATTGTTATAAATAGGATATTGTATTTCCCTATACTATGTCGGATTCTATTATTGTTCATTATAGGCTGTTCATATAATCTTTTCTAAAAAAGCACCTCATATATTAGCATATATGTCTAAGGTTGAGGTGCTATTATATCTTATACTGGGCGCACAGTTATTTCGTTTACATTGACATAATCAGGCTGTGTGAGTGCATAAACGACAGCTTTCGCTATGTCTTTTGGCTCTAATTTTTTACGTTCGTTATTCCAAGAACTTTCATTAGTTAAGCTCGTGTCCACCATACCAGGTGAAATATTTGTGACACGGACACCCGTTTTGGCCAATTCTTTTTCTAGTCCAGCTGAAATGGCCCGGACAGCAAATTTTGTAGCACTATAGACAGTACTAACCTTTGTGACTTCAAAGCCAGAGACCGATGCGATATTAATAATATGACCAGTTGAGCGTTCTAACATAGAAGGTAATACATAATGGATGCCATATAGCATGCCTTTTATGTTTACATCAATCATCTCTTCCCATTCTTCTACTTTTCCAGAGCGAATCATTGAAGAAAGCATTTGACCAGCATTATTCACTAAAATATCAACATGATTAAATGCTTCTTCAGCTTTTTTTACTAATTGGTTAACCTGTTGCTTATTTGTTACATCTGTCTGGATTACCAAGACTTTTCCTTTACCGAGTTCCTTAATTTCCTTCTCTATTTTTGAAAGTTTTTCTAAATGACGGGCAGCTAGTACAACATTTGCTTCTTCTTTAGCTAACTCCTTTGCAATACGAGCACCAATGCCACTACTTGCCCCTGTGACAATAGCCGTTTTTCCATGTAATTGCCCCATCCTTATGACCTCCTATGCAAATAAATTATATCCTTCTTTACTATATCTATTAGCGATTTAGCGATCATAACGATTGAATTGTAAGTATAAAATATATTGATTTAAGGATATTGTAACATAGAGATTCTGTCTCATGTGGTAAAACCGGAAGACATATTTATTCACCCTACTGAAAATACAAAAGAGAATTAGAGTTGAGGTTTTATTTGAATTTTGTAGGAGGAGAACTTTTAATCAGGTCATAGACTAAAAAGAAAACAACGATTGATTCTTAATGATAGTTGTATTATTATTTTTTGAATATATGGTAAAATGAAAGAGGAATTTTATTTAGCAATTAACAGAATAATAAAAACGTACCGCGATTAAAAAATCAAAAACTTAAACAAAAGGGTGGTGTAAAATGATAATCTTTGCTATTTCGGTTTTAGCTATCATGTTAATTTTCATCAAATTTATTCGAAAAAAATACAATATCGTGCCTTACCCTAAACCATACAGACATATAAACAACATCCATAAATGGGGAGAGCGATTTCTAATTCTATTGGCTATTATTTTATTCATCCTATCCTATATTATTGAGTGGTACCTCATATTTGGTTTTGCTATCGCTCCATGTATTGCAAATGGATTTCGAGCCTATATGGAATATAAACACCAGCGCGAAGAAAAGGAATATATTATTACCTTCATAGAAACTTTAGGTATTAGTATTATCCTAGTTGGATTACCAATTTTTTATTTCGGATGGTCACTTTAGACATACGACTCCACAAAGCAAAGCCGTCATGAAAAGGGGTGAAAAAAACTATGGTTATAAATAACGAGGAAGATATCATTAAAGCAATTGAAAAAGATGAATGGATGATGGATTTATTAAGAGCTGTAAAAACATTAAATCTGCCTGATTGGTGGATTTGTGCTGGATTTGTTCGTTCAAAGATCTGGGATGTCATACACAACTTTAGCACAAGGACCCCATTACCAGATATTGACGTCATTTACTTTGATTCGAAAAAGGTAGATGAATTAGAAGAAAAAAAGATTGAAAAAAAATTAAGCTCTCTTGTACCTAATATCCCTTGGTCAGTAAAAAATCAGGCAAGAATGCATATGATAAACAATGTGTCTCCCTATTCATCTTCAGTTGACAGTATCTCCAAATTTCCAGAGACGGTTACATCTCTAGGCGTTAAATTAGATGAAAAAGATGATATTAAATTAATTGCTCCCTGGGGACTTAATGATGTTGTCAATTTAGAGGTAAGACCCACACCATACTTTGCTACAAAAGAAAGAATTCACATTTATGAAAAGCGGGTTACAGAAAAAAATTGGAGTAGCATTTGGGATGGGGTAAAGGTATATGGTGTTATTTCTAATTAAATTATCGTGTGTAGAAGCGAAAGGATTGCGATAACTGAACGTGCAATCATTATCATATAATAAAGGGGGCATAGGTAGTTGAAAAGAATATTATTTTTTATTTTACTGGCTTTTGTCCTAAGTGCTTGTGACCAACAAGAACAAAATAGGAATACGACTTTAATAGAAAAACAGGAGGGTATTATCGGGCAGATAGGACAAAAACTCGATGGATGTCAATTATTAGTAATTCCTAGCACAAAGGAAGAAGACATTTCTAATAAATCAGTTGAAGAGTTAGTGAGGATGGCTCAACAAAAAGATGGGGCATATTATTACGTTACAACCGATGTGGCTAATGATTTAGAGGTGGGAACACAGGTTAAAGTGTATTGGAATGGTTCGCAAAACGATTCAGACCCTCCCCAGCGTACGGCAGAAAAAATAGAAATAGTTATGAAGTTGGACTAACCCTTAATAATAGACAATTTTACCCTAAAAAAACGGAGAGGCTGTGAAAATGAATATTTAGGAGTGATCTAAACGAAAGCAGTAATCATTTATTCGAAAGGTAAGGCTTGGTTAGAGGGAAAACCTCATTGGGTACAAAAACTCGTACCACATCGTCATTACTTAGTGAATACTTTAAAGGAAAGGTTAATTTCTGCTGGTCATTTATGGACCATACAGGTGGTTTGGTCATTGTTGAAGTTGAAAAAATACAAGAAGCTGAAGAAGTTTCAAAGAACGACCCTGCAGTGCTGGAAGGAAAATTTGAGTATGTCGTCCATCCTTGGGAACCATTTTTTATAGGAAGTATTGCAAAAAAGAAAGGTGTGATGTCTTATGCTAAATAATCTTAATCTTGATCTAAATATCGCAAGTTATATTTTAAAAGGAAAAACAGTACAGAGGGGATGTCACATTGATATTGAAAGAGGAAAAATTTAATATTGTGTCGGAAACAGAAAGGTTAGTTATGAGACCTTTGCGGGAAGAAGATTACAAACAATGGTTAGAAGGATTTCATAACAAATTACCTTCGCAAAACAAATATGATGACGACAAAACAGATATGAGTGAGTGGACCCAAGAAGCATTTAATGATGTCGTACAAAAGCATCAAGAATTAGCGATTAAAGATGAAGTATATGTATTTAGTCTCTTTCGCAAAGGCTATGTTAAAGTTTATTGTTGATATAAGGTAAAAAATTAGAACTTCCATTTTTCTGGAAGTTCTATTAAATAATAATGTTTTATTCAACTAAAGCACCCGTTAGTGAAATCTTGAAGATAAGATTATATTTTTTTAGATAGAGGTTGCCAATTTCACACTTTTATAATTGCTTTCTATAATCAAATATTACACATTATAATTCAGTTGTTTGCATAATACCTCACGGCTACAATGAATTTTTCTCCTTACATTAGAAATAGGAATTTGCATTATATCACTGATCTCTCCTACTGAAAAGCCAACCATATGTTTTAAAACAATAGCTAAACGATCATATACCGCTAACTGTAAGATTTCTTTCTGAATTGACTCTGTAGATTCAGCCATCTCTATTTCCGTATAATCACTTGTCGTTTTCTCTCGTAACCAGTCCAAGACTAAGTCTACGATAATACGGAACAGTTTAGATGAAACTTTATCAAAGTTGTAATCTCTTACGTTCATATACACCTCTATAAAAGCAGTTTGAGCTATTTCTTCAGCTTCATTTCGCTTTCCAATCATATAAAAGCAAATTTGGTATACTTGGTGTTTGTAGCATTCTATAAAATCGGAAAAGGGAAGTTCCCCACTGTGTTTCTTTTCTAATTTTATGTTCTCATCCATTTCGTTACCCCATTACTGTATATTCCTTTCTTTAAAAAATAATCTTCATAATAATATAATACTAATTTTTAGAACAGACATTCCACTCATTGGTTTAATATGAGAAAATCCAATTTCATAAGTTGCCGTTACATTTTTCCTTTTATTGGTTATTTATTTCATATCATAAGACTTCATTTTATCTAATTCTTGGTTTCTCTTTTTATGAAGAGCTTTCCGCCCCTCATACCATCCTCCAATAAGAAAGGCAAGTCCAATTAAAAGTATTAAGACATAAGCAAGAAATTTTTCGTTTTCATTAAAAAATATCCAAGTACGCCAAATAACGAAAACTAATGGGATAAGACCTCCCCAATAAACACTATTTCTGGTTGATAAAAAGTGTTGCACACCAAGTATTCCAGCAATAATAAAAACATCATAAAAACCAAATCCAAACATCATTTTTCACTCTTTTCTTTTTTATATTTTTCTATTATTAGTTTTGCTTCCTCCAAATTAATACGGTCATCAATCGAAAGCTGTTTAATGAATTTTATAAATTCCTCATTATCTGCAGCGTCATTCAATTTTATCTTTTCAATTAACCTATCCAGCTTGATTCTCACAGTTGGATAAGAAACCTCATAAATTTTTGCAATTTCTTTCAAAGATCCTGAATTCATTACGAATTTTTTAATGAATTCCATATCTTCCTCGTCTAAGGATAAAATCCAATCTGGTACATTTTTAATATCCATATATGCTCTCACTCCTTTATATTCAAATTCAGTTTAACATAAATATAAATAAAGTAAAGTTATATTTTAACATTATTAAAATTTTATTAAAAAGTATGTTTAATTTTTATAAAATGCCGATGTTTGAATACAGGATTAAGTATGTCATTCATTGCAATATATTTTAATCAAAAAAAGTACGATCCTTATTAAAGAATCGCACCCTTTAGGACAATAAGGATTTTCAATTTAGATACCCAAAATTTCATCTATAACTATTTGATTTTCGTGACCATCTTCAATAGTAGGTAAAT
>NZ_JACHHA010000019.1 GCF_014202495.1 Cerasibacillus quisquiliarum | reverse complement strand
TAAGTCGTCATACGTCATGCCACCTTCTTTAAACGTAATCGGTGCTAAATCGTATAGAGCCATCACACGGTTAAAGTAGTGAAGACGACCTTCTAACGTCTCTTCTAAATTCCCAAGGGCAAAGTATAAATCTGGGTGGACTTCTGTTTCTAAAGCGTCGTTAATGACCTTTCTTCCGCTCGTATGATCTTCTAAAATATCATACATCTCCGCTTCAATAATCGCTATACGACGTAATTGTTCATTATCTTTCTCTCCGTGCTTTGCGATGTCTAAATATGTGAGCGCTTTTTTTGCTTGTTCTTTTGAATAGTCATTCGCATACCATTGAGCCAATTCCCAAGCAATGAGACGTTTTACATGGTCATCTTCTGTTGTATGCAAAAAGGTCTTAAGGTCATCAAGTCCTTTCGACATAAAGCCGAAATTGTAAAGGTGGCGCTTTATTTGCTGTAACCGCTGACGTTGGGCGCGATACTTACCACCACTCGTCAATTGCTTTAGTTTATGCTTTACATTTTCTGAGATGAGACCTGTAATCGTTCGACGTTGCTTTTCATTTAATACTGTATAAACGAACCAATCAATCGGTCCGACAACAATTTTTTTTAGCATGTGACGCATTCAGATAAGCACCACCCTTCATATTTAGACTGTTTATTTTTTCTTTCGCTTCTTTTGTTTAGACTTCTTCTTTGTCGCACCCATCACTTCACGATATTCAGCGACAACCGCTTCAGCATCGCCATCTGCACGGATTTCACCTTTTTCAATCCAAATCGCACGGGTACAAACCTTTTCTACAAATGACATGGAATGCGATACGATAATAACCGCTTTCGCTAATTCCATCATATCTTGAATTTTTTCAGTCGCTTTTTGTTTAAAAGCTAAGTCACCAGTCGATAATGCCTCATCAATAATGAAAATATCCGGTTGTAACAGAGCTGCAATACTGAAACCGAGTCTTGAGCGCATTCCGCTTGAGTAATTTTTAACTGGTTTATGAATGGCTTTTCCAATTCCTGAAAATTCGACAATGGCATCATATTTTTCATCAACACGTGATTTGGGAATACCTAATAACATCGCATTCAGATAAATATTGTCTGCTCCTGTTAACTGCGGGTTAAATCCTGTTCCATATCCTAACAAAGCAGATGTTTCACCCGCAAGATGAATTTGCCCTTCATCTGGTGCATAAATTTTTGTTAATACTTTACATAACGTACTTTTTCCCGCGCCGTTGTGGCCAATGATACCGACAACTTCTCCTTCTTTAATTTCAAAGTTTAAATGACGTAGTGCCCAGAACTTTCCTGTATTTAAATCAAATGATACGCCAAGATTTTCCGCCTTAATAATCGTTTTTGTACCAATTTCAGCATCGGTTTTTTTCAATTGTAGGCTTCGGCGTTGTTTGCGTGGGATTTTCGGAACGGTTGCCTTATATTGCTTTATAATTTCTTTTGGTTCACCAATAGCCCGGACTTTACCTTTATCTAACCACATGAGACGATCACAGTGTCGCTGTGCATAGCGGAGACTGTGTGTAACAATAATCACCATCTTCGCTTTTGAGACGAGTTCTTTCATTTTTTCCGCTGCCTTACGACTGAAACGAGCGTCCCCTGTATTTAAAGCTTCGTCTAAAATTAATATCTCTGGATCTAAATGTGATGCGACACTAAATCCAAGTCTTGCGCGCATCCCACTTGAATAATACTTCATCGGTTGATCAAAGAATTCACCGATATCTGAAAACTCATGAATACTATCAATATATTGATTGATCAAGTCTCGTTCTATTCCTAGCATCATGCCATTAAGATATACATTTTCACGTCCGGTTAACTCTGGATTAAATCCCATTCCAAATGAGAATAGCGCTGTTACTTTACCATCTACTTTCAGTTTCCCACGGTCTTGTTGCAATATCCCAGTAATGACTTTACTTAATGTTGTTTTTCCGGCTCCATTTGAACCGATAATACCAAAGATTTCTCCTTGATATCCTTCAAAACTAATATCTTTTAATGACCAAGTCTTTTTATTCTTTTTCTTGACTTTCTTTCTTCTTTCTTTTCGATTAAATTTACCAATAACTAAAGATTTAAAGTCATCTCTTTGCATTTGATTTGAGAAAGAGACACCTATATTTTTCGCTTTTACAACTACTTTTTTAGAAGTTTGCATCCTTCATTAAACCCTTTTCTATCCGTATTTACGTTGAAACTACAATGCTTTAATGATCTTATGTTCATGCTTATTGTAGTAAGAGATCATGTAAGTGCCAACGATTAAGGAAGCAACGAGAATAATGGCAAGTGCTATTAAGTCTGGCGTTCTACCATACATTAAAATATCACGATATGAACTGACGATAATCGCTATCGGATTATAATCGACAGCCCAACTATACTTTTCAGGTAATCGGCTTCCTTCCCAAATAATAGGTGATGCATAGAAAAACAATCGCATAATATGACTTAATACATTATCAATATCACGAATAAATACGGTGATATAACCAAGGAATAACCCTACAGCTAGTAAAAACACAGTTTGTATAATAATTAAAACTGGTAAATAGAGTATATGCCAAGTCGGCTTAACCCCGAAAAATAGTAAAAAAATCGCAATGACAATTAAGCCGAATAAAAAGTTAAACAGTTGGGTAAACGTAAAAGCAACTGGAAAAATCGACTTCGGCAAATAAACTTGATTAATAATCGACTTATAGCGTAAGATGGATTTCGCTGATGAGTTAATTGTCGTACTAATCCAACGCCATACAACAAGTCCAATAACGAGATAAACCGGATAATCCGGGCCACCTCTATTCAAAATAATCACAACTAAGAAATAATAGACGAGCACGTTTAAAAGTGGGTCTAATAACCACCAGAAATAACCGAGATAACTGTTTCGGTGTTCAGCTTTTAAACCCGATTTAACGAGATAAAATAATAAATCTTTCCGTTTTAACATTTCTTGTAAATATGTTTTCATAAACAATCGACACCGCCTAGTATCTTTCTAACTTGAATCTTTTGTTAATTAAGCAACTTACTTCATCAATTTATATTTAATGAGATTTTTCACTGATGTGAATGCGTAATTTGCGAAATACCATATGCTTTTCAATAAACTTTGCTTTTCTATATGACGGTAGACATACCAATTTCGTTTCGCAGCTTTCCATTTATTACTAGAAATCGAGCCTTGCACAAGACGATATTTAGCCAAAGTATCAGGCATACCATAAGCAAGATGACCTTTCTTTGTAATCGTTAGCCAATAGACATAGTCTTGTCGCGTCCGTATATTCATCATTTTTAGGTCACCGATCTTTTCTCTATCTAACATCACTGTCAAACAGCCAATGACACAATGCTTCATTAAATCATTATAACCAACATGATGTGGCGCATCAGATACGGCATTTGTCACTGTACCGTCTTCTTTCATACGTGCATAACGCGTAAAGGAAAATGCGATATCATTTTCCTGCATAAAAGCCAATTGCTTCTCCAATTTATCTTCTGTCCATAAGTCATCACTATCAAGAAAAGCAATGTATCTTCCTGTTGCATGTGCCATCGCTGTATTTCTAGCGACAGCTGCGCCGCTATTTTTTTTCAGTTGAATTAATTTAATTCGTTTGTCTTTTTGTTGATATTTTTTTATAATATCAACCGTTCTATCTGTTGAACAATCGTCTACAATCACCATTTCCCAGTGTGGGTATGTCTGATTAAGAACAGATTCAATCGTCTCTCCGATAAACCGTTCGGCATTATACGCTGGTGTAATCACAGATATAAACGCCTGTTTTAATTCTTTCATTTGACGACACAATCCTTTTATGATGTTAACAAATCTTCATACCATTGGATGAGCTTCTTCTCTTCTGAATTCCAATTGAGTTCATCTAATACAGCATGTTTACCATTTTCCCCCATCTTTCTCGCTTCTTCAGGATGGTTTCGTAAGTATTCAATGGCTTGTTTTATTTCTTGTTCATTATATGGGTCAACAGCGATTCCACATTTATATGTTTCAACAAATTTTTTCCAAACAGGGAAATCTGAACAAATAATTGGTAAACCTGCATTCATATATTCAAAGAACTTCGTTAATTCCTTTTTCATATAATGATCTGTTGGGGGAAATAGAGCAATCCCCGCTAACCAATGATGCTTGATATACATGGCTTCAATGGCTTCTTTTTCAATGTATCGGTCAATACCTTCTATATGGAGATTCTCTTTATATTCACCAGCATGTGCATACATTTTCTCTGCTAGTTCACTTGGACACTTTCCTATAAATTGTACCGTAACCGTTGGATCTATTTGTGGAATGGATGCATGAATGAATGCACCGCGGTCTTCAGTTACATTACCAGTATATATTAAACCATTTTTAATCGGTTGCTTATCACGGTCATGATCGATAAATGCTTGATTAATGGTTGGATAATTTAAAATACATGTACCATTTGGATACATATCTTTATAGTACTTTTCCGCTAAGCAGAGTTCCATTCGTCTAGCGAACAGCTTCTCCATTGCTTTATACAGCTTAGCGAATATGCGTCGTAAAAATGGTGACATATATTCCTTTTGCAAGATACTTGTCACATAGTCTTCATGAATATCATAAATGACCTTATTCGTTTTCTTTTTTAATAGCCATCCGACCAGTAATAGTTCAGGATCATGAAAATGATACACATCTGCTTTTAATTTCCTAGCTTTTCGATAAGCGTCTATTGTACCAAAAATCATTCGTTTCCAGCGATTTTTGTACGTTTTTACTGGGATATGCGTAATTGGCCAATCCTTCTGTGCTTCTTCATCTTTCCGTGAGATTAATGTGACATCATAACCTGCTCGATGAAGGGATAAGCATTCTTTATGATATATTCTCGGGTCACTCGGATGATGTACAGTTGTTATATGGACGACCCGTTTTGGAGTGGTCATACGCTATCATCTCCTACTTAATCTTTCATGGGGCCATTCCCCAAGACACGTAAAAACATCTTTTCATATTGTTTTGCTATCGTTTTAGCATCGAAATCTCGGGCACGTTCTTGCCCTTTGTTTATTATTTCTTCGATACGTTTTTCTTCTAAAGACAGAATGTTATACATAGCGGTTGCTAGTTTTTCCGCATCGCCAACAGGTGTGAGTTTCCCGTATTGCCCATTTTGTAACACTTCTGTCGCTCCCGGCTTACACTTCGTGGATACAACAGGTGTTCCGACAGCAAGTGCCTCAGCTAGTACATGGCCAAACCCTTCACGAAGCGAACTAAGTACAAATAAGTCGGCCTTTTCAAAGTAAATATATGGATTTTCTTGAAATCCGATAAAGTAAACGTCTTCTTCAATCGCTTCTTTCTTCGCCAACTGCTTAAGTTCTTCTTGCAGTATACCTTCACCGAGGATGACGAGCTTTGTCTTTTTAGTAGCCATTTTTTCTTTTAATTTAGCAAATGCTTTAAGCAAAGTGTGGTGGTCTTTATCGCGGACAAGTCGACCTGCTGTCACAATGACTTTCGCATCATCTTGGAATATAGCCTGGTGTTCTTGTTTTATCGTTCCCGTTTGAATGCGTTCTTGAATATTTTCAATATCAACCGGATTATATATGACTTCGATTTTATTTTTATTTATTTTATAACGTTTAACGATATTGTCTTTTACACCATTTGATAGAGCGATTACTTTCGATGCGAATCGATACAGCCGACCATATAAGAATAGTTTCGTATTCTGTTTCGTACTTCCACCAAGAAACGCCGCTTCTCTTACAACGTTTTTTGCCTTTGTAAAGGACAATAACCTTGCTAGTATAGCAACCGTGTTATAATTAGGAATCGTACTAAAAACAATATCTGGTCGTTCTTTTCGAATGACCTTTGCTAAAGGAATGATCGCAGAACGCAGTCGCTTCGTTTTTAATTTTACGAATGTGATATCAGGTTTTAAATATCGTTCATAATCTCCTTCATAATCAAGTGTTACAAGAATCGGGGTAAATCGCTTGCGGTCTATGTTATTTAAGATATTCAACATCGTTCGCGCCGCACCCCCAGCACCTAACTGATAAATGAAGAAAATAATTTTCCTTTTTTTCATTATTGTTTCGACCTTTCCTTTGCAAAAAACGTCTTTAGAAATTGACGTATACCCAGTGAATTATATCATAGCATATGGAATAAATAAATTATCAGAAAAATCAAGTGACTTATGATTTTTGATGAAGAAAGGATAGGAATTGTAGTTAATTGACTCATTACTCATTAATAAACAGTTGAAAACATGACAGTCATGAAGGCAAATCGGACTGGTGTTAACATGTTTTGACGTACGTATAGTCTATATGGCGAGAAAGGCAGAGGTTTTTTTCCTTTTAAGAATCTATCGGAGGTATTTTTTTAAAAAAAGACAGTCTACTAAATACCATGTAGACCGCCTACTATATGTCGTAAATATAAGCTGAAATAGACGACGCTTTTAAAAAATCATCATCTATTCTTCGTTTTGCTTCAGTTCGGTTAATTTTTCTTCCATATATTGTTGGACATCGTCTTTCAAATCTACTCGATTTAGTGAAAAATCAATCGTCGCTTTTACAAATCCGAGCTTATCGCCAACATCATAGCGTTTACCTGCAAAGTCATAGGCAAGAATCCGCTCACGATGACTAAGTTCTTGGATGGCATCGGTTAATTGAATTTCATTGTCTTTCCCAGGTGGTAGGCTTTCCAATATTGTAAAGATTTCTGGTGTTAAAATATATCGTCCCATTATAGCCATACGAGATGGTGCTTCTTCAATAGAAGGCTTCTCAACTAATGATCTGATTTCACGAATACGAGGTCCGAACTCGGAATTTTCAACCGGTTCAATAATGCCGTACTTAGATACATCTTCTTGGGGTACTGTTTGTACTCCAATGACAGACGATTGATACTGATCAAAAACATTAACGAGTTGCTTTAAACAAGGCTCTTCAGAAACAACGATATCATCACCTAATAAGACAGCAAATGGCTCATTTCCAATAAATGTATGTGCACATGCAATCGCATGTCCAAGTCCTTTCGGTTCTTTCTGTCTAATATAATGAATGTTTGCTAAATTCGATATTTCCTTTACCACTTTTAACATCTCGTTTTTTCCACGTTTAGCGAGTTTTTCTTCAAGTTCATAAGATGTATCAAAATGATCTTCTATCGCACGCTTGCCTCTTCCTGATATAATAATAATATCTTCTATTCCAGTCGCTACTGCTTCTTCAACAATATACTGTATCGTCGGTTTATCAACAATTGGTAGCATTTCTTTCGGTTGTGCTTTTGTAGCTGGTAAAAATCGAGTACCTGATCCAGCTGCAGGAATGATTGCTTTACGTACCTTCATTGACAAATCTCCTTTAGTTTGTACTTTTGGTATCTCTATTGTTAAGTCTATCACATAGGGTATTTCAAGCCAATTTTTTTAATAAAAGTTATGAAATTTATATGATATTAAGATTCTCATCAAATGGTTATATTTCTAAGTGCATTCATACAAGACATGTCGTATTTTCTTGTTGTTCAATATATATTACTATACAAAATGTATCATATAGGGGTATATTGTTTTATAGACATTGAATTTTACAGTGTAAAGGTGGCAAAAAACATGAGTTTATATGAAAAGTTGCTAGCAAAAGAAGAAAAGATTGCTGTAATCGGTCTAGGTTATGTAGGTCTTCCCGTTGCAATTGAATTTGCTAAGAAGTATGACGTCATTGGTTATGACATAGATGAAAATAAACTTGAAAAATATCGTCGTGGTATTGATGTGACAAATGAAGTAGGGAATAAAGCGATTCAAGAAACAACGATGACATTTACAAGTGATGAAAAAGATTTACAACAATGTAAATTCCATGTTGTTGCAGTACCTACTCCGATTAATTTAGATAAGACACCAAACCTTGCACCAATCATTAGCGCAAGTGAATCTGTCGGAAGAAATTTAACAAAAGGGTCAATTGTTGTCTATGAATCAACGGTTTATCCTGGTACAACAGAAGAAATTTGCACGCCTATTTTAGAAGAAAAATCAAATCTAACATTAAACGAAGACTTTAAAGTAGGTTATTCACCTGAGCGGATTAATCCGGGTGACAAAGTGAATACATTAACAAAAATTACAAAAGTAGTCTCTGGTTCCGATGAAGAAGCACTGCGGGAAGTTTCTAATATTTACGGTTCAATCATTGAAGCAGGTGTACATGAAGCTGAATCCATTAAAGTTGCTGAGGCGTCTAAGGTCATTGAAAATTCTCAACGCGATATTAATATCGCTTTTATGAATGAGCTGTCAATGGTTTTTAATAAAATGGGGATTGATACAAATGCCGTCTTAGATGCTGCTTCTACAAAGTGGAATTTCTTAAGATTTACGCCTGGCCTTGTCGGTGGTCATTGTATTGGCGTTGATCCATATTATTTTACGTATAAAGCTGAACAACTAGGATATCATTCCCAAATAATCCTTGCTGGACGTAAAATAAATGATGATATGGGAAGATATGTCGCAAAGAATATCATAAAACAAATGATTCAAGCTAAGCAGGAATTTGAAGGGGCACGCATTGGTGTTTTCGGATTAACATTTAAAGAAAATGTAGGCGATGTGCGAAATACAAAGGTAACAGATATTATCGAAGAGCTTGAAGACTATGGATTAGAAGTTCTTGTCCATGACCCGATTGCTGATTCTGAAATCGTGAAAAAAGAGTACGGCATTACACTAGCAGAAGCAGGAGATTTACGTGAATTAGATTGTGTCGTTTTAGCTGTACCGCATCAAATATTCAAAGAAAAATATACACTTGATGTCATCGATACTTTATTTAAAAACGACAAAAAAGTGCTTATCGATATTCGTGGCATATATGATCGTAAAGAAGTAGAAAATAGAGGCATCCATTATTGGAGCTTATGATTTGCTTTTAAGTTACGACGGAAGAAAATAAATAAATTTAAATTTTTTAGTGGAACGGTCTTAGCTGTGAGAGAAAGAAAGCTAGGGCCGTTTTACTATCTATCAGACTTTCGATTTAGAATGGAATCTGTTGTTTTCTAAATAACAATTTGACTTTCTTCCTTTTATATCATCGTATGTTAAAAATAAAAACCAAGCGGAGTAAACAAGTTTATACTTGATACGCCACTTGGTTTTTTTAAAAAGAGAGGCTTTCCTCCTTAAGACTGTAATCGTCTACGGAAGAACATCATTGCTCCACCGAATGCGACGCTTAGCGCACCGATTAGGATGTAAAGCCACATATTTGTTGCTGTGCTTGGTAGCTTGCTTCCAGCATTTTGATCGGATTGTTTATTCGTGTCAGATCCTTTCTTACCACCATTGTTATCACCTTTTGAAGGTGTAACACCAGCTCCTTCGTCGTCTGAACCTTTGCCTTTTTTGCCTTTACCATCTCCTGGTTTTTTCGCTCCAGGATGTGGTGGGTCTTTAGGCGTTTCGACTTTCGGTGGTTTTGGACCTGGTTTACCCGGCTTACCTGGATCTCCTGGTTTACCTGGTTCTTTCGGATCCACTGGCTCTTTCGGATCCTCTGGCTCTACTGGCTCTTTCGGATCTTCTGGTTCCTTAGCTGGTGGTTCTTCTTTAGCTAACACTTCTTTCGTCACTGACTCACCAACATATTCATTATCATGGTATGTGACTGTTACCCAAACGTTTACTTTGTCACCAGCTTTTAAATCGACTTTAAGCTCGTGAACAAAGTTTCCGTCTTCATCTACTGGTTCAACGACTTCGTCACCGTTTGGTAGTTTAATATGAACTTGCGCGACGGCACCCTCTGGTAAATCACCTTCATATTTACCAGTGATCGTTTCGTCTCCTTCAGTTATAGAGTTTACGACTGGACTGTTAACAACAATTTCTTCAACATCAGATAGTTCCTCAGGGTTGACTTGCTTAATTGTTGTATGTCCACCTAAATCAACAACTTTAAACTCATTATCTTCATTTTCGAATAATTCAACTTCTAACTCTATTGTCTCATCAAATGCCGTTGGCTCACTATATTTATCTGATAACTCATTCTTATATACTTCACTCTCATTAACATAGAGGCGAATTTCATCAAAGTTATCTTTAATCTTTACAGTGACTCTATATGTTTCTTTTTCATTTGTTGTTTCGGCATCTGTTTCAGCAGCTTGTACATCTGCCACTTCTTCATTAGCTTCATCTGTCTCAGTGACTTCTTCCTCAGATTCAACTTTTTCAACAGATACAATCTCTAAGTCAGCTGGTGTTGCATCTACAAATATTCTGCGACCTATTTCTCTCGTATTACCTGAAGCATCTTCAGCTTTTACTTTTGCATTATAGAAACCATCTTCATAATGAAGAGTCGTTTCAAATTCATAGCGGTCTTTATCTTTATTGTACGTAAAATCAATCTCTTCATCATCAATTGTTATTTTTACAATCTCGGAATTGTCTGTAGCATATCCTTTAAATAAAACATCATTAGTCGGCATTACATCAAGTGGTTCTGGTGTTAATAGGAACACCTCTGGACGAACCTTATCTTCTGATTCATGTGATTCATGCACTTCTTTTTCAGTTGAATTACGAGCATAATCGACTGCTACAACAGAAACTTTATCAGAATCTTTAACACCTGTTAAGACGTGCTCTGTTTCGCCGTTCATATAAGGCTCATCTAAAACAGATTCACCATTGACTAAGACATCCCAGTACCATAAGCCACTTCCACCTTCATTGTCTTTTGCATCGACATGAAGTGTGTTAGTCGATTTGTCTAATTCTACAGTTAACTCTGGTGCAGTGACATCGACTGTAACTGGTAATTCGAATGTTTGCCAGTCTTTACCTTCATAATCAATAACTGCTTGTGCCTGTAAGTAGTATTTACCTTCTGGTGCAGGCTTTCCATCAATTTTCCCATCCCATAAACGTGATGTTGATAGATTATACATCTGTCCTCTACCACCATCGTAGTAGTTTTTACGGACATAATCGTCGGTGTGGATGGTTCTTACAACTTTCATATTTTCATCAAGTACGTTATATTTCACATGTTTCGCATTTCTTAGGAAAGATAAAATTAATGTTGCATCATCATTGAGACCGTCTCCATTTGGAGAAATAGCGAGATGCTTTTCATTAAATTCTCCAGTAATTGGATCAATACCTAAGATATTAAATACGCCTTCTTCATCCGTCGTCGTAACAACACCTGTCATACCATAAAATGATGTCTCATCCCACATTGGTTTATCAAAAATCGGTGGATTATTCCAATCACCTTTAAAGCCAACATACGGAACCGTTAAATCCGGATGCACATCTGACGGATCTACGAAACGCACGAATCCTTCAAGCCAATAACCATTTTTAAAAATGGAATTTAAAGCCGTATCTGTTTCAGAAACGTCAACAGTAACTTCGACTGTAGCCGTTCCATTTGCTGGTACTTCAATTTCCGCTTTTTCCTTACCATTAACTGTAACCGTTGCCCAGTTATTTTCTGTTAAGTCTAAGCCACCCATTAAATTAGGTGCGGTAATGAGTTCAACATCGCCTGCATCTACAGGTGCATCTGTCTGTGCATTACCTTGCACTTCATATGTGACTGATTCATCTGTAAAGTTTTCTGCTGTTAATTCAAATGTCACTTGGTTAGAAGTAATTTCTTTTAAAGCTACTTTTGCTTCTTTTGTGTTTGATTCTGTAACCATAACTGGTGTTTTTAAAGCTGCGTGTAGTTGAGCAAGACCAGCTCCTTGACGACGTGGAGATACAGGTGTTTCTCCTAAATCTACTGGTTTTGATGTGTTCATCATAATATTTTTGGCACGTGTTACACGATCAGCACGATCTAGCTTAAATTCATTAACAATACGTTCTAAAACGAGTGCGCTTCCACCTGCAATATGCGGTGCAGCCATAGATGTACCACTCATCATACCGTATTTATCATCATTTAATGTTGATAAAATCATACCACCTGGTGCTGTAATTTCAGGTTTAAAGTCCAGGTTAGGTGCTAATCCCCAAGAAGTAAAGTCACTCATAAGTCCAGCATCTGGATTAGCTGTTGGTATTTGCTTCCCAGTGAACGTAACAGTTGCTGTTTTACCATTTTTAAGTGCTTCTGCTAATTTATCACCATCATTCTTCAACATAAATAATTGTGGAATGACGATTGCATCTTCTGTTGCCATATTGATAAATCCATCTTCATTGTTATATATAATGACACCAGCGGCACCTACTGCTTGAGCGTTCAATGCCTTTTCAGTAAATGGTAAACCACCACGTTGAACAAGTGCATATTTACCATTTAGATCTTTTCCTTCAAATTCTTCAGGATGGCCTAATCCTGCTTCTACGAGTTCAAATGTTTTTTCACTTACATCATTAGGATGCGTTTTTCCAGCAGACATAAATGGTGTTGATGTCTCTTCACCATCAATGGAATAGACGACTTCATCCATTTCCATAAACTCATTTTCAAATGATGCGACTTGTAAACTATTATAAGCAACACCCGGAGAGCCATTTACACCATAGTCTGGATTCGATACCGTTGGATACCAATATCCATCAGCAAACAGAGCAGAGTTACCTGCTGAAATAGAAACGACAATTCCATTTTCTACTGCATTCGTAACAGCTTGTTGTTCAAGTGAATCTTCTGAAACGAATCCAGCTGGTGCCCCTAAACTTAAGTTCAGGACGTCTGCACCGAGTTTAATAGAGTCATCAATAGCTTTGACATAGACATCACCAAATGTTGATTGCATTAATGGATCGTTTCCGAATACTTTTAGACCTAGAATTTGAACCTCAGGAGCAACTCCTTTTAGTCCGCCATCTTCTTCATCTCCATTAGCACCAACAGTTCCTGAAACGTGCATCCCATGCATAGATGCCTCAGCATGATCTTCTATCACTTCATGTGTTTCGTCCATATAATTATATGCGTATGGAACTTTAGGCGTATAATATTTTCCAGGGAGGCCTTCTTCTTTTATTTTTTTGTTAACGAAGTCTTCTGTAAGTTTGGCAGTCTTTTCGTCAGAAAGAACCATATCCTTATGCGTTGGATCAATTCCTGAGTCAATGACACCTACAACCATCCCTTCCCCTTTGTTCTCAAAATCGCGCCATACTTTTTGAGCTTCTACAAGCTCTTTACTATATTTCATATCTGGTTTTACTTCTGGACGTTCATATTCATTTACAAGATGTACCGCTTCTACATCTTTTATCTTTTCAATCTTTTTAATATCTTTTACTTTAACTTCAGCACTAAAACCATTGACGACAGTATTGAAGTCTTGTAAATAGTTTGGTTTAATTGCTTTCTTTTTTATTTCTTGCTTTACTTTATTTTGTTTAGATGTTACTTCTTGTTGAAGCTTTTTCTGCTCACTGTCGGAAAGGCTTTTGAATAGGACACCTCGTTTCGTCGCTTTTTCAATCGGTGCCTCTCCTTTTAACTCAACAATGACTCTAACTTCCTTTTCTGGACTTTCTGTTTCTAGAACAGATGTTACCGATGGCTTATCCTTTTTAACCGGAAGTTCTTTAATCGGTAACTGTGCACTAGCAAATGTCGCTTGACTAAATGCTAGAATAAAGATTAATAATATTGCTGTAATTTTTCGCAAATTCCGATGCATTCACTTTTCCTCCCCAATATAAAAAATAATCCATTCAATGTGGCACCTACTGTATCAGATTAAGCTTCCTTCATTAATCGCCATATTTCTGAAAAATATATCTAGTTAAATACACCTATTAATTAATAATTTTCTGACATTTTAATGTCTAAAAGTCTATTAAAAGGTGTGCTTATTAGATTGATTTATGAGTTTAGATCGGAAATATTTAGTGGTTAATAGCGATCATATAAAAGGATGCGACTCAATTGACGCAATATTCTGCCACCTGCAAAATGTTCCTCCTTTCATTAATATCAGATATAACTATTGTGCCTATTTCTTAATATTTACACAAGTGCCATAAGTCCTAGTTATATTTTGCTATTTTTTAATAAATTGACAGTTTTCTTTCATTTTCGACACGTTTTTATAGTGTGAAATGACTATTTCTGTAGACGCATTTCTCTTAATTGGAAATTGTGTGAACGATCTAACTTGCAAGTTTATAGGAGTTTGTTTCACTAATTGATAGTCATCTGAGTGCACATATATGAAAAAAAAAGAAGTAGTTTTTATCTTACAAACTACTTCTTTCATTGCAATCAATATATTGATAAGTCGATCAATCTATGACTTGTTCTTATGCTTTCGTTTCATAGGAATCCATCGTAAAATGGCATCGAGTACAGGTCGCTTGCCATCCATGACGAGACCAGAGATTTCTGCAATAATATGTAGCAAAATCAACACAAAGACGGTAACGATTAATGATGTTGTAATACTTGCGGTAGAGAAAATAATCGCAAGCACACCGAACAGAGCACTAAATCCGTATAAAATAAGAACGGTCGCTTTATGACTATATCCTGATTGAATCATTCGGTAATGGATATGTTTATTATCTGCCATCGCAATACTTTCTTTATTACGAATGCGGCGGATAATCGCTAAAAATGTATCAAAAATCGGTACGGCTAAGACAATAACTGGAATAATAAAACTAAAGAGGGCAACATTTTTGAATAGCCCTTGAATAGATACGACAGCTATCATAAAACCAAGATAGTTCGATCCGGTATCCCCCATATAAATCTTCGCTGGATAAAAATTATGGTATAAGAAACCTAGATTCGCGCCAATTAAGACGATGCTTAAAAATGCCACAATCGTTTGTGAATCAATGAGTGACATAATAAAAATACTCGTCAATGCAATGGTTGTTACACCTGTCGCTAATCCGTCAAGACCATCGATTAGATTAATGGCATTCGTAATACCGACAATCCATAATAGTGTAATTAAGACACTGATAAATCCTAGTTCAATGACACCGATAAATGGCAATGTAATCCGTTCTATAATAAGACCTGATGAAATGAGAAAGGATGCTGCAATTAATTGACCACTTAATTTAATTATAGGGCGTATTGTATATTTATCATCGAGAATTCCTGTTATAACAATGACAATCGATCCCATTATAATTTCTGGTAAATGCTCGTGTTCAGGCCATAAATATAGCAGGCCTAACATAGAACCGATAAATATAGCAAGTCCACCTAGTCGGGGCGTAATTTTCGTATGGATTTTCCGATGATTAGGAACATCCATCGCTTTAATTCTATATGCGAATCTTCTAACTGGATATGTTAATAAGAATGTTGATCCCATCGCGATGAAAAAGGCAATCAACATATCAGTCGTATACATAGTCATTCTCCTATAGTGGCAGGCTTGTCCTCATGAATCCTACATGTCTTATTTTTTAAATATGGTAACTCAATAAAAAGCGTCTCTAGTGGTAGTACATAGAAAATGTTATCATGTTTCAGAAGACAGCCTCGCTTTTCAAAAGCACTCAAATTATATCAAATCATTGGCACATTAAGCAAATAATCATTGAGTGCCCCAAGGATACTCGTAGTCTGATTTTCGGCGGGGACCGCGCGATTTTCAGTGAGGACCGCGCGATTTTGCATGGACACCGCTCGATTTTGCATGGACACCGCTCGATTTTGCATGGACACCGCTCGATTTTGCATGGACACCGCTCGATTTTGCATGGACACCGACCGCTCGATTTCTGCAGGGCAGAAATCGCACTTATATGAATATCGTTGCCAGTCATGTTTTCAATATGATACCATTAACAAGAATTATGTCTAAAGGGGTGAGGAGATGGCGCCATATGTGTTTATGCTTGCTACTGTAATAAACGTTGTTCCGATTGTGTTTTTGTTTAAGGTTTTAATCAGTCGTCTAAAAGAAGATACGAGTCTTAGACATTCTATTACGACTAAATTTTTTATTGGTGTGGCAATGATTGAAGTGATTCCTATTCTCCTTATTGTGTATGGTATGATGGATCAAGAGAAATATCCAATGTCAGAAATGGTCATCCCAGGGGCAGTTATTCTACTGATGATGGGACTCGCGGGTATTGCGATTTTATTGCAGCGACGTATTGATGTACCAGCGGAAGCAAAAGAGACAGTAAACACGTTTACTTTTATCGCACTTGCATTGGCCATGTCGATTCCTATTATATCGATTGTTGGGCTGTTGACTCACTTGCAACAATAATATTTGCAGATTGTAAACTTAAGGACCATATTACTTCTATTATTTTTTTATAGGGTAAAATATACATGTTCTTATCTATTATCAATGCATTCCCGTTTATTTTCCTTTAAAATAAGGGGGATGTTTTTATTACATAATTTTATGAGAGGGTATAAAATGACTAAACAACAAGAACCAAGAGCATTAATCGTCATTTTCGGTGCCACGGGGGATTTAGCGATGCGAAAGCTCTATCCATCTATTTTTAATCTGTGTCGTAATGGACAGATTGATGAGAATGTGGCAATTATTGGTGCGGCGCGAAAGCCGTGGAATCATATGGAGTTCCGTCAGCGTGTCCTTGAGTCTATTTCCAACAATTTAGAATCAGATGAAAGTCCGAACGCATTTTTATCACGTTTTTATTATCAACAAGTTGATGTGACAGATGAAGCATCATATAAAGAACTCCATCATCTCGTGATTGATTTAGAGGAAAAGTATGATACAGATGGCAATCGAATGTTTTATCTAGCAATGGCTCCGGAATTCTTCGGAATGATTGCACAGCGTATTGATAGATTCGGGTTAAAAAATAGTGATGGTTGGACACGCCTCGTTATTGAAAAGCCGTTTGGGCATGATTTAGCTTCAGCCCAAAAATTAAATAATGAAGTGCGCGAGGCTTTTGATGAAGATCAGATTTATCGAATTGACCATTATCTTGGAAAAGAAATGGTGCAAAATATTGAAGTAATACGTTTTGCTAATGGGATTTTTGGACATCTGTGGAACAATCAATTCATATCAAACATTCAAATCACATCAAGTGAATCGCTAGGTGTTGAGGAAAGATTTCATTTCTACAATCAATCGGGTGCAGCACGTGATATGGTACAAAACCATATGTTACAAATGCTTGCTCTGCTTGCGATGGAACCGCCTATTACATTAGACACAGATGAAGTACGTTCAGAGAAAATTAAAGTCTTCCGAGCGATGCGCCGGATTAAGCCAGACAAAGTGGATGAATATTTTGTTCGTGGACAATATGACCGGGGTGAAATTAACGGCAAACAAGTCGTCAGCTATCAAGAAGAACATGAAGATTTAAAAGGATCAAATACAGAGACGTTTGTAGCTGGTAAAATTTATATCGATAACTATCGTTGGGCTGGAGTTCCTTTTTATATCCGAACAGGAAAACGCATGGCTGAAAAAGCAGCAAAAATCGTTGTCGAATTTAAAAATATGCCGATGAATTTATATTATGATGAAAAGGATAAACAACAGCCGAATCTACTCGTCATTAATGTCCAACCTGAAGAAGGTGTGACACTTCATTTAAATGCAAAAAGCAATAAACCAGGAACACAAGCGGAGCCTATTAAATTATCTTATCTCTACAATCATAAGAGTGGGATGCGTTCTCCAGAAGCTTATGAGAAACTACTTTTAGACTGCATGCTTGGTGATGCAACGAACTTTACCCATTGGGATGAAGTTGCTCTGTCATGGGCGTTTATTGATTCGGTTATTGAAGGTTGGAAGCGAAAAAAACCAAACTTCCCGAACTATAAAGCTGGAACAATGGGACCAGACGCAGCTCATGAATTACTAGAAAAAGATGGCTTCCATTGGTGGCCGATTAAAGATATATAATCGTGATATGCATTTGTTTGAAAGCCAAGGTTGAGGCTCTGCCTTTCCCTTGGTTTTTGTAATTTAAAATGTCGTATTGGCCTCTCTACTTTCTAGGATAGCGATATGTTAATTTCTAGCATGCGGTAAAGCTTTTGTCTAGTGTGGTCCAAGAATGTTCATAGCGATGGCATGTTTCCCCATTTATTAAAGATACTTTTGCAGAATTCATCTTACGCCACGTTTATTTGTTGAATGAAGGAACGGGAAAAATTGAGTCGGAACAGAGATATTCGAGACAAGCAGACAATAAGTTAAAAACTATCCACATTAAAGTCTTCAAGAATAAGCATAAATCATACACTTTCAATACTTATATCTAATGTTAAATATTTTCTCTCAGCATAAAATAATACAATAAGTGATTGCTTGATTTTTCTTTTATTAAAATATATAATATGCTTATATGAACATATATTCATATATAATGATAAAGGGGTGTTATAAATGGGAGAACATCACGATCACGCACATACAAATAATAAAAAGATATTGTTTATTTCCTTTTTGATCATTACGGCATATATGATTGTAGAAGCAGTTGGAGGTTTTTTAACGAATAGTTTGGCGTTATTATCAGATGCTGGACACATGTTTTCTGATGCTATGTCATTAGGGATTGCTTTACTCGCTTTTGTCATTGGAGAAAAAGCAGTAAGTAAAAGTAAAACATTCGGACATAAACGCTTTGAAATATTAGCAGCTACTTTAAATGGCTTAACATTGATTCTAATTTCAATCATTATTTTCTACGAAGCGATTAAACGATTTTCAAACCCACCTGCAGTTGCGACAACAGGTATGCTTATCGTGAGTACCATTGGCCTAGTTGTGAATATCGTTGTAGCAATTATTATGTTTAAAGGAGCAGATACTGAAGGTAATTTAAACATGCGTGGTGCATTTCTGCATGTTATTAGCGATATGCTCGGCTCTATTGGTGCGATTACTGCGGCACTTCTTATCATGTTTTTTGATTGGGGTTGGGCTGACCCATTAGCAAGTGTCATTGTAGCAGCACTTGTATTACGAAGTGGCTTTTTCGTAACAAAAGAATCTCTTCATATTTTAATGGAAGGAACGCCAAAACATATAAAGCTCGATCATGTTGTGGAAGCGATGATGGATATTCCTGGAGTAAAAGGTGTCCATGATGTTCATATTTGGACGATCACAAGTGGTTTACACGCTTTATCTGCACACGTTGTCGTTGATGGATCGAAAACAATTCGTGAAACAGAATCATTGGTGCATGACATTGAACATAAGCTGTCAGAGTTGGATATTCAGCATACAACCTTGCAAATTGAATCCGAAGACCATCTTCACGACCAGTCTATTTTATGTACAATCCAAGTAGAAAATACACTTGGTCATCACCATCATCATCATCATTAAGAAAGAGGCGTAAAATAAATGGAACATCAAAAATTTCATGACTTAAACGATGAAACAATTGAAGCAGTTACACAAACTTTTAAAGCGTTAAGTGATACGACGCGGGTGCGGATTTTAAATTTGATTTGCCAACGTGAATATTCTGTCAATGAAATTGCAGAAACATTAGGACTTGGCCAATCAACTATCTCGCACCAACTGCGGTATTTGAAAAATTTACGACTCGTTAAAGCGCGACGTGAAGGGACAACGATGTATTATTCGATTGATGATTATCATGTGATTAATGTTTTACACCAGGTGATTGAACATGTACAACATTAAAGCGGTATATCGTTAGACTATGGAACTCTCCAATATGGACTCTCAGAGCGATGTACAAGCGCGAGAGGGGTAGTTCACAGCCGCAGTGTAGAGTCTCGGAACGATCTGCAAGAACGAGAGGGAAAGTTCACAGCAGCAATGTAGAGTCTCAGAGCGATCTGCAAGAACGAGAGAGAAAGTTCACAACCGCAATGTAGAGTCTCAGAGCGATCTGCAAGCAAGAGAGGGATAGTTCACAGCAGCAATGTAGAGTCTCAGAGCGATCTGCAAGCAAGAGAGGGGTAGTTCACAGCCACAACGTGGAGTCTCAGAGCGATCTGCAAGCAAGAGAGGGATAGTTCACAGCAGCAATGTAGAGTCTCAGAGCGATGTACAAGCGCGAGAGAGGTAGTTCACAGCCACAACGTGAAGTCTCAGAGCGATTTACAAACGCGAGAGGGGTAGTTCACAGCAGCAATGTAGAGTCTCAGAACGACTTACAAGCACGAGAGTGAAAGTTCACAGCCGCAATGTAGAGTCTCGGAACGATCTGCAAGCACGAGAGGAGACGTTAAAACCGCAATATGGAGTCTATAAGATAAAAACAAAAGGGGGGCTTCTAACAAGCCCCCTTACCGACCTTCTTTTTTTACCGGTGACTTACGTTATTTACTTAACCACTCTGTATGGAAGTGGCCTTCTTTGTCGACGCGTTCATATGTGTGTGCACCGAAGTAATCACGCTGTGCTTGCAGAAGATTAGCCGGCAATCGTTCTGCACGATAGCTGTCATAATAAGCGAGTGCTGCTGAAAATCCTGGAACTGGAATACCGTTTTGAACAGCGACGCTAATGACTTTCCGAAGTGATGTTTGATATTTTTCAACAATATCTTTGAAATATTCATCTAAGAGTAAGTTTGGTAAGTCTGGATCGCGGTCATATGCTTCTTTTATTTTTTGTAAAAATGCTGCGCGAATAATACAGCCTCCACGGAAAATCATCGCAATATTGCCGTATTGAAGATTCCAATCATAAGATTCCGAAGCAGCACGCATTTGTGCAAAGCCTTGAGCATATGAACAGATTTTACTCATATATAATGCTTCACGAACAGCTTCTACAAATTCTGCACGGTCTCCTTCATATGGCGTGATTTCTGGTCCAGTTAAAAGCTTGCTTGCGTGAACACGCTCGGCTTTCATTGCAGAAATGAAACGTGCAAAGACAGACTCGGTAATGATCGGTAATGGAATACCGAGGTCAAGTGCGCTTTTACTCGTCCATTTTCCTGTTCCTTTTTGTCCGGCTTTATCTAAGATGACATCGATTAATGGTTTACCCGTTTCTTCATCGACTTTTGTAAAAATATCTGCTGTGATTTCAATTAAATAGCTGTCGAGCTCACCTTTATTCCATTCGCTAAAAACTTCATGGAGTTCTTGTGCATCCATGCCTAGCACATGTTTCATAAGGAAATAAGCTTCGGAAATAAGCTGCATATCGCCATATTCAATACCATTATGAACTGTTTTTACGTAATGACCAGCACCGTCAGGACCAATGTATGTCGTGCAAGGTTCACCCTCAACTTTGGCAGCGATAGCTTCTAAGATCGGCTTCACTAAAGCATGAGCTTCTTTTTGACCACCTGGCATAAGTGATGGACCGTAAAGCGCTCCTTCTTCCCCACCAGAAACACCCATTCCAATAAAATGTATACCTCGCTCAATAAGACTTTTGTTACGGCGTTGTGTATCTTCAAAATTCGCATTTCCACCATCAATGAGGATATCGCCTTTTTCTAAATGTGGGAGCAGTTGTTCAATCATCGCATCTGTTGGATCACCTGCTTTAACCATAAGCATGATTTTACGTGGTTTTTCTAGCGATTCGATAAATTCATCTATCGAATAAGTCGCAACAATTCGTTTATTCGTCGCTTCTGCTATCAGCTCGTCCGTTTTTTCTCTGGAACGATTGTAGACAGACACAGAAAAGCCTTTGGACTCCATATTAAGCGCCAAGTTTTTTCCCATTACGGCTAGTCCAATCACACCAATTTGTTGTTTTGTCATTAGATTGTCGTCCTTTCCTTATGTATAATGATGATTCATCATGTTATAACGATTGTGTGAAAATCATTTGTCTTGGTCATTATATCAAGAAAACGGCTTGATAGGAAATATCGCCTATAAACATTTTTTATGTTTTCTTAAGCATTTTTTAGAATAGCTTGATACAATAAAGATAGATAAAATTCGTAAAAAACTAGGGGGGATTTAGCATGGGTAAACAAGGTGGACCACGTGCTATGATTGTTCCGTATGATGGTTCTGAGCATTCGGATGATGCATTAAAATTCGCTATACGAATAGCAGAGAAAATGGAATTTAAAATTGTATTGGTTAATGTGCAACCAAATATTCAAACCGCTAATGTGCAACGCTTTTTCAGTAAGGAAGAAGTGGAAAATTACTCAAAAGAAAGGGGCATTGAAGTTCTGGCACAAACAGATGCCATGACCGAAAAAACACTCGCTCCTGTTGAAAAAGCCATTCGAATTGGTAATGCACAAACCGAAATATGTAAGCTTGCCAAAGAGCTAGACGCATATTGTATTATTATGGGATCACGTGGGCGCAGTCCTTTAAAAGGGGCTGTCCTTGGAAGCGTTAGTTATGGCGTCCTCCATAACGCTCCATGTCCAGTTACAATTGTACCGTAAAATTGTTGACTGTGACTAGATCGGTAGGACACAAATAATAAAAAACGTCTACATACCTAAAACAAACATATTAGGAATGTAGACGTTCTTCATTTTTTAGTATCATAAATGATAAGGCATACTATCAATAAATCCTCTCAACCTCGTATCCCTTTTCCTCTAGCAATGAACGGATATGTGGTTCTTTAATAAGATGGAGCGTACCAACGATGACAAAGTATGTTTTATCAGAACCTTCTTCTAGGTAGCCGGCGATTTTTTCGGCCATGTTTTTGTTTCGGTCGTCATTCAATGCCTTCATATATTCTTCATACTCTTTATCTTGTTCGACATCACTTGGGAACAGATAATCTAACATAGCCTCTTCATCGCCATCTAAGTATAGTGAAAACATTTGTTGCATTACATTTTCAAAGTCGTTTAGACTATCTAATGTTTCTTCTAATTGACGTTCTTGAAATTCTGGTGACTGCCCTGATAAGACACCGTATTGTTCACTTACTGATTCAAGTTCGAGAATCTCTTTACCATCCTCTTTTGCTCTTTCTAGAAAATATACATCAACACCTGAATCATAGCCCAATTCCATAGCAGCAAGTTGATTGACCGTAGATGTTAATAACCATGGTTTAAAAAACTTCACAATATCAATTGGCAATCCTTGTTTATCAAATGTTTCTTCTAATTTTTTATATAAATCTTTAGAAATATGATCTTTTATCGTTGTCCCATCAATATACACACCATGAATCAATGTGGATCCAATACTAGAAAAAAGATCGATCTCTGTTATATCTACTTCTGGTACAACGACATCTGCACTTTCATACGCTTCTTCAATCGCATCATTTAACGGATAAAAATCTTCAACACCGAGATGAATTGTTCCTTGTAAATAGACAGTCGTATCCCCATTCTGAACACGCCATAAATAGCCGCCTTTACCACTTTCAATTTTTCCATCGGCTTTTTTCTTGGTATCCTTAGACTTTGATGCTGAAGCAGCTTGATTTTCTTCTTCATCTTTCCTCTTTTTTTCCTGTTCCTTATTATCTTTCTTTCCTTCTACTTCTGTCTTATTATCTTGAGCATTAGCATTGTCTTTCGTTTCCGGTACATCTAACTGACAAGCGACTAAGCCCATTGACATGACAAGAATTAAAAATATACGCCAAATCTGTTTCACCATGACAAACCCCCTTCTTTAATCATATTTATTGATAAAGCAGATGCGTCATTCAGCCACTTGAAAAATAATTTCTACGCGACGGTTTTGTGCGCGACCATCGTCATCCTCGTTGGATGCTATCGGTTTCGTTTTCCCAAATCCTTTGACTGTTAATGTGAGATGATCGATATCACCGAATTTCTTCAAGTATGATTGGACTGACTTTGTAATTTTAAATTATAATCAGCTTTATGAAGTAATCAAAAAAATTATTCTTTTATGATTCTCTAGTAATCTGATAAAATATCCGGCTATTTAGCATCTTCATCAGTGAAGAGAAAGCGTACTTCATTGGAGACAGATTCAAAAAATGTGCCAAATTGAAGGACGTATTCATCGCTGTTAGAGACATCAAATAATATTGCACCTGTCTGAGATTCATTAGGTTCTATTTCCCCAGGCCATTCCTCTGCTATACCATCCTTATAGAACCAAGATGTTCCTGATGAACCAGGTTCTGTTGCCAACATTGCATCTGCTAATGCATCTTCAGCATTAAGTGACTCATTTCCAATATTTTTAATCGTTAATTTAATTAATACAAATCTATCGGCCTGTGGATGTTCTTCTCCTATCTTATCCATGAACTCTACAGAATTCATTGTTATTTGATATGTTGCAAAGTTAGTATTCACTGTCCCAGTATCACCAATTTTTAAATCAAGCTGGTCTTCTCCCCATTCGCTATCTCCTGATTCATTATCGTTAACCTCTTCTTTATCTTGCTCAGCATTTTGTTTGGTTGGTTCTGTTACCTCATCCCCTTTTGTAACATCACTAGTTTCTTCCTTATCACTACATGCGACTAAGCCAATTGCTAGTAAAATGAACAATATTAATTTTAATAAACGTTTCATGGTTTATTCTCCCTTCTATGTATTGAAACTTACTTATTTGAATTCGGTAGATGGAACCAGGTTTCTCCGTCCAGCATTGGTTCGTAGATTAAAGTAGTCTTCGATAGCTGTAGTAACTAAATAGACTATTTCACATGTTATTTCTTTATCTTATAATATTAACTTCATTCACTACTTTGCTTCATCTGCTGGGATAGTCCAGATCACTTGGTTACTCCAACCTGCTGCTACATTTCCTGTATCTTCTCTAAAGTAATATTCATCAGCTTCATAAATATGTGTAATAAACTGTCCAGATATCTCCTCACCTGGTTTAACAATTCCTGTTAATCCTTCTACACTTTTGAAGTTGTGGGATTGATCTGAATACCCAGATCCTTCTATATCATGAGTAGCTTCCAAAGAGTACATCAAATCCTCTACATCTAAATCGTGATCACTTGTATTCTTAATAGATAAATTAATTAAGATTAAATAATCGAATTCTGACTCTACTCCATCTAATTCTTCTAATAATTCAGCGCTCTCAACAGTCATTTCATAAGTTCCAAGTGTTGTATCAAACTTACCTGTATCCCCTAGTTTTAAATCTAATTGGTCCTCTGTTGTGATTTCTGATGTGCTTTTACCTGAATCATCGTCATTGTCTTTTGAGTCATCGTCTTTTTCAGCGTCTTCATTGTCTTTTCCATCATTATTTTCTTCATTAACTACGTTGTTATCCGATTCTTTTGCTTCATCCTTATCATCACTACATCCGATAAGCATAAATGTACTGATAAATAATGCTGTTAAAATTAGAGTTAGTCTTTTCATGTTAAACACCTCTTGTATTAATTTAGATTCGGATTTGGTAGGTGGAACCAGGTTTCATTTTCCTGCATTGGTTCGTAGGTTAATGTGAAATATTCTTCGTTAGGAGCTGCTGATAAATAGACTAATTTACCAGTTATTTCTTCACCTGGAGCCAATTCTTCTTCTAACTCTGGGAAGAATATATCATCATAATCTGTCAAAGATCCCCCACCACCTCTATATCCAAAATATGGTAAAAATCTTTCGTTAGGTGTATAAGCCTCATCACTTATGTTTTTATACGTCAACTCAATAGCAAGAAAGCCCCCTTCATCATCTTCTTCTACATTAGTTACTAGCTCTTCAATACTAACTCCATTTACTTCCTTTGCAATTTCAAAGCTATTAACTGTTACCTCATAATCTAAATCAAAATCCTCACTATAAATAACCGCTGTTTCTCCAATCTGATAAACCGGAATTTCTCCATCAGATTCTTCTTTATTGTTATCATTGTTTTTTTCTGTTGTATTTTCATTTTCTTTCTTATTGGTCGCAGATGTGTTTTCTGCACCGTCACCGTCTCCGCAAGCGGTTACAATTAATAGTAGGCTGGTTATTAAAATGATTAAGATCCGCTTCATTTGAAAACCTCCTATTTAAAATAAAATACCACAACACATATAATCGTGAGAAAAATTCTATTCTAGTACTACTTTGCTTCATCTGCTGGTATGGTCCAGATGACTTGATTACTTACACCTCCTGCTACATTTCCTTCAATTTCCCTAAAATAATATTCATCTGCTTCATAAACTTCTGTTATAAATTGTCCTGACAGTTCTTCACCAGGTTGAATCGTACCTGTCAACTCTTCTACACTATCAAAAGCTGCAGAAGCATCTCCAAATCCTGATTTTTCTAATCCATGAGTAACTTCCATTGAATACATTAAATCTTCAGCGTCTAAATCATGGTTGCTTGTATTTTTAATAGATAGGTTGATTAATATTAGATAGTCAAATTGAGCTTCTTTACCATCTAGTTCCTTTAAAAGTTCAGCACTTTTAACAGTCATATCATATGTCCCTAATGTTGAATCAAATTTCCCTGTATCCCCTAATTGTAAATCTAATTGATCTTCTGTTGTGATTTCTGATGTACCGTTACCTGAATCAGTATCGTCCTCTTTTTTATCATCATCATCTTTTTCAGCATCATCGTTGTCTTTTCCATCATTGTTTTCCTCATTAACTACATTGTTATCTGATTCCTTCACTTCATCTTTATCATCACTACATGCGACTAGCATAAATGTACTGATAAGTAATGCTGTTAAAATTAAAGTTAGCCTTTTCACGTTAAACACCTCTTGTTTTTGTTTATTTTAATATGATGCATGAACTTCTTTTTCTATATAAAATGTATTGCCTTCTACTCGACCATTAATGGCTTTTGTACTGCCCAACATATCAATCGCTTTTTGCTTCATCTGCTGGTATAGTCCAGATCACTTGGTTACTTCCACCTGCTGCTACATTCCCTTCCATTTCCCTAAAATAATATTCATCGGATTCAAACATATGTGTAATAAACTGTCCGGAGATCTCTTCACCTGGTTTAATAATCCCAGTTAATTCTTTAACACTTTCAAAATTATGCGCTTGATCCCCAAACCCCGACTTCTCAATCTCTTTTGTGACCTCCATAGAATACATTAAATCTTCTACATCTAAATCGTGATCACTTGTATTCTTAATAGATAAATTAATTAAGATTAAATAATCGAATTCTGACTCTACTCCATCTAATTCTTCTAATAATTCAGCGCTCTCCACAGTCATTTCATAGGTCCCAAGAGTCGTATCAAATTTTCCTGTATCTCCAAGAGTTAAATCTAATTGGTCCTCTGTTGTAATTTCTGATGTGCTTTTACCTAAATCATCATTATCTTTTGAGTCATCGTCTTTTTCAGCGTCTTCATTGTCTTTTCCATCATTATTTTCTTCATTAACTACATTGTTATCTGATTCCTTTACTTCATCTTTATCATCACTACATGCGACAAGCATAGATGTACTGATAAGTAATGCCGTTAAAATTAGAGTTAGTCTTTTCATGTTAAACACCTCTTGTATTAATTTAAATTCGGATTTGGTAGGTGGAACCAGGTTTCATTTTCCTGCATTGGTTCGTAAGTTAAAGTAAAGTAATCTTCGATAGCTGCAGCAGATAAATACACTAATTTACCCGTTATTTCTTCTCCTGGAGCCAATTCTTTCTCTAGCTCTGGAAAGAACATGTCGTCGTAGTCAGTTAATTCGCCACCGCCACCATCACCAGGTTGAAAAACAGGATAAAATCTTTCATTTGGCACATATGCTTCATCGCTAATATTCTTATATGTTACTTCAACTGCTAAAAATCCACCATCATCTTCAGGATCTGCATTAGCTACCAACTCTTCTTCTTTAACCCCGTTAATTTCCTTTGATATTTCAAAATCATTAACCGTAACTTCATATTCTAAATCAAACTTATCATTCTTTATTACAGCTGTTTCTCCAATCTGATAAACTGGAATTTCTCCATCATTGTTTTTTTCTGTTGTATTTTCATTTTCCTTCTTATTGGTCGCAGATGTGTTTTCTGCACCGTCACCGTCTCCGCAAGCGGTTACAATTAATAGTAGGCTGGTTATTAAAATGATTAAGATCCGCTTCATTTGAAAACCTCCTATTTAAAATAAAATACCACAACACATATAATCGTGAGAAAAATTCTATTCTAGTACTACTTTGCTTCATCTGCTGGTATGGTCCAGATCACTTGGTTACTCCCACCCGCAGCTACGTTTCCAGGGTCTTCTCTAAAATAATATTCATCGGATTCATAAATATCAGTTATAAATTGACCAGAGAGTTCTTCACCAGGCTTGATAGTTCCTTCCAATTCCTGAACACTTTCAAATGCACCAGAACTATCAATATGACCCGAACCATCAAGATTGTCTGTAACTTCCATTGAAATCATTAGATCTTCTGCATCCAAATCATGGTTGCTTGTATTCTTAATTGTAATATCTAATAAAATGAAGCCATAGTTGTAAGGCTCATTGCCATCTAATTCTGAATCTATTATTTTTGCAGAAGTAACGGTCATTTCATAAGTTCCAAGTGTTGTATCAAACTTACCTGTATCCCCTAGTTTTAAATCTAATTGGTCCTCTGTTGTGATTTCTGATGTGCTTTTACCTGAATCATCGTCATTGTCTTTTGTATTATCATCTTTTTCAGCTTCATCATTGTCTTTTCCATCATTATTTTCTTCATTAACTACATTGTTATCTGATTCCTTTGCTTCATCCTTATCATCACTACATGCGACAAGCATAAATGTACTGATAAGTAATACTGTTAAAATTAAAGTTAGTCTTTTCATGTTAAACACCTCTTGTATTCGTTTTAGTTATTTTAATATGATGCATGAACTTCTTTTTCTATATAAAAGTATGACCTTCGACTCGCCCATTGGCTTTTGTACTGCCTAATATGTCAATTACCTGAGGCAAAAACCATAAATTTACTGTCGATGTCGCTTTTGCAGTAACATAGGTTGAACGTTCTGATAAGTCTTGGTCTGTTGTAAGGCTACTTTTTATTCAGTTATTGATGTATTATTTGTTTGAAGGATAATAGCATCTCTTGACAATACCTCTTACTTTGCTTCATCTGCTGGGATAGTCCAGATCACTTGGTTACTTCCACCCGCAGCTACGTTTCCAGGGTCTTCCC
>NZ_JACHHA010000018.1 GCF_014202495.1 Cerasibacillus quisquiliarum | reverse complement strand
ATGGAAATAACCATACAAAAAAATGGTTCCGAGCAATTTTTAATGCTTGGAACCATTTTTTATACTATTTTGAGCTAGTTTTGTCCCAGCCCCTTTTTGTATTGTCTTGTTGCTTCTGACTTGGAATATACTTGGTATAGTAAGCAGCCAATGATAACGTAATCGCAGCTAATCCCCATTTGACAATACCACTCCAGGCATAGTCTAATTTCGTCCCAACTACCAAAATAATCGCTGTTAATAATATGAATACACCGGACATATGTCGTTTCATTCGAAACACCTCATATAGTGAACTATGATTCAGTTATAGCATACTTTCTTAATGTTTGTAAAAGAAATGAATTTTCAAGCAATATCACGTCTTGTAAAGATACCCCAAGCTAAGATAACGAAAACAGCATAATAAACGAGCAGGATGGTAATTGAAAACGAGAGTGTCATACCTTCAAACAATGGTTTTCCATCAAAGTATGGTCTTAAATCAGTATTGGCAAATAGAAGGTATTTAGCCCATTCTTTATCGGAAAAGAATTGTACCACCGTATTTCCTGTAAATAATAGAAAGAGAGCAACACCGATTGATAAAGCATTGTTTCGGAATACGGCAGAAATCATAAAAGCAAATGTCGTAATCATAATGAGATTAATGGAGTAAAAGCTGTACTGATAAATCGTTTCTTTTAAGACTGATATATGTGTTAGTCCTTCTGTATTGTCAATGACAACAGCGGGAATATGTTCTTCAAATCCGAATAAAATTCCCCCGACACCTAAAGATAATAGTAACAGGGAAACAGCTGTAATAAACCCAAAAATAAGAACAGCGATATATTTTGATAATAAAATAATAGAACGATGAATCGGTCGAATAAGGAGTAATTTTATTGTTCCTTGTGAAAATTCGTTAGCAACGATGCCCGCCGCAATGACAATTGTAAATAAACTAACTAAACCTAAAAAAGATGTTGAGAGATACATGAAACTCCAACCACCAGTTGAAAGGGGCATGATGTCATGTTCTAGCCGATAATTATTTTCTTCAATCGTTGACATTGCAAAATCGTAAAAAGGTGAGTCTTCCATATCGTCTTCTTCTAGGTCTTTTTGTAATTCTTTATTTTCCTGCTCTAACTCTGCTCGCCAGTTTTCACTTGTATAGTCGTCACCAAATCCTTTTTCCAAAAAGCCCATCCCAAGAATAACAATAAAAAGAGCAACAAACATAAACCATGTTGACTTTCTCACAAAGATTTTAAATAATTCATTATAAATGAGTTTAAAAAAGTTACTCAATGATATTCTCTCCAATCAAATCAAAGAATTTATCTTCTAATGTTGATTTAGAAGTTGCTACTTGATAGATATCCATATCATGTTTGACCAATGTTTTAACCATCTCTGGTACTTTTTTTCGTGACGTTTTGATAGTTAGGATGCCATCTTTATGATCTATTTCAGCATCAAACTCTGATTCTAAAATCTCTTGTGCTTTTTTAGCCGGCTTGATATCAAATAAGAAAATTTGTTCCGCTTCAGATTGCTCTTCATCTTCTGTGTCATGAACACTCTGCGTTGTAATAAGTTCTCCGTTTTTAATAATACCGATCCGATCACACATTTGTTCAATTTCTGCTAATAAGTGGCTTGATATGATAATGGCAACATTTTCTTCTTTTGCAAGTGCACGAATATATTCCCGAATCTCACGAATGCCTGCTGGATCCAATCCGTTTGTCGGTTCATCCAGAATTAATATGGAAGGGTTATGTAAGAGAGCTTGAGCAATTCCAAGTCTTTGCCGCATACCCAGTGAATACCGTTTAACTTTTTCGTGAATCGCTTTTTCCATCTTTACAAGTGATATAATCTCTTTTATTCTTTCGTCGGTAATGCCGGGAATCATGCGGGCAAAATGTTTTAAGTTTTGCCAACCGGTCATATAAGGGTAGAGCTCAGGGTTTTCTACGATTGCTCCGATTTCGCGTACTGCTTCTTTATAATTTGTTTTGATACTTTTACCGTGAATGCGGATGTCACCTTCAGTTAGGCTCATTAATCCAACAATCATTCGAATGGTTGTTGTTTTACCTGCACCATTTGGTCCAATAAAGCCGAATACTTCTCCCTTATCAATTGTAAACTGCAATCCTTTAATAATTTCTTTATTACCGATCCGTTTGGTAACATTGATTAATTCTAATGCTGGTGTTTTCAATGCTAAATACCTCCTTCATTACGTCTTAATACGATTTACATCTAATAATGTTTCATAAAGTATAAAAAATTATTTATGATAAAGTATGTCTGTTCATGTTATGATGAAAAAGGTTTATAAAGAAGGGGTGCAACAAATGAAGAAAAATATGATATTCATCTTATTGATGTTTGTTGCTATTTCAGTAGCAGCTTGCTCACATTCAGAGCAACAAGGGAGGGAACATGGCGAAAAGGCACCTTCCGAGCTAAAGCAGAAGCAGTTGAAGCAGACGATCACATTAGCAGCTATTGGTGATATATTAATACATGAAAGCGTTTATGAGACAGCACGTGAAAAGAAGGAGTATAATTTTATCCCGTATTTTCAATATGTTAAACCATATTTACAAAAGGTAGATATTGGATTTGCTAATCAAGAATCAATGATTGGTGGCTCGGAGATAGGTTTATCAACATATTCTGCTTTTAATAGTCCCCACGAAGTAGGTGATGCATTAAAAGATGTGGGTATTGATATTGTATCGATGGCTAATAATCATACGCTTGACCGAGGAGAAAAGGCAATTCTTCATGCTATACGTCATTGGGAGAAAATCGGTATGATGTATGTCGGCTCATATAAAAGCCAAGAAGATAGAGACAATCTACGTGTTATAGAAACGCCTGAAGGTATTTCAGTTGCTTTTTTAGCATACACATATGGAACAAATGGGATTCCTGTTCCGACTGGAAAGGATTATTTAGTTAATTTGATTCAAAAAGATGTGATTGAACGTGATATTAAAGAAGCGAAGGAAAAGGCAGACGTTGTTGTCGTTAGTTACCATTTCGGTATTGAATATGAACGGATGCCAAGTGAAGAGCAACGTGATCTTGTTCAATTTGCTGCAGATCAGGGAGCGCGTCTCGTACTTGGGCATCATCCACATGTTTTGCAACCGATTGAATGGGTAGAAGGAAAAGATGGTCACCAAACACTTGCCATATACTCGTTAGGAAACTTCTTATCTGGTCAAATCGGTCTAGAACGTCAAATTGGTGGGATCTTCCAATGTGAGATAACGAAAACATTTGAAAAAGATGCATCGCATAAAATTGAGATTCATTCACCAGCGTTTATGCCAACATTTGTTCACGTCAATGAATGGAAACCAAGGCCAATGTTTCAATTGACAGACGATGACTTACCACAAGCACGCCAACACTATGAAGAAGTTAAACAACATATGAACCAATTTGTTCCTGATTTACAATTTATCGAAGAGTGAAGACTTACATCCATGTATTTCTATAAACAAAAAAACATAGTATAATAATAAATATTATCGAGGAAATCTATCCCTAACTGATAGAGAAGAGGAGTAATTCTATGGAATGGAAAAATATTTATCGTGGTTTTTTTATGGGCGCTAGTGATCTGATACCAGGTGTGAGTGGTGGAACGATTGCTCTATTACTAGGTATTTATGATCGATTTATTGAAGCAATTAACGGACTGTTTAGTCGTAAATGGAAACGTCATCTTACATTTTTAATCCCTTTAGGAATCGGAGCAGGTACTGCCATTGTTTCATTAAGTAAGGTGATTAATTGGTTACTTAAACACCATCCTGGGCCATTACAATTCTTTTTCTTAGGTCTGATTCTTGGTGTCTTACCTTTTTTAACACAACAAGCAGATATGAAAAATAAATTCCGCCTTTATCATTATGGCATCCTGATTGTTGGTGCTATATTGGTAGGGTCGATTGAATTTCTTGGAACAATTATGGATAATCTTTCTATAAGTGATTACGTATTTTTATTTTTTTCTGGCATTTTGGCAAGTGCGGCAATGATTTTACCGGGTATTAGTGGCTCAATGATTCTCTTAGTTATTGGAGCATATGCGACAATTATACATGCCATTAATAATTTCCAGTTTGATGTGATTATTGTAACTGGACTTGGTATCGTTATCGGTATCGTCACGATGAGTAAGCTGATTAATTATTTTCTAAATCGTTATTTTACTGCGACATTCGCCTGTGTGATTGGCTTTGTCATTGGTTCACTTATAATTGTTTTTCCAGGTTGGCCATCTGAATCGAGGGAAATGATTACTTCTGTCGCCACTTTTGCACTTGGTTTATTCGGTGCATACATTCTTGGTAAAGTAGAACATCATCAATAAGAGGAGCAGTATCCAAGAAAATATATGAGTGACTTGATACAATAAAAAGCAGTATAAGTAAAAGGGGATGTATAAGAATGGAACAGATACATACTTTGGAAACATTTAACACGGTTATTGAAAGTGAACAACCTGTTATCATTAAGTTCTTTGCTAATTGGTGTCCTGATTGTAAGAGATTAGATATGTTTATCGGTGACGTTATGGAAGAGTTTAACACATATAAGTGGTTCGAAGTGAATATTGATGAAATAGAAGGAATAGCCGAAACGTACGAAGTGATGGGCATTCCAAGTATGCTTATCTTTAAGAACGGTGAGAAGATTGCGCATCAACATAGTGCTTATACAAAAACACCAGAGTCTGTTCGTCAATTTCTAAAAGAACAACTAAATCAATAAGAAAAATGACAGCTTTATCGTGTGCTTGATGGAGCTGTCATTTTTTATGCGATGTTAAGATAATTCATAGGATAATAATGTTTGGTCTGTAAAATAAAGCTTCGTGTTTTGTAATCGTAACATGTTTTTATGAATCTTTCTGTTTTTTAGTTTATATATATGTGAAAACTTTTCCTTCGATGTTCCCCCATAGTAGATCTTCGATATGATTTGTGAATTATCTAGTCCGGGCATTTTATTCGGTGTTTCCCATTCGATTAAAAATGGAAGCATTTCAGTTTTGAAATCATAGTTAGGAAATAACATGCGCCACCTTAGTTCAGTTCCATCTGGTTTTACCCTGTGGCCATTGAAGGGTCCTTTAAAGGGAATTTGTTCCTGTTTAAAGTGTTCTACATAGCTATCTAGCTGGTTTGTACTTAGAGCGAATTGGAAAGTTGTCGGTTCACTTTTTTGTTGTTGAATATGTAGAAGATGTTGAATCAATGGATTATCTTGAGTCCTCGCTTTATCTTCATCATGAATCGCTAACCATTCTATATAACATGTGTTAGAAAAATAGGCTAAATAATTGTATGTTCCCCATTGCTCATGATTTCCACCTTTAATTGCTTTGATAGACAAATGTTTACGAGCATATTCATTCGCTTTCTCAGCATCTTTTACAGATATAACGAGATGGTCTAATGCTAACATGTTATAATCTCTCCCTTCTCTTTCTATCTTACCATGATTGTCTAAAAATGATTGTTTTTTTCAAGTTATTTTAGTTAAATTAAATGTTATACTTTGTGTAGAAAGTGTGGTGCATAAGGATGAAAAAAAAACGTATTTTAGTTGTTGAAGATGAAGAAAAATTAAGTCGAGTTTTAGAACTGGAACTTAACTTTGAAGGTTATGATACAACAACAGTTCATGAAGGCGATGTAGCAGTTAAAAAACTACGTGAGCAAAAATGGGACCTCGTCCTATTAGATATTATGCTTCCTAAAGTAAGTGGTTTAGATATCTTAAGAGATTTTAGGGAGATAGATCACCTAACACCAGTCATTTTACTAACAGCGAGAGACCGTACACATGATAAAGTAAGAGGCCTTGATTTAGGTGCAAATGATTATTTGACAAAACCGTTTGAAATTGAGGAATTACTTGCACGAATACGTGCCCATTTACGTCAGTCTCAAACCATAGAAGCAACAGAGAATCAATTCTTAACTGTTGGGCGATTACAAGTCGATCTGAATAAAAGAGAAGTCATTCATGACGAAGAAAAAATTGATTTGACACCACGAGAATATGATTTATTAACATATCTCATGAAAAATAAAAATATCGTTCTTACCCGTGAACAACTAATTGATCACGTTTGGGGATATACATATGTAGGCGATACAAATGTAGTTGATGTGTATATTCGTTATTTAAGGCAAAAAATAGATAAAAAATTTTCCATCCCTTATATCGAAACAATACGAGGTGTTGGTTATATGATAAAGGATCCTGAACAATGAAATTAAAAACAAAAATTCAGCTATTCTCTAGTCTCTTTATGATTTTATTACTAGTGATTGTTAATACCGCTATTTACGTTTTGTTTTATAAGATATCCAGTGACGGCGAATTAGAGGAACTGCTGGAACAAACGAATATCATTGCGACAGCTCTTAATGAAAGTGATAATGCACTAACGAATGATTTGTTACGTGCATTTTTGCCAAGTGATGGCATGATTCGTATCATTCAAAAGGACTCTATATTCATATATCAGCTAACAAGGAAAAAAGATTATCTAAATCAAGAAGCCATTTATACTCATTCAGAAAAGAAAAATATTTATGATTTGAATGGGAAAAAAATGGGGGTCGTTGCAAAACCGATTATCTGGAAGGACGGTCAAGTTGTCACCTTAGAAGTGTCGAAACATCTCGTTATCTTAGAAAAAAATATGAGCATGCTATTCTATGTACTCATAGTAGCGGCTATTTTCATGTTAATCCCAACGCTGTTAGCGAGTAAAATGTTAAGCCGTTTTTTATTAAGACCCATTCATGAATTTATGAAAACCATGAATGAAAATATGACGGCAAAGAAATGGCAAAAGCTTCGTCTAAAAAAACGGTCAAAAGACGAGATGTACGAGATGGGAAAAACTTTTAATCATATGATTACCAAGTTGGAGGAGAATTTTCACAAACAAGAAGCTTTTGTTTCTGATGCGTCTCATGAACTTAAGACACCGATTGCGATTATTAAAAGCTATGCCCAATTATTAAAACGCCGTGGATTAGAACATCCCGATATATTTGGTGAATCAGTTGATGCCATCCATTCAGAGGCAGACCGGATGCAAATGCTTGTCGAACAGCTATTAGTATTAGCTAAGAATGAAGCAAATGTCTTACAAGAAAAAGTAGACTTTAATCATATTTGTGAAACGATTATTCATAAAGTAAGAGGTGTTCATTCACGTGAGATTCATTTATCAATCAACGGTGTTAATAGAGTAACGGGGAATAAAGAGCAACTGCAACAAATCATATATATATTAATTATGAATGCTTTAAAATATAGTGAAAGGGAAATTGATATCCGTCTTTACTCACAAACTGATGATGTTATTTTCCAAGTAGAAGATTATGGCATCGGGATTAGTAAGAAAGATCAAGAGAGAATCTTTGACCGCTTTTACCGGGTTGATAAGGCAAGAAGTAGAGATTCTGGTGGAACAGGCCTTGGTCTAGCCATTGCTAAAGAGATTGCAGAATCACACGGTGGAACACTTTCTGTACAGAGTGAAAAAGAAAAAGGATCTGTCTTTACTTTAAAATTGCCTAAAGCTCATTGATTTCTCATCAAATTTTAATCTACCTCACCATGTTTTATTATTTTGAGGCGTTATGATAAAACTACAAGAGATAAAGGAGGAAACAAAATGAATAGAAAAATGATGATTACAGTAGGTGCCGCAGTCATAGCGCTTATCCTAGGTGTTGGGATTTATCAATCAAATGCTTCACAAGATACCCCGAAGCTATCTTCAGACGATATTAAAGCATTAGTTACAGAGCAATATCCAGGAGAAATTACAGAATTAGAATTAGAAAAGGAAAACAATAAAGTTGTTTATGAAGTAGAAGTTAAAACAGATGATAAAGAATACGAGTTAAAATTAGATGGAAATACAGGAGAAGTATTAAAACTTAAAGAAAAATATATGACATCACGTGCCAATGAAGACAGTAACGATAAACAAATAGAAATAAAGAAAGAAAAATCACAGAAACAGCAAACTAAACGAGAGCAACGAGCTAAACAACAACCACAAGCTAGACAGCAACAAAAAAGAGAAAGAAAAAGATCAATTATTGATCATAACGAAGCTGTTGATATAGCATTAAAAGAGTTCCCTGGTGAATTGGAAAGTATTGAATTAGATGAAGATGATGGTCAACTTATTTATGAAATTGAAGTGAAAAATGGCCACCAAGAAGCAGATATTGAAATTGATGCATGTACAGGAGAAATTTTATTAATTGAATTAGATGATTAATAAAGAATAAACAGGACGTTCCACGAGAATCGTCCTGTTTTTTATTTGAAACCTTTTCCTTTCTGTCTCGTATAATAACAAAAGGGACAGGGGTGATATGCGTGCCTACTCTACTCGTTGATTCGGTGTCTACAGTATTATCAAAGAAAAGAATACTAGAAGCGATCACATTTGAGTTACATAAGGGGGAAGTTCTCGCTTTAGTAGGTCACAATGGAGCGGGAAAATCAACACTAATTAAAACGATAGTAGGTGTTTTAAACAAAACATCAGGAAATATAGTGATTAATGGGTCTGATCAAGATGATGACCTTTTATCTTACAAACAGTCTTTTTCTTATTTACCAGAAGAACCATTGCTCTTATCTGAGTTAACCGTTTTACAACATTTTCAATTATATGGGAAAAGCTACCAAATTAGCGAAACAAGTCTACATGAGCGAATAGATGATTATGTCACTGGATTTGAATTAACCGATAAGCTCAATGAATATCCGGAATCTTTATCAAAAGGAATGCGTCAAAAAGTTCAAACAATCTGTGCTTTCTTACCAGATACACCACTATTAATAATCGACGAACCATTTATGGGTTTAGATGTTTATGCGATTGCTTATTTTGAACAATTGCTTAAGGATAAAATCGTCAAAGGGACAAGCATTCTTATTACATCCCATCAATTAGACCGTGTAAAAAATATCGCTGACCGCTATGTCTTGCTTCAGGAAGGAAAATTGGTTCAATCTGGTTCCATTGATGACTTTGATACGATTACAAGGAGAACGGAGTAAAAAGTATGAAACCATCAATATTATGGGCTTATACTTTTTTAGGTCGGCAGCGGTTTAAAAAGAAGATGAACATTTATCAGCTTACTCTAAGAACAGTTATTGACAAAACAATTGCTTTTTATTTAGCTGTTTTCTTCGGTTACCTTTTTATGACGATGTTTGTTTTTGGTAACGTACTAAGTGAATATGAGGAACAATTTTTGTGGATGCAATCTCAAGGAGAACGTTATTTTCATCTGTTAATCGCAGTGATTCCTTTTAGATATATTTTCTTATCGTTTAGACATCCTGGTGTTATGTTTTCAAGCTCTGAATATCAATTAAGTCTCTTACCTTATTCGCGGCAGCATATTTGGTTTTTAAGTTTTTTTAATAAAGTGATTAAGAGGCTTTTTGTCATGGTCTTGATTGGGCTCTGTTTATTTCTCCTTACTCCAATTAGTGGAATATTTATTTTAAAGTATTTCGGAATGTTTTTTCTCATTGACTTTGGTATGACGATTCCACAATGGTTTATGTTTCAAAGAAATATCCTTATAAAAATGCTCTTTTGGTTTGTATTTGTCACAATCAACGGTATCGTGTTCATTGTTCAATCGGATCCATTTTCAGTCGTTATGCTAATTAGCGTACTTCTAATATTAAATATTTTACTCTATCCACGTCTATTCGTTGGAGTTGATTGGGGAAAAGTGATTACGTTATGCGATTATCATTTATGGAATATGGCTTTTGTTTCTAGAGTATCGCAAGTACGTATTAAACCACAAAGGAAATACAGTTTAATGCGAAAGTTAACATATCGAAAAAAACCATTTCATTATACATCTCAAAGTATTCATCATCGGTTATGGCAAATTGTATTCATAAGAAATATAGAATATATCATTCAACTCATTGGGATTCTCGTGCTTATGTTAGCGGTATTAAACTATATTCCGAAAGCAGGGTTCATGTTCATCGGTATTGCTGTGGCACTTTATGCATATGCAGCTGGAACGACATCTTTTTTTACAAACCAATTTCAGGCTGATCTCGTTGAAGTGTTACCTTGGGATTTAATGGCATATAAGCAATCATTCTTAAAATGGTATATCATGGGTAGTCTACCGATTTTAGTTCCTTTGGTACCTTATTTTATCCTTCATTTTACATGGTGGGTTCCAGTACAAATATTACTTATCTTATTAACAGGTATCTATATTTATCATGTGGAAATAAATTATTCAATTGCCGTTTTATCTAAGGCGAAAATAGCTTTTGTTAAAGAACGGTGGATTAGTTTTATATTTTTATGTTTAGTTGTTGGAAGCAGTCCTTATCCAATAGTGGCGTGTCTTTTTCCAATTATCTTTCCTTTTTTAATTGAACAGCGCTCTTTTTCTATTTTATATGACGGGTCATGATATGCACACCCGTCTTTGGTTTTTCATATGATAAATTATCAAACGAAAGGTAAGGGTGTGTGTTAATTTATGTATAGGGACCCATTTCATCCAATTTATCAATCGATTCCGAGTCATCCACCTAGACCAAATATTTATCCGCAACATAATGAATGGCAATATGCGGGAAATCCATCACCTTATTTAGACCAAAGTATCCAACCACCCGATTACCAACAACCAGCACCTTTTTCACCACCTAATTATTATCAACAACCAGAAACACCGATAAATATGACTCAAATGGAGCAAATACAATCGGGAAATAGTTTTTTAGAATATTTTTATGATGCTAATGGACAGTTAGATATAGATAAAATGTTATCAACGGTTGGGCAAGTCGCTAATATTTATCACCAAGTGAGTCCGATTGTTAAACAATTCGGTGCATTTATGAAACATTTCACAGCTACCCGTGGAGAGTGATTGTTTAAACGGTAGAACAAGCTAGAAGTAACAGAATGTGATATAAATATGGATAAGGGGATACTTGTTTTTATAAGAAATAGCAAGGAGAATGAAAATGGTAGGTTGTTTACTCATCCATGGATATACTGGTGGTCCACATGAACTAGCACCATTAACAAATTATTTACGAGAACATACAGATTGGGAAATAATTGTTCCCATATTGCCGGGGCATGGTGAACCGTTAGATTTAGCTGATCGCTCTTATAAAGAGTGGTTATTGGCGGCTGAAGAAGCATACTTATCTTTAAAGGAGACATGTGATACGGTTTATGTTATCGGCTTTTCTATGGGTGGCATGATTAGTGTCTATCTAGCTGCAAAGTATAAAGTCGATCGTCTCGTTTTATTGGCCACTGCGGGGAAGTATTTATCCTTTGGTAAAATAATTGTTAACATAGGTGAGTTTATTGAGGATGGACTAAAAGGTAATTTACAAGAAAATAAATACTTTAACCATTACAAAGATAAACTAGAACAAGTTCCTTTACAAGCAAATTTTGAGTTTATGAAATTAGTCAATGAAACACGACAATTTTTAAAAGATGTGAAAGCGCCTGTTTTTATAGCTCATGGTCAAGAAGATAGTTTAGTACCTTATAAAACGGCGTACTATTTAGAGAAAGAACTCGCATCTGAAAAAAAAGAAGTGGTTATTTTTGAAAGGTCAGACCACCTTATTTGTTTGGGGAATGACTCAGAAGTTTTAATTAAAATGGTGTATGATTTTTTAAATAAGCCACTTTAATAAAATGTCATATGTCCCATCATCAATATGGAACATATGACAATTATTATTTATTAAAAAAGGAAATAACGAGAGCGCCTTCACCACCATAAGTAGAAATGAGTGGGCCTGTTTCTGTTAGAAAGGCATCTTTAAAAGGGTATTTTTCAATAATGTCATTTAATACCTTCTTAGCTCGTGGCTCATCATTACAATGCGTCATCGTAATAATTTTATTTTCAAAGTTTTTGGCGTGTAAACCGATTTGTTCAATAAAACGATTAATTGCTTTCTTATTCCCCCGTACTTTTTCGATGACATCAATGTCACCACGTTCGTCATTTGCTTTCATTAAAAGTTTAATATTTAAAGTTTTTGCGATTGTGCCGCGCACTCTATCTAACCGACCACCTAGGATTAAATTCTCTAATGTCTTTAAAACGAATAACGTAGTCGTTTGTTCAACTCTTTCCTCTAAATGACTTACTAATTGTTCAAACGTATAATTATCTTCAACTTTAAATGCTGCTTCATGAAGTAATAAGGCAATTCCACATGAAGCTGTTTTCGTGTTGATCACAACAATTTGTCGTTCAGGTTCTTCTTCTAGAAGCATATTTCTGCCAAGAACAGCATTGTTATACGTACTACTTAACCCTTTCGTTAGACTAAGCATAATAATTGGTCGTTTTGGATCAATCTTTTTATACGCTTCATAAAAATCATGTGGACTAGGTGCTGCTGATTGTGGTAAAGCTTTAGTCTCGGCGATTTTTTTAAAAAAAGTTGTCATATCTAAATCACCGGTTTGATATTCCTCGTCTTGAAAATGTAAATAGAGCGGAACGACTTCGACATCAATCATATTGTAAATGCGCTTAGGAATATCTGCTCCGCCGTCTGTCATAAATTGAATGTTCATATTGTGTTTCCACCTGCTTTGTTATCAATTAATTATATTATATCAGTTTATAGTAAGAGGGAACATTTTTTAGGATGAATAGATCGTCTTTTTCATTAAAAATAACTCCCCACATCAAATATGTTAATGATCTCTTTTACGAGAAAGGGTTACTTGCCGTTTTCTAGATGTACTTAAAATAAATAAAAATAAGCCAAAAATAACAATTGTGCCACCTAACCATTGTGCCCAAGTGATTGTTTCACCTAAGAAGAAGTAGGCTAAAATAGAAGCGCCAACAGGCTCAAAAACAATGCCCATCGAAACAGTCGCAGTACTTAACCAGCGTAAAGCCCAATTAAATAATGTATGTCCAAAGAAAGTAGGTACAATGGCCAAAGTGAGAAAAATACCCCAATGGTTTGTCGGATAACCAGTAAATGGATGCTGTTCAATCAAGTTGTAAATGAGCAAGGTCACTGTACTAAAACTATAGACAATAAAAGTATATGTCATAAGGGATAGCCGCTTTCGTACTGTTTGTCCAAGCAGAAAGTAAACCGTCATTGTGATTGCTCCTAGAATGGCGAGAAGATCACCGAATAAGGCAGCACCACTCATTTGAAAATCGCCCCAACTAATAATGATACTTCCAAATAGAGCGATGATCATACTAATTACAGTACCATATGAAAATCTTTCTTTAAAAAACAAAAAAGTCCCTAAAAAGGCAAAAATTGGCTGTAACGTCACGAGGACAACAGAACTTGTGACAGAAGTGTAGTTTAATGATTCAAACCATAATATAAAATGGCATGCTAGAAAAACACCAGCCAAAATGGATGAAATCCAATCTCTTTTTTCAACCAGTTTAAATTCATGTCGATATTTAGCAATGATCAATGGTGACATGAGTAAAACTGCAAAAAGTAACCGATAATAAGCAATGATTGGAGCTGGTGCTTGAACGGCCAGTTTAACGAGCACTGCCGAGGTCGAGACAGAAATAACACCAATGATGATAGCTAAATATGGATTAAATGGTGGCAATCGCATGCAACACACCTTCTTGTATGTATATTTTCTGAACTTATCACTATTCATTGGCAAGGAATCATTCTAACATACTAAACAGTCATGATAAATATAACCATGCCATAAAAGATGTCACATAGCAACTAGTAGCTATAGAACTTATGAGTGTGTTATTATTAGATAAATGTGCCATCATGAATGAGGCATTATAGGTATACTAAGTGAAGTGGAAAACTGTAATTTCTTTTCGTCAATGGATGAAAAGGTAATCTTTTTCTAATATATGGTACTTACTTAGTCAGAAATCTTTTTACAAAATAAAGGAGAAATAGAACGTGACAACTACATTTGAAGAACTGGGTATTTCACAGCCCATATTAAAAGCAGTACAAAAAATGGGTTTTGAAGAAGCAACACCCATTCAAGCAGAAACAATCCCTCTTGCCATGCAAGGTTATGATGTCATTGGTCAAGCACAAACTGGAACAGGTAAAACAGCAGCATTTGGCATACCAATGATAGAGAAGATTAATCCTACAAAACGCACGATTCAAAGTTTAGTCGTTGCACCAACACGTGAATTAGCTATTCAAGTAGCAGAAGAGTTGAATCGAATTGGTAAAGTAAAAGGTGTGCGTGTTTTGCCAGTATACGGTGGTCAACATATGGGAAGACAAATAAGAGCTTTAAAAGACAAGCCACATATCGTTGTTGCTACACCTGGAAGGCTATTAGACCATATTCGCCGCCGCACGATTCGTAATCATGATGTCCAAACGGCAGTACTTGATGAAGCTGATGAGATGTTAAACATGGGATTCATCGACGATATTCGTAATATTTTAAAAAGCATTCCAGAAGATCGTCAAACACTTTTGTTTTCAGCTACGATGCCAAAAGAAATTCGTGATATTGCAACGAATATGATGAAAACACCAAAAGAAGTAAAAGTAAAAGCTAAAGAATTGACCGTTGAGAATATAAATCAATATTTTATTGAGATCCCAGAACGCCATAAATTTGATACGTTAACGAATCATTTAGATATACATGATCCAGATTTGTCTATCGTATTCAGTCGAACGAAGAAGCGTGTAGATGAGATAGCAGAAGGGTTACAAGTAAGAGGTTTTAAAGCAGAAGGCATTCATGGTGATTTAACACAAGGTAAACGAATGTCTGTTCTTAAAAAATTTAAGAATGGTCGTATTGACATACTAGTTGCTACTGATGTTGCAGCCCGTGGGCTTGATATTTCTGGTGTTACCCATGTGTATAACTTCGATATCCCACAAGATCCAGAAAGTTACGTTCACCGTATTGGTCGAACAGGTCGAGCTGGTCGAACAGGAGAAGCAATATCATTTATTACACCACGTGAAATCGCACATTTGAAACTTATTGAAGCAACAACAAAAAGTAAGATGCAACGTTTATCTCCACCGACACATCAGGAAGCTGTTCGTGGAAAACAACAAGCAACATTAGAGAAAATAATTCAACAAATTGACCAACATGATTTACAAGATTATCGTGAGACAGCTGTCGAATTATTAGAGGAGCACGATTCGGTAACGGTTATTGCCGCAGCTTTGAAGCTGTTAACGAAAGAAAGAAAAGCTGTACCAGTAAGAATATCATCGATTGCTCCAGTTAGTGTAAAAAAGGCGGAAAATCTCCGTGATAAAAAACGTCGTTCTAATAAAAAGCGTTTTTATAGTAAGGGTAAAGGGCGGTTTAAAGGAGGTCCACATCGGCGTAAGCAGAGCTAAAGGATAAATTAAAAATACGCAAGGAAGAACAGAACAACGTCTTCACTTGCGTATTTTTTTATAGAAAACCGAGCCAACTTAACAGACCGAAGAACAACAGAATGCCTATGAAAATCCACGGTAAATTCCTTTTTACTTTGTCGGGAATGATTTTCTTCTTATTCCAACGATTTGGATCAAATTTAATATCATTATGATCGTTATTTGTAAATATACGAGCCCTTTTATTTCGCCACGGTGAGAATGGAAGAGCGTGTTTTAAAACGAAGGGTGCTACTAATATACCACCAATAAAACCAAAAATATGTGCTTTAATATTAATGCCAGGGCGTAAAAAGGTCATCACTAATCCGATAAAGAATATGACCGTTACCATTTGGGCACTCTGCATATCAATTAAATCTTTACGAAATAAAACCATATAAATATACATACCAAATAAACCGTAAATAGCACCTGATGCACCGAGATGTGCAAAGTGAATTGCTAGGGGATCAAAGGCATATGTTGCTATATTACCGACTAAGCCTGCGAAAAGATAAGCAATGATAAATTTTACTCTTCCTAGCATTTGTTCTAACGCAGGTCCGAATAAAACTAATGAAAAGGAATTAAATAAGGTATGCATGAAATCAGCATGTAGAAACATAGCGGTTAATAATCGCCAATATTCACTTTCATGGATTAATCCATTTATTGCTACACCCCACATATATATATCTTGTCCTATTGACAGTTGCAATACATCAATGATAAACCATAATGAGAGGTATATCATAATGAGAAGAGATACAATAGGGTAAAATTGAATAAATTCTTTAACACTTTTTTCAGTTCGGATAAACATTCGTGGCATCCTTTCCTAAAAATACTCAATCAAATGTAATTGATTATATTTAAAATACCAGAATAACACAATGAAATGAAGAGAGAAGGGTTGTTTTATGATAAAAGGTATTGGCATTGATTTAATTGAACTTGATCGTATTTATAAACATATAGATAATCAGCAGTTTATTGCTCGAATCTTAACAAAAAAAGAACAGCAAATTTATCATACTTTACAAAGCTCTACGAGAAAAACAGAATTTTTAGCTGGTAGATTTGCTGCTAAGGAAGCTTTCGCTAAAGCTGTTGGAACTGGTATTGGAACACTAAGCTTTAAAGATATTGAAGTTCTTTCAAATGAATCCGGTGCCCCATTCATTCATGTGAAAGGATATCATGATGAGAAGATATTTATTTCTATTTCACATAGTCAAACGTATGCAATAGCTCAAGTAATTATTGCTAGTTAGTTCTACTGTAAAAAAATTTCCCTTGGTGAAGCATAATGCGATGGGTTGTCTCATATATTCTATACAGATACATGAGTTACAAGCGGAAAATTAATTCATCGTCATCTTAGTTAGGTGTGATGAAAGACAGGGGAGATGTGACTATGATAAAACGGCTAACGATTACTTTGGTGGTTGTCTTAAGTGCTACAATGCTTTTACAAGCATGCGGCGAAAAGTCTCAAGAATCAGTAATGAAGCGAATGGATAAGCAATTACAGGAAATGAAAGGGTATAAAACAAGAGCCGAGATGCGAATGAACACGGGTAAAGAAGAACAAGTTTACCAAATAGAAGTTTGGCATAAGAAGGATGATTTTTATCGGGTTGCTCTTTCTAATGAAGCGGATGAAAAAAACAATCAAATTATTTTGAAAAATGAAGACGGTGTTTTTGTCGTTACACCTGCATTGGAAAAAAGCTTTAAGTTTCAATCTGACTGGCCAGAAAATAGTAGCCAATCTTACTTGTATCAATCGTTATTAAATGATATTCAACAAGATAAAGAGAGTCGTTTCGAAGCGACGGAAACTCACTATTTGTTTACAACAAAAACGAATTATCAAAGTAATAATAATTTACCTTATCAAGAGATTTATGTAGATAAAAAGACATTCACACCTGTCTTAGTTAAAGTGCTTGATACAGATGAAAAGCCAGTTGTTGAAGTGAAGTTCGAACAATTCCAACTGAATCCAGAGTTTACTGAAAAGGACTTTGCTTTAGATGACAAACACCAGACTGACAAGGAAAAAGCAGAAAATACAGGAGAGCAAACAGAACAAGTCTTTTCAATTATGTATCCTGAATATACTGCAGGAGCAGAGTTACTTGAGGAAAAAGAAATGACAATTGAAAGTGGCACAAGGTTAATAATGACTTATGATGGTGAAAAAGCGTTCACTTTAATTCAGGAACATAAAGATGCTGTACCGTCATCAGCTAATTATACTGAAGTAAGTGGAGAAATGATTGATTTAGGGCACTCGATTGGTGCCATATCAAATAATATGATTGAGTGGACCTACAATGGAACAGATTTTTATTTAGCAAGTGATCAGTTAACGAGAGAAGAGCTCATAGAAGTTGCCAAATCTGTCGTTATGCAAGACGTAAAGTAGTTATTATAGTGAAGCAGCCTCTTTCATTCTTGAGTCTGCTTCTTATTTTATTCTCTAAGTCGATGATTGACAGCCCCTAAAGAAAGGGAAATAATAAGATTAAAGATATTAAATGTTTAGGGGTGTCAAATGTGGTAGCAACTTTATACCGTCCCACATGGGCAGAAATAGATTTATCTGCAATTGGATATAATATAAAACAAATCAAAAATACATTAAGCACAAAGACAGAAATTATGGCAGTTGTTAAAGCAAATGGATATGGTCATGGCAGTGTAGAAGTTGCTCGAAAAGCTCTATCTTCAGGAGCCAAAGCTCTAGCTGTAGCTTTGTTAGAAGAAGCACTTGTTTTAAGACGTGCTGGTATTACTGCACCGATATTAGTTCTTGGTTGGGTAGATCCGAAAGATAGTTCAATAGCAGCTAAACATAATATTACACTTACCGTTTTTCAAGAAGAATGGTTAGAAGAAGTAAAAAAAGTGCCGCTCACTACTGATTTACAAGTTCATATGAAATGGGATACTGGCATGGGCCGAATCGGAATAAGGACAGAACGTGAACTAAATGAAGTTCTCCTTGCTTTGAAACAAACACCACAAGTTCACTTAACAGGTATTTTCACGCATTTCGCCACTGCAGATGAGGAAAATTCGGCTTATTATGAAGAGCAAACTCAGCGCTTTTTCCGTTTACTAAATATTTTTCAAAAAAAGTGGCCAGAATCAGATACCATTCGTATTCATACAGGTAACAGTGCAGCGGCGATTCGTTTTCCGAAACAGATGCGACATTATATTCGTTACGGTATTGCTATGTATGGTCAATATCCATCACAGTGGATTAAATCCGAAAAGATGATCTCACTTAAACCCGCCTTCTCTCTGTATAGTCAACTAACGCATGTTAAGTGGGTGCCCAAAGGAACTAAAATCGGTTATGGGAGTACGTATACTTTGAATGAAGATGGCTGGGTAGGCACCGTACCAATTGGTTATGGAGATGGATGGGCAAGAGATTTACAAGACTTTTATGTCCTTATAAATGGAAAGAAATGCCCGATTATTGGGCGGATTTGTATGGATCAGATGATGATTCACCTTGATCAATCATATCCAATCGGCACAAAAGTAACATTAATCGGAAGAGATCAACAAGAAGTGATAGAAGTTGATGATATTGCTAAGTACTTAGGGACAATCCCGTATGAAGTAACATGTATGCTTAATGAGCGTATTCCGAGAAAATATATTTAATACGACTTGGAAGTATGTTCATTGGTAAGACAAGTTTAGACACGTTTTTTTAAAAAGGTAAAGAATCGCTTTGCATTTCATTTGCTGTAATGATATTATTGTAATGATTTCATAATGGTCGTTCAAATGTTGGTGGAGGTGCATGGTATTGTCAGAAGGCTTGCAAGAAGTTTTAGTAAAAATGCCGAAAAACCTATTGAATGAGGTGGATGGAGTGATGAAATACGAAAACAAAGATCTTAGTGATTTCATCTGTCAGGCTACAAGAAACTATTTGGAAGCAAAGAAACAGGAGCATTTGCATAAAATGTATGAATCCATGCAAAAGGGTTATGAGGAGATGGCAAGGATTAACCTTAAGATTGCTTCAGAGGCTTTTCAGGCTGAAGAGGAGGCCGAAGTCACCCTAGAACGAACTGTGATAGGGGTGTAATAATTTGGGTGTAAAAAGAGGCGAAGTATATTTCGCTGATCTTTCTCCAGTGGTTGGATCAGAACAGGGAGGTGTTCGCCCGGTCCTGATCCTGCAAAATGATATTGGGAACCGCTTTAGCCCGACTGTCATTGTTGCAGCTATTACCGCACAGATTCAAAAAGCTAAACTACCAACCCATGTAGAAATTGATGCGAAAAAGTACGGTTTTGATAAGGATTCAGTTATTTTGTTAGAACAAATTCGTACCTTAGATAAGCAACGTCTAACAGATAGAATTACAAAGTTAGATGATAAAATGATGAAAAAAATAAATCATGCATTGGAAATTAGTTTAGGATTAAAGGACCTGTATGAGAACCATAGCAAGTAAATCACTGTTCGATCCCCCTGGTGTAAAACTGTGGGGTTTTTTTATGTCCAAATATAGTGATTATGTGTAAAAATGCCTTAGAAGGACTTGTATAAAATAGTCCTTCTGTTTATAATAAAAATAATATATCAATTTAAGGTAATTTTTGGAAATTTGAATAAAACCTCTTGTAAGGGGAGTGAGAAAATATTGGATAGCCAATCTTGTGTATCGATTCAACTAGAAAGAGATATCATCTATGCTCGTCAGATTGGTCGTCAGTTTGCCGAACAATTACAGTTCGGTCTTGTCGAGATTGCACGAATTGCTGCGACGATTTCTGAAATAGCTAATAATATTTTTTTGTATGCTGAGAAGGGGCAGATTTGTTTTCAAATAATGGAGGGCACCGGACAAAAAGGTTTGCGAATCATAGCAAGTGATGTGGGTCCAGGCATTAAAAATATTGAAAAGGCAATGGAAGATGGCTATTCAACGTCAGAAGGATTGGGCGCAGGCTTACCCGGAATTAAACGAATGATGGATGAATTTGAAATAACATCTATTGTTGGTGAAGGAACGCGTATTAAAGTCATTAAATGGGTAAGATCATGTGACAACGAAGGGTGAAAACAGATGAAAGCAATCATGCTTGATAAGGAAACATACAAACAACTATTAAATCAATATATTTCAACACAAGATGAAGGCGCTTTATATCGTGCTGAACGTTTAACTCGGAACTTTATTAAGAAGAACATTTTGCCAGAGGAAATTATTGATCTACACATACAAGTATTGCGAGAAACTTATCCTACTATTTATGAAGAAATGGTTTATATGTGTCAGTTTTTATTGGAAACGATGATTTCTTACGGATTGGCCATACAAGAAAATGAAACATTACGTGAAAAACAACTCGCTATGCGAACAGAGATATCACTCGCCGCTAATATACAAAAAACATTATTATCATCAACACTTCCTGAAGTTGATGGCTTGGATATAGGAGTAATAAGTGTCCCCGCAAAGCAAATGAACGGTGATTATTATCATTTTGTAACTGGAAAAGATGGTAGTATTGGAATTGCTCTAGCTGATATTATCGGTAAGGGCATTCCTGCTGCACTCTGTATGTCTATGATTAAATATGCTATGGAAAGTTTTCCAGAACAACTAATGAATCCGAATGACATACTACGACGTTTAAATCATGTTGTTGAGTTAAATGTGGATTCAAGTATGTTTATAACGATGATCTATGCTAAATATAAAAATGGTCTATTAACCTATGCTTCGGCTGGGCATGAACCAGGTATTTACTATTGTAAAGAAACAGATACATTTTATAATTTAAAAGCAAAAGGCCTCGTTCTAGGTGTTTCAACTGATGTTAGTTATTCACAGTATGAGCAAGAACTTAAAGCAGGCGATATGATCATTTTACTAACAGATGGTGTGACAGAGTATAGGAATGGTGATCAGTTTGCGAAACGAGGAGAGTTATTAAGAATTATACGGCAATCAATGAAGTTAAAGGCTCAGGACATTGTAGAAAATGTTTATCAACATTTTAATAGCTTATCAGAGTACTATCAACAAGATGACTTTACGCTAATTATATTAAAAAAGTATTGAAAAAGTTTTATTATGTGGAAAACAGGGTACATGTAAATTGTATGTTCTGTTCGTATCTGTAAGAGATAAGGGGGGAGGGAGATAACAATGAACTTATCGATTGATGTATTAGAAAAAGACAACTGTTCTACAGTAAGATTATCTGGTGAGATTGACGTCTATACTGCGAATAAATTAAAAACAAGATTAATCCCTTTAACAGAAAGGGAAGGTACTGTCGTTGAGGTAGATTTTAGTCAAGTTCGTTATATGGATAGTACGGGTTTAGGAGTATTCATTGGGGCTTTAAAATCAACAAAAAAACATAGTAGTCATTTAAAACTAACTCATTTAAACCGTCGTGTATTACGTCTTTTTAAAATTACCGGGTTAAATGAAATTATGGATATAGAAGAGAGGTGATGCACAAAATGAAAGCGTTTGATTTTGTTGAAATGCGTATTCCAGCTAAAGCAGAATATGTAGGTGTTGTACGGTTAACTGTTTCAGGAATCGCAAGTCGTATGGGGTTTAGCTATGATGATATAGAAGATTTAAAAATTGCGATATCTGAAGCAATTACGAATACCGTAGAGCACGCTTATAACGACAAAGTAATAGGAGAGGTTCATATCGGTTTTGGAATATATGATAATCGCTTAGAGATAATCGTATCTGACCATGGAGAAAGTTTTAAGTTTGAGGATATTAAGGAAAAAATCGGTCCATATGAATCGCTTGAATCGATAATGACGTTACGTGAAGGAGGTTTTGGCCTTTTTTTAATTGATGCATTAATGGACAAAGTAGAAATTAATAATGATTATGGCGTTCTCGTTCTCATGACAAAATATAAAAATGAAACAGAGGTGGACGATGATGGGAACGAAATATCAGCCACAAGTGTATCATTGGATTAAACGAACTCAAGAAAACCCAAAAGATAAGGAAGCGCGTGAGAGACTTGTACGTCATTATACAAATCTCGTTCATTCATTAGCCCGTCGGTATGCTAAATCACATTCAATTTATGAAGATCTAGTGCAAGTAGGGATGGTTGGATTGTTATCAGCGATTAATCGTTTTGATGAAGATTACGGTAAACCATTTGAATCATTTGCTGTTCCTACAATTATCGGTGAAATCAAACGTTACATACGTGATCATACATGGAGTGTGTATGTACCTAGAAGAGTTCGGGAGCTAAATCCCAAAATCAAAAAGGCAGTCGAGCATTTAACAAATACGTATCACCGTTCTCCTACCATTAATGAACTAGCATTGCATCTTGATGAAAATGAAGAAGCTATATTAGAAGCATTAGAAATGGGGAGAAGTTATCAAGCAATGTCGATGGATCATCAATTTAAAGATGGTGAAAATCGTAATCAATCACTATTAGATATGGTCGGTCAACAAGAACAAGGATTTGAAAAGGTTCAGTTAAACGCATTTTTTGAAAAATTATTATCAACATTATCAGAGCGCGAACAAATAATCATCCGAGGGACCTATTTTAAACAGTTAACACAGCGAGAAGTTGGAAAACAACTTGGTATTTCACAAATGCATGTATCCAGACTTCAACGCAAAGCACTAAAAAAATTGCGTGAAGTTATACGCAAAGATCTTACTGAATTCATTGAATAAATCACTTGAGCGGCTGCGAGCCGTTTTTTTGTTTAAAAGCGAGTAATCGATGAAAGGAAGGTAAATGTTTGGTAAAATAATGACGAAGTGGAGGAGAAGATGATGTCGAACCTTAATCAAGAATTAATAGAGCTTGTAGCCAACGATGTGCATGTTAAGCTACCAATTGTAAAAAAAGTTATTCAATTACTAAATGAAGGGAATACGGTTCCGTTTATTGCACGTTATCGAAAAGAATTCACAGGTGGTCTCGATGAAGTGCAAATAAAATCTATTCAAGACCAATGGGAATATGTTAACAATTTGGCGGCTAGAAAGCAAGAAGTCATTCGTCTCATTGATGAGCAAGGCAAATTAACAAATGAATTAAAAAAGGAAATCGAGAAAGCTACTAAACTTCAACGTGTTGAAGACCTTTATCGCCCATTTAAACAAAAAAGAAGAACGCGCGCAACGATAGCTAAGGAAAAAGGCCTAGAACCTTTGGCAGAACTTATTTGGAATCAAGAGGATATTGTTTTAGAGCATGAAGCAGTCAATTATCTTTCTGATGAACATGAATTACATATGATTGAAGATGTTCTTATAGGTGTAAACGATATTATAGCAGAATGGGTTTCTGACAATCCAACATATCGTGAATGGATTCGTTCAGAAACATTTAAACGAGGTACCATTCAATCAAATGAAAAGGATCGAGATAAAGATAAAAGAAAAGTTTATGAAATGTATTATGATTACACAGAAAAAGTTAACTCAATCGTATCTCATCGAATATTAGCACTCAATCGTGGAGAGAAAGAAGGTGTCTTACGCGTAGCAATTAAGCCACCGATAGATTTTATTTTGCAATATTTAAATAAAAATGTTATTAAGCCTTCAACATCTCAAGACGTAAAAACGTTTATTTCAAAAGCGCTTGACGATAGTTATAAACGCTTAATACAACCATCAATAGAACGTGAAATTCGTAATCAGCTTACTGAAGAAGCAGAAGCACAAGCGATAGAAATTTTCTCAACGAATTTAAAAAACTTATTATTACAACCACCATTAAAAGGAAATATTGTGCTCGGTGTTGATCCAGCATTTCGAACTGGTTGTAAACTAGCAGTTATTGATGAAACAGGTAAACTACTTAAAGTAGATGTGATGTATCCAAATGCACCACATCATGATATCGAAGCTTCAGAGAAAACATTACTAACGATCCTATCTTCATATAATGTCGGTTTAATTGCGATTGGGAATGGAACGGCGTCGCGTGAAACAGAACAATTTATAGCGGATGTCATTGGAAAGCATCAAGTAGATATCCAATATATTATCGTAAATGAAGCAGGTGCTAGCGTATATTCGGCATCTAAACTAGCTAGAGAAGAATTTCCAGATTTACAAGTTGAAGAAAGAAGTGCGGCTTCCATCGCTCGCCGTGTTCAAGATCCACTTGCAGAACTTGTTAAAATTGACCCAAAGTCTATCGGCGTCGGTCAATACCAGCACGATGTCAGCCAAAAGGCTTTAAGTGAGTCATTGCGTTTTGTTGTTGAAACAACTGTTAACCAAGTTGGGGTTAATGTGAACACTGCCTCATCATCATTACTCCAGTATGTGTCTGGTTTGAATAAAACGGTAGCTAATAATATTGTTTCTTATCGCAATGAGAATGGCAAGTTCATAAGTCGCGAGCAACTTAAAGATATTCCGCGTCTTGGTGCTAAGACATATGAGCAAGGTATCGGTTTTTTAAGAATTATTGATGGTATACATCCGTTAGATCGGACGCCTATTCATCCAGAAAGTTATGAGCAAACTGAGAAGTTATTACAAATGCTGCATTTTAACCTTGAAGATATCGGAACAGAAAAGCTTGCAGATAAATTAAAAACGATCGATAAAGAACAAATAAGTCAAGAATTAAACATTGGTCTTCCAACACTAGAAGACATTATGGCGGCACTCGTTCAACCTGAACGCGATCCACGTGATGATTTACCGATGCCTGTTTTACGAAAAAATATTTTATCATTAGAAGATTTAAAAGAAGGTATGGAATTGGAGGGAACGGTACGAAACGTCGTTGACTTTGGTGTTTTTGTAGATATTGGCGTTGGACAAGATGGGCTCGTTCACATTTCTAAAATGTCTAATCATTTTGTTAAACACCCAATGGATATCGTATCTGTAGGAGATATCATAACGGTTTGGGTAGAAGATGTCGATATTGATAAAGAGAGAATTGCCCTATCTATGTTAAATAAATAAAGAGGCTGAGACAAAACTCAGCCTCTTTTTGATTATTTTAATTGATCGACTTCGCTCAATGGAATATCGAGAGCTTTGGCAATACCTTCACCATATGCAGGGTCGGCTTGGTAACAGTGATAAATATGACGTAATTTAATATGTTTTTCTACATCTTTCATATCACGGGCAGTGTTCTCGAAAAGAACTTGTTTTTGTTCGTCACTCATTAAATTGAATAAACGTCCAGGCTGTTCAAAGTAATTATCATCATCTTCACGGAAGTTCCAGCGATCAGCATCTCCATAGATTGGTAGAGGTGGTTCTTTATATTCAGGCTGATCTTGCCATTCACCATAACTATTTGGACCATAAGCTAGACGACTTCCGTGGTTTCCGTCAACACGCATAGCTCCATCTCGGTGAAAGCTATGGAATGGACATTTGGGTTGGTTTACAGGTATTTGATGATGATTTACTCCTAAACGATAGCGTTGGGTATCACCGTAAGCAAATAATCGCCCTTGTAACATTTTGTCAGGTGAGAAGCTAATTCCTGGAACTACATTTGCAGGATTAAATGCTGCTTGCTCTACTTCAGCAAAATAGTTTTCTGGATTACGGTTTAATTCAAACTCTCCTACTTCTATAAGTGGGAATTGATCTTTATACCATACTTTTGTCAAATCAAACGGATTATAAGGCATCTGATTTGCTTCCTCTTCTGTCATGACTTGAATATACATTTTCCATTTAGGGAAGTTACCATTTTCGATATTTTCGTATAAATCACGCTGATGACTTTCTCTATCTTTTCCAATGAGTTCCTCAGCCTCTTGATCTGTTAGATTTTCAATGCCTTGTTGTGTTCGCACATGGAATTTAACCCAAACACGTTCATTATCATCATTTATCATACTAAATGTATGGCTACCAAAACCGTGCATATGACGATATGATTTAGGAATACCACGATCACTCATGACAATGGTCACTTGATGTAATGCTTCAGGTAAAGAAGTCCAAAAATCCCAGTTACTATTTTTACTTCGCATATTAGTACGTGGATCACGTTTGATAGCATGGTTTAAGTCTGGGAATATTAATGGATCTCGAAAGAAAAATACAGGCGTGTTATTCCCAACTAAATCCCAGTTTCCTTCTTCTGTATAGAAACGCATAGCAAATCCGCGTATATCTCGTTCTGCATCTGCTGCTCCTCTTTCTCCAGCCACTGTTGAAAAACGAACAAACATGTCTGTCTCTTTACCAATCTCGGAGAAGATTTTTGCTTTCGTATATTTTGTAATATCATTTGTTACTTTAAATGTCCCGTAAGCACCAGAACCTTTAGCATGCATACGTCTTTCTGGAATCACTTCACGATCAAAGTGAGCAAGCTTTTCAAGAAACCACACGTCTTGAAGTAACATCGGACCTCTAGGCCCAGCAGTTAATGAATTCTCATAATCTGGTACAGGAGCACCTGCTGCTGTCGTTAGTTTATTATGTTTGTTTTTCATTGTACGCACCTCTCGTTAAAGTTCTATTTTTTAATGACAATTAAATTATAACACATACTAAAATATAATCAATACTTAAATAGAATTATTTTAAATAAATATTTAATATACTTTACTAACGAATGGAATAAATATGATAAACTAATAGTCATATTGATTTCTTTATTAAAGGAAGTGTTTTGTTTTGCCTGTTTTAAATGCACAAGAATTAGTTGTCTTAGTGGACCGTATTTCCAAGGCATTTTTTAATAAACCGTTTATGCATGAAGTTATTTATAATAATCGGCTGCGAACGACAGGTGGTCGATATATTCCTGCGTTAAAACGAATTGAGCTAAATCCAAAATATTTAATAGAATTGGGCGAGGATGAGTTTATAGGAATAATAAAGCATGAGCTTTGTCATTACCACTTGCATATAGAAGGCAAAGGGTACAAGCATAGTGATCCAGAGTTTAAAGATTTATTAAAAAAGACGAACTCACCCCGATATTGTAAACCTCTACCTTCACAGCAAAGGAAAAAGAAGCATATATATATTTGTATAAAATGCAGACAACCTTATTACCGTATACGTCGAATTAATATTAAACGATATAGTTGCGGAAAATGCGGTGGAAGATTGAAGCATATGAAATAAAAAACAGCTTATCATGTTGAAATCATGCTTTTATAGATTAAAGGATTTTTGTAATAATATAATAGTATATGGAACATATGAATTTGGATTCACTTTAAAACAAACCGTATTTGTATTTCTATGGCTAATGAAAAATGGTCAATAAGTAAAATATGACATGATTTTTTACAAAAGGATTGACTATTTTGAGTGAACATGTTAAATTAATTAGGCTTGCTTCTTTAGAAGTAAAAGATATTCTTAAAGAAACAAAAAGTGTTGACAAGATTTAAAAACTGTTGTAGAATAACTTTTGTTGTCACTGTTATTCTAAATCAACTCAACATTATAGTGATAAATGAAATAAAGACAGCTTATCTAGAAAATATAGATTTTTTATAAAATTTAACAACTGTTAGCTTATATCCAAAATATTCCACAGTAGCTCAGTGGTAGAGCAATCGGCTGTTAACCGATCGGTCGTAGGTTCGAATCCTACCTGTGGAGCCATATGTTTGGAGAAGTACTCAAGAGGCTGAAGAGGCGCCCCTGCTAAGGGCGTAGGTCGCATTAGCGGCGCGAGGGTTCAAATCCCTCCTTCTCCGCCATTTATTACTGTTTATGGCCCGTTGGTCAAGTGGTTAAGACATCGCCCTTTCACGGCGGTATCAGGGGTTCGAATCCCCTACGGGTCACTTTGTTATATTTAGTGGAAAATGGTGTGGTCTGGTAGTTCAGTTGGTTAGAATGCCTGCCTGTCACGCAGGAGGTCGCGGGTTCGAGTCCCGTCCAGACCGCCAGAGATTGGGCTATAGCCAAGCGGTAAGGCAACGGGTTTTGGTCCCGTGAGCCTAGGTTCGAATCCTAGTAGCCCAGCCATTTTTCTTAATTAATTTACAGTTGTTCATTTTTTATTTGTATCTTAATAATATAAAATGATTTGAAGTACCATTTACTATGAAACATCACTGTTAGGAGCCATTAGCTCAGGCGGTAGAGCATCTGACTTTTAATCAGAGGGCCGGAGGTTCGATTCCTCCATGGCTCATTTGTTAATTGAACCTTTCAAATGCTCTGTCAATCTAACTTAGACTTTAAAATAAAACGCGGCCGTGGCGGAATGGCAGACGCGCTAGGTTGAGGGCCTAGTCGGGGCAACCCGGTGGAGGTTCAAGTCCTCTCGGCCGCATTCAATTTTAAAATTATAAAGACTTGATTTTTAATACTACATATATTATAATCAATGGGTCGCTTTAGCGCCCGTAGCTCAATTGGATAGAGCGTTTGACTACGGATCAAAAGGTTAGGGGTTCGACTCCTCTCGGGCGCGCCATTCAAATGAGTTGCGGGAAGTAGCTCAGCTTGGTAGAGCACATGGTTTGGGACCATGGGGCCGCAGGTTCGAATCCTGTCTTCCCGACCATTTAACAATTTTTAAATAAAAAACATTTATGCGGGTGTAGTTTAGTGGTAAAACCTCAGCCTTCCAAGCTGATGTCGAGGGTTCGACTCCCTTCACCCGCTCCATTATTTACGGGCCTGTAGCTCAGCTGGTTAGAGCGCACGCCTGATAAGCGTGAGGTCGGTGGTTCGAGTCCACTCAGGCCCATTTCGAAGTAAAGCTCGAATAACGGTGTTCAGTTAAATGAACACCGTTATTTTATTTCCGTATATGGACCTTTATTTCATACTTATGTTTTCTGTGGACAGCACTTAAGGTCTGGGTTATCTTATATGAGATTTAAGTCTGTCATTTCGGCAACACACGCATATTATTGTGCCTTTTGAGTGAACAAAACAACACGATATTATAAATTTAAAGTAAACGCAAGTCAGTTTTTTGATACGAGTCCAAGGCTCTTTATTTTTTGAACAGGAGAATGACTGAGTAAATGAACAAGAATTTATGATTCTTTAGATAGGGTTTAAAAAAGCGTTGACTTTAGTAAAGCTTTATGTTAAAGTTTAATTCATTGTTAGAAGCAATCCCATGCTTATTAATAAACTTTAAAATACTGTTGACAATAATTAATGAAGTGTGGTAATGTTATCTAGTGCTTGTTAGTCACTTGGATTTTTTAAAAATATTTTGACATGATATTACTTTCATGATACAATGTAAGAGTTGCTTAAAGGCAACCAAAATTGCACTTTGAAAACTGAACAGAACAACCAGTAATGTCAAGGAAAACAACCCTGTTTTTCTTTAATCAAATTGCTAAGATAAACGTTTATACGTTTAAAATAACTCTTTTTTTGGAGAGTTTGATCTTGGCTCAGGACGAACGCTGGCGGCGTGCCTAATAC
>NZ_JACHHA010000017.1 GCF_014202495.1 Cerasibacillus quisquiliarum | reverse complement strand
ATTTTATTAGTTTAACTGATTAGGAGGCTATTTTAATAGAAAAGTGTTCAATTCTATCAAGCAGAAACTGTTGATTCTATTCTAGCAGTTACAACCCTCTGCCTTGGCTGTGGCGTTGCTGTCGCTGTTCCTTTTGGTATTGTAATTTCGCGGCCTTGGCCGTGATGATGCGGTCAGCGCCGTATTTATTCGCCAGCCACTTGTGTACCTGGTCAAAGAAATCCGCCTGGCTAGCCGCCTAAAACCAAAACCATTAAGACCTTTACTTTTTTCGAAAAAGGTAAAACCAAAAAACGACCTCCTGCTGCCTCAGCAAGGGGTGGCTCGAACCTGTTTAAAAATTCAAGGTTGGGGTAGTATTTTTTGAGAAAACCGCTCAAAAAATCTCCATACAAGTGCCTAAATATGTAAGAGGTCAAGCGCTTGCGAGACTAATCAGCATACGGTTAGGAGAACAAGATATTTTTAAACAACGATTTATGCCAAATGAAAAATCACCAGAAACTTTTGAAATTCGGATAACTTAAAGCTAAGTGGGATATGAAAATGAAAAAACCTGTTCCATTTTATTCAGAAATGACTAAAGGAAAGAATGCATTTACTTTATTTATCGATCCAGAAACCAAAGAAGTATTTAGAGCAAATCATAAATCCATTAATCAGATTTTCTATTGGATTGCTTTTGTGCTTATTTTAGCCTTGTTGAGGGCTGTTAAAGTAATTCCAATAACCTATGAACATCCAGTTACTCTGTTTGCCTTTACACTCGTTACAATAGTAATCGGAATGGGAATTGGTATTTCCTTTTATAAAGGAACAATTGGAGAGTTACGACCTTTGGATATTTCTACAGAATCGATTAAGGATTATATGCAGGATGGGAAAAAGCATTATAGAAATGAGTTGTTAATGGCGGCTCTTTTATTTGCTATCTCGATTATTTTTACAGTATTATTTCTCATTTATCTTTCTTTCATCTGGCTAATAGCATCATTTTTCTCTTTTCTTATTTTAGGTTGTATTATTTGTAATATTTCGTTTATAAGATACCAAATTTTATTTAGAAATAAACTGGAATTTGATAAAGAGTAAAGAGAGTGTAATCATTATGATAACGATCCGTGTATCAGAAGAGTTTGAAGAACATTCACAAGTGACATATTGGGAACGCCTTCACTATGGTAATCTAGGTTCAATTTTTAGCTAGGCAGGGAAACCAAAACTTTCAAGTATAAGGGGCAGAAGCAGTTGAAAAATTTAATTCCATTTTATACGGAGAAAAGTAAAGATACTCAAGCTTATACGTTGTTTTTAGATCAAAAGTCTAAAAAAGTGTATAAAGCGTATCATAAAAAAACAAGCGAGGTATTATACTGGATTGCTTTCGTGCTTGTTTTAGCATTACTAAGAAATTTAAAGGATATTTATTATCCAATAAATAAGTTAAGTGTCATCTTACTATTTGTTATTGGAACTTTAAGCGTTGTTCTAGGGATGTATTTCTATAAAATTGCCTATGAAGAAAAAAAGGAAGTTTTTCTATCAGAATATATGGTAGAGAGATATATTGAAAAAGGAAAAAAAGTATTAAAAATAGAAGTTATTACGACTAGTTGTATTTTAGTAGGTTTTATTATTGTGGTGCTGATATTTATCGTCAACAATTGGTTACCTCTATTACTTCTATCCATTTTTTTATTAATCATTTTTGTTACATTATTATGCAGACTTCCTGTTGACAGATTTAAATTACATCGTTGATTAAGCTTTAAAAGGAGCCTCTAGTTTATCGCTAGGGCTATTTCCATTTATGATTTTTATACTTTTGAAAGTATCATTGATTCTGATACCCAGTGTTGGAACCGCAGTGGATGTAGTCGCTGGAATGTTTGTGTTGTTGAATATAAAAATCAGTAATGGATAGGGTAAAAGGTGGTTTTCGTAAATTTAAAAGTTAGTTTAGCTAAAGGGGAATATTTAAAAATGATTTATCGTCAATTAAACAAATTGGATGAAAAAGATTTTGCTGTATTACGAGGACCTCTGGAATCAGGAAGACAAAGCCCAAAATCTATCGGGAGAATTCTTATATTATCGGTGTTTTTACAGACCCTTTTATTTTTTTTAACATATGTAGTTGCAGCGGATCATACGAAATTTCCTTTTAAAGATATCTTGTTTTATTTACATCTTGTAGGAACAGCGATATTAATTTTATTTTCAATCTTATATTCTATTCCGTTCCTTTATAAAAAAAAGCAGAAAACGCAGTATCTTATATCTATACTGGTATCTCAAAACTTTGGTTTGTTTTTTGTTATTAGTTCTTTGTTTTTAATAGGTTCAGATAGAATATTTATTATTAATGAAGGCTCTTTGGTAAAATTGACGATTATTATGTTGTTGCTTGGATTTTTACTTTTAATTGTAACAAGGATTCGTTTTTCCATATTGTTAAGTAAAGGAGAATACCGTCTAGGTTCCAAGAAAGCACAATTAAGAACAAGATTTGAAGCCAAATCTTTATTACCTATTGCTATCATTGCTGGAACAGGAATCTCCTTATTACTTCAGTATATTTTTAAAAATATGATAAGTTTTGATGGTCATATAATGATGATTATTTTATTGGGTCCTCTACTTTTTTACACGATGTTATTTGTCTTACCCGAACAATTAGTTATTTTATATTGTAAAACTCGTTTTGACAGCTTTAACTTTGATCATGATGGGAATTTAAATCCGTTTTCGAGTGAGGAGACTGAAGTAAATGGAATCTGATAATCTATTAATTTATAAGTGAGATAATGGCACTCCTATCCTAAAAAGTAGGATCTAAAGAAGTTGTTTTATACTTGAGCGACTCAATAGGTGGAGGATTAGGTTATTATAGTAATTTAAATGAAGCGCAAGCACAAGTGTTAATGGGTAAAGATGCACATATATATGCAGCAGAAGATACAGCAATTGATATTGCATTAGAGCAGGCAACTATGGCTGTAGCTGGTGGAATTGTTACTACGGGTGCGGCTGCACTAACAGGTGTTGCAGCAGTCGGTGCGGAAGCGGTAACTGCTACGGTTATATTTGGTTGGGGGCTAGGTAAGCTTCTGCATATCGAATTTGGAAAAACGAAAACATCTGCTTCAGGATGGGTGAAAAAAGGATTTCGTAAAATAAAAGGCTGGTTTTTCTAAGGAGGAATAGTAGTGTTGTTAAAAAGACTAGACAAACTGGAAGAAAGTGACTTTGCACTTTTTCGAACATCATTTGAATCTGGAAGACAAACGCCAGATAATTTACGGAATGTGCTCATTTTAGGAATAATTGGTCAGTTGCTGTCCGGATTTGGCATTTTTGCAGCTGCTGACCCAACGATGCATCCTGAATACAACAAAGCAATTCTTTTATCTATACAATACATATTAACTTTTATCTTAATCATATGTTCAATTATTTTTTCTATACCGGCTGTTTATCGTAACTATCAAACTGGTCAGCTAATCGTAGTAAGTCTGATGCTATTAAACTTTATCAGTATATTTCCTTATTTTGCTGCATTATTTATGTTAGTCCGTACGGTTTCTCTTTCCGAGAAGGCATTTTTTATTTTAGCAATCGGTATGTTACTACTAGGAATTTCCTTTTTAATAGCCATAATCGTTCGATTACAACGTTCGTTGGCCAATGGTGACTTTAGGAGGGAAAGTAAAAAACATAATTATGAAAAAGTATTAAAGAGAGAACGTTCTACATTTTCAAAACTACCGGAATTTATAATAGCTGCAACAGGTTTTGTTTTTATTCTAGAATTTTTATTGGAAGGCTTTTTATCAGGTGATATAGAGAACATGATTTTTGTTATCCTATTTTTCGCATTGTTTTTCATGGGGATGTATTTATTTGCTTATTCCGTGATATCCATATACTGTAAAAAGCGCTTCTCCAGTTTTAATTTCGATAAAGAAGGAAATTTACAGCCATGGGGTAGTGGGGATCGAAAAAAACGGGACATAGTCTAGTGTTATATTTGCTTACTGGAAAGAGGGGGTATCGTATAGGAATAACAAATATTTATAAAGTTTTTAATAAGAGCAGATTATATAGAAGTGGACAAGGATTTCGACGGTTAAATGAGGAACTTTTAAATCAAGAAATTAGCAAGCTAGGGGCCGTTCAACAGACTTTGGCAAGATTATGCCATCCTATTTATGCTTCGGAAGATAATAGATTTACCGTTGACTTTTTATTGACTCAGGATGATCGAAAAAAAGGAATTACATTAAAAGAGTTAGAATATTTGATTGATAAAATCAAAAGCATTGAAGGTAACACATTAAGAGAGATATTTATTAGTGTAGAAGAGCAATCTAATCTTGAAAAGTCAAATTCTAAGGTTACAACTAAAAGATTTAACAGATTATTAAATCGACTTTTATTAGGTGAAATGACTTTAAATACCCAACTATACAAAATATTGCGGTCGCACTCCTATATGGGGTGCGTGGATTGAAATCAGCAAGCGTTAGGTATGACAGGAACCTAACGGAGTCGCACTCCTATATGGGGTGCGTTAATTGAAACATTTATAGTTCCTAGAATGTTAATTATCCTAACCTAGAAGTGCGTAATCTATTATCGCTTTCGGTTAGATTGGTAATATTACACAAAAGATGTGTAGTTTGCCATCCACTATTTTTTTACAAAATTCTCGTTACTTTAAAAAGATGAATTAATAAAGTATGCCATTAACCTAGTTTCTTCACTAAATTTTTTAGTTGGGCGAACTTGAAATATAAATAAATCATTATATAAAAAATAAGAACAAGAAGTTGGGAATATCATTTGAAATTAACATTATATACCAAACAAAAAAGAGAAGTGTGTCTTCTAGAGATTATCTCCAATAGCTGAATAAAATATATATTTAAAACAACGATTAATACAAATAAGAGTAAAGAAAGAGGTCTTCTTGCTAGGAAGACCTCATTAAATCTTTATAAGCCTTAATAATAAAGCGATGCTGTTTCACATCAAAAAATCCATTTGATTGAATACGCTTATAGATATCATATAAACCTTCTTCATATTGATCAGTACTAAAATCAGGAATTTGCCATGGTATTGCCATAAAATAAACATGTTAAATAAGCATACCAATGAGAAATATCACTAAGAAACTACTGATATTTCTCATGATACTTTTCAACCCAATCGATATCGATAGGTCCATTGACAACTTTATAGCCACCAGAACGATACAGTAGAACGCGATCTTCATAGATTGAAATCATGTTCGGTTTTCCATCCAAGAAAATAGTCATGTAAAACCCTTTTTCTTGTGAAACATCGCTATCCCATTCGTCATCTTTCATTTTTTTAACGCGATATTGACTTAAAAATTCTATGAGTTCTTCCACTGTTTCTTGTTCATTCGTTTTCCATTCATCATAGTGATCACCAATAAACTTAAATTCAAAATCATTAAATGCTGTTGATTGATAGTTGATGACATCATCTAAGTTTTTTTCTTTATATTCATTCATTATTTTGGCGGAAAATAATGTAATGGGGATAGCCATCATAACAATCATAAAAAGTTTAAAGTTTTTGCTATTCTTGAGCTCCTTCCTTCGAGCGTATGTAGCTAATTTCTCTGATAAAAAAGCCGTTAGTGGAATAATAGCGATGAAGTAGATGACTACAGCCATAAAGTCAGTGATAGCAACCCAAGTTGGTGTTATTCGCTTATAAATAAATTCATAAATAAAAAAACGATAAACATAAGAAATAATAAATAATATAGTGATAAAGAGAATCCAATACAAACCTCTATTTTTATCCATCTCATTCACCAATCTATTTGTTTTCGTTATAAATTCCCAATATTTAGTTCACTTTAACATATGTAATAATATATTAAAAGTGGAGTCAGAATAAATCAATTACTATAACATTCATTTAATAAAACCGTGTATAATGAAAAAAGTGAACGATTCAATCAGCCTAAAGAAGAAAGGAAGTCCGATGATGACTAACAAAGCAAGTATTAAAATTCTTTATACAAGTGATGTTCACGGTCAAGCGATGCCGATTATTTATGGAACAAACGAAGAAGCAGATACTGGTTTAGCAAAATATGCGACAGTTGTTCATAGAAAACGACAGGAGAATGATCATCTCGTTGTCATTGATAATGGTGATTTAATTCAGGGGACACCGTTTATGACCCATTATGTAAAGGACCACTCTGATAAAGAAAATCCGATGGTTACAGCGATGAATGAGATTGGCCTTGATGCATCGATTATTGGCAATCATGAATTTAATTTTGGTCTAGATATGTTATGTTCGGCAGTTAAAGCCTCTCGCTATCCATGGCTTTCTGCAAATATTTTAGATGAAAGAACAGGTGAACCTTATTTCGGAAAGCCGTACATATTAAAAACATTTTCAAACGGTATAAAAGTGGCCATTATCGGCGTGACAACACATTTTATCCCACATTGGGAATCCCCAGAGCATATTAAAGGATTGCAATTTGCCGATGCTTATCAAACTTTAAAACAGTGGGTACAAGATATTCATGAAAAGGAACAGCCACATTTATTAATCGCTAGTTATCATGGTGGGATTGAGCGTGACCTTGAAACAGGTGAACCTTTAGATAAATTAACAGGTGAAAATCAAGCTTATAAAATGGCTCGTGAAATAGAAGGAATCGATATTTTATTAACAGGCCACCAGCATCGGGTGTTAACGGGGACGCTTCGCGATTGTCTTGTTATTCAACCAGGAAGTCATGGGAACATGTATGGAGAAATTGATGTTGAATTCATTCAGAAAGATAACCATTGGTTTATATCAAATATGCAAGCTGATGTGAAAACATTAGAAGGAATAGAAGCAGATCCTGTCATCATAAATAAACTACAAAGTATCGAAACATCCACTCAGAGCTGGCTTAATCAACCGATTGGTCAGATTGAGGGAGATATGACGATAGAAGACCCTTTTTTACTTAAAATAAAGAAACATCCTTTTATCGAATTGATTCAAAAGATTCAGATGGAAGCCACAGGTGCTGATATTTCTGTTACCTCATTATTAAATCAAGATTCACAAGGGTTTCCAGAAATCGTTACGATGCGTGATGTCGTCTCTAATTATATTTATCCGAATACATTAGTCGTTCTCTCTTTAACTGGAAGGGATATCAAGGAAGCAATCGAACAAAGTGCAACCTATTTTATTCTTGATGACGATGGAAACATAACCGTTAATCCAAGTTTTCTTTCACCGAAACCCCAGCATTATAATTACGATATGTGGGAAGGAATTGATTATACGATTGATGTGTCAAAGCCATTTGGCTCGAGAGTAGAGACAATTTATTATCAAGGAAAGCCACTCCGTATGGAAAGTCACTACGATGTCGTCCTAAATAACTACCGAGCAAGTGGTGGTGGAGATTTCGATATGTATAAAAACAAACCCGTTGTAAAAGACATTCACGCGGATATGGTAACGCTTATTAGTAAATATTTTAATAAGCATCAAACTGTCCAAGCAACCGTAACGGAAAATTTCGTTATAAAGGCATAGTCAGATGTATAAAAAGATGTCCTGGTGAACAGTATAAAAAATCAGAACAAATGTTTTTTAGTTTAATTAGTCATAAGTGCCATAAGGTGTTCATGGGTGATGTCTTGCTTTTTTCCTTTGTTTGAAAGGAAGGTGACGCTGATTGTAGTGTCTGAGAATAATATTCATTCTCATATTTGGAATACTTATCGCGCCGGTTCTATTAAGAAATAAAACATCCATTCTTTAGCTTAACGAGTGAATAGAGTGGTTCTTTAACATATGATTACGCGTCGCGTTCTTGAAGGACTATGAGCGCAAGGCTGTCCTATGTTCTTATGGAACGCTTTTTGTTAAGTTGTTTGTTTATATGTAAAGTAGGGTTATAAAAATAAATATGTGTAGAATAATTTGACTAAATTTAATTTTTGGGATAAAATATAATGAAAATTATGATCTATTCTTATCAAGAGAGGTGGAGGGACTGGCCCTGAGAAACCTCGGCAACAGCTTTTAAGCGATGTGCCAACTCCAGATACGTTAATTCGTAGAAGATAAGAAGAGCAAACAATAGGGAATGGATTTGTTTACCTCTTCTTACACTTAAAGAAGAGGTTTTTTGTTTATGAAAGAGAAGGTGTTTTATATTGCAACAAGAAGCGGTTCACACTCAAAGTAAAAATTCTTTTATCCAAGGAGCAAAAGACTGTATTCCGACTTTACTTGGCTATTTAAGTATTGGTTTTGCTTTTGGTGTCGTTGGCACAGTAACAGGACTTAGTTTACTAGAAGTAGCGCTCGTTGCCATCTTTATTTATGCAGGTGCAGCGCAGTTTATATTATGCGCTTTATTAGTAACAAATACACCTGCATTATCCATTGTTTTTACGGTGTTTGTTGTCAATTTGCGTCATTTTCTAATGAGCTTAACGATCGCTCCTTATGTTACAAGATATTCAACGTGGAGAAACATTGGATTCGGTACAATGTTGACGGATGAAACGTTTGGTGTTGCTGTAACTGAAGCGATGAAAAGTAAAAAAATCTATGGGAGATGGCTCGATGGTCTTAATATTACAGCATATGTGTCATGGATCATCGCTTGTGTAGCGGGCGGTTATTTTGGACATTGGATTACCGATGTGGAGAAATGGGGGTTAGACTTTGCGCTGGTCGCGATGTTTATCGCCTTACTCGTTTTACAGTTATCTGAAACAAATAAATCAAAGTTAAATATGTACTTAAAACTCATCATGATCATGTTCATAACGGTCTATATTCTATTAAATTTTTTTTCAACGCATATAACCGTTCTCATTGCAACTCTATTTGTCGCGACGTTAGGAGTGTGGATGGATAAATGACAATTAATTCCTATTTGTTTTGGATTATTATTGGCAGTGGCCTTGTGACATGGCTACCGCGCATTATTCCGTTTATTTTTGTAAAAAACATTCAATTACCTAAAGTGGTCTTAAAATGGTTAACGTTTGTGCCAGTATGTATATTAAGCGCGCTTGTATTTACAAATCTGTTTGAACAAGGGGATAGTATGGCAGTTACATTGAATCTTCCGTATGTATTTGCTTTTATTCCAACCGTTTTGATAGCCGTTTGGACAAAAAGTTTATTTTTAACAGTGGCATTAGGTGTTGTGAGTATGGCAGTGATTCGTTTTATTTTTTAAAATAAGGGGTGTTTATAGTGAGTAAAGCTTCTATATCTAAGTGGTTTAAAAAATTTGCCGCAAATGAATATAAAGGGTCAAGCCCGTTGTATGATTTTTTGTCTAGAAAAATAGCAAAAGATGATGACATCCTTGAATTATGTATGCATGCGAGAAAAGGGCAACCAATCCCTAATTTACTATTCGGTGCTGTCCATTATTTATTGCTAAAAGGGAGTAACCATTCATTAAAGGAATATTATGTGAGTATTGTACAGGAGCCTAAAGCAACAGAAGAATCTTTTCTTCCTTTCAAGGACTTTTGTCGAACTTATCGAGATGAAATGATTTCGATTTTATCCACTAAACTGGTTCAGACGAATGAGGTGAGGCGTTCTGGTTATCTTTATCCAAGTTTTTGTTACATCTATAACATTGTAAAAAGGCCATTATCCTTAATAGAAATTGGGACGAGTGCAGGTCTTCAACTTCTATGGGATCAGTACAGTTATTCATATGGGAATCCTCAAGTGTATGGAAATCAATCGTCAGATGTACATATTACATCAACGATTAAAGGGGAAAATATGCCGCATTTATTAGAAAAAAGTCCACCGGTTAAAACGAAAGTTGGGCTCGATCTGCATGTGAGTCGCTTGGATCATCCGGAAGATTATTTATGGCTAAAAGCGCTTATTTGGCCGGAGCACCAGGAAAGACGTCAATTATTTGAACAGGCAGCAAAGACATTTATAGAAAATCCCGTCAAACTGATAGAGGGTGATGGTATAGCATTGTTAGAAGCGACTGCTATGGAAATGCCGAAAGACACCGCGATATGTATATTTCATACCCATGTCGCTAATCAAATTCCAAATGATCAGAAACTAAAACTGATCGAAAAAATTAAACATATTGGAAAAAAAAGAGACGTTTTTCATCTTTATAATAATATGTGGGATACGAAGCTTCATCTCGATTATATACTTAAAGGAATGGAATATCATAAAACAATTGGAGAAACGGATGGCCATGGTAGTTGGTTTAGTTGGGAGCTAGATTAGAACTTTGATAGTTATATAATTACGGAATAAAAATGAAGCATCAACATCTAATCGGAAAAATTGGGATGTTGATGCTCTTTCCTTATGTTTTTACCTTTTTCGGTTGATGACTATATCTTACCTTTTCAATTTTCCGTTTTTCCTTAGCGAGTGATTTAGATAAGGAATGATTTTTTAATATATCCTCTTCACAACAGTTCATTTTCAAATTATCTTGGCATGCTATGAATAATATTATACAATCAAAAAAGTTAGTCTTTTATTATAGAGGTAGAATTGCATTTGAAGGAAATTAGGATCATTTTATTAATCATTTATCAACTAATAAGCACATTAAATCTATTTAAAACGTTTAGAGCAAGTATATGCAAACTTTTGGTCACTAGGTATGACCATCCCCTGTTGCCTACACCACTACCACAGACACACAGCTTGTGGAAAGGTATCGGTGAGACCTCCGCTCGTGATAGCGTGGGAAGGCTCACTCGCCACCTGTGAATATGTCTGAATCGGTGTATATACAATTCCTGCAAATGTCTCAATCTCATTGTTTTAGACCATTTTTCAAAACAGATATTGAAAACGCTTACAATATCTGTTATCTTTGATGGTGGGTTTATAAGATGGTCATTATTCAATGTTATCCAAATAACGCGTAAAATCTCTACAACATAAATTTTCAAATTAGCTTGAAATTAGAGACTCTATATTATATAATCTAAACAATCAGTTTTTTGAATAATAATAATCAAACAAACTTATCAAATTACTGTATATTTCGAAGAGGGAATTATCTTTCATTTGTAAAGACAACGAACTTGAAAAACGGGTAACACAATGAATTTATGGCAACAGAGGAGATGGGGGGATTACATTGGCAGACAAATTAATTGAGATTAATCATTTAAAGACATCGTTTCGCATCGGCGACGATTACTATGCTGCTGTGGATGATGTTTCATTGTCCTTAAATAAAAATGAAGTGTTAGCTATTGTGGGAGAGTCGGGCTGTGGAAAAAGTGCTCTCGCTTTTTCGATTATGGGACTGCATAATCGTGCGAAAATAGAAGGTGAAATTTTATATCGTAATTATAATTTAGTAGATGTGGATGAGAGCACTTGGAGTAAGCTTCGCGGAAAAAACTTAGGCATGATTTTCCAAGATCCATTAACGGCATTAAATCCACTTATGACAGTAGGTGCACAAATTAGTGAGGCATTATTTTTACATAATCGTAAGTTATCGAATGAAGAAAGAAAAGCGAAAGTCATAGAATTGATAGAAAAAGTAGGTATTCCACGACCAGAGCATGTTTATATGCAATACCCACATGAATTATCTGGTGGGATGCGGCAACGTGTTGTTATTGCCATTGCGATTGCTAATGATCCAGAAGTCTTAATTGCTGATGAACCAACAACAGCATTAGATGCTACCATTCAATCACAAATTTTAGATTTAATCAGAGAATTAAAAGAATCAATGAATGCCGGTATCGTGTTAATCACACATGACTTAGGTGTTGTGGCAGAAATGGCTGATCGGGTAGCTGTGATGTATGCAGGACAAATTGTCGAAATTGTCGATGTACATCGATTGTTTGAGAATCCGCTCCATCCCTATACGAGGTCTTTACTGAATTCCATACCGAATGCGGAAAAAGGTCAAGAGAAACTTCATGTTATTCAAGGTATTGTTCCAGCCTTGCAGAACTTACCACGAGAAGGATGCCGTTTTAAAGATCGAATTCCGTGGATTGATGAATCAGCACATGAAACAACCCCTGAGTTGCACGAGGTTGCACCAGGACATTTTGTGCGCTGTACATGTTATAAACAGTTTCATTTTCCAAATGAAATGAAGGAGGGCCAAGCACATGCCAATTCTTAAAGTTGAGAATTTAAAGGTTCATTTTCCAATCAAAGGTGGTATTTTTGGCCGGACAGTTGACTACGTAAAAGCGGTTGACGGTGTTTCTTTAGAAATTGAAAAGGGAACGACCTATGGGCTTGTAGGAGAATCAGGGTCTGGAAAGACAACGACAGGAAGAGCAATTATTGGATTAAATAAAATTACGTCAGGGAAAGTTTACTTTGAAGGAAAAGAAGTAACTAACTTAAGGAGAAGTCGAGCAAGTTTTCACCGAGATGTTCAAATGATTTTCCAAGATCCTTATTCATCTTTAAACCCGAAGAAGCGGGTACTTGATATTGTTGCTGAACCGTTACGAAACTTTGAAAAAATGTCACGTTCAGAGGAAAAGAAACGTGTTGAAGAATTATTAGAGTTAGTCGGATTAAGTCCTGAGAGTATTGTGAAATATCCACATCAGTTCTCAGGGGGACAACGGCAAAGAATTGGTATTGCTCGTGCAATTGCTTTAAAACCGAAGCTCATTATAGCAGATGAGCCTGTTTCGGCACTTGATGTTTCTGTACAAGCCCAAGTTCTTAATTTCATGCAGGAAATTCAGAAAGAGCTTGATTTAACATTTCTGTTTATCAGTCATGATTTAGGTGTTATTAGGCATATGTGTAATCAAATTGGAATAATGTATAGGGGGCGCTTTGTAGAAGAAGGCCTAACAGAGGACATATTTAATAACCCTCAACATATTTATACGAAACGTCTCGTAGCAGCTATACCTAATATCGATCCGAGTAAACGAGAAGAATCATTACAATTTCGTAAAGAGGTTGATCATGAATACAAACAATCTTACGCTAATTACTTTGATGAAGATGGGCTAGCTTATAATTTGCAACCAATATCTGAGACGCATTTTGTAGCTTTGCCTGAGAAAGGTTGAGTGGTATGTGGAAATTTACAGTACGACGTATATTAATTATGATTCCTCAAATTATTTTATTAAGTGTTTTAATTTTCATATTAGCTAAAATGATGCCAGGGGATGCCCTTTCCGGATTAATCGATCCGAACATTGATCCTGATACTATTGAGGAAAAGCGTGAACAACTTGGACTTAATGATCCATGGCATATCCAATATGTTAATTGGGTAAAGGATTTATTTCAGGGCGATTTAGGTATGTCCTTTTTCTATAAAATGCCTGTTACGGAATTAATTGGACAACGAATTGTAAATACGTTTTGGCTTGGATTAGCGACGCTTATCTTAGTTTATCTCATAGCCGTGCCACTCGGAATTATTAGCGGTCGTTATAACAACACATGGGCTGATCAATTGATTACAGGGTATACGTACATAGGATTTGCAACACCTACTTTTATTTTCGGACTTGTTATGTTATGGATTTTCGGTTTTTATTTTGGTTGGTTTCCAACAGGTGGAAGTGTCACTCCAGGACTCGAACCAGGAACAATGGAGTACGTACTTAGTAAGATTAACCATTTATTGTTACCAGCGATATCATTAGCACTTATCGGAACTGTTAGTACGGTTCAATATTTACGAAATGAAATCATCGATGTCAAGCAACAAGACTTTATTTTAACAGCTAGAGCAAAAGGTGCTCCTGAATCAAGAGTTTATAATCGACATATATTACGAAACTCATTGTTACCGATTGCTGCTTTTTTTGGCTATGAAATTGTTGGATTAATAGGTGGAACCATTTTTATTGAAATGATTTTTAGTTATCCAGGAATGGGTCAGTTGTTTATGGAATCAATCGTCGCTAGAGATTACAGTGTAGCAACATCTCTCGTATTGTTGTATGGTATTGCTACAATTATCGGAACGTTATTATCAGACATTATTCTAAGTATTGTTGATCCACGAATACGTATTAAGTAGGTATATTTAATGAGACTCGAGGTGAAGAAATGAGTAAAGATGTAGTTATTATGTCTGAACAAATAGAAGAATCACATGAAAGTCCTTCAGGATTAAAAGTATTATGGCGTGAAATTATTCGAGATAAACTTGCTCTATCTTCTTTAATATTACTGATCGTTATTTCTATAGGAGTTATTATTGGCTCTGCTATATTAGATTACGATGAAGTAACTAAAGTAGATCTGTTTAATACACATGCTCCACCGTCCTCAGAGAACTGGCTCGGGACGGATTACGGTGGACGAGATGTATTTGGTCAGTTGATTATTGGAACACGGAATTCATTAGCTATCGGTGTTTTGGTGACACTGATGTCTGGGTTTATCGGTATATTATTCGGCTTAATTGCCGGGTATTTTGGTGGTACGATAGATAATATTTTTATGCGTATTCTTGATTTCTTTTTAATACTACCTTTCTTGATGATTGTCATCATTTTCGTAGCTATTGTGCCGAAGTATAGTATTATTTCATTTTCGCTTATTATGACGGCGTTTTTATGGATGGGAACGGCTCGACTAGTCCGTTCAAAAGCCTTACAAGAGAGAGAATTAGACTATGTTAATGCAGCCAAGACATTAGGAACATCTAATCTTAAAATAATGTTGACCCATGTGTTACCAAATTTAAGCTCGATTATAATTGTGAATATGACGTTAAGTTTGGCTGGTAATATAGGGATTGAATCAGGTCTTTCGTTTCTAGGTTTTGGCTTTCCAGAAAGTACACCGAGTTTAGGAACGCTTTTAAGCTATGCGACGAATCCGCAAACATTAGAGTACAGATGGTGGATTTGGTTACCAGCAGCAATTCTCATTTTAATATTAATGTTAAGTGTTCGTAATGTTGGGGAAGCTTTTAAAAGAGCAACAGATGCAAGACAGAGAAGAGGATAATTTTAATACTTTGAAATATTTAGTAACAAAAGACTTGATTTTTTCTAAAAATTAGGTATCTTAGTATAAAAGAAAATAAAATAGCCTAAACAGATGATGACGTACTTTCTGTATAATGAATAGTCAGAATCGACCGAAGAGGTAAAACAATAGGTAAACTTTAATCTAATAAAATTTATTTCGGTATTAACATTAGTATTCTTAGAATATTAATGTTTAATATATAATCCAATTGATTTGGATTTCTATTTTTAAATATAAAGGGAGGGTATTTAAAAAATGAAAAAGTCTACACTTTTTCGATTAATACTAGCGGCAATGCTTGTATTAATGTTGTCACTTGTTGCTTGTAGCAAAGGTGATGACACAGCATCAAAAGAGACAGACGGGAAGAAATCAGAACAAACTGATGATGGGAAAGACAAGGATGAAAAGGAAGAAGGCTTATACTCCATAGACGACTTTGAAAAAACTGTCGAAGGAGAGGCTATGGATGGTGGGGAGTTAGTATTTGGTCTCGTAACGAGTTCACCATTTAAAGGGACTTTAAACTATAACTTCTATTCAGATGCATATGATAAAGACATTTTGCAATGGTTTGATGAATCATTATTATCAATGGATGAGACCTTTAACTATACTCAAGATGGAGCAGCTACATTCGAAGTAAGTGATGATAAAAAGACATTCACATTTACAATTCGTGATGAAGTTAAGTGGCATGACGGTGAGCCAGTAAAAGCAGAAGACTGGGCATTCGCTCATGAAGTCATTGCACATCCAGATTATGACGGTGTTCGCTTTGATGCAACATTAAGAAATATTGAAGGTATTGAAGAATACCATGATGGCGAGGCAGACAGCATTTCAGGTATTGAAGTTTTAAATGATAAACAGTTAAAAATTACGTATAAAGAAGCGACACCATCACTTTTATCAGGTGGTATTTGGACTTATGCACTTCCGAAGCATATTTTTAAAGATATTCCTGTAAAAGATATGTCATCATCAGATGCCGTGCGTAAAAATCCAATTGGGATGGGACCATTTAAAGTTGATAATATTGTCCCGGGCGAGTCTGTAACTTTAAGTAAATTTGAAGATTATTGGAGAGGCGAGCCAAAGTTAGATAAAGTAACGATTAAAGTTATTGGGCCACAAGTAGTTGTGAATGAATTGGAGAATGGTACAGTTGATATGGTCAGCTCATTCCCAACAGACCAATATCCAGATAATGCCGATATGGATAATGTAGAATTCTTAGGGAACGTCGAAATGGCATACACATATATGGGCTTTAAACTCGGAACTTGGGATAAAAAGAACAAACGTGTTAAACCAGATCCAAATGCTAAGATGGCAGATGTGAATTTAAGAAGAGCAATGTGGTATGCAGTTGATAACGATGCGGTAGGTAAGAAGTTCTATCACGGCTTACGTTGGAATGCGACAACATTAATTCCACCGTCACATCCGACATACCATGATGAAACAATTGAAGCACCGACATATGATCCAGATAAAGCAAATGAAATCTTAGATGAAGCAGGCTATACTGAAAGAGATGAAGACGGCTTCCGTATGACACCAGATGGTGAGAAGCTCGTGATTAACTTTGCTTCTATGGAAGGTGGCGATACTGCCGAACCTTTAGCTGAATACTATATGCAAGCTTGGAAAGAAGTTGGCTTAAATGTTCAGTTACTAGATGGTCGTCTCCAAGAGTTTAACGCGTTCTATGAGCGTGTTGGTGAAAAAGGTGACGATGACCCAGAGGTAGATGTCTATCAAGGGGCATGGGGTGTAGGTAGTGACGTTGACCCATCAGGTTTATACGGTCCAGAAGCTATCTTTAACTTCCCACGTTATCAAAGTGATAAAAACGATGAACTGTTAGCGAAAGGTTTATCAGAAGAAGCATTTGATGAAAAATACCGTCAAGAAGCATATAAAGAGTGGCAAGAATTTATGGTAGAAGAAATTCCAGTATTCCCGACGCTTTATCGTGCAGAATTAGTACCAGTTAACAAGAGAGTCGTTAATTACTCAATCGATAGAGCATCTGACATAGAGCTTTATCAATTAGGTGTGACACAAGAAGAGCCATTCAAGGCATCTAAATAAAAAGGTTGTAAGCTAGCACATAACAAGTGCTAGCTTTTTTATTTGACATCTAATACAATAGGGGGGTATAGTATATATAAAATGTAATAGCCTAGAGGGGTGATAAGATGGGGAAATATCTTCGCGATCATCCTGTTACACCACGAACTGATGAAGAGAAAAAATCGATTGTGAATCGTTTGAAGCGGATAGAAGGTCAAGTTCGTGGTATACAGAAAATGGTTGAAGACGATCGCTATTGTATTGATATTTTGGTACAAATTAATGCGATTAATGCAGCGCTTAATAAGGTAGGATTGGCCGTTGGAGAAAGACATATGAAACATTGTGTTACACATGCCGTTCAATCAGGAGAAGGAAATGCAGCGATTGAAGAGTTAATCGATGTGATGAAACACTTCTCTAAATGAAAGAGGTGAGCATAAATGGATAAAGATAAAAAACTCACGGTCGGTGTAACTGGTATGACTTGTGCGGCATGTTCGAGTCGCATTGAGAAAGTGTTAAATAAAATGACAGGTGTTGAAGCGGAAGTTAATTTAACGACAGAAAAGGCAAGTATTCATTATGACCCAGATAATGTTTCTGTTGATGAAATTACAGCTAAAATCGAACATTTAGGCTATGGTGTACAAGTAGAAAAAGCTGAATTCGATGTCTATGGTATGACTTGTGCGGCATGTTCATCACGGATTGAGAAAGTATTGAACAAACAACAAGGTGTGCAAAAAGCATCAGTCAACTTAGCAAATGAGACGGCCGTCGTTGAATATTATCCAGGTATAATCGAAAGAGAGTCAGTCATTGATACGATTCATCGTTTAGGTTATGAAGCAAGTGAAAGAAAAGCCGAAAGTGACAAAAAGTCCCATCAAGAAAAAGAGATAACAAGAATGAAAATAAAACTAACCGCTTCAGCTATCTTATCACTGCCTCTTTTATTAACAATGTTAGATCATTTATTCGGGATGACGATTCCTAATTTATTACTTCATCCATGGTTCCAGTTTGTCTTAGCGACACCAATTCAATTTATAATAGGGTTTCAATTTTACCAAGGTGCTTATCGTAGTTTACGAAGCGGTAGTGCCAATATGGATGTGTTAGTTGCGCTTGGGACGAGTGCTGCATACTTTTACAGTCTATATGAAGCGATCAAAACAATCGGTAACCCGACATATACGCCACACTTATATTTTGAAACGAGTGCCATCTTAATAACACTTATTTTATTAGGAAAGTATTTAGAAAAGAATGCCAAGGCAAAGACGACAGATGCTCTCTCAAAGTTACTTCATCTGCAAGCGAAAGAGGCACGTGTTATAAAAGATGGACAAGAAGTGATGGTTCATATTGATGAAGTGAAAGAAGGAGACTTATTATTAGTTAAGCCAGGCGAGAAAATACCAGTCGATGGTATTGTTGTAAAAGGTCGAACTTCTGTTGATGAATCAATGCTAACTGGTGAGTCGATTCCAGTAGAAAAAGACATCGAATCGACTGTTATTGGTGCCACACTTAATAAGAGTGGCGCTATTGAGATGAAAGCAACTAAAGTAGGAAAGGATACAGCACTTGCTTCAATTATTAGAGCAGTCGAGGATGCGCAAGGGTCTAAAGCACCGATTCAACGTATGGCGGACGTCATATCTAGTTATTTCGTTCCGATTGTCGTAGTCATTGCGATTATAACTTTCACTGTTTGGATCACGCTTGTGACACCAGGTGATGTCGAACCGGCTCTTGTTAGCGCGATAGCTGTTCTTGTAATTGCTTGCCCGTGTGCACTCGGTTTAGCAACTCCGACATCCATTATGGTAGGAACGGGAAAAGGTGCGGAAAATGGGATTCTTTTTAAAGGTGGGGAACATTTAGAGCGCACCCATAAAATTAACACGATGATTTTAGATAAGACGGGAACAATAACAAAAGGAAAACCAGAAGTGACAGATTATACAGGAGATAAAGATATTCTACAATTAGTAGCTAGTGCCGAAAGAAGTTCAGAACACCCACTTGCTGAAGCGATTGTCGCCTATGCAACAGAACAGTCAATCGACTTACTTGAAGTGGATGATTTTTCTGCCATTCCTGGTCACGGTATAGAGGCGAAGGTTTCCAATCATCATGTGCATGTTGGAACGAGAAGACTGATGACAAAGATAGGTATTGATGTATCTCATCTCGAAGCAGATATTCAAGCCTTCGAGTCGGAAGGAAAAACGACGATGCTTATCGCTATTAATCGCGAGTATCAAGGGATGATTGCTGTAGCAGATACATTAAAAGAAACCGCACGCGAAGCTATCGAACAATTAAAGTCTGATGGCATTGATGTGTTAATGCTAACAGGTGATAATAAACGGACAGCTGAAGCGATTGCTAAGCAAGCAGGAATTGACCGTGTCATCGCAGAAGTTCTTCCAGAGGAAAAGGCTGAAAAAGTAAAAGAGATACAACAACAAGGAAAAGTCGTCGCTATGGTAGGGGACGGTATTAATGATGCCCCTGCACTAGCAACAGCTGATATTGGAATTGCGATTGGAACGGGAACAGAAGTAGCCATTGAAGCAGCGGACATAACCATTTTAGGTGGCGAATTATTACTTATTCCGAAGGCGATTCGTTTAAGCCACGCAACAATACGAAATATTAAACAAAATCTGTTTTGGGCTTTAGCTTACAATAGTGCTGGGATTCCGGTTGCTGCTTTTGGATTATTAGCCCCGTGGATTGCAGGAGCGGCGATGGCTTTTAGTTCTGTTAGTGTTGTAACGAACTCGCTTCGCTTGAAACGAGTCAAGATATAAAGTAATCTATTTTTGAAAGGAGATTTGTCTCATGAAAACAACATTAAAAGTACAAGGTATGACATGTGAACATTGTGAAGCCGCTGTTAAAGGCGCGCTTGAAGGTATAGAAGGTGTTACACAAGTTGAAGTTCATTTAACGAGTGGAGAAGTCGACGTGACACATAAATCAGATGTTCATGTACAAGCTTTACGAGATGCTGTTGAAGATCAAGGTTATGATGTCGAACAATAAAATAGAAGCTGATTTCCTACAAATGATTGGGAAATCAGCTTTTTTAATAAATGAGAGTGATAGCAGATGAAATACCCGTTGACTGAACAAGGTTTGAATAAATTAAAGGAAGAGTTAAAAACGCTTGAATCTGTGAAACGTCCAATAGCAAATAATAGAGTGAAAGCGGCGCGCCGTTTTTGTGATTTCAACGAGAATGCGACATTTCAAGAAGCCGTGCAAGAACTCGCACAAATAGACAAACGCCGCAAACAAATAGAACATATCATTCGTCATGCGACCATTATCGAAAAGGATACGAAGGAAACAACAATTAAATTAGGAAGTACTGTTACCTTTCAAGAATTGCCTCATCATCATACAGAGACCTATACGATTGTCGGAAAAGCGGAAGCGAATCCTCTAGAAGGATCGATATCAATTGAATCCCCTTTTGCCAAAGGATTGCTAGGTGCTAAAAGGAATGATATCGTTCCAATCTATACGCCAGAAGGTGAAATAAAAGTAAAAGTATTAGCTATTTATTAACATGTTGATTTAACATTTCATGCTAAGATAAACAGAGGGGGTGTATGAATGGAGAAGAAACGTTTAAAAATTATCGAAAGACTCGAAAAACATTTACGCAAGACACGCCGCGAAATGATTAAGATGGATACAGAAGAAGAGGCGATCCAGTTTTTAATTGACTCTTTTATAGATGAACTGTATTGCGATTTTGTCGGGATCATTCTAGTACAAGATGATGAATTTATACCAAAAGCATGGGAAGGTGACGTTTCCAGAGTAGAAACGGTCTTTCCACTAAAAAGAGCTCACTGTTCCCCTAAGTTAGTATCGCAAAGTTTACGGTATGTCGATAAAGATTTATTAGGCAATTGTCAACTTTCGCGGCATTTAGAAGATGTAGGCGTTGAGACGTGGTTTACCGTTCCATTAATCGATGGAGAGAATAAGTTTGGATTTTGTATTATCGGTTTTTATACATATATACCTTTACTAGATATGTATCATATTTTTGATGAGTTTGGGCAAGATGTTGCAGTAGCGATTTCTTTAGCACGTCAAAAGAATAAACAACTACAAGAAATAAAAGATTTTGATTGGGTCAAGTACTTTTCAATCCATACATCTTTAGAAGAAAGCATTCGTGAATTTACATTACGTGCGGCACATATGACAAATGCATCTTCGGTCTGTTTTTACTTGTACAATGAGAGAGAAGGTTATTTTAAATTACAAGAACCTACTTTAGGGGATGTAGATTTTAAGGATAAAGTTTTTGTTAATCAGCATAATACACTTGGAACATATTTCTCTTACTTTGAACAATCAGGTGGTGAACAATTAACTATTCCTATTGTGATTGATTTAGAAATTCTCGGCGTCTTACACGTATCAGATAAGGCAGATGGATCGGTTTTCACAAAAGCTGACCAGCGTGCTTTGCGTCTATTAACAGATCATATCGCTATATTATTAGAAAATACAAGGCTATACAATCGAGAGAAGGAACAAAGAAATCGTTTAACATACTTATTGGACTATCAACAAGCGCTCGTACAAGAGACGGTAAGGCATGATGATTTATACGGCGTAACGAAGATGATTAGTGATTTGTTTAACCAGTCGAACAAAATCGTAAACAATTATTATCCACTCCAACCATCAATGAACATCAAGTATTAGATAGGGAGCAGGCGATGTTAAGAAGAGCAAAACAAGTTTTTCAATATGTGCTTTACGAGTTACATGACACATTCGGAGATAAGCTTGAGTTGGAACAAGAATTATTAGTCGATTTAGCAAATATTGTTGGCTATATTTATAACATGGAATCCGCCATTTTACGAACAAAAAAGGCGATACAAGAGACAGGAGAAGAAAAGAATCAGCTAAAACGTCTTTATACAGAAGTATATGTCCAAGAGACGATGGAAAAAGTAATAACCAACGCAAAACACGCTCTTTTAGCCATTGATGAAAATGACTCACAATTACAAGTACGAGCTACTTTAGATAAGTTTTTACATCAAGTGAGTGTTAATTTAATACCTAAAAAACGCGAGATTGCTAGACAGCTTATAGAAGAAGAAAAGTATGTTGTATAAATATAAGATACTAAAATAAAAATGAAGTTTAGTATAAAAACAAGATATATTGAAACGTGTAATCTAAACTGTGTAAGTTGAAGAGAAATGCTCTTTGCTTTGCAGTTTAGATTTTTTTAATAAATGATCTTAAGTTAAAATCTTTGCCGTATAAACGATGATAAAGTTGCGTTATTTGATTTAATTTATAAAAAAAACTATGATTGAGATGAACAATGTTCGTATAAAAGAACTCAGATTGTTTCAGAATTCATTTTTCTTAATCGCTACAGGTAATACATAAAAAAGTATTGTATTGCCACTGTCTACCATACGAGCTGTATTAAATTTTAATCGTTTATCTTGTTAAATGTATAACAGTGTCATGCGAGTTATCATCAATTCTCGTCAGTGATACGTTATGTCGGTACGTTTAGTGATATTACAGATGAAAAAGCATAAGTACTAGGTCTTATTGTTGTGGTGTTACGATGACTCTCGTCTCTATAGGCGAGAGTCATTCGGCTTGTAAAAAATAAGATGTGCATTTGTTTTGAAAGGAAGAGACAATCATGAAGGAGAGGTACTCACGCCAAATATTATTTAAACCGATTGGCGAAAAAGGTCAAGAAAGATTAGCATCCTCCCACGTCGTCATCATCGGCTGTGGGGCTTTAGGTACAACAACATCTGAGATGCTTGTTCGAGCAGGTGTCGGAAAACTAACGATAGCAGACCGTGATTATGTTGATATGTCCAATCTACAACGTCAGCAATTATTTACAGAACAAGATGCATTGGAAGGAACGCCAAAAGTCATTGCTGCTAAACGACATTTAGAAAAGATTCGAGAAGATGTTAATATCGAGACTGTTCTCGATCATGTCGATGGACCGTTATTAGAACAATTGGTTATAGATGCTGATCTTATTATCGATGCGACTGATAATTTTGAGACACGTCTGTTAATCAATGATGTTGCTTGGAAACATGGTATTCCTTGGATTTATGGAGCGTGTGTGCAAAGTACAGGCGTTGTGTTTCCGTTTGTACCAGGGAAAACAGCATGTTTTCGCTGCTTATTACCTGTTTTACCATCTGTTAGCCAAACATGCGATACAGCAGGAATCATTGCACCAGCTGCACAAATGGTTGCTTCTTATCAATGTGCTGAAGCATTGAAATGGTTGACCGGTAATGAGGAAGCCCTACGAACAAAATTATTGCATTTTGATATTTGGAATAATTCATTTGTTGAAGCAGGTATTTCTCGGATAAAAAATCCAGCTTGTCCGACTTGTTCTCATCAGCCGACATATCCCACCTTAACGAAGCAAGAAGGTGCAAATTATGCTGTCTTATGTGGCCGAGATACGGTACAAGTTATTCCAGATTCAGAACGAAAGATGACGATATTTGATGGAGAGATAGTTGCAAGGCGATTAGGGTTGACCTATCGTTTAACAGATTTTTTCATTGAATTTCATATAGATGATTATCGCTGCATTTTATTCCAAAATGGTCGTATGTTAATTCATGGCTTAAAGGAAATTTCAGAAGGAAGAAAATTATATCATCAATTATTCGGTTAAATAAAGACATGATATCATGTTATTAATAATAAAGGTTATTAGGGGGAGCTATCATGGTAAAATTAAGAGAGCCAATACCTGTATCAGAAGCAATTAATCGTGTATTAGAACATGTGATGCCTTTAGGGGAAGAAAAGGTAGCCCTTGAAGAGGCGTATGGACGTATTTTAAGTGAACCAATCATCGCCACTCATCATGTCCCACCTTTTAATCGCTCAGCATTTGACGGTTATGCGATTCGAGCACAAGATTCTACTCATGCTTCACCACAACACCCCGTATCATTTCGTGTGATTGGAGAAATTGGTGCAGGTCATGTCGGTGACAAACCAATCGGAGAAAACGAAGCCTATCGAATTATGACTGGAGCTCTATTACCTGATTCAGCAGATGCTATTGTAATGTTTGAGAATACAGTTGAGACATCTGATGGATTTCGCTTGATGGAGCCTTTAAAATCTGGAGATAATGTCTCGTTTAAAGGAGAAGATGCTAAGGAGGGTGAAGTATTAATTGAAGCAGGAACAAAGATTCACCCTGGAACAATTGCACTGCTCGCTACATTTGGTTATGCTGAGGTAAAAGTTGGCAAAAAACCTGTTGCAGGTATTGTTGCGACTGGAACAGAATTATTAAATGTCAGTGATCCATTAGAACCTGGTAAAATACGTAACTCCAATGGTCCGATGATCCAAGCCCAATTAGATCGTATGGGGATTGAAAGTAAGTCGTATGGGATGATGGAAGATGATTTGGATGCATGTGTCCGGATTGTAGAGAGGGCATTGGAAGAGACAGATTTCCTTATCACAACGGGTGGTGTTTCAGTTGGAGATTATGACTATTTACCAGCTATATATGAACGTATTGGAGCGACTGTTTTATTTGATAAAGTCATGATGCGTCCAGGAAGTGTGACAACCGTAGCTCTATTAGGTGATAAATTATTATTCGGTTTATCAGGAAACCCATCTGCTTGTTTTACTGGTTTTGAGTTATATGCTCGTCCAGCTATTCAACGTATGATGGGAAGTACGGAACTGTTTTTACCACATATGCAGGCGACATTAGGAGAAGATTTTACAAAGGCAAACCCTTTCACACGTTTTATCCGAGGTGTTTGGGAAATGACGGATGAAGGTATTATCGCTCGCCTTGCTGGTTTTAATAAGTCAAATGCCGTTTCTTCTATTGCACGTGGAAATTGTTTCATTGTTTTACCGAGCGGTTCAGAAGGATATACGAAAGGATGCCAAGTCGATATCTTGCTCTTAGGTTCAGAACAAGGAGAGAGTGTGTGGCGTCTATGAAAACATTACACGTCGTAGGTTTTAAAAACAGTGGTAAAACGACATTAGTCTCCAGATGGATTCGCCTTTTGAAACAAAACGGTTTTTCTGTTTCGGTTATCAAACAACACGGTCATCATGGTAAACACGGTAAACTTAAAATGCCTGATGCGAATACAGATTCGATGCAGTTTTTTAATAATGGGGCTGATTTATCGCTTGTTTCCGGTGGCGGTGCAGTCCAAATAATGTTAAATGAGTCGCCGGATTTTCAGCGCTTAAAACAATTAGCGACCATTGACAACCCTGATGTATTACTAGTTGAAGGTTTTAAAGAAGAAATCGGTCCTAAAGTTGTTTTAGTGAAAGAACAGGCTGACTGGGAGACTCTAAAAAACTTACAGACGATACAATTAGTTGTCGGTTTAGCAGATGGAGCGACATCTTTTCCACAAATTTCCTCACGAAATAATGAGGAAGAATTGGACCGATGGTTGTTTAGCTGGATGGGAGTGGAATCATGATGAAAAAACCATTTGAAATAGTAACAGAGCCCATTGAGATTCAACCGTATATTGATTATGTTCTTCATCCATATCAAGGTGCTGTAACGGTCTTTACTGGTCATGTGCGCGAGTGGACACATGGTGTTCGGACGTTATATTTATCTTATGAAGCGTATGTTCCGATGGCCGAGAAAAAGTTAGCAGAAATTGGTGCGGAAATGGAAGAGAAATGGCCCGGCATTAAAGTGGCAATCGTTCACAGGATTGGCGAATTACACATTTCTGATATAGCCGTCCTCATTGCTGTTTCATCTCCACACCGAAAAGCGGCTTATGAGGCGAATGAATACGCCATTGACCGGATTAAAGAGGTCGTACCGATTTGGAAAAAAGAAATATGGGAAACAGGTGAACAATGGATTGGCGCTCAGAAAAAATATCCCGAACAAGGAGAGGTAAACAAATGATTAAAGTCATTTATTTTGCTGTTGCTAGGGAGATGGTAGGAAAAGGTGAAGAGACGTTAAAAGTCGAAAACTTAACTGTGAAACAATTACTTGAATGGATCGGATCGTCTTATCCAGCATTTGATCAAACGGGTATGCAAGTCGCTATTAATGAAGAATATGCGATGTTAGACGATACGGTAAAGGCTGGCGATGTTTGTGCTATCATTCCACCAGTAAGTGGCGGTTAATGAATATTAAATGAACGATAAGAAAGGGGTGGATACGATGGAAGCAATAGTCGATAAATTAGGACGACCGATTCGCGATCTACGCATTTCAGTGACGGACCGTTGTAACTTCCGTTGTACGTATTGTATGCCGAAAGAAATATTCGGCGATGATTATGCTTTTATGCCTAAGGATGAACTATTATCATTTACGGAAATTGAACGCATGGCACGTATTTTTGCATCTCTTGGGGTGAAGAAACTGCGAATAACTGGTGGAGAGCCGTTACTCCGTCAGCATTTACCAGAACTTATTAGCCGATTACATGATATACCAGGAATTGAAGATATCGGATTAACAACAAATGGATTATTATTAAAACGCCACGGCGAGGCACTTTATGAAGCGGGTTTACGGCGCTTAAATATAAGTTTAGACGCATTAGACCCTGAATTATTTGGTGAAATTAATGGTCGCGGGATTAAGCCAGACTTGATTTTGAGCAATATCGATTTAGCAAAAGACATCGGCTTTACTATAAAAGTGAATATGGTCGTTGAAAAAGGTGTAAATGAAGCAGAAATCATCCCAATGGCCAGTTACTTTAAAGAGCGCGGTATAACATTAAGGTTTATTGAATTTATGGATGTTGGAAATGATAACGGTTGGTGTTTTGATAAGGTCGTGACGAAAAAGGAAATCTACAATAAATTGACAGAGCATTTTACTTTAAATCCTGTAGACCCTGATTATTTTGGAGAAGTAGCTAAACGTTATCAGTATACTGACAATGGTGCTGAAGTAGGCTTTATTACATCGGTTTCAGAGTCATTTTGTTCAAGTTGTACAAGGGCACGCTTGTCATCTGATGGTAAATTGTATACGTGTTTATTTGCAAATAGTGGCTTTGATTTACGTCAACTACTTCGTTCCGGACTATCAGATGATGAGATAAGAGATAAAATCATACAAATATGGAAAAATAGAGAAGATCGTTATTCGGATGAGCGAACAGAACAAACAGCCAAACGTAAAAAAATTAACATGAGCTATATCGGTGGTTAAAAAAACTCCCCTTTTCATGGTTTGGGGAGTTTTTTTATACTTCACGATTGGCAGCGATTTTAATTGCTTGTCTTCTTTCGTATATATTTTTAGCAACAGCTTTCAGAACGGCATATGTTGGAATGGCAAGTAAAACACCTAAGAATCCAGCAATGTTGCCAGCGGCCAATAATAACGCAATGACGGTCAATGGATGAATATCTAATGATCGGCCCATTATATTTGGTGTAATTAAATTTGCATCAGTTTGTTGGGCAATGAGTGTAATTAAAGATACCCAAATGACCATCGATGGCTCTTGTATAAACCCGATAACAAGAGCAGGCACAAAGGCAATCCATGGTCCAATAAATGGAATAACATTCATGAAAAAAGCAAAAATCGCTAGTAACAGAGCGTATTTGAGACCTATAATAGAATAGCCAATGAATAACATAATTGATAAAAGAGAACTGATTAAGATTTGCCCTTGGATATATGTTTTAAGAACGGTATCGATATCATCCACTGTTTTTTGTACCCAGTTTTTTGTATCGCCACTGAAAAACTTAAGGATAAGTGGTTTAAATTTTTCATGATCTTTTAACATATAAATAAGGAAAAAAGGAACAAGAATTAAAATAAATGTCGCTTGTATCAGTGATTGAAAGAGTTGAATCATCCACTTTCCAAAATCAAACGCAAGAATATGTAAAGAATTAAGTTTTTCATTAATTGTTTCTTGGATACTCTCTGGCAATTCACCTCGACGTTCTAAGAGGCGGTCAGCTAATTGATTTATTTCCGTTACGATGGCAGGGGTATTTTTAATTAAATGATCAACCTGCTTGGCCACAGGTGGCCCGATAATTGAAACTATAAACCATATGCCAATAACCAAAATTAACAGGATAATTGAAATACTGCCCCATCGTGGTACCTTGCGATTTTCTAGAATGGTTTGTAAAGGGACAGATATATAGAAGAAGATTCCCGCTATTAATAATGGAACGAAGATGGCTTTTGCGATAATGAGTAGTGGTGACAGAATCCACTTAACCTCTGTAAAGTATTTAATGATGAGTAGGCTCAGTAATACACCTACGGCAACTTGAAACCAAAGCTTTCGTGTCATCACACACCCTCCATTTCTTAGCATCATCCTTAGTATACGCTTAAGGGAAGAGGCTGTCGACAAAACTTATAATAAATACGGGGCTGGGACAACGTACTAATGATAACTCCTTTTGATGATTGGCATCGTTTTGTTTGTTGCTGATTGTCGATATTGAACTGTTAATTCCCATTTACTGAGTATTGTTCCAGCCTCCTAAAAACATATGAAAGAATATACTCTTTTCCTAGAAATAGTTTTATTATAAGATACATGAATTTGTATATTTTTTTCTGATTGTTGTCTACTCCAATTATTCACATTCGATGTATTGGACTTCTATAAAAAAATCAAGTGCTGACAATAGAATTAATTCTCATTAAAGTTTCCTTTACTTGATTTGGTGAAAACTTTATATTCATTTTCACCTTTTCCTTTCGCAAGAATAATATTTTTGTCTTCTACAACATGATAAATAGATGTTCCCGCCTCTAAAAAGTTTGACGAAAAATCTTCTTCTGGTAAGGCATCTTCTTGCAACTTTGTTTTTACTTCGCCAATTTTATCACCTACAGTATAATGTGTAGAGTTAAGGTTACTATCATAAACATAATCTGTATTGCCGATTCTAAGGATTGCAATGGATGAACTAATTTCTTCATCAGCTATATCAATATCACGCATCCCGCCATTTGAATCTATAATGGTTAATAAAAATAGGGTCAACGCTACAACTATGGTAGGAATTGCTATTAAAGGCCATTTCCGTCGCGGCTTTGTCATTTCAGACTTTGCCTTTAGAACACCAGCTTGACTTTTTTCATGTAAATTCTTGGGTAGCTCAATCTTATTGATCTCTTTTTTTATTTTCATGTTTTATGCTCTCCTTTCAGATATTCTTTTTTAAGCTTATTTAAAGCTCGATAGAGAATAGACTTAGCGGTTCCTAAGGGTATTTGTAGAATTTCGGAAATTTCCTTAAATGTGTAATCTAGATAGAATTTTAAAAGTAATACACTCTTTTCATTTTCGTTCAAATCGTCTATTAAGCTTTTTAGCATTAAATTAAGAGAAAGATCCTCGGTCATAGCATTTACATTTTTCGTATATTCTTGATTTAACTCCAATACACGTTTGTTCATTTTAATAAAGTCAATCGAACAATTAATTGTAATCTTAATCATCCAGGTTTTAAAATACTCTGGACGTTTTAAGGTGTGAATTTTTTTAAATGATTGATACGCTACCTCTTGTACCACATCTAATGCATCATACTCATCTTTAAGATAAATAAAAGCCATACGATAAATATACTTTTCATACTTTTTAAAAATAATCAAAAACGAATCGCTATCACCTTTTTTAGCTCTTTTAATATGTTTAATAATAAAAATCACCCCCTCATTAAAACTCTCTATACATTAGACAATAAAAATCTTCATATGGCTTCAAAAATTTTTATAATTTTTTACATAACAAAAAGAGAATTCTGGAAATTCTGTGTAGAATATTATAACTGAAGTAATAAACTTTTAAAATGGAGGGGAATTTCATGGAGAGTAAATTTAGTATGAGTGTTGTGTTAGCGGTTTTTACTATGTTGCTTATTATACCAGTCACTAATGCTTCAGCAGCAGCACAAATATTGTCATGGCATTTAGTCGATTCAGGAAAACATTTGGATTGGGGTGGAAGTACAAAGTATCAATCATACTTCGATAGTGGAGTAAATGTTTGGAATGGTTATAAGAAGGGAGTCATAAGGAAAGATACAATCTTTACCATAGAAGATGTAAGAATTTCCGATTATACTGAAAAATCTAACACAGCAGGAGTTACATCATCAGCCGGAACTATAAAATTTAACAAATATACAATGGATAAACTTACGAGTACTCAAAAGAAAAATGTAGCTATTCACGAATTAGGTCATGCACTTGGATTGGCTCATAATACCTCAAATGACGTTATGTACAAGTATGTTTCTACTAATACGACGCTAAGCTCTAACGATAAAGCCTCTTACGATGCATCTTATAAAAGATACTAAAATTATAGAAAGGATGATAAAACATGAAATATAAGAAGAGAAAGTACGTTCTCCTATCAGTATTTTTCACAATGGCATTATTCCTATCTACAGCATGTTCTAGCACTGAAAAAAACGTATCTCTTGACAATAGTGAATTACAAACGATCATATTAGATGGTACTTTCGTAATAGACGTGGATAACCCTAAAGAAACAGTTGGGGATGCAGATTATGTTTTTCTAGCGACTGTTGATGAAGTAGTTAGCACTGAGCAAAAACATCAAGAAACCATAGAAACAACATTTGGAACAAAGGCAGTTTCATCTCCATACACTAACTTTAAGGTTACAGTATTAAAAAATATTAAAGGAAAATTAATAACAGATACTCCTATTTCTCTTCAAAAAGCGGGGGGAGTTAGTGCAGACAATACATCTCTAATTCTATATGAAGACGACAGTCTACCCGAAGTTGGAAAATCTTATATATTCTTGGCTTACGCACAGGATGATGGGTCATTATTAGTATCTGGTCCAAATTCGAATATATTGGTACCTAACCTTGATAAAGATGCTAAAAATAATAATGTGAATGATGTTTCTAAAACGTCTGATATTATTTCTGAATATGAGTTCGCTTATAAAAACCAAAAAGAGACGAATCGAGACAGATCTATTTCTGTCTATGACAGAGAGAACTAAACAAAATTAGGAGACTAAGAGATATTTAGCCAAGAATTAAGGTTTTTGAAGATAGTGTTCAATTTTCGGTAGATGACTGGAAGTGATTGTTGAGTTCTGTGTTTAATGGTGTCCTTTTTGGTTACTTGAAATAAGAAAATGATAACTAAAAGATAGCGTGGTACTATATCAAATGATAACAACAGGTACCACGCTTTAAATTCTATTTCCCTTTTTTCTCATTCCTGTTAAAGTGCTTCTTTCCACGCGGGATGCTCTTCTTTAAACCAAAACTTTTCGGAAACACGACTATAGTATGTGATGCTTTGCTGCTGAACGATAAAGGCTAATGTGACAATGAGAGCTGCTTCAGCACCAAAAGTAGTAGCAGCTAATCCAATTGAAATAGATAGATTACGTAAAACGGTCCCATTGACAAGGGCAATGCCATCTTCACGATTAAGCCATTTCACCGCAACGGTCGTACTAATTAAATAATTAATGCCATAAAAAACAATTAACACAATGAGTGCAATTAATATTAGCTCTAAATTAGAAACGATCATCTTTGCTCGCATACTAATGCTCACAAAAACGACATATAACATGCCCCATACACTTAATGGAGCGAAATTCGGTTTAATATGTTTTTTAAAATGTTTGACCGATGTTTTTCTTAGTATGAGCTTATACGTTATTTGACCCAAAATCATCGGTATGAAGACGATTAATAGAATCGTTCGTACGGTCGCCCATATATTAATATCAATAAACTGGCCAACCATTAATAATAAATACCATGGAGCTAATAAAGACCCTAATAATAGTCCGAAAATCGTTAACTTCACGGCAAGTGTTACATTTCCACGCTGTAACATCGTCCATGAAATCGTCATGCCACTCGTTGGAAGTAAAGCAGATAAGGCAAGACCAGCGAACATAATCGGTCTTTCTTTTAGAAATGTCATTCCAATTCCATAAGCAACGAATGGAATGATGATGAAATTAATGATAATAGATATGAAGAGTGTTTTCGATCCTTTTAAAGATTTTAGTTCATTAAAATCAAGCCCGACCATTGTTGCATAAATCATAACCATCGTGGCAATTAAAATTGTAGGTCTTAAAAAAGATGTATCGACAAAAGACCCAATGATAAAACCTAGTACTAAAATAAGTGGAACACTCAACATTATGTGTTTTTGTGGAAAACGATAAAGCTTTTTCACTTAACATCCCCCTCAGTTCATATCAAAAATACCCCACCATGTATATATGATATTTAAAACGACATGAAGCAAACTGTCAAACAAACTGTTTCTATTCTTTTTTAGAGACGTGTCATAAGTCTTGTCCTTAACCCATAAACTAACAACAAGGCAGATTTATTAGGGAGCGTTGTCAGATGAAACGACGGATGAAGCGTCTAGCTTGGATGTTTGGTTTGATACTACTCATTTATTTAATACGATATCCACTTCAACCATTAAATTCAATGTGGAAAACATGGTCATTACCATTGACAGGTAAAAGGATAGTTTTAGATGCGGGTCATGGTGGACCAGATGGGGGAGCAGAAGGAAGAGACGGAACAAAGGAGAAGGATATTACACTACAAGTGGTAAAATATCTCCGCGACTATTTGCAACAAGCAGGGGCACTTGTTTATTTAACGAGAGAGACAGATGAAGACCTAGCTGACTCAGATATGAAAGGTTTATCTAGGCGAAAATCACAAGACATTAGGAGACGATTAGACATTATCCATGATAAAAAAGCTGACTTCTTTTTAACAATACATTTAAACGCGATGGCATCAAGTAAATGGCGCGGTGCACAAACATTTTATTACCCTAAGTTTGCAGAAAGTGCTCATTTAGCAAGAATGATTCAATCAGAAATTATTTATAATTTACAAAACACTAGTCGTGAAGCACTAACAATTAATAACGTTTATTTATTAAAAGAAGCAGAGGTTCCAGGAGCATTAGTGGAAATTGGTTTTTTATCAAATGAAGAAGAGCGAGAATTACTTAAACAAGAGGAATATCAATTACAAATGGCTAACAGCATATATGAGGGAATTTTGCGTTATGTAACCGAAGAGATTGAAAAAGTGGACTGAATGCCACTTTTTTTCTTATGATTCAAATCACTTAGGTTTTGTTTATTATATGTTATACTAACAAATGAATATGTTTTCATGAAAAGCTTAATAAAATATACGTCTAAAGGGAAGGTGTTCGTGGTGTTAACGAAAGAAGAGGTTCTTGAATTACTTAAACCGATAAAAGATCCGTTTTTACATAGAACGTTTGAAGAAACGAATGGAATAGTTGATGTTAATGTGAAGGAAGATCGTAAGCATGTCAGTGTAAAGCTTGCGATTGCTAAAATAAATACAGCAGAACAGATGCAATTACAGCAAGAAGTCGTCGCTGTATTAAAGAGAAATGGCGCAAGTACAGTCGGACTACGTTTCGAACAGTTGCCTGATGAAGTCATCCAAAAATTCCAACCGACAGCTAATAAAGAGAAGGAAGCTTCACTACTTGGTGGCAATCACAATACGAAGTTTATCTCGATTGCAAGTGGTAAAGGTGGCGTTGGTAAGTCCACTGTTACCGTCAATCTCGCTGTATCATTAATGCGCTTAGGGAAAAAAGTCGGGATTATCGATGCTGATATTTATGGATTTAGTGTGCCGGATATGATGGGAATAGATAAACGCCCCGTTGTCCGTGGAAATAAAATTATTCCGGTCGAGCGTTTCGGTGTAAAGGTTATTTCAATGGGCTTTTTCGTAGAAGATAATTCACCGATTATATGGCGTGGACCGATGCTTGGAAAAATGTTGACAAGCTTCTTTACAGAAGTGGAGTGGGGAGAATTAGATTATTTACTGCTCGATCTACCACCTGGAACTGGTGACGTGGCGTTAGATGTTCATGAATTACTACCAACTAGTCGTGAGATAATCGTCACGATTCCACATCCATCTGCAGCATTTGTTGCCGCACGTGCTGGACAAATGGCACTACAAACGAATCATGAAATTCTTGGTGTCGTGGAAAATATGGCATATTATCAAAGCCAAAAAACAGGTGAAAAAGAATACGTCTTTGGTCAGGGCGGTGGAGATAAGTTAGCAGAAGTTCTGAAAACGAAAGTCATCGGTCGTTTACCACTTATGCAACCTTATGAAGAAGAAGATGTATTTGCACCTTCCGTATATCAAGAAGACCACCCACTAGGGCAGGAATATCGCCGAATTGCAGCGAAAGTCATTGCTAAAATGGAAGATTAATGTAAAGCCATTTCTCTCATTAAACTTGAGTAGAAATGGCTTTTATATTATTGAATGCCTCCATCTCAACTCCCGTTGCTACTCTCATTTCCACCCCCGTCGTCACTTCCACTTCCACCACCGTCATTTCCATTTTTATTAGAAGGTCTTTGTGTTTCTGCCGCTTTAAGTAAGATTTCTTGAATTTTTGCTTGGAATAATGGGGAATCGAATGTTTTTTGAATGGATGCTTCTAAATGTTCATTATATTTTTGACTCCGCATCACTTTTAATAACTGCGCTTCCATTTCAGGGTTTTGAAGGAGTTCAATCATTTGTTTTTGGAACGCAGCATCTTTCATCAAGTCTTTCATTAGTTTTTTTAAGCTATCGTTCATTGATTCAGCATAACTTTTTACAAAGGTAGGATCTTCAAATAGCTTTTCCCACACTTTTTTTCCCTTTTCAGAGGCTAATGCTTGATTTATCGCTTTATGAACAATATCAGAATCCATGACGAGTTTTTCTTTCATTTTATCTTCTGCCATCATCTCTGAAAGGGCTTTTTTTCCTTCTTCAGTTTGTAAAATATCAATAACCATCTTTTTTGTCGTGTCATAATTCAATTCTTTTGTCGCTTGGTCTCCGCCGCATCCTATTAAAGAGAACAAAAATACACCTATAAATATGACGAGATGAATTGAGCGCCACATGTATAAAAACCTCCCATCTATCTCTTTTTAATATGGATATGATATGTAAAAATATGCACTTTATAAGGAAAAAACAGAGCGTTCATGTTAAAATACGAAAAGATGGATTCATAATAATATCTTAATTGCGTCGGTAGGAGGATATGATATTGGGTAGTAGAAATGTTGTGAAGATGTTTTTTCAGACACTCATTTTTGGCGGACTTGCTGGACTGATTACGAGTTTCTTCGTAAGAGCTGATCAATATAAACAGTACTTAAACCCGTTAGATTTAAAGGAATTGACAGGAATTATACTATTCTTTCTTGGCTTAGGTTTAGTTTTTACAGCTGTGAGTCAGACTGGCTTTTTTGCATATTTATTTATTAATCGTTTTGGTTTAGGACTATTCCGTTCGTTTTGGGGACCTGTACAAATTGTGCTCATTGCTTTTGTCTTATTCGATTTAATTTACTTTCCATATATAGGAGAGAACGGCCAATCATTAGGTCATCATATAGTTGTAGGATTAGCTATTTTATTTATTGGTCTTGTCGTTTCTTATATTAAGGCGAAGGAGACGAATAAATCTGCTTTTATTCCGACTTTATTTTTAATGGTCGTTATGACGACACTTGAATGGGTACCTGGATTAAGAACAGACGGTAGTGAATATAAATGGTTAATGATCGTCCCACTCTTACTCGGTAATGCTTATCAAATTTTAATGCTTCATCGTTTGCAAGAACCAGAAAAAATAAAAGCAAGTGAAGAAAGACGTCGCCAAGCAGCGCTGAAAAAAGAGGAAGCGGCTAACCAAAAGAATCAGAAGAAAAGTGATAAGCTAAACGATAAAAAACGAAAAAAATCCTGATATTGTATCAGGTTTTTTTCATTTGAACATAAGTGGCTTTTATCTTCTCACTTGTTTCCGCCATTGCCAGTTATATGTTTTTTTCTCACTCTACAAGCTTCGCCTTGGCCTTAGCTTGATTCATCATTTCCGAAATCGTTACAAATGTAAACCCCTTATTCTTTAATCCAGGTAAAATCGTTTTTAGTGCATCTCGTGTTTGTTTGACAGAGTCTGAAGCATGAAGCAATATAATATCACCATTAGATGTTTCCTTCATCACTGTATCGACAATTTTATCCACACCCGGGTTCTTCCAATCATGTGGATTGACATTCCAATGTGCCACTTTTAAATCAAGCTTTTCTGCTAAATCAATGACCTCTTCATTAAAATGTCCATTTGGTGTACGTAATAAATTTATATCAGGAAGCTCAAGCTTTTTAAAGATATCTTTGGCATAATTAAGATCTTTTCGTACTTGAGTAATATCCTGTTCGATATAGCTTTTATAACGATACCCGAGCATACCGACTTCATGTTCATCTTCAACGATTTTCTTTACAATATCCGGATGTCTTTCCGCCCATTCACCACTCACGAAGAAGGTGGCACGAACTTGATGGTTTTTAAGTTCCTCTAATATATGATGGGCTCTTTCTTCTCCCCAACTAATATTAAATGTTAAAGCAATATCTGATTCTTGGTCATTCCCTTTAACTAAAACTGCTGTTTCCTGATTAGAGAAAACAAAGAGTAATTTTCCTTGAGTTGTATATAGGAGGATTCCTAATACAAATGTAATTAAAAAAAGCACCCCAACATATTTCCACTTATCCAATCGCCAAACATAGAAATGGCCCATTTCACTTCCTCCTTAAATAGACAAGCTTTCTGTAATGTATGTATACGTGAAGAAGTGAAAAAATATGCTCGTTGTTAAGTAACGTTAAAGCATAAGAATTATAATCAACTCAATGAAAGACTTAGATATGTTTTATGAAATATATCATTGCTTTTGTTTAATAACTGTGTAAATGATTATTCAAATTCCCCTATTTCTATGATCTATTTAGTATGGTGAACTTTATAAAATGATTGTTAATGTTTTATAAAAAAATGAATAAAATTATTTATTTTATGTTGCATAAAAATATTATTCATGGTATAGTAATTTTTGTTGTCACTTCGACACATTAGAAGCAAAATAAAAAACTTTTAAAAAAGTGTTGACAACTATTTTTGAGTATGTTATATTATAAAAGTCGTCAAAAACGATGACTCTCAAAAATTGATCCTTGAAAACTGAACAGAACAACCAGTAATGTCAAGAAAAACAACCCTGTTTTTCTTTAATCAAATTGCTAAGATAAACGTTTATACGTTTAAAATA
>NZ_JACHHA010000016.1 GCF_014202495.1 Cerasibacillus quisquiliarum | reverse complement strand
GATGGAAATAACCATACAAAAAAATGGTTCCGAGCAATTTTTAATGCTTGGAACCATTTTTTATACTATTTTGAGCTAGTTTTGTCCCAGCCCCTTGGTTCATGATGACTGTCGTTATTTATTCTGATTATTAAATAAAGGTACGGAGCGTTTTTTTATTAAACGGTCTTCAACAACACCACTTTGATAACTTTCAATCAGTTGATTTTTAACAATTTCAATCCCGTTTATTGTTTCATATAGTTCTCTTTCTTCTTTTTGATCCTTCTTTCTCAATAAAATCATCTCCCAACTGGCATTCATATCTATCTAATCTAAGAGGATAACAAAACAAGTCTCACAATTAGTTTGTACAAAAATTTGTAAGAATGCTCTGTTTCTTTCTGCCAAAAAGGGTAATTAATAGTGTATACTTATATTTAGAAGTTATTTGAAGGGAGAAATGACAGATGGCACTATACAAAAAAATTCTCGTTGCCGTAGATGGTTCAGATGAAGCGAAAAAAGCATTTAACAAAGCCGTTAATATCGCAAAGAAAAATGAAGCAACATTAATGATTACAAATGTTATCGATTCTCGCTCATTTGCTATGGTTGAGGCATATGATCGTACGCTAGGAGAACGTGCCGAGGCACAAGCAAATGAATTAATTGATGTGTATGTTGAAGAAGCGAAAAAAGCTGGTGTGACGAAAGTCATTAAAAATGTGGCATACGGCTCACCACGTGTAAAGATTCCTAAAGATATTGCTAAAGAGTTCGAAGCAGATCTACTCGTCTGTGGTGCGACAGGATTAAGTGCTGTTGAACGATTCTTAATTGGTAGTGTCTCTGAAAGCATCGTTCGTTTTGCACCATGTAGTGTATTGGTAGTACGTTAATTCAATGAAAAGTTTGCTCCATTTTGTTATAAAAGAGCTGTCCAATGACAGCTCTTTTTCTTGTTTCCTAATGCTTCTATGTAGAATAGGTTCATATTTCCTAGACAACATGATGTTTAATTTAAAGGTCTTTTTTTATCTCATGAACAACATGTGTGAGCTCAGGTAATATTAATTTTTCCATTGCTAATTTTACTGCACCTGATGAACCAGGCATTGAGAAGATGGCTTTATGCTTAGCTACTCCAGCAATAGCACGTGACATAATAGCACTAGAACCAATATCTTCAGTGTAACTTAATATACGGAATATCTCACCAAATCCTGTCAATTCCTTATCTAATAAAGGCTTTACTGTTTCAATCGTTACATCGCGATAAGCAATACCTGTACCACCTGTTGTTAAAATAACATCAATATCTGGCTGATTAATTGCATGTTCAAGTGTGCTTTTAATTGATGAGATGTCGTCCTTAATAATATCTCTTTTTATGACACGATGTCCTGAGTCAGTTAAATATTTTTCTATTAATTGGCCGCTTTTATCTGTTTCAAGTGTACGTGTATCACTTATTGTTACAATCATTGCCCGAATTGTCATCTCACTCCCCCTCACAAATATTTTGAGAACCAAGCGTTTATTTGACCAATAATATCGGCCATTGCTTTTTCATTTTTAAATGAAGGTAATTGAACAAGTAGTGGCTGTTTTGGCGTTAATGTATCTTGTCCTCTCTTTTGCAAAACAAGAATACTCTTTGCATTTTCTTTTGCTTTAAAAATACTCTCAGGTAGTTGGAGTAATCCATAAATATGTGCATGTTCTTTTAAATATGTTCTTAATTGGTCAGCTTGGTCACTTGTAAATAAAAAGTTAGGTATTAGAAATATTAAAAAACCCTTTTCTTTTGTATATGTTAAGCTTTGCTCAATAAACAAATGATGAGCATAAGAATGACCTTCTTTCGCTTTTAATACAAATCGACTTGCATTGACATCATCTGGATAATAGCCAACAGGTAAATCACTTACGACTAAATCAACGGGTGCTAATAAAAGCGGACGTAGACTGTCTTGTTGGAAAAACTCGATTTCTAATTTCTGTAAATTAGCATTTGCTACCGATAATCGCATTAATGTTGGATCAACATCACTACCATAGGCAGTAACTGATTTGTTTAATTGACTTAGGACCGTTGTTAATAAGTTCGCTGTACCACATGCTGGGTCGAATACCGTTAATGTCTCTTGTTTTGCCGTAAATTTATTAGCTAAATACCCGATAAATAACGCAACTGCTTCCGGTGTTATGAGGTGCTGTTGCTGAATATTGTCTTTCATTCCTTTTAAAATAGCCATTTGCACAGCTTTACGGATATCTTTTTGTTGAAAATCATTTAAATCAATATTCTCTAATCGTTTTTCAATTTTTTTAATCGTTAATTCATCATCAATATTAGAAACCTCTCTATGAAATAATATTTCCATTGCATGAGCTAAACAATCAAGATATGGTTCATCCTGACTTTCTTCAATTCTTTCAGCTGTATGATCAAGCCATGAAAATAGTGTTTCAATCTTTTCCACGATATATTCTCCCCCAATCGTTTCCTTTTACTAAAATGGAAACAGTTCAATCTAAACATCTATTATATCATGAAATTATGATTCCCAGGCTCATCCGCTTCACTTTTGGTTCTCGATTTATAAGACTTCCTATTATTTCTTAGTAAATCGGACAAAATATGTTCTACCTTTTCGAGTGCTTGTGGTGCTAAATCGAGTAATTTTTCATATACATGTACATTTTCATCTAAATGTATGATTTTTACACCTTTTTTATGAACGATTAAGAAAGCAATCGGTGTAACTGAAACACCACCACCCGCACCTCCACCAAAAGGTAACATCGCATCTTCAGATGATTGCTCGTATTGGGAAAACTCACTCCCACCCGAAGCAAAACCAAATCCTAATTTAGAAATCGGAATGATTAACGTTTCATCCGCCGCTTCAACTGGTTCACCAATAATCGTGTTTACATCAATCATTTCTTTCAAATTTTCCATCGTCGTTGCCATAAGACTCTGTATCGGATGCTCTTCCATAATATCTACCCTTTCTTTTTTCTATATTGACGCATGATTTGTATTAAAACGTATAAAGCTGTTTTCATTTTTAAAGAAGCTGTACCTTTTAACTCGATAGCAAGATTAGGTTGGACAAAATCTGGATTAACAGTAACTGCTGGTCGAACATTAAATTTAAAACTTCGTTGTAAAAATGATATCATTATTTGTTTCATTGATAATAACGTACCCGTACATAAAGCTGTATGGTGGGCTTCTCCTGTTCCTATTCTTGTACTCCATTGAAATGAATGAATTTGTAATGTTAACAGATGTGGATATATTTTTTTAATAAATATTAAGTTATTTGCCCAATCTTCTTTCAAGTTTTTTGTATTAATTGATTTAAATTTAATTGAAGAATATGTCCATTTTCTTCTAATGACACGGCATTTGTAAATATACACAGAAATGATAAGTCGGTTATAATTGGATGATTTCTTGAACTCCAACGTAAAATAAATACGTGACCACTTTATGAGTAAAAAAACAAATAATAGTATGATGAACAAAAGGACAATAAACTTCATTGACTACCACATCACTTTAAACAATCGTCGTTCTTTAGTTTGGAACGGTTCCTAATATTTATGCCAAAAACTTAAAAAGAATCATCCAATTAACTGGATGATTCTTAAGCCATTTCACTATGCTATTTTTTACTGTCCTTGCATTCCACTAAATTGTTGTTGCGCCATCTGTACGAGTCGTTTTGTAATTTCTCCCCCGACAGAACCATTTGCGCGAGAGGTTGTATCTGGACCAAGTTGTACACCAAATTCTTGAGCAATTTCAGTTTTCATTTGTTCAAGAGCTTGCTCAGCACCAGGTACCACTAGTTGGTTAGAGTTTCTGTTTGGCATGTTTTTCACCTCCCTTGGTACTGTTTATCCTGTAACAAAAGAGATGAAACATGCATAAATTTAGCTGGTAAGTATTGTAATTAACATACGAACATATATTGATTGAAATGCTTCAAATACTCATCGCTTAGCTTCACCTAACTATATTTATTAAAAAAGTTCATCAAAAAGATTATCTTGTCGTTTTTCATCAGAAACGACAATCGTTTCAATGTTTTGAACCGCTTCATCAATATATGATTGGTAATCAAAACTTTCTTCAAATTGATTCACTTTATCTCGTTTTGGCTTTGTTTTTGGTGACTTTGGAACAAAAATCGTACAGCAATCTTCATAAGGGCGAATTGAAATATCATACGTATCAATCGCTCTAGAGATTTTTATGATTTCTTGTTTATCCATAGCTACAAGGGGCCGTAAAATTGGAAAATTTGTCACTTCATTAATGGTATGCATACTTTCCATCGTTTGTGATGCAACTTGTCCTAAACTTTCTCCTGTTGTCATTGACAAGATGTTATGTTTACGGCAAACAGCTTCGCTTATTCTAAACATCATACGGCGCATCACTGTCATGGCATATCCTTCAGGTATTTCTTGAAAGATTTTTTGTTGTAATGTCGTAAATGGTACAACATGGACTTTCAACTGATGTCCAAAAGCAGTTAATTTTTCTGCTAAGTCCAGCACTTTCTGCTTCGCACGATCGCTTGTGAAAGGTGGCGAATGAAAGTGGATTGCTTCTAATTCAACGCCACGTTTCATCATCATATAACCAGCAACCGGGCTATCGATTCCACCTGATAATAAAAGCAATGTTTTTCCAGACGTTCCGACAGGCAATCCGCCTGCACCAGGAATAACATGTGATGTAATATACGTTGCATCTTTTCTGATTTCTACCTTTATCTCTACATCAGGGTTGTGCACGTCAACATGAATACCTTCTGTATAACGTAGTAAATGGGCACCTAGATGTTGATTCATTTCTTGTGAACCTTTTGGAAATGATTTATTTACTCGTCTAACAGACACTTTAAATGTTTTTCCATCTGAGTTTTCCAATGCATAAAGGGCTGCTTCCTCAATTTTCGTCAATTCATTTGGTACTTTAATGGCCAAACTTAAACTATGGATGCCGAAAATCCATCTTACCCTTTCAATGATTGGTTGTGGTTCTTCTCCATTTAGTAATATAAACAGCCTTCCTTGGGTTCGCTTTAATTTAATATTCGGAAATGGTTTCAATTTATGTTGAATATTATGTTGTAACTGATTTATAAAATATTTTTGGTTTCTACCTTTTAAGGCTAGTTCACCGTAACGAATTAAAATATGATCAAATTCCATCTTCATTCTACCTCATCATTTCTTTAAATTGTTTTACAGTTCGTTCAAATACGTGTAAAAATGTTTCTATATTTTCTTTCGTTTGGTCATAAGACAAACTTATCCTTAAGGCAGATGATGCATGGTCTTTACTTTTACCACAAGCTTTAAGGACTCGACTTTCTTCCATTTGTTTAGAAGAACATGCTGACTTTGTAGATATATAAATATCTTCTTTCTCTAAAGCATGGATAATGACTTCAGGTTTTAACCCTGGTACCGATATGTTCATAATATGCGGTGCGGCTTGTGTGGACGAATTAATGTCAACACCTTGTATATCCATAAGACCATGTCTTAATATTTGGTTCAAGTCTGCTAACTTTTGAAATTCCGCTTGTCTTCTTTCTTCAATTAATCGCATCGCTTTTGTCATAGCGACAGCTCCGGGTAAATTTTCAGTTCCTGGACGAACAGAATTTTCTTGCGATCCACCGTGAAAGAGTGGAAATAACGTCACACGACTGTTTTTATATAAAATACCGTTTCCTTTTAAACCATGGATTTTATGGGCAGATATCGTACATAAATCAATATGATTTTTTCTTATGGATAATGGTATTTTTCCAAATCCTTGAACATCATCAACGTGGAATAAAATTTTAGGAAATTGTTTTAAAAACTGACCAATCTCTTCGATTGGTTGAATTGAACCAATTTCATTATTAACATGCATAACAGATACTAAAATGGTTTCATCACAAACCGCCGCTTTTAAATCATTGACGGATATAACGCCGTCCTCATTGACAGGTAAATAAGTGACTTTAAAACCGAGTTCTTCCAAACTTTTACACGCTTCGTATACAGATGAATGTTCAATAGCTGTCGTAATAATATGTTGACCGCGCTCACGATGTTGTATTGCGGCTCCTTTTATAGCTAAATTATTTCCTTCTGTTCCACCAGATGTAAAAATAATTTCATCAGCTGACACATTCAGTAGCTCTGCCGCTTGTTTTTTCGCTGTTAGTAATAGTTGCTCTCCCTTTCCACCGAGTTGATGAATCGAGGACGGATTAGCAAAGAATTTCGTCGATACATGATTAAAACTGTTAATGACATCAGGATGTGGTTTTGTTGTTGCACTGTTATCTAAATAAATCAACGTAAATACCCTCCTAAAAAGACTATGTTCAAAAATAGAAGGCTGACGATGGATATCTTTCCATCAGGCAGCCCCGTTTTCTTCTACCTTATCCGATTGTCTGCATATTTTCTATCTTTTTTAATGCCCCAGGCTCTACTTCTTCAATCGCCTTTGCTGCTTTTTCTAGAGCCAATTCATAATTATACTTCCTAAACAATTGTTCTGCTTCATTTAGTTCGGTCGCTAAAAGTGGTGAGCGACTGCGATACCGGTTAGCATATTGTATAACTTGTTCCGTTAAATACGCTTGATTTAACATAAAAGCGGTTTGTTCCTTAAGATGGTTCACTAACGTTTGAGCTTCTGTCAATATATTTTGGACATGCGCCATATCAAGTGGCTGTTCTTCCAACGCTTTATAAACAGCATCATTTTTCTCCCAAGCTTCTTCTAAAATATTAGTAATGTGTTTTGGTACACCAGGAATATTGCTTTTTTCAATTTTTCGATACGTATTCTGAATGTCTTGGCGCATATGAGATAATTTTTCTTTTGCTTCAATTTCATCGTGACGGAGACTGTTTAGCTTTTCTTTAAAGTCATTATGATTTTGTTTAATTTGCTTTAATTCATCCAAATCTTTTTCAAGACTCTTACGTAAATCTGTATATGTATGTTCCTTATTTTCTAATGTCGTGTTCATCTTATCCAATTGAAACTCTAATTGTTCGATTGCTTTTTCTATTGTCATATATTGTTCCATATCTTGATCTGTTAAATAGTAACTTTGTTTTAAATGTTCAACTTCCAACTTAGTTTCTTGAAAAGTCGCCACTGTTTCTTTTAATGTTGTTCGGTATGTCGGCATATGAGAATCAACATAGTTCTTAGCTAAGGCTTCTTTTTCTAACAAGTCATATATCTCTTTAATCCGTTCTTCTGCTTCAGATATCATTTCTTTAACAGGTGTTAGTTGGCCTTTTCCAAGTGTTTCTAAACTGTCTTCAAGACTTTTTTGATGTTTTTCAATCTCATTTTTCAAATCAAAATGTTTAATCGGATAACCTGCTTCTTCCATTTCTTGAATACCTGTTAATAACGCATTGAACTCATGTGGGAGTGTATCTTTACACATTTTATACAAAGCTGGAAAATCCTGAATAGCTTGATCGACTATTGTTAATTCATTTTTAACTTCATCGACAAGAGTTTTCGCTTGTAAATAATTCCCTTCATGAACGAGTTCGTAGTACGAAGCGATTTTTTCTTCTAATTGTTCGAGTTTTTTTTCATATAAAATATCAGCTTTCCCATATTGATAACGGTTTTGAAGCATATGCTTTTGCAATTTTTTAATCCGTGGTTCTATCTGTTCAATCTCTTCACGGTTTTGCTTTTCTATATCTATCAACTGATCCAATTCTAATAATATTTGATCGATATCTTTTTCAACTGCTTCAAGAATAGCATCTGTGCGTTGAATCACTTTACGTGCTGTCGGAAAGCGATAACGGTCTGCTAAATCTTCCGCTTCAAACAATGCTTCTTCTACATCTGCTAAATCTTTCGTTACAATCGTTTCCCATTTTTCTTTCCATGTTTCAAACTTTTCCTGAGTTTCTCCTGATAAATTTAGCTCTTTAATGCGAGCCAGTTGTCCCGCTACATTGCGATTCATAATATTTACTTTCCAATTTTCTTGTCGATCTACTTCATCATACGTTCGTTTGCGTAAAATCAGACCGATTATTAAAATAAGTATTATGAGTAGTATAGAACCTATGATAAATATCATACGTAACCTCCTAGCTGACTCTCCTTGGTAAGAGGACTTTCCATCTATAATCAATCACTTCTTTTATCGTTAAGATGACTTTATCAAAAAATATAAGTATACTATTTATAATACCATGTTCTGACTATTTTTGGCTAAAAAAATCTCATAAAGTTCATATTTCTCTCGTTATTAACCAATCAAGCCAATGATTGATTGTTCTTAAATAATATTTAACGAAATCATTTTTATTTATATAACCTATCGTATGTTGCTTAAAATCAGGATGAACGAGATATGGCGTTGATAACATCCCAACCAACTGCATGAATAATAATTGCTGTTCACGGCGGTTCATTTGCTTCATTTGTAAAACTGGAAAAAAAGCTTTTTTAATCAAATAATTCTCTTTAGCTAAGTACGTGACAACAATTTCACGTACAAACATTGAATCAAAGGCCATTTCACGTGATATAAAACATGTTAATTCTTCATTTTCCTGTTTAAATTGAAGAATTGTAGCAATTAATTTTTTCAAACGTTCTGGTGGAGCTACTTTAGTTGTCTCCTCATATGTTTTTTCTAAAACATTCAAATATGACTCATAATAAGTCGTCACTGTCTGTTCTAAAAGACCTTGTTTTCCGTTGAAATAATAACTAATCGCCGAGATATTAACATTTGCTTGTGCTGCAATATCTCGAATCGATGTACCTTGAAATCCTTTTTGGTAAAATAGAGTAGATGCGATTCGCATAATTTTCTGTTTTGTCGGCTTCGTTGTCACCACAACTGTACCTCCATTCATTATCGACTTACTTGTTACATACGACAAAATACTGTCAGAATCCTTCATTCATTTTTCGACATTATTTAAAGAAAGGAAGATACACCATGTTTCAAAAAATAAACGACACAGGATCACGGGTAGACAATTATGAAATACTTATAAAACAACTAGATGCGTTAATCGCTGATGAACGAGATGAAATTGCTAATTTAGCCAATGCGGCAGGACTGTTAAATCAATTTTTAAACGATATTAATTGGGTAGGATTCTATATATGGAAACATAATGAGTTGGTTCTCGGTCCATTTCAAGGACTACCTGCTTGTATTCGTATTCCTTATGGAAAAGGTGTTTGTGGCAGTGCTGTTGCTAACAAAGAAACGCTCAACGTTCCAAACGTCAATCATTTCCCGGGACATATCGTTTGTGATGCAGCAAGCCAATCCGAAATCGTCATTCCGATTTTTGTTCATGGTCATATTTACGGTGTTCTTGATATTGATAGTCCAATCCTTAATCGCTTTGACAAAACAGATCAACATTATTTAGAAACGTTCGTTGCTGTTTTATCAGAAGCACTAGAAAAAGCGCATGCAATATAAACGGCTTGCGAAAAAATATAGAAATAAGTTGACTTAAGTTATAGTAAATTATATACTATTGGTTGTGTAAAATAATAAGTAGCCTAAGTGAACCACCGCTTGTTCGTATTTTATTCCTCTAATATAGAGGTGTATCGTGTAACCCTCAGCTGCTGGGGCGATGGTACATGAAAATAAAATACACAACGGTTAGGAACACGCTCTGTTTATTTTATACAAATAAACAAATAAAGGAGGAAATGTCCTATGGCACGATATACAGGTCCAATTTGGAAAAAATCTCGTCGTTTTGGCATTTCACTAACAGGAACAGGTAAAGAACTTGATAAACGCCCATACGCACCAGGGCAACATGGTGCTAACCAGCGTCGTAAACTTTCTGAATACGGTTTACAGCTACAAGAAAAACAAAAGTTACGTTTTATGTACGGTTTAAACGAACGTCAATTCCGAAACTTGTTCGAACGTGCTGGAAAAATGAAGGGTGTTCACGGTGAGAACTTCATGATTCTTCTTGAATCACGTCTTGACAACTTAGTTTACCGTCTTGGTTTTGCACGTACACGTCGCCAAGCACGTCAATTAGTAAACCATGGTCACATTACTGTTGATGGTCAACGTGTTGATATCCCTTCCTATCAAGTGAAAGTTGGTCAAACGATCGGCCTTCGTGAAAAATCTAAAAACTTAGATATTATTAAAGAAGCGCTTGAAATGAACACTTTCGTTCCAGAATATCTAAGCTATGATGAAAATTCTCAAGAAGGTACTTTTACAAGACTTCCTGAGCGCGAAGAACTACCAGCTGAAATTAACGAATCATTAATCGTTGAGTTCTACTCACGTTAGGTTTTTCACTCTGCAAAGCATGATATTAAAAGCCTTAGAAACCTTGTTATACCAAGGATTCAAGGCTTTTTCTATTTTTCGATTGCAGGATAAAGCATGAAAATGAACACATTTGGGGCTAAATTGGGGGGACTAATAATCATCAGTATAGCAAGCGATTTTTTTATGAACCTGTTATGACACTCTTCTAAAGTTGAATAAACCAAGACTTGTATTTAGTGTTAAAGCTTTTTAAAAGTATTGACCCAACTTACATTTCAATTTGTAAAAATGTGTTTATTATATCATACCGCACAGGTCTGTAATATCTATTGCATATAGCCACAACGGGGGGATTTGGGAATAACGTTTTTACGTCTTTTATTACCTTTTTTTGATTGCGGTACCCTTTTGTTACCTAATTCACTTACTATTGACTAAATTATTTTACTATTTCTTATAAGCCTCGGGATAAACATTATTCTACTTGAACATCTTTAATTTGATACTTATTTTCCGATTACCCAATTTTTTAACCCCACCATTATACTTATAGATGATAATAAATTCTGATTTTCGAAAAGTGGATGGTGACCCTTGTATATTTTCCTACTTTCGATTGAATGAAGAGGTCATATCCTAATTTAAGGGCCATTTGTTTTGCAAAGTAAAGGCCTATCCTGGTAGATTTGGAATGACTTCTCCCAATAGATCCTGTAAATCCTTTTTCAAATACACGGCTGATATCTTCCAGCTTAATCCCAATGCCTGTATCTTGAATCAGCAGCCGCTTTTCTTTTCGATCTTCCTTAAATTGTACGGTGATTTTCCCACCTTCATCTGTATATTTTAAAGCATTTGTATTTTCGTCCACAAAATTTTCATCCTTCCAAAGGCTTCGCATCATTTTCCTTCGACTTACAATGGTACCTTTGTTTTGCATGAAGATTTTCAGAATAAGAAATTCCGTTTTCGTGAAATCTTATTTTTGATCTCCATGTAAGACCTCTCCGTCATCAAGGTTTAATACAATTCCGTCATGTTCCATTGTCTTATAATGTGTTTCCAAGTATGAATAGGTCCTGCGAAGGAGCGCATTCATTTTCGCTATCAATACATCCATATAGAAAGGTTTTTGAATATAATCGTCTCAACCCATGTTCATCGACATTACTATATCCATTGGTGTATCACGGGAAGAGAGAAAGATCATTGGGACCTTTGAAACTTCTCTGATTTTGTTACACCAGTAAAATCCGTCAAGCTATAGCAAATTGATATCCATAATGACTAGGTAATGATCATAATTAAGAAATACCTGCATTATTTGGTCAAAGTCTTCGATCTTAACGGTTTCAAAACCCCATTTTTCTAATGCTTCCCCTACCATATATCTAGAGCCACCGCTCAACCGGCAAGCGTGTAAAAGGACGGCACCCCTACGGGGCAACATCCTTTTACATACCTTTTCCCCGTAGAAAAGTGTTCATTTTTATCTTGCGAAAATTGTCTACTTTAGACTAGCAGTTACAAGGAGGAAGATCTTGTTATGGACAGGCCGCTGTATCCGTGACCCATTTCCGTTATAACATTATAATCTTCTGTAAAATCATTTATTTTATTATAATTTATTTTTTATCTATTGTGATTTACTGTAAATTATGTTAATTTATAATTGTATTACCATAAAATACTAATAGAAAGGAGGTTTGTACTATGAAAAAGAAAACAAAACAGTTTATGATCGCGTTGTTAGTAGTTGGCACAATTGGATTAGGTGCAAATACAACGTTGGCGGCAACTTTTGGAAATAAGTATAGTGGAGCCTCTTCTAAAGAAGTTTTTCAAATTAAATATAATGGTGCCGCCTGGAATTACAGTAATTCACCATATAAATATACTATGTTTAAATATTCACGAAATGGTAGAACTTTATTAAGTAAAACAGCCTATACTACCAAAGTGACAGGTTCTGTTTGGGACGATCTAAGATGGGGAGACAAGTATACTACAAAATTTAATTGGAAACGTGGACCGCGTAAATAATTTTTCCTGGTTGATTTTCTTAATATTAACTTAACAAAATTTAATGAAACATCTATGAGATCTCATTAATGAATTGTAGGAAATCGTTGGGGCCTGATAGGTATTTTCTACAGGTCCCGAATTTAATTAGATATAATGTTATCGATTTTTAAATCTTATAATATACCGCATTACTTAATTATGAATAAAAATTTAATATTTTTACAGTTGCGAGTAGGTATTTATTAAAAGGTGATACTATAATTTTATAGATGCCATCTTTAAGGAGTAGTTTATGAAGTATTCTTTATTTAGATTTATCGACGTTTGTGAGGCGGTTGCTATCTACCTAATCTGTTTTGCTTCAAACTTACTATTTATTTATGTACAAACGTTGAATTTAGAAGGTTCTTTTATTTTAAAGTCTTTTATTGAAAGTATTATAGATTATCAACTTATTATAAATATTCTTCTTACATTTATTATCATAGTATTTCACTATCAATTTTTAAACCGTAGGAAAATAGAAATATCCTGTCGAATACTTGTAGGAGATACAATGGCAAATATTATAATCCGATATATATTGAATAGTCTAACTATATTAATGTTTAGCTTTTTATTATCTCTTTCATTAAATTTTTATTTAAAGTTAAATGTAACTAGTAATCTCTACTTAGTTTTTATTTTTATTATATATATATTAATTAGTGCAGGTCTGGTGAAAAAATAAATGAGGATTTTAAGATTTTTTATAATTAGAATTTTTTTAAAAAGATGGATACTTGTTTTGGGTATGTTAATAATACTTTTTTTAGCTAATTATCTTTCTTTTACTACTGCTCGTTCAATTGTTTCAACTTTTCAAGGTTATCAAGAAATGGAAACCCTGAATCAAGAAGGAATTTATATTGCTAATCTTGACCCAGATAGTCAACCTGATTTTGATAAAATTAAAATAGATGATACACAAAAAGTATATGAATATTTAAACAACAATTATACTTATGCTCTACAAGTCGATGGTTTTGTCACTTCATTATATAATGAATATGAGATGGAAGTTTCTTTCAATTATATCAATGAAGAGGCTTATAAGATAAATCAATTTGGATTATCTCAAGGAAACCACTTAAACTTCAACTATAAATTTAATAAAGAAGAAATACCTGTTTTAGTAGGTGCAGGTCTGGCCACAACATATCCTGTAGGGTCAACTATTGAGATTACAGATCCTGCCACCCAACAATTAGTCAATTTAAAAGTTGAAGGAGTCTTAAAGGAGAATACTTATCGTTCTAATTTTTATGCTCCTAATTCAAAGAATTATTTCAATTTTTCAATTTTTCTACCTGTTAATAAAAATTTTATTCAAAGTGCGAGTCTTGACCTGCACGTTAATGGTTTGATGGACATTGCGCTTCTTAATTCGACAAAAGAGAAAGCAATGAACTTAAATGACCATATCCAGGAAAATCTAGGTTTAGAATTTAACTTTTTTAATCAACAAGAAAACTTCAATTACTTTGAAGACTATTATTTCTATTCATTAACTATCATCTGTACTATCACCTTAATTTTACTCATAGTCATTGTTTGCCTAGCTATCTGGAATACTTTGGTAAGTATTCGGTTAATGATAAAAGATTTTACAATCAATTTATTAGTCGGATTAAGTTATTCAAAACTAAGAGTAATTTTTTATAGTTATTTTGGAGTACTGTTTTCTATTACTCTAGCCATATTATTTGCGATAACCGCTTTTGATAGATACAGCTTTTGGTTAAATAAGGACTCAATTTTTGCTACTTACGGAATATTTGGCTTAATAAGCATGGATTGGATTGCTTTACTTATTGTCCTGTTTATAGATTTGATTATTGGATTTGCGATTGTTGAACTTACGATAAGAAAAATTAAAAGTATTCCGATCTCCATGGGGGTATTACAATGAATAGTATAATTAAACTAAAAATCCGGAAAAAAACATTCAAAAAGAAAGGTTTTTCTATTTTAAATGATTTTGAGTTGGAAGTTGAACCTGGGGAAAAACTTTCTATTATAGGGGAGTCTGGAGTTGGAAAAACTTCTTTGCTTAATATTATTGGCCTACTTGATACTCAATATCAAGGGAGCTATAAGCTTTTTGATACATCTGTTAAGGATTTATCACGAAATAAACTAGCTGAGTGGCGTAATCAAAAAATTGGTTTTGTTCTTCAGGAATCCGCACTAATTAATTCTTTGACCATAGAGGATAATATTAAATTGCCGCTTATGTATGCTAATATTGAAAAAGACCTAACTGTGCAAGATCGCTTTAAACGAATTGTTACTAAAATTGGGATTGAGCCCATTTTGAAAAAAAAACCGCTTGAGTGTTCTGGTGGCCAACGAGCTAGAGCTGTTTTTGCTAGGGCTGTAATTATGAATCCCCAAATAATTTTAGCAGATGAACCAACTGCGTCTTTAGATTCGAAAAATAAAGAAAAAATTATCAATCTACTTTTTGATATGAATAAAGAGTTTAATACTACTGTTATTACAGTGACTCATGATTTAGATGTAGCCAATCGTCATGAACGAATAATTACTCTCGAAAGGAATGAATAAAATGGGATTCTATATAATGCTCGTGTCATTCATACTTGGCATATTCTTTACCATTATTGGTGTTTCTCGTAGGAAACGTAACTTTTTATACAAGTTTTCCATAGTTCTAGGAATCATTCTCATTCTTTTTGCTGTTTATCTAGCAAGGCCTCATTAAGAATCGTAGTTATACATAGATCACAAATGAGTTATATTTGGTATCTGGGTCTGAATTTGTTAGAAATTCTCAAAATTCAATAATACACAACAATATGATCAAGAAAGAGTAGTGTTGTCTCTTATGCATTTAATTACCACCGTCAACACTTAATTATAACGTAGTATTACGACACTTCTAAAAATAAAGGGTAATCGGAAATTAATGTGGAAAGAGGGTTAAAGAGTACCCTCTTCTATTGCTTTAATCAGTGTGGAAAAATCTGCACCATAAATTTCTTCATACACCCATTCATAACCAGTTTGTGACCAATTTGGGAATTGATCGGGGTTTCTTTCACCTTTGATTTTCCCCAATCAACCTGTTCGTGTTTGTTTTCATCTGTTGTTTGCGCCATTAATTTGTTAAGTGCTGATTTCTTTTTTATCGTTATTGTTTGTCCATCTAATATAAAAATTTCTTCTGTCCCATCTTTTATCTTTAATTTGTCTATGACTTTATCAGGAAGAATAATGGCTAAATCGCTATCCCACTTTTGTACTTTTGAGTAAAATACCAGCTGTTTTTCAGTCAATGTTAGTTATTCGGCCCTACAATTAATAGTGTTGGTGAAAGAAAAAACACATTCGTTAAATTAACTCTTAATTTAACGAATGTGTCATTACTCACTCACACTATTTTTTATATAAAAAATAGAAAACAAGTGAGTTTCCCTGTAGAATTAAAGTCGACGAAAACCAAATTCAGGAGGGAATTCACTTGTCTATTCTTAATGATATTAAAATTTTACTGGATATTCAAGACAAAAATATTATTTTTGAGGAAAAATGTATATTCTCATTCCTTCAAAGAATTAGAGGATAAAGCAGTAGTTGCATTCAGTGAGAGTCTGGCAATTGGGGGCTAATTGATTTTAAACAGTCTGTAAAGATTGATATATAAGGCTTTTAAATGCTTTAGAACACTACTCACGTTAATAGAACTGTATTGCAAACTATAACACAAAAAGCCTTAGAGATATTGATATATCAATGTTTCAAGGCTTTTTCTATTTGTTCAACCATGCATGATCATGTATTATAAAGCATGTATTTGGGGCTAAAACATCATATAGGTAGACGCTTTTAAAATCACTTATAGACAGTCATTCTTTTTTATATAAAAAACTCCTCACATAGAGGAGTCTATAATACAGTAACATCAACAATATCATTAAAATTAATTTTTACTTGCTCTAAGACATCATTATCCAACCTAACGGATTTACTAATTGAATCCATTAACAATATCTTACCTTTAATGTCTATAAAATGGCCATCATCATATAGTTTTAATTTAACGGTTAAATCTTTATGTAAAGCCATTTGTAATTTAACTTCATTTTCCGAAATCGTTTGTTCATCGAGAATAGGCTTTGGCACCTTGTTCAATGCCTCATGAAGCTCTTTTAATCCTTTGACATGTTCTGGTAACATAATAGATGTCCATTTCTTTGTGCCACGATCTTTAATATGCTCGTTCATTTAAACCACCATACTTTCTCTATTTATTATAAGGAACGTTTGTTCTATATTCAAGTGGGAATGACTTCTAGTAATAAAAAAGAGCATCCTTTAATGACACTCATCGTAAACAAACAATAAATATAAAGAAAAGTTACATCCCTTATTACAAATAAATTGCTTGGAATTTACTACAGAAATATTCATTGCGATTAAAAGGTCGTTAATATCGATTCTATTATGAAACGAAAATGACGCTGATGAAAAAATGCCATCACTTCTCGCCTGAAAAAGTGATTTATTTCATCAACGTCAAAAATTATACAACGGTATGAATAGTTGCCCATCCCCTTAACTGTTAAATGACATCCCCAGTTAAGGATTAATTAAAAAGTCTCTATCTAAATTTTTCTGTTATTCTATTACTTTATGAAGACTTATTATAATGTGCTTGTATTAACTCTTGACAACAACGCCACCAATTCAACATGATATGTTTGTGGAAATAAATCAACCGGTTGTACTTTTTCTAATTTATAACCAAATGGAATAAGCTCTTTAATATCCGTTGCAAATGTTTGTGGGTTACAAGAGACATAGACAATCCGACTCGGTTTTGAGCGTGCGATACGGCGCATGACCTTCCCACCTGCTCCTGAACGTGGTGGATCTAATAATAATAAATCAGGGCTACCAAATGTGTTTATCACTTCAGTCAATCCATGTCGGGCATCTTTTGCTAAGAAATGCGTATTCGTAATCTTGTTATCTGTCGCATTTCGCTTAGCTGATTCAATTGATGTCTCGACTATTTCAACTCCGACAAGTTCACGTACTCGGCTCGCAAATGGTAATGAAAACGTCCCGACACCACAGAATAAATCGATCATATACTCGGATTTTTCAGGTTTCCCCATTTCAATAGCGAGCTCAACCAATTTTTCCGCTTGTGCAGGGTTTGTCTGGAAAAATGTATCGAACCATAAACGATAACGATAACCCGCTAATTCATCAAAAATAAAATCCCGACCTAATAAGATATGTGATGTTTCTGCTTGTGCACGGTCTGCTATATCACTATTTTCAAGCCACATAAAACTTTTCACTTGTGGGAACTTTTTTTCGATACGTCTGACTAAATCCGTTGATGCTGGAATATGTTCAGGTGATTCAGTTGCAAATAAAGCGAGCATCATTTCACCAGTTGCTTCAGAATGACGCACCATTAAATGACGTAATAGTCCTTCATGTGTTTCTTTATGATATCCTGGTAATTGATGTTCTCGCGCCCAATCAGCAACTTCCATCGTTGCTTCAACCATCTCTTTACGAGCTATTAAACACGTTTCTAAAGGGATGATATTCCGAAAATTTCCTTGTTCATGTAATCCAAGAGAGCCATCTGGGCCAAAAGTAAATTCCATTTTATTTCGGTAGTGCCACTGAGAGTTAGCACGCATTGTTGGTCGAACGAGCGACGGATTAAAACCTTGTTCATCTAGGAAGCGTTTCACTTGATTTGTTTTCTGTTCAAGTTGAGCATCATATGTCAAATGTTGCCATGAACATCCACCACATCGTTCAAAATGTGGACAGCGAGCTACAATCCGTTCTGGATGCGATTCAATGATTTTATCAACTCGTGCTCTTTTATTGCGATATGGTGGAACTAACGTCGCTTCGACTGTTTCACCTGGCAGTGTATATGGAATGGTAACCCTTTGTCTTTTTATCTTTCCTTTTTTATTTTCACGTGGGACATATGCTCGGCCCGCGCCTCTGTCATCTAAATGATCGATTGCAACAACAAATGTATTTTCATTATAACGGTATGCCATCTCTTACCTCCCTAAAACAAATTTAATTTTATATAAAGCATAATAGATTTGTTTTTTCTTAGCGTAGGATATTCTACTGGAAAGAGGGCGTTTTTGCAACTTTAAGAGACACATCTGTTATGACATTAAATAAAAAGCTGGTGCTACAAATTATGATCGTATATTTTTATCACTAATATGTGTTAAAGAATTAAAAATTCAACATTTTTATATCGTATATTACTTATCTATAGGCACCTTCCTTTGTTTCTCCAATAATTTCAGTGCACATTTAATATCTTTATCCTTATGAATATGTTCTGGTGTCCATGGAATATATATATCAGGTTCTACTCTAGACGTTGTCATATGAGAATGATCTAGACAAGTTAACCGAGATGTTGGATACCATAACTCAAATGTATCATTCCAAGTCATACATGTTAAATTAGCATAATCATTCATCCCACTCGTAGGGCGACCGACAATTTGTACTTTTGATGATAGTTTACAAATATCTGCAAATATTTCAGCAGAACTAGCCGTTAAGGTATCGATTAGAATGATAATGTTCTTCGGCTTCACAGTTCCTGTAATCGTGAATTTCTTCTCAGTTATATCATTAAATTTAACAAATCCTTTGCCGCGATTTTCTTCCCACTTTTTCATTAAGGCCTGAATTGATCTTTTCACAAATTTATCTTTAATATTTTTTAAGCTTTGTTGAAACTTATCAATCATTAGCTGACAATTTCTTTCAGTGGCATGAAATGCCATATCATATTTATCATCCAGTTGATACGTCCCCGTTCCTTCAGAAAATATAAAAGGTATAAGTGCACGAAAAGATGTATCACTACCACCAGCATTGTTACGGACATCAATAATTAAATGCTCTGTATTTCGTAGTAAACCATCATTTTCTTCTATCATCTGTCGTATTGAATCAGGGTTTGTAAAATCAGATATCGTCATTAATAAAGTCTCTTGATTTAGTGATTCAATTTTGTATACAGATTGCCTGTTTTGGCTTTCATAGAATTGAAGCTTTAAGCGATATTGTTTACCTTCACGATTCACATGACAAATATTATATTTCCGAAGCACTGTCGTCCAATCTTCCCTTTCAGCTTCAGTTTCTATCAATTCACGTTTATGTAAATCGACTAACTGCTGAATTGAATAACCATTAATTGAGTGAATGATATCTCCTATTTGAAGTCTCTTCTCATGAGTCACATCTGTTACATATAATTTATCTTTGTATCTTCTAACGCAAAATCCAACAGTTCGCTCTTTATAACTAGAATCCGATTTCAACTTAAAATAAACATGATAGTCTTTAAAATCAATTAAATAATCATTAACTAATTCAACAAATGAGTTAGGATTTAATTCATTTTGCTGTTCTAATTTGGCAAGTTTGGATTTAAATATGTCAGGATAATCCCACCCCATCTTATCCTTACAACCAGCATAATCTTGTTGCATAATTTCAACGATGTCATTAAAAATTTCATGATACATTTTATCCCCCCCATACGTCATTTACTCTATTTTATATAAATTCTAAAATAAAGGCTAACTTTTTTTATTGCCAAACTTAATATGCTATGCTTCTATTAAGTGAGAAAGGATGAAAATACATGATTATTCGCGAAACAGATCAGACATTTATTCTAATTGAGCAACATGAACATGCACGTATGTCAGCGGAGTTCATGCGCTATTTAAAACCACATTATTTTATAAATGAGACGTATACTGATTCCGTTCTATTTGCCATTGAACAACACGATTGTGGATGGAAACTATTTGATCGACAGCCTTTCTGGAATGACAAAAAGCAAGCTCCCTACTCGTTTATAGATTTTCCGCTGCTACCAAAACTCGTTTTATATAAACAAGGTATCGATCAAGTTGAACGAAAAGATCCCTATGCTGCTTTATTATGTAGTGAACATTATACACGCTTTGTGAAAAAACATGATGTCGACGAAGTAAAACAATATGTAAAAACTGAGCATGTACGTTTTAAACGCATCGTTGATCGCTTACCAAATTTTAATAAAGATTTATTTACTATGCACTATAGCTTGTTACAATTTGCGGACAATCTTTCTTTGTTTATTTGTTTAAGTGAACCAGGAGCTACACAAGAACACATTCACCCTTTTTTCCGCAGTGGTATTCCGACACCAAGTGCTTTTCAAGATTTATCTGAAAAGCATATCCAGGTTGAATGGCAAAATAATCATACCATCGTATTAAGGAAGTTTCCATTTACTCAACCAATCCAAGTGACACTCAGCTACAAAGTCGTATTAAAATCAGATATTGCTATGAACGGTCTAATTGAAACTTATGTAAAAACACCTAATAAAACATTGGATATAAATATACAGTCCATTTAAAATAATATCTCAAGTGTTCATTCACTTTTCTCGTATTTATTTTTTTCAAAAAAATAAGGTATACTGTCATTTGAAAGTCATAAATTAGTAAGGACCGAATCATGCTAGAACATGATTCGGTTACCCAACAGACCAACCCCATCATGAGGGGGACAAGTTTGGGAAATAATCCCTCATTGTCAGGCTAAGGACACGAGGGATTTTTATTATTTCTATCGGACATGATAAATGCGATTAACACGCTGGTTAATACACTTTCCATCAAAAAAAACAGCGTTAGCAAAATTTTGTTAACGCTGTTTTCTATTATTAGTGCCTATTCATCTGTTTCTTTTTAATATAAGGGCCAACGTCTAAACGTTGTGGTACTTTATATTTACGTAGCATTTGTTTTGTCCACGTATCATGGCGCGTATTAAATGATCGATTAGCATAATATGTTTTTAATGTTTCGTCAAAATCTTTAACATATTGCTCTGTTTCTTTATGTTTTTTATATGTGTTTTCATGATAAATGAGTTCCTTTGGAAAGCGTGGCTTTTTTTCTGGTTCATGTGCAGGATAACCCATCACCATACCGAATAATGGATAAACATATTTGGGTAATTCTAAGATTTCATTTACACGATTAATATCATTTCGTAAACTCCCGATATAACAAATACCTAATCCGAGCGACTCTGCAGCAATTGCCGCATTTTGTGCAGCAAGGGCAGCATCAACCGTTGCAACAATAAACTGTTCTGTACTTTGTAAATTTTCTTCAATCATTTTATTTTCTTCTTCTGATGCTTCAATTGCTTTAATCCGACTTAAATCAGCACAAAAAACGAAGAGATGCGCATTCTTTTCGACGTAAAACTGACCAGACACTTCAGCTAATTGTTTCTTTATCTCAGGATCGGTCACACCAATAATCGTATACGCCATCATATAGCTCGAGGTTGAAGCCTGTTGAGCTGCACGAACGATTATCTCAACTTGCTCTTCAGACAAAGATTGGTCGGTAAATTTTCTAATCGAACGGTGATTCAATATTGTCTCTATTGTTTCATTCATGATTCATCCCCCTAAGTTGATTTCATCTAGCTTCTCTTATTTTACTGATAGAATGTCTAGTGATGCAACTTGTTTGGTTATTTTAACATCATATGACGTCTATAATACATAGCCTCATTGAATATGCAGAAAAAATGAAGCTGGGACAAAACCTCTGAAAGATGAAAAAACTATTTTTGTTCACTTTTTTCCTTCTGTCCCAGTCACCTTCTCCTAATGATCATGACAGTACGTGAATGATCAATTGAGCGAGCTGGGGTTTGTTTATATAGTGAAGAGATACTACAAAACTATTGTCGAGGATTATTCGCTATTGTTTGAACTTTTGGATGAAATCATGTGAAGAAGAGAGAGCTAATCTGCATGGATTCGAAAATTTACACGTAACTATGCGGGATGGAGCTAACTACTCTACATGGATTCGAAGATTTGCACGTAACCATGTGGGGTAGAGCTAGCTACTCTGCATGGATTCGAAGGTTTACGCGTAACTATGCGAAGTGGAGAACTTTACGCGTTTCCAATTTGTTTTTTTGTATTTTATCATCTAATAGATTAGAACAAATATAAAAAACGTAAAATAGATGTTGAGTCAGTTTTAGATATCTGAAGACTAATCTGTCATTCTCGCGACTTTCGGTCAGAGAAAGATCAAGAGTAGAAAATGAATGAGCATTTGCATCAATGGTAGTAAACTTAAGAAAGTATACCTCAAAAATATAAAATAATGATCATAACAATCCGAAACAAAAAAATTACGGAAACAACATTGAAATGTTTCCGCAATTTTTCTCATTTAAGACTGGTTTGTCCCAGCTCCATTTGCTTAAATATATTTTATTAAAAAATAGCGCTTCTTACCACGACGAATAACTGTAAATGTATCTTCTAAATAATCTTTCGCTGTTACAGTATAATTCACATCTTGTTCGCGCTCACCGTTAATATAAATAGCACCGTTTTTAATATCTTCTCGTGCTTGACGCTTTGAAGAAGAAATATTAGCATTAACGAGTAGCTCAACTAAACCGATTTCTTCTTTGGCCATTTCATAAGTAGGAACATCTTTAAATCCTTGTTTAATTTCACTCATTGATAATTGTTTAATATTGCCACTAAATAGCGCTTCTGTAATGTTTTGTGCTTGTTTTAATGCATCTTCTCCGTGAACCATTTTTGTCATTTCTTCAGCTAAACGACGATGTGGGAGACGTTTTTCTGGATGTTGTTTTAATTCTCTTTCTAATTCTAACACTTCTTCTTCTGGAATAAATGTAAAATATCGAATGAATTTAATCACATCACGGTCATCAGTGTTAATCCAGAACTGGTAAAATTCATATGGACTCGTTTTTTCAGGGTCTAACCAAATAGCTCCACCCGCTGTTTTACCGAATTTCGTGCCATCTGCTTTTGTAATGAGTGGGACGGTTAACCCAAACACCTGAATATCTTCATCTTTGTCTTCCCGTGTACGGCGAATTAATTCCATACCAGCCGTGATGTTCCCCCACTGATCACTACCACCAATTTGTAATGTAGTATTCTCTTCTTCATACAACTTCATATAATCTAATGATTGTAAAAGCATATAACTAAATTCGGTATACGAAATACCATCTTCAATTCGAGAAGCAACAGCATCTTTAGCTAACATATAATTGACTGTAAAGTGCTTTCCCACATCACGTAGAACATCGATAAATGTTAAGTCAGCTAACCAATCGTGATTATTACGGGCAACGACTGGATTCTCACCTTGATCAAATGCAAGTAACTTTCCTATTTGTTGTTTTATCTTTTCAGCATATCCATGAACAACTTCCGCTTCATTTAAAGAGCGCTCTGTCGAACGACCACTTGGGTCACCAATCATTCCTGTACCACCACCGATTAATGCAATCGGACGATGGCCTGCCTTTTGAAACCGTTTTAACATTGTAATTGGTAATAAATGGCCAATATGAAGGCTGTCTGCTGTCGGATCAAAACCACAGTATAATGTCACCTGATTTTCCTTTAAATGTTTTTGTAACCCTTCACGATCTGTTACTTGATTAATAAGACCACGATTTTCTAAATCTTGAAGTAAATCCATCATTTATTCACTCTCCATTAATTGTCTATTAAAATTAAAAAAACTCCTCCACTTTATTAAAGGGACGAGTTGAATACGCGGTACCACCCTTGTTGTAAAGCAAAAGCTTTACCACTTAGGTTTGTTAACGATGATTTCACCGTCTTCTTTACCCACTAAAAATACAAACAAAGAAGAAGCTCCAGAGTGTAATTCGCTAGCAAATATATACTGACTTGCACCACCCGTCAGCTCTCTTTAATAGGGATTTGCTTGGCTACTTAGGTTCCTTCACAGCTTTTTAATATTTATATAATGATATATAATATATTTACCATATGCTTGGTTAAAATGCAATATTAATCGTCTAAACGATATACCAAATAACGTCCTTATGCTATAATTAAACTTGAATTTTTAGGAGGTTTTTAATGTGAAGAAAAAACAACGTCTCCACGAAAAGATAAAATCAAAGTGGGGTGATGGAAAAATCCAACGCTCTTTTCGCATAACATATGACGTCATTTGGAATATTATATTGTTTTTCATTATTATTGGATTTATTGGACTTTTTTTCGGCATTGGGATTGGTGCTGGTTACTTCGCTTCATTAGTGAAAGATGAACCTGTTCGAAGCTATGAAAGTATGAAAAAAGAAATCTATGACTATGAAGAAACATCAAAAATGTATTTTGCCAATAATGTTTATATGGGAGATGTTCGTTCGGACATTCATCGGGAAGAAATCGCATTAAAAAATATATCAGAACACTTAATTAACGCCGTTATTGCAACGGAAGATGAGTATTTTGAAGAACATAAAGGCGTTGTACCGAAAGCAATCATTCGAGCAATAGTTCAAGAAGCATTAAATCTCGAAACAAAAACGGGTGGCAGCACCTTGACGCAACAGTTAATTAAGAATCAATTATTAACGAATGAAGTATCGTTCGAGCGAAAAGCAAAGGAAATTCTGCTCGCAATGCGATTAGAAAACTTTTTTGAAAAAGATCAGATTTTAGAAGCTTACTTAAATGTTATTCCTTACGGCAGAAATTCTTCTGGACGTAATATTGCTGGAATTGAAACAGCTGCTCAAGGGGTGTTCGGAATCCCAGCGAAGAAATTAAATATTCCACAAGCCGCATACCTAGCAGGAATTCCACAAAACCCTTATCTTTTTACTCCATATGCTTTAGGTGGAGAATTAAAAGATAAAAAAGGGTTAAAACCAGGCATAAATCGGATGAAAATTGTTTTGAAGCGAATGCATGATTTAGGATATATTTCTGATAAAGAATACAAAAAAGCTTTAAAATATGATATCAAGAAAGACTTTATTAAGACAAAAGAGCGTTCGCGTGAGCGGTATCCTTACGTCATCAAAGAAGTACAAAAAAGAGCGACCGATATTTTGACAGTTTTGTTAGCTGAAGAAGATGGATATAGCGAAGAAGATTTAAAAGAAAATATAGAGTTAAAAGAGAAATATAAGATATTAGCTGAACGCGACTTAAAAATGAAAGGTTATAAAATTCATTCTACAATTGATAAAGATATATATGATGCCTTTCAAAAAGTTGCCAAAAACTACCCGCATTATGGACCAGATGTTACAGTCCAAGCGAAAAACAAAGAAAGTGGAAAAACAGAATCAAGAGTAGACCCAGTTCAACCAGGTGCAATTTTAATAGAAAACGTAACTGGAAAAGTGATTGCCTTTGTTGGAGGACGTGGCTTCGATATTGATGAATATAACTATGCGACAGAAGTACCACGACAAAATGGAAGTACAATGAAGCCGTTATTAGGTTATGCACCAGCAATTGAGCAAGGAGTCATCCAACCGGGAACGCCAGTTGCAGATATACCTTTACGTGGAAGTTATAACCCGTCAAACTACAGTAATATTTATTATGGACTTGTTTCAGCTCGTGAAGCATTAGCACATTCCTATAACGTTTCAGCTGTTCAAGTATATCAAAAGATATTACCAACAAATCCTGTTGAAAAATATTTAAAGAAAATGGGCTTTTCAAGAATTTCAAAAGCGGATGAAAGCATAGAATCTATAGTTCTTGGTGGATTGACTAATGGAGCGACTGTCGAAGAAAACACAAGTGCATTTACAACATTTAGTAACCAAGGTCAATATAAAAAATCATATATTATAGAAAAAATAACAACAAAAGACGGTAAAGTCATATATGAACATAAAGTCGATCCTGTTAAAGTATTTTCACCACAAACAGCTTACTTAACATACGATATGATGCGTGATGTCGTTCGTTCAGGAACCGCTGCCGCTATTCCGTCATTACTTCATCAGCCTGGTGTTGATTGGGCAGGTAAGACAGGAACAACAAACGACTATATGGACGCATGGTTCGTTGGAACAAATCCAAATGTGACAATGGGAACATGGCTCGGTTATAAATCACGAAAATCTCTCAATAATTGCCCAAGCTGTTATAGTTATAGTCAACGTAATATTCGTTTTTGGACAGCACTTGTGAATGAAGCAACAAAAATTAATCCAGAACTCATGGCACCTAAAGAACGAATGAAACAGCCTGAAGGCATTACACATCGTAGTATTTGTGCTATTTCTGGTATGCTACCATCTAAATTATGTAGTAAAGCTGGTCTAACAAGAAGTGATTTATTTAATGTTAAATATGTTCCTACTAAAGTTGATGATAGCTTATTATCAGATGGAAAAGGGTATTACTTTAACCCACAATGGATAAAACGGATGAATTACGATCACCTAGATGACTTATCGCTTTTATTTCCACGAAAAGGTAATAGGGAGTTGTGGGAGAGAATCGGTCTTACAAAAGGTAAATATCTTAATAATGAAACAGACAGTGATAAAAAATCTACTGATCACAATGACAGCACTGATAAGAAACGGTCAGAGAGTAAAAATACGAATGAAGAACATCAGCAATCAAATGAAAACGAGAAAACAAATAAAAAGACAGAGAATGAAAAGCAGCAACCAAATAAGAAAAAGAAAATAAATAAAGAAGAAAAAGAAAATAAATCAAAAGAATCAAAAGGTGATAAGAAAAAATCTGAACCAGCCAAACCTAAAGATGAAGAAAAAGAAAAGCCTAAGCCACCAAAAGAAGAAAAACCTAAACAACCAAAAGAAGAAGACAGAGATGAGAATGCTGGAAAAGATAAGCAAGATAACCAACAAGATTAATTAACATAACAATCTATGTCAATTTGCATATAAGTCTAACATCGATATAAGCTTGAACAAAATATTCTGAACATATTTATATAGGGCTAGGACCTACTTAATCAGACTGAATGTGATTAAATAGACAGTGTAAATAATAAAAACGGCTTTGCTCTATGTTCCATAAAGAGCTAAAGCCGTTAAATCATTTATATAGCTCTTATCATGGTAGTCAGAATATATGGCTCGATGAATTTGCAAGAATTCGGAAATGTGCTTGCTTATTTATACTTTATCGTATTTTTTCTATCATATTACCTTGCTAAGTCCGTGTTCATCACTCAAGTGATCTCACATTATTTTTGTATTATATTTATCATTTTGTCTACTGTTCTTCACATTTTCTTGTCTTCACATAACAAGAATCTTATATAATAAATGTAAACGATATCGACTGGGGGTGTTAGGGTGGAACATAAGAAAACATATCATTCAATAACAAAAGATACATCTTACGGTAATGTCGTCATTGAAGGACCGGTTCCATCTGACAGATTAAAAAACTATCATTTTGATGAAGGTTTAACTGCCTTTCGGCCAGCTCCAAAGCAATTTGAAGCGCTATTACAAATAGCTAACTTCCCAGAAGGAAGAATCATTATAGCTCGTCATAATCATACAATTATTGGATATGTCACATATTTACATCCTGATCCATTAGAAAGATGGTCTACATTCGAAATGCCTGATTTACTAGTATTAGGTGCTGTAGAAGTGACAGAGCGTTTTCGCCAATTTAAGATCGCATCAAGTTTACTCGAAGTTTCTATGATGGATGAATTTATGGAGAATTACATTATTATTTCAACAGAATATTATTGGCACTGGGATTTACGTGGAACAGGATTAAATGTCTGGCAATATAGGAAAGTTATGGAAAAAATGATGGCTTATGGTGATCTTAAACCATCGACAACAGATGATCCAGAGATTATATCTCATCCTGCTAATTGCCTTATGGTTCGCATAGGAAAAAATGTCCCGCAATCATCAATTGATACATTTAATACATTACGATTTTTAAGTAAGCATCGAAGGAAACAATAACATGGAGGTGCCTTTTTAATGTTAGTAGAAAAAATAATGAAGAAAAATGTCTATACACTGCCACCAACTGCAACGATTCGTGAAGCATTACAACTAATAAATAACAAACGGATTAGACATATACCGATTATCGATGAAACGAAGCAAGTCATAGGTATTGTATCTGACCGTGACGTAAGAGATGCATCACCTTCAATTTTAGATGAACATGCTAAACAAAATGTATTAAATAAGCCGATTAAGACAATTATGAGTTATCCTGTTGTTACCATTCATCCATTAGATTTTGTTGAGGATATTGCCAAAATATTTTATGACGAAGCATTTGGCTGTTTACCAGTTGTTAGTGAAGGTGAACTAGTTGGAATTGTAACCGAAAAAGATATGCTCTACACACTGATTCAACTAACAGGCACCCATATGCAGAGTTCACATATAGAAATAAAGGTTCCACACGAGCCGGGAAAGCTAGCAGAAATTTTTTCAATTTTCGGGAGGAGGAAAATTAATATTGTTTCTATCCTAATCTATCCACATCAAAAGGAGGATGATTATAAAATTCTTGTCATCCGTGCACAAACAATCCACCCGCAACCTGTCGTTGATGATCTTAAAATCGCTGGCTATGAAATTATTTGGCCACAGCCGTTATTGGGGGCAGAATAATGAATTGTAAATGCAGCTTTGTCTATTCCGATAAACTATTAGACTATCAGTTTTATCCTGAACACCCATTTAATCAGATAAGAGTTCAATTAACAAAAGAGTTATTAGAAGCGATGCATGTCCTAGAAGAATCACATATTATTCTTCCACGTTATGCAACTGACAAAGAGTTAGCCCTTTTTCATGATCCGACATACATTGATGCTGTTAAACGTGCAAGTGAACAAGAACTCTCTCCTCCCCAAAAAGTTGACTTTGGCTTAGAAACTGAAGATACACCTGTATTCTTAGGTATGCATGAAGCAGCTTCTTTAATTGTTGGTGGAACACTTGAAGCAGTAGATTCTGTTTTAGAGAAAAAGTCAGAACATGCTTTGAATCTAAGTGGTGGACTCCATCACGGGTTTAAACGTAAAGCATCTGGTTTTTGCGTATACAATGATGCAGCAGTAGCGATAAAACATATTCAAAGGAATTACGGTTTAAAAACGTTATATATCGATACAGATGCACACCATGGAGATGGTGTGCAGTGGGCTTTTTATGATGACCCGAATGTATGTACATTATCTATTCATGAAACTGGGCGACATTTGTTCCCTGGAACTGGCTATGTTAATGAACGTGGAATAAAATCAGGTTACGGTTACAGTTTTAATATACCTTTGGATGCTTTCACTCAAGATGATTCATATCTTGAAATATATGAAAGCGCATTCAGAGAAGTTGTTGAATTTTTTAAACCAGATGTGATTGTTACACAGAATGGCGCAGATTCTCATTTTTATGATCCGCTTACACATCTATGTGCTAGTATGAAGATATATGAAGAAATTCCACGATTAGCACACGAGCTAGCTCATGAATACTGTGACGGACGCTGGATTGCACTTGGCGGTGGCGGATATGATATATGGCGTGTTGTACCACGTGCTTGGGCACAGATTTGGAAAATCATGCACGATGATGAACCATTTAGAGGTAGATTACCAGATTCATGGATTGAGAAATGGCAACATAAGGCATCACATCCATTACCAACGCATTGGCATGATCCAGAGTCACTAATGCCCTCAATTCCAAGGAAAAATGAAATCACTGAAAAAAATAAGCAAATGTTACATCATGCCTTAGCGTTTATTAATAAATACAAAAAGAAAGGATTGTCCCATGAATAATGATGGGACAATCCTATTTTTATTCATTATTAACCTCATTTGCGTCTTCATCCAAAATAACAATTTCAACACGGCGGTTTTTATCCCAATTTTCTGGTGATGTATTTGGGACAACTGGGCGAGTGTCTCCGTACCCTGCTAATGAAAAACGCGACGGATCAAAATCATTTTCCTCAATTAAGTAACGAACAACGCTACTAGCACGTGCTCCTGATAGTTCCCAATTTGATGGATAGCGATAAGTAGATATCGGACGACTATCTGAATGCCCTTCTACTTTGACGTGATTTGGAATTCTTTTTAATAATGAACTGACTTTATTTAGAAACGGTTTACCTGACTCAAGTATTTCTGCTTCGCCTGTATCAAACAAAATTTGTTCTTGTAATACTAAGACGACGCCACGATCTGTACGGTTAGCAGTAATAACATTATGTAAATCATTTGCATCAAGATATCCTTCAATATCATCGACTAAAGCATTGAGAGCGTCCTGTTTTTCTTTTACTTTTTCAAGTTCTTTCTTTTCTTCTTTATCTATTTTTGAAGGTAGACCTTGATCAGATGGTTCAATCTCATTTGTCACTTCTCCAAACCCAACAGTAGAATAATCTGCTGGGACCGTAGATGAAAGAAAATCGAAAACTGCCCGGTTACGAAATGATTCGGATACGGCTTCGAATTTAAGCGAATCAAGACGTGACATAGAAAACAAAAGAATAAAAAATACAAGAATAAGTGTAATCATATCAGAATATGTTACCATCCATTTTGGTGCGCCTCTTTTAGTCTGTCGTCTAACCCTTTTTCTAGGCTTCATTGACGGTTTCCTCCACTACCGATCTATCTAAATTCATGTATTCTCTCCTCTTTATTTCTTCCTCTGATAAGAAAGCACTTAGCTTTTCTTCTAAAATACGTGGGTTTTGGCCTGATTGAACACCAATAACACCTTCTATAATAATTTGCTTTAAAAAAACATCTTCGTCTGTTTTACTTTCGAGCTTACTAGCCATCGGAATAAAAACAAGATTCGCTAATACAGTTCCATATAAAGTCGTTAATAAAGCAACAGCCATACTTGGTCCTAATGATTCTGGGTCCTCTAATGTTGTTAACATGAGAACGAGACCAACTAACGTACCAATCATTCCCCAAGCTGGCGCATATTCAGCACTTTTTTCAATTATTTGGCGACCACGGTATTGTCTTTCTTCCATTGCGGTAATTTCAGCATTCATAATATCATTGATGACTTCTGGCTCGATACCATCAACTGCTAAATGGATTCCTTTACGAATAAACGGGTCTTCAACATCATCTAGTTCATTCTCTAATGCAAGAATACCTTCTCTTCTTGCACGTTCTGATAATTGTACAAATAAATCAATAAGTTCTGGTAAACGCTGATCATTTTGATGGAACGCTTCACGAATGACTTTACCCGTCACTTTAATTTGTTCTTTATTGAAGGTAATTAATAATGATGCTAATAACCCACCAATAACGATAAAAATAGAAGAAACGTCTACAAATGTTGCAGCATTTTCGCCACCTCTTGTTGCAATAGCTAAAAAGAGCATCACAAAACCTAATGTAATACCGATAGGAGTTAATAAATCACGTTTTCTCATACTCTCTCTCCCTAACTTTCTTGGTAATCAATGAAATAAATCGTTAGTATATATTCATGTACGACATACAACGATTCATATCAGGGCATTGCTATATTTATTATCGGCATTTATTTTATTTTGTTGAGTTTCTTTCTACAATTCGATGAGGTAAAATGACATTTGACTCTTCTACTTCTTCCTTATTCATTAATTTAGTAAGTAACCGCATCGCTACAGCACCAATGTCATATGTTGGTTGGTCAATTGTTGTTAGGGCCGGACGTACCATTGTTGCTAAACGAGTATTGTTAAACCCAAACACTTCAAGGTCTTCTGGTACTTTATATCCTTTGTCTTGTGTACCATGAATCGCACCTAATGCCAACTCATCTGATGTTGTAAATACTGCCGTTGGCTTGTCTGTCATCTCTAATAATTGCTGAATCGATTGAACTGCATCATCATGAGTATATTGGTTATTAAGGATATAATCATCATTAATTGGAAGAAAAGATTCTTTCAACGCCCGAATATACCCTTGATATTTCAATTGATTAATAACAGCTTCCTTATCTCCAGAAATAAAAGCAATGCGTTCATTTCCTTGATCGATTAAATATTTTGTAGCTTCATAGCCTGCTGCTTCATAATTAATATTAACGGAAGGAACTCGATTCTTCTCATCATACGTAGCAGCTAAAACAACAGGGACAGATTCACCTTTAAACTGTTCAATATGTTCTTTTGAAATATTATCACTCATAAAGAGAATGCCATCGACTTGTTTTTCGTACATCGTATCAATTAATTGTAATTCTCGTTCTCTATTTTGATCTGAATTGTTTAGTATTATGTTATATTTATACATCGTTGCGATATCTTCAATTCCACGTGCTAACTCGGAGAAGAAAATATTTGAAACATCAGGTATAATCGCTCCAACTGTTGTTGTTTTCTTACTAGCTAAACCACGCGCAACAGCATTCGGTCGATAACCTAAACGCTCAATCGTCTCCAGAACCTTTGTTCTTGTCGATGGTTTGACGTTAGGGTTTCCATTTACAACCCTGGATACCGTAGCCATTGATACATTTGCTTCTCTTGCAACATCATATATTGTAACTGTCATAATAATTCCTCCATATTCATTTTCATTAATATTTATGCCACTTTTTGATTAACTCCATGCATCGCGTTCACATGTTTTATTTTTATCATACGATATGCCTATAAAAAACTCAAAGAGAACCTGTATAAATATACAATATTCTAACAAGACTATGGCGAATATTTGAAAATGAACTGGCTGGACCATTGTGAGAATGGGACCAGCCAGTTCGTTAATCAACTAATCGTCGTTTTAACCCATTTATCTCATCCATAAATTTATGAAACATCGGTATATCCATTTGTTGTGTCGAATCAGATAAAGCAACCGCAGGATCTGGATGAACCTCTGCCATAATCCCATCTGCTCCAATAGCAAGCGCTGCTTTAGCCGCTGGAATTAGTAAATCTCTTCTTCCTGTCGAATGGGTTACGTCAACGATTATCGGCAAATGTGTTTCCTGTTTCAAAATCGGTACTGCAGTAATGTCTAATGTGTTACGCGTTGCTTTTTCATATGTGCGAATGCCACGCTCACATAAAATAATTTGACCGTTACCATGGGCCATAATATATTCAGCTGCATTAATAAACTCTGAAATCGTCGCTGACATACCACGCTTTAAAAGAATCGGTTTATTTATTCGGCCAGCTGCTTTCAGTAGTTCAAAGTTCTGCATATTCCGTGCCCCAATTTGAATGACATCAAGATATTCTGCCGCTTCCACCATATGAGCTGGATTAACGATTTCACTAATAACAGCTAAGTTATATTTTTCACTAATTGCTTTTAATATTTTTAATCCTTCAAAACCTAATCCTTGAAAATCATATGGTGATGTCCTTGGCTTAAAAGCACCACCTCTTAGAAATGTTAACCCTCTTTCTTTTAGTGCTTTGGCGACTACTTCAACTTGTTCATAACTTTCTACTGAACAAGGTCCCATAATAAATTCAGGATTCCCATTTCCAATCGCTTGTTTTTGAATATGAATCACTGTATCTTCTGGTTTAACCTCTCGCGAGACGAGTAACGCTTTTTGTTGATTAACTTCCTGTAATTCTAAACTAGCTTTAAAAATCTCTTTAAATATATGTTCAATTGTCGCATTTTCAAATGGACCGTTATTTTGTTTAGTAATTGTATCTAGCATTTTTCGTTCTCTAACAGGATCAAATTTCTTTATTCCTTGTTTTTCTTTTATTTTACCAATTTCTTGAACTAACGATGCTCGTTTATTAATAAGTTCAAGTAATTCCATATTTAATTTATCTAATTCTTTACGGTACTGTTGTAATTCATTTCCTGCCATTTTCGACGCTCCTCATGTAATCACTATTAATCATTATAGTAAATTAACGACAGTTTAGCTAATAATTTTTCCTTTAATTAGAATACGATTATAATATTAATAGGCTAGTACGTTTCGTTATTAAATTAGATAGAGACAGAGAGAGGAGATTTGTTATGGGGGAATCTATTTTTTCACTCGATATAGGGACGCGAACAGTTACTGGTATTATATTAAAAAAAGAAAAAGATACTTATCACTTAATTGATTATTGCTTAAAAGAACATCAAGATCGTTCAATGCATGATGGCCAAATACATGACGTTATTGAAGTTTCACAAGTTATTGAAGATGTTAAGCGAACATTAGAAGAAAAACACGGCCCATTACATGATGTTAGTGTTGCTGCCGCCGGTAGATCACTTAAAACAATTGAAGGTCAAGCCGAAATAACATTAGATAAGCGCAAGATTTCCAACGAACAAATGGTAAAACATTTAGAACTAAGTGCTGTTAATGATGCACAGAGACGTTTAGCTAAGAATGATAACACAAGCGAATTTGCTAATTATTATTGTGTAGGATATTCAGTTTTACACTATAAATTAGATCATGAATCAATCGGATCTTTAATCGATCAACAAGGAAATATTGCAAGCGTTGAAGTAATCGCAACCTTTTTACCGAAAGTAGTTGTCGAATCACTTTTTGCTGCGATTCAACGAGCTGATTTATCAATGAAGGCTTTAACATTAGAACCTATTGCTGCGATACAATTACTCGTTCCTGAATCAATGCGACGTTTAAATATTGCTCTTGTAGATATTGGTGCTGGGACAAGTGATATTGCTTTAACAGCAGATGGTACCGTTACAGCTTATGGGATGGTACCTATTGCCGGTGATGAAGTAACCGAGGCGATTAGTGATCATTATTTACTTGATTTCCCTGAAGCTGAACAAATGAAGCGACAAATTGTCCATGAGGGTGAAGCGACTGTTACAGATATTCTCGGATTTCAAACAGAAGTCACGCTTCAAGAACTAAACGAAAAAATTCATGATACCGTTCATAACCTAGCACACGCAATAGCTGAGGAAATAATAACACTTAACAAGCGACCACCCCGTGCCATTATGTTAATTGGTGGTGGAAGTTTAACACCTTTATTACCACAATTACTCGCGAAAAAGCTTCAACTTCCTATCAATCGTGTCGCTGTTAGACGAATGGATGCAATCAAAGACTTAATCACAGCTGAAAAGACCCCTACAGGTCCCGACTTTATTACGCCTATCGGGATCGCCATGTCTGGTATCCGTAATCCAATACAGTATGTTACAGTTCATGTCAATAATGAACCGACACGATTATTTGAAATGAACTCACTTACAGTTGGAGATGCATGTGTCCAAGCAGGCATTGATATGAAAAAACTATACGGTAAACCTGGTCACGGCTATGTCATAACAATTAATGGTAAATCACTTCAACTTCCAGGTGAATTTGGTCAAGCACCAGAAATCTTAGTAAATAATACAAAAGCGACCGTAGACACGATTATTAAAAATGGAGATATAATCGAGGTACATAAAGGAAAAGATGGAAGTGAGCCTCATGTCACTATTAAACAATTATTTGGGGATATGTCATCGATACGTGTCTATTACAATAAAAAGCCATTTCATGTGAAGGCAATTTATGAAGTCAATGGTAAATTAGTATCACCAGATTACAAAATTAAAGATAAAGATGTCATATCTTTTAAAAACATCCAAACGATTAAAGACTTTTTCTCAAATATATTAGGTGAACCAATTAAAGATACTGGATTTTACATATATATCAATAGAAGGAAAGTTCAACTAAATAATGGGGTATCATTGACAATAAATGGCGTCCCAGCTCATCCTGAACAGCGATTAAAAGATAACGATTCCATCGAATACAGCTCTCTAACAAAACCGACAGTAAAAGACTTACTGCAAACTCTTAATAAAGAATATTGGTATAAAATAAATGTAACATTTAATCATAAAGTGATCACATTGCGTAAAAAGCGATTCATCATTAAAAATAAACAAGGTGAACTTAAGGAAGCAGACTCTTTGTCCCTAGGTGAAGATATTCGTTTAATAGAAAAGAAATTCGAACCTTTTATTTTTCAAGATATTTTCCGTTATATCGACATTCAAACAGATCAGATGCGTGGTACCTATCGTTTAATGAAAAATGATGTTCCGACACAATTTGATGCTGAGATCGTTGATGGAGATCGATTGTCAATAAAATGGGGCGTATAAGTTAATGAATCCTATCGTTATAACTCACCACTTTGAAAAAATTGTTATACATCAAATAAACATCTATAATTGGTCTAATGTATATGTTGAAATAGCTTTTATAGAAAACAGTGCGTTTAAGAACAACTAACAATGGTCGATGAGTACATGATTGTCTGTTGGTTTACACAAAAGTTACAGTTTGTAAGCAAGGTTTAAATCATTTGTTATAAAAAACAATAATCCACTCCTTTTTGAAGGGGTGGATTTCTCTTTACTGGTGTGATCGTGACGGCTCAAAGAACTGACTTGTAGATCTTTGAAACGTATCCAATAACACATGCTAAAATCAACGAGTTATGTGGACCAACGTTAGCTATTGCCTTACTTCAATTTGAACAAATATATCTTATAAATCATTTCTCTATACAAATTTATTGAAAATACGATAAATAAGAATGATACGTTCATACTTAAGGCTGAAACAAAGATTTCCCAAAGATACAAGGCTACAAATAAAAAGACGGCTTTTGCTCTTCGTAAGTACAGAGCTTAAACCGCTTAAGTTAATTTATCTTCCCTGTCAATTCGACAGGAAATAAGGACGAACGTTTCCGTTTATTTTATTCTGTATTTTTTGTTTAAAAGCGTTCAAACAAGCCAATATTTATTGTTCTTTTTCTACGTTGTCATCTGCCATTTCTTTAGCGACTTGATCAATTTTTTCTGCAACCTTTTCAACTTGGTCTTCAATTTCTTCCATCGCTTCGTTACCTTTACTCTGGAGATTCTGGACTTTCTTTGTAGCCGCATTTTTTAATTCTTTTGTCTTCGTTGTTACAGCTTCTGTCAATTCATTTGTCTTTTTAGTTGCTTTTTCCTTTAAATCACTACTTGCTGAGACTGCTTTGTCTTTTAACTCGATTCCTTTTACTTGGGCAGTCTCTTTCCATTCATTAGCTTTATTTACTGCTTTTTGAGCACCAACTGAAATATCGCCTCTTAATTCTCTTCCTGATTTAGGAGCGAATAACAAGGCTAAACCAGCACCGATCATTGCACCAATTACAGTACCTACCAAAAAGTCTTTTGTGCTAACATAATCTTGTTCTTTACTCATATAAATGGCCTCCCCACGTAGTGAATTGTTTAAGCAAATTATGACTTACGCCTGTTTTTTCTCCATAATTCAAGGATGGCTGAACCCCATTTTACTGCTTGAGTTGCTTGTTCTTGATTTTCAGAAGCATCTCGGCTAATTTTATTCGTCACATCTTTTAAAGATGTGTTGAATTCATTCAATGTATCGCCAATCCCTTTAACACCATCAAAAACACCATCTAATTTAGCAGTTTTTTGATTGACATCTTCAGCTAAACGATTCGTTTTCTTCAATAATTCTGTTGTCTCTGTTGTAATACCAAGCATTTGATTTTCTAAGCCTTCTAATGTGTCTGCTACATTATTCATTGTACGTGCCACAGCTTTTAATGTAATAGCTAAGTATACAACTAGTACTGCAAAGGCAACAGCAGCAATTAATGCGGAAATGTATAACAATCCTTGCATCTTCCAAAACAACTCCTTTTATGCTCTAATAAAATTAATAAACTTCAAATAGTAGAGCTTGTCCTAGAAATTAAATTTGATTATGTTCTTAATCTTACCATAAAAAGACAGCTCGGTTCAAATGATAGTGTTGGTCATTCGAAGGCTATTATTCATTTAATTACATTTAACAATCGTTTTTTCATAGGCTTGTTGAAATTTTTGAATATCTCCTGCTCCCATAAAAATTAACACACTATCACGGTATTGCTTTAAAACAGCTGTTTCGGATATATCCAATAATGTGCTTCCCTCTACAAGATCGACAAGTTGATCGATCGTCATCTGACCCGAATTTTCTCGAGCTGAGCCAAATATATCACATAAGTAAACATGATCAGCAAGACTTAAACTATCTGCGAATTCCGTCAGAAATGTCTTCGTACGTGTAAATGTATGCGGCTGAAAAATAGCCACAATCTCTTTATCTGGATACTTTCTACGTGCAGAGTCAATCGTCGCCGTAATTTCTTTTGGATGATGTGCATAATCATCAATTAAAATTTGATCACCGATTCTTTTTTCGGTAAAACGTCTTTTAACACCTTTAAATGTGGCGACTTCTTTCATCACATCCGCTGGAATCCCTTCGTAGTGACACATCGCAATGACTGCTAGAGCATTTAGTATGTGGTGTTTTCCAAACATAGGAATAGAGAACGTATCATAATACGTATTACGAACGAATACGTCAAATGTTGTTCCTTTTTCATCTTCAATGATGTTTTGTGCTTGAAAATCATTGGAAGCGGACAATCCATAATAAACGACTGGAACTTTAGCTTGTATTTTCTGTAGTTGCTCATCATCACCACAAGCAATAATACCTTTTTTTACATTGTCAGCCATTTCTTGAAATGCATCGAAAACATCATTAATACTAGAAAAATAATCTGGATGATCAAAATCTATATTCGTCATGATAGCATAATCTGGTTCATAGCTTAAAAAATGACGGCGGTATTCACAAGCTTCAAAGACAAAATACTCACTGTCTTTATGTCCCTTACCTGTCCCGTCACCAATTAAATAAGAAATCGGATATGCTTGATTTAAAACATGTGATAGGAGTCCAGTAGTTGATGTTTTCCCATGTGATCCTGTCACAGCAATGCTTGTATAATTATTTAACCATTCACCTAAAAATTCGTGATAACGATAATAAACGTTACCACGCCTTTTTGCTTCTTGAATTTCAATGTGATCATCTGGGAATGCATTTCCTGCGATAACGATATGATCATCTTTAATGTTTGTTTCAGAAAACGGGTAGATTGGAATTTTCTTTTTTCTCAATGCTTCTTCTGTAAAAAATGTTTTTTCAACATCTGATCCCTGAACCATTTCACCCGAATCATGAAGAATTTGCGCAAGAGCACTCATTCCCGTCCCTTTTATACCAATAAAATGGTAAGTTTTCATAAAAAGAACCCCCAAATATGTGTAAAAAGCATGTGATTCATGAGTTAATAGAAATAAACTTGCTTCTTATTCACATGCTTACATTGTTTTTATAATATCATTGTCATTATAGCAGAACAGAACAAAGATGAAAATTAATTTTTAACTGATTATTAAATCATGGTTATTGCTCTTGATATTCGACTTTTTCAAGACGTGGGTTAGGACGATAACGGCGGCCTTGCTTTGCGCAAGGTTCACCATTTAGAAGAACGTTATCACCAGTAAAGCCGATATTAATTTTGAGCAAACTACTTCCGACACCGTACATATCAACAGGTACATTGTTCTCTTCAAAATGTCTTATTCGTTCTTCTGTAAAGCCACCGCTTACCATAATTTTTACATGATCATAGCCTTCCTTATCGAGAGCACGGCGTAATGCAAAGACAAGTTCTGGATTTACACCACGTGGATCAAACGAACCCATCTGATGATAATTTCTAAGAAAGTATTTGTCAACTAAAGTGCGTGATGTATCTAAGCGAACACCTTTTAAATCTTTTCCAAATTCACGCGCGACCTTTAACGAATCAGTAATCACATCATTATTGAAATCAACTAAAGCGACTAAGTCATCTTCTGGAAATGTCTCATGATAAGCACGAGTCGCAGCAACTACATCTCCACGAAACATTTGAATTAAAGCGTGAGGCATTGTTCCCATTCCTTCTTTACCCCACCACTCATTCATCGCATGAGTAGCTTGTGCTGTTGAACCGCCAATAAATGCTGCATAACCATCTCCTGCTTGTTGCGTATAATGGTCATCTCGATCTCCCATAAAAATAATTGGTTTTTGCTTTCCAGAAGAGCGAGCTGCTTTTACTACATTGTATACATTTGTAGCTACTGAAGTTCTTCTAGCTAGAATTCCATCAATAATGCCTTCTAGAAAGCCAAATTGTTGATAAGAACCTGTAATTGTTAGGACAGTCTCAAAAGGTTCAATTTTATCACCGTCTTTTAAGGAGTAGATTTCCAATGTTTCCGGTTCATCAGCAAACTTGTGTACAAGAGCAATCACTTCATCTGTTCCACATAGGACTGCATGATTTTTTTGGAAAAATTGCATTGTTACACGGTTATTTGGCAACTTCTTTTCTGCAATTTCACGTGTTTTTAAGAAATATACGGCAGAGAACCAGCCTTCTCCGATTCGCTCATCAAACTTAAATGTCTTATTTGTTAATCGTTCAATCTTACCTGCTAACTTTTTCTCGATTTCTTTCATGGCTTTCCCCTCGATATATTCTATTTTATATTACTATCATTCATCATATAAAAACGTTAACAATTAAACAAGTCCTATCTGTGTTCTTGTTTTTCCTTGAGTGCTTCATACTGACTTTGTGTCAACAATACATCACGTGGTTTACTACCATTCTGTTGCGAAATAATTCCTCTTTGCTCTAAACAATCAATAAGACGAGCCGCACGATTATAACCAATTCGGAAGTGGCGTTGTAATAATGAGGTGCTAGCCTTATTTTCCTCAATAACGAATTGTATGACTTCCGGTAATAGTTCATCTTCTTCCTCTTCAAAAGTGAACTGTTCTATTAATGTTTCTTGTTCAAACATATAATTCGGTTCAGCTAAACTACGAGCATGTGCTGTAATTCGCTCAATTTCATCATCAGAAACGAATGGGCCTTGGAGGCGAATGCTTTTACCAGAGCCATTTTCTACAAATAGCATATCACCCTTACCTAATAGCTTTTCCGCACCTGAATGATCGATAATCGTTCTTGAGTCTACTTGTGATGAGACACTAAAAGCAATTCGTGTAGGAATATTTGCTTTAATTAATCCTGTGATAACATCAACAGATGGGCGTTGTGTTGCTAACAAGAGGTGAATCCCAGCTGCTCGTGCTTTTTGTGCAATACGACAAATGGCATCTTCAACATCTTGTGGTGAGACCATCATTAAATCCGCTAGTTCGTCAATCACAATCACTAAGTAAGGCATCTTTTCTTCTAAACGTTCTTGGGATTTAACTTTTTCATTATATCTTTTAATGTCACGAACACCTTCTTTAACGAATCGTTCATAACGCTCTTCCATTTCATTAACGGCCCATTTTAAAGCTGCTGTTGCTGCCTTAACATCGGTAATAACAGGTGAAATAAGATGTGGTATACCGTTATACGGAGCCAGCTCCACCATTTTCGGATCAATGAGCAAAAATTTAACCTCATCATAATGTGCTTTATATAATAAACTAATTAAAATGGCGTTTATGCAAACACTTTTTCCTGATCCTGTTGCACCTGCTATTAAACCGTGAGGCATCTTACCAATATCTGTTACAATAGGTGCTCCTTCGATATTAAGACCTAATGCAATTGATAATGGAGAATGATTTTCTTTAAAAGCTGATGCTGTAAAAATCTCTTGCAAGTTAACCATTCGCGGAGATACATTCGGAACTTCTATTCCCACTGTATTCTTCCCTGGAATAGGTGCTTCAATACGAATATCTTTAGCGGCCATATTTAACTTTAAATCATCACTTAAATTACGTATTTTACTTACTTTAACCCCCATTTCTGGTTTCACTTCAAATCGTGTTACAGATGGACCTTGTGATACATTGACTACTCGTGCACGAACATTAAAATGTTTCAACGTACGCTCTAATAGACGTGTCTGTTCATCAATCCACGGTTGATCATGTTCATAGTCTACATCACTGTCATTTAATAAATGCAATGGAAAATAGCCAATTTTATCTTTCTTTTGATGTTTTAATGGACGATTATCTATCGTTTTACTAGATTTTTGTTCCTGTTTTTGCAATAAAAGATTTCTTTTGTCACGTGGTGTCATAATGACATTATATGGACCTTCTAACTTTTTGTTCGGTAGATCCGTTGTGGATACTTGCCTACCCCTACTCTCCTGCTTTGTCTGTTGTCTCTGTTTCTCCTCATATTGCTTTTTATTACGACGGGGAAGAGTATTTGGTGTTAATGACTGTTCAGTTGTATGTGAGTCTTCTTTTGCTCCACTTACCTCTTGTTCACTCATTACATTGTTTGGTACTTCACATACTTCTTGTTGTTTAGTATTATTACTTATTTGTTCATTGTTTTGCTCTTTTTGTTTACGGATAAAAGCTGGAACTTGTTCCACTTGACGTCTCGTTTCTCGCTTATGATAACCATAGATTGGCGATGGCACCCGACTAGGTTGAAAAGGTTTCTTTTTATTTTCAGTTTTTTCTTGCTCAATATGCTCTAGTGCTGGCGCACGACGTGTTTCATTAATCATCCGTTTACGTTTATATGCTGGGATATCAATATCATCGAATGTTGTTCTCTTTGAATTGTTTCTTTGTCGATCAGGAATTGCTGGAAATGGAAACTCTCTTTGCCTTGGATAGCGATATGCTACTCGAGAATTTATATTTGAATCATTCTCAACCTTCAACCGACGAACAGGATTGTATTCCTCTTCAACTTCGACTTCAATTTCTTTATATAATATTCTTTCTAGTTTCTTTTTAAGTCGTTTCCACATAGTGTCACTCATTTCATTAAGATCTCTCTAAAGTTATTCTATCAGTTTTTTAAATAAAGTATAGGGGAAAAACCTTTGTTCATAAAGAAGAGGCTGGGACAAAACCCCAGTAAATAAAAACTAAGGCGTGGGAGCTTACACTAAAAAAGTGTAGGCCCCACGCCTTTTTATGGTTATT
>NZ_JACHHA010000015.1 GCF_014202495.1 Cerasibacillus quisquiliarum | reverse complement strand
TGCATCAATTAAATATTCACGCAATCTGTGCTTCTCTGCGGGATTTAGTTTTTGAATGGCTTTAAGGATTTCAGTCGCTCTCACAATCATCACCAACCCTAATGTAGTTAGTTCAATTACAGAACATTCGTTCTTTAAAATCAATTATCAACAACTAACTTTAACAGAGCCTTCGCAAAAAAGATAATAAAAATATTGGCTATGTAGATTTCTCAACAATTATGAGAGACGAATTCCAATGGGGAGCTATAGGATACAGACTTCATAACCAATTTTGGAGACAGGGTTATGGCAAAGAGGCAGTAAAAGAGGCACTTCATATCGCCTTTAAAAGCCTCCACTTCCACCGCATTGAGGCTCATATAAACTTAGATAATACCGCATCCATTCATTTAGCCGAAAGTGTCGGTATGAAATTTGAATGCATAGGAGAAAAATTTATATATGAATTTGGTGGATGGACCGATAATCTAATCTATTATATGAACGCAAAGTAATTTTTGAATGTGTTTGATTTAAAAAATAAATTTAAATGGCTTGGATCTAGTCTAAGTAAGCATATTTTAATTAAAACCGTCCCATGCTGTCACATGGAACAGTTACAATAGACCAACCCCATCAAGAGGGGAAGGCATTTAAAGAATAGTAATCCCTCAATACGCTTTACGAGCATATGAGGGATTTTTTATTTTTGTCTGATATAGAGAAACGCTATTAACATACCAAAAGCAATCATTAAGTTCAAAATGTTTTCATATTCATTTTATTTATAAAAACATGACTCCCTGATATTGTAAGAATATGTCTCGATTGTGTTCCCATCCTCATTTCACTTATAATTATTTTATTAAGAAACAATCATACATAGTTAACAGTAATTGGTTTCATTATATTAGTAAGGAATTTCTAATGCAAAGTAACTATCCAATGGCAAGTTATTTACACAATGGCTCCTACAAACAATGATGATGTATCCATGCTGAAAGAGAATGAATGGTTGATTTCCTAATGAAATAAAATTTGGAAAGAGGACAAGGTATGAGTTTAACGAAACAAAATATCATGATTATGCTGAAGAAGATTTTGCGGGCAATACTAATTATGATTGGAGCATTTATTACAGCATACGGATTAGAAGCGATACTCATTCCGAACAATGTATCAGATGGTGGTGTGACAGGTTTAAGTATCGTTGGATCACAATTAACGGGACTGCCTTTAGGAATTTTAATTGCGCTATTAAATATACCGTTCATCTTTTTAGGTTATAAACAAATTGGGAAAAGCTTTGCAATCAATTCCATTATTGGGATTGCTTCACTTGCATTTGGGACGAGCATTATGCGCCATATCCCAACCATTATTGAAGGAGATACGTTGTTAGTTACTGTTATTGGTGGTATTGTTATTGGATTTGGGATGGGGTTAGCATTACGTAATGGTGGTGCATTAGATGGGATTGATATGTTAGCCGTACTCCTTTCACGAAAATTACCTTTTGGGACAAGTGACTTCATTTTATTTCTAAATTTATTTGTCTTCATTGTTGTCTCCACTGTATTTGGTCTTCGCGGAGCTTTCTTATCGGGAATCGCCTACTTTATTGCTTCTAAGGTCATTCAAACCGTTGAAGAAGGTTTAAGTGGTTCCAAGACCTTTAAAATTATTACGAATAAACCTGAATTAATGGTTGAAACGATACGTGATCGCCTTGGACGAAGCGCAACGTATAACTTAGTTGAAGGCGGTTATTCAAATGAACAGTTCAAAGAAATTACATGTGTCATTAACCGTTTAGAAGATAGTAAAATGAAAGAGATTATTTATGAAATAGATAATCAAGCCTTTGTAGCAGTATATGATGTGGCAGAAGTGAGAGGCGGAAACTTTAAAAAACGTAATATTCATTAGTATGATTGGTTTTAGTAGTCAGCTTAAAATTGATCTTGGATTCTTATTAATAGGAACCCAAGATTTTTTCATGATTAGATTAATCCGTTCAATTTATGTAAAATTAGCTGAGAGGCCTTGGTAACTCCGCAGTGCCCTATGTAAATTGAGAAAATTATGCTAATATATAGTTATATAATCAATCTATTAAATGTTTTCAAATAAATTAAAGGAAGTGATTTAAATGCCTACTTGTCATAACTGTAAGAGTGAATGGACATGGAAGCAAACCGTTAAATCATTGTTTAGATTAAAATGTCCATATTGTGGAAAAAAACAGTGGAAAAAAACAATATGAATCAGCAGCATCTAGAAAAAGAACCTCCATGATAAGTATCATCCCATTAATCGCTGTACCTATTAATTTATTGTTAAACCTTCCTTGGTGGAATGTTATTGTTCTTATGATCCCTTTGATTGTTATTGTTTTGGGAATTTATCCGTATTTGATTAAACTTTCTAATGAAGAAGAGCCGCTTTGGTGACTTAACTCCTAATGCATGCAGGTAAGAAACGATTAAGTGTAAAAAGTAATGCATATCATGATCATGATACATTAGATTAGGAAGTATTAATTATACAATTAATAAAATCAAGTTCAGATTTAAGACATAAATATAGAGAAATACTAGATCTTTGTAGCGAATATGATAAGTCAGTTTATATAACTAAAAATGGACATAAAGATTTAGCTGTCATGAGTATTGAAACGTATGAAAAGCTTGCTAAAAGGATTAATACCTTAGCTGATATGCCGTTAAGGAGTGCTTTGGTTACTGATAATAGATTAGTTCATAAAGGCATTCGGAAATGAATAGTGGATATTGTATTTTATGTTGTTAATGAAAAGGATAAGTTAATTACGGTTATCAGAATATTGTACAAAAGGAGAAGCTGGATCAATCTTATCTAAATAGTTCTAAAGGGAATTTGTTGTTAAAATGCTCTAAATGGTATGAAGACTCTCCTTAAATATGCAAATCATCGTTTAAACCATTTCTCGATAAGAATATGAAATGTTTCGTTATAGAGGAAAATAGTGAACCAGAGAATTGTCCCACAAAATACCGTTAACGCTCTTACTTCCCCTTTTATAAACGCTTGGATTGGAATGACACAAACAATAAGCACAATCCCCATTGAAATAGCCAAAACTTCGAGATAAAAACGGAATCTAAGTGGATTCATCATGCATCATTCCTCCCTTTTTATCCATATTATAAAAAAAATAATTACTTAATAACAAGTCTTCTCAGAATAATAGGTGGATAAATCTATCATCTCAATGAATCCACTCTCTTTATGATTTTTGTTATTTTCATTTTTCTTTTTTAAGTATTAATTTACATATAATTGACTGAATTTCCAGTGAAATATATATGTTTTCTGTTATAATCTTTATTATAAGAAAATTCCGGATGATGAGTTGCCAAAACACTAAACTAACCTTAAGGTGATAAACATGTCAATAAAGGGTATCAATCATTTGTTATTTTCCGTTTCTGATTTAGGACGTTCCATTGATTTTTATCAAAAAATATTCGGCGCTAAATTATTGGTAAAAGGAAGAAACACTGCCTACTTCGACTTGAATGGAATGTGGCTTGCTCTCAATCTTGAGAAGGACATTCCACGTAACGAAATAAGTCAATCATATACACATATTGCTTTTTCAGTAGACGAAACAGAATTTGATGAGATATATGATAGATTAAAGGAATTAAATATGTAAACATATTGCCAGGACGTAAAAGAGATGCAAGGGATAAGAAATCGGTTTATTTTACAGATCCTGACGGCCATAAATTTGAATTTCATACGGGTACTTTGCAAGATAGACTTGATTACTACAAACAGGAAAAATCATATATGGAATTTTTTGAATAGAAGTTCTCCTTCGTAGGATTTGGTTTTTATACATTAACATAAAGTAACGCTGGGAGAGGAAATCTAATGATCATTAGAGAGGTAAAATTATCAGATGCAGATAGATTAGCAAATCTCATTCAACAAGTTGAAAAATATTCAACATATATGCTCTGGGAGCCAGGAGAGAGGAATATTCAAACTAAAGATCAATTAAAAATGATTAAAGGGATTAAAAGTAGTGAAAACTCTACTATTCTAGTTGCTGAAAATGCAAATGAACTCGTTGGGTTCTTATTAGCAAGAGGAGGAAATGCACGAAGAAATAAGCATGCCGCTTATATCGTAGTTGGGATTTTAAATGATTATCGCGGTAAAGGAATTGGAACAAAATTGTTTAACGAATTAGATAGATGGGCTTCTAATAACAATATTCACAGGTTAGAGTTAACGGTTGTTACAAAGAATGAAGCGGGTTTAGCATTATACAAAAAACAAGGTTTTGAAATCGAGGGAACAAAAAGAGATTCACTATTTATTGATGGAGAATTTGTGGATGAGTATTACATGTCAAAGTTGCTATAGTGTCTTTATATGGTTCGATTAGAGAATCGAGCGGTGACGAGCCGAAATCGAGCAGTGATGCCACAAAATCGAGCGGTGCCAGGTCAAAATCGAGCGGTGCCAGGTCAAAATCGAGCGGTGCCAGGTCAAGATTGAGCGGTGCCAGGTCAAGATCGAGCGGTGCCAGGTCAAGATCGAGCAATTGCGTGATCCAACCGAGCAGTAAAACGCTAATAAAGGACTGTATTTCATCCCTCTTTGAATTTCATATTGATTTTTATGACTGAAAATTTCACCTTGAAATAAAAGTAGTTAAGCAAGAGAACATAATATATTTTTGAGCTACGACACAAGTGATTGTTCCAGTATTCTTAAATAGTCACCACCAAAAACCACTTTATTTTCAAAGTAGCGCAACCCCGAGCCAAAATCGCGCAACCTATATTACTGAATAACTATATAAAAGAGGGAATTATAGTGAATGATTATATACAGAATTATTTACACGTGCTTAAGAACAACTTTATGTTAGTGATCATGGCATCTGTCTTATTAGTTTTAACTTTTTTCATATGGGCTGGTTTTCCTGTTTTTACAGTCGGTCTGGCAGTAGCAGGTTTGACAACAAATTCTGCTATAGTTCATTTTTCAATTTCGCTTTCAGGAGGGCTTCTATTTTCTCTGTATTTTGTGCCATTCAATTTAAAAGTGGCTAAACGGATAGCGAAAATAAACTTTCATAGCGTACAGCGTTGTTTTGTGCGTATTCAAATCATATGGATCATAGTATGTTCTATCATTTTCGAAATAATTATGAACGTCGTTATGCAATGAAGAGGAGGAGATATGATGTCAAATTTTACAGTAGATATCCAATAATATTTTACGCGGTGTTATACAATAAAAAGTATAAAATTTTTATTGTGTAATAGGAATTGATGTTGTTAGAAACTAACAGAGACTGAATTAATAAATAAGGAATTCAGGTGAAAAAATGTATAAAGATATCATTGAAAATTGGCGTAAATATTGCATCAAAGACAATTTTATAGGAATTGGCTCTACAAGAAAAGCATTCAAATTCTCTCATTATGTGATTAAATTACATTTACATCCCATTGGTCATAAACAATCGCAAAATGAATTAAAAATATACAATGTAATGAATGAAAATGGATTACATGAGTTGTTTGCAGAGACATACTATGTAGATAAGAAGTTTTCTATTCAAAAGTACTACCATCCTTTAGAATTAATAGATAATCAATCATTCGAGATCAATACTACACAACATGCAAATCTCCTACCGAATCGATATGAAGAAGTCTTAGATTTATTAGATAAAGATTTTGATAGTTTTGACCTAAAGGATAGTAGCAATTATGGCTTGAATGAGGAAGGAAAACTTATTTTTATTGACTACGGCATGAGTAAAAAATTATATGAAAGAGAATGGGTTCCATTAGCGGAATCAGGAATCCTCCCACAAATTGATTTTGACTATTGTCGTGTTTGTGGACAAAAGAGGGAACTCCGTATGTACGGAGATCACGATAGCGATAGACGTTGTTATGATTGTGGGAAGGAATAGCATGTGTTTTCTAGCTATGACTTAGTACAAATGATTGAGAAGCTTACACAAGATGTCTCTAGAAAATGACGAGGTGCTCGCTATGTACATTGATTATTTATTAAACCATCCAAATAAGATAAAAGAAGTTGCTGAAATGATTTATAAGGAATTTGTAGAAAAAACAGGTAGTAATATGACATATGAAGATGTAGTGAAATATTTTTCAAATACGAAGCGGCATGCATTTCCTATTACAGTCATTGCATTGGAAAATGGGGAGTGTTTAGGAACGGTGTCGATTTTTGAAAATGATTTAAAAATAAGAGAAACGTATAAACCTTGGCTAGCATCCTTATACGTGAAACCTGTGCATCGTGGTAAGGGTGTTGGTCAAAAGTTGGTAGATAAAACAATCGATATCGTTAAAGAATTAGGGTTTCGTACGCTTTATTTAAGAACGGAATATGCATCAGACTATTATCGAAAAAGAGGATGGACTTATGTCGAAACCGTTTCCGATGATCAACACGAGCAAATTGATATATTGAAAATGAAGTGTATATGACTAGTTAGGGAGGATTTTGTATGATTTATGATGATAAAAATAAAACAATAACGACTAACAGACTCATCCTAAGATTGTTTCAAAAAACAGATGCACCAGCCGTTGCTAAACTTTGTAACAACTATAATATTTATAAAAATACATTATACCTTCCTTTCATTCAAATCCTGCTTCGGAAAGGGTTTTGCAAAAAATAGGCATGGAAAAGGAAGGAGTATTAAGTGAGCATGTCATAAAGGAAGGCCACTATGAAGACCTTGTGTATTATGGAATTATTAATAGTGATTCAGCAAAATAAAATGACGAAATTGAATGATTGTTAATGTAGGAGTGTCATATGGAGATTAGACGACTAAGTATAGATGAAGAACCACCCATGGATTTATTATTGTTAGCCGACCCTTCTCGCAATATTGTTGAGGAATATGTAAGGAGGGGAGAATGCTTTATTGCTGAAAGTGATAATCAGCTTGTTGGGGTTTATGTGCTACTTCCTACAAGACCTCAAACTGTAGAAATAGTGAATATTGCAGTTGTAGAAGAATACCATGGAAAAGGAATTGGGAAATTTTTAGTAAAAAATGCAATTAAAACAGCCAAAAAAAATGGATATAAAACAATTGAAATTGGGACTGGAAATTCAAGCATCGGACAGCTTGTTTTATATCAAAAATGTGGCTTTAGGATTACAGGTGTGGATATTGATTTTTTTGTTAGACACTATCAAGAGGAAATTTTCGAGAATGGGATACAATGTAGGGATATGATTCGTCTATCCCAAGATTTATAATTGATATGGCCGTGTTTTATTCGTGGAAAATAGGATTTAACGTGTATAAGAAAAAACATCGAATAGATAAAAAAATCGTCCCAAATGATGGGACGATTTTTTACTAAATTCAACAATCTTAACTAAAAACTAAAACGCGACTTTCGTCTGAAATAAATTCCTTTTCTTTTGGTTTACCAGCAATCCCACCAAATGGCATTTGTGCTTTTAAATTCCAAGATGCTGGTATATGCCAATGTTCTTTTATTTGATTTTCAATGAGTTCGTTATAATGTTGTAGTGATGCGCCAATACCTTCATGAGCTAAAGCTGTCCACACAGCAAATTGAGTGATCCCTGTTGACTGTTCAGACCAAATAGGGAAATTCTTTTCATAAGCTGGAAAGTTTTTTTGCAAATTGGAAACAATCTCCGTATCTTCAAAAAAGAGAATGGAACCGTAGCCTTGACGGAAAGTATCGATTTTTTCTGCTGTCTTTGGGAATTTATCCTCAGGAACGATTGAACGTAAAGCTTCTTCAACAATATCCCATAATTTTATATGGTGTTCACCAAATAAAATAGAGATACGGGATGTTTGTGAGTTAAAAGCCGATGGACAGTGCTTAACGGCTGTTGTTACAAGCTGTTGAATTTGTGTATCTGATAAGGACACGTTTTTATTAAGAGAATAAACAGATCGTCTATTTTTTATTGAATCAATAAATGAATTTTTCATGTTAATAACCTCTCTATGTTGAATAATTGTACGGTATATATATTAACATAGGACATTTTCAATTGAAACAAATAGAAACTGAAAGAAAAATCTATCATGTTCCATGTTATCCCTTACTTATTTATCTGAATAGTAATATAATAGAGTGGAATCTGCCGTTGAGTGTTAAGCTAAAATGAGGTGAAACCATGACAAAACAATCCATTTATAAAAGCGAAGAAGGAAAGAGGTTAATCACACAACATTATGAGGATTACATAAAATCGCTTAAGAAAGAAATTTTTCCGAATTTAACTACCTTCAAAACTTACGATATGGGGCATTTTCCATCAAAAAAACATATAAAAAATATGAACAGTGAGATGTTAGAGTTTCTTGTGAAGCATGACTACTGAAAAAAGTTAAGTCATGTTAGGTACATTTGGCAAATGAATTAAAACTGAGATAAAGACTATAATAGATGCTATTTCTATAAGCGGCTAAAAATAGAGGTGGATTTGCAATGAGAGGTTATATGATATTTGGAGTTAGTTTTATACTAGCATTTTCATTAATAAGATTTTTATCGGTACTTTTAGTGACGCGCTTTTATAATTGGACGAATCCTCCAGGTGGATTAGAATGGACAATGGAAAATCCTAACCAATTACCAGAAACTTAAACTGTATATGAAAATGTTTTTAGTTCCTTTTTGATGATATTAATTATCTCCTTTGTTTCAGCTTCAATTGCTTATTTTATTTCAAGAAAAATGTCTAGCATCAGTCATGTTAATAAATAGTTTTGTTATTCTTCTTAATCAATATTAGTTACCTAAACGTATTAATTTTGGAGGGAAATAATATGAAAATCATTGATACGATCCCATTTTTTATGGATCATTATCAACCATCTATCTCCTTTTTACAAAGTTACTATGAAGAATATCCGGATATATTTAGAGAATATTTTGCGTATCATTGCAAAGACACGAATGAAAGGCATAATCAATCGATTACAAAATATCCTCAAGCCATACCAATTATAAAAAAAGTCCACCAGAGCATTAAACCAATTATTCATGAAATAACTAATCAATATTATAAAATATACCATGTTTCTTTCCCGGTAGATGTAAATTTAATCGTAGGTGGCTTTGGATCTAATGCTTTTACTCACCGTCAAATAATCCCAAATATTACATTTGCATTAGAAAAATTATCTCCAGAACCTGACCATTTAAAAGTTATCGTTGCACATGAATTTGGGCATGCTTCACATCATATTATTTCAGACGAATCAGGAATGGATTGGTATAAAATGGAGTGGAGAAATCCACTTATTTGGCTAAATCAAGAGGGAGCAGCTATTCATTTTTCAAAAAGAATTTCACCAGGCTTAGAGCCTTTTGTATATTTCTCATTTGATAATGATGGAGAAGAATGGTTATCGTTTGCTGAGTCAAATAAGGAAAAAATAAAACAAGCGTTTACTGAAGACTATTCCTCTAAAACCACTGAACAAATTTTTCGTGAATGGTTTTCAATAAATGGTGGTAAAAGATTCGGTTATAGTAGATTAGGATACTTTTTAGGGGACTTATTTTTCCAAAACCAAGTAAAACAATTGGGAGAAATGAAGGCAATAACGACTTGGAAAGATTTACATTTCATAGATAGAGTCGAAAGTTGGTTAAAATAGTTAAGTCATCTAAGTCTGAAAAATTATCTGGCTTTTGTAAATACTATTTCATATAATAAGTATAAATAAAGAGTGATTTATAATGGATAAGACAAAAAATTAACGATAAATATCGAACCTAGAATCGAAGAACAGGCAGAGTTAGTTCTTGGGCGATTAGGTATTCCGGTTTCCGTTGCAGTGAATATGTTTTTGAAACAGGTTGTCATTCAAAAAAGAATTCCCTTTGAAGTGACGCTTTCAACAAATTATCCTATTGATACAAGTACCTTAAATGATGAAGAATTGGACATAGAGATTGAGAAAGGGTATGCGTTTTTTTACAAGGTAATACAAAACATGTAAGTAAAACTTTTTCAGATATTCGCGATGATTACCGTATATGAAATATAGAGTCGTTTTAACTAATCAGGCTGACGCTGATTTACGAGGGGTTTATGAATATATTGCATTTACACTTCTTGAATCAAGAACAGCGGCTAGAAAAAGCTATATTGAGTTTGGAAAAGATGCCTCATAGATTTAGGTTATTTGAAAAAGAACCATGGCATACGAGAGGATTATGTCAAATGCCTGTAGATAATTTTGTTGTACTTTATATTCCGAAGACTGAGATAAAAACTGTTACTATTATTCGAGTTATGTATGGGAGAAGAAATATTGAGAAACAGCTACAAAATATTGATAAGTAACGAAAACAGTTACTCATTCTAATGAGGATTTTTTTTTGAAGACAAAACCATTAATTTTTTCATTTCCATTTTGTTCAAAGCTTAAGTATTATGAGTAATTATCTATAAAATTAAATTTATGTACAATAATTAAAACTTATGAGGGAGAACGATTAATGAGTAGAAGTGAAAAAGCAGTGTTCACAAACATGTGTATGATCTATGATGATAACGGTAGAATACTAGTACAAGATCGACTAAATTCTAACTGGCCAGGGATCACATTTCCCGGTGGACATGTAGAAAGGGAAGAATCATTCGCACAATCAGTTATTCGTGAAGTATATGAAGAAACGGGGTTAACCATTACATCACCTGTTCTTTGTGGTGTGAAACAGTTTCAAACAAATGATGATGAGCGTTATATTGTGTTACTCTATAAGACAAATCAGTTTGAAGGAGAACTAAAGTCATCTGAAGAAGGGCGCGTTTTTTGGATTGAAAGGGCCGATCTGTATCATTATAAATTAGCAAATGACTTTGACAAAATGTTAGAAGTGTTCGAATCAGATACGCTTAGTGAATTCTATTACGAGCAAGATGGTAATCAATGGCAAGTAAAGTTATTATGAATCTATGAAAGATTAAATGATGTTTAAACAATATTGTTAGGGGAGATATTGAAATGAAAAAATCAACAGAAGTAACAGAATGCCCAAAATGTGGTGGAAAAGAATTAGGTAAAGGCGTCTATCAAGGTTATGCGGTGATGGCTCCGGCTAATAAGATGAGTTTAGGATCAAGTGTTGAACATATTCTTTGTACGGATTGTGGTTTTATCATTGAAAGCTACGTCATAAAACCAAATAAGTTTAAAGGAACTATTTTTTAATAATATAAGCTTTTATAAAATGACGAAACATTTCAATATCTTAAACGTAATACACGTTAGGAGGGATGAGCAATGAAAAAGTATTTTATTTTTGCTATTGGTTTCGTCGTTTTATTTTTGTTATTTGAATTTACACTTGGATTTTTTATTACTTTTATGTTCGCTGCAGACGTAAGCGGATCATGGAATCAGAGTGGTTTATTACCACCAGAAGTGTGGATGACTGGTATTCCAGGAAATTCCTTTTCGTATAGCTTATTGATTGGACTTTTCTCCGCTACAATTGCTTACTTTATCGCAAATAAAGTGGAAAGTAGAGAGTAAATGTAACTGATCTTGTTCAAGAAAACAATGAAGAGGATGCAAAGAAAGTCGCTTTACGTTGTGTAGCAGGCAGCGACTATTTTGGAATGGTATTTAGATCAAGAATTTTAAACCTTTAATGAAAAACGACTTATTGAAAAGAAGTTTTGAAATCTACTCATTTTCCAATGTATCAAGCCGGTGTTAATGAGAAGTAAAAACGAGGTATCCAAAGATGAAGCTTAATCCCGATACACAATATATTAAAAGTATTGATTTGAAAAAAGATGAGATTCCATCAAATCATCAATTTCCATTTAATTTGCCGGTCATTAAGACATTTCAAAAGCTTCAGCTACACCCGAATGTCACATATATAGTTGGAGAAAATGGAATGGGGAAGTCGACATTATTGGAAGGTATTGCTGTTGCACTAGGTTTTAACCCTGAAGGAGGGACGCGGAATTTTAACTTTTCTAGTTATGATTCTCACTCGATCCTTGATGAATATTTGCGTGTGGCTAAAGGCGTATATTTACCTAAAGACGGGTTCTTTTTTAGAGCAGAAACATACTATAACTTGGCAACCAATATTGAAGAATTGGATGCACAACCTAGCTCAGGGGCAAGAGTGATTGATCGTTTTGGTGGTAAATCATTGCATAAGCAATCACATGGAGAGGCATTTTTCGCAACATTTATCCATCGATTCGCGGGAAAGGGAATATATATTTTAGACGAACCAGAAGCAGCGCTATCTCCATTACGGCAAATGTCCATGCTTGCTCGAATACATGAACTTGTCAATTATGGTTCACAATTTATTATCTCGACACACTCACCGATTATAATGGCGTATCCACATGCTAAAATCATCGAGTTGACAGAGAATGGTATGACGGAACAAAAGTTAGAGGAAACAGGCCATTACCAATTGATGAAGCAATTTTTTAATGATAAAGATCGGATGTTGTATCATTTGTTTCAGGAAGAATGAATTTAGTTATTCGGACTAATCGAAGTCTGACATAAACAATGTGTTTCAAAATGACGAACAAATGAAAATAAAATATGTCTCCACCTGATGTTGTATACGTATACTTTTTTGATAAAAAGAAGAATTTCTGTTTAACTACACCAATTTGTTCCTCAACCTTGTTTAAAACAAGCCATTGATGAGAAAAAACTTGAATTTCCCCGAAGCAAGTGTTGCTCTGTTCACATCTAATACGGATACGCCTGATTTAAACATGCTTTTCAAATCTAAATAGCCAATGACATTATTTTCGACGTCTCGAATAGTTGTTTCGCCCGATGAGAGAAAATGATCTGAAATATAAACGGCATTGTTCATGTTCATCACTCCATATGATTTGTACGATTAATTGAATGTGTTGGTTTCAATATTATCCCAATGCTTGTCCGATTTGCTACAATCATGTTTTATGAAATAGAATACTACTTCAACTAATATATTAATAGACGTAAAAATAGTGTAAAAATTAATATTTTGGAAGGAGAATGGTCGATGCATGTCGAAATAAACGGTAATGAACTTATTTTGATGACAGGTGATTTGACAAAACAACAAGCCGACGCGATTGTAAATGCCGCTAATGGAACACTAATGGGAGGAGGGGGTGTTGATGGAGCTATTCACCGTGCAGCTGGACCAAAGCTACTTAACGAGTGTCAACAGATAAGAAAACATCAGTTAAAAGGTGAGTATTTACCAACAGGTGAAGTTGTGATAACGAAAGGATATGACTTACCAGCGAAATATGTGATCCATACAGTAGGGCCAATCTGGAGTCAAAGTAAGTCAAATCAAGATGAATTGCTTGCGAAGTGTTATCGAAATTCATTACAACTTGCTTTAGATAAAGAACTGACAAGCATTGCATTTCCATCAATATCAACAGGCGCTTATCGTTTTCCAATCGAATTAGCTGCCACCATTGCCATAAGAACGATTATTGATTTCTTGAAAAGTCATCCATTCGGACAAGTGGTGATGACGTTGTTTTCTGAAGAGGATTATGCTGTTTATGTTCAGGCATATCGCAATATCATAGGTTAACACAGTTTATGATAAATTTGAGTTAAGTGCCAATCCATCACACAAAACCTTGTCATATATATAATTATCAGAATAAATATTTAATATTTTAAAAGAGGAGGCGTATCAAGTGAAACGAATAGGCTTATTGTTAATTGTGATTTTCACATGTTTATCAGGAACGATGACAGTCAGTGCAAGTACGGCATTTTACGAGAATGATGTTTTTTCTAAAATTGCACACCTTCAACAAGGTGTGTCAGTTGAAGAAGTGAAAGAATCAGTGACAATATTTGCAAAAGAAGAAGGGCTAACGATTACTGAAGCAGCTGACATGATTTTAAAAGAATTAGAGGATCAAATTGCTCAAGATGAGAAAGAAAGAAATCAACTAGCAGGTGGAAGTTCTGGGAACTATAAATTAAAGCCGTCTGAAAGAAATGGCGATATTTATTACACACCTTCTACGACTCTAGGGGTTCCGCATGGTCACAACGGCATCTATTACAATCGTTATTATGTCGTCGAATCGCTCCCATCAACGGGTGTAAGAATGATTCGCTATAATGATAGAAATGTCGAGAAAAACGCGGTCATGCAAAAAGTAAAGACAACACAAACAAATCGTGACGCGGCTGCTAATTGGGCAAAGAGTCGTGTAGGCGACCCATACTCTTATAACTTTGCTACGAACCGCCACACTGGTCACTACGGAGCAAAAAACTGCTCTAAACTATTATGGAGTGCTTACCTTTTAAATGCTGGCATTGATATTGATTACAATAAAGGTGCAGGTGTTTATCCGAAAGATATTCGCGATTCTAGTTATGTAGAAACGTATTTAGTTATTCAATAAATCTCTAAACTTGTTATGGTCCTTTGACCATAACAAGTTTGCTACTTAAAGGGGTTTTTACATGAGAAAAATGTGGTTGCTTCTTATTGGTGTTATTTTATGTATCAGTGTGTTTGTTTGGTTTATGACGAAAAATCCTACAACACAAATACTGACAGAAGAACAGTTAGATGACCCGAATTTTTTAGAAGATAAGTTAGCTGTCTTGTATTATTCAACAACAATGGATACGACACCGGGAAAAGGGTTTGTCGTTTTTGTTGACGAAGAGGGCACGATTTATCCATATCAAACAAAAGGGCTAGAGTTAGGAAGCGTCACTTATTCTGATGAAGTTGGTGCGGTCTTTTTTCAAGATGAGTCACATGATTATGTTGTTTCTAAATCAACAGGGCTTACAAAAAGAAAACGTGATAAAAAACAGTATACAGGAGACTTTGTCGCAGCTAAAGATGACGACACATTTTTCTCGATTTTCAATACAGGTATTCCCGATGGTAGTTCAGAATATCAGTCCGATATTTACTGGGAACAGGGAAATGAATTGAAACAAGATACCTTGCCATTTTATATTGATACGAGAGGTGTACATAGTAATGTCATTTATCTGATTGCTGCCAATCCATTAAATGATGAAAAGATGTCCGTTGATTTTACGCTCCATCAAGTAACATTATCCGACAAGGCTGAAACAAAACAAATGATGTCCTGGAATGAGGCTGATGCGTATCCTTTAAGCCATTTAATCTATCATGATCATCATTTGTATTATATGACTTTATTTCATGAACAAGATCAATCCTATTTTAAAATAGGAGATATCGACCTTAATAAGAAAACGGTCACATATCATGAGTTATTTGCAACAAATAGTGAGCTAGAACAAGACTATTTACCGTACGGACGTAAAAGCATTCATATTCATGATGATTTATTATATGCCATAGATGGAAAAGGGAATATTTACACAATGGCATTAAAGACAAAGCAAATCGAAAAAAATTTTAACATTGTGGAAAATATAAATCCGGCAAGTTTTGTTAAAGTTGATTGGAAAGATGAGCAATTATTTCTTTATTACAGCCATCTTAATGAAAAGGAGGAAGTTTTTGAGCAATCAGCTATTGTCATATATGATCTCTTAACACGAGAAAAAACTCAGACATATGAAATTGAAGGGTTAGATGATTTTTTAAATAAACATCATCAAGTATACGCTTATGATATCGCTTTTATAAAATAATCGAATCGAGACCGTAAAATATAGTGAAAAAAGGAGTGATTTTTTGCTTGAAACTGACAGATGTGTCCTCTTAAAATTACAAGAGAATGATTATGAAGCCATTAAACAATTGTATATGAATACAGATATTAGACGGTATCTTGGCGGAATTTTAGAAGAAGATACGATTAAGAAAACTTTTTTAAACATGGTTCACCAAAAAATGGACGGATTGAACTTGGTAGTTAAAGAAAAAAGTACGCATACATTTGTAGGACTCATCTCACTTGACACACACCATGATGGTATATCTACAGAAGTGTCGTATCAAATCCTTCCAAAGTGGTGGGGGAAAGGGATTGGTAGTGAAGTTGTGGAAGAAGTAATCAATTACGCGTTCAAAAGTCTAAATTTACCGGAAGTTATTGCTGAAACTCAAACAGCAAATAAACCTTCATGTAGATTGTTAGAAAAATTAGGGATGAATTTACGTGAAACATTGTTGAGATTTGGAGAAGAGCAGGCTGTCTATTGTCTTACGAATCCATACCATTAGAATATTTTAATATGGAGTTCTAGTATATAAAGGTCGCAGTTAAATTTCTAGGAGAAAAAGGACTTTGCAAATTTGGTACAGGTATACATAAGTTTAATGGGTTTAGTGTGCAGTTTTAGTCATTATTCACCTTGACGCCAATGTTAAAACGACAAACGAGATGATGATGTTTCAATCAAATACGTAGTCATTTCTTTTAATTTGGACTTCTTGCCTGCACTAGTGAAATTGTAAACATGACAAAATGCATAACTTTTTTTATTTGCTAACATGAATATGCCATTAGCGGAAGCTGTTTTCCCGTGTGTAATAATATAGCTCATATGCAGTTCAGAGACTTGAGTCGTCTGGTATTCATTTATCATATCCGCGATCTTGTCTTTTCCTTGGACGCGCTTATCACCAACAATATCCCAAAGAAAATCATCAGCTAAATAATCAAAAATAAAATTGACATTTTTCTTAGCAAGAGCGATGTTTAAATCTTTGAGGAGGCTTTTCTTTGGTGCGTTCCCGCAGTCAATAGGGCATGTTACTTGTAAATTTCCATAAACAGTTGTTGAATATTTCATTGTTTTTATTCCCTTCTATTCAATATAAAATAAATATTGATAAACTATTTTATCATATATTAAATGTCCGTATGAACACCATCCTTTTCTAAATGAAGTGTGGGGTAGGCATTTCTAATCTACATCTCAACCGCTTTTTGTTGGAACATGTGCGGAGAGCGTGTGTCTAGTCAATGTAGGCTGCAGTTAATCAAACAAAATAGTATACCTTTATAGTCAATAATCAAAAGGAGAGAACTGCCTGTGAAAAAAATAATTCTTATTATAGCAAGTGTCATCATGTTCGGCTCAATCATTTCTATCATAATCTATCTACAGTATCCCAAAGGCTCTTCTCTACAGACAAATTTTGAGGAACAACAAGACAAATCACCAGAGGCTGAGAAATTACAACCAATCTATGATGATGATCATACAGTGGGTTATTCCCTTCAAAATAAAGAGCTAAACATAACATTTGATAAAGGCAAAACTTGGCAATACGTTCCAATTGAAATAGATAAATTATTTGCTGGGGAGTACAATGGGAATAAACAAGAGCTGATTAAAAACAGTTATATCCTTTCAGAAAATCGAGTGGCATTTTTATATATGGAAAAAACAAACGAATATGAAAATAAAGTTGTATTAACATACTCGCATGATCAAGGTAAAACGTGGAAAGACGCTATTGTTACGGATCGTTATCCAATGATTCGCTTTCGAAAAGTAGCTTTTCTAACTGAAGAATTCGGTTATGTCATTATTAGCGGTGACCGCGTTGTAGCACAAGAAGCATCAAATGTTTATATAACATTTGATGGTGGGGAAAATTGGAAAGAAACAAATCAATCGGGTGTCACTCGATTAATTTCGGACGGTGGATTTATAGATGAACAAACTGGGTTTTTGTCTTATGGAACTATTAATCCAGATGAACCGGAACTTTATGTAACACAAGATGGCGGAAACATATGGACGCAAGCCTTTATAAATGTTCCAGAAAATTATCATGAAATTTTTGTAACAGCTGAAATACCTTTTAAGGAAGAAGCCCATTTGGTGCTTCTCGTTAATCAAGGTCCTAATGGTGATTATAAAGGCGGTAAAGTGAAGGGGAAGTTTATTTCAAAAGATAACGGTAAAACATGGGAATTTTCGAAGGAGATAGAAGTAGATGACCAAGAGGCAGGATAAACGAATTAAAATAATAGGCTGGTTACTTTTCTTTCTAGCAATCGGTTTCTTTTGTTTACAAATGGGTTACTTATTTATCCATCAAAGATTTCAAGTGGAATACATTGATGACCGGATATTTTACATGATAAATATAATTTGTGTTCTTTGTTTATCACTAGGAATACTGTTTTTACTAACACTCACCAAAAAGTGGAAACTTGCCGTAGCTAGTATTGTAATCTTATTTATAATTATGAATGGCGTGTTGCTCGTTATAGGTAATTCAAAAATTAAAAATGTAACAAGTATATCACCTGATTTTAAGCATGTATTAGCGATAAAACAGAATACTAAAACCGGTGAAGCAGTTTATTATAGAAACTATTACGGTATTCTTGCTCTGCCAAAAGAAACATTACCCTATAAAACAGATGGCGAATTTAAAGTGGAATGGTTAGCAAATGATGTGGCTGTAGTTACATATAAAGCCACTGATAAGACAATTCATCAATTCATCGGTACGTACGGTGACCGTGGTGGTGGTCTTTCTTATTATTATGTTGGAGCTGAGATACAAGGTGCGTGGAAAAGTGAAGATATAGAACTTATAAGCAGTCCAGACGGAATTTCCGTTACACAAAATGGTCAAACAGAAACATTTGATTGGGATCAAATTGTTCAGTTTGGCACACTTGCTATTGTCCTGACTGAAAATAATCAAGCGAAGTGGACGATATCATTAAATGAAGATTTTACAATTGACTCGTCTTCTGCAACATCACCATCTGGAGGAATAAGTGTATACCGTGCAACAATGGATGAAAATAAACCGTTTGTGCTGACATATGATGGTGCAAATTAGTTTTACTATCTTGGCAAATAAGTGGCGACGTGGGGTGAAGTTTCAAGATATGAACGACACCCCCAATATGATGAACAGACTGATTTAATCTTTTTTATACAAGACACTAAGGAGCAGGAAAAGCCCAGAGACAATTAATAAAATGAACGTCAAAGAATCTCCAGATAAATTAAGTTCATCGACAATAATCCCAGACTGGAACGTTAAATAAGCTCCAATAAGGACGAAGAAAAGCGAATTAATAAGTATATAATTGATTGGACTTAGTTTATCTTTAAAGAAAACGACATACACAAAGTTACATATAACAATAAATGTAATGAGATAAAAAGCAGGTCGATCTAATGTGAAAGTTTCACCAATGTTTCCTAACAATGTCATAACTCCTTTTTACATTAATATATTTGTATTATACTATATTTTTTTCTGCTAAGGTAGTTTAGGGTGACAGTATATTCCAATTTAAAAAATAAAGCAACTCATACAGACTCATTTTGTCGTTTTAATATACATATATCGTTAAAAAATCCACAACCCTATTAAGGTAGAAATGATTAACCCAGCCATTACGGGAACAATGGATTTTCGAACGAGATCCATGACCGGAACTTTGGCAAAACCAGCTATTGCCACAAGGGAGGACCAAGCAATTAATGTTCCACCACCTACCCAAATAGAACCCATTTGTCCTATGGCAGCTAAAGTTTCTACGTCTATGCCGACAGTACTTCCTAAGGCCCCAGATAAAGAACCGACTAAAGGTAAGCCAGAAAAGCCGGAGCCGTCTAACCCCGTAATCGCTCCGATAAGAAGAATTCCAAATCCGGATATAAAAGGATTTTCTGGTATAAATTGCTGACTGGAAACGACTAAATCAAATAGAAAAGATGGTGTTTCTTCGGCATTCGTATCTAGTATTTTACTAAATAATTCACTACTCCCCATAAAAAAGAATCCTGCAATTGGTATAACCGGTCCCATAGCATTAAAGGCGAATAAGAATCCCTTTACAAGATGGTCACTAACAAGATTTAAGGAAGAACGGATATCCTTAAAGAAAGATGCGATGATAAGAATTATGATAGACGCACCACCAATTAAAGCGGCTCCTGTTCCGCCTTCGATTGGTGGAATAGTATCAATAACAATAGCGAGAAACATATAGCAAATAATGATAAAAAATGTTATCGGAACGACGATGGCAAAAAGAAGACCATATTTGTTTTTGCTTCGTTTATGAACTCGAAGATCTTGATTTACCTGAGAGAAATTGTCCGTTTTTTCCCAAGCAATTAGATGGCTATTAGAGGGTTTTGAAATCTGTTTTCTTAGTAAGAAGTAAGCGATAATGATAGCAATGCTTCCTGTAATAATGGATAATACAAATGCTCGATTAGCTACAATACTCACATCTACCTCAGCCGCTGTCGCTGTTAAAGATGGCGCAATTTGGATGATATAATCAGAAGATAAAGCCATGCCTTGACCAGCAAGCGAAATGGCGATAGCAGCACCAATTGGTGGCAGGCCTGAACGTATAGCAACAGGAATGAGTAGAGCTCCAACGAGTGGCACAGCAGGTGTTGGCCAAAAGAAGAGAGAAATCGTATACGTAACGAAAATAATAACCCAATAAGACATATGTCCATTTTTCATAACTCGCTGAAATGGTGTGATCATCTGTTCATCAGCACCGAGCGTTTTTAAAGCGTGTAACAACGCAGTCATAATGGCGATAATCAGAAAAATATTAAATAACTCACCAGCCGCAATTAAACTAGCATTAAATATCGTTTGTAAGCCAATGATAAAGGAATCGGAATATATCCATCCGACTAAGAAAGTCACGATAAGAGATGGTACAACAACATTTTGTCGGCACAGCATTGTTAAGATAATGATAAACGTCCCGATTAAATACATCCAGTGTGCTGCAGTTAATTCCATTACTTGTTACCTCCCCCGACTATCATGACATAGTGTATGCAGTTGAATGGGCATCGGTGAGGACTTAAAAATCAAAAACCTAATTGGGGAGTATATTATATTAAAAATTAGGGTAGGTGTAAATATTGAGAATGCAAAATTGTGGGATAAATGCAAAAAAACTAAAAATATATTGATACAAATAAGACAGAAGTGATATAATAGTCGCGAAGATCAACATAGCTTTTATACAAATCATATTATTACTATTTATTTAAAAGGGGGATGTTAAGGATGGAATTTTATATTTTGTTAAGATGTTAATGATGTAATTTATAGTCCTTTTAATAATTAAATTAACATTAAAGGATTGTATTAACGATCCTTATTATTAAAAGGAGGAAAAAACTCGTGAAGAAAAGAGTTAGTTCGTTGTTTTTCATTTTGTTATTAATATTTGGAGTGAATATTACAACAATTTATGCTGAATCGACAATTGGAGAAAGTTATAAATTAAAAACAACCTCACCTCAGACTATAACACTTGCCAATTCACCTACAGAGCGTCCCAAAATTGAACAATTAAAAAGAATAGCTAAAAAGAAGGGTATTACCCTAGAAGAAGCCCTAGATGCCTATGTTGTTGAACAAGTAAACAGCGGATTAGGCGGGGCTTATGAAGGCGATACAGGAAAAGTATCAGCTAATAATGATTTAGAGGATTTACCTACCCTCCCACCAAACATTATAATTGATGGAATTACTTTAGATGAACTTGAAGATCTTAAGGTAATTGCACAAAGTGAAGGAATTAGTTTTGATGAAGCAATCGATCGTTTCGCTTGGCAAACTGAATTTGTTCGTGTCGCGGATAAACTTGAAGAGACATATCCCGATACTTTTGCTGGTGCCATTTTTCATAGCGATGGAAAAGGCGCGTGGATTGCTTTTAAAGAGAGTATTCCGAAAGATGCGATAAATTTATCTAGCACTCTACCAGCTACAATTAATTTAGTTGGTAATCAAGGGTTCTCGGAATTAGAGTTGAAAACAGAACTTGAAGCTATTCATGATAATATCTATCAACGTGATGAAATCTCAAATGTGAATAGCTATTATGATATTCAAACAGGTGTTATTACGATAGAAAGTCAGCCAAAAGAATCCTTATCAGTATTACAACGTAAGAATTTATTATCCACAATGGAAGAATTACAACCACAAAACAAGAATATTATTGTTGAATATAAATTAATAGATAAACTTGAAAGTGGAAATGAAAGTAAGTATGTTCGTGGCGGAGGTTTTCTTAATAAATCATCTGGAAATTGTACAGCAGGATTTACTTTGCGGAACAATAGTGGTGGAAGAGGCTTGGCAACTGCTCATCATTGTACTGGTACATTTACTTATGCTAACCATAGCGGTAATAGAGGTACAACAACTGTTAAGCGTGTGAAATCACATGCTGGGAAATACGGTGATTTAGCCCGGTATACTGTAGGTACCAAAACGGCTGCTCGTACGTTCTACTACAATTGGAATAAGAAACGTTATGCTACAGCAGTAGGTAGCCCACGTGTGGGAATAAGAGTATGTAACTTTGGAAGAAAGTCTGGGAATAAATGCGATGAAATATATAAGCTAAATACAGCACGTGGCCAATATCAAGGCATGGTATCTACACGAAAGCATTATACTACAAATGGAGATAGTGGCGGTCCATGGTATTATGGGGGAACTGCATACGGTATTCACAGCGGATATTCGACGATTAACCGTGGTCAACGTAGCCAATTTTCACCAGCACGTAATTTACCTTCTGCAGTGGGTATGAGGGTGCATACGAAGTAATTACTTTAGAGATTTGGTTATCATGTTGAATTGATGTAGAGGGGCAGTTAATCTGTCCCTTTAAAATTTAAGGAGGGAGCGAATAGTCAGTTTTTATTGGAGTTTTCGAAATAAGGTATACGTAAATATTTTTTAGCTGCAAGAGACGATACTTTACAATTTCCTGGAATTGGAATATTTGCTTGTTAAAAAAGTCATTTATATATTAGTAAATAATTAAAACTTATTTTCCGTAATTTGGAGGAAAATAAATAACTCAAGGAGGAAGAAGATGAGAGTGATAGCAAGTTTGGGTGTGATTAGTATATATTTAATTTTTCTTGTCAGTTGCAATGGAAAGGATGCAACTTATCAAATTGCTGGAAAGGATCCAATCATTTTAGTCCATCAACTTGAGGGGGCTATGGAGGCTCATGTAGAAGGAGAGCTATTTTATGATAGTGAAAGTAAGACACTATTACTTAAGAACTCAGTTGAAACCGGCTCAGAGTACTCTACTCCAATATGGCCAAAGGGAACGAAACCATTCGTTGAAAATGGGCAACACGGAGTAGAAATACCTGATTATGGAAAGATTGTAGAAGGTGAACTTGTTTTAGCCAGTGGTGGCGGAATAGAAAAGGCGGAATTAAGTGAACTTGATCTCCCAAAGAATTATTTGGAATCTGATGATATTTTAGTAATATCTAAAATAATTAAGTAATTTTACTGTTGTTAAGAGATATTAATGTACATCATTTGCTTGTATGGTACAAATGTAAAACACCATATTTCGCTCAGCTCTCTCCGCTAGACTATAAAGCTGTTTGAGGCTTACACGTTGCCCGTCACAATATAACATTGCCCATACCAATTACGTCAAGTCCTTGTTCTGTAATAGCCTTAATAAAAAGTTGTTGTTTAAATCATGTGTCCATCAACATATAAGAAGCATCAATTCCAGCATTCACCGCACGTTTAATCATATCTGGAATTTGTTCTGGCGCTTTTTGTAAGGCTTCAAAACGGCGTTTGTAGTCTGAGCTACGTTTATCAATTGTCGATGAAATACCGTTAATCTGGCTCTTTTTTGCTTAACAGCGAAAAATCTATCGGTAAAAATTTAGCACCATGTAACCAACCTGGTGTCAACATGCAATTTCCTTTGTAGAAACGCATTTTTTGGAAGCGTGACTAAAGCAACGCGCAAGAAACTCTTCATGTTTACTAGGACTATGATTATATGATGAATCGTCAAAAATAAATACTTTTAGTCGTTCAAGGCGTGTGAGCTTTGATACTTTTCTAATGGTAAAAGAAACGAGTAGAAGTAAAAAACGACGCCATTTAAATGTAAAGTGATTTAAAAAGCGATAAAACGTGTCCTTGGCAGGAACATTATTGGATTTTTACTTTCAAGCATTCTAACCCAGTTTTTATTTTTAAAGATCAAACAGAAGACCAATTGGAAAAGATAAGCACATGAAAATCCAAAGACTCAGTACTACTTGTAGTCCGCAAGTGTTGTAGGATATTTATCTTTAAATGTTGATGCTATTTCATTTGGTAGTTGCTTATTTTGGTCATTATTCGCTCTCATAGTAGGAGACACCTCTTCTTGGTAGTGTTATTTTAGTCAATTTCACTATACAAAATGTTGAGGTGTTTTTCTTTTATAAAGATGTTGTCAAGGAACGCTTTTGATTAGCTCTTGCATTATACTACCGCTGAATAATAATATGATTTTACTCTGCGAAAGTTGAGTAAATAAGAATTAAACCTCTAACTGAAATATTATGAACGCTGAATATACGTAGTCATAATCAGTTCAACAAGTGGCATCCTATTCTTATAGGATTTATAATAGTAGAAAAAACAATCGGAGGCTTTTGAATGTCATTTAAAGGATTTACACAAGCAGATTTCGAAACATTTCATATTGATGGGTTAGACGAACGAATGGCAGCTATTCGCAAACGGATTCAGCCGAAGTTTAAAGCAATCGGTGATGAATTGGCTGATTATTTAACTGAAAAAGCAGGTCATGATATGTATATACATATTGCTAAACATGCTCGCCGAACAGTGAACCCACCTAATGATACGTGGATGGCTTTTAGTTACAATAAGCGAGGGTATAAGAAACACCCACATTTTCAAATAGGTTTATGGGATGACCGTGTCTTTGTTTGGTTAGCCTACATTTATGAATTACCGAATAAACAAGCATATGCTCGTACTTTCTTGGAGCATGAAGAGACGTTAGCAGACATCATCCCTCAAGACTATGATGTATCAATGAATCATATGAAAAAATCTAACGAAAAATGGGCTGATATTCATTTGCGTGAGAAATTGGAACGCTTTTTAAAAGTGAAAAGTGCCGAGTTTTTAGTTGGAAAACAATTTGCGATGGGTGATCCGATTTTACAAGACGGCGAAGCGTTTATTAATGAAGTAAAGGCGATTTATGACACCTTAATCCCAGTCTACCAATTATCACTTGGAGAGAAAAAATAAATTGTACCTTAATGGAAAAAGTGTTTCGTGAACCCACACTATGATTCACGAGACACTTTTATTCGTTAATCTAACGGTTTCCAATGAGGATCTTTGTCATCATGTTCATTTGGTTTTCTTACTAGCTCAATACATTCTTCATCACATGCTCCAAAGGCGTGGAAGTTTTGCTGAGCTTGTCTTAGAGATGGCTGATTCGCTCCGCCTTCTTCATTTGGTTTTTCAAATTGAAGCGGATCATCTTCCCAATAACAAATATCACATATTTCCCAAGAGCCGGGTGGTTCTTCATCTAACGTTTTATACCCACAACAAGGACATGTATATTTCGGTTTTGTTGATTCTATGGCTTCGTTGCGGACCTCTAATAAATAGTGTTTGAGTACATCATCTCTTCCACCATGCTTTTCATACCAGTCTTGAATCTTTCTAACATGTGCCTCATCGCTGCGTATATTATTCTCTATTTCTATGTATTGTTCATAGCTGTCATATTCCCAAATGGCAAAGATCTCTACAGTCCCATCACCATTGTCTTTCATCCATCTTCCGATAAATCGTGTACCATGCTTCAATTGATTTGGTAAATTCGTACGATGAAAATGTTCATTAAAAATATCAACAAACTCTTCTTTTACTAAATAATATTTTCTTCGATAAAACATTTAATCACCCTTTTCGTCATTGGGATGTCTGGCTACCAATGAATATAGCATACTATGAAAAATAACTACAAGTAATGATTGATTTCAGAAATTTCTGGTGTTAAGATAGAAAATAATTAATGGTTAAACTTTTATATTTAAACGGAGGATTAACATGAATATTGAGTTAACAAGATTTCGAGTCAAAAAGGGACAATCAAAACGTGTTGATGAATGGATGGCTTTTTTAAATGAACATATGAAAGACGTCTTACTCACGTTAGAAGGCGAAAAAATGTATGTCGAAACAATTTTTAGAGAACATCTCAATGGTGATGAATATCTGTATTGGTATTCTGTACAAGGTGAAGGTGGACAAGATGTGGAGACTTCAAATCATTGGGTAGATAAAAAACATATAGCATTCTGGGATGAATGTATTGACAAAACGTTTGAACCAGTTGATTTGAAAACAGAGGTCGTGATGATTCCAGATAGAATTAGGAAATTGATGAAGTAGTTTGGCGTATCGAAAGGGCGTGAAGGTCATTAAATCTAATCAAATTTTTTCATGCAATAAAGAAGTGAAAGTAGAATATACAGGTGAAGAAGTTCGTTTATCATCACGGCGTAAACAGGAAATTGAGAAGTTTTGGTTGGATGTTAATAAAGAGCAACAATTTTTACGAGGTGATACATTTACTATCCAATCGATTGTCGAACAGGACGATGTGATGAACATCAAGTTAAGTCTGACTGATTATGCCCATTATTTGCATACCGTTCGTCATCATATAACCGATCAAGAAGGTTGTAAAGTTGTTTATGGTGCTGGTTTGATTGAAACGAAAGATGGCCAATTTGTTATTGGGAAAATGGCTTCCCACACAGCTTATCCCGACCGCCTGCAATGTGCTGGAGGAGGGTTAGGCTGGGAAGATATAACAGGCCGATATTTCAATGTAGAAAATAGTGTTTTAAGGGAAGTAAATGAGGAATTCGGCATTGAACATGACACGATTGAACAATGCACACCGATCTACCTTATGAAAACAGCTGGCTATGACCATTTAGTTATCTTATTTCATATAAAAATACAATTGGTAGCAAGAGAGTTACTGGAAGATTATCAACGGTTTGCGACAGAATTAATTAGTCAAGGTGAAAAACCTGAGTTTCAAGAAGTTATTTTTGTAGAGAAAAAACGTGATGCTGTCGAGCGCTTGTTTGAAGAAAATGTGCATCATGCTGTGGACTATTTATATCCCTTTTTAATGAAAATGGTTGATGATGAATAAATATAGTAAAGGGGAAGTAACATTTGCGAAAAGTTGAAGTTAGTTCATATAACGAAAGATGGCCCGCTATGTTTGAAGAAGAGGTTAAGATGCTTTATCACATTTTCGGAAAAGAAATCATTTCTATTCATCATATTGGTAGTACATCTGTACCAGGCCTACAAGCGAAACCAATCATTGACATCATGCCAGTTGTCCGAGACATTTACTTGATTGATTCATATAATGAAGCCATGCGTGAAATCGGGTATATCCCTAAAGGAGAGAATGGTATTCATGGGCGAAGATATTTTCAAAAAGGTGGAAAAAAGCGCACACATCATGTGCATATGTTTCAAGTGGGAAGTAGTAACATTAAACGTCATTTAGCTTTTCGCGATTATTTGCGAGCTCATGCGGAGGTCAAAAAAAGGTATGGCGAGTTAAAGACTCAACTCGCCGAACAATATCCGTATGATATAGAGTCATATATAGAAGGAAAAAATGATATGGTTAAGAAAATAGAGCGAAAAGCGTTGCAATGGAAGCATGAGTCTTATTGAATTCTCATTTGAATCGTTAATATGACGTCTCGTGCTGAAATACTGTCGTGAGACTCTACGTTGAAGCCTCAATGCGTCCTCTCGTGCTGAAACAGTGTCGTGAGACTCTACGTTGAAGCTTTAATGCGTCCTCTCGCGCTGAAACAACATCGCGAGACCCCACGTTGGAGCCTCAATGCGTCCTCTCGTGCTGAAACAGTGTCGTGAGACTCTACGTTGAAGCTTTAATGCGTCCTCTCGTGCTGAAATACTGTCGTGAGACTCTACGTTGAAGCTTTAATGCGTCCTCTCGTGCTGAAACAACGTCTCGAGACTCCACGTTGAAGCCTCAATGCGTCCTCTCGTGCTGAAACAACATGGCGAGACTCCACGTTGAAGCCTCAATGCGTCTTCTCGTGCTGAAACAACGTCTCGAGACTCCACGTTGGCTCTTCAAGACAATCTTTTGGACTGAAACGCCGTTAGACATCATGATATTGTGTACTTATGAGGTTAAGTTTCAACTGAAGTCATAAGACGATTAAATTTCGTGCTTAGCGTGGTCCTGTTTAAATATACGTTTCACTTCGAACGATGAGTTGGTGATTCAGATATTTGATCTGTTTTTGTTTTATGAACGGTTCCAAATGGATGCTCTGGTGGTGCATAAATACTATAAAGTTTAAGTGGTTTTCTTCCTGTGTTAGTTATATTATGCCATTTGCCTGCCGGAACCATGATTGCATCATCTTTAGAAACATGGCGTTGAAATGTTAGCTTATCTTTTGAATCGCCCATTTGTACGATGCCTTGACCTTCTTCAATTCGCAAAAATTGATCTGTGTCTGGATGTTTTTCTAATCCAATATCTTCATTAACATTAATACTCATTAAGGTCACTTGCAGATGATTTCCAGTCCAAATAGCTGTTCGAAACGTTCGGTTAGCTTCTGCAGCGTCTTCAATATCTAAAACGAAAGGCTGCTTTCCATAGTCTTTTAATACGATTCGTTGTTGTTCAGATTGATAAGGCATATAGCCAAAATGTTTGTTGTTTGCCATTGCCTGTATCGGCTGATAATTAAAACCTCTTGTGTATGTCGGAACATATATATAACAAGGATAAGGGTACATATATGATGTACGATACATTTTCGTCATTCCTTTCACAAATGTTACACCTATTTTATGCGTAGCATGTGTGAATGTGCCTAAACTGAAGTTTACTGTTGTTCCTATAGTCGTAATAGTACTAAACAAATGACACTAAAGGCTAATAAAGTAATAGCACTATTTACTTCAATATTCTTCATCATATTAAGAACGAGTGTAGCGATACTAGTTTCTAATGCAACAGTTATCAAATTAGACGAAACAAGTTTTTTGTTTTCATTGAAACTCCCCATTTCTTTAAAATATTAGTCTAATAGAAATACCCCGATATATTCTCTATCTAAATAAATTTTAAATGTAAATGAACACAGAGCATCGGTGGATAAAAGACAATATTAAAACAAATGCCCAAATATAATCTTTTGCAATAAATGAACGGTAATACAATGTAGATGAAATAACACCGAATGGAGTTAGTTGTTAAGTTTTTTAGTCATGTTAGACATCTTTTTATACCTGTTACGTTAAAACTTATTTCCAAATATGTGAGCTATGGGATAATAAGGCAAAAGAGAGGTGTTGTTGAGAAATGGTATTACACATTAATCAAGTAAAGAAAGAATATGGAAACAAAGAAGCATTAAAATCCGTTTCGTTAGTCATTCCAAAAGGGGCTTGTTATGGATTAGTTGGTCCAAACGGGGCGGGGAAATCAACACTATTAAAAATTATCGCATCTATTATTTTAGATTATGAAGGCAAAGTTCGATTAATAAATCTCTCAAATCAAAGTTTGAAACAACAAATTGGTTATGTCCCGCAAGAAATTTGCTTGGAACAAAATCTATCAGCTATAAGTAATCTCTATTTTTTCGGTAAGCTGTACGATTTAAAAGGAAAAGAATTAAAAAGTCGGGCTATGGAAGTTTTAAAAGAAATTGGATTAATTGACCGAGCAAAGGATAAAGTGAAACAATTTTCTGGTGGAATGAAGCGCCGTTTAAATATTGGCTGTGCCTTAATGCATCGCCCGAATATCTTGATTATGGATGAGCCGACGGTCGGTATCGATCCACAATCTCGTCGTTATATTTTTGAGATGATTAAGCAACTACAACAACAAGGGTGCACGATTATTTACGCGACACATTATATGGAAGAAGTTGAACAACTTTGTGATGAAGTCGCTTTTATTGATCATGGTGAAATCATTGAACAAGGTAGGGTTGAAGCTTTACTTCAACGGTACGCAACTCCTTCTGTTTTTGTAAAAGGAATGAAAGAGCTACCAGAACAGCTTATTACTTTAGGTGATATCACACGACATAAAGATGGTTATTTGATTACAACGAATCAACTCATTGCCGTTATGGAAACAATTTTACAACATTATCAAGAGGAATCAGATAAACTGTTGCGTCTAGAAATTGTTCGCCCACGACTTGAAGATGTGTTTATAACATTAACGGGAAGTGAATTACGAGATGGACAAAGGGGACATGTATGATGGGGGCTATTTTCACATTAGAAATGAAAAAGAACCTTCAAGATAAAGGACTATTATTTTGGATGGTTATTTTACCTATTATTTTTACGTATTTATTTATTGAGATTTTCACGTCTGGTGCAGATGATATAGCTAAACTGGAAGTCATAACGTCTATTGTCCCAGGGTACATAGTCATGTTTGTCTTTTTTATTATGATTTCAATGGTAACGAGTTTTATAAAAGACCGTGATTCAGGGATGACGGCTCGTATAGCAAGCGCTCCAATTAAACCAAAATTTTATTTACTTGGAAAATGGCTTCCATATATTTTAATTGTATGTGTGCAAATCTTCATTTTATTTAGTTTCGGAAAAGTGGTTTATGACATTAACTTAGAACAACCAATCTTGTTAACAAGTTTATCCATTTTTTTAGCTTATATGGTAACGGGTTTTGGGTTGTTTCTTGCTTTAAGCGTTAAAACAGAAAATATGGGAATCGCTTTGACACAAGTCATAGCATTAGGTGGGGCACTTATTAGCGGTTTATGGGTTCCGATTGATATGATGCCAAATATGTTACAAAAAACAGCGGAGTTTTTACCACAATATTGGGCACATCAGGCTCTTCAAGATACGATGCATGGAACACTAGCTTATAAAGATTTCTTTACGGCAAGCGGTGTTTTATTTGCTTACGGCACATCAGGTTTCTTGTTAGCTGTTATCCGATATCGTTCCTTCTTAAAAGTAGCACGAAGTTAAATGACATGAGGTGAGAGATTGGAATGAAAGTAAACATCGATATTGACGAGAAGTACGACAAGACGTCTATAACCATTCAGACGAACGAATGGACTGAAGAATTGGAAGAGCTGCTAAAAATAATTAAAGGTAGGCAAGCACAACGATTGTTTGGAATTGATCACGAGCAGACCGTTATATTAGCTCCAGATGACATTGATTATATATATGCAGAAAATCGAAAAGTGTATGCCGCACTAAAAAATAAAAAGCATATTGAGATAAAAAAGAAACTGTATGAACTAGAAGAGTTACTTATCCCTTATAACTTTTTACGATTTTCCAAGTCTGTAATCGGTAATTTAAAACAAATCCAACATTTTGAACTCTCATTTAACGGTAATTTATGTGTTTACTTCCACTCGGGAAATAAAGAATATATCACACGTCGATATGTTTCTTCTGTTAAAGAAAAATTACAAGGAGGGCAAGCGCATGATTAACAGAATACTACAGAAAATAACTATGGGGATAGCAGCTGGTGGACTACTTACTTTTATCGCTTTAACAGTAATTAAATTTACCCATGTTAAATCAACAGTTGATGTTATTTGGCTCTATATGTTAGCTAGTTTAATCCTTGGGGTTTATTTCAGCTTGGCCTCCTTCATTTTTGAAATAGACTCATGGAGTCCATTAAAACAAACAATTATTCATTTCCTCTTAACGATTGGAGGGTTCTTTTTAATCGCCATACCGATTGGCTGGATTCCGTTTCATTTCGGTACTATCACCTTTGGAATCATTATATTCACAGTTATGTATATGTTAAATTGGGCCAGCTTTTATTTTTATTATAAAAAAGTGGCAGATAAAATGAATAAACAACTACACACTAATAAGTAATGAAAAGCGATTGTGACTTTAAGTTCGTCACAATCGCTTTCTTGTTAAATATCCATTTCACTATATTGCTTTCCAAAGCCCAATTTTTTAAAGTCAATTTTAGTTGAAATGATACCAATCAAAATAAGTGCTGCTCCGAGATAACCTTTTGCTGATAGAACTTCACCGACAAAGACAAAGCCAAAGAGAGCTGCAAAAACGGGTTCTAAAGAGAAGATTAATCCTGTACGTGTAGGTGTTGTATATTGTTGAGCAATCGTTTGGCCAATAAACCCTATGGCACTACAAAATATTCCTAATGCTAGAACGGCAATCCACGCTTCAGTTGTGCTTGGCATCACAGGATTTTCAAAAATAAATGAAAAAGTAAACCCAAACAGTCCAGCAAAACCGAGTTGAACGATTCCTAGGTTAATTGAATCAACATGTTTCGTCACTTTATCAGTTACAATAATATATAAAGCGTAAAAGATAGCCCCTAATGTTATAAGGAAGTCACCTTTATTTAAATTTAAGCCATTATTTAATGTTAGAAGCCCAATCCCAATAAGGGCAATAGAAATACCGAAAATAGTTTTTGCATCAGGTATTTTTTTAAAAAAGATAGCCATTAGTAATGGGACGAAAACAATCGTTAAGCTAAAAATAAATCCCGCGTTTGAAACAGATGTGTCATTCATCCCAATCGTAACGGTTGATAACGTACCGAATAAAAAGAATCCAAGTAAAGCGCCGTATTTTATGATGGTCGTATCAATCTGTTTTAACCGTTTATAAAACACAGCTGCTGAAACAATAAATGCTAAAACGAAGCGTAGACCGACCAAATTAAATTCAGGAATTGTATTAATCCCCATTTTCATAAATAAATAAGATGATCCCCATAACATGGTGACGAATAGCATCATTAAATCGCCTTTTAATTGATGTTTTTTAAGACTGTTGTTTCCTTTAGCTTGCATTGATTTCATCACCCGATACGAAAAATTTGATTAATAACTAGTATAATAGTAAGTTTAGAATAAATAAAATGAATGTTTTTTGATGATTACATGAAAAAAATTCATGTATCTGTATTTGAAATATTTGGAAGGGGTTGGTTTTTATGTCACTTGTAAAATTTGCAATATTTCATAAGGTTGTAGAGTTAGGCAGTTTAACAAAAGCAGGAGAAGAACTGAACCTTTCCCAATCAGCTGTAAGTCATGCGATTGCGAGTTTAGAAGATAATTGGGGTTTTTCAATTCTTCATCGTGGGCGTTCAGGAATAACTTTGACGAGCAATGGAGAACGTGTTTTACAGTATATTAAAGAAATATTGCAATCATATGAGGAGATGGAACAGGAGATAGCTGATATGAATGGTTTAGAAATTGGAACTGTACGGATTGGGACATTTTCAAGTGTTTCTGTCCAGTGGCTTCCTGAAATATTAAAGCAATTTAGCCGTTATCATCCGACGATTGAAATAGAACTGTTTGAAGGTGATTACGCTGAAATAGAAGAATGGATTTTCAAAGGTGAGGTGGACTTTGGATTTGTCTCAATTCCAACATCATATCATTTTGAAGTTATTCCATTGAAAAAAGACCGCATGCTTTGTATTTTTCCTGAGGATCATCCACTTGCACATAAAAAAGAGGTCAGTTTTTCAGAAATTGCGGAAGAACCTCTTATTCGAGCGAAAAAAGGAAGTGATAATGATCTAAAAAGAATTTTAAAAGAAAATAATGTTGTCCCAAATGTTAAGTTTGAACTGGAAGATGATCAGGCGATTTTTTCTATGGTGCAGCACGGAATGGGTATAAGTATTTTACCTGAAATGGCATTATACCGTTTACCTAAAAATATTCGCGTACTTAATTTAGAAAAAGAAAGTTACCGTACAATCGGTATCGCTGCCAAATCATTTAATAATCTCGCTCCAGCGACAAAGAAATTTATTGAGTATTTGAAGCCGTGGTCTAGACATGTCCATGAAAAATTACCACGGGTAGAGGAATAAAATAAGATTAAATAAAAATGCAACAAGATAGAAATGATAATATTTTGCAAAAATTACACCCGTGTGCTTTAATATATTAAAGAGACAAAAAGGAGAGGCGATTAATGACGATTCATCATCATAATCATCCGTATATGACCATTCATGATTTTCATTCACATAGTCATATTGGATGGGACAATTCTATTGAACCGATTGCAGAAGTAGATTCTGGACAAACGATTAGTTATGAAATTGTAGAAGCTTCAGGCGGCCAGTTTAATCGTCAATCGACAGCTGAAGATGTTAAAAACGTTGATTTTTCAAAGTTAAATCCTGTAGCTGGACCGATTTATATTAAAGGGGCAGAGCCAGGTGATACGCTTGAAGTAGAAATGATCGATTTTCGTCAATTAGAATGGGGATGGACAGCGATTGTTCCTGGATTTGGTTTATTAGCAGATGACTTTCCTGATCCTGCTATAAAAATTATTGATCTAGCTGACCGGAAAAAAGCAGAGTTTTTACCAGGTATCGATATTTTTCTTAAACCTTTTCCAGGCACAATTGGTGTAGCCTTAAAAGAGCCAGGGAACCATAGTATCGTTCCACCACGTCATAATGGTGGTAATATGGATATTCGTCATCTTGTAAAAGGAACGAAACTGTATTTACCTGTTCAAGTTGAGGGAGCGTTGTTTTCAATCGGTGATACACACGCTGCTCAAGGTGATGGCGAAGTATGCGGTACAGCTATAGAAGCATCGATGGAAGCGACTGTTCGTTTTAAGCTGCATAAAGGTAAAACGATTGCTGAACCACGCTATGAAATACCTGGACCACCAACGCCTGAAGCAGATAGTATGGGATATTATGTGACAACAGGCCATGGTCCTGATTTGTATAAAGCGTCGCAAAATGCGATTCGTTATATGATTGAGCATATTGTAGACACTTATGGCGTTACAGATGAAGAAGCTTATATGTTATGTAGTATTGCGGTTGATTTACGAATTAGTGAAATTGTTGATGCGCCAAATTGGCTCGTATCTGCATTCTTACCAAATGCAATTTTTAGATAGTTTTTCATACAAGGTTACATTGAGGCTATAAGCAGTATGTTAATTTAGTGCCTTAATGTAACCTTAATTTGTTTACATGGTCGATGGGATTAGCTCTTACGAATAATGGCATATTTATATGAGATGATATTGCGAAAAGTGCTTTCGGACTTAATGTGATGTAATACTGTAATTTTTGTTATGTCAGTGTATCCCAACGATTTCCAGGCACAGCTTAGGCTAGCACTTATAAAGTAATTGAGAATTACTTTATAGATTTTTTTCTCCGAGTTGTAATCTAGTTAATAACTCCACTCATTTCAACGTCTACTTTACTCTCGAATAGCATCTATTATAAATTTCCCTTTCGTATATATTTAAGCTTGGTGAAAATAATTCTTCATATAGTTCGTATCTTATAGACTGCTCTATTGTTTGCGGCTTTCCCCTTAATCTGAGTTCTTACGCGTAAAATATCTCTTAAATAATCTTTCGCTTAAATATTATGATATGAATAATTGGTATAATAGCTCAGATGAATAAGATTCTTATTGTATTTTTAGTGCCAATACAGTAAACTGTACTATGTTTTTATTTCGTCAGTTGTTATGAATGATAAGGAGGATGTTCATGTGAGACATGTACGTTTGCTACTTGTTTTCATTTTACTTACATTACTTGTGGCATGTGGTGGAAAGATAGAAGAAAATATATCTGAGCAATTACCAGAGTTTGAATATACGACTCAGAACGGAGAAACATTTGGTCTAAATGATTTAAAAGGACAATGGTGGTTAGCAAGTTTCGTATATACAAATTGCAAAACAGTATGTCCAGTGATGACAAAAAACATGGCGAAACTGCAACAGGAACTAAAAGAGAATAAACTTGATATACAAATCGTTTCATTTAGTGTAGACCCTGAATTCGATACACCAGAAGTATTAAAACAATATGCTAAAGATTATGGCGTAGATTTTTCTAATTGGACATTTTTAACAGGATATCAATTTAAAACGATTCAGGATTTGTCTATGAATTACTTTAAAACGTCTTTGCAAAAAGCAAGTCCAGGTACAGGCAATGATCAAATTGCTCATGGAACAAGTTTCTTTCTAGTGAATCCAAAAGGTAAAATAGTAAAAAAGTATGATGGTGTCGGGGAAGAAGGTCAAAAACAAGCTATTTTAGATATAAAAGCACTTCAGTAAACGATTTCAAAAGCAATGGATGAAATAGTCTTACTTTAAACAACATATGCAACTTATTTACATTTGAAATCAAAAGGTGTCAGATATATAATAGCAAATGTGTTTTTTAATAAAAGATACTAGATACATATTCTAGTAAAGGGGAGTTATGAATCATTTAAGGGAATGGAGGAAAGAATATCATGACAGAGAAAAATACAAATCAAGCGTCTGACATGAAGAAGAAACAAGACGCTCAACAAGAAGTAGATGGCTTAGGCCGTCGTAAATTTATTAAAAATACAGGTCTTGTTTTAGGAGGAGTAATTGGTGGATCGTTATTTGGCGGTCTAATTACAAATAATTTAAAATCAGAGCCTGCTTCGACAGATACGAATGAAGAAAACGATGGTAAAGATGCACGAATCTTCTTCAATAGAAAAGAAGATTTTGATGTGTTGAAAGCGGCTGTAGAGCGAATTTATCCAGAAGATGATAATGGACCAGGAGCTATTTGGCTAGGTGTTCCATACTTTATAGACCGTCAATTAGCTGGAGAATTTGGCCAAAACGGAAAAGATTATATGCAAGGACCTTTCAAAGATATTCATAATACTGAACGCTATCAATCACGTTTAAACCGTGGTGATATGATGCTTGAAGGGTTAAGAGCAATGAATCAAGTCAGCTTGAAAAAACATGATAAACGTTTCCATGAAATTGAAGGAGAACAACAAGATGAAATTTTAAAAGCATTTGAAGAAGGAAAGGAAAAAATGAGAGGTGCCTCATCCAAATCATTCTTCCAATTGCTTCGTCAAATGACTATTGAAGGCGCCTATGCAGATCCTTTATATGGTGGAAACAGAGATATGATGGGTTGGAAAATGCGTGAATTCCCAGGACCACGTCCTGCGTATATAAATGATATCGAATCAGAAGAATTTGTTAAACAAGATCCTATTAGCTTAAAAGATTATCAGCCGTGATGGAATTTATATAGATTCATATTTTAACAGTAAAGGTTTTACAGAGGAGGATATATTTTATGCCTAAAAAACTAGAAAAAGTAGATGTCGTTGTTGTTGGAACAGGCTGGTCAGGCGGTGTCGTTTCAGCTGAACTGGCTAAAGCAGGTTATAAAGTAGTCGCACTTGAACGTGGCGAAGAAAAATCAACAAACGACTATATCGGTGCAAAAGACGAATTACGTTATATGTCTCGGAAATATATTATGCAAGATTTAAGTATTGAAACGATTACATCTAGAACATCTATGGATGAAACAGCGCTACCAGTTCGTACACAAGATGAGATGATGGTAGGAAATCATTTAGGTGGTAGTAGTGTTCACTGGGCAGGTGCAACATACCGTTATAATCCATTTGAATTTGAAATTCGTTCGGAAATAGAGAAACGTTACGGAAAAGACCGAATTCCAGAAGGTTCATTATTGCGTGACTGGGGCATTTCATATGACGAATTTGAAAAATACTATGATCGTTGGGAAAAAACAGCGGGTATATCAGGTGAGGAAGATCCATTAGGTGCAAAACGTTCGTCACCTTATCCAAACCCGCCAACAGTAGAAACACCAAACTTACGTTTATTCAAGGAAGCAGCAAAAGAGTTAGGATATCATCCTTTCCAAATCTCATCTGCTAACGTAACACAAACTTATGAAAATCCAGATGGTGAAGTGATTAATCAGTGTCAGTATTGCTCATATTGTACTCATTACGGCTGTGACTTTGGAGCTAAGTCTGATCCAATCGTAACGGTTATTCCAACAGCACAAAAAACGGGCAACTTTGAACTAAGAACACATGCTTATGCTCGCCGTGTCACTTATGATGGAAAAAAGGCGACAGGTGTTATTTATGTTGATATGATTACAGGTCAAGAGTACGAACAACCAGCTGATGTTGTTGTTCTTGGCGCATTTACACTGGCAAACACACGACTACTTCTTATGTCTGGAATCGGAGAGCCATATAATCCGAAGACTAAAAAAGGAGTTATTGGACGTAACTTCACTGGACAATTTAATATTACATTCCTAGGTGCAAGAGGTTTCTTCAATGATAAGAAATTCAACTTACACATGGGTGGTGGAGCTTTAGGTGCAACATTTAGTGACTTAACTGGAGAGCATATTGATAACTCTGAAACTGATTTCTTACACGGTGGTGGAGTTGAAATTAGACAATATGGTGATGCGCCAATCAACAATAACCCAGTACCTAAAGGAACACCTTCATGGGGTAAAGAATGGAAAGAAAAATCCTTATTCTATGCAAACCGTAGCTTAAATGTTTGGTTCACACCAGGAGTACTTCCATGGTGGCATAACTATTTAGATTTAGACCCAACATATAAAGATGCATTTGGTGACCCATTACTCCGTGTCACAAATAAATATACGGATCAAGATCGTAACATCGCTAAATTCGGAATTGAAAAATGTAAAGAAGTCATGGAGAAAATGGGAGCCGACATTATTGATGTGGATGAAGTCCCTGAAGAGTTTGACCATGTATATAATGGTGCTCACTATGCTGGTGGTGTGACAATGGGGACAGATCCAGAAACATCAGCAGTAAACACATACTTACAAATGTGGGATGCAGAGAACTTATTCGTTGTAGGTGCTTCAGCAATGCCACACTTTGGTGATCGTCACCCAACAGCAACAGTAGGTGCTCTTGCGTATCGCGCAGCAGAAGGTATTGAAAAATATCTAAAAGAAGGTGGCGGCTTACTTTTAAAACCTGAAAAATAATGGTTTAATAGAGTAAGAGTAACTTTTATGTTTATAGTCGAGCTACCTTGGAGGTGGAATGATGGGAATTGCTAATATTGGTATACCCGGATTGATTTTAATCTTATGTTTAGCATTAATTATTTTTGGTCCGAATAAATTACCAGAGATTGGTAAAGCTGCTGGACAAACATTACGTGAATTCAAGAAATCAACAAGTGGCCTTATGAATGAAGACGCTGATGATAAGAAGAAAGAAAAAGATAAACAAGAAAAACAAGCATAAAATTGATACAGAATGAGCATTTTCTTTTTTTAGAAAGTGGCTCATTCTTTTTTTGTTGAAAATTTTTTCAAAAAAACGTAATGATACAGCCTGCTCAATGTAGATGAATATCGCAAAAACTATTTTGAATGGTTCTGTCTTTCAATGATATCCAGTAACTCAATGATTCTTTCGTTCTGATCAATCAACGTGTTATTCTGTTGCCGTAGTCTGGCCAAATCAAATAAGAGGACAATGAAAACAATGACAATAAAAATTTAAAAATATTTACACTCTATTCAAATAACATAAAATACTGGAATTTCCTTATTCTATATTTTACATCTAGAAATAGATGCAAATTTCTATCCATTTTAAGAAACCTTTAGACGAAAAAAACGTATGACATATTAGATGAGGCATCGGAGGAGATCATATTGGGAATGTTTTTTGAGTTGTTCGGCGCTTTTTTTGATGTCATTGAAATATTTTTCTATTATGTTTTAAAAAAGCCAGATGAAGAAGATATGAGTAAGAATATTAGAATGCTAAAAAAATATGGTTGGTTTCAAGAGTTGTTACAGGATGGAAGAGCGAGGGAATTAATCATTCATGATTGGCAGGTTCGCCAAGTCATTGGAAAAATGAATCATAAAAAATTCGATCGTCCTTTTTATCAATATCGCTATGAGCAGAAGTTAAGAAAAATATTAATAAAAAAACTAGATAGCGAATAAATTTTTTATGATAACAGTTATGTTTTAATGAGTCGTACTTTATATCGCTTCTTTTGTTATGTTAACGGCTAATCGTATCGTCAATAACGTAATAATTTTTCACTATAAATACGCTGATAACACGGAATAAATAATCAATTGAAAATTATTTGTCAATCATTGGCAAAAATGATTTCAGAAGGTATTGTTTTAAAAGACCATGACTTTATTAAAAATATTAAGAAAGAAGCGAATGTTCTTTTGAAAAATGGACCAAAACCGTGGAGTAACGAAACAATCATGATGAAAAGATACATGATCACCGATTTATTATATGATTTTATCGGATCATCTCAACGTGAAGTAGAAATTGTTATTGCCAGTCATTTACTTGAGTCTATCAGTGAATTTGTATTGCGGACCAATCGTAAATGGGTTGGTACGTCTAAGTGGCTGGTACGTACATTGGAAGATTATGATAAAGAACTTGCACATCATTTCTTTATTTCTTTTGATGAATTTTTTAAGACAGAAAATAAACAGCATATTATTCAATTAGTAGATATGGTTCTTGAGCCCTTTGGAGGCAGATTATTTGCAGGATTTAATGTAGGAAAAGATGAACTACTAAATAATAATAGTAAAGAGATAGAGGGTGAGTAGTTGGACAAACTAATTATGAAAAAAATATTAGACTATCATTCAGATTTAAACTTTGTCGATGGGCAAATTTCTAGAGATGGAACACTATTGTTACTTGAAACAGACATGCAAGAAGTTGATTTTTTTGAAAGACCAGTTCCAAGACATGATTGGATGGTTAGGATGATTAACAAGGAAGGCTTGACATCCATCAAACTTAAGCATGTTCCATTAATACCTACAGAAGTAGACTTGTTTACTGATGGTACACTGCTTATCGTGCAAGGACGTTGTCAAAAAGAAGGGAATAAAATTGAGCGTAATGCCCGGAGATATAATCCGAATGGGCAGCTTATCGATGCGTTTACACTTGGAGATGGCATTGCTCAAGTACAAATTGATGAAATAGATACGATATGGGTTAGCTATTTTGATGAAGGCATTTTTGGCAATTTTGGTTGGGATGATCCAATGGGAAAAGATGGTTTTGTTGCGTACTCAATATCAGGTGAAAAGGTGTGGAGTGTCACTGAACATAGTATGATTGATTGCGATGCCTTCCATCTGATTAATTCAAACGAGTGTTATTTTTATTATTACGATTTGGATTATCGTCTCGTTCACATAAAAGAAAACAAGACATTTAATTTTAGTATTCAAGGACAACATGAATTATCTCAATTTACCATTGATAAAAAGGGTTTAATCGGAACAGGCGACAATCAAACGTTGATGTACTTCCAACTAAAAGGGAGAACGTTCAAACTAAAAGGCAAAATAAAACTAGTCGATGAGAAGGGGAAACAGCTTAAAGGACGCGTATTTGTTCGAGGAAGTTATGTTTACGTCTATGCGAATGATTGTATTTATTTTAAAAAATTATAAATAAAGTAGAATCAACGATTAATATTGCGTCATATTGTGTGGTAAGGAGATAAGATGAGTTTTGGATCTTAATGCGACCTAATCCCGTTCTCAAAGGTTATTATTAGGTCGCATTGCTGTTAAAGATATTCCAAGTGATTATTTATTATCGTTTTTGAATATCATTAATAAGTTGTTTAATTCGATTCAATGATTGCGGAATGGCCTCATTCGCTTGTGCAATATCATGTACCAGGGTGCTGACCGTTTCGAGTTGATATTCAATTTTTTCATTACTTAAAGTTGTCTTGTCCATACTCTGATTAATTTGATGAAAGGCATGTTCTGTATTTGTCATTTGATGTCGGACATCTTCTAAGTAACGAGCTACATCAGCCATTGATGCCGTACTTTTATCAATTTGTTTATTCGTTTGGTTGATTAGATTCGTAATTTTAGTAACAGAGCTTGCTGTTTGGACAGATAACTTTCTAATCTCATCCGCTACAACAGCAAAACCACGTCCATGTTGTCCAGCCCTTGCAGCCTCAATTGACGCATTTAATGCAAGGAGATTCGTCTGGTCAGCAATGGATTTTACAATTTCGATTATATCTTTAATTTGTTTGGATGTTATATCAAGTCCCTTCATATCATCGGTTGTTTTTACCGTATTGGATTCCAACGTATCTAATACACGTCGCATTTCGGACAGGCGGTTATTTCCTTCTAAAGCATCATGTTTAGCGCTACCCGCTAGTTCAGTTCCTTGTTTTGAATCGTTAGTAATGATTTGCAGTTGCTGAGATATTTTCTGAATGGAATCTGACGTTTCTTCTACCATCGAAGCAAATTCATTTGCAGTTGTTTCTAAATAGTCTAAAATGATGGCCTTTCGTTTTGATTCTTCACTTTTTATCCGTTCAACTTCTTCATCATATGCTTCTAAAACAACTTGTTGCTCGAGATTAAGTAGTTTTTGAATAACTTTGATCGCTGTTAGTTGATCTTCTACATTAGAAAAATATTTAGTTATGGTGTTTACAAGGCCATCAAAAATTTTTTCAAATGATGCAATATACCATTTCTGTGTTAAGCCAATATTCACATGTATCATCGCAATTTGTTTTCTTTTATGTAAAAATTGTTCATTCATCGTACCTGAAAACATTTCTACAATATGCCTTTTTAACGTCTTTTTTAATCTTTCAATTGAACTATGTTCGTTGATGATGTTTATAAGAGCTGGATTATGCTCTAAATTGTTGTAAAAATCATCGATAATTCCTTGGATTTCCTTCTCTACATATGGCTTAAGTGCTTTAGCAATAGCAAAATCTTCCCTTGTCAATGAAACCATTTGTAATTGCATGGCAAGCTCTGAGTCATTAGGAATTTGAATATGAGAAAACGCCTTCTGACTTAGAGCTAATAATGATGTTTCTTGTAAGTTATTTTTTTCTCTAACTTTTAATAAAGAAAACACATGAAGCCCCCCTATATGATGACGATTAATACCATTATATCGTTTAATATAGAAAAAATTAATAGTTTAATGATTAATGTTATACAAAGATATCATTACCAATCATCCCATTTACTAGATAAAATGCCGTTATTTTTCAATAATGAAATAATCCAAGCTTCTTTTTCCCCCTGAAGCATTTCTTCGGTGCAGGCGTCATGTGGAGCAAAATTCATTGCTTTAGCTGCTTCCAGACTCGTTTCATCTAAAAAATTCGTAGGTTCAGGATCAGATTGTTCAAAGCAAGGTGGTGCAATATATGTCTTATAATGACGTTCTAAGATTATGCGTGTATCTGGAGAGGGATGAGTCGTGCCTTTTAATAAAAAACTTAGTAAAACTAACATGATGATAATTCCGACAGTAATAATAAACCATCCTTTTTTCATAAAATCACTCCTTATATTTTATATTCTATTATATAAGAGGGAAATATGAAAAGTGTTGAAGAATATTATAGAAATATAGGGTGGGAAATGTATCGTATGTATAATAAAATTATCGATAAACAGAACGTTTTTATTGAATATAATTATGGTGATATAGAGGTGAATTGATGAAGCAATTTAATCGAATGTTCTTCCATTTCAACTTTGAACTCATGATACACATGATATAATTCTCTTAAATGAGGGTTGTTTGTGCTGTGAACTCGGAAAATCTTTGTAACAAATTCACCTAATGCTGGAAGCTCCTGCTTTAAATAGGCATGATGTGTATTGATAATATGATCGACAAGTTTTGATAATGGCACTTGCTCCCCATCAATAACGTCATGATCCTGTTTATTCCATTCTGTATAAGCATGATTTAACTCAGATAAAATCGCTTCCCCATCAAGATAACGCTCAGGAAATGTTTTTATCAGTGGCTTACCACCGCCACAGCAAAAATCAATGCGATGCTTTTGAAACAAATCACTGGCCTGTGGAAATGTTTTCATAATATCTGCTGGTGTATGTTCAGCTGTAAATATCATTTAAGTCCCTTCCATCATTATCATTAACATAATCATAATAGAGCTTTTTAAAAAAGTCTGTGATTCATCTCACTTTGTTTGAAAAATTATTATTCAAACTTGACCTACGTCAATTTTTATTTTTAAGAAAGACGATAAGATAAAGATAGAACAAAACAAGGAGGAATAAAACATGACAAAAGCAGTCTTTCAATTAGAACCGTTAACATGCCCAACTTGTGTTAAAAAAATAGAAACAGCATTAACAAATCAAGACGGTGTTGATATGGTAAAAGTACTCTTTAACTCAAGTAAAGTAAAAGCAGAGTTCGATGAAAAGGTCGTTGAACATGGTGAATTAGAAACGATTATCGAAAAGCTTGGATACACTGTGAAAGGCACAAAGGTTTCATAATTTAACAACTGGAGCTGTCAAATGTTATTTAACTAGTGGGCGCTCCAGTTTTTGTTTTTAAAATCGGAGCAAGTCGAATGAGCTCGACATTTGACGCGAAGTTGAGAAAATAGCGGAGATGTAACGAGTATGGCGCTCTACCCGATGCGAACTCATGGGAACAGCGAGAACCGTAACGGGTAGAGCATCTTAAACACAAAACTTGACGGTGGTCAATTCTTTATTTGCCAGGACCTTTTATGATGAAGATAGAAAGGAAGTGGTGAGGATGCAACTATTTATTAACAGATATAAAAACCAAATAACCCTTATTTCGTTTATCTTAATTGTATCGGCGTTTTTGATTGGTGGGGACTTTAAAAATATCGCACTTATTTTAGCTACTGTGGTAGCGGGTGTTCCCATTGCTTTAAAGGCGTATCAGGCGCTAAAAATGAAAGCTTTTAGCATCGAATTACTCGTGACGATTGCTGTTATTGGGGCACTTTTTATTCAAGAGTTTGTTGAATCTGCTGTTGTGACGTTTTTATTTATGTTTGGTGACTATTTAGAAGGACGCACATTAGAAAAAACACGTTCTTCCTTAAAAGAACTCGTTGATATGGCGCCACAGGAAGCGACTGTGATTCGAAATGGTGTCCATGAGACGATTCCTGCTGAAGAAGTTAATCAAGGTGAACGATTAATTGTTCATGCGGGTGGGAAGATTCCAGTTGATGGCGAAATTATTGCTGGTGAGGCTTCCATTAACGAAGCAGCAATTACAGGTGAATCGATCCCTGTTCGTAAAAAAATGAAAGATGCTGTATTTAGTGGTACGATTGTCGATAGTGGTTATGTCGAATTGATTGCTGAAAAAGTAGGCGATGACACGACTTTTGCTAAGATTATTGAGCTCGTTGAAGAGGCGCAAGAATCTAAATCAAAAACCGAGAAGTTTTTAAATAAATTTGCGGCTATTTATACACCAGGTGTTGTCGGTTTATCGCTTCTCGTTTATCTATTAACGCGTGATTTGCACATTGCGATTACGTTTCTTGTTATAGCTTGTCCTGGGGCTCTCGTTATCGGTGCACCTGTGTCGAATGTTGTTGGGATTGGTAATGGGGCAAAACATGGTATATTGATTAAAGGTGGAGAAGCGATGGATAACTTCTCTAAAGTAGATACAGTCGTATTTGATAAGACGGGAACATTAACGAAAGGTAAGCCAGAGGTAACAGACTATCACGTATTTGGAACAGAAGACCCAGAAGAATTATTCAAAGACATTGCACGGGCAGAATTGATTTCTGAACATCATTTAGGAAGAACGATTGTCCAGGCGGCGAAAAAACGAGGGCTAGATATATCAGGAGATGTAGATGAAGGCGAAGTAATTAAAGGAAACGGGATTAGAGCTACCGTTGATGGGCGATTATTTGTAATCGGTAACCGAAAATTGATGGAGAAGGAAAACATTGCTATCACTCAAGAAATAGAAAACGTTGCCGTCGACAGAGAAAAGCAAGGGAATACGGCCATTTTTGTAGCAGTAGAAGGTGAGATAAAAGCAATTATTTCTATCGCTGATGAGATTCGTGATGATGCCAAAGAAGCTATATCCGAAATGCGGCAAAATGGGGTCAAGAAAATCATGATGCTTACAGGGGATAATGAATATACAGCAAGACTTGTTGCTGAAAAATTAGGTTTAGATGCGTACGATGCCGAATTACTGCCGGAAGACAAAGTTGAATATGTAAAGCGATTAAAGGATGAAGGTCATGTAGTAGCCATGGCAGGTGATGGTGTTAATGATGCGCCAGCGATAGCAACAGCTGATATCGGGGTTGCCATGGGTGAAGGTGGGACTGACATATCAATGGAAACAGCCGATGTCGTTTTAATGGCTGACCAATTAAAACAATTTTCTCATGCTTTTTCTTTATCAAAGGCAAGTATGCGTAATATGAAGCAAAATATTTGGATCGCTGTTGGGACCGTTGTACTCCTCTTGATCGGTGTATTAAATGGTACCGTTCATTTAGCGTCGGGTATGTTTATCCATGAAGCAAGTGTGTTAGTCGTTATTTTAAATGGGATGCGTTTGATGGCATTTAAGCGTGATAAAAAGAAACTTAAAAATAGTGGTACGTTAGAAACGGATGAGGTCGTTCTATAAAGAAAAAGAGGTGTTTATATGGAAAAAAAACATATTTGTTCACATCATGATCAAGAGGCATGTGTGTCGATCGTCCCGATATTTAATCATCTAGCCCAAGAACAGATGGATGAGGTTATGCGTGTTGTTCAAAGTGTTTCTTTAAAAAAAGGAGAAATCTTATACCATGCTGAAGATGAATCGGATGCCTTGTATATTGTCCATCAAGGCCAAATAAAAATATATCGGTTGACAGAAGAAGGAAAAGAGCAACTCATTCGGATTCTGTTACCTGGCGATTTTACAGGGGAACTAGCATTATTTCAAGACTCGGTTCATGAGGCCTATGCTGAGGCAATGGTTGACACAGAGATATGTATGATTCAACGACAGAATTTGCATCAACTATTATTAAAATATCCGACAATTTCCCTGGAAATATTGAATGAATTTGCAAACAGACTGGAAACAGCTGAAAAACAAACGACTCGCTTCGCAACAGAAAAAGTAGAAACAAGAATCGCTCTTTTTCTTGCTGAATGTTTAGATCGTCAAGGTGATGTGATGACTCACGAATTTGAACTTCCAATGAGTAAAAAGGATTTGGCGTCTTATTTAGGAACAACTCCTGAAACATTAAGTCGTAGATTCAGCCAATTTGAAGAAAAAGGCTATATTAAACAAAAAGGTCAAAGAAAAATAGAAATTCTAGATTTAGATGGTTTGCTGTTAGTGTAGTCGGATCGCTACCTTCATGTCAATTGGTGTTAATAGGTTTATGCACTAAGAATAAATGACTAATAACGGGACAAGGAATAACGTTTCTCCTTGCCCCACTATTTAAAAAATGAAGTAATGCCAGTAATTTTCTTCGTTTCCTTCATGGCTAAATTTCCATTCCACTCCAAATTTGTCTGTCAGTTTCCCAACTCCATAACGTTTCTTGTAGCTTCACAAGCTGTTTAAAAATTATCTCTTATATCTTCAGGATTTCATCATATTTAACTTTAGCCCATAACTCGACAGAGGATTAACAACTATTTAGGTAAAGGACTTAAGTGTTCATGAATTAATAACCATTCACCTGACTCTTTCAAAAAAACATTTGTGGCTCGACCTTGTCCACTCGCATATTTTCCATTAATATAGCCTTCATAACAATATGTATAAGTACAAGTTGCTGATTCAGTTCCAGCATGTAACCATATCACATCCTGTGCTGCATAATTTTCATTTTCAATCACAGACCAGGTGTGTTCAAAGAATTCCTGTATTTCTTCATGCGTCGAACAAGTCTTATTACTAAAAAAATAGACTGCCTTCGGGTGAAGTAACTTTTTTACCTCATTGAAATTGTGGGTATTCGTTGCCTTGATATACTTATTTAGAATATTCATTTATTTCACTCCTTAATTTTGTAATTTAATTATACCATTTCTAATTAAGTGTTGTATAGTGCAATAAATATCAGCAATAAATAAAAAAGATGAACATTCCCATCCATGTCTAAAATTTAACCTAGCATGCATAACAAAATCTTTGACTTCTTCGTGGAGCTTATGCTTAGGATTTGGTGGTCCTTCTTTAAAAGTCATGGTTTGTGGTTTTCAGTTTGAAATGCAACTTATTAAACTAAAGTTAACTGTTTATTTAATAAGATGCTAGGGGTAAATGATTCGTATGTTAAAATAAATATAACAATATTTTAGCCATTACACCTAAATATTTACATTAAAAACAAGGGTGATTTCATGTATATTTACCGAGCAGATGAGATTCATCAAATTGATCAACAAGCATTAGAGCAAGGCTTTTCATTATTTTCATTAATGGAAATTGCAGGACGTGAATTATTTCATAAAATGAAGCCGTTGATTAAAAAAGATGATCGTATCATTATTTTAAGCGGACGTGGAAATAATGGTGGTGACGGGATTGTGTTGAGCCGCTATCTACGTATGGCTGGTTACAACGTGTCACTCGTTTTCCCGCTTGGAAGACCGAAAACCGAAACAGCTAAGCAACATTTGGATTATTACTTTATGCAAGATGAAAAGGTCGATGAATGGAACCCGAATCAAGTATACGATGTCATTATTGATTGTTTGTTAGGCATAGGGACGACATTACCTTTAAGGGAGAATGTTAAACAAGTCGTTTCATGGAGTAACGAGCAAGATGCTTTACGCATTGCAGTCGATATCCCGACAGGCGTTCAAGCTGATCATGGACATGTTCCAGACGGTGAGGCGTTTTTAGCGGACTATTCGTTTTCATTACACGGTGTCAAACGATCAACATTTTTATTGCCATCTGGAACATACTTTGGCAAAACCGAGAGCGTGTCTGTTGGGTTGAAGCAAGGTAGTGATTTATCCATTATATCCAAAGAAAGTGTTAGAGCGACATTTCCGAATCGAGAAGTAACAAGTCATAAAGGAACATTCGGTACAAGTCTAATTGTCGCTGGGACGGATCATATGCCAGGAAGTGCCGTTCTTGCAGCAATTGGAGCGATTCGTTCAGGCACTGGAAAATTAGTGATGGCAACGACAGATCGTGTGGCATCAGTTATTGCATCAACTGTACCTGAAGCGACCTTTTTATTGAATGGCTTAGAACGGATTTGCCAAGGACATATTCCAGAAAAAATCGTTGCAGCCGGGATTGGGCCGGGAATTGAGGCATCAGAATCCGTCAAAAAAGCAACAGAAGTTTTAATGGAGAGTGGTATCCCACTCGTTGTTGATGCAGGCGCCATTCAAAAACGAAATAATTGGAAGGCGAAAGGTCCTGTTATTTTGACTCCACATCCAGGAGAATTTAGTCGATTAACAGGATTATCAATTGAAGAGATTCAGGCCAACCGTATCGAACTTGCCCGTCATTATGCGATGCATCATCATGTGACCGTTGTTTTAAAAGGAAAATATACAGTCATTGCCTTTCCAGATGGTGAAACATATATTAATCCAACAGGGAATAGCGGCTTGGCAAAAGGTGGTAGTGGTGATGTTCTAACTGGAATGATTGTCAGCATGCTTGCAACTCATGATAATTATCGAGATGCTGTAAAAAATGCAGTCTATGTTCATGGCCTGTGTGCTAATATATGGAGTGAAAAATACAGTGAAACGAGCATGGTTGCCAGTGATTTTCATCGTTTGTTACCGTTAGCGTTACAGCGAATTGAAAGGAATAAATAAACAAGCCAGGTTGCTAAATCATTGAGTTGCTCTCTTTTAGCTAGAAAAATATTTTACCATCTCTTAGAATAAACAAAATATTTGTATGGGTGTGAAGTTGTGAAAATAGAAGATATTTATCGTGAACTGCCTATTAACGAAACAGAACGGCTTTATTTAAGAAAAGTTACCATGACGGATTTGGATGATATGTATACTTATGGCTCAAATGAAAAAGTGGCTCAGTATGTTTTTTGGGAACGACATCAAACAAAAGCGGATACGAAAGCTTTTATTGAATATATATTGAAATGTTATGCCGCTCATCAAGTTGCCCCATGGGGAATTGAATACAAAGAAAATGGTCGGTTTATAGGTACGGTTGATTTTGTATGGTGGCAACCCCAACATCAAACAGCCGAGATTGGCTATGTTCTGTCTGAACCATATTGGGGAAAAGGAATCATGACTGAAGCGGTACATGCATTGGTGCGTTTTGGTTTTAAGCATATGGATTTAGTTCGTATTCAAGCAAAGTGTCTTGCTGAGAATATAGGTTCCGAACGTGTGATGCAAAAAAGTGGGATGGCATGCGAGGGTACGTTAAGAAAAGCGATGTTCGTTAAAGGAAAACATCGTGATATCAAAATGTATAGCATTCTAAAAGAAGAATTTCCTCTATAATTTGTATAAATCGTAATTAACTCCAATTCTCATCTTATACAGGGTGGGGGATAATATTATATGAAATAGAGCTCTTAAATGAGTCCTACTAGAAAAGTAGCTGCCTGTACTCCGTATGGAATCGTAATTTTTCCTGAATCCGTGCGGAGTGGGAGCCTGTACCCCGCATGGAATTGATATTTCTCCTGAATCCATGCGGAGTGGGAGCCTGTACCCCGCATGGAATTGATATTTCTCCTGAATCCATGCGGAGTGGGAGCCTGTACTCCGTATGGAATCGTAATTTTTCCTGAACCCGTGCGGAGTGGGAGCCTGTACTCCGTATGGAACTGGTATTTTTCCTAAATCCGTGCGGAGTGGGAGCCTGTACCCCGCATGGAATTGATATTTCTCCTGAATCCATGCAGAGTGGAATCCTGTACTCCGTATGGAATTGCTATTTCTCCTGAACCCGTGCGGAGTAGAAGTCTGTACTCCGTATGGAATTGGTGTTTCTCCTGAATCCATGCGGAGTGGAAGCCTGTACTTCGCACGCAATTGTAATTTCCCCTGACTCCATACAGAATAGAAGATATTAGTTATTGAAACCTTGATAGCATACCCCAAACCCCGATTCCACATCAAAACAAAAAGATAATATCATATCAAAAACCATTACTTCACTTCTAAAAAATGCTTGATCGCATCGCGTAAAAATCCAGCCCCGCCGGCAACATACTGATTATAATAAGCTGCGAATCGTTCATCTGCAACATACATATCAGCTAAATTGGCATGCGCTTCTTTAGAATAATTCGACCATGTGTACATGAGCCAATCTTTATGTTTACGAGCAAGCTCAAGAGCTATTTCTGAAGCAGGGTCATTAGTTTGGCGAGCTTTCGGTAACAACACCATAATTTCTTCACCTAGTTTTGTCCAGTTCCGGTAATCTTCTTGTGACATATTTATCATCTTCGCATGACTTGCATCCACGGTAGCATCACCATATTTCTCACGTATTTCTTTTCCATATTTCTGTTCATTTTCATCAATTAATTGCTTTTTAAAACCCGAAAACTTTTCATTGTCTTTCATCGGTACATCCCTTTCTTTACTAGCAATTGTTCTTTCGACAGTTGCAATGATTTGGTCAAGACGGGACCGCTTTTTCAATAAGTGGTCATAATGTCGTCTTAAAGCATCTATTTGATTGAAGTCTGGCTGGTGAATAATGTCCTTAATTTCCCGTAAACTAATATTTAACTCTCTAAAAAAGAGAATTTGCTGCAATAAGTCAACCTCTTCTTCACTATAAATACGATAACCAGACTCATTCACCTTGGCTGGCTTAAGTAATCCAATTTGATCATAATAGCGAAGTGTACGACCACTCACACCAGATAGCTCTGCTAATTGACTAACGGTGTATTCCATAAATACCCCTCCTGACATCTATTATGTTAAACCTATACGCTACGTAAAGGTCAAGGTAAATAATTTGCCCATTTGTTCGATTGTTCACCATAGCTTAGTAAATAGCAACTATGTTATGATTTAACTGTTCCTAGGAATTCCACTTAAAAGAGGTGCTGCCTAATATGGACATTTTAAAGAAGAGATACCACATCTTTTTAAACATGCTCCCTAACATCTTACAAATCATTTTAAATGTATCATTAGTCATCCTAGCCATTATTATGTCCTTTCTCTTAATTATGGAACTGATTGATTTTAGCCATATTCTCCTTGCTAATGAAAAAGCTGACTATAACCTTTATTTAGCAAATATATTAATCTTCTTCCTATATTTTGAATTCATTTCCATGATCGTCAAGTACTTTAGAGAAAATTATCACTTTCCAATGCGCTATTTTCTATACATTGGTATTACTGCAATGATTCGGCAAATCATTGTCGAGCATGATGATGCGATGAAAACATTGTTCTACTCACTCGTCATATTGATTCTTATCATTGGCTATTTTATTATGAATGTCACACCACGACAACGGCCAGAAGGGAAATAATATTCCAAGTAAATTAAAAAGCTCATTGGCCATTATTGAAAACAACTATGGAAAAAACGAACATGATGAACATGCTCGTCTCCAAAACTAAATATTTTCCTGTTTTAAAGCGTCAATAATGTTTGCCTTTTTAACTTTTGAACTGGCATAAAGCATTGCAGAGCCGATAATGATAAAGATGCCAATAACGACTGCGACTAGATTGAGCCATGGCAGTTCAAATTTATATGAGAAGGAATGTTGTAATGAATAAAACATGAGTAACATGACACCAATGCTTAAAGGAATACCGTAAATCAGAGCCTTTAGACCGTAGAAAATACTTTCGTAATGAATCATTAGGTTGATAAAATATCTAAACGTTTCTTCCCCAAGTTCAATCAAGTTTTCCTGTAACTCTTTAGGCAACTGCTCTTTTGTTGCTGTCGCATTAAGAAAAGCACTCTTTATTTCGCTAAGTTCTGTTATTTTGTCGACTTTTTGAATGGAATCATATAATCGTTCTCATTGTTCAGGTGTTTGTGCACATTGTCGTATTTGAAGGTCAAAATTAATACCGTCTTGTGCTAGTGTAGCGGTTTTTTTATTATAAACGATTCACATTAGAAGAGAACAATGAATAGAAATGTCAGCAATACATACATATGTTGCTGAGTGTTGAGTGAATTTACTTAGTTGTTTTTTTGAAAATTACAGAAAAATCTTTACGAATTACAGACCCTCTAGTACATTAATGGACAAGTAGTTAGAACTAATACAATAGTAATAATATACGAAAAGCGTTCTCTCTCATGGATGACTGCAAAAATAAGGGATAACTTAATCCCGGCTGCATACGAATATTAGTAAAACGCTCCTCATACAGACCCAATTAACTTATTAAGTATATATGAACCCTTTTAATAAGAGATAAGATGCAAAGAGGGGTATGAAAATGAATTTATATTTAATCAAACATGAAATGAAATGGCTAATGAATAGTAAGAAAAACATCTTATTTATTGCTTTTTTATTCATTCTATTGTGCAGTTATGTTTTTATCATTCTTCCAGCAACAGAATCTACGGAAACATTTGATATTGATGAAAAAAGCTACAAAGTTGAAGATATCAGGCACTCTATGGATTTTCGTGAAAACTGGTTTTTCTAGTATGACACAACGTTCCTATTTTACAGATATAAGTTATTATTTATCACTTCAAAGCAAGATGCTTCGGGCTTTTGAAAAAGGAGATTATTGGCGGTATATCATTTTACGCGAACATTACCTATATTCCGGTAAATATTGGGAAAGTTTATCAGATGAATCAAAACTATTCGAGGATTCTCCCTCTCCATATAAGGACCGCGCCCATTACTTCGATAAGAAACAACTGGTTTATGAACATTTCATTAAAGATGATGTGTCTGTAACGCTTCATATGATTGAAGGAAAAACAGCTTTACAAACATTACAACATGCACTGACAAATTTTGTAATATATCTCATCATTTTTTGCGCCATTTACTTTAGCAATAATATGTTAGTGCGTGATCGAGAAAACATTTCTGTTCTTCAAGGGGTGCCTATTAATTGGTATAGATTTATCAATACTAAAACGATAGCAGCTTTTGTTTATACGACTGTCGTATTAATTATATTTATGCTGTTAGCAACCTCGCTCCTTTCCATGACATATGGATTCGGTACATGGTCATTTAAAGTTCCAATTATGACTGGCCTCAATGAGGAACACTTTTATTATGAATATGACATGATGCCAATTGCAACATTTTTAATAATCGCATTTATCTTTATCTCCATTCTTATTTACTTATTTACTAGATTAAATATGATTTTCAGTTTGTTATTTAAAAATGAATGGGTTGTTTTATTCATGAGTTCACTTATTTTACTATCTGAGACGTATTATTTTGCACGGGATAAAAGAGAGTTATTAGGGTTTGATCTTAGCTATTTTCCACAAACGTATTTTGATTTTGGCAATCGAAGGAGGACATTTCAAATGAAATCGCGTTTCTGCAATATTTAGAGGAAAATGATTTGCCTATCCCGAATAATCCGTTTGAAACGAGTCAATTCATAATGACAGCTCTTCAATTATTAAGCGGTATATGGCTCTATCTCGTTCTTCTATTGTATGGAAGTGACATGTTAGTCTATGAAAGTAAACATCGCTCTATTATGAACGGCATGCCGATTCCGTTTGTAAAAAAATGGTTAGTAAAATAAGTATTTACTTTCTTTATATTTCAGCCTGTTTAACAGGTGGGTTGATAGCCGGGATTTATTTTTCTAATAAAGAAGCAGGGTGGGGAGACTTCTCCTATCCTATGACGGTATATACACGTGATGGTTATGAGGTCATTCCAAGAAGCAAATATCTACTATATGTGTTACTTGCGATGTTAGTCATTATTCTCATGGTTTTATGTTTATCCATTCTTATGAACATTTTCTTTAAAAATATGTATGCGAATGTGTTATTTGGGCTTGGATTATTTGCCTTAGCAGATTTGTTACAGGCTGCGGGATTGAATATGGGGCTCTTATATCCGATTAAATTCGTTGATTTTGCGTCAGTTCTTTCAGGTGAGACAGCCATACAAATTGACCAATCTTCAATCGATTATCGTTATATGATGATATGGCTTATTGTTTCTGTGCTTGCTTTGATGGTGATTCTATTTGGACAGAATCGACATAGTTTTCACGGTAATGTGTTATTTTATCTGTAGATACTTGCGTATTGGAACCGATACAACCTACTAACAAAAAACAACATGTACTGCTATAATGATTCGCATTCCTGAAGCCACCCCCGTTACAATTACTCTTCGTCAAGATAATATCTTTCATAATACTCATACGTCCCTAGTGGTCCGACGGTTAAGCTTTGATAAGCATAGGTCATTAAGCGTTCCATCCACAAACTTCTTTCTTCACCATCCATTTGTGCAAACGGAATACACAACACACGATTGGCAATATACAGATGGTCTTCAGGGAGTTTATAAACGTCTTTCACTTTTTGGTGGGGAAAAAGAGGCTATCATCGGTGATATCAGTGATGAAATCTATACATCGATTGATCGCAAAATAGCTGATACTGAGCCACTTATGCTTGAATATACCGAAGACAAAGATTATCGTATGCCAACAGGTCGGTATGATGTATATGCCCAAGTTGCTGGTGTGTTCTATGTTTACGATTCAGATGAAACACTATTATTTCGTGAAATAATCTCATATATGCCGGAGAAAATAACTGTTGATATTAAAGAAGATTATATGATCCGAATGAGTGGTTTTAACTCTGTTATGATTGAACCGATTGAAACGGAGATGAAAACTGAATTAAATCCTGGTATATGGGAAGTGGGTGTAGATATAGAACCAGGGAATTATACATTTTCCGGTGATTATGGGTTAGGTTATTTACAACTATTTGAATCTGGAAAGGAACCGCGGGTTTTTGAAGTGATTAGTAGTGAAAATGTTCAACCAAAAAGTACGATTCAATTAGAAGAAGGACAGAAATTAAGGATTAACGGTGTAACGATTAATTTTGAAAAGAAATAGCAGAAGAAAGGGTAATGTTCAAAAATAGTCATACTGTTATCGTTGAAATCACTATCATTTATATTACTCGGATAAAAGGAAGAGATAAGGGAGAGCCACCAGCTACTCCCTTTAATGTTAGACATATATCTACATTCCCTCGGTAATTCCTAGCAAAATAATACCAAGCATAACAATCCCTATCATAATGTACTGCTTTTTAGTTAAAATTTCCTTCAGGAAAATGCGAGATAAAATAACGGAAAAAATACCGTGTGCTGCAATAAGTGGTGCGGCAATAATCGCATTACTTGCCATGGCAAAGACATAGAAAAATTGACCGACCGTCTCAAGAATCGCAGCGTAACCTTTATCCTTCTCTTGAAAAATCTTGAAATCTTGCTTTTTAATTAGTTTTACATAAACATATGAAAGAATAGCACAAATAAGAAAAGTAAACTCATAAGCGAGTAGTGCCGAATCTTCACTAATTAATTTAAGTTCATCGAGATAGATACCGTCTGCAAATGTACCAAGCCCATCAATTAGACTATAAAGAATCGGGAACGTTATGGCTAAAAAACTGATTTGATATTTTTTATCAATAACGACATTTTGTGCATGTAATTGTCTTTCTTCATCGCGTCTTTCTAAAATGGCAAGGCCAATGACGCCCGCAGTAACGATAATGATTCCAGCAATATCAATGGGATTCATTTCTCTAGGGAAGAAAATGAATAGAAGAATTGCACTAACAGCACCAGATGAATTTTGTACTGGTGCTGCAATCGATAATTCAATATATCGTAACCCGACATATCCGATTGTCATTGATAAGATATACATTGCTGATACGGGAAAATACCTGACCATATCAAATGGATCAAATGTAATATCTTTTACGATCATATAGACGACCGCATGAAGTCCCATCACTAATCCAACCATCGTCACAATTTTTAAGTGACTATACGGGTCGTTACTATCTGTTCCTTTCTTATAAAAAAGGTTCGCACCGCCCCATGCTAAGGCTGTTAGTATTGCAAATATAAACCACATATGATTGCTCCTTAGATAAAAAGTATGAAGATGAAGTGCGTGAATCTACTTCTTTTGTACAATGAAGATTTCAATAGTTGAATGTTATTTGATATAAAACTGTTTGGCCTTGATATGAAACCTTTGCATATAAGACTTTTTAGGCTTAGACAGTTTATACAAACACACTCGATTGCCCGCCCGTCTTTCCATATTAAATTGAACAATGAATTTGTTTTGGAAATATGACACTCCAAATGTAGAAATCTTCCATTTCTTTCAATAAATTTGCATAAATGATAACCATATTCATAACTTAAATCTTTAACGAATTGACGAGCGATATCGATATGACTCCACAATCATTTTACAAGTATCATCATTGAACCGTTTGCTATTAATTTTATGTTCGATTGAACACATTTTCCTGAAATTAATTGTAATGATTAAACGAAGATATGTCCATGAAATGATAATAAGATTGACTCTTTAATTATTTAAATTATAATAATAAGATTAAATTATTTAGAATAAAATTCCAAACAAAATGAGGCTGGGACAAAACCCCAGTAAATAAAAACTAAGGCGTGGGAGCTTACACTAAAAAAGTGTAGGCCCCACGCCTTTTTATGGTTATTTGAGTA
>NZ_JACHHA010000014.1:48889-62532 GCF_014202495.1 Cerasibacillus quisquiliarum | reverse complement strand
TATTTTATTAGTTTAACTGATTAGGAGGCTATTTTAATAGAAAAGTGTTCAATTCTATCAAGCAGAAACTGTTGATTCTATTCTAGCAGTTACAACATATTTGAATGGCTCAAATAATCATTCTTAGGGTGCATTAAACATACAGCTTTTTCTTCTCCAATTCCTTCTCATTCATTTAGTATCCTAGCAGTCTCCTTAAATTTAGTTTTAATTATTCTGATTCAATAACTGTATTTTCGGAATGAATTGGGTCAATCGTTGAAAATAATTCAATATCATCAAAAAAGTGAATAACATCCTTATCTTGATCCAAAACAAGTAATTGATATCCATTTTTATTATTTTCAATATTTTTCTTTTGCCCATTATCAATAGGGTGATTTGGATTTAAATCAATGACTACCTTATAATCAAGTCTTTCCTCTTCTATTTTTGCACCCTTAATAGCTGCTGTCTTTTCCTTCCCTACTATGCTTTGTATGTTTTCAGGTAAGACAACTTGAAAATAATAATCTACATTATTCTTGAGTATATTATACAATTCATCATTAATGATATAAGACAATTCTAAACGCAGAACATTATTATGGAAGTATACCATAAATTCTCTAACCAAAAAATTTGGAGGAATGAATTTTTCCTCAAGTGATCGTTCTGAACTTGATTCATGTATACTCATATCCACTACTTGTTGGGTTCCGTTACTTGTATTAAGTTGCTTCTGTTGTAAGTTCTCACAACCTACAAAAAGCATAGCTATAATTAAAACCAATAATATTTTATGTTTCATATTTATCCAACCTTTTATTTTTTGACCTTATCACTCCAACTTGCATATGTCCAATTCCCAGTAACAGATTTTTTACTTACTATTTTTCCATTGTTCCTGCACTGTTCAGTCCCCGATGCCTTAATCCATTGACTTCCTGCTCTTAGTAAATATTTAGATTTTTTAGGAATTGTCCATGTCATCGTTATCGTTTTAGTTCTACTAGTTCCCAATCCCACCTGAGCTGAAACACCTACTTTAGCCACCATTGAATTAAATGTAGCATTTGCAGTGACATTCGCTGATGTAGATTGAGTGACAGCAACTGAGTAAGATACTGTATCGGTTACATTACTTGGATTAGTAGCTTCATGAATAAACTCGGTTTTTTTATTTTTGGACGTTGAAGAATGTATTTATTCATATCCCGTCATATCATTTGCCATTGGTGATGCGTCATTAACATCTCCATTTGCAAAAGCGGAAGAGGTAAAACCAAAAGATGCCGTTCCAAATAATAACACAATGACATAAACTATTTTATTAAACTTTTTCGTCATACTTACGCCCCTATATAATTTTTTCATAATTATCTTAACATAAACATTATTCATTCACAATAATTAATTTATTAAAAATGTTATTAAATATTTTTCATGAAATGATATCACTGTTGTAAATTTTACTGTAAATAAATATACAAACGCCATTTTATTTTAAATAAACATAATGGAAGTGATCATATCCTCGACAAATGCCTGTCCAGATGAAAAAACGATCATAAATAAAATTATGGAATTTTAAAGCTGATAAAGTTATTGCTAAAATGCTGTAGGAATTAAACATTGATTGTTTCGTCACAAATATTATCATTCGCTATTAAAAAAACGGGAGGAATTGTAGACAATGATTTACAAGAGGAAAAGATGTGACATCGTTGTAAAACAACTAAATAATCTATATAGCAGTAATACAAATAAATGCCTAAATAATATAGATAAGTGATTACTAAAACAATAAAACACCCGCTTCGTAAAATGGAAGCGGGTGTGTATAATTAAAACATTTCTGATGTTGATTTTGCTTGCATATGTTGGATGAGATAGTCTGGTCCACCTGCTTTAGAGTCTGTACCTGACATGTTGAAACCACCGAATGGTTGGTAACCAACAATTGCTGCTGTACAACCGCGGTTGAAGTATAAGTTTCCAACATGGAAATCTTCGCGCGCTTGTTCAATATGTTCGCGGTTATTAGAAATCACAGCTCCTGTTAGACCGTACTCTGTATTATTTGCAATTTCAATTGCTTCGTCAAAGTCTTTCGCTTTAGTTAAGCCGAGTACAGGGCCAAAGATTTCTTCTTGCATGATACGTGCTTTCGGATCAACATCTCCAAACACAGTTGGTTTAATGAACCAACCTGTAGAGTCGTCTCCTTCACCACCAACAAGTAGTTCGCCTTCTTGTTTACCAATTTCAATATAGCTCATAATTTTATCATAAGCTGCTTGGTCAATAACTGGTCCCATGTAATAACGTGATGGGTCAGCTGGATTACCAACTGTTAATTCTTTCGTTAGTTCAACGATTCGGTCTTTCACTTGATCATACACATCTTCATGGATGACAGCACGTGAACATGCTGAACATTTTTGACCTGAGAAGCCGAACGCTGATTGAACAATTGATTGAGCAGCTAATTCTAAGTCAGCATCGTTATCAACAATGATCGTATCTTTTCCACCCATTTCTAGAATGGTGCGTTTTAGCCAAATTTGGCCTTCTTGGATTTTAGCTGCACGTTCGAAAATACGTGTTCCTACTTCGCGAGAACCTGTAAAGCTAACGAAACGTGTACGTGGATGGTCAACTAAGTAGTCACCAACTTCTCCACCTGGTCCTGGAATGTAGTTTACGACACCTTTTGGCATGCCTGCTTCTTCTAGAACTTCCATGAATTTATAAGCAATGACTGGTGTGGCACTTGCTGGTTTAAGTAATACAGTATTTCCTGTCACCATTGCTGCAACAGTTGTACCAGCCATAATAGCAAATAAGAAGTTCCAAGGCGAAATAACGACACCGACACCTAATGGAATGTAGTGGAATTGGTTACGTTCAATTGGACGGCTATTAACTGGAACACCGTCTTTAAGTTTGATCATTTGACGACCATAATATTCTAAAAAGTCGATTGCTTCTGCTACATCAGCATCCGCTTCATTCCACGGCTTTCCACCTTCTTTAATAAGATGTGCAGTAAATTCTGCTTTACGACGACGAACAATCGCTGCCGCACGGAATAAAATATCTGCGCGGAATTTAGGATCTGATTTACGCCATGTATTAAAAGTTTCATCAGCTACTTTCATCGCTTTTTCAGCAAGTTCTTTGTTCGCTTTAGAAACATATCCAATGACTTCTTCTTTTTTCGCAGGGTTTACAACCTTAATCTTATCTTCTGTTGTAATTCTTTCACCATTGATAATGAGTGGATACTCTTTACCAAGATCTGCTTCAACTTGTTTAATTGCTTCTAATAAAGTCTGTTTATTCTCTTCTACAGAGAAATCTGTAAAAGGTTCATGTTTGTATGGTACTACCATGGATAAAACCCTCCTTGAAATAATCTAAGGATATCTTTCGTTTCTATATATTTTACGCAAAAAAACAAAGCGTTCATCTGTCTCTAAGATATCCACTACTCATTCTAACGGAAAAGAACAAATGGTTCAATTAATGAGTGTTTTTATTGAAATATATGCACATTCAAATCGTCTTTACCTGCTTCTCGATAAATAAGACTTTCCATCTGTGTACTAGATTTAATATTAATCTCCAAATGATAATTATTAGAAAGCAATTCTTTGGCTAAGCCATAAACATATTGGGTAAAGCCTAACACTTCTCCTTTCCCATAAAATTCAATTGGAATATCGAGAACGAGCTTGCTTAATTCATCATTAATATAAAATCCTTTTCCAATTACGCCTACATAATTTGGAAAATAATCTGCGACATCATTACTAAATCGTTTGATGACTTCTGACTCTTCAACATGGTGTTTTTCCGCTTCATTAGAAGGAAAAAGCACATTCTTTTCTTTAATCGATTTCCATTTGCCGATTTCGTTTTGCCCTTTATCGACAAAAGTTTTAGCAACGAAATTTCCTGGAACGGGAGATGACTCATCCTCTTCTTGATAAATAGCAAACATGACTGGGACATTCTCTAATCCTTCCATTTTCCGCAGGCGACTAAGAATTTCTTGTGCATTTTTTTTGCCAACTTCGAGCATCTTATCTTTAGGTATGTCGGTTTCATGGAATGTCCGTTTTTTCTCTTTGTCTTCTGTATAAAAACGGTAGACAGATTTCATGGAAAGTCCTATTGAAATACCCGCTACTTTCGCTTGTTTATCCTTTGTAATTAAGTAATTTTGTTCAACAATATGTGATAAATATTTCGGATTTTTCTTCTGTTCTTTCGCATTATTTTTATTGTTTATCGGTGGATTAATACCTTGCTGAAGTTGATTACGGATTTTTTCCTCATTGACCGTCATTTGTGCTTCTTTTAATTTTTTCACTTCACTTTGCACTTCTTTTTCCAATTGTTTTTCCGTTAGTTTTCTTCCTAACCAGCCGTAAACCGTTTCCGCGGAAAGGAACTGTCCTTCACGGAAAATATATGTCTCAGGATCAAAATAGTCTTTCGAATGACGGCGTAATCCCTCTTCAATCTCATCAATATCAACACGGTTAGCTAATTGATTAACAATCACGCCACGCGCAGCACCGGATTCATACGGTAGAAGCATACGATAGTTTTCTTTTGATAACTTATAGCTCGGCACAATAGACATTTCTTTTTTTTCCTTTACGTCCTGAACAATCTCTTCTTCTTCTTTCTCTCCAGGTGTACAACTCGTCAAGAGTAAAAGGATACAAATACTTATTATTCCTATCCTTTTCACATGTATCCCACCCTTCATCTTATTCTTCTTCCAAAGCTTGTTGTAACTGCTCTTCATTCCAGATGGAAATCCCAAGTTTTTCTGCTTGCTTATATTTTGATCCAGCAGCTTCCCCAGCGATGAGTAAGTCCGTATTTTTACTGACACTACCAGTTACTTTCCCACCGAGAGCTTCAATTTTTTCCTTTGCTTCGTTACGTGTATAATGTTCTAGTTTCCCTGTTAGGACAACGACTTTTCCAGAAAAAGTGGTATTTTCACTTGATTCACTCCGAACTGGTCCTTTATAAGTCATATTGATACCAAGCTCTGATAATTCTTGAATCATCTTTTGTACTTTTTCATCAGAAAAGTATTGCACCAGCGAATCAGCCATTTTAGTACCGATTTCATCAATTTGGATAAAATCATCATACGTGGCTTGTTGTAAATGGTCCATCGATTGAAATGCCTCTGCTAAAATCTGTGAAGCTCTTACACCGATAAAACGAATGCCTAAACCGAATAATAATTTCTCCAGCGAATTTTCTTTTGATTGTTCAATCGCATTTAATAAATTAGTGGCAGATTTTTCTCCCATACGTTCTAATTTCAATAATTCATTCTTTTCCAACCGGTAAACATCTGGAATTGATTGAACGAGTTTTTCGCGAAATAGTTGGGCGATAATGCGTTCACCTAAACCATCTATATTCATCGCATCACGCGATGAGAAATGAATTAATCCTTCTTGTATTTGTGCTGGACAGTTTGGATTAATACAACGAAGGGCTACTTCCTCTTCAATATGGATTAATTCACTCTGACATGCGGGACAATGTGATGGCATTGAAAATTCCTTTTCTTTACCTGTTCGTTTTTCTTCGATGACACGGACAATTTCCGGAATAATATCTCCTGCTTTTCGAAGGATGACTGTATCCCCTACGCGAATATCTTTCTCACGAATAAGGTCTGCATTATGAAGGGAAGCACGTTGGACAGTTGAGCCAGCTACCCGCACGGGGTCTAGAATAGCTGTAGGTGTAATCACCCCTGTCCGTCCAACACTTAATTCAATATCCCTTAATGTTGTCACGACTTCTTCAGCAGGAAATTTATAAGCAATGGCCCAGCGCGGGCTTTTAGCCGTATACCCAAGTGCTTCCTGATCACTTAGTGCATCGACCTTAATCACAATCCCATCGATTTCATATGGTAAATTCGGACGACGTATTGTCCAATATTCTACATAGTCTAATACTTCTTCAATCGATTGACAGATTCGCCATTCATTATTTACTTTAAAGCCTAACGACGATAAATACGTTAGGCATTCACTGTGAGATGCCATTTCCTTCCCTTCCCATACGCCTACACCATACCAGAATACATCAAGATTCCGTGATGCTGCAATTTTTGGATCTAATTGACGTAATGAACCTGCTGCCGCATTACGAGGATTAGCAAATAGAGCTTCACCATTTTCTTCTCGCTGTTTATTTAGCGTTATAAAAGAGCGTTGCGGAATAAAGGCTTCTCCACGTACTTCGATTGTATTTTTTTCATGAATCGATAGCGGAATACTGCGGATCGTTCTTAGGTTACTTGTAATATCCTCTCCAATTGTCCCATCTCCACGGGTTGATCCTTGCACGAGTTGACCGTCCTCATATCTTAAGGAGACAGCTAAACCGTCAATTTTTAGCTCACATATATAAGAGACGTCTTTGCCAATCGTTTGTTTAACACGCCGGTCAAAATCACGTAATTCATCTGAGCTGAAAGCATTACCTAAGCTAAGCATCGGTATGGCATGACGTACTTTTTCGAACGAATCCAACGGTTGATCTCCAACACGCTGAGTCGGAGAATCTGCTGTAATAAGTTCTGGAAATTGCTTTTCTAAGTCTTCTAATTCACGAAGTTTCTTATCATATTCTGAATCGGGTACGGTTGGCTTATCTAATACGTAATATTCATAACTATATTGATTTAGTTCTTTTTTTAAAGCTTGGATCTTCTTTTCTACTTGTTGCTTATTCATTCGCTTCACCCTCCTATTGTTTCGTAATTGGAGCAAACTTCGCTAATAAACGTTTAATACCAATAGGAGCTGGAAATGCCACATCTAGTTCAAGCGAATCACCTTCACCGTCAACTTTAACTACGGTACCGATACCCCACTTTTTATGAAGTGCTTTATCTCCTGGGCGCCAGCTCTCAGTTTCAGCTCCTGATGTTCGTTTTTCGATACGTTTCGCCTTTCTTCTTGGCGTATGTCGATGAGCTTGTGATGTAAATTGAGAAGGACGTGCAAAAGATGATCCAAACATATCTTGTTTAGCTTCCTCGATTCCGTCAATTAAATCTTCAGGAATTTCATTAATGAAACGGCTGATGGGATTCATGTTCGTTCGTCCATAGAGCGTTCGCATTTGAGCGTGTGTCACATATAGTAACTCTTCTGCTCTCGTTATACCAACATAAGCAAGACGACGTTCTTCTTCCATTTCTTCATCATCCATCATTGAACGGCTATGCGGGAAAACATTTTCTTCCATCCCAATTAAAAAGACAACAGGAAATTCTAAGCCTTTCGCTGCATGTAATGTCATTAATGTCACTTTTTCCAAATGATCAGGATCTTCCTCATCAACCTGGTCAATATCAGCGATTAATGCAAGGTCTGTCAAAAAAGCAATTAATGTTTTATCATCATTTTTCGCTTCAAAGTCATGTGTTACTGTTTTAAACTCTTCTAAGTTTTCTAAGCGACTTTGTGCTTCAATACTTCGTTCATTCAACAACATGTCTTCGTAACCTGAACGTGTTAAAACTTGCTCGACCATATCTGTCGCTGTTAAAAATTCTTGTTGCTGATTCAATGTCTGAATTAAGTTTGCAAAATCTGCTAATGCATGAGCAGCGCGCTTTGTCACACCGGTAAAATCGACTTCTTTTGTCGCTTGGAATAATGATATATCATGTTCTATTGCATATGCTTGTAATCGTTCGACCGATGTTTTTCCGATACCACGCTTCGGTTCATTGACAACTCTTTCAAAACTCAGGTCATCATCAGGGTTTGTGATTAAACGTAAGTAAGCAATCATATCTTTTATTTCTTTTCGTTCGTAGAATTTCTGTCCGCCAACCATTTGGTATGGCATACCTGATTTTACGAAAGCATCTTCTATGGCACGTGACTGGGCATTTGTTCGATATAAAATAGCTATATCATTCGGTTGATAGCCTTCTTCTTGTATAAGGTTTTTAATCGTTTGCATGACGAATAATGCTTCTTCTTGTTCAGTTGCACCACGAAAATATTGTATTTTCTTCCCCGACGGATTCTCCGTCCATAAGTTCTTCGGCTTACGACTGCTATTATTTTCAATCACTTTATTAGCTGCGGTTAAAATCGATTTCGTTGAGCGATAATTTTGTTCTAATAAAATCGTCCGTGCCGCCGGATAATCCTTTTCAAAGGATAAAATATTACTAATATCTGCTCCACGCCAACGATAAATTGATTGGTCAGAATCCCCTACAACACAAAGGTTTTGATAACGACTTGCCAATTGTTTTACTAAATAATATTGAGCATGGTTCGTATCTTGATACTCATCGACGTGAATATATTGAAATCGGTGTTGATAATACTGTAGTACTTCTGGGACACGTTGGAATAGATGGATTGTCTCCATAATTAAATCATCAAAATCCATCGAATGGTTTTTTCGTAAAGTCTTCTGATAATGCTCATACACATGGGCAACTTGACGGTCATAAAAATTTCCTACTTGTTCTGAAAACTTTTCTGGTGTGATTAACTCGTTCTTTAAAGAACTGATACGTCCAAGCATCGCTCTTGGGTCAAATTGTTTCGAGTCGATATTTAAGTTTTTCAGCACTTGTTTGACGACCGATAATTGATCACCACTGTCTAATATAGAGAAATTTCGATTATACCCGATCCGATCAATATCTCGACGTAAGATACGTACACACATCGAGTGAAAGGTCGATACCCACATATATTCCGCTTCTTGTCCAACAAGTTGCGAAACACGGTCTCTCATCTCGCGTGCAGCTTTATTTGTAAAGGTAATCGCTAAAATATTTCTTGGAGCAACCCCTTTTTCATGCATTAAGTACGCTATCCGATGGGTGAGCACTCGTGTCTTACCACTTCCTGCTCCCGCCATAATAAGCAGTGGTCCATCTGTATGTTTAACCGCTTCTTTCTGCTCTTTATTTAATCCATTTAAAAGGTCGTCTGTTTTCAGACTCACCTTAAACACCACCTTATAACACTACTTTTCATTTTTAACAGCTCGAACTGTTTCTAAAGCTTCTGTCGGATTTGTATATAAACTGTTACCTACAATAATGACATCAGCATGTTGAGACATCTCACGAGCTTGTGTCTTATTTTCAATGCCACCGCCATAAAAAAGCATCGTATCTGTCAGCTCATCTTTAACTTTCTCTACGAGTTTAGGGTCACCATATGTTCCACTATATTCAACATAAAAAATCGGTAGATGAAACATACGTTCAGCCATATAGGCATAAGCTAAAACATCTTCTTCGGTTGGTAACTGACAATTTGCTTTTTTATAAGCTTTTGCTTCTTCGTTTAAGATACAGTATCCTTCAACAAAAATTTCATCCCAATTCATCATCTCTTTATACTGTTTAACTGCTTCATGTTGGATATCCATCATCCATTTCTTTTCTTTTGAGTTAAGTACCATCGGGATAAAATAATAATCAAATCCAGGTGTAATGGATTCCATATTTGAGATTTCTAAAATACATGGCACAGTATAGCGACGAATTCTGGACAATAAATCTAATACACCATCTAATGTGACATCGTCTGTTCCACCAACGATGATAGCATCTGTACCTGATTCACAAACACGATCTAATAACTCGTCCGAAATATCTTTAGCAGGATCGAGTTTAAAAATATGCTTCCACTCTTTCAATGAATTGTGTAACATAACTGGCCTCCAATTTCATAATCCATTAGTTTATTATAACAAATAATACGAAATGAATTGAACGATATGGTGGGTGAAATATAAGATAAAAAGTAGAGATTTTAATCAATTTTATAATAGCTTATTTCAAGTCATGTTAGTAGAGTAAAAAAAGTGTTAATATTAGAAATATATCACTCGAGATACATTATCTCCTAGATACAAGATATAGGAAGAGGCTTCCTGAAAGTATAAAGGTTTGAAGTTATGTCATGCACTTATTGAGATAAAAATAAACGGGTGGGGAAATGTTGCTTTCCACCACCCTTTCTATTCTCTTATACTTCATCATTATGTAAACGTTCTAAGACAAGACCGTATCCGCCACTACCATAGTCGATACAACGGCGAACACGAGAAATCGTCGCAGTCGATGCTTTTGTCTCTTTTTCTATTTCATTATATGTTCGTCCTTCAGATAACATTTTAGCTACTTGAAATCGTTGTGATAATGATTGGACCTCACTCATTGTTGCAATATCGTCAAAAAAGCGATAACATTCTTCTCTATTTTTTAAGGAAAGAATTGCATCAAATAATTGATCGAGTTGTTTTCCCCGTAATTTATCAATCTGCATGCTTTCTCCTCCTTTACCTATTGTAGTGTAATTAACGATTCTAACCCAGGCGATGATGGAATAATATTAATCCATGTTTTACCAGGAACTAGTCCAATTGGTTGCCCATCTTTAACTGGTAAAATACGTCCATCAACTATTTGCCATTCGACTCGTTGGACAATCCCTTTTTGTAATAAGTATGCTTGCCCACCACTATCTAAATCAACTTTACGCCTGCCCTGATCATCCATTACTTCATGTGTGGCTTCTATAATTAAAACATTACTCATTTCAATCGGTTCATTCGATTCAAGCTCAACGGACTGTTCTCCATCACTGAATCTTTCATAAACATCCTTTTTGGTATTGTACTTATATGTAACTGTTGTCAATGGACTATTAAAATAAGTAATCTCAACTTGTTCAGCAGCATCACCTTCGATTTGTTCAATTTCTTCTTCTGTTAAAAAGGGTAGTGGCTCATATGTTTCAGTTAAATTGTAGCCTTTTTCTTCAGCAATGTCACGAACAGCAGTGAATTGTAAGTATGAATTATGTGGTGCTTGACGTCTATGATCACGCTTAAACAGATAACCATCATCATCATAATTAGAACCATTTATACTATCAATTCCCCGTTCTTTAATCATATCACTTATAAAGTCCGCTGCACCATGATGGATATAGATCGCTTGATAACGTTCCGCTAAGTCAAAAAAGTACTCTCTTGCACTACGAACAGGTCCAACAACTTCTGGCGCCTCACTTTGGTATAGAGCTAGGAAACGCGTAATATTCCCTTCAGCAAGAATTTCAAACACGAGATCTGCTTGTGATAAACCGGTTTGTGGGCGTGCTTTCGGATGATTATTTACCATGACACTTATTATTCTGCGGTCTATTTCTTCGCCTTCTAAACCAGTTAATGGAAAGACACCTTTTTTTACAGCTTGATTTTCAGTTTGAGTTTCATTTTTACTTTTTGAACATCCAACAACTAACATGAGAAGTAAAGCTATCAATAATATAACGTGTTTTTTCATATCTCCTAGCTCCCTTTTTTACTTATTGTCATATATTAATATATACGGTGACTATCATCATTATAAATTATCTCATCGTAGCTGGAAAGAGAACATCTCGTTTCATAACATCAACGATTCCTTGTTGGGTTATTCTAATATAAGGAAGATGAGTTGATGATAAAAATAATATTGTATAAATTGGGTCATCAAATAAATAACCAAATTCCTTTAAGTAAGCCGTCAACTTTTTCTGTTTTTGAATCAATGTTCTCATATTCTCTGTGGTCATTATACCTCCTAAAGTAAGTGGAATTTCTAATAATATATGACCTTCATGAACGATTATAATGCCACCGCCTATTTCTTTTAATCGTTGTCCAGCTATCATCATATCTTGCTTATTCTTGCCGATATAAACAAGGTCACCAGTCATTGAATAAGAACTGGCAAGTCCTCCTAACCGTCTTGTAAAGCCATGAAGCGTTGTATTGACATGCCACTTACCATTCTTATCCATTAATGTTAAAAATGCATCGAAAGTATCAATAGGTAATTGTTCAGGTGTGACATCTATTTCAATCGGGTAAGGTTTTGTAATGACATCATTGATTAACTTTAAACCAATAGGAGTAGAGTATTGCAAATCATTCTCCTCTAAGTCCCACGATAAGTGTAACCGTTTAATGCCGAATGCTGACCATTCTATTTGTGACGGGTAATGACATACTTTTCCGTTTCGTTTTATCCACTCGCCTTTTGCTAGAACACTCGTCGGATGTGGGTTGTCCTTTTCATTTAAAAAATTTATATGTGCAATCCGACCAGGAGCAATACTGCCAATTTGTTCTTCTAAATGAAAATGTTTAGCTGCATTATATGATGCCATCCGATACGCTTCTTCAATAGGAACCCCTTTTTGAATGGCAATATCTATTAATTTATTCATTAAGCCGTCTTCATAAAAAGAAGGTGTTGAGCCATCTGTTGTCATCGTTAATTCGTCAAAAGTCTTTAACCCAAGGTCAAGCATCTCTTCTAATAATTGTGGTAAATCTGGACGAATGGATGAATATCGAAGGCCAACTTGATACCCAAGTTCTAACCGTTTTAATACGTCTTTTCCTGTGATTGATTCATGATCTGCATTGACACCGAGAAGCTTTAGCTTCGTTAATGTCTTTTCTGAAGCTCCTGGAAAATGACCTTCAATTGGCTTACGGTGTCGTTTTGTTTCTTGAATCCAATAAAGAAGGTGGTCATCGCCATCTAATAAGGCTGGCCAAGCAGTAAGCTCTCCTCCCTGTACAACAGCAGGATGGTTAATCCACTTTAAAACCGATTCTGTATGGAAAACTTTATCTTCATCTTGTAATATCGTTTGTGAATCATAACGTGCCCACCAATACATACTAATAGGTAATTTCTGACACGCCTCTATGAAAGAAAACGCTTTCTTCTCTTCCATTAAAAAATGCCACATTAAACTATCATTTATAAGAGTTGTTGTCCCAAAAATCGCTGCATGTCGAGCTAATTGTTCTGGATTATAAAGTTGATATGGATGGGCATGTGGTTCTATATAGCCCGGAACGAGAAATAACCCTTTACAATCAACATAAGTCGTTCCTATATCATTTTCTGGCATTTCCTCACCGACATAAACGATTCTTTCATTATAAATCCAAATGTTCGCATGTAGCCAAACTTTTGTATACATATTTAAGTACGTGGCGTTCGTTAATACAAGGGTAGGAGCAAGTTGTCCATCGATGATACGTACATGCTTTCTCATATCACGATTACGCCAATAGCCTTGTTCTAACATAGACGAACTCATCCTCAATTCATGTATTTGTTTACATTTTAACATATAACACTTTATTATAGTAAAGCTTTTATGTGGATTTTATTAATAATCTATGAAGCAAAGTCGTTCAATGAGTAACAAGACGGATTGCCTCTTCAAAAAACTCATTCATATGTGTCATGAAGCTGGGACAAAACCTCTGATGATGAAAAAACTATTTTTTGTTCACTTTTCCTTATGTCCCAGTCTCCTTCTCCTAATGATCATGACAGTACATGAACTATCATTAAAGCGAGCTGGGGTTTGTTTAAATAGTAAACTATTGTCGACTATTATTCGCTATCGTTTGAAGTTTTGGATGAAATCATGTGGAGTAGAGAGAACTACTCTGCATGGATTTGAAGATTTACGCGTAACCATGGGGGGTAGAGCTAACCACTCTGCATGGTTTTGAAGATTTGAGCGTAACCA
>NZ_JACHHA010000014.1:0-48792 GCF_014202495.1 Cerasibacillus quisquiliarum | reverse complement strand
CCATGCGGAGTGGGGCTATCTACTCTGCATGGATTTGAAGATTTACGCGTAACCATGCGGAGTGGGGCTATCTACTCTGCATGGATTTGAAGATTTACGCGTAACCATGCGGAGTGGGGCTATCTACTCTGCATGGATTTGAAGATTTGCGCGTAACCATGCGGAGTGGGGCTATCTACTCTGCATGGTTTTGAAGATTTGCGCGTAACCATGCGGAGTGGGGCTATCTACTCTGCATGGATTTGAAGATTTGAGCGTAACCATGTGGGGTAGAGCTAACCACTCTGCATGGTTTTGAAGATTTGAGCGTAACCATGAGGGGTAGAGCTAACCACTCTGCATGGTTTTAAAGATTTGCGTGTAACCATGGGGGGTAGAGCTAGCCACTCTGCATGGTTTTGAAGATTTGCGTGTAACCATGAGGGGTGGAACTACCTACTCCGCATGGATTCTAAGATTTAGGCGTAATCATGTGGAGTAGAGAACTTTACTCGTTCCCAGTATGGATTTTTTGTATTTTATCCTCTAATTGATTATGAAAAATATAAAAAACAAAATTAAATGTTGAACCAGTTTTTGGATTCCTGAAGGCTAATTTGTCATTCTCTCAATTTTCGGTCAGAGAAAAAACGAAAGTAGAAAATGAATGAGCATTTGCCTTAATGGCGGTAAACTTAAGAAAGTATACCGCCAAAATCCAAAATAATAATAATCCTAACAATCCGAAACAAAAAAGAAATTGCGGAAACAACGTTTTAATGTTGATTCCGCAATTTTTCTCATTTAAGACTGGTTTTGTCCCAGCCTCTTTTTATATTAAAACCATCTTTCTGTGACGACTTTTTTCCTTGTGAAGAACTGAACACCGTCTTTGCCATTTGTGCCGAGGTCACCGTAAAATGATGCTTTGTTGCCAGCAAAGGCGAAGAAAGCCATCGGAGCAGGTACATTGACGTTGATTCCTACCATGCCAGCGTCAATTTTATCTCTAAATGTCTGGGCATGTTTCCCATTTGATGTATATATCACAGCACCGTTTGCAAATTTAGATTTATTTGTAAGTGCGATTGCTTCATCAAGATTTTTAACACGGACGATACTTAAAACAGGTGCAAAGATTTCATCTTGCCAAATTCTCATATTCGGATTGACATGGTCAAAAATCGTTGCACCAACATAATAGCCACCTGCTTCTTTTGATGCGATTTCTCCTTTTTCACGGCCATCGACAAGTAGCTCGGCGCCTTCTTCTATGCCTTTTTCAATATAACTCACCACGCGCTGCTTATGGGAATCACGGATGAGTGGTCCGACAAAATTCGCTTCATAACGACCATCACCGACATTGAGCTTTTTCGTTTCAGCGACAAATGTTTCAATAAACTCATCAGCAATGTCATCAATGACTGCGACGACAGATGTTGCCATACAGCGTTCACCACTACTTCCAAAAGCCGAACCGATAATCCCTTGTACCGTTTTCTCTAAATGACAGTCAGGCATAACAACCGAATGGTTTTTCGCTCCGGCTAATGCTTGAACGCGCTTGCCGTGGGCTGTGCCTGTTTGATATACGTGACGTGCAACAGGTTCGGAACCGACAAATGAAATAGCCTCAATGTCTGGATGTTCAAGCATACGATTGACAACGTCTTTTCCACCGTGAACTAAATTAAGAACTCCTTTTGGAAAACCCGCTTCATAGAATAGATCGACTAATTTTTCAGCTAATAATGGTGTGCGTTCAGATGTTTTCAAAACAAATGTATTTCCACATGCGATGGCAAGAGGAAACATCCATAAAGGAACCATCATTGGAAAGTTAAATGGTGTAATACCCCCGACAACACCAAGTGGATAGCGCCAAATTGAACCATCAATACCTGTGGCGATATTCGGAAGTGCGTCATCCATCATCATGCTCGGTGTGGATGTGGCGAGTTCAACAACTTCAATTCCACGCTGCACTTCGCCCCGGGCATCAGTTAATGTTTTACCATTCTCCAGCGTAATGATTTGTGCTAACTCTTCTTTTTCACTTTCTAGTAATTGTAAATACTTAAAAAGTGGCCGTGTACGAACTGGCACAGGTGTTTCTGCCCACTTTGGAAATGCATCATAAGCTGCCTTTACCGCTTTATCAACATCATCCGCTGTTGATAAAGGAACATATGCAAGCGTTTCACCAGTTGCTGGGTTTGGCACGACTTCTTTTGCAGTTCCTTTCGAATCTACCCACTGATTGCCAATATAATTTTTTACAACTTTTACTTCAGTTTCAATCATTCTATCCAATCCCCTTCCTTGATAGTTTTTTTACTCTTTCATATAAGACGGCCATATCTTTGTCACCGTAACCTTCTTGTTCTACTTCTCTATATAGCTTTAACAGCTGTTTACTTATAGGTAAATTTAACTGATTTTTCTCTGCTAAATCCATGGCAAAACCGAGATCTTTTAAGAGGAGAGAAATTGTAAATCCTGGATTATAGTCTTGTTCAGCGATAAATGTTTTGTAATTTCGTTCATAGATACGACTTTGACCATAGCTAACATTTAGCATGTCGAAAAGTCGATCAAGATCGATATTTTTCTTATTAGCAATTTGTAATGCTTCACTTACACCAGCTGTATAAAATCCAATTAATAAATTGTTAATGAGTTTAACCGTTGTACCACTATCTATATCTTTAGCAACGTGAAAACAATTCGCTCCTAAACATTGTAATAATGGTAACACTTGCTTAAATACTTTTTCAGAACCACCGACCATAAAGGTAAGTGTCCGCTGTTCAGCACCAATCACTCCACCACTGACTGGCGCAGCTAAAAATGCGACCCCTGCTTCTGTTGCAGCATCAGCAATTTTCTCATTCATTTCAGGTGCGACAGTACTCGTATCAATGAGGACGATTTCTTTATGACTATGCGCGATTAGGCCATCAACTCCAAGAAAAACGGCTTCAACAGCCTCAGAAGATGGCAAACTTGTTAATACAACATCACATTCCTTTGCGAGATCGGCTACCTTTTCCCTTATCTCACCCCCTGCATTGACAAATTCTTCTTCAGCTTGTTTATTTAAATCAAAGCCAATCACTTGATAACCATCTTCAATCAGATTTGTTGACATGGGCATTCCCATATTACCTAATCCGATAAATCCAATCTTGTTCATTTCATCGCTCCTCTCTTATTTCGACAAATAATTTCCCAGGAAATATTATTTGAAGCGTATTATAACTGTCATGGCACTTATTTATCTTTTACTTTTATGTTTTATATTTTCCAATGGCAATCATATATTTAGCAATTTTCCTTTTAATTAAAAATAAATTGTGAAACATCGGAATATCTATGTTCTTAACCGCTATAAACAGCTCTTCGCGAACATTATCTTCTATTTCTAATGCTGCGATTAATTCATTAGAAGCGGTTACAACTCTTTGGAAACCTTGTTCACAAATAGCAGTCGTCATCCACTGGTGAATAGAGTCTGGACTTTTAACATATTGTGCACGATAAAAAACAGCTTTCATACGGTAAATATCTGTCAACAAATCAGCAAGGACGCGTAATTGATCTTGATGTTTATCTTGAGCACTCCGGTCCATGATTGGCATTTCTTCAAGTATCTTATTTAATATATGGATAGACGCGTTAATAAATTGGCTTTGTCGTTCGCTTCCTTCCACCTTTTCGATGCGTTCCTTCTGTTGATAACGTTTGAAAAAGGCTTTAACAATCGTTAAGCGGTTAATTTCATTTGTCCCTTCAAAAATACGATTAATTCTCGCATCACGATACATTCTTGAAATAGCATATTCTTCCATAAACCCATATCCACCGTGAATTTGTAAAGCTTCATCAACAACATGGTGCAACATCTCGGAGCATGCGACTTTGTTCATCGCACAATCCATCGCATAATTAGATAAATTATTCGGGTCAGTCACCTGCTCTAATAAGCCCGCTGTATAATAAGCCATGCTTTCCGCACCATATATATCAATGGCCATTTCGGCAATTTTTTCTTGAATCAGTGGAAAATCAACAAGTTTTGTAGAAAATTGCTCACGTTCTTTTCCATATTGAATGGCTAATTCGAATGCTTGTTTTGCCATACCTATATTAGAAAATGCTAGTTTCAATCTCGCGACATTTAAAATATTTAAAGCGATATAATGACCCTTGCCAACGGTTCCAAGTATATGTTCACTCGGAACGGTGACACCGTCTAAAATAAGTGTTGCCGTTGAAGACCCTTTAATTCCTAGCTTCTTCTCTTCTGGACCGATTGAAACGCCTTCTTGATCGCGCGTCACGATAAAGGCTGTCATTCCTTCGTCAGTATTTGCAAATACGACGAAGACTTGTGCAATGTGAGCATTTGTGATCCATTGCTTTTCTCCATTTAAAATCCAAGACTGTTTTGCATCATCCCAGGTCGCTTTTGTTCTTGCAGCCAACGCGTCTGACCCTGCATTTGGTTCGGTTAATGCATAGGCACCGATCCATTCACCTGAAACTAACTTCGGAATGAACGTTTGCTTCTGTTCATCTGTTCCATAATACACATATGGGAGTAAGCCAACCCCGGAATGAATATTGAAAGCAACACTAAAGGATGCGGCATAACCCATTTTTTCAGCAATGATTCCTGACATCTTTTTACCTAATTCAAGGCCGCCGTAATCTTCTGGAACTTCAACACCCATTAAACCAAGCTCACCTGCCGCCTTAAATAGTTCTCGAATGAGATGATAATCATGCTGTTCAATTTGTTCTAAGTATGGCAATATATCTTCATCCACAAATTGTGACACCATTTGTGAAATCATCTGTTCTTCTTCTGTTAAATGATTCGCTGTAAAAAATTCTCCCGTTTCCCCTCTTGTTGGAAAAATCACTTTTGACTGTAAAACTTCCATTTATCCAACCCCTTTTCGTTGGTAAAGTTACGGTTGTGGTCAGTCTTCTTCACGCCATATCACTTTATTAACGGTAAGTCTGCCTCTTATAATTAAACTGTGGGGCTAGGGTACTGGTACTACTTAGGTTTTAGTTGGATTTTTCCATACATTCCATTCGTCCCCAGCTGTACCCACCACCCTTATAAAAAGGCTAATCGTAAGGATTTACCCCACATATTTTTATCGATTGAGCGCTTGCTCAAAATTTTGGGATAAAAGATTGTAGCTATTTTAATAACAAACCATCCGATATGAATCTATCTTTATCCTTTAACCCGACCAGATTTCGATATGCTCATCGAATTCATACCTTCTTCTCAGAAATCAATCCATTATTTATCATAAACGACTAAAATGTGATCATTTTACTTAGATTTACTATGTTATTCATAAGTATATGACTTCCTGGATTTTCTTTTTTACTGAAATATTGTATACTGTTAAAGTTACAGTATATAAACTGTAATAGTTGGTGAGTTATTGCCTAATCAACGGTGACCATTTTAAGATGTTACACAGCTGTCTAATAGACCGCTACATCTAATAGACAAGAGCAAACTTGATTCATTTCCCTTGCAGACGAATCAAGTTTAGTGATCATCTTAAATCATTAGGATGCTATCAATAAGACTCGCCAACGTATTGGACACGTGGTCGGAAGAGTCGATTGTTTGCATGTTGCTCGATAACATGTGCGCTCAAGCCGGCCGCACGTGATCCAAAAAATATCGGTGTATACAATGGTATTGGGATATTTAACAACCAGTAAACTGGTGCTGCATAGTAATCTAAGTTCGGATAAATCCCAATCTCTCTTTCCATAACCCTTTCTCCAGCTTCACACATTTCTAGTAATTTATCATCGCCTTTTAATTCACATAATTGTTTAAGCGCATCTTTCATAACAAGAGCGCGTGGATCCATCTTTTTCATATAAACTCGGTGACCAAAGCCCATCACTTTTTCTTTGTTCTTCAATTTTTTCATTATATATTGTTCATAGCCTGCTGCTGAGTCAACTTCCCTAAGAGAATACATAACCGCTTCATTTGCGCCGCCATGTAATGGTCCTTTTAACGAGGCAACAGCTCCAGTTAAAGCACCGTATAGATCTGATAACGTCGATGCAATCACCCGTGCTGTAAATGTTGAGTTTGGCATTTCATGTTCACTATAAAGTAACAGTGACTTGTCAAAAATCTTTACTTCCGTATCTGTTGGCACTTCTCCTGTAATCATATAAAGGAAGTTAGCACTATATGATAAATCAGCACGTGGCTCGATTGGTTCTTTTCCATTTAAAATATGATAACTATTAGCTACTAATGCCGGCAATTTCGCCATCATGAGATAAGCCCGTTCTTTATTCGCCTTAACACTTGTGTCCTCCAAGTTTTGATCATAACCTGCTAAGCAGGAGATCCCTGTTCTTAGGGCGTCCATAGGATGTGTTTCTTTCGGTAATCGTTTTAAAATATGATAAATTTCATCTGGAAGATTGTACATTCCTTTTAGCTTTGTTTCCAGTGCTTCTTTTTCTTCAGCATTTGGCAATGCACCCTCTAAAAGCAAATGCAAAACCTCAAGATAATTTCTTTCGTGGGATAACTCGATTAACTCATGTCCCCGAATAATAATCTTTTCTTGCTCTGTATCAAGAAATGAAATCCCTGTCTCAGACGCAATAACTCCTTCTAATCCTGGTACAAATCGATTCACTGTTTTCACAACATATTCCCCCTATTATTTTTTAGAAATCCCTACCAAATGTAAGCGTTTACACTCGGACTTTCATTTTTAAACCCCCTTTATATAATGAGATAAAGTACATTTGTATAATTGTATACTATCTATAATTGCTATTTTATCATTAACAATTGCTATATTCAATAATTTTCTGATTGTTTTAAAGAAGTTTTCTTATGTCATTATTGTTATTTATTATTTTATATTTATAGATGACCAACAGAAAATATTGATAAATCAGGATTTGTCAAAGTTCATTCACATCCTCACATTGAAAATAACGCTTTATATTGATAAAATAGATGTGATAAATTGTTTGATTCTGTTAAGTATGATACGGTGGTTTTCACAGTATACGTGATATAGGATGATGTTGCGGTTACAAGGTGTACAGAAGAAAATCCCATCATTGAAAATGGGTATTCATGCTATGCTCAACCAATGAACCCAACATCATCTTTGTATGTTCAAAGGGGGAGTTACGGTGTTACCAATCGAACGTAGAAATCGAATCAAAGCATTACTTAAGGAAAGGGAACATATGAAAATCGCTGAGCTAAGTGAGATTCTAGATGTTTCTGAAATGACGATTCATCGCGATTTAAAACCGCTTATTGACGAAGGTTTTGTTATGAAAACATTTGGTGGTGTAGCCCTTGTTAAAGAAACAACTGAGGAACACATTCCAGATAATACATGCGTTATCTGTCGCCGGCTTATTTCTGAACGATTAGCTTATCGAATTATTTTAAAAAATAACAAAATTGAAATGGCATGCTGTTCTCATTGTGGTTTAATACGTCACCAACAATTAGGAGACGAAGTGATGCAAGCGCTCACACATGATTTTTTAAAACAGACAACAATCAATGCTGTATCTGCGTGGTATGTGATGGACACTTCACTCGTAGCGGCTTGTTGTCAACCGCAAGTACTATCTTTTGAATCAAAGGAAGATGCTGATAAGTTTGTGAAGGGGTTTGGCGGGAAAGTCTATTCATTTAATGAAGCGATTCCCGCCCTCGATGAGAAAATGAAAGGTGGTGGCTGTTGTCATCATTAATGGTTAAGCTATGTTTATCGTATTGAGCGCTTCCATGGTAAGGAAGTGGTCATCATGCTAGTATGATTGGTGAATGTCAAGGTATATATTTTTTTGAAAGGAGTTTTATCATTATGAAGCGATTGAAACTTGTCATGTTATTCATTGTACTTTCTCTGTTATTAGCAGCTTGTAGTAAAGAGAATATTGAAACCAATATGAATGAGGAAGTTCTAGATTTTGAATTTACAACACAAGATAATGAAAAACTAAGTTTAGACGATTTAAAAGGTGGATATTGGTTAGCTGATTTTGTTTTTACAAATTGTACGACTGTTTGTTTACCGATGACAACAAATATGTCGAATCTCCAAGATATGATGAAAGAAGAAGGACTTGATGATAAAATTCAGCTCGTCTCATTTTCTGTTGATCCCGATCGTGATACACCTGAAGCATTAAGGAAATACGCTGAGGATTATGATGCTGATTTAAGTAACTGGACTTTTTTAACAGGGTATGATTTTGAAACGATTAAGGAAATTTCAATTAAATCATTTAAGAGTCTTTTAGCTGAACCACCTGAGGGAGATGACCAAGTGACACATGGTACCCGCTTCTACCTTGTTAACCCTGAAGGCAAAGTGATAAAATACTATAATGGAACCGAATCAGCAAGCATGCATACGATTATTGATGATATGAAAAAACTAGACATAGATTAAAAATAACAATGATTGGATGCTAGCGTTGCGCGATTCTGGCTCGGGACCGCGCGATTTTGGCCTGGGACTGCGCGATTTTGGCTCGGGACTGCGCGATTTTGGCCTGGGACCGCGCGATTTTGCTCTAAGTTATGTATGCTTTACTTTCGGCAGCTCCTACTGTAATAAAATTTGTTTGAGAGGAATCAGGAGGTTTATTCATGTATAAAAAATGGCTTTCTATTATGATGATGCTAGGTATTGTCATGCTTGCTGCAGCATGTGGAGCAAGTGATGATATAGATGAGTTAACTCCACTAGAAGTTGATCTTCAAGTACCTGAAACAGCTGAAGTTGGCGAGACAGTCGAATTAAAAGCAGTCGTTACATTTGGCGATAAAAAAGTTGATGACGCTGATGACGTTGAGTTTGAAATTTGGGTAGATGGTGAAAAAGAAGACCCAAGTAATATGGATGATAATGAAGCAAGTGAAATGATTAAACCAAACAACGATGGAGATGGCGTGTATACGGCAGAAACGACGTTCGACAAAGATGCTGTTTATGTCGTTCAAGTACACGTAACAGCTGAAGGATTACATACCATGCCACTACAAAAAATTACTGTAGGCGATGGTGAAGCAGAAGATGAAGAAAAATAAATATTAAAAACGTTTAGGATGTCTTGACCACTCATTTCGTGGAGACATCCTATTTTTTGTGTAACTTACTGTTTTTACTTTTAGCTAAAGCTATTTTTATATGACGCCTTATTTATAAATAAGACCTTGATAGAGATGAAAATATGAAGATCCTCTCTTAACTAAATCTACTTTAGATGTCACCTAACTATTCAATTATTTTCTTGCTTTCCTTTTGACCGTGAAACTTCTCACTTAGAAATAAAATATGTTGATTCAAGCATAAATTCCATTCGCGAGTATTTTGGAGTATTTCCGACGATAGTTGAGGATATTTTAGAATGATTCAGCTCATATAACGAGGTCACTCATTATACAGTCATACACTGGATAATTCCGTATTATCGCGTTTGATTGAACTTTCAGATATTGTTAACATAAAACTATGCTAATTCATGACATGCTCGATCATCAATTAAACGGGCATCATGAAAAAATATGGGAGGTTTCTTTGTGAGAAAATTTTTAATCGCAATCACATTGCTTCTATCAATCGGCTTTATAGCTGGTTGTGGCGATGGTAGTGGTGCAGATGGTGAAGACAATTCGTTAGAAAATCTAAAAGAGAAAGGTAAAGTAACAGTTGGGTTTGCTAACGAAAAACCATATGCTTATGAAGAAGATGGTGAATTAAAAGGAGCAGCTGTTGATATTGCGAAAGCTGTTTTTAAAGAGTTAGGCATTGAGGAAGTCGAAGGAAAACTATCGGAATTCGGCCAACTCGTTTCAGGTGTTAATGCAAGACAGTTCGATGTCGTAACGGCTGGTATGGCCATTACACCTGAGCGTTGTGAAAATGTCGCATTTGGTGAACCAGAAATGCAATATGGTGAAGGACTAATTGTGCAAAAGGGAAATCCACTCGGACTCAAAAGTTATAAAGATATTGCAGACAATCCTGATGTCACCGTTTCAGTGATGGAAGGTGCGACGGAAAATGAATTTTTAACTAAGGAAGGGGTGGACCCGAAGCAGATTCAAAGTGCCCCCGATATCCCGGCTACATTTGCTGCGGTCGAATCAGGTCGTGCTGATGCAACGACGGGTACAGAAGCAACTGTTCGAATGGCGTTAGAATCTGCTAACCAAGACAAGTTAGAGTTTGTCGAAGGATTCGAGCAACCTGATATCGAAGGTGTTCCAAGCTATGGAGCTGCTGCCTTTCATCCTGATGATGTCGCATTACGTGAAGCATATAATGATGCATTAGCGAAATTAAAGGAAGATGGAGCGATCAAGGAAATACTTGATAATAACTATTTTGACGGTGAATCAAATAGTGTTCCGGATGAGATTACGACTGAAAAAATTTGTAAAGGTGACATCAAGTAACATACACAATGAATAGGAACTGATTCATTTTGGAACATATTGTGATGTGAGTCAGTTCCTTTTAATATAAGAAAGAGTGATAGACATTAGTATTCTCGATGTTTTTCCAGTTTTGTTAAAAGGGGTTTCTGTAACGATTCAAGTCCTCGTTTTATCTGCTATCTTTTCTTACTTGATTGCTTTCATAGCAGGCTTCGGACGTCTTTCAAAAAATGTACTCGTGCGAAAGTTTACCGGCTTTTATATTGAAATTTTTCGTGGCACCTCGCTTATCGTACAGTTATTTTGGTTCTATTATGCGATTCCGATGTTGTTTAACGTTCAAGTTGGAAGTGAACTCATGGCAGGTGTATTAGCCATTTCTCTCAATTATGGTGCATATATGTCGGAAATTGTCCGCGGGTCTATAATAGCTGTTGATAAAGGTCAAAGAGAAGCCGCAACCGCATTAAATATGACGCGATTCCAACAAATGCGACTCGTCATTTTACCACAAGCGGTACGCATGATGCTCCCTGAGTTTGGTAACTATTTAATCCAAATTTTAAAAGCGACATCACTCGTTTCATTAATCGGTATGACGGATATTTTATACCATGGAAATATGTTACGTAGCACAAATATTGCGATGGCACCGACCATTTATTTATTGATTTTAGTTTTCTACTTTATTTTAGCGTTACCATTAATTTTCTTAACGCGAAAAGCAGAAGACATCTCTAAGAAAGGGGTGGCAAGCTCATGAACTGGAAATGGGATATGTTTTTTGATGCCTTCCCCTTTGTCGTCCAAGGATTATGGATTACGATTGCCTTAACATTTGCGAGTTATCTATTTGCTCTTTTGTTCGGATTCATGTGGACATTTTTAAAACGGATTCCGAATAAACCACTTAACTGGCTCGTCACATGGGTGATGGAGTTTATCCGCTCTACTCCGCCCCTGGTGCAACTGTTTTTTATTTTTTATGCTTGGCCAATGGTCCCAGGAATTGGTATGACACTTAGTCCATTTACGAGTGCCATAGTGGGGATTGGGATTCATTACAGCACCTATATTTCTGAAGTGTATCGTTCGGGAATAGAAAGTGTTGGTAAAGGGCAATGGGAAGCGTCGCGGGCGTTGAACTTTACGCGCTGGCAAACATGGCGAAAAGTCATTTTACCACAAGCCCTGCCACCGACAATTCCAATGCTCGGTAACTATTTAATTATTATGTTTAAAGAAGTGCCGCTCGCATCAACAATTGGTGTAACAGGTATATTACACATGGCGAACACATACGGTGCACATCATTTCCGTTATCTTGAAGCTCTAACGATTGTTGCTATTTTATTCCTTGTGTTAAGTTATCCAGCGGCAGTCCTAGTAAGAAAACTAGAAGAAAAAATGAATCGACGCTTTGATAAAAATGAGATATTAAAAGAAGATAAAGGAGTGGTCATGTAGTGCCACAAGTGATGGATAAAGAAGTGAAACAAGGAGTACAACAGGACGAACCAATTGTTAAATATGAAAATATTTGTAAATCATTTGGTGATCTCGAGGTGTTAAAAGGAATTGATTTAGATATAATGCCTGGCGAAAAAGTGGCATTAATTGGCCCGAGTGGTTCTGGGAAAACGACGATTATTCGGATGTTAATGACGCTTGAAGAGCCGACTTCTGGGAATATCATCGTTAACGGGAAAAATTTATGGAAAATGAACAAAAATGATCATCTCGTGCGCGCAAATGATAAACATTTACGCCAAATACGTGGGGATATCGGTATGGTTTTTCAACATTTTAACCTTTTTCCCCATATGACCATTTTAGAAAACTGTACGACTGCGCTTATTCATGTGAAAAAAATGGAGAAAAAAGAAGCGGAAGAACGATCAATGAAAATGTTAGAAAAAGTTGGCTTAGGTGATAAGTTTGACGCTTATCCAAGTCAATTGTCTGGTGGACAAAAACAACGCGTCGCCATGGCTCGTGCTTTAGTGATGCGTCCACAAGTGATGCTTTTTGATGAGGTGACCTCTGCACTAGATCCTGAATTAGTCGGTGAAGTGTTAGAAGTCATTCGTGATATTGCTAAAGACGGCGAAATGGCGATGATTTTAGTCACACATGAAATGGATTTTGCTCAAGAAATAGCCGACCGCGTTGTTTTCTTAGATAATGGGGTTATCGCTGAAGAAGGTACACCTGAAGAGGTTCTAGAAAAATCAAATAATGAACGTTTACAGAGTTTCTTACATCGTTTTCGTAATGGGAATGGCGTATAAGTTTTAAGAGAGTTTATAGAGAGGTATCTTTAGGGATGCCTCTTTTTTTTATGTAGACAGCTTGTCTTTGATTGGACGATCAGAGTAAAGATTGTTTTTTCCTTAATTCGCTTTCATTATTACAGAGCATTGGCATATTTGTTTGCTTCCCTACTATTTCAAAAGTATGATTAAAATAGTACGTTTTTTATTTGTTTTTGAATACAATGAATATGAATTTATATTGGAAAGGTCGTGTGTTCATTGATAAGAACTATTTTACATGCCATGACTGACCGTGTCACAACGAAAAAAGGCATGTGGTTAACATTGGTCATGTGGATTGTTGTCGTCACTTTATTAACTATATTTGCACCAAGTTCTAAAGATTATCAAGTATCTAGTGTAGAAAAGCTGCTTCCCGACCATTTAGAATCCGTCATTGCGGATAAAAAAGTCGATCAGTACTTTAAAGATGCGGACGGATTATCTGCTATCCTCGTATTTGAAGCAGAAGACGGTGAAGTTCCTGTATCAGATTTAATTCAGATTTTAGATCAGATTGAAGAGAAGAATATTAAAGGGGTCAAAGAGGTCATTCCGCTTAAAGCCTTACCTCCTCAAGCAATGGAGACGTTTTTTTCTGATGATCAATCAGCTGCTTTTCTTCCGCTTAATTTTGAAGAAAATTTAGATACAAAAGAAGTCAAAGCTGGATTGAAAGAAATTTATGCCATTGCTGATGAACAATCGGATGTAAATATGTACGTTACTGGTCCTGCTGGGATTGCTGTTGATACGACTGATTTGTTTACACGGGCAGATCTCGTCTTATTGTTTTCTACTGTAGGGATTATTCTCGTTTTATTAATCTTTACATATCGCTCACCATTATTAGCACTGATTCCACTTCTTGGAGCAGGCTTTGTTTATCAAGTCGTGAACCAAGTTTTAGGCCTAATGGGTAAAGGTGGCGTTGAACTAGCTAATCAATCATTGTCGATTATGATGATTTTACTTTTTGCTGTGGTGATTGATTACTCATTATTTATCTTTTCACGGTTTAGGGAAGAATTGGTGAAGACAGAAGATAAATATGAAGCGATGAAGCTCGCTATGAGAGAGATTGGTATTCCAATTTTTTATTCGGCTTCAACTATTTTATTAGCGATGCTTATCTTATTCTTTGCTCAATTTGGTGATTATCGTAATTTTGCACCTATATTCAGTGTTGCCGTGTTAATTGTAATGATTGCTGCGATAACACTCGTTCCAGCGTTATTCACATTATTCGGACGCCATGCATTTTGGCCTAAAATCCCTCGCGTTGGAGACAAGTTAATTAAGTCAAGCTCTTTATGGAAGAAAGTCGGACGTTTCGTAGCTCATAAACCTGTGATGTCTGTCCTTGTTGTTGGTGCTTTCTTAGTTTTATCTGCGAGCAATATTTTTCATATTACGTATGAATTTAATACGATGAAATCATTCCCTGATGATATGCCATCACGTTTAGGTTATGAAGTCTTAGAAGAAAGTTTTAATAAAGGAGATCTAGCACCGACGACTGTTTTATTTGAATCGAAAGAAGAAGTATCAGAACAAGATATGGTAGCATTAGCTGATCGATTATCAGAAGAAAAGCTCGTCGGGAATGTCCGTGTGAACGATATGACAGATGATGGGAAAGTTATTTCTTATAGCTTAACGTTCTCTGAAGGACCGTACGAAGTTGAAACGATGGATGCCCTGGAAAAAATACGTGATAAATCGGAGCAAATTGTTTCTGATAGCAACTTAAAAGGTGAACTTCATTTTGCAGGTGAAACGGCTTACTCAGTCGACAATCGCTCGGTTAGTGATCGCGATTTAGTTGTCATTGTTATTTTAGAGACGATTCTCATATTTAGCATGCTTATTTTCTTAACAAAATCATTCCGCATGCCTATATTGATGATGGGAACGATTTTACTATCTTTTGTCGCAGCATTAGGCTTGGGCGTATTTTTGACCGATATATTATTTGATATCGATACAATTAGTAATCGTGTGCCTGTCTATGCTTTCGTGTTTTTAGTTGCGCTAGGTATTGACTATAATATTTTCCTCGTATCTAGATATATAGAGGAAAGAGAACATCATCCAGTTAAGGAAGCTGTAGAAACAGCAGTAGCTAACACAGGTGGTGTCATTTCCTCAGCAGGTATCGTTCTTGCCGCGACATTTGCTGTCCTTATGACACAACCTATTGAAATACTCTTTGTTTTTGGCTTTATTGTCGCCGTCGGGATATTATTAGATACATTTTTAATAAGAGGTATATTGATGCCAGGATTACTCGTATTATTTGAAAAAGATAAACATAAAAAGAGCAAACAATCAGTGTGAAGGCATGTGATTATGGAGTGTAACATTACGCAGTTCGCAATTCGAATAAAGAGGGCGGGCTGGGTTGCGCGATTTTGACACAGGGTTGCGCGATTCTGACCCAGAGTTGCGCGATTTTGACCCAGAGTTGCGCGATTTCTGCACATACACTGAAATAAGCGGTTAAACTAGATTAGCGATTGAATAATTCTTTCACATCGACATTTTGCCTTTGCACAGGTGAGATTTCAAACATCTTTTTCTTTTTAAAGCCTAAAAGCGGGGCAATAATCACGCTAGGAAATGTTGTAATAGCTGTATTATAAATACGTACGTGTTCATTGTAGTTGCGACGAGCAGCTTGAATTTGCTCTTCTATTTCATTTATCGACCGTTGAATGAGCATGTAGTTTTCATGGAATTTCACTTCTGGGTATGCTTCCATCGTACGATAAAACATCGGCAATTCAGATTGTAAATTAATATGAGCAGCAACTTTTTCATCAATTGATGTAGCGTTAACGATACGCGAGCGCAATCCTGCAACATTTTCAACGAGTTCCATTTCTTTATCAGTTGCGACGCGTGCTGTTTGAATTAAGTTATCTAATTGATCGACACGTTTCATTAAGAATGCATCGAGATCCCCAAAAGCGCGCTCCACTTGAATATCATATCGCTTCATTCGGTTATACATTAAAATCAATAGCAATAAAACAACACCTATAACAATACCAATAATCACTTCCATTGGCCTCCTTATTGTTTCGTCCAAATTCGTAAATTTAAGTTTAATTCCTCTACTATTCTAAGAGCTAAAATAATATCATAATAATAGTTTTCAAATACGCGTTCATCTAAACGTTTCATAAGTTTAAACTCAAAATGTTTTGTTTGTGTAGGAATTAAAATGTACAGCATGCCATTTTTAAATGAGAAAAATGGCATCACGCCGTATCCTTTTTTCTTACGGCGAAGCGAGCGCCGTTTAGCGATAGACATGTTCGGAAACATTTCCGTCATATATGCTTCATGTGTCATTGCATATGCTGAGAATTGTTCGATACGTTCCATTAACCGAGGGGTCAAAATATATCGTGTTAAAATCGGATCTGTACCATAAACATCAAACAGTTTTGTAAACGAAACACTTTCCAACTCTACTTTCTTAAACGTTTCCTTATCCGGCTCAACGACATTTTCTAATAACGTATACTCTATTTCTTTTTTCTTTGGAAATACATAAACATGACCATCGAAATGTTTATTGAAATCAACAACATAAAATAACCCCCTGAAATATGGCATGACAGTCCTTTGATGACTACTAAAGCTGTATTTCCCTTCAATTTCACAGAAGGTCATCTCCGTAGATGTATCGTGAATCCCTTCTGTATAAACTTTTCCTTCTACATAATCATCTCCACTTACTGAAGCTAATTTAGGCTTGAAAAATCCTGCTTCATTTACTATTTTTTTATGAATCGTTTGATTCGGAATATATTTAAACGATTCATTCACACGTTTTATTAAAGGGTTAATCGCCGTAGTTTTTACTTTTAATTTTAACTCGTCTTCTTCTTCTAGGACAATTTGAAAGAACTTCCATACGACAAAAACACCACCGAAAGCAACGTAAATATAATATTCAAAATTTAGCCGATTTAACATTCCAGATAAGACCAACACAGCTATTCCTGAAAAAATGACGAGCCACAGTTTACCTACAATTCGCTTTCGATCACGCTCAAGCTCTTGAATAACAGGTGTTAATTCATTTTTATAAAATTGATTGAACGCTTCTTTCGTCAAAATGTCAACCTTAGCTTCTTGTGACATCGCAAACTCTCTCCTTTACCTTTCTACAACGTCGCTGTGGAGCTTAAACTTATTTTTCGCTTTTTCAAATTTTACTCAATTATATAAAATCTATTTTTCTTTTCAAGAGCCGATGGTCCTATTTTCTTCAGTTATTAAGCGCTGTAATATATTTTACTTCTCAAACAAATTAAAGGTTTCAATTTTTCCAAAATTAAGGGTAGCAATTTTTGTGTTGAAATATAATATAAAATTGTTAAAATAGTATAAAAATGGAAAGGAGATTAAATGATGAACGAAAACGTATTAAAAAACGATATGCGACAATGGTTTAAACAAATAGCCAACAATAACCTTAATGTCGAAGAACAAATGAGACAGCACATTTTAGAAAATAAAGCTCTCGTTAGAAATATTAATAAATTGTTCAAACAACGAAATATAACAGGTGTAAAACGAATTATATCCAACCATATTCAGCTGAAGTTATTGAATATCACTTGTGAACAGTGTCAACAGATCAATGTTGTTAAAAAGGAAGATGCTCAGCCAAAGTGTATAAAATGTAAGCATATTCTAACACTTCCTTCTAAACAAATAAAATCATCGACACGAAGAAAATGTATGTATTGTAACAATGATGTTGCCCCTTTTGCAAAAACAGTCTGTGTAGAATGTTACAATCAAGTCGAAGTTGAATATGATTGGTAAATTAATATTCATCACGAAAACGACTATGGTTTTTACTTAACGCTGTAAAAATAACATTCACTAGACCGAACACTAACGCCCCTTTAAATGATAAATCGAAATCTGGTAAAAACAACTTAACGACAAAAGGAAAAAGAATAACCGTTAAGAACCCGACGACAACAGAATCGCCAATATAATAATCATGGACAATTAGGGGGATAGATGGTGCAAGTAAAACAAAATAGAAAGAAACTGTGCAAAAGATTGCATAAAGAACAATAAAATAAAATATGTCCTTGCTCATACTTTGATTCGCAAAAAACTCTCCTTTATATAAGAGATGAGTCTCATCAATTGAAAAAAAACTTAAAACACTTAAGCTCATCGCTCCTGACAAGCCGTATAAAAAAAGGACAAGAATGGTATACAATGCCACTGGAATTAAAAAACGAAGAATGCGAAAAACAAAAGACATACCTGGAATTTTTTTAAGTAATGACACAGTAAGCGTAAATATAACGACAATCCCGATAAAAATAGCTAAGTAAAGTAAATTAATTTTTCTCTCCCCCTCTATCTCCTATTCTTTGACTGATGTTATTTTATCCATTTTAATCCTAATATTAGCAAATAGATGACATAATGAACATAGGTCAGTAGACGCAATTTGTCGATCATGACAGAATTAGAATGGTGAATTGATTATATAAAATCAGGACAATAAACAGAAAGTAAACACCACGTAAACAAGCATACTTCCACTGTTACAGATAGTTGGTCATCTATTCTATTTAATGCTTTTCAAATCAGATCATTCCAGAGCATAAAAACATATTCATCTCATATGGTAAAATTAAACATGCAACAAGGTCTATACGATCTGCAAGTTAATATTAAAAATGACTCGTACTAGCTTATGGTATTTTAAACATCGTAAAGAATTTTGGAGGATTCGACGAGGCGGAATCGAGCGGTAATAAGCCAAAATCGAGCGACGACGAGGCGGAATCGAGCGGTGACATGCCATAATCGAGCGACGACGAGGCGGAATCGAGCGGTGACATGCCATAATCGAGCGATCCCGGAACAGATTCGAGCACTCCCGCTATGCCTGACTTCGGAGTTTTAGTAACGTCGTAGAGTTAAATTTCTTTCCCTACAAGTCCCGTAAATGTAAGCCCTTACATTGATTTAGTGTAAAATATATGTAAATATAGAGTAAATTTCCACAATTACTGTTGACATCGAATGAACCTTTTGATTAAATACAGATAAGTAAATAGTTTCTTGTATGGAGATGCGGAGATCCACAGAAAAAACCTTACAAAGCTCAAAAGCATGTTAGGTATTTTTTGTGGTTTTATTTTTGGGAATTTTCACTAAGATGAGCGATTAACCTTTTCCGATCATGTGAATCCTAACCTAAAGTTGTTTTCCGAAATGGCAATGCTCTTTCTTGCTAGAAAGCCAGATTTACTTTCCTGAAGGGGGGTGATTCAACAATTTAATTGAGAGACAACATGTCATTGATAAAGGGGTGGTATTTTGCAGGAGAAAAAGCATAGTCAAGGTTCTAATCAATCATTGAAAAAGGGGACTTCCTCGTCAACAGTACTTACAAAAGTAACTCATGCTCGGCCAAAAAATAGCGATTCAGCAAACAAAGACGGTATTCGGCCAACACAATCGCGTCAGAACAAACAGCCAGGTTCTAGATATCACAGTCAATCGAGACTGTTTATGTCGGGCATGGTCTATTTATTACCAGCACTTGTGTTATTAGGTGTCTTTTTATTCTACCCAATGGCAAAGACATTGTATTTTAGCTTTTTCGAAGTGTCTGGTGGTGGGCAAGTTCAAGAATTTGTTGGATTGAAACACTACAGAGAACTGCTCCACTCAACGGAATTTATTAAGAGTATGAAGGCGACATTGTTGTTCGTACTTTACACCGTTCCAGCAGAAATTATTATTTCACTATTCTTAGCGACGATTGCAAGTGAGAAATTAAAGGGGATTGGGTTTTTTCGAACCATTTTCTCATCTACTTTAGGTGTATCAGTCGCTGCTGGTGCAACGATTTTCTTATTTTTGTTTCATCCATCCTTAGGGGTTTTAAATGTCATTTTGGAAACAATTGGTATAAACCCTATCGAATGGTTGACGAATTCAAAGTGGGCATTGTTCTCAGTAGCTATGACGACTGTATGGATGCATATTGGTATTAATTTTATAATTTTACTAGCTGGTATTCAAAACATCGATCAAGAATTATATGAAAGTGCGCAAATTGATGGTGCTGGATATTGGGCGAGATTATTTAAAATTACAATCCCTCTCCTATCACCTGTTTTGTTCTTTGTTACGATTATTGCCGTGATAGGTGCATTCCAGACGTTTGGACAGATTGATATTTTAACGGGTGGTGGACCTGCTGGAGCAACAAATATCATCGTCTATTCCATTTATCAAAATGCGTTTTCATATGGTAACTTCGGCTTCGCCAGTGCACAAGCAATTGTCCTATTCGTCCTCATTCTTATTGTGACTGTCGTGCAATTTTACTTCGGAGAAAAGAAGGTGCATTACCAATGATGAGAAAGCTTTTATTCTACTTTTTGCTTAGTGTATCCGCACTGCTTCTTTTCTTTCCGATTTTGTATGCATTATCAGCAAGTTTTATGGAGCCACATGAAATATATGCAGGAAAACTACTTCCGTCATCGATTAGCTTTGATGCTTATAAAGAAGTGTTTGAAAGTATTCCGCTTATGCATTACTTGATGGTCAGTTTTTGGATGTCTTTCATTGTTATGGTTGGACAGCTCATTGTGAGTAGTCTTTCGGCATTTGCCTTTGTTTTCATTCCATTTAAAGGCCGTGATTTAATTTTCTATCTGTTTTTGGCAACGATGCTCATTCCATGGGAAGCAACGATCATACCAAACTTCCTAACCATATTAAATCTAGGGTGGGTCAATACATACCAAGGATTAACCGTACCATTTTTCGCTTTACCGTTTGGCATCTTTTTATTACGTCAACATTTCTTAACAATTCCTAAAGAGTTATGGGAGTCTGCGCAAATGGATGGCTGCTCACGGTTTCGATTTTATTGGAAATTCGCTTTACCTTTATCTAAATCATCCTTAAGTGCGCTTGGCATTTACGGTTTTTTAACGACTTGGAATATGTATCTCTGGCCACTTCTTGTCACAGATAGTGATAAAGTACGTCCAGTACAGATTGGTTTAAAGATGCTGATTGCTAATGAAAGTTCATCATCTTGGAATATGGTTATGGCAGCAGTTATCTCTATTTTATTGCCGACGTTACTACTGTTATTTATCGGTTTGAAATGGATAAGAGAAGGATTAACAGCAGGTGCCATAAAAGGTTAATAAGCCGGTTTCACCTCACGGACTTCATACGTGAGATAAAAATATATTCCATTATTGGAGAGGAGAATCATGTTGAAGAAATTTATTCAATCTTTTGTCGTCCTTTTTCTATTAAGTTTTGTATTAATGGCTTGTAGCAATGATGATCAAGCGTCATCTTCCAGCAATTCGGGAGATAAAACAACGATTTCCTTCTGGCATGCGATGAGTGGAGATAACGGAAAAGCGCTGGAAGACATTGTTGATAAATTTAACGAGCAATCAGATTCAGTTAAGGTTGAAGCTGTGTATCAAGGTAGTTATGATGATTCATTAAGTAAATTGCGTGCTGTCGGTGGTTCAAAAGAAGCGCCTGCGATTGTTCAAGTATTCGAAATAGGTACGAAATATATGAAAGAAAGTGATTTTATTACACCAATGCAAAAATTTATCGATGAAGATGATTTCGATATTTCTGTATTAGAGGAAAACATTTTATCTTATTACACAATTGATGACCAGTTGTATTCCATGCCTTTCAACACATCGAATGCGGTGATGTTCTATAATAAAGATATGTTTAAAGAAGCTGGACTAGATCCAGATAACCCACCACAAACATTCAGTGAAGTAAAGGAAGCAGCTGAAAAATTAGCTGATGGTGAAAAAACATTCGGCTTTACAATGGGAACAATTGGTTGGTTCTTTGAGCAATTAATGGCGAATCAAGGTGCCTTGTATTTAGATAATGATAACGGCCGTAGTGGTGATGCAACTGAAGCAGTTGTCAACTCTGAAGAAGGTTTAAAAATATTTACCTGGTTAGATGACATGAACAAGGCTAAAACGTTTAAAAACTATGGTAGTAACTGGGAAGACCCACGTAGTCCATTCTTTGCTGGTCAAGTCGGTATGTATCTCGACTCAACTGCAAACACAGCTGAAGTCATTAAAAACTCACCATTCGAAGTTGGCTCTGCTCCTCTACCAGTTCCAGATGGTGTTGATCCACAAGGTGTTATTGTTGGTGGGGCATCACTTTGGATTACAAATCAAGTATCCGAAGAGGAACAAAAAGCAGCTTGGGAATTCGTTAAATTTATGACAAAGGCTGACGTGCAAGCAGAGTGGGCGGCAGCAACAGGATATTTTCCGATTACACCTGCTGCATATGAAGAAGATGTTCTTAAAGAAGTGTATGATGAATATCCACAATATTTAACAGCTGTCAAACAGCTTGAAGACACACAAGTTACACCAGCGACATCCGGTGCATTAACGACCGTTATGCCAGAAGCTCGTAAAATCATTGAAACAGCACTTGGAGAAATGTATGAAGGAAAAGATCCGAAAGAAGCACTAGATGAAGCGGCTGAGAAAATCACAAACGCACTTAAATAAAGGTTTGATTGTTCATTGGAGGAGAGTAGGAGTTTGCTGCATTCCAACTTTCCTCCCTTATATCAAAAAAACGAGGTGTACATCTTGGTTCTTAACTTTGCTCATAGGGGTTCTTTAACAGAAGCTCCTGAAAACACACTTTCTGCTATTCATAAAGCTTTAGAACACCAGACTAAAGCGATCGAAATTGATGTGCAATTGACAAAGGATAAACAAATAATCGTCATTCATGATCATCATTTTTCACGATTAAATGAGAACATTCATGGGTACGTTAATGATTATACATTAGAAGAAATCAAGTCATTTGATATTGGCTCATCTTTTTCAAAGGCATACGCTCATGAAACCATCGCAACATTAGATGAAGTGTTAGACATATGCCCGAAAGACATATTGCTAAATATAGAAATAAAAAACATTCCAATCATTCATGACGGAATAGAAGAAAGGGTCATTCAATGTTTGAAGCGACATAATCGTCTAGAAAATATTTTAATTTCATCCTTTGATCATCAAGCTTTAGAAAAAGTACAAGCACTCGACCCGCGAATTCCACTTGGTTTACTTATGTTTTATCGTTTGTTACGTCCTTGGGAATATATTCAATCGACTCGGTTAACATTAAGAAGCGTCCATCCTAATATGGTTTATGTTGACCAAATGCTTGTTGATGAAATGCACAAGATCGGACTCGAAGTATATCCTTTCACTGTTAATCATATCGATGAATATAGGAAATTAATTGATCTAGGTGTCAACGGCGTTTTTTCTAACAATCCTGCTATCTTCGGATTATAGAAGCTTTAAAAGGGGATGTCATTGATATCCTCTTTATTTATCTTCATGATGGAGGTGATTTCATGTTAAAAAGGCAAAATTATTATGACATGATGCGGATACAAATGAAAGATATCGTTCTTAAGCTTTTAGAACATATTTTAAAAATGACGACAGATTATCTTGCTTATTTAGATGAACCTTCTGAAGATAAAAAAGCACTTTTACTTCAACAGGAAACGGTTATTGATCAAAGTGAGGAAAAAATAAATGACATGATTTTAGATTTAATTACATTACAACCTTTAGCGAAAGAAGATGTAAAGGAATTATTTGCTATTGGACGTATTGCTGGCCGGCTTGAACGTGTCGGTGACCAAATCATTAATTTACTTACAATTAGTGAAAGAGAAGATATTGACGTTTTAAAGCCAGTGGCAAATCGATTTATGACGTATGAATGCGACATGATGGAATGGTTATTGGAAGGCATGGCGAATGAAAATATAGATTTACTAAAAAATGTCATCGAACACGATAAACATGTCAACCAATTAAATATCGGCACATATGAATCACTTGTACATTCAGTAGAAAAGCAACAAGATATTACAGGCGGTAACTTAAAAACGATTATAGCAAGCAGATTTTTAGAACGGTTAGGTGATTATCTCGTAACGATTGCTAAAACATTTATTGATATTTTGGAGAATCGATTATGACTTTGATATGGCAAAGTTTTTTTAGCTTTATAGGTGGCTTAGGCATTTTTTTATATGGCACATATCTGCTTAGTAACGGTTTACAACGGCTTGCCGCTTCAAAAATGCGTGACTATCTAACTCGGTTAACTGACACACGGCTTAAAGCTCTGTTCAGTGGCGTCGTAGCAACCTTTATTCTTCAGAGTAGTACAGTAACATCTATCATTTTAGTTGGATTGGTCAGTAGTTCGGCAATCGGTTTGTCACAAGCTTTTGGTGTCGTCCTCGGATCTGCAATTGGTACAACATTGACAGTGCAAATCCTTACTTTTGACATATCCATGTTTTCATCTGTTTTTATTTTTTTAGGGGTCATATTTATTATCTTCGTTAAGCATAATCGATGGAAAACAACGGGGATGATTTTACTTAGTATCGGTTTCATATTCTTTGGGATCCATTTAATTTCATCTTCTATCGAACCTTTAAGTCAAGAACAGTATTTACTGGATGTATTATTAAATATTTCAGATATACCGATTATGTTTGCCTTTATTTCCATGGTTTTAACTGCAATATTTCATAGCAGTGCTGCGATGATTATGATAGGAGTTGCTTTTGTAACGAATGGTGTCTTATCTGTAGAAGCCATTATTCCCCTTGTATTAGGAGCAAACGTTGGCTCAACGATTCCTGTTTTAGTCTCCAGTACGACGTCTAACCAAAAAGGAAAACAGTTAGCTGTCTTTTATTTCTCATTTAAATTAATTGGTGTTGTGATTGCTTTTTTAGGGTTACATTTGATTTTACCTTATAGCGGTTTACTTCCGGGAAGCCCTGATCGTCAAATTGCACACTTCCATACTATATTTAACATCGGGATTGCCTTTTTGTTCTTGCCTGTTTTACCTGCTGTAGCTCAACTTTTTAAGAAATTTACAGTCTCTTCATCAGAAAAGGACATAACTTTTCAAGTTGAACTCGATCAAAACTTGATAAAAGTCCCGGAAGAGGCACTTCATCAAAGTAAAAAGGAAATCATTCGTCTTGCACAAATGGTACAGACGGATATGCTTAAGCGATTAAGCGATTATGTTAATGGTCATTTAAAACAGCAGAAACTATATCACGTTGAAATGTTAATAGATGCATCTTATATTAAGATACAACAATTTCTATTAAAATTAGCTCAACAAAACTTAACAGATGAGCAATCAAATTTAGAAGTAAAGCTATTAAATATTTTAAATGATATCGAACATATTGGTGATACGGTAGTCCGTTTCATCGGAGTCGCCGAAAAAGTTAGCCAAAAAAATATTGTCTTAAGTAAGCGAGATTTAAACAAAATGAATATCCTACTTAATTATATAGAAAGAACATTTATCAATTCCATCACCTCCTTTAAAGAAAACGATTTACAATTAGCTAAAGATGTGCTGCAATATCAAGCGTCCATCGATCAGTTTGAAAAAGATGTGAAGTTTGAACATTTCAATAGACTTATTGATAAAGAAGTACATGACCCTGATATCAGTGCTGTTTACTTAGATATGATTAATCAATTATTACACGTCTATCATCATGCCATGAATATTTCACGCACTGTGTTAGGGTTAATTTGACACATATAAATATCTATTCAACTCCTATATGATTTGAGTAGAAAATTATAATATTTCATGATAAACAGGGAAAGAGGTGTGGTTATGATGCGATACATCCAAACATTCTTCATTTTTTTACTTTTATTTCTTAATCTTATTGGATGCAAACAACAAGAGGAACAAATTGGTGATTATCTTGAAGCGTTTTCTCATGTTGATGCTCATTCATTATTATCACCACTTCGTTTTGTGAATATTGCTCATCGTGGTGGTTCAGGATATGCACCTGAACATACGATTTTTGCATATGAAATAGGCGAGCAATTGAACAGCGACTATATTGAGATTGATTTACAAATGACGAAAGATGGCCACCTCGTTGCCATGCATGATTCTGATGTTTCTCGAACAACAAATGGTGTTGGAAAAGTAAAGGATTATACGTTAGAGGAATTGAAACAATTGGATGCTGGATCATGGTTTTATGATAAGCACCCACATTATTTTCAGGCAGAGTTTATCGGTGCAACAGTACCGACACTAGAGGAAATTTTTAATACGTTTGGTCAACATGCTAATTATTATATTGAGACAAAAACACCTGAAATGTATCCCGACATGGTTCATACATTAATTGAAACGTTAGAAAGCTATGGCTTTACAGATCCTGTTCTACCAGATGGAAAAATAATCATACAATCTTTTAGTAAAGATAGTTTATTAGAAATACATAAATTAGCTCCTGATATACCGTTAATTCAATTGTTAAAGCTCGATAAGAAAGCAAAGTTAAGTAAAAATGAATTAGACAAAATCAAAACATATGCAACTGGAATTGGTATTAATTATAAAGCCCTGACTAAAAATATGGTTCATGATATTTTACAAGCTGGGCTTTTAATCCACCCTTATACAGTTAACGACAAGAAAGATATGGAACGACTTCTTAATTGGGGTGTTGATGGTATGTTTACTGATTATCCAGATCGTTTGAATGAAGTGATTAACAATAAACACCATAAATGAAAAACTCCAAACGAATATGCCGCTAACTGGCATAATAAGTTTGGAGTTTTTATTGTTACTTCATTTTCTCCGGCAAAGAGTGGATGGATTCAATTAGCTGATTCAACTTTCCTTCAATACGATGGAGTAAATAAAATGTCACCGCAATCGGAAAGCCTAAATCTGTTACAAAAGCCACCCAAGCTTCCATTTCCACTCTGAACGCCCCCTTTCAATTAGAAATCTACCGATATTTTTGCATCTTTTAAATTATTTCCCTGGTGACACAATGTACGTTCATTTAATAAAAAGAGGGCGTCCAAGCATCCACGGACAGCCCCTCTTACCAGCTTACTATGTGAGCTCAATTTGTTGTACATATCGTTCTGTAATTTGTGCACTATATTTTTCAACGAGTCCGCCTCCTTTAGATGTGAAGGCGTCAGCTGCAATAATGTCTTCCATCACTTGATTAACTTCTGCTGGATCAATTGGCTCAATTGGTTCCTCGAGCGATAAAGTAACAATTTTTCCATCAACATTTTTAAACTTCAATTCTAAATTCTTCAAAGCTGTTCACCTCCCCTTCCGAATGATAGCCATAAGCATTTGATTACAGACCATTTACGATTGGCGAATCTCAGACTTATCAACACGCTCTACATTAAACAGAGGTCGTTGTTGTAGGCTAGCCAACGCTTGAGATACAGTGAATAAACTTTCTGGAGTTGCATCGGTGTGTACATTAAATGCTTTTGTCTTATAGATTGGCTTTCCAGTCATAGCATCTTCTCCTACATAAAAGACAAGGCGTAATTGTGAGGTTAGCATATCTTCATGTGCCATTGATACCACCTCCTTTCACAAATATAATCGTGGCATCTGCCAAAAAGGTGGCAATTATTTTCTAAAAATATTTTGTAAATATCGTAAATTTATGTCATTTGTTAAATCTGTTATATTGAGTTGATTAGAACATGTTAGTTGTTATAAAATAGAAGTTATGAAAGGAAAATGACTTTGAAAGCATCCATGCCATACCGTACAATCAATGATTACGCCTTTCGTTTTGGAAATTGCCTAAAGGGAGCATGATGAAATGAAGAAAGTGATAACGTATGGCACATTCGACTTAATCCATGTTGGTCATATCAATATTTTAAGGCGTGCTAAAGAAATGGGTGATTATTTAATTGTTGCCCTTTCCACAGATTCTTTTAATAAGACAAAAAAGAAAAAAGCATACTATTCATATGAAGAACGTAAAATAATCCTTGAATCCATCCGATATGTAGACAAAGTCATACCTGAAAAAACATGGGAACAAAAAATTGAAGATATACTAACATATCATATTGATATATTAGTTATGGGAGATGACTGGAGAGGCTTATTTGACTATTTAAAACCATACTGTGATGTCATCTATTTACCACGAACCCAGCATATTTCGACATCAAAAATTAAAGATGACCTCTATGAAGGTCGGCAATCATAAGCTATTAATAAAACTTTCTTCACAAGAAATAGATAAAGTAGATTGCAAAATTCGACGAAAATATCTATAATTAATGAAGTTGGGGTTTTAAGATTAGTAAAAAGGAGCCTAAACTCATGAATCGTTTGGCTGTTAAAAAGGTAAAGAAAAAGAGAAAAGTAAGAAAATTTGTATTATTCACGTTGATTATAGCTTTAGGACTTATTGGTTTTGGTGGATATAAATTTTACCAAACATATACTGCCGCGAGTAAATCATACAACGATCTCGGCGGTCGAGAGAAATCTAAATTAAGAGAAGAAGTCGTTACGATTAGTAAAGACCCTGTTTCCATTTTATTGATGGGGATTGAAGACTATTCCACAGAAGGTGTCAATGGGCGAACAGACAGTTTAATGCTTATTACATTTAATCCTAAAGACGAACGGATGAAATTATTAAGTATCCCACGTGATACTTATGTTGAAATTGTCGGCAGAGGAACAATGGATAAAATCAACCATGCCCATGTTTTTGGCGGGAAAGAAATGACCATCGATACGGTTGAAAAATTTCTTGATATCCCTGTTGATTATTATGCAGCTGTTGACTTTGATGCTTTTATTGAAATTATTGATATCCTTGGTGGCATTACCGTTAATGTTCCTTTCGATTTTGAAGAAAAAACAATGGCTCCTGGTTCTAGATGGGTCCAATTTTATGAAGGACCTATGGAATTAAATGGAGAAGAAGCCCTTGCCTTCGCAAGGATGAGAAAACAAGATCCTAAAGGTGATATTGGCCGTGCTGAACGCCAACAAGAAATTATTAAAGCAATTGTCGATAAGGCCACATCGTTTAACACGATTACTAAGATTGATGATATTGCCGAAACAATTGGTAATAACATTGAAACGAATATGAGAATTACGGAAGGTCTTGCCTTCTATAAAGCATATCCGAATTTTAGTCCAAGTAATATCGATCAAATTAAATTTGAATCACATTCAGAACGGATGGACGGCATCGTGTATGAAATTGCCGATGAAGAATCCGTAGAAGAAGTTAGGCAAATTTTAAAACAACATCTGGAATTAACAGACTCCGATGAAAACGTCTTTGCAAATGAAGCATTAGAAGAATAGTAAAGAGCTCACTTGAGAAATCGTTAAGTGAGCCCTTTTTATTAAGTTAATGTTTATGTCGACTATCTGCAGATTGTTCGATTCCGATGAGTTTTTGAATTGTTCTTAAGACTGGTTTTCGGTTTAAATAAGTAATACCAGCCATTTCAGCAACTAGCTGAATGCCTAAAAACGTAACGACCATAATAACGAGCGACGCAAGTAACGTTGCACTATTGAAAACGATAGCCATAATACCAAAGAATAAACTAAAACCATATAATATTAATACTGTCGTTCGATGTGAATACCCCATTGACATCAAACGATAATGAATATGTTGGCGATCTGCTGTTGCAATTCCCTGTTTATTTAATGTTCGGCGAATGATTGCTAAAATTGTATCATAAATTGGAATAGCAATGACGATAAACGGAACGATAAAACTAAACAAAGCAACATTCTTGAACAAACCAAACATAGAGACAACAGCTATCGCATAACCTAAAAATAGTGCGCCTGTATCACCCATAAAAATTTTTGCTGGGTAAAAATTGTGTACTAAGAAGCCTAGTGTCCCGCCGATTAAAATAACCGTTAAATAGACAACAATGATCCGATAATCCATTATCGCCATCATCATAATACTTGATAGAGCAATGGTAGACACACCTGCTGCTAAACCATCTAGTCCATCGATTAAATTAATCGCATTTGATGCCCCTACAATCCATAATATCGTAATTAAAATACCGAAATTTCCTAAATACACTATACCAGCAAATGGTATCGTTAATTTATCAATAATTAAACCCGATGAAACGACGACAGCTGCTGCAGTTACTTGTCCAATTAATTTATAAAATGGTTTCAAATCATAAATATCATCAAGGACCCCTGTTAATATCATAATAAAAGCCCCTATAATTATTTCATCTAAATAAGGGTGTGACGGTTGTAAATAAAGATATCCAGCAGCCACTCCGATAAAAATAGCTAGTCCACCTAAGCTTGGCTTTTCACCATGATGAAGTTTCCGCTTGCCATCTGGTTGATCAACCAGTTCATACTTTTTAACAATCTTAATGATTAGTGGTGTCATTATTAGTGCGGTCATACAAGAGATGATAAACGCAATAACTAACTCATTTACATTCCACATAATACACCTGCTTTTAAAAACATTATTAGTCACCCACTTCATCTTACCATAAACTCACAATAGAAAGAAGGTAAAAAAAAGTGAACACATCTTCTTTATCGAACAATAAAGGATTCATTAAAATAACAAATAGATCCCTTGTTCTTAATCATTCTAATGATTTCGCAATCTCTCATCATACTTCTTCTTTCATATCTGTTTGAATATGGTCATATGCGTATTAGCTGATATAGTGATTTATTTTATTAGTCCTATACCATTAAATACAAATGTATGAATCATCTCTCATAACCAAACATGAAAACGGAGAAATCAATAAGATTTCTCCGTTTCATTTAAGATTAACTTATCTCGTTATTTTGTATCTAAATCTTCTATCGAATCAATGTCCATATATGCTGGGACGACAAGCCCAATTTTGGCGCCTACTAAGTTGCCACCAAGATCGACTAGATCATCTTTATACTGTTCGTATAAATCACCATGTGTACCTGGTAACCATGCAGCAACCATACCATCAGCTTCACCAGTTGCGACTGCTTGCCACATGACCGCATTATCTAATGGCGTAATCGTTACATCATAGCCTAAGTCTTCTAAAACAGTTGCGACAACATTCGTTGAACCGATTTCTGTATCCCATTCAACATAAACGAGTTTAATTTGATCGCCATCAACTTCGTCCACACCATCGACCCATTCTGCGACTTTATCTTCATTTTCTTTAATCCAATTTTCAGCTGCTTCTTTAGGGTCTGTACCACTTGACACTTCAAGCATAACAGCCTCTAAATCTTCGGCTTCCCAAGAGAAATTATCAAGCACTTGATATGCTTCAGGCATATCATCTTCTAAGCCTTTTCGAACCATCGTATGAATTGTTTCTTCTTCACCGAAAACACCTTTAGGATCATCTAAATACTTTAAATCATATTTAGCGAATTTCCAATGTGGTGACCAACCAGTCACAATAATCGGTTCTTCTTTATCATAAGCCTCTCCTAAAGCAGTTGCCATTGCACCGCTAGATGAAGCTTGCACTTCCCAACCTTCTAAGCCATATTCTTCAACAGCTGCTTCTGATGCTTTGAATACACCGGCCCCCGGTTCAATTCCTGTAATAGTATAATTTATTTCTTTACCGTATTGTGGATCACCAGATGTATTTTCTTCATCTTTCGAATCACTACCTGAACCACCACATGCAGCAAGTACTAACGTAACGAGGATTCCAATAACGAGTCCGAGACGTTTAACGTTTTTTAACATAAATGAAAAACTCTCCTTTTAAAAATATATATTTAAACTTTCCTCAATGAAAAGTTTACTCACATTAATTTTTTACTTTATTCTTATTCATATACTGTGTAAATCGATCAATGATAATGGCTAAAATAACAATACCAAGTCCTGCTACAAATCCTGTACCAACTTGAGCCCGTTGTAAGGAAGATAATACTTCTCTTCCAAGCCCTGGTGCACCAATCATTGAAGCAATCACAACCATTGACAAAGACAACATGACCGTTTGGTTAATTCCTGCCATAATCGTCGCTTTCGCCATAGGTAGTTCGAGTTTAAACAGCTTTTGAAAACCGGTACTACCAAATGCTTCCGATGCTTCAACTAATTCTTTGGAAACTTGTCTAATGCCTAAGTTTGTAAAGCGAATGGTCGGAGGTGTGGCAAATATAAGAGATGCAAATACACCAGGTACCATCCCAATACTAAAGAACGCAACTGCCGGAATTAAATAAACGAAGGCCGGCATCGTCTGCATAAAGTCAAGAATCGGTGTGATAATGATCTCAGCAGCCTTACTTTTTGACATTAAAATACCTACTGGAATACCGATCATAACCGATAATACACTGGAAACTAAAACAAGGGAGAACGTTTCAATAAAATGTGACCAGTAATCTTGATTGTAAATTAACCACAGACCAATGATTGAGAAAATAGCTAATCCGAATCGTTTCCCAGAGATAAAAAATGCTCCAACGGCAATTAATAAAATGAAAATAACAGGTGGGATTAAATTTAACGTATCTGCGGTCCATTCCATAAAATTGCCAAAATGAACTTTGATTGGTTTAAAAATGAAAGAAAATGAATCTGTTATCTTTCTCGTTAGCCATTCTGTTTTTTCTGCAATAGGGATTTGGGGTATATTAAACATTACCATTTACCCCCCCTTCACTTGCTAAGCCAGCAATAATAGCACCACGAACGAGAATACCGACTAACCGTTCCTCTTCAACGACTGCAATTGGGATAGGTGTATCGTAAATCATATTAAATATTTCATTCATCGGCGTATCTTTATCGACTTTTTTAATATCTGTCTTTAATATATCGCTTAAGTTACGATTTTCTTTATTTTTTGCTGCCAAAATGTCATCTGCTGTGACATATCCTTTTAAGTTACGATTACTATCGACGACTAATATACTAGATATACCTTCAGCTCTCATTCTCTCAAGCGCCACTCGCGGTCCATGCCGCTCAATATTTACTGTTTCAGGGCGTTTCATCACATGTTTCGCTGTTAGTACTTTTGAACGATCAACATCTTCAACAAATTTTTCAACATATTGATTGGCTGGGTTAACTAATATTTCTTCTGGGGTTCCGATTTGGACGATTGATCCATCTCGCATCAATGCTATGCGGTCTCCTAATCGAAGAGCTTCATCTAAATCGTGGGTAATAAAGATGATTGTTTTCTTCATTTTTGCTTGTAATTCGATTAATTCATCTTGCATGTCTTTTCGAATTAATGGATCTAAAGCGGAAAAAGCTTCGTCCATTAATAAAACTTCTGGATCATTTGTTAGTGCTCGCGCTAATCCAACACGTTGTTGCATCCCACCAGATAATTGCTCTGGATATTGGTGTAAATATTCACCGAGTCCGACAATTTCCAACGCTTCCTTCGCTTTTTTTCGACGTATATCTTTATCTACCTTTTGAATTTCTAAGCCATATTCAGCATTTTCAAGTATCGTTCGATGTGGAAAAAGCGCAAAGCTCTGAAAAACCATACTTAACTTTTCTCTACGGACTTGTCGCAAATCTTTTTTATCTAGATTTGATATGTCTTTTCCCTCTATATAAATATGTCCTTCTGTCGGTTCTATCAGCCGGTTAATGAGACGAATTAGTGTTGATTTACCACTACCTGATAATCCCATGATGACAAAGAACTCACCTTCTTCAACTGAGAAGTTTGCTTTGTTAACGGCCACCGTACAACCTGTTTCATTTAATATTTCCTGCTTTGACATACCTTCTTCTAAAAGTGTTAATGCTTCTTTCTTACGTTTCCCAAACACTTTTGTTAAATTATTCACTTCAATTATTGACACAATTTCACCTCTTCAATTTTTGACTATTACTGGTAGATAAGATTTAAGTTATATCGATAATCTCTCTCAAAAATAGTCACTTTATAACGATAACATTTATTTAAGTTCATTACAAATTTGATTGAACGTCATTTAATAGGAAATATCCTTATATATCGCTCTGAGAATAAAATTAACGATTCATTCTTATTATTCCTCGTGTATGCTCTATTATGGTCCGTTTTAATCAGGTTTTAAGGAAAATGAAGTATTTATCATCTACTATTTTTTAAAAAATACACACTACCTGACATTATTTCCATAAATAATTAGAAAACATAACTGAATTTAGGAACTTTGAAAGAAATTAATAAAAAAACTAGTCCCCATAAGAGAACTAGTTTAATAGATTAATTGTATCGCGCAATATCGAAGTGGAGTACTGGATTGTCTATGTCGTTATAAATCGCTTTGATTCTGCTAATTTGCTTTTGTGCCCATCCGATATCTGTAGCATATTGCTTCCATGCATTTCCATTCGCCATATCAGGATTCCAACGCATTTTATAAAGTGTGTTTTGTTTAAAGCGATTATGAATATAATCTTCACCAACAAACTTAGCGCCACCTTCAATAGCCGCTTCAGGAGTAAACCAACCTTCTTTATATGCTCTAAAGGCTCCTTGACGGCGCGGATCACTGTCTACTGCTCCAATTCCGAACATGTTATAAGTCGTTTTAATGTCTGTTAAACGACTACGATTTGAACTTGTTACTAAAACAAGGTTACCATTTGCATCTTTACCTACTTCAATACCAGTTGCTAAGTCAGAAGAACCATTTCCTGTTTCTAATAATGCATGTGCTACTAAGTAAGCTTCATTCACATGATGGGCTTTACCACCATTAATAAAGCTCTGACCTTTTCCTTGTAAAATACCTTTACCTGATAAATGTTTATTTAACTCCGTTGCAGTAGCACCTGCTAACTTAGTTAAATCTAGATGTTGAAATTCATCGGCAGCTGTTGGGTCCATTGCTGCTTTAACATCAGCACGTGTCGGATTTCTCCATGCACTGTAAGCTATTTCATGCCAAGAAGACCCTTCCTTAATAATTGTTACAGTACTGCCTTTATTAATGACACCGTATTTATGGCTACTGCCACTTTTTTGGGCACGAACATTTACATTAGCTGTTGTTTTAGCTGTTTTACCAGTTGATCTTGCTAAGGAACTGTGAACATACAGTGTCATACCTTGGTATTTAATTTTATACCATTTCGTACTTCCACTTGATGAAGCTCCTTGAACTGTTTCTAAAATTTCAAATGTCGTACCATAGGTAACTGTTGTAACAGGATTATTTTTGAAATCCGGAGTACTTCGTAAATTGACTATTGTACCTGTGATTTCACCGTTTTCTGTAACATTGACGTATTTTGCCGAGATATATGCTGGTTCATTACGGTATTTATCTGTTTGTTGAAGTCGTTCCATCTGAATGTCGACAGCGGCTTCCAAAGAAATACCGTAATCTGTGTATGAGACATATCGCTTCTCTTTTGGTTCAGCCGACATTATTGTTTGATAAGTGATCTCGTCTACTATTCCAGATACAGGCAAACCATAATCTGCTTGAAATTCTCTTACTTTTTTATCCATAAAGCTACCAAACAACGTTGTCTCTTTTATATGCCCATACCCAAGTGCGTTTAATCTTTGTTTCAATAAAACTATATCGGAGTGATGCTTACCCTTTTGAAATGGACTATTTAATATTTCGTCGATTTTTTCCAAAGTTCGGCTATCAGCAATTCCATTAACATGTAATTTATAATGCTCTTGAAACTCTCTGACCTTCTTTTCTGTAAAACTACCATAAAGATCTGTAACTTTAATGTTTCCAAAGCCTAAGCGATTTAAGTTTTCTTTTAGTTTAATTGTATCTGGATGACGCTTTCCTTCTTGGAAAGGACTATTTAATATTTCTGCTATCTTTTCCAATGTGCGTGAATCAGCGATTCCAGTTACTTTTAAACCATAATATCTTTGGAAGTCTTTCAAATGCTTTTCTGTAAGACTACCGAAATTATTGTTTCCTTTAAAATTACCGAATCCTAATCTAGATAAATTTTCCTTTAACTCGGCAACTTTTGGATGACTCTTACCTTTTTGTAATGGACTTTGATAAATTTTTTCAAGCTCATCCAATGTATTTAAATCCAGCTTTCCTGTCACATTCAAGCCATAGTAAGATTGGAATTCTTTTACTTTCTTTGTCATAAAACTACCATACAATGATGTTACTTGTATATGCCCAAAACCCACTGCGTTAAGCATTCTCTTTACAGTTTTAATACTTTCGTGGCGTCCGCCTTCTTGAAATATTTGATTATACTTTGCGTTAATTGTGTTCTTCGTCTTCTCATCAATTATTCCATTAACCGGTAGTCCGTGATCAGCTTGAAATTTCTTCACACGTTTTTCCATGAAGTCTCCAAAATAGGTTGTAACTATGATATTTCCATATCCTAGCCAATTTAGTTGCTTTTTTATTCGAATTAATACTTCATGATGCTTTCCTTTTTGCAATGGGCTTCCTAATAAATCATCTATTTTCTCTAATGTTTTTGAATCAGCAATTCCAGTTACTTTTAAGCCATAATATCTTTGGAAGTCTTTTAAATGCTTTTCTGTAAGACTACCGAAATTATTGTTTCCTTTAAAATTACCGAATCCTAATCTAGATAAATTTTCCTTTAACTCGGCAACTTTTGGATGACTCTTACCTTTTTGTAATGGACTTTGATAAATTTTTTCAAGCTCATCCAATGTATTTAAATCCAGCTTTCCTGTCACATTCAAGCCATAGTAAGATTGGAATTCTTTTACTTTCTTTGTCATAAAACTACCATACAATGATGTTACTTGTATATGCCCAAAACCCACTGCGTTAAGCATTCTCTTTACAGTTTTAATACTTTCGTGGCGTCCGCCTTCTTGAAATATTTGATTATGCTTTGTGTTAATTGTGTTCTTCGTCTTCTCATCAATTATTCCATTAATTGGTAGTCCGTGATCAGCTTGAAATTTCTTCACACGTTTCTCCATAAATTCACCGAAATAAGCTGTTACTGTTATGTTTCCATATCCCAACCAGTTTAATTGCTTTTTAATATCAATTAAATCGTTATGTCGCTTTCCTCTCTGTAATGGGCTATGGTAAATTTCTTCTATTTTAGAAAGTGTTGTCTTATCTACTATGCCTGTTTGCTTTAAGCCAGCATATTCCTGAAATTGTTTCACTCGTTTAGTTGTAAACGATCCAAAGTATTCTGTTACCTTAATATCTCCAAACCCTATACGATTCAACATCTTTTTTAATTCAACAACTTGCTCGTTTCTATCTCCTTCTTTAAGTGTTGTCGTTTTTGGAGTAGATTTTTGTAACGTTATTCTTTCTTCGGATTCATGAGATTGATCATCTTTAACTGCTTCTTCTGATTCTTCTTGTTCCACGTTTTCATCTGCATTGATTTCCGTTTCTTCTGGTGAATCATCATCGTCTGCTTCATTGCGTTCTATGTCGCTTAGATTGTCTTCATTAATCGGTTCTGCTAACTCTTCTTGTTTTTCCTCATCCGTTATTATTGATTGTTCAACTGATGATTCGTCACTTTCTTCATATGCTTTAGCTATATGTAGATTAGTAGGTGAAGATAAAACAAGCATAAGAGTGGATGATATGATAATAGTCTTTTTAATTCGCAATGAGCTCACCTCCTTTTTCCTTTCAGTATAATAATCGGCTAATTTCATTATAATTTCAAGTTTTTACACGGAAATATGTTTTCATTTTTCATAAAAAAAGAGCTCTCAAATTGAGAACTCTTCATTCTATTATTTATTTCTTAAATCAAATGCCTTTGCTAAAGCATCTGCTGTATATGTTCCAAGCAGCTTACGATAATTAGAGCTAGCAAGTTTTAAGTTTTCAACCCGATTATCTATAAATAAGTATTCTACTAATATTGCTGGCATTTCTGTATTACGTAAAACATTGAAGTTTGCTTTTTTCTTTCCACGGTCATTTACTTTTAATTGACGAATTAAGTAGTTATGAATTTGATTCTGCTTTTCTTTAGTAAATGACGATACATTTCCGTTATGAATATACGTCTCAAAACCACTTGCATAACCATTAAATGAGTTGTTGTGAATACTAATAAAGTAAGTAGCACCCCAATCATTCGCCATTTTCGCCCTATTTTCCAGTTTAATAAATGTATCAGTAACTCTTGATAATTTAACATCTACACCATAATAATTATTAAGGAGTGACTGAGCCGTTTGAAGAGCAATATCTAAGACGACATCTTTTTCATTAAGGCCAAACGCCATAGCACCTGGATCATGACCGCCGTGTCCTGGATCAATAAAAATTCTTACAACACCATTATTAATCCTATCATATGTTATTTCGTCTATAATACCACTTACTGGAAGGTTATTTCTCCTTTGAAACTCCTTAACTTTCTTCTCCATGAAATCTCCAAAATAAGATGTCTCTTTGATTTTTCCAAAGCCTAAGCGATTTAAATTTTCTTTTAGTTTAATCGTGTCTGGATGACGTTTACCTTTCTGTAATGGTGACGATAAAATCTCACTCATTTTATCTAATGTTTTTGCATCAGCTATTCCAGTTATATTTAAGCCATAATGACGTTGGAATTCTTTCACTCGCTTTTCCATGAAGCTGCCATATAGGGTGCTTACTTTAATATTACCAAAGCCAAGACGGTTTAAGTCTTTCTTTAATTGAATGACATCTTGATGGCGAATCCCCTTCTTTAATACTGTTGCAGAAGCTTCGTTTAATGCTCTTTCTGTTGGTTCATCTATTATTCCAGTCACTTTAAGGCCATAGTGCTTTTGAAATTCCTTTAAACGCTTTTCCATAAATGATCCAAAAAATGTTGTCATTTTAATATTACCGAATCCTAATTCATTTAGTTGACGTTTAAAGTTTTTTATATTTTTATGGCGTTTACCCTTTTGATATGGACTATTAATTAATTCATCTAAGTAATCCAACATCTCTAAGTCAGATTGACCTGTTGTATTTAATCCATAATAGATTTGGAATTCCTTTACTTTCTTAGCAGTAAACGAACCAAATAAAGTTGTTTCTTTAATATTTCCAAAGCCTAAATAATTTAACTGACGTTTTAATTTAAGTACCCCATTATGACGGGCTCCTCTTTTCATAGATTGATTAAAGGCTTCATCTATTTTTTGCCCTGTTATATCATCAATTAATCCATTCACAGGTAGACAATAGTCCTTTTGAAAGTCTTTTAATTTCTTTTCCATAAAACTACCAAAATAGGGAGTTACTAAAATATTTCCATAGCCCATCCAATTCATTTTTTTCTTTAAAGAAATTAATTGGTCGGAATGACTTCCTTTTTGTAATGAGTTGTTTAATAGTTCGTCTATTTTATCTATTGTTTCCTCATCAGCAATTCCAGTTACTTTAAGGTCGTAGTATTTCTGAAAGTCTTCTACTTTCTTTACAGTAAAGCTACCATAAAGTTCAGTAACTCGAATGTTGCCAAATCCTAATCGATTGAGCTTTTTCTTTAAATTTATTGTCTGTGGATGGCGTACACCTTTGCGGAAAGGATAATGATAATATTCTTCTAGCTTAACAAACGTCTCTTCATCTACTTGACCAGTTACAGGAATGTCTATAAATTCTTGAAACTGTCTTATTCTTTTCTCAGTAAAGCTACCGAAGAAGTCTGTTACCTTTATCCCGCCAAAATCCAGACCATTAAGCATCTTTTTAACTTCTATAACTCTATTATGTCTGTCGCCTTTTGCTAATGGGAATACGGTTGTTACTTTCTTTGTTTTTGATCGCACTTTAGTAGAGTCCTGTTTTTCTCTTATTTCCCGAGAGGAATCAGAATCTATTTCTCCACCTTGATCATCTTCTTCTACTAATATCTCTTTATTTACATGATCCTCAGTCGATTTATCATCAACTTCTTGGGAATGAGGTGAATAATGTTCACCTTCTTGTTCCATCTTTTGCTCTTCTTCTAAAGTTGAATCTTTTTTCTCAAATTGATTGGCGGCAACCGTTATTGGGTGACTGGCTATTAAAAATATGGTTATAAAAACGGGTATTGCCCTTCTCAACCATTTACACCCCCAAATAAATTTTTTTATATACACTATATACATCGGACTATAGACCCGTTTTTTAAAGTTTTGTTAAGGTTAATACTGCTACTTTATCATTTGATTATAATAAGATACTTAATAAAGAAAGATATGACAACAATGAAGGCTAGAGATATCGTTGGAAGTAAACTAAGCCGTTCAAATTCAAATCGTATGCTTGTTAAAGAATTGTATATATTAAATGTATTACTAAATAGGGATCACAAACAAATTATTACGAGGAAATATGATAAAACTGCGAAGAATGTAATATTTTATAAAACAATGGTAAGTAGAGTAAAACAAAATAAAGCTATTTCGCTAAAGATTATCAAATGTTTCAACAGTAATATGTGCAAACTCAATAAATAATTATAACTGAATACACTTAGTTTTACTTATTTAATCATATAACTTAAGAAAACATAACTATATTTTAATAAACTAAATCGCATATCGTTATTAAAAAATAATTGATACATTGTTTCTTAGAACAACAAAATATAGGAGTTACAAAATATCTTCGTACGTTTCCACTTTGCAACCCCTATTTCTAGTCTTTTCTTAAGACTTAATAGCTATTTTCTCCTCCACTAATCTTTTGAATGCGCTTTGCCCATTTCCATGTTTTACTATTCATTATGTTTTTCAACTCATTTTCATAGGTTTGTTTTTCTTTTTTCAGCTTTTTAATCTCATTTTTTGCAGCTTCTAATTGTTTAAAGTCACTATCGGGATGAGTCTTTTTAAATTCAAATCCTATCTTAATTGGCTTATCCCAACTCTTTTCAATAATCCGCGTTACTTTAGCCTTTTTAGGCGCTTGATTAGTTATTATATTTCTGAAAGAATCAATATTCTCGGGTGTTCCTGATACTACGATAGATGTTTTTCCGTTTTTTAAATGTTTTAAATAACCATTTAACTGTAATCTAATTACATGTCTTCGAATCCATCTTTCATAGTTAACCCCCCTTAAATTACCTGACAATCTAAATCTGCGTGCAATTTGTGGTTCGGTTGGTATGTCTGGTATCGTAAGTTCCTTTACGTTTCGATTGCGAAAGGCATCATATACTGGATTAAAGTCGAAATAAAAAAAATCATTTCTAGGTGTCTTCTTCGTTTCTGGAAAATAGAAATCAATAATTTCTTTAGGTACATCTCTCGCTAATCCTTCTAAAGGGAATAAATGGTTACTAATTTGTGGTCGTGAGTTTATCTCATTAACATAGCCCTCTCCCGTCTTTTCATTAACAAGCATGTCGACATCACAATGCGTTAAACCAGGAATCGACTTCATTGCTTTAACTGCAATTGCCTTTAAGTGGTCAGACATTTCATCAGTTATATCGACCGGATCACGTTCTTTCAAATAAGCACCTTGTCTTCTCAAGAAAACTCTTTCCCCTTTTTCAGGTACGGTTGATAAAGTTTTATTAGATTTCTTTAACCAGTCTATCATATCCCTATTAATTTTTATACTTCGATTTTTTATAAATGGATTTTTTCTTCTTTCTTTGTTCTTAATTTCAATTAATTCTTCAATTGTACGCTTACCATCCCCAATAACATTTGCTGCCGTTCTTCTTGTTGCAGCTACTACTCTATCTCCAACTACATAAACTCTATAATCTTCTCCAACAATAAATCTTTCTACAATTACACTTTTAAATCCTTGATTTTCTTTCACTTCAGCTAGAGCTTCTTTAAATTGTTCTATATTTTTTATATTTGTTATAACTCCTCTTCCACTCGAGCCATCTGAGGGCTTAAGAACGAGTGGAAATCCAATTTGTTCTGCATAACTTATTATTTCTTCATTACTAGTTTTAGCATCAAAACTTTTCCCTTCAGGTATAGGTACATTGTTTTTAGATAAATATTTGTATGTTAGTGGTTTATTTGAACAAATTCTTATTGCCTCATTAGTTACTTTATCTCCTCTAGACACAGTAAAGAAATGCTGCTTTTTTCCGTCACTTAATGAAAATCTGGCAGATGGTCCAATAGCAGTGCTCGGTTTCATATGAAACTTTAATTTTAAACCTCTTCTCCAGCCCTCCAATGCAATTAGATATGTACATGTTTTATAGTTAGAAATATCTTCTGGCAAATGCTTTAGGTGAGACAACCAATTATTTGGATCTATTTTCATATTCATACACCTTTCTATCTATATTTGAATCCAATATTTATGGAATTCAATAAAGAGAGACTCTATCAATCATTACAGACGTCACATGACCCGTAAAATCTTGAAATAAGATTTGTGCTGTTTTAGTAAATAGTTTTAAATCACCTGTTGTATAGAAGTTATATGTTGGAATTTTGTCTGTCTTATTATCTATGCCATATTTCTTTAGAACTGACTTTGCTACTCTCGCTGTTGCCTCTCCAGAAGAAACGAGTTTGATCTCACTTCCCATAACATCTTGAATTGTATCTTTAATTAAGGGATAATGTGTGCAACCTAAAACCAATGTATCACACTTATTCTGTTGCTGTAATGGTAACAAAGTTTGCTTGACTTCATCTTTAAGCTTAGGACCAGATAGTATTCCTTGTTCAATCATCGGAACAAAAGATGGACACGCCAGACTAGTTACATTAACTTGAGGACAAAGATGATGTAAAGCTTTTGTATATGCCTGACTCCTTATTGTCCCATCTGTCCCAAGAATTCCTATATTATAATTTTGTGTGGATTCTAATGCAGTAATCGCACCAGGATTGATGACTCCAATAACCGGTATATCTAGTTCTTTCTCCAAGTCTTCCAATGTATATGCTGTAGCTGTATTACATGCTATAACAAGCGCTTTTATATTTTTTTTCAATAAAAAGTTGACCATATCCCATGTATATTTTTTTATTTGATTTTCTGTTTTTGATCCATAAGGACATCTCTCTTTATCACCAAGATAGATAATATTTTCCTTAGGCAACCGTTTTATTATTTCATTTGTAACTGTCAAGCCACCGACTCCTGAATCAATTATACCAATTGGTCGTTCCAAAGAAGCCCCACTCCTACTATATTAAAATTAAACTTATATCGTTTTATTTTCCAAAGATTGTTTCTAAGATTGTTTCTAAGATAGGACTAATATTATTTCTTACCTTTCACAATTTCTCCTACTTTCCGAATTGGTGTGGAGAATTTCCAAGATGTACTATTAAACACATGACTAATATCTTTTTCAATACGATTCTTCTGTTTTGTAAGTCGGGCTAACTCTTGATGCATCTTTCTTAATGAATATTGAGCTGCTCTTAAGGTAGATGTATTATAACGTTCATTAATTTCGAATCCAACAGTAACAGGTTCTTCCCATACTTCTTCTTGAATTTTTACTACTTTAGAACCTTGTGGATATTGCTTTAAAACCTGCTTAAATCCATCAACTTCTTTCTTATCTGTACCAGCAATGATTACCTCTATCTCATCAAATACCATATTTTTAACAAAACCATTCAAGTTGCGATCAAGCGCTTGCTTTTTAATCCAACGGTGATATCGATGTCTTTGCACATCACCGATAACGACATAGCGCTTAGCGTAAAGTTTTCCCATCGGTGCAGGGGCGACTTCAACTTCAATCGCCGTTCGATCTTCTAACGGTTCTAACACTGTTGACATATCGAAATATATTTTCGAATCACTTGTGTCAATTCCTTTTGTCTCTGGGAAATAGTAATCTATAATCGCAGCTGGAATATTTCTTGCCTTTCCTCTTAATGGGAATAACGCTCCACCAATTTGTGCAGTTGGGTTTATTTCCAATACGACAGCAGGTTGTTTAATCTTTGAATCTTCATTGACAATGATATCTACGCCAGCATGATGTAAACCTGGAATAGCTTTTACAGCATCAATGGCAATTTGCTTGATTTCATTTGGTGTTTCATCTGTGACATCAATCGGATCGCCACCTGATGAAACGTTTGTTTTTTCTCGAAGCAAAAGCTGTTTGCCTTTTTCTAGGACGCTATCTAATGAATAGCCTTGTTCAGTTACAAAATCTACAATCTCTTGATCTGTATGAATTAAGCAGCTATTTAATCGTGCATTTTGTCTACGTTCATAATTTTTTAACTCTATTAGTTCTTCAATCGTATGTTTCCCATCTCCTGTAATATTCGCAGGAATACGATTATAAACGGCAATAACTTGATCCTCGACAACATATAGACGATATTCTTTACCAGAGACATGTTGCTCTACAATGACTTCTTTGTATCCAAGCTCATGGCGAACGTAGTTCAATGCCGCAACAAATTCCGCTTCATTCTGTAAATTTGTAACGACACCATTACCTAGACTTGCATTTGTCGGTTTAAATACTAATGGATAATCAAGCGTACGACTATATTCAATAATTTCCTCGTCCGTTGCATCTTCTGGAAAACCTTTACCTTGTGGCACCGGTACACCAGCTTTATCTAGCCATATTTTAGTGTCACCTTTTTCCGAACCAATTTCAACAGCTCTGTTAGAAACTTTATCTCCTCTCGTTCTAAAAAAGAAATGTGTTTTTTTATCAGAACTTAAGGAAAATAAACGTCCTGGAGGATTCACCCCAAATATAATCATATCATCAAAATGTGGTGTATCCTTTGTATACCATTTTAACTTTAAACCTCTTCTCCAGCCTTCGAGAGCAACAGCAAATGCATCAAGTCTTGTTTTACGTGCATTTCTAACAATTTCTTCGGTGAGCTGAGGTAAACTGACTCCACTGAATTTCTTCATTTGAAAAATCTCCTCACTTATCTGTTACACGTTCATTTATTTTTAAATATTGCCCCAAGAACACGAATAGGCTTCGTTGACTTCCAAGAAAGACTGTCATATAATTTACGACGTTTCACTTCTGCTCTTTTCATTTCGAGTGTTGTTTGTTCAATTTCTCTATTTAGTGCTTCTAATTCTTCTTTCAATGTTTTGATGTCTGCTTTTACTTCAAAGCCTACTTTTAATGGTTCATGATATGGCTCTTCTTCAACAGCTAATACTGTTGCACGTTCTTCATCTTCCCAAAAAGCGTTTTTAAAATCATCGACCATTTCGGGATCTAAGCCTCCAACAATCACATCAATATCGCCATTTTCTTTATTTACGACAAAACCATGCAAATATCGTTCGAAAGCTTGTTTGCGTAAACCACGATGATAACCTAAATCTTGAACATCTCCTATGACAGTATATTTCTTGGCATGAATTTTTCCTTGTGGACTTGGTGTTACCGTTGAAACATGTGCTTGTCTTGACTGTAATGGTTCAAGGACATCAAAAAGATCGAAGTAAATCTTTTCATTATCTAGACGACGCCCTTTCGTTTCTGGAAAATAATAATCAATAATAGCTGCTGGAACATCACGTGCTTTACCTTTGACTGGGTAAAGTATACCACCAAGTTGTGATGTCGGATTTAATTCAATCACGTATCCTCGTTCTTCATTTGTTTCTTCATCTTTGTAAAGTAATATATCAACCGCCCCATGTACAAGTCCTGGTACAGCTTTTAATGCCTTTACAGCGATTTCTTTTATTTTATTAGATAATTCATCAAAGACATCGACTGGATCGCCACCAAGAGATATATTTGCTCTTTCGCTTAGAAAGACACACTCCCCTTTTTCAGGGACAGTATTTAATGTGTAACCGTGACGTCCTACATAATCGATAAGTTCTTTATTTGTTTCAATTAAACAGCTAGACAATCTTGGACTTAAGCGACGCTCTTCGTTTTTTAATTCTATTAATGCTTCAATTGAATTTATCCCGTCACCAATGACATGTGGAGGGATTCGTTTAATCGCGCCTACGACTTCATTATTAACAACATAAAGGCGCAGATCCTCACCTGGAATATATTTTTCCACAATTACATCTTTGTAGCCGAGTTCATGACGAACATAATCGATGGAATATGTCATTTCACCGTCACTCGTAATATTAGCAACAACACCTTTTCCGAAGCTTCCATCAGTAGGCTTTAATACGACTGGATAACCGAGTTGTTGAGCATATGCTAATATTTGCTCATCTGTTTCAGCTTCCGAAAAGAACTTTCCTTCAGGTGTTGGAATGCCTTTATCTCTAAAAATTTGCTTCGTTTTTGCTTTATCACTGCCTATTTCTACTGCTTCATTGGTGACTAAATCACCACGTGAGCGGAAGAAATAGTGTGTTTTTTCATCAGAACTCAATGAAAAAAGCAGCCCAGGATTATCGACAAACCATGTTTTCATGTCTTTAAATTTCTCTGAATCCTTAACATGCCATCTTAATGTTAATCCTCTACGCCAACCTTCTAATGCAACAACATAAGCATCGAGTAGAGTACCATTCGCCTCGGAAACAAACTCGTCATGCAAATGTGGTAACCATTCTCTATTAACGTCTTCCATTGGATCTCTTCCCCCTACATTTATGTTCCGACATTTGTCTTCTTGATTATTAATTACATTTTAGAAAATGCCTTAAATGGCTCAAATACTTTTCCAGCTAATAAATCATTCATTAATCTATTCTCAGCTTCTATATAGTAATCTCCTAGGAGTTGGTCCGTTTTCTTATTAAATTCATCATAGTTTCCTGGTTTCGGTGTAAACTCACCAAAAACTAAGCCATGATGTGAACGTAAAAAATCAATACGGACAAAGGGAGCGGGAATGTGTTTACTTAATTCCTCGACCATGACCATTTCTTCTGGTGTAACCCCTTTTCCTTTAAAGACTTGCTCTCTATATTTTCCAACATGAATGCGCTCGCCTGTTTCAGTCCACCAACAATACTTCGCCTCTGGATAACGTTGAATTTCTAAAATAATACCAACTCTTCCGTAAAACGTATAAAACTTAACATCACGTGCTGGAACAGCTGTTTCTGGATCTTCTAGAATCAGTTCTTCCATTAGCCATTCATCTCGTTCGACCCAATTGGTGTGGAGGTCTTTTTGCATACTTTCTAGCAATTCAGTCCAACTTGTCAACTGCTTTGAACGTTTTAAGTCTACAATATGATCAATCGTCTTAACGAGATAGACACCACGTGAACCAGCACCATCTGCTGGTTTAATGACGATTCCTTCTCTAGCTGGAATATCTTCCAGTTTATATGTCGTATCAGCAACCCAAGGTGTTCGGATACCGAGTTGTTCAACAAATTTGTAGGCTTTCTGCTTATCATCAAGAAGCCATTCTGGTAATGGCTGTTGTGCGAGTTGCTTCTGCCGCATTCGTCTGTTTAAGCTTCCCCTAAATGATGAGACATGCTTTAACGGGACTGGATTGTTTTCTTGTAAACCAGGACGCATCATAAATTCAGGTGTTTCTTCATTCGTTAATGCTGTAAACACCTTATTATAAATCCAATTGCGATAATCTTCATTTTCATTCATATATAGACGTGCGATATATGTTAAAGCCGTTACATAGTTTTGATCAAGCTTTTCTTTATTTGCAATCATTTCATTTAGAAATGAAATTAACTCGCCACGATCTCTTAATTCACGAATATAACGTGTTATTTGTTCCTCATGAAGTGTTTCTGTTTCAAATTTATAATTCCGGAGCTTTTGTTTTGCTTCGTATAGTTCTTTTTCCGTCTTATTTAATTTCTCTTGTAATGCCTTTATGAATCGCTCTTGTTCCACGAGTTGTTCACGGCGATTCATTTTACGAAACAAATGCTTTGTATTGCGAATGGGCTTTGACCATTTCCATGTTTGGCTCGTTTCGATTTGCTTTATATTTTTCTTTGTACTTTGAATATCTTTTTCTGTTGCTCGTAATTTTTCCTCTGTTTCTAGTAATTGTTGAACGAGCACTTTCTCTTTCTCATCACTATTCGGTTGTGGACGGTTTGTAAAAATGTTGTTTTCATTTTGGTTCAACCCAGCTACTGACCGCTTTGTTACATTATTTTGTTGTGTTTTATCGGTCATCTTAATCATCTCCTTCAGTTGTTTATATCGTCCACTAACCAATGTTCAAGTCTGTTTACATATATATCTTCATTAAGTTTATCTGAGTCTAACCAGTTATCATTTGCTAAATGGATAAAGCGTATATCTTTTTTATGCGTTTTTAGTAAATTTTGACGAACTGTTTCATTTATTGGATACCAAATTCCACGTAATTTATATAAATCAATAAATTGTCTTGATGTATCTCTCAATAAATGATCTTGTTTAGGTGTTTCACATATTAAAATGGCTGCGATTTGTGCCATAATATGTGGAATAAAAGTTTGTTTATATTGTAAAATAATTGGGTCCTGCAACAATATCATATCACATTTTATCTGTTCACCATAGACGAGTATTTGAACATTCTCGCCATCTATGAGTTGGCGGATTATTGGGTGTATTTTTTGTCTATGATGTGTTCCATATGTCGCCATATGAACGAGACCAGTTGTAAGCCCTAGACGATGATGAATCGCAATCATATCGCGTATCGTATGATAATATGTTTCATTCTTCCGACTAAAGTCCGCGACAATAACGATATCAAAATATCTATATCCTGAACGCTTCTTCTCACGCTCTGGCCACATCGGCTCTGGAACTGGGAATAAGCGCTTCTCTTGTCGATATGGGTAATATAAACTGTCTGCTGATTCATGGTAAGCAGTAAATGCTTCCACATATTCCTTCCGTGCTCCCATAAAGAAACCGTTATAGCCGAATGCCGAACTCGCTGTTAACGATGTTACCGATTGGCGTGGCAATGATAATGGACCTGTTTCTAAATCGACGATACTATTTTTCCCGAAGGCACGTAGTAAGCGTCGTTTAAATTCACCGTCTGCTGCAAAACGCACACTATCCCAATAGCCAAGCTTCTCCATCACGGGTTCTCTACGAAACATTAAGGATGACATATTTGGAAAAATATACTTCCCCGGAGTACCACGTCGATACGCTTTTAATTG
>NZ_JACHHA010000013.1 GCF_014202495.1 Cerasibacillus quisquiliarum | reverse complement strand
AAGCCACCGAATTAAATATAGGAAGTCTATATTTTAATCGGAAAATGTTCAAAATTAATGAGCAAAAAGTGTTCAATTTTACTTGACGGTTACAAGGGTTCAGCCGCTGATCCCTTTCGGTGTCAAAACCATAAGGGCGCAACTAAAAATTCGAGATAAAACCAATCCACGTTCAACAACTCTTCGCTTTAATTAAAGGTCACACGCTTTGGGTCGTCAGGGTCGACTAATAGGGCATAACACTGCCCGACTCGTATCTCCGGCAAGATGGCATAAGGAATCTCCTGTTTAATAACAGTTTCATAATCATTGCCATCAAAGCGATACTGCATCACGATTTTTAATACAGGCATCCCATTCACATACACCGCGGTGTCTTCTAAAGAGCGAATGCAACCCTCAGTGACAACACCATGCTCTGCCAAGTAAAGATGATCATTTCGCTGATCAATAATAAAAGGTTTCATCCCAAAGAAATGAGCTGCCAAAAAAACCAATGTGAAAGCAGGCCACACCAAATTATCAACCAACGAGTTTTTCTTTTTAAGAAACATCACCAACCATAAAATGCCCACTGCAATCGCTCCGAGAAGAAATAAATACGCTCCGATCCAATCCAATACTATTTTTATATAATCCAACACTACCGCCCCCTTACGACACAGTTTGTCAACAAAGTGGAAGACCTACGCCCGAAATGCTCACTCGTTCGGTGCTCGGGCTGCGCCCTGCGCTCCGCGTGCGACTTCCGCTTTCACCCTTGACACTGTCCTATTTCCGTTCAAACAGCTTTGAGCTCCTACTCGATTCTTATTACTATCTTGCTATACTATACACCATTCTCGTTGTTCATAAAACATATTAATGACAATCCCAATCGTGCAATACATTCAATAAATTTCGGCTTTTTAAATCCCCACTTGTGATAAAATAGTTGGCGACTCCTGCATCACCCCACATAATACCAGGCGTATCATAAGAATCTATTTGAAATAATAAGATATCGTAGCTTTGGTATTGCTCTTTATAACGCGGATCATCTTGGGTGAAAACAGGATAGCCACTTAGCTTAGAACCTGATGAATAAGTAGTTAATTCGATATAAGATTCGGCGATTTCATCGTACTCATCATCTGATAAATTTTCTAAATTCGTTATCTGATTAAAACGGTAATCATCAAATGATATTAATTCCTTTTGGGGCTTAAAAGACATACCTAATTCTTTTTCTACGGGGAAAAAGTTTTGTTGATCAAAAGTCGGCAATTCCGTCGCCCACTTCGAGGAATCTGTTTCAATTGTTTCATGATACACTACTCGAAAGCTATCTTGCTTTGTTTGGTCATCAAAATTCAAGCCATAAAGATAGTCATCTAAAATAAAAAATGTAATAGCCCACTGTCAGGATAATCTTCTAAGGTTTGCTCCATTTCGCTAAAATTCACTTGGGCTAAAAAGCGTAATGGTTGATCTGACGCTATCGTCGGATACACTTCACTCTTTAACCAATATGGTTGACCCCCAATCTTACTCTGGGTCAACTCAACTTCTTCATTGTGAAATCGAACTAGAAGGGAATCTCGTTCTGTTGCTAGCAATTTCTTCTCGGTTTGTTTTAATGATTTAGGAATTTTCATTCTCATTACTCTTCCTTAAATACTTATCAATAGGTATGATTTTTTGTTTTACGAAGATACATTGATTCAATTATTTAATCTAATATACCAGAAAGATATTGAATTGTTGTAAATGGGATGTAATAATTATGTAAAATATATAAAATTTATAAAAAAGGTTCATAAGTTCTTTAAATTTCCATTTATACTTACAGTTAGTGCAGTTTAGCATAAAACCCCTCCTCATACATTATTATCAATAGTACAGCAAAGAGTATATAAACTACACAGTTAATAATGATATCTAATCCTCTTATTTTCCCCTTATTCTTCATATGATTTTACTTGATTACCATTAACAAGTCACACATACGGTCTGTATCTTCTATTCCAACCTGTAACAAGATAACTTATGGTTTTTGATTAACAAGCAGCTAAGTTAGGTCAAATTTGATTGAAAAGTTATCTTCTCTTCCCGAATAAATAACATCAATATGTTGACCGACATAATTCATTTTTAGTTTTTCCTTTTATAGGAAAAGCGTTCGCTCTGCTCGGACTTTTTCTTGATTTGATTTGGTAATTTCAATTTCGATGCTCGTCTCAACTTTATCGTCTAAGGTTTTTCCTGTTAAATCAACATTTTTAACAAGCGCTAAAGCTCTGTCAATTACTGAATTTAGGAAGTTACGAAATGATTTAATCAATAATCCCGAAAATGAATTTCATCTATTGGTTTTGCTTGCACTAGAAACAGGAATGAGAAGAGGTGAATTGTTAGGTATAAGACCGGAGTATATTTATAAAAAAGAAACGGAGGATGGCTATGAGTATGGTATAAAGGTTAGAGAGTCAATCAGTCCCACTTCTGATGATACATCTTTAAAAACAGAGAATGCAAAACGTAATGTAACTATCAATAAAGAAGTGTATGACCTCATTAAAAAAATTCCTGTTAAAGAAAATGGATATGTTTTCGACTGGAATGGATTTAAACAGTCCGAACAGTTACAAATTCTTTTAGAAAAACTAAATATCCCTAAAACTACCTTTCATGGCTTACGTGATACACATGCATTCTTTTTGTTCGCTAAAGAGATTGACCTCGTTTATGTCTCTAAACGTTTAGGACATATCAACATCCAAACAACTCAAAATTACTACTTAGAATTAATGCCAGAAAAAAAGCACCAGCAAGATGCTGATGCTTTAAATCTGTTAAGTTCTTTATAAGATTCAAGCTGATTTGAACCAACTCGAACCAATAAACGCTTGTAAACGTTGATATAATAACGTTTCGTTTAACGTTTTGAAAACTGTGGTGCACGACGGGCTTTTTTAAGACCGTATTTCTTACGCTCAATAATATTTCATTTTTCATTGTATTTTATAATTACTCATAACCCATGATGAATCAACGTTTTCAATCTTTTCCGTTTCATCTAGTTTCATTCAATTTCATCGAAGGGGAGTAAAAGGTGAGTAAATATACGCTGGTCGGTAGTAGTTATTTTGTCATGATGAAAATTTATTTTAGCCTATATAAAATCTTTTTGAAAAAGTAGAGTAAGCTATTTCCATAAATCTGTCATCTTAACAGTATCACTTTGCGGTCTTAATTTTTTGTTTTTTTTAAAAACAATCACTACAGTGATTGGCACTGTCAAAGCTGTTCCAGATAAGATACAAACCCTTTGTGCTAATACTGGTAACATGGCTTTAGAAATACTAACTAGAGTTGAAATGGAATTATCAATTATCTGCAAATCTCAATCATTAATTAGTTTATGTAGAAAAAAATTATGTACCTGTGATAAAATTGTTGGTGAAATATCGGCAGGTCGTTGACTTGATATAGTTAAGAAAAAACCAAATTTCGTCCCCTCTTACTAATGAAATTTGAAAACAACTATCTACCAAACAATCATAAAATATGTAATTGGTTATTTATTAAAATTTTCTAACCAACCTTCGTAGTCTTCGTCCTCCATTACATAGATATCCACCATACGGATCATATCAATACCTTTCATTTGACCTTCTTTTTTTAAAACTTCTAAACCTTTTTCGACATAATGCAACCACTCTTGATCTATTCTCATTTCTTCATGAATTTGTTTAGCCGTCTTACCTTCTAATGAATAATTTAGCAAAAATTCAAGAGAACGAGTGTATTTGTAATAATCGTCCTCGCTAGGAAAGTCATTTCTTGTTTTTACCACGAATGAATCCCTCCTAAATTAATACTCTAAATTTAATAAACAAATCAATTATAGATAACGGGAGAAATACTATTAACATTATTTGACTTTCTTTTTTGATTTGTAAACAATCCATTCAAAGTAATTTATAACATCCTGAACTTCCTCTTTATTTAAATATCTCCATTTAAATATATTGAATATTTCATAAGGATCTAAACCATGTTTTTCAATTAAATCAATAATTTCTTCACAACTTCTTTTTATATCTACTCCCACATTTTCACTTGATATTTTTTCTGATTTTCTACCAAGTAGGTAATCTGTCGTAACGTTAAATAAATCTGCCAATTTTATTAGAATTTTGAAATCAGGTAGGTTTTCACCTGTCTCATACTTTGTATATGTAGTTCTTTTTATCCCTAATTCAATTGCGATTTGTTCTTGAGTTAGTCCAATCATTTTTCTACAATGTTTTAATCGCTCATTAAACTTCATTATTTTCACCTTTCACTTTTGACCTGCAAAAATAATAACATCTATTTTGTGATATTATATCACAAAAATTATATACACTACAAAATAATACATTATTGGATTTTAATTGATAGTTATTTATTATAACATTATAATAGTTATTATATATAACATATTTAAGGGGGAAAGTATAGTGAATTTTAACGAAGTACTTAGACAGTTGCGAAAAGGTACTATATATACCCAAGAAGAACTTGCAAATAAGTTAGGGTTATTAAGATCGACTTATGCCAAATATGAAACTGGAGAAAATGAACCTGATTATAAAACATTAGTTAAAATTGCAAATTACTATGGAGTTTCTACAGATGTATTGTTAGGAAGAAATGTGAAAGAAAACAATAATATGTACAATTCCTGTGAAGAAATAAAATTATTAATTTTAGAATTAGGAGTTAGTGATGAAAAGTTTTTTGACATTGAAAATTGGGAGGTTTTAGAAAAAGAAGATATAGAGGATATTCAAAAGTATTTTGAATGGATTGTACATAAAGCTAGAGAGAAAAAGCAATTAATCTAGCTTTATGGTGGGATAAAATCAAACTTACTAAAACCGAGTGTCTTATTATTTTTCTGTTTAGGTGCTTGTAATAAATGAAGATGGGAAAAATATTGAGAATGATGAAGCTTTTGAAACAGTGGAACAAGAGGATTTGGACTAAATTGAATTTGTGTGGAGGAGTTAGAGGAAAAATACTCAACTTGTCAAATGATATTCCTGTTATAGATATACAAGGGGGTTCTAGTATTCTTGCCATAGTTGAAGTGTAAGATTGTGTTATAAAGTGTTGTAAACACTAGCTTTGTTTTCTTAAAAAGTAACGAATGGGAGAGAAGATTTCATGGTTAAAATTAAGAGGTTAATAACAAGTTTCGTGTTAGTTGGATTGGTAATGAGTTTCTTTATACCTGATAATCTTGTTTCAGCAGAGGAAGTTGATGGAAAATGTTCGATCACAATCGATGCTAATGTCCATGATGGTAATAGACACGCTGAGCCTACAGGAGATTGCAAAGATGATTTGTTCGGATGGGTCGATCCTACTGGTACGCCAATGATTGCAGGAGCAGTTACAAGAGAGGTTGCTAATGGTCAAGTTATTAGAGTATCAGTAGGTGCAGGTCTTTATGATTTAAGTATTACTGTTATCCCTAAAAAAGAAGAACCAAAACCTGAGCCGAAGCCGACACCACAACCAAAGCCTGTAAAACCGAAAGAACCTTCAAATCCTTCACCGTCTAAACCTAAAGCTAATGATGAGAATAGTGGAAATAGTGAATCAAAGGGTTTTTCAAATAACAAAAACAGCGGAAATACTGGTGGAAGTTCTAAGGGTAATAACAATGATTCTAACGTGAAGTCAAACGACAATAAAAATACCACTTCTAAAGTTCATAACAAAGATAGAAATGTAAAAAATAGTAACATTGATAAGGGTAAAGAAAAGCTTACAATTACTGAATTAAGAGATAAAGGTGTTGCTGTAAAAAAAGAAAACGACAAGTATTATGCCATTTATGAAGATGAAAATGGTAATGAAGTGAAGAAAGAAATAAGTGAAAAAGAATATGAGAAGTTGATGGAAGATGCAGAGGAAGTAGAAGATGAAAGGCTCTTTGTCAAATAACGTTGGTTATAAATATTAGTCGAATAAATTATTATCGAGAACTAGCGTTCTAAATCCGTTGACTTTCACTACAGACAGCTGCTTTCCGTGGGCACGTTCCCATAGGAGTCTCCGTATATTTCTTGCGCACTTTTTTAGTTTCAATAAATTTTCTATTATTTTATTTATAACAGATCATTCATTTTGCCGTTTTTTTCTTAAGATATAAATGTATATGAGTGGAGCAAGTCCACTTATAAATAAAACTCCACCAATAACGAATCCATTTTGAAGCGAATATCCATCCGTTTATTACATTACACGTAAAAAAAGAATGCTAACAATAAAATTAACACTCTTTTTCATAGTTCATTTACGGTATTCGTTCAATGATCGTTGCGTTTGCCATGCCCATTCCTTCGCAAATAGCTAGTAAACCATACTTTCCTTCGATACGATCAAGTTCATTTATCAGGGAAACGAGCAACTTCGTCCCTGTCGCTCCTAAAGGATGCCCTAAAGCAATCGCTCCACCGTTTACATTTAATTTTTCTACGTCTGCTTGTAAGTCGTGTAACCATGCGAGTGGTATTGGAGCAAATGCTTCATTCACTTCATACCTAGCAATATCAACTAAACTTACATTCGCTTTTTTCAACACTTGTCGAGTCGCCTCAATTGGACCAGTTAACATCAGTGTCGGATCAGAACCGACGACAGAACGAGCAACAATTTTTGCTTTCTGCTTTAAGCCTAGTTCATCCGCTTTTTCTTTCGACATAAGCAAAACAGCACTTGCACCGTCGCTCATTTGACTAGAATTTCCCGCTGTTATTTTTCCGCCTTTTTTAAATACTGGTTGTAATTCACTTAAGATGTCGATCGTCGTTTCCGGACGTGGACCTTCATCTACATCTACTATTTTTCCTTCCCCATTTTCATCCATAACTTTAATCGGGACTATTTCATCTGCATAATGACCTTTTTCAATAGCAGATAATGCAAGTTGATGACTTTGATAAGCATACTCATCTAATTGCCTTCTAGAAAAACCCCATTTGTTCGCAATCAATTCTGCAGAAATTCCTTGATTCACAATCTTGTGCTGTTTCGTTAGCCGTTTACTAGGTTTCGTTTCTCCTACGTTTTTAAACATCGGTGCTCTCGTCATACTTTCAACGCCACCTGCAATCACGATATCCATATCTCCAGATGCAATTGCTTGAGCGGCAAAATGTACGGCTTGTTGACTCGAACCGCATTGACGGTCAATCGTCACACCAGGTACATGAATGGGAAATCCAGCGATTAATAATGCTGTCCTTGCTACATTCATCGCCTGTTCGTTTATTTGCGTTACACAACCTGCGATGACATCTTCTACATCGCCCTTTTCAATTCCTGAACGATCGATTAAAGCTTGTAATACATCGGCAAATAATTCATCGGCTCGATAATTGCTAAATACTCCATTTCTTCTTCCTACCGCAGTTCGACATCCTTCTACAATTACAACTTCTCGCACATGAAGCACCCCTTTTCTTCTATAACATATTATATAACTTTTTCACCTTTATTGAAACCGTTTTCAATGATGTGCAAGGGGCAAATGCTGAGACAACTTATGAAATTATCATTGGAAAGTTTTATAATGGAAAATAATTCGTACGACCACTACATGCTGTATGCGAATCGTAAAATTTTCGCTTCACAACATGTGTGTTCGTATATAATCGTTAATCGACTAAACTTTCTACATAGCGTGTCAATTGATCCATTTCTCGATCAGATAACTCTTCAGCATTAGAGTCGACTTTTACTTTCAATTCTACCCATTGAAAATCGTCGTCTCCTCTTAAAATATGATAGACTGGACTGACAATTTGTAAATCATGTTGCATCGCATACGTAAATAGTCGCTCATAGCCTAATTCTGTATTTGTTTCAAAGTTTCCTTTAACTCTTGTCATCAACATCTGATCGACATAATAATAAGTTTGAAACAACAAATTTGTTTCTCTCGGTACATATGATTGTTCAACAGGCATCAGTACGTCTATATCCATTCTTTCATCTAAAGGAACATTTTTTAATGCGTAAATTAACGGTCCATTAATCGATAAATTAGCAGCAGTTAATTTAGCATTAAAATCATGGAGAACTTTTTCAAAATCTGAGTAATGGAATTCATATGAATGCCAGACGACATTTCTATACATAATCGTTTCTTCTTCTATGACCATGATTCTATATCTGCTCCTTTCACGACCGCATAAACATCCATGATTACATCATCGAACAAATCGAATGTCACATGGTAAAATGCAGGCTCTAATTCCCAACCTCGTTCTTTCGCATAGTTTTCTAATAACTCATATGCTTCGTCTAACTCATCAATTTCCGCACAGCGGACCCAAATAGCTGGCCCAATTTGAACGACATCTTGTTGCTCGAAACCGGCATCTTCCGCTAATTCTACTGGTGTATTTAGACCAATATAATATGTATATTTTCCAAAGTTCGGTTCATTGTCAATCTCCTCAATTTTAAAGACGACAGGGCTCGTATAATAAATGTCTTCATTTACTAAATTTCGTTGTAATCCCAGTACCGGTTTAAACCATTCTTCATGTTGAATAATTTCCTCGACAGTAATGACATTTTGTAAAATTAAAGATTCTTCTCTTACTTTCATCTTTATCTCCTTTTATTTATCATTTTTTTATCGTGATGTTTCCGATAATGCTTTTGCTTTGGCGGATTTATTCGAAAAGATGGAAAACGAACTAAACAATAGGCAGCAATGATAAAGTCAACCGCTCCATATAATACTGCGAAATAGATAATAAAAACTATGACAAGGAAAAATAGTGTCTCGAAGTCTCCAAATAAGTTGTTTCTTACTGCATAACCTGTTATCGACACGATGAAAAATATAAATCCGACAAATACAAATGATATTTTCGTTTCTTTTTTCTTTTTCCGTTTCTTCTTTCTCGCTTTTAAATAGATAAATTCGTTCACGATGAAATAGATATGTAAAAGGATTCCTAGTCCCATTAAAATAAATGTAATCGGTGCATATACATCATATACTTCATAACCAACAAACATAAGAAATAGTAATATAAATGGATCTAACACCATTTTATACGCAAAAATAATCATGCTGAAACTTAACATAAGTTGGGCGACATTATTTTTCGTTAAAGAGCTTAGTAGAATCAACAGTTGAATTGCTAGCAAAACTGCCTCTACAATAAATAATGGTTTGATTGAATCCCAAAATGGGGCTTGCATCGCCCAAAACAGAGCGATTCCAACCATGATGAGCGAAAATACAAATGCCCCAATGAGAAACAATCGCATGCCTGACATTGATAATCGTCCATTTTGTAAATCTGATTTTATATATGCAAAGTCCTTTTCTGTAAGTTGTGTCATCTCATTTTCACTTCCAAATTTTATTTAAACCAGCCACTAATTTTCTTCCCAATACCTTTTGCGATATTTTTCACTCCATCTACCGCTTTATTAGCTAAATCTTTCGTATGTTCAGAAAGACTTTTCGGAGGTTTACCCCATGGTAGTTTCATATGGAAAGCAGTACTAATACCTGCTCCAACTGCTGCCCCTACAACTGTACCAATTGGAGGTATAAATGCAGACCCTATCGCCGCTCCCGTCGCAGTTGCAACACTGCTAGCACCAATATCGACCGCGGAACCGATAACGATTTTTTGCGTATCTCCTTTATGTTGGATGAAGTTTTCTCGGATATGAAGTCCTGCACTTAAAGGCCCTAAACTTCTACTAGCTACTTTTCCAAATATATTCGCATTTTGCGGCTTCGTTTTAATTTCATCTGCAACACTTTTAAAAAATGTTTTCGGTTTATTCCAATTTGTGTTTTTAACGATGTTTTTCGATGTAGTAATTTTATCCCCTAAAGCTTTATCATAAAATGTTTTAGCCATACTTGCTGCTTTTGCTTTATTGGATTTTAAATTTTTAAACTGTCGGTATTTATCGAGTCCATATAATCTATTAAACTCATTGATCATCGCCTGTTTTCCACGGTTTTTTCCGAAAGGTATGATTAGCCTTTTAAATGGTTCCATTTCACCTTTTGGAAAACCTTTCATTTTACTATCTCGAAATTGCCAAAGAAATTCTTTCGGTGAAATTTTATAAGGAGAAAATCGCAACATATTATTAAATCTTCGGTATTGTGCTAGTGTTATAGAATGTAACCCTGTACGCAGAAAATGTCTCCTTTGGTCTTTGCTCATTTGTAACAATACAGCAGTTTGATATAATGCGGTAAGCCCCTTGTCTGTCGTATTCAACCCAGCAAGAATATGCCTCAATGAACTAAGTCCTTCTCCAAACATATCAGATAATGATTTATTTTCCACATCATTTAAATCTAATGCAGTAATATTTCCAGTTAATATTTTGATACGATTTGCTTTACGCTCATTTAATTTGTCTTTTAGCGAAGTTAGTTGGTCATCACTATTTTTTACTTTTCTAAGTGCTTGATCATCAAATTGATGTAAGTCTTGCATTAATTGTTGTAAAAATCGTTTTGATTCGTGTACAGATGATGAAAACAATTGTATCTGATAAGCATTCAAAGCAACGATATCACTTATCTTTTGATGAATCGTTTAAAGTGGGCCCCATCGTCAAGACAACTTTTTTATAAATTTAAGGTGCATTGAGTTTTGCTCCTTCCCATCTTGCCAACCAAGCCTTTCATGTGGCAGGTTCTGTCGCATGAAAGATAATTTCTCAAAGATGGGAAGGGCAATGACGAACCTGTTTAATTAAAATAAACTGATGATGGTGTTTTGTAATCAAGCGATTGATGAGGGCGATTGTAATTATAAAAATCGATGTAATCCCTTATATTTAATCTGGCTTCTCTTGGGCTTTCATAGTCTTTTAAATATACTTCTTCATACTTTATGTTGCGCCAAAAACGTTCTATGATAATATTGTCCAAAGCACGTCCTTTACTGTCCATGCTGATTTGAACTTCCTTAGAGTTTAGTAGATTGATATATTTGGGACTGGTAAAATGGCTGCCTTGATCACTATTAAAGATAACGGGTTTAGCTATAGAGAAGGCCCTTTGAACGGCATCTAGGATAAATCCAATTTCTAGGGATTGATCCAGCTCCCAGCTAATGACATAGCGGGAATACCAGTCAATAACCGCTGCTAAGTACATCCAGCTTCGTTGGAGTCGAATGTAGGTAATGTCAATGCTCCAAACGTGATTTGGATAGTTAATGTTCACTCCTTTCAGTAAATATGGATAAATTCGATGTTGCAGATTCCGTTTACTTAAATTTGGACCCGGATAGACAGCTTGAATCCCCATTTCTCGCATGTGACGTTGTACTCTTTTGCGATTGATATTCACTCCTTCTTGGTTTAGCAGTGCTGTTATCCTACGAGACCCATAAAATGGGTATTTTGTATAAATTTCATCGATACGGTGCTTGATGGCTACATCTTCTGCTGAAGGCCCGACTGGTTTACAATAAAGGCTTGAACGGTTAAGGCTTAATAGCTCTACCTGTTTTGTAATGGATAATTCTGAGTCTTGCCATTCGATCATATTCACACGTTCTTGCCTAGTTGTAGTAGATGCCAGATTTTTTTTGAGCCACGACAATTGCGTGGTTAATCGGCCTACTTCAGCGTATAGATTTTCAATTTGTTCTTCATAATCAGCTTTCATCTTTTCTTGATCCTTGTTCTGCTTTTGAAACAGTTGCGGCATTTGTTCTAAAAATTGTGTTTTCCATTTCCGCAGCTGATTAACATGAATCCCATATTCAGAGGACAACTCAGTTAAAGACTTCTCTTCCTTAAGAATTTCCAATACAACTTGTGCTTTAAATTCTGGTGAATATCGTTTCCTTTTTTGTTTCATAAACCTACCTTAACATTTCTTTTCTAGCTGTCTAAAATCTTGGGTCCATTATAATATTTATCCTTTTCAGTTAATTTCACGCTAATTCCCCACTTTTTTACTATTTCGTAACATAAACACCCACATAAATGCGAGTGATTGTTGCAGTTTCTTTGGTAAATCAGAAAAATCTTTTCCTTCTGTTTCTTTTTTGTCTACGCCAAAATCGGCTATTTGTTCAAAACCTAATTCTGTCGCTAACTGAGAAAACTCCCATGGCATCATCGTATTAATGATTACATTTTCTCCATATAACCGACGATATCCATGATTTCTAGGACCTGCAGTAGGGCCGAGGATACCGATGCAAAGATATCCGTTTGATTTTAACACTCGCTTCAGTTCCACCATTGCCTTATACGGATGACTCGTCCATTCTAAAACGTTCACAACCATCATTGCATCATAACTTTGATCAGAAAATGGAAGTTTATCGATAGACGCGGTCGTAAAAGGAACATTAGGAAAACGTCTCTTTGCAAGCTCAATCATCTTCTCAGAGATGTCGACTCCTTCTGCTTGATATCCGGCAAGATGTAATTTGTTCGTACCATATCCACTTGCACAACCGACGTCCAATATTTTCGCACCTTTTTTAATATGTTTTTGGATAAATGGGATGATTTCTTTTCGACTTCCATTATCCCACATAGATGCACTTTTCATATCCCACGTCTTTGCACGTGCTTTCCATTCACTTTTAACTTTATCTTCCCAACTAGAAGAAGGATTCATCTTTATTCTCCTTATCAAATGACGAACACAGTTCAAATGCTATCATTATCATACCAGTCTCAAAAGTTTGCGACAAGACTTCATTATTTAAACCAAGAAAAAACCATAGCAGCTTCGCTATGGTTTTTTCTTATTCCGCAAAATCTATGCCAAAATTACTCATTTCTATATATACATTTTCTGGTGTTAACCGTTCGAATAACGCTTCATCTTCATCAGATATATCGAGAAAGAACGGTACAGCTCCATCCGCTTCTAAAACACCCATATAATCCTCTGGTAGATCAACGACATAATCTTCAAAAATATATTCACCGTCTTGATGACCAAATGTTAATTCAAAGGTAAGGTTTCGAATCGGTTCATTCAATCGATTAATTGCGAGAAAAACAAGTCCTTTACTACCATCCTCATATTGTACGACGTTATAAGGGAGTAAACTAAAATCATTTTCATCTCCCATCTTTGGATCCGCAGCGATTTCTGCCTGAAGTGCTTGATATAGTTCATGATCGTCTATCGAAACCCCTGCTTCCTCATCCACCTTTAATATTTGAAGTGTTAAATCACCTTTTCCTTCTGTTACTGAATTTTCGGTACTACTTTCCTCTTTACTCACTTCTTCAGAAGAATCATTTACTTCCATCGTTTCTTCTTGCTGTTCCTGTTCGATTTCATTCGTGCTACTACCACATCCAAATAGTAATAATACAAATATAAGTGAGATAATTAACGATAATTTCTTCAACATAACCTCTCCATTCGCTGTAATATGATAAGTTATATACCAAAACCCATTTCTACAAAGGCTTTTCCATTATTACTTGATTTAAATTCAAAAAACATCGGTGTTTTTTGCTCTAATCCTCGATTTTTGATAAATCGCATTAAATCCCAATATTTTATTTGAGCCTCTTCTTCGTAATTTTCCATCACGCGCGTCATTACCATCGGTTCAATGTTGAAATAACTACGAAAGTACATTTCTTCATTAGAAGTATTATGAAAGTCATTTTCTTCAATTGGTATAAAAATTTCTGCCACCATCAACTCATCAGTCGGTTCACTTAATAGTGCATAAAAATAACGCCCAACCGGATGATATCCTAGTTGATCTAATAATTGAACAAAGTCACTGATTGCTGCATCAATCTCAGCCGGTGTAAATTTATAATATTTTGAAACGACATTTCGATAGTGGATGCGATGATTATCAAAAATCATGTTGTTCACCCGCTTTTATTACAGGGACGTATAAATCGATAGTATAATCACCGTATACGTTTAATAGTACGCAATAAAACTTATTTTCTAGCGAAATCTTCTGTTCTTTCGCATACTGTTTTAATTTTTCGTAGGCAACATGAAAGTCAACCTCTTGATCCGCTTGGCGTAATACGAGTGCATCCTCTAGACGAAATTGTTTTAAAAATCCGTAGTGAGGATTTTCTCCTAAGATCACTTCCTCATTAATGGGAAGATAGTATGTAAATCGGCCAAAGTGTCGTTCATTTAATTCCGATTCAACTGAGAAAAAAATCGGACCATTTTGATAAATATTTTTAGTTAACGTAAAGTCTTCCATCAATAAAATTCCTTCTTGCCAATCTGTCCTAAGTTGCCTCGTTTGATATGTAATGACATAATCAAAAATAAGTGATTTCTTCTCAAATTTCATTTACTTCATCCACCTCATTTATCATCGGGATAAGTTGTCCGTCTTTATCAAAATTGAAACTTTCAAAGCGATATTTACAATATAAAATGACTAATTGTTCGGGTAAGATAAACAGCATCGTAAAAAAAAGTAACGGACTTCCAATCACTAACATGATGACATTTCCTTCGAAAATAAACATATTGTTAAAGACGGATTGGACGAGCAAAGATAAACTTGTTCCGACAATAATCGCTGTAGGAACAATCGTTTTACCCTCAAACTTATTTCTTAGCCTCCCCTTTTTAGAACCCGTTCGGTACTCTCCTCTTCTTAAGAGGATGATAAAACGTATCCAAGTGAACACAAAAAGAATAAAACCACCTGCCAATAACATGATAGCTATCATTATTAATGAGCTTTCATCAAACAAAAAATATCTGTTCATACCTAACAATAGTAAAGTGGTAAGGAAAAAGAACAAACCAAAAATAAATTGTGACACTAAAACCATCATAAAGTATTGCATTTTCTGTCCTCTTTTATAAATAGCAGGGATAGAATAAAACAGTGCACCAATTATTAGTAAAATTGTTACGACAGAATAAATGTAGAATACGAGATCTTTATACGGAAAATTTGTGTTTGATGTTGTCATTAAGTACATCAGATACACAAAAAGTGCTAAGCTAAAGGTGGACATTACTAGTGTCCCAGCAATCGATTTTGGACTTTGTCTACCCGATTCCAACGGGCCCCTCAGTACCGCAAAATCTCGTTCATCTAATTTATTTAATTGTTTCAACAACATTTTGAATCGACTCCCTTTTAACTAAACCAACTTTTTAACTTTCTAAATCCATCCTTTATTCTATCCATTGCATTTATTAATTTATTAGGCTTTAAATTGTTCTTTATTAATAATTTGCTTTGAATATTTCTTTGTTCTTCCGTAAGATATTGATATCTTATATAAGGAGGATTACCAACAATAAAGTCAAAAGTTTTATGATTATATTCTTTATAGTACTCATAGAAATCCGTTGTAATAATTTCAAATCTATTATCCAATAGAATACGACTTCTTGCCTTATTTGCTTCTTCTGTTGATATTTCAACTCCTGTACATGAAAAGTCATGATTATCCATTTCTTTAATAGCATCCAAAAATACACCATCTCCACAACTTGGTTCTAGGATTTCTTTTGCATTTTCATTTAATCCACACTGGACAATAAATCTTGCTAAAGAAATCGGTGTATAGTATCTTCCAGATAATTTTTCTATAGATGCTTCACTTTTTAATAGCATTCTGATCACCTTTCATTATGATATCACATTGAAGTAACTAAATGTGGTTCTTTCAAAGTTTTTTGCATTAATTTCCTTCAAGCATTCGATCAAATTCCGATATATTTCTCTCTGTCTGATAATCATGAAACGTTTTATACAATGCTTTCTTTAATAAATATATTGTTCTATTTAACTCTAATGATGCTTTATTTAAAGGTTTAAAATCATAACGATACCTACCATTTTGCATCTTATAGCTGATATTACGGTTAATATTTTCATTGTTCGTTTTTAAATATTCATTTTTATAATATTTCTTCATTTCTGCTATTACAGAATTACCTAATCTTCTTTTTAATTCATCTAACTTGTTATCCTTGTATTTTTGATGATCGCTTTGTGAACCATAAAGTCTTTTCGATAATTCTACTTGTTCATCCAATATATCCATTAATTCTAGCATTTCATTCTTATGATATGTTTCCATATATAGTTTACTAATTTGATCAATAAATGGACGTGCATTGTTTACAGTATAATATCCGTATTTCCACTGTTTTAAATCATTAGGCATATTTTCAATCGCATTACAGAAAAGATCCTTCATTTTTTTATTACTGTGTAAATCAATTTCCTTAAATCTACGTGCATTATCTCTAATTAATTCATCAATACGTTTATAGGCGGTTGTACGATCAATTATTTTACTTATTACGGTTGACTTCATTTTCTTGATTGTACTTTGTTTTCGCATTCCTCGAAATTGCAAAATAGCATTCCCATTATCATCATAAATAGGCTCTTTGGTCTTTGGATTTATAGCTTGTACTTTAGGTAAATAAGAGGGATCTAAATCAACTGTAGCAATATGAACATGAATATTATCAGTATTATAATGAAAAGATGCTATCCAAATAGGCATCCGCATCTTTTCATTTTCAATCATTGTACTTATTGCTTCTCTAACGACATTTTTCATCTTGCTTTCGTTTAACCAATGTGTTTTTGAATTGTAAAGACCTTGTTCTTCTAACCATTCGTTATTTAACGATTTTATGGACGAGAATTAAGACATTAGTTCATAGGGGGAGTAACGGGGGAGTAAAAAGAAAAAATGTATGTAAAATGCCCATTCTCCTGAAATAGAAGAATGGGCTCAATCCCAATATTAATAATGGTTTTAACGTTTTGAGAACTGTGGTGCACGACGGGCTTTTTTAAGACCGTATTTCTTACGCTCTTTCATACGTGCGTCACGTGTTAGGAATCCTTCACGTTTTAGTACTGTACGGAATTCTGGGTTAGCTTCGAGAAGTGCACGAGCAATTCCGTGGCGGATTGCGCCAGCTTGGCCAGTGAAACCTCCACCATGAACGTTAACTAAAACGTCGTATGTGCCTTGTGTTTCTGTTGCTACTAATGGTTGGTTCATAATCAGTAGCTGTGTTTCATATGGAAAATAATCTTTCGCTTCACGATCATTAACGATGATACGGCCAGTTCCTGGAACTAAACGTACACGTGCAGTTGATTTTTTACGACGACCTGTGCCGTAGTACTGTACTTGTGCCAATTGATTTACCTCCCTTTAATTATCCACGAAGTTCGTAAACTTCTGGTTTTTGTGCTTCATGATGATGTTCAGAGCCCTTATAGACGAATAATTTCTTACCCATTTTGCGGCCAAGTTTACCTTTTGGTAACATGCCTTTTACTGCTTGTTCAACCATTCTTTCTGGGAACTTCTCACGCATTTCAGCCGCTGTACGCTCTTTAAGACCACCAGCATAGCCAGAATGGCGGTAATAAATCTTATCTGTTTCTTTATTACCTGTTAATTCGACTTTGTCAGCATTAATTACAATCACATAGTCACCTGTATCAGCATGTGGTGTATATGTTGGTTTATGTTTACCGCGAAGGATATGAGCTATTTCGCTCGCTAAACGACCAAGACGCTTTCCTTCTGCGTCTACAAGCAACCATTTGCGTTCAATATTACTTTCATTTGCCATAAATGTTGTACGCATCATGTTTCCCTCCAATTTCAAACTCGTTTCAAATGTTTATTCCTATCATTAACACAATTAGTTTCGGGGCTAATCGTGGTATTGAAAATAAAACGCCATAAGAAATTATATAACAAAATAAAGGGTGCTGTCAACAATTTAACTGCTTTTCTTTACTTTATTCAGGATATGTAACATCCCATAAATACAACCCTTGTGGTGGGGCTGTCTTACCACTTTGCTTACGATCTTGTTGTTTAAGTAACTGTTTAATATGCTCTGGCTTTCGCTTTCCTTGACCGACCTCTAATAATGTTCCGACTAAAATACGCACCATATGATATAAAAAACCATCGCCACGAAAAACGAACATAATGTCAGAGCCCTTTTGTTGACAAGATGCTTCATAAAGTGTGCGAACCTTACTTCCCTTTACAGTAGAGCGAGCGGATGAAAAAGCTGTAAAATCATGCTTTCCTTCTAAATAGTGACACGCTTTTCTCATCTGAGTCATATCTAATGCATATGGAAAGTGATAAGCATAATGTCTACGGAATACATCTGGCTCTTGAGTGTTTAATATGACATATCGATATTCTTTTTCAATCGCTGAAAAACGCGCGTGAAAAGATGATGGAACATGCTTTGTTTCCTTCACATACACATCTTCTGGTAACAAAGCGTTTAGTGCTTTTTTCCAACTTTTTTCATTCATTTGATTTGATGTGTCAAAATGAATCGTTTGTCGAATCGCATGTACTCCCCGATCAGTTCGACCAGAAGGAAATATTCGTATGTCTTGACCTTTATGAATTTTTTTGAGTGCTTTTTCTAGTTCACTTTGAACCGTTCGTTTTAAAGGTTGCACTTGAAATCCAGAAAAGTTCGTCCCGTCATAACTAATGACACATTTCATCCTCTTCATGAGTCATTCGACCTTTCTCTATAATTATCCATAATGTCTCGTTAAAAACAGGGCAATGATGACACAGATAAATAAACAATAAATCCATATATCTAATTTAGAAAGCTTTAATTCTCGTAATTTCGTTCGGCCTTCGCCACCTTGATAACCACGCGCTTCCATCGCCATTGCCAGTTCTTCTGCGCGTTTAAAGGCACTGACAAAAAGCGGGACGAGTAACGGGACAACGGCTTTGATACGGTCTTTAACTGGACCAGTTCTGAAATCAACACCTCTTGAAGCTTGTGCTTTAGAAATCTTATCCGTTTCCTGTACGAGAGTCGGAATAAAACGAAGCGAAATCGACATCATGAGAGCCAGTTCATGAACAGGGAATTTAATCCGCTTTAATGGATGAAGCATTTCTTCAACAGCATCGGTTATTTCAATCGGTGTCGTCGTAAGTGTCAATAAGGAAGTCATTAAAATTAATAAGAAAAAACGCATAGATATGGCGATTCCTTGAATAACACCACTGGAATAAATTTTAATAAATGACCAATCGATTAACAAAGTGCCTTCTTTATTAATAAATAAGTGCAAAATAAATGTAAAGACTATTAAAAACCAAACTGGCATTAACCCTTTCATCATAAAACGCATCGGAACCTTTGAAGCGAACATACTCGTTAAGCCGAATAACGTTAGGACAAAATAACTCCAAAATGAATTAGCGAAGAAGACGATAATAACGAAGAAGAAGATAATCGTTATTTTCGTTCGTGGATCAAGTCGATGAACGACTGAACGCCCTGGAACATATTGCCCAATAATAAGGTTATTCATGTTCGTTCATCCCCTTTAAACAGATGATACATCTGCTTTGCTAATTGTTTAGGGGTCTGCCGTTGAAAAGGAATCTTCATATTAAAGCGTTTAGAAAACTTATTCATAAATTGAATAATCTCTGGTGTATCAAGTTGCACCTTGTTCAATGCTTCTACCTCTGTAAAGACATCTTCTGGTCGGCCTTCCATATAAATCTTACCCTTATTCAAAATGAGAATATGGTCGGCATACTTCATCGCATCTTCCATACTATGTGTGACTAGAACAGTCGTTAGCTGTTCCTTTTGATGCAGTTGATAAAACATATCCATAATTTCCTGCTGCCCTCTTGGGTCTAAACCAGCTGTCGGTTCATCTAATACGAGGACCCGTGGTTTAACCGCCAATACCCCTGCAATCGCGACACGACGCATTTGTCCCCCACTTAAGTCAAAAGGTGAACGTCCTAAAAGCGCTTCAGATAAGCCTACCATTGGTAAAACTTCTTTGATTCGTTCGTTCGTCTCTTCTTCGGAAATTCCAAAGTTCTGTGGACCAAATGCGATATCCTTTTCAATCGTTTCTTCAAATAATTGATGTTCTGGATATTGGAAAACAACGCCAACTTGACTGCGTAACGTCTTCATGTCTTTAGGCTTTTCACGGTTCGTTATACGAACATCTCCAATTAAGACTTCTCCTTCACTAGGCGTGATAAGACCATTTAAATGTTGTATAAGGGTTGATTTACCTGAACCTGTATGTCCAATAATAGCAACAAATGAACCTGATGGTATATGAAATGAAATGCGATCGAGCGCTTTATGAGCGAACGGTGTGTTTTTCTGATAAATATAGCTCACATCTTTGAATGTAATGTCCATAGTTCCTCCAACAATTCCTCATGATTAAGTGGTTCCTTTTCAATTGGTATGTGATAGCGACGTAGTTCTTCTGCTAAGGTCGATGAAAATGGAACATCAAGTCCAATTTGCCGAAGTGATGCTTTTTCAGTAAATATTTCTCTTGGTGTGCCTTCTTTCCAAAGTTCACCACGATTCATGACAATCACTCGATCGGCTTGAGTCACTTCATTTAAGTCATGTGTAATCGTAATAAGTGATAAATCGCGTTCTGTTTGAATATGAGCGACGGTCTCCATAATTTCCAATCGTCCTTTTGGATCAAGCATCGATGTTGCTTCGTCTAGAATCAACACTTTAGGTGAAATAGCTAAGACACCTGCAATCGCGACACGTTGTTTCTGGCCACCTGAGAGTCGGTATGGTTCTGTCAAACGATATTTCTCCATACCGACAGCTGATAATGATTCATCGATTAAACGAATCATTTCTTCTCTTGGAAACCCTCTGTTCTCCATACCGAAAGCGACGTCATCTTGAACTGTAGTACCGACAAATTGGTTATCAGGATTTTGAAACACCATGCCTACTTCACGGCGTATTTCCCATACCGTTTGCTCATCAATAATCTTGTCACCGATTAATATTTCTCCCTTTTGTGGGAAGATTAATCCGTTCATAAGTTTTGCTATCGTTGATTTACCTGAACCGTTATGTCCGATAATGGCCACCCATTCATTTTCATAAATGGTGAACGAACAATCCTTCAATACCCAAGGCTGCTCATCTGTGTATCGAAAGGATACATTTCTAAACTCTATTAACTTATTCTCCATCGTGTGCCTCCTCATCCTTCGCTCAACTGCTTGGGTTTTTTTATACGTTCGCTTTTCACTTCACTTAATATGCAAAAAAAGGGCTTGGATTCACCTCATGAAAGAGATTCAGTCCTGCCCTTAGCTTGTATGGGGTATTACACAAGTTCAATAATCGCCATTTTTGATCCATCACCTTGACGTGTACCCAGTTTAAGTACGCGTGTGTAGCCACCTTGCCGTTCTTCATAACGTGATGCAATATCACCGAAAAGTTTGTCGATAACTTTTTCTTCTTCATTTGTTTTGTTATATAGAAATGCAGCTGCCTGGCGTCGTGCGTGAAGATCGCCACGTTTACCAAGTGTGATCATTTTTTCTACTACTTTTTTTAATTCCTTCGCTTTTGCTTCTGTTGTTTCAACACGTTCGTGAAGGATTAAATCAGATGCAAGGTTGCGAAGTAATGCCATACGAGCGTCCGTACTACGGCCTAGTTTTCTTGGCATGGACTATCCCTCCCTTATTTCCAAATGTAGCCGGTCAAAAAGCTGTAAAAAACGCTATAATTATTCGTTTCATTCTTGTTTTGTAAAATAAACTATTTTTTTGTAACAGAACGGTTCATAGCAAATAGTCGTAATCAAGAAATCAACGAAGAATAATATAGCGTATCGACGAGCTTTTTGTGCCTTTTCTCTAAAGATGTCGTTAAATGTTAGTCATCTTTACGCAAACTTAAATTTAGTTCGGCTAGTTTTGATTTGACCTCATCTAATGACTTGCGTCCTAGATTACGTACCTTCATCATATCTTCTTCAGATTTCGTTGTTAGTTCTTGAACAGTATTAATACCAGCACGCTTTAGGCAGTTGTAAGACCTTACAGAAAGATCAAGTTCTTCAACTGTCATTTCCATCACTTTTTCTTTCTGATCTTCTTCTTTTTCCACCATAATTTCAGCACTTTGAGCTTCTTCTGTTAAACTAACAAATATATTAAGATGTTCTGTTAAAATTTTAGCGCCAAGAGATACTGCTTCTTCTGGGCGTATACTTCCGTCTGTCCAAACATCAAATGTAAGTTTGTCGTAGTTTGCACTTTGACCTACACGAGTATTTTCAACTTGATAGTTTGCACGTGAAACTGGTGTAAAAACGGAATCAATTGGAATAACACCAATTGGAAAATCATCCCGCTTATTGTCCTCTGCTGGACGATAGCCGCGACCACGTTCGGCAGTGAGTTTCATATGCAGACTTCCTTTTTCATTTAGCGTTGCAATATGGAGATCCGGATTCAATACTTCTACATCACTATCATAAATCAAGTCTCGAGCCGTAACTGTCCCCTCTCCTTGCACATCAATTTCCAATGTTTTCGTTTCATCGGAATAAATTTTCAGAGCTAAATCTTTCAAATTTAAAATAATCGTTGTTACATCTTCAACGACTCCTTCAATTGTTGAGAATTCATGAAGAGCTCCATCAATTTGAACTGATGTAACAGCAGCGCCCGGAAGTGAGGATAGCAGGATACGACGCAAGGAGTTTCCTAATGTAGTTCCATACCCACGTTCAAGTGGTTCGACAACGAACTTCCCGAATGTAGCGTCCTCGCTGATCTCTACCGTTTCAATTTTCGGCTTTTCAATTTCGATCATTCCTTAAACCCCTCCTTAAAAACGTCGAAACCCCGGTTAAGTATGTTTAACCGAAATTCCCCCAAATAGGCAGTTTGCATCGTCTCTGCACTATTTCTTTCGTATCATTTTGTCTATGCGATGTTGTTTAATAGGTTTATGAGTTAAAAGACATATCTTATGTCATCATAACCCATTATAGACAGGCTGACAAATTCTATACGCCTTTAAGCGTTATACACGACGACGTTTTGGTGGGCGGCAACCATTATGTGGTACTGGAGTTACGTCGCGAATAGCTGTAACTTCTAGTCCTGCTGCTTGTAAAGAACGAATAGCTGCTTCACGACCAGCACCTGGACCTTTTACTGTAACTTCTAATGTTTTCATACCACTTTCTAATGCTGGTTTTGCTGCTGATTCCGCAGCCATTTGAGCGGCAAAAGGAGTGGATTTACGAGATCCTTTAAATCCTAATGCACCTGCAGAACTCCAAGAGACAACATTACCATGTGTATCAGTAATGGTTACAATTGTGTTATTAAACGTAGAACGAATATGTGCTACTCCAGATTCAACATTTTTTTTCACACGGCGTTTACGATTAGTAGTTTTTTGTTGTGCCATTGATGTTTGTTCCTCCTTTACTTATTATTTTTTACCAGCGGTCGCTTGACGTGGACCTTTGCGTGTACGAGCATTATTTTTTGTGCTTTGACCACGTACTGGTAATCCTTTACGGTGACGCATTCCTCTATATGAACCAATCTCTATTAAACGTTTAATGTCTAGAGATTTTTCACGGCGAAGGTCCCCTTCTATAGTGTAATGATTAACTTCTTGACGAATTCTTCCTAATTCGTCTTCTGTTAAGTCACGTACGCGTGTATCCTCTGATACACCTGCATCTTGAAGGATTTTTTGTGCGGTTGGTTTACCAATGCCATAGATATATGTTAATGAAATGACAACACGTTTATCACGTGGAATATCAATACCTGCTATACGAGCCATTTTATATCAGCACCTCCTCAAAGTTAACCTTGTTTTTGTTTATGCTTTGGATTTTCGCAAATCACCATGACTTTTCCTTTGCGTTTAATTATTTTACATTTTTCACACATCGGTTTTACAGATGCTCTTACTTTCATTATCTTTACCTCCTTTTATATCGGAGCTTATGCACTTATTTATAACGATACGTGATTCGTCCTTTAGTCAAATCATATGGTGAAAGTTCTACAGTCACTTTATCACCTGGTAGAATACGAATGAAGTGCATACGAATCTTACCAGATACATGTGCTAAAACAGTATGACCATTTTCGAGTTCTACATTAAACATCGCGTTCGGTAATGTTTCAGTAACAATACCTTCCACTTCAATAACGTCCTCTTTTGCCATCGTGTTGATCTCCCTTCTTTAATCAGTCACAATCTCATTTACAAATTTATCTAAAGCAAATCGTAATTTACCATTTGTGACACGACCAGTTTCTAGAAGGCTGTTTTGGACTTCTGGAGAAATATAATCTAAGAGCTCAATATGATTCAGATTTTTCTTCTTCGGTCTGTCATATTTACGCTTTTCACCATCAGCAAGCAGAACAAAACGATCATCGATCACATCTATAATAATCGCATACTGCCCTGCTTCTCGTCCTCGCAGAATACGGACAACTTCACCTATTCGCGGTATACCATCCACTTCGCTCAACAACGATCACCTTCATTTAGGTTTATTTAAAGTTTGCAAAGACCTTAGTAGTTCACTGCTATTCGTGTGTCACTTATATAGTCAAACACTACGACATCTATTATATAACGTCATAAAGAGAATTGCATCTCTCTAATGATTGTTTTCAAGAATGGTTTGAATATCCTTAAATACAAGGTCAATATCTTGATCACCATTAATATCAACTAGATAACCTTTCTTTTTATAAAAGTCTATTAATGGTTGACTTTGTTCGATATTAACTTGTAAACGATTTTTAACGGTTGCTTCTTGATCGTCATCTCTTTGAATAAGAGTCGCTCCATCTTTATCACATATGCCCTCTTGTTTAGGAGGGTTATATAACACATGATATGATGTACCACAAGTTGGACATATACGACGTCCTGTTAGACGTTCGACAAGCTTTTCTTTCGGTACATTGACATGTAATACATAATCAAGAGCCGTTCCCATTTCTTCTAATAGCTCTTCTAATGCTTCCGCTTGAGCTATTGTTCGTGGAAAGCCATCTAATAAAAATCCATCTTTACAGTCGTCTTTTGAAAGCCGCTCTTTCACTATACCAATCGTAACCTCATCAGGTACAAGATTACCTTGGTCCATGAAAGATTTTGCTTTCTTTCCGAGTTCTGTTCCTTCTTTCATTGCTAGACGGAACATATCTCCTGTTGAAATATGAGGGATATGATAGACTTCGCTTATCTTTTCTGCCTGAGTGCCTTTACCTGCACCAGGAAGACCCATTAGTATTAACTTCATCGTTTTCCCCTCGCTTTCATTGACCTTTCATCATCTTATAAAACCTCTGTAATGTCGTTTAACTAATTGGCTCTCTAACTGTTTCATCGTTTGTAATGCAACCCCTACGACAATGAGTAAGCTCGTTCCACCGATTTGGATACCTGATGGAAGGTTCGCTATTGCTGCTAATATGATCGGGAAGACAGATACAACAGCTAGGAAGATGGCGCCAACAAATGTTAATCGATTAATGACTCGGGTTAAATAAGTTTCTGTATGATTACCAGGTCGAATGCCTGGGATATACCCACCCTGTTTTTGTAAATTCTCAGCCATTTGTTCAGGGTTGACTTGAACGAACGTATAGAAATACGTAAACGCAATAATGAGCGCGACATAGATGATCATACCGACAGGGTTTGTATAATCAAAAATATACTCAATCGTATTCGCTACTTTACCATCAAAGAAGCCTGCAATAGTTCGCGGCGCCATAATAAACGCTACAGCGAAAATAACTGGTATAACACCTGCAGCATTTACTTTGAGTGGTAAATGGGTTGAATGACCACCGACTGGTGAACGGTTAACAATCTTTTTAGCGTATTGAATCGGTATCTTTCTTAACGCTTGTTGGATAAAAATAACCCCTACTGTTACGGCAATCGCGACTAATATGATTAAAGCAACAGTTACAATGTTAAGAAACAACTCATCACCTGGATTATCGAAATACTGGATATAAAGTTGCTGGATACCGTTTGGTACGGCAGCAACAATACCTGCGAAAATGATAATCGAAATACCGTTACCGACACCATTTGCGGTAATTTGTTCACCTAGCCACATTAAAAAGGTTGTTCCTGCAGTTAACACGAGTGCAATGATAATAAACTTCATAGCACTTGGATCTTTAATTAATAGTCCACCTGCCATCGCATTAAAGCCAATTGATGTTGCAATCGCTTGAATAAATGCAAGAACGACAGTTCCGTACCGCGTCACTTGAGCTAATTTCTTACGGCCTGTCTCGCCTTCCTTTTTCCATTCAGTAAACTTTGGTACAACATCCATCTGCAACAATTGCATGATAATCGATGCTGTAATGTAAGGCATAATTCCCATTGCAAAAATGGAGAAGTTTTGTAACGCGCCACCGCCAAATGTGTTTAAAAAGCCAAACACATTTTGTTGGTTCATAAAGTCAAGTGCTTGCTTATCTGTAAATGGTACCGGAATAAATGTGCCCAGACGGAATACAATGAGCATCAGTAATGTGAAAATAATCTTCCGTCTGATATCACCTACGCGCATAAAATTGGAGATTGTCCGGAACAATTAAATCACCTCAGCCTTACCGCCCGCTGTTTCTATCGCTTCTTTAGCTGAAGCAGAAAACTTATGAGCTTTTACTGTATATTTTTTATCAAGCGTTCCGTTTCCTAAAATCTTAACACCTGATTTCAGGTTTTTTACGATACCTTCTTGAAGTAAGAGCTCAGGTGTAATTGTTGTACCGTCTTCAAATCGATTTAATGTGTCAAGATTAACAATCGCATATTCTTTACGGTTAATATTAGTAAATCCACGTTTAGGCAGACGTTGGAATAGTGGTGTTTGACCACCTTCAAAACCTGGACGCACCTTTCCGCCTGCACGTGCCTTCTGACCTTTATGTCCTCTACCAGAGGTTTTTCCGTGGCCTGATGCCATTCCGCGTCCTACTCGATTGCGTTTCTTACGTGAACCTTCTTCTGGTTTTAATTCATGAAGTTTCATGCGAGCACCTCCTCTTTAAAGTATATAGTCATTATAGCTCTTCTACTGTTACAAGGTGAGATACTTTATCAATCATCCCACGAACAGCAGGTGTATCTGCTTTTTCAACGGAGTCATTAACTTTTTTTAAGCCGAGTGCTTCGACTGTTTGTAACTGTTTTTTTTGTGCGCCGATCACACTTTTTTTAAGGGTGATTTTAACTTTAGACATCTAACTTCCCTCCCTTAACCTAACAGTTCTTCAACCGTTTTGCCGCGTAATTTTGCTACATCTTCGGCACGCTTTAAGTTAGCTAAGCCATTAATTGTAGCACGGACAACGTTGATTGGCGTGTTTGAACCTAGGGATTTTGTCAAGATGTCACCAATTCCTGCAAGCTCTAGTACCGCACGAACTGGACCACCAGAGATAACTCCTGTACCTTCTGCTGCTGGTTTCATAAGGACGTTTCCAGAGCCAAACTTCCCATGAATTTCATGTGGAATTGTTGTTCCAACAATTGGTACTTTTATAAGGTTCTTCTTCGCGTTTTCAATTGCCTTTTTAATAGCATCTGGTACTTCTAACGCCTTTCCTGTACCAAATCCTACATGACCGTTTTTATCACCAACTACAACTAGCGCTGTGAAACGGAAATTACGTCCACCTTTTACTACTTTTGCTACACGATTAACTGTAACAACACGTTCTTCAAGATCTAACTTATTCGGATCAATAATTGTACGCATTTATAGGTCCCCTCCTTTTTATTAAAATTCAAGACCTGCTTTACGAGCAGCTTCTGCTAATGCTTTGACACGCCCATGGAATAGGTAGCCACCACGGTCAAAAACAACCGAAGTATAGCCTTTTTCTAGAGCACGTTTTGCGATTAATTCTCCTACTTTTTCAGCAGCTTCTACTGTACTTGTAGAATCAAGTGCTAATTCTTTATCTACTGTTGATGCTTCTGCTAAAGTTTTACCCTCAGTGTCATCAATCAACTGTGCATAGATATGTTTATTTGAACGAAAAACGTTAAGACGTGGTTGTTCTGTTGTACCTTGAAGGGTACGACGTACACGTGCATGTCTTCTTTTTCGCGTTACATTTTTACTTGTCTTAGTGATCATTAACGTCACTCCTTTCTGCTCTAACTAACCTTATTTAGCAGTCTTACCTTCTTTACGTTGTACGTATTCACCAACGTAACGGATACCTTTTCCTTTATATGGCTCAGGTGGTCTAATTGCACGAATGTTTGCAGCTAGCGCACCTACTGCCTCTTTGTCAATGCCTTTAACAACTAAATGTGTGTTTTTAGGAACATCGATTTCAGTACCTTCTAACGGTTCAACTTCTACAGGGTGTGAATATCCTGCGTTGATGATCACTTTATTACCTTGTTTTTGAGCACGGTAACCGACACCGATAATCTCTAGTTCTTTTTGGAAACCTTTGCTAACTCCTTCTACCATATTAGCAATGAGACTACGTGTTGTTCCATGTAAAGAGCGTTGTTCTTTCGTATCGCTTGATCGCTCAAGATATATCGTGTTTTCTTCTATTTTAACATGAATCGTGTCACTTATTTCTCTTGATAATTCGCCTTTTGGGCCTTTAACCTTAACAGTCGTTCCATCTAATGTAACTTCTACACCTTGTGGAATTTCGATAGGATTTAATCCTGTACGAGACATAACTTACACCTCCTCAACCTAATTGTTCCTTACCATACATATGCGAGAACTTCGCCGCCAACGGCTTGTGCACGTGCTTCTTTGTCTGAAAGCACGCCTTTTGATGTTGATACGATTGCAATTCCTAATCCATTTAATACACGAGGTACTTCTGTTGCTTTTGCATATACACGAAGACCTGGTTTACTAATACGTTTTAGACCAGTTATAACACGTTCATCATTTGGACCGTATTTAAGGAATATACGAAGTACACCTTGTTTATTGTCTTCGATTAATTCGTAATCACGGACGAATCCTTCACGTTTTAGAATATCTGCAATTTCTTTCTTCATTTTAGAAGCCGGAAGCTCTAATTTTTCATGTCTTACCTCGCTCGCATTACGAATACGAGTTAACATATCTGCAATTGGATCTGTCATTACCATTAATATTTACCTCCTTCCCTAATTTACGGGTTTACCAGCTTGCTTTTTTGACACCAGGAATTTGACCTTTATGGGCAAGTTCGCGGAAACAAATACGGCAAAGTCTAAATTTGCGGATTACAGAATGTGGACGACCACAGCGTTCACAACGTGTATATTCACGGACTTTATATTTCTGTGGGCGTTTCTGTTTCGCTATCATTGATTTTTTGGCCACAATTTTCCCTCCTTGTTTAGCTCTTAAACGTCTTTCTCGTCATAAAGCGCTATACAGTAGCAACACGATTTACGAAATAGCCTTTAAGAACGGTCATTCCTTCATATCCTTAAGAATTATTATCTTTGGAATGGCATACCTAGTTGAGCTAACAGTTCACGAGCTTCTTCATCAGTATTGGCAGTAGTTACAATAACGATATCCATACCACGAACTTTGTTTACTTTATCATAGTCGATTTCTGGGAAAATCAATTGTTCTTTAATTCCAAGTGTATAGTTTCCACGGCCATCGAATGCCTTTTTAGATACACCACGGAAGTCACGCACCCTTGGTAAAGCAACACTGATTAGTTTTTGTAAAAATTCATACATACGAGTTCCGCGAAGCGTTACTTTTGCTCCTATTGGCATACCTTCACGTAATCGGAAACCTGCGATTGATTTTTTCGCACGTGTGATTACAGGCTTTTGCCCAGAAATTAATGAGAGCTCTTCAACTGCACTATCTAACGCTTTAGCGTTTTGAACAGCGTCGCCTACTCCCATATTAATAACAATTTTTTCGATTTTTGGTACTTCCATAACGGATGAATAGTTAAACTTCTCAACTAGAGATGGAACGATTTCTTCTTGATATTTTTGTTTCAATTGATTCATCATGATGCCCTCCTTTCGCCAACAAATTATTTATCTAAAGGTTCACCGGATTTTTTTGCAATGCGAACTTTCTTGCCGTCACGAACCTCATAACCAACTCGTGTCGGTTCACCTGTTTTTGGATCAATAGGCATAACATTGGAAACATGGATCGGTGCTTCTTGATTAAGAATTCCGCCTTGCGGATTTTCTTGTGAAGGCTTTGCGTGTTTGTGAACCATGTTAATACCTTCTACAAGTACACGATCCGTTTTAGGAAATGCTTCTAAAACTGTACCTTGTTTTCCGCGGTCTTTTCCGGAAATCACTTTAACTTTATCGCCTTTTTTTACATGCATGCTTGATGCACCTCCTTACAAGGTCAATTCGTTTATTACAATACTTCTGGAGCTAAAGAAATAATTTTCATGAAGTCTGCGTCACGTAATTCACGTGCAACAGGTCCAAAAATACGTGTTCCACGTGGACTCTTATCATCACGGACGATGACAGCCGCATTTTCATCAAAACGGATATAAGAACCGTCATTGCGGCGGATACCTGTTTTTGTACGTACGATGACCGCTTTAACGACTTCACCTTTTTTGACAACGCCTCCTGGTGTAGCTTGTTTAACTGAACAAACAACTACATCTCCAATATTAGCTGTTTTGCGTCCAGTTCCACCGAGGACTTTAATCGTCTTTACTTCACGTGCACCAGAGTTATCTGCTATTTTCAAAGTACTTTCTTGTTGGATCATAATACTGTGACCTCCTTTCGGACACCTTCCGAGCGAACATTATATAATGACTGCTTCTTCAACGATTTCGACTAAGCGAAAGCGTTTTGTCGCTGATAGTGGGCGAGTTTCCATAATACGAACGATATCGCCTGTTTTTGCTTGATTATTTTCGTCATGTGCTTTAAATTTTTTCGAGTCTTTAATACGTTTCTTATATAATGGATGGACTTTGTAAGTCTCAACTAAAACAGTAATTGTTTTATCCATTTTATCTGATACGACTCGACCAGTATAAACTTTTCGATCATTACGTTCAGCCATAATGAGGTTAACCTCCTCTCATAATCAGTTATTAACGCTTAATTCACGTTCACGGATAACTGTTTTCATACGTGCGATAGACTTTTTAACTTGACGGATACGTGCAGTATTTTCAAGTTGGCCAGTCGCTAGTTGGAAACGAAGATTAAATAATTCTTCTTTTAAAGATTGTACTTTTTGCTCAATTTCGGCAGTGGTCAGTTCTCTAATTTCATTAGCCTTCATTGATTTCACCACCAATTTCTTCACGTTTTACAAATTTAGTTCTAATCGGCAGTTTATGAGAGGCAAGGCGCAATGCTTCACGTGCAACCTCTTCTTCTACACCTGCGATTTCAAATAGGATTTTTCCTGGTTTTACAACAGCGACCCATCCTTCTGGAGCACCTTTACCAGATCCCATTCGTACTTCTAGAGGCTTTGCAGTATATGGTTTGTTTGGGAAAATTTTAATCCAAACTTTACCACCACGTTTCATGAAACGTGTCATGGCGATACGTGCTGCCTCAATTTGGCGTGCTGTAATCCATGTTGGTTCTAATGCTTGTAATCCGTATTCACCAAAGGATATTTCTTTTCCACCTTTAGCTTGGCCTTTCATTCTGCCACGATGTTCTTTACGATATTTCACGCGTTTAGGCATTAACATAATTCGTTGCCCCCTTCCTTATTTTTTTGGTTTTTCTGGAAGGACTTCTCCACGATAGATCCACACTTTTACACCAAGTTTACCATATGTGGTATCTGCTTCTACACTTGCGTAGTCAATGTCTGCGCGTAAAGTGTGTAGTGGTACTGTCCCTTCACTATATTGTTCTGCACGAGCGATGTCTGCTCCTCCTAGTCGGCCTGAAACAATCGTTCTAACACCTTTTGCTCCTGCGCGCATAACGCGTTGGATCGCTTGTTTCTGTGCACGACGGAATGAGATACGTCCTTCTAATTGGCGTGCAATATTTTCTGCAACTAATTTAGCATCTAAATCAACTTTTTTAATTTCAACAATGTTAATATGAACACGTTTGCCAGTTAGTTTATTAAGTTCTTTTCGTAAAGCTTCTACTTCAGAACCGCCTTTACCAATCACCATTCCTGGTTTACCTGTGTGAATTGTAATATTAACACGGTTAGCTGCGCGCTCAATTTCAATTGTAGATACAGCAGCTTTGCTTAAGCGGTCCTCAAGATATTCTCTGATTTTAATATCTTCATGTAGTAAGTCTGCATAGTCTTTGTCATCGGCATACCATTTAGACTCCCAGTCTTTTATAATCCCGACACGAAGACCTGTTGGGTTAATTTTTTGGCCCACTGATTACCCCTCCTTCTTTTCTGTTAAAACCACGGTAATGTGGCTTGTGCGTTTATTAATTCCGCTTGCACGGCCTTGTGCACGAGGACGGAATCGTTTAAGTGTTACACCTTCATTAACATATGCTTCAGATACAACTAAATTATCTGTATCCATTTCATAGTTATGTTCAGCATTAGCTATTGCTGAATTTAATAATTTCTCAACGACTGGTGAAGCGCTGCGCTGTGTATGTTTTAAAATAGCAATCGCTTCATGCACGTCTTTTCCTCGAATCAAATCTATAACTAAGCGTACTTTACGAGGCGCTATGCGAACTGATTTCGCTACGGCTTTTGCTTGCATACGAAGTGCCTCCTCTCATTATTTTACTGTAATTTTCTCAGTAGCAGAATGCCCTTTGAACGTACGTGTTGGTGCAAATTCACCTAGTTTATGTCCCACCATGTCTTCTGTAATGTATACAGGCACATGTTTACGTCCGTCATAAACAGCTATAGTGTGTCCTACGAATGATGGGAAAATAGTTGAACGACGTGACCATGTTTTAATAACACGTTTTTTATCTTGTTCATTTAATTCATCGATTTTCTTCATCAGATGGTCATCTGCAAAAGGTCCTTTTTTTAGACTACGGCCCATGAATGAACCTCCTTTCAGAGTTAAGAGACGGGGATTCTCCCTCCCGTCATCCTATTCTGTTTCGTTTATTTTTTACGTCTACGTACAATGTACTTATCAGACTTTTTCGTTTTACGTGTTTTGTATCCAATTGTAGGCTGACCCCATGGTGTAACAGGGGATTTAAGACCAATTGGTGTACGTCCTTCACCACCACCGTGTGGGTGATCGACTGGGTTCATAACAGAACCACGTACATGTGGTCGTTTACCTAACCAGCGTGAACGTCCGGCTTTACCAACACGAATTAATTCGTGTTCAACATTTCCTACCTGACCGACCGTTGCACGACATGTTCCTAGAATTAAGCGAACCTCACCTGAAGACAGACGAACTAGTACATATTTATCTTCACGTCCTAGGATCTGCGCTTCTGCTCCTGCTGAACGTGCGAGTTGACCGCCACGTCCTGGTTTTAATTCAACATTATGGATAATTGTACCTACAGGAATGTTTTTAAGTGGTAATGCGTTTCCTGTAATGATATCCACATGTTCACCAGACTCAATTGTGTCGCCAACTTTTAAACCTTTCGGTGCTAAAATATAACGTTTTTCACCATCTACATAATGAATTAATGCGATGTTTGCAGAACGGTTTGGATCATATTCGATTGTAGCAACGCGTCCTGGTATGCCGTCTTTGTTTCGTTTGAAATCAATTAAACGGTACCGACGTTTATGGCCGCCTCCTTTGAAGCGTGCGGTTGTTCTTCCTTGGTTATTACGTCCAGCTTTTTTGTTTAATGCGTTTAATAGTGATTTCTCAGCACGATCTGTTGTGATTTCTGAGAAAGTAGATACTGTCATTGTACGTCTACCACCTGTGGTAGGTTTAAACTTCTTAATCGCCATTGTATTTTCCCTCCTTCACTTTATTATAGGAAATCTAATTCCTTACTATCTTCGGAAAGCTGTACAATCGCCTTTTTACGATTTGGACGAAAGCCACCGTAACGGCCCATTCTCTTAAACTTTCCTTTTAAATTCATCGTGTTAACTTTATCAACTTTCACATCAAAGATAACTTCAATTGCATGTTTGATCTCTGCTTTGTTTGCTTTCGGGCTAACTTCAAATGTGTATTTTTTATCTGCCATCAAATCAGCAGAATGTTCTGTAATGACAGGGCGTTTAATAATATCACGTGGGTCTTTCATTACGCGAACACCTCCCCTGCTTTTTCCGCTGCGTCTTTTGTTAAGATCAGCTTGTCATGCGCCAGCAAATCTAATACATTTACTTCTTCAACAGTTAGCACTTTAACTTCTTGAAGGTTATTTGCTGAGCGAATTACATTTTCGTCTTTGTCTGTTGTAACTACTAGTGCTTTCGTATCTACTTTTAGATTATTTAGCATATCTACAAATTGTTTTGTCTTAGGCGCTTCAAACACAAGCTCTTCTAATACAATAACGTTGTCGTTTGCTACTTTTGATGATAGAGCAGACCGTAATGCTAGACGGCGTACTTTTTTTGGAAGTTTATAGCTATAGCTACGTGGTGTCGGTCCAAAGACGACTCCGCCTCCTACCCATTGTGGTGAGCGGATAGAACCTTGACGTGCACGACCTGTTCCTTTTTGACGCCACGGTTTACGTCCGCCTCCTCGTACTTCGGAACGGTTTTTCACTTTATGTGTTCCTTGACGTAGAGATGCGCGTTGCATAACGACTGCTTCATGTAAAACATGTGTATTCGGTTCAATTCCGAAAACAGCCTCATTTAATTCGATGTCACCTGTTTGTGAACCATCTTGCTTAAATAGTGCTACTTTAGGCATGACATTTCCTCCCTTCATTTATATGATTATTTAGCCTTCACTGCACTCGTAATTTTTACGACTGATTTTTTTGCACCAGGTACATTTCCTTTAATTAATAATAAGTTGCGTTCTGTATCGACTTTAACAACTTCTAAATTTTGAATGGTTACTTGTTCTGAACCCATTTGTCCTGGAAGTTTCTTTCCTGGTAATACACGTGCTGGATCAACTGGCCCCATTGTACCGTGTCCTCTATGATATCTAGAACCATGAGACATTGGTCCGCGCGCATAATTGTGGCGTTTAATAGATCCTTGGAAACCTTTCCCTTTAGATGTTCCAGTAACATCAACTTTATCTCCTGCTGCAAAAACATCTACGCTAACCTCTTGACCTACTTCATATTCATCAAGGTTTGCGTTACGGATCTCACGAATGTAGCGCTTAGGGGTTGTGTTTGCTTTTTCAGCATGGCCCTTTGCAGCTTTATTAGTACGTGATTCCTTTTGATCTTTAAAACCGATTTGAATGGCTTCATAGCCGTCATTTTCCATCGTACGCTTTTGTAATACAACATTTGGCTCAGCTTGAATAACAGTTACTGGGATAAGTTCTCCATTCTCAGTAAACAATTGAGTCATGCCGATTTTGCGGCCTAAGATTCCTTTCGTCATATCCGTTACACCTCCTAAATTCTTTCATAAATTATAGTTTAATTTCTATATCAACACCAGACGGTAAGTCAAGACGCATTAACGAATCAACTGTTTGTGGCGTTGGATTGACAATATCGATTAAGCGTTTATGTGTACGCATTTCGAATTGTTCACGAGCATCTTTATACTTATGGACCGCTCTAAGAACTGTATAAACTGACCTTTCGGTTGGTAAAGGAATTGGTCCAGAGACATTTGCTCCAGAGCGTTTTGCTGTGTTAACAATCTTTTCAGCAGACTGATCTAAAATACGATGATCATATGCTTTTAAACGAATTCTAATTTTCTCTTTTGCCATTACTTTCCCTCCTTTTCGCCCATTTTATAATAGACTTGCTCCACGAAAATTTCTTGACTCACCGCCATGGCAAAGGGGCCGGGTGTGCCAACAACCTTTCGCATCATTGCCTATTTTTTCAGTCAACGTCAATATTATATAAAATTGCCGCTGATAGTGCAAGTTCCACCATTTATAACGGATTGCACATTTATTAATTATACAAACTATCTATATAGATTGCAAGGATTACGGCAAGTTTTTTTCATTTAATATATTCCTTTTATTGGATCTACCTGAAATAAATCTCAGAAAAAGAAAATCAGGTAGTACTCTCATATAAGAGTCTACCTGATTTAAATCAGTTATTGATTACTCAACAATTTCAGTTACAACACCTGAACCTACTGTACGTCCACCTTCACGAATTGAGAAACGTGTACCGTCTTCAATCGCGATTGGTGAAATTAATTCAACTTCCATTTCTACGTTGTCACCTGGCATAACCATTTCTACACCTTCTGGTAAGTTAACAACACCAGTTACGTCAGTTGTACGGAAGTAGAATTGCGGACGATAGTTTGAGAAAAATGCTGTGTGACGTCCACCTTCTTCTTTAGAAAGAACGTAAACCTCTGCTTTAAATTTTGTATGTGGTGTAATTGTACCTGGCTCAGCAATTACTTGACCACGTTTAACATCTTCACGCTCTACTCCACGAAGTAATGCACCGATGTTATCTCCTGCTTCTGCATAGTCAAGAAGCTTACGGAACATCTCAACACCTGTAACAGTTGTTTTTGTAGCTTCATCAGCAAGTCCGATGATTTCTACTTCGTCTCCTACTTTAACTTGACCGCGTTCTACACGTCCAGTAGCAACTGTTCCACGTCCAGTAATAGAGAATACGTCCTCAACTGGCATCATGAATGGTTTGTCAGTATCACGCTCTGGAGTAGGTACATATTCGTCAACTGCGTTCATAAGTTCAACGATTTTTTGTTCGTATTCTTCAACACCTTCTAATGCTTTTAGTGCTGAACCTGCGATAACTGGAATATCGTCACCTGGGAATTCGTATTCAGATAATAGTTCACGGATTTCCATTTCTACTAATTCTAGTAATTCTTCGTCATCAACCATATCTACTTTGTTCATGAACACAACGATTGCTGGAACACCTACGTTACGTGAAAGTAGAATATGTTCACGAGTTTGTGGCATTGGGCCATCTGCAGCAGATACAACTAGAATAGCACCGTCCATTTGTGCCGCACCAGTAATCATGTTTTTAACATAGTCAGCGTGTCCTGGGCAGTCAACGTGTGCATAGTGACGTGTTTCTGTTTCGTATTCTACGTGAGAAGTAGCAATAGTAATACCACGTTCTCTTTCTTCTGGTGCACCGTCGATTTCATCATATGCTTTTGCTTCACCTGAACCGTTTAATTTGTTCATAACGTTAGTGATAGCAGCTGTTAATGTAGTTTTACCGTGGTCAACGTGTCCGATTGTACCAATGTTAACGTGCTCTTTGGAGCGATCAAATTTTTCTTTAGCCATTTATAGTTCCTCCTTCAATATGAAAAGAATAATTTTTTATTTAAACTTAGAAAATCTAAGTCTTACTAAAAGTTATACTTGACATAGGCGAAAAAATCAATTATTCACCTGTGTTTTTCTCAATAATTTCTTCTGCAATGCTTTTTGGCACTTCTTCATAGTGATCAAAGTACATCGTGTATGTTCCACGACCTTGCGTATTAGAGCGAAGTGCTGTTGCATAACCAAACATTTCTGCAAGTGGTACAAACGCTCTTACAACTTGTGCGTTACCACGAGCTTCCATTCCATCTACACGGCCACGACGTGATGTGACATCACCCATGATATCTCCCATGTATTCTTCAGGAACGACGATCTCAACTTTCATCATCGGCTCAAGTAGTACTGGATCACATTTATCTTTTGCAGCCTTTAATGCCATAGATGCTGCAATTTTAAATGCCATCTCATTCGAGTCAACGTCATGATAGCTTCCATCGAATAATGAAGCTTTTACATCGATAAGCGGGTAACCAGCTAGAACACCGTTTTCCATTGCTTCTTGAATACCTTGTTCAACAGCCGGAACGTATTCGCGTGGAACGACCCCACCGACAATGTTGTTTTCAAATTCAAATCCAGCGCCTTCTTCTAGTGGTTCGAATTTCACCCAAACATGTCCATACTGTCCACGACCACCAGATTGACGGATAAATTTACCTTCCACTTCTGCTGCTTTACGGAATGTTTCACGATATGCAACTTGTGGTGCACCGACGTTAGCTTCAACTTTGAACTCACGTTTTAGACGATCAACAATAACGTCTAAATGAAGTTCTCCCATTCCAGAAATGATTGTTTGGCCTGTTTCGGCGTTCATTTCTGTTTTGAATGTCGGGTCTTCTTCCGCCAACTTACCTAAAGCAATTCCCATCTTATCTTGGTCTGCTTTAGTTTTAGGTTCAATAGCTACAGAAATAACTGGCTCTGGAAATTCCATTGATTCAAGAATAACAGGATGTTTCGAATCACATAATGTATCCCCTGTTGCTGTATCTTTTAAACCTACAGCTGCCGCAATTTCTCCACTGTAAATAGTTGGGATCTCTTCACGGTGGTTCGCATGCATCTGTAATATACGTCCAATACGCTCACGCTTACCTTTCGTTGGGTTCTGGACATATGAACCTGCATCCAGTGTACCAGAATATACACGGAAGAATGTAAGTTTACCAACGTATGGGTCCGTCATAACTTTAAACGCTAGGGCTGAGAATGGTGCGTTATCATCTGCTGGACGTTCTACTTCTTCTTCTGTCTTAGGAACAATCCCTTTAATAGCAGGGATGTCTGTTGGAGCTGGTAGATAGTTAATAACACCATCTAATAATAGCTGTACACCTTTGTTTTTAAAAGCAGAACCACAGAATACTGGATAAAATTCAACACTTAATGTTGCCTTACGGATAGCAGCTCTAAGTTCATCGTTTGTGATCTCTTCGCCTTCTAGATATTTCATCATTAATTCTTCATCTAATTCAGCGACAGCTTCCACTAATGATTCACGAAGCTCTTCCGCTTTGTCTTTATATTCTGCTGGAATTTCTCCAGAATCTGATTTAGTTCCCAGATCATCTAAATAGAAATGGGCTTCCATTTCAATTAAATCAATGATTCCCTCGAATTGGTCTTCAGCACCGATTGGAAGTTGTACAGGATGAGCATTCGCTCCTAAGCGATCTCTCAATGTGCTTGTTGCGAATAAAAAGTCTGCTCCTGTTTTATCCATTTTGTTAATAAAGACAATTCTTGGTACACCGTATGTTGTCGCTTGACGCCATACAGTTTCTGTTTGCGGCTCAACACCTGACTGTGCATCAAGTACAGTTACTGCCCCATCAAGTACACGAAGTGAACGTTCAACTTCAACTGTGAAGTCTACGTGTCCTGGTGTATCAATGATGTTGATACGATGGCCGTCCCACTCAGCAGTGGTTGCTGCGGATGTTATTGTGATTCCGCGCTCTTGTTCTTGCTCCATCCAGTCCATCTGTGAAGCACCTTCATGTGTTTCACCAAGCTTATGAATGCGTCCTGTATAGAAAAGAATACGCTCTGTTGTAGTGGTCTTACCAGCATCAATATGTGCCATAATACCAATGTTTCGCGTCTTTTCCAAGGAGAACTTTCTAGCCATATCTCTTTCTCCTTCCTATTCTTTATTGTTCTATAAATAATTAACTCATTACCAGCGATAGTGAGCAAACGCCTTGTTAGCTTCTGCTTGTTTATGAAGTTCTTCGCGTTTTTTCACTGCTGCACCTGTATTATTAGAAGCATCTAGAATTTCATTAGCTAAACGCTCTTCCATTGTTTTCTCCCCGCGTAGACGAGCATAATTTACAAGGTAGCGTAAGCCTAATGCTTGACGTCGATCTGGACGTACTTCCATTGGCACAAGATAGTTGGAACCTCCAACACGGCGTGCGCGTACTTCTAATACTGGCATGACGTTTTTCATTGCTTCTTCAAAAACGTCCATCGGTTGTTGACCGCTTTTTTCTTTAACTAATTCGAATGCTTTATATAAAATCTTCTGTGCCTTTCCTCGTTTACCATCTATCATAATTTGGTTGATTAAACGAGTGACCAACTTTGAGTCGTACACCGGATCTGGTAATACATCTCTCTTTGGCACTGGACCTTTACGTGGCATGTAAAATCCTCCCTTCTGTCTCTATTAGTTTATTTTTTCGGTTTTTTAGCACCGTATTTAGAACGTCCTTGCATACGTCCTTCGACTCCTGCAGTATCCAATGCACCACGTACAACGTGATAACGAACACCCGGTAAGTCTTTAACACGCCCTCCACGTAATAAAACAACGTTATGTTCTTGGAGGTTGTGACCAATTCCTGGAATGTATGCAGTTACTTCCATGTTATTAGATAAACGAACACGCGCATATTTACGTAATGCTGAGTTCGGCTTTTTAGGTGTTAATGTTCCTACACGTGTACATACCCCGCGTTTTTGTGGGGAGTTAACGCGTGTAAATTGTTTTTTAAAGCTGTTATAGTTTCTGCTAAGAGCAGGTGAGTCTGATTTTTTCGGTTTGCTCTTACGACCTTTGCGAATTAATTGGTTAATTGTAGGCATTTTATCGGCTCCTCCTTTCCTTTTGTCATTCATTTGAACCAGATTAAATGGGCTTTTTCTAATGCCACACATCCAGGTGGTTCATCTTTTGGTAAAAAACAAAGCTTTCGTGGTAACACCCACCAAAACTAAGGTTTTCTTATGGAAACTGTTGCTGCGTGTACTTCAATTCCACATGCCTGACCTAATCGCTTCTTAGAGTCAACATAATGGCATGGAATGCTTAATTCTTCTGCCAAATCAATGACCCCTTGAGTGACTTTTCGGTCAGCATCTTCAGCTATAAACACCTCGCTCACATCGCCATTTTTCATAGCTTTGAGCGATTGTTTTGTTCCAATAATTAAACGCGATTTTGCTTGAGTTACTTTTTCATAAGACATTCCCTATATCCTCCAAAGCAACACATAGTAAAACGGAATCACCTTGAATATATTATCATTCTCTTTTTTTAATGTCAACTGAATATATCGGTTTTTTCCGTATTTTTTACAAACATTTAATCTGCTATTAAAGAGTAGTAAAGATGTCCGCAAGAAACTAGAAAAGACTTGTTTCTTGCTGGACATATTTCTTTACTATTATTAAACGGTTTCTTCTACTTCGTCTGTCTCTTCTGTTTCAACTTCGTCAAAAGAAGGTGCTTGAATCTTACGGTAGCGCTCAATTCCCGTCCCAGCTGGAACGAGTTTACCGATAATAACATTCTCTTTTAGACCTAGTAATTCATCGACTTTACCCTTGATTGTTGCATCTGTTAGAACACGAGTTGTTTCTTGGAAAGATGCAGCCGATAAGAATGAATCTGTTTCTAATGATGCTTTTGTAATTCCAAGTAATACAGGTTTTCCTACCGCGAGCTGCTTTCCTTCTTCTAAAGCTTTGCGGTTCGCATCTTTGAATTGATGTATTTCCATTAATGATCCTGGTAGTACATCTGTTTCTCCTGCATCAAGTACTCGGATTTTACGTAGCATTTGACGTACCATAACTTCTACGTGCTTGTCACTAATTTCTACACCTTGAAGTCGGTATACACGTTGAACTTCACGTAGCAAGTAGTCTTGAACACCTTCTACACCTTGAACTTTGATAAGTTCTTTCGGATCGACTGACCCTTCTGTTAATTCCTGTCCAGCAATCACTTCATCGCCGACAGAAACTTTTAGACGAGCATTTAGTGGGACAGAATATGTTCGTTCTTCAACTTCACTTTTTACAACAATTTCTTGTTTGTCTTTTTCACTTATAATTTCATGAACGAAGCCGTGAATCTCACTAATCGTTGCTTTTCCTTTAGGATTACGTGCTTCAAACAATTCTTGAATACGTGGTAAACCTTGAGTGATGTCATCACCTGCTACTCCACCTGTATGGAATGTACGCATAGTAAGCTGTGTACCCGGCTCTCCGATTGATTGAGCAGCAATAATTCCGACCGCCTCACCAACTTCAACTTCAGCACCGGTTGCTAAATTGCGTCCGTAACATTTCTTACACACTCCGTGACGTGTATTACAATTAAAGACTGTCCGGATTGTAACCGTTTCTATACCGGCTTCTACAATTTGTTTAGCTTGGTTTTCTGTAATGATTTCATTAATCGTTACGATGACCTCTCCTGTTTCAGGATGGGTCACTTCCTCGAAGGCGGTTCGACCGACTAAACGATCATATAACGGTTCAATCACTTCAGCTCCTTCAGTAATAGCTGAAACTTTAGAACCGCGATCTGTACCACAATCTGTTTCGCGAATAATAACGTCTTGAGCGACATCGACAAGACGACGGGTTAAATATCCTGAGTCAGCTGTCTTCAACGCTGTATCAGCAAGCCCTTTACGCGCACCGTGTGTTGAAATAAAATATTCTAACACCGATAAACCTTCGCGGAAGCTAGATTTGATCGGTAATTCAATAATCCGACCAGATGGATTAGCCATTAGACCACGCATACCTGCTAACTGTGTAAAGTTAGATGGGTTTCCTCGTGCACCGGAATCACTCATCATGAAGATTGGATTGAGTCGATCAAGTGATGCCATTAATTTATCCTGAACAACATCCTTTACATCAGACCAAATTGAGATGACACGTTCATAACGTTCTTCTTCAGTGATTAATCCACGTCTAAACTGCTTAAGAACACGGTCTACTTTTTGTTGTGCCTCATCGAGAAGTTCTTCCTTTTCTGGTAGGACGACAACATCTGAAATCCCTACTGTCATTCCAGCAACAGTTGCAAAATGGAATCCGAGATCTTTCATTAAGTCAAGCATTCTAGATGTTTCACTTACTTTAAATCGTTTAAAGACTTCAGCGATAATATCGCCTAAGAAACCTTTTTTGAACGGTTTTACTAATTCTCTTGATTTTATTTCTTCTACTACATTTGCTCCACGTTCAATAAAGTATTTCTCTGGCGTCTGTACTTCTAAGTTCGTCCGTGTCGGCTCATTGATGTAAGGGAATGAGTTAGGAAGCATCTCATTGAAAATAAGTTTCCCGATGGTTGTAATCAATAATTTCTCATTTTGCTCATCTGTAAAGGTTTCGTTATTTAAGCTTGACGCTCGAACGGCTACACGCGTGTGTAAATGTACATAGCCTGCTTGGTACGCCATTAGAGCTTCATTTGCATCTTTAAAGACCTTGCCTTCACCAATAGCATTCTCTCTTTCGAGTGTTAGATAATAGTTACCTAAAACCATATCTTGTGAAGGTGTAACAACAGGTTTTCCATCTTTCGGGTTTAAGATATTTTGTGCAGCTAGCATTAAAACACGTGCCTCAGCCTGCGCTTCAGCTGATAGCGGAACGTGAACAGCCATTTGGTCTCCATCAAAGTCTGCGTTATATGCTGTACAGACGAGTGGATGAAGATGGATGGCACGACCTTCAACCAATGTTGGTTCAAACGCCTGAATACCTAATCTGTGTAATGTCGGCGCTCTATTAAGAAGTACAGGGTGTTCTTTGATTACTTCTTCTAAAACATCCCACACTTCTGGATGCATCCGTTCAATTTTACGTTTTGCTGATTTAATATTGTGAGCAATCCCTTTATCAACAAGTTCTTTCATAACGAAAGGTTTGAACAATTCCAGTGCCATTTCCTTTGGCAATCCACATTGATACATTTTTAAACTTGGGCCAACAACGATAACTGAGCGACCTGAATAGTCGACTCGCTTACCGAGAAGGTTCTGACGGAAACGGCCTTGCTTTCCTTTCAACATATGTGAAAGCGACTTTAATGGTCTGTTTCCAGGACCTGTAACAGGACGTCCTCGGCGACCGTTATCAATTAAAGCATCTACTGCTTCTTGGAGCATTCTTTTTTCGTTTTGAACGATAATTCCTGGTGCACCAAGATCTAATAAACGTTTCAAACGATTGTTACGGTTAATAACACGACGATATAAATCGTTTAAATCTGAAGTTGCAAATCTGCCACCATCTAGCTGAACCATCGGACGGATCTCCGGTGGGATGACCGGTAGTACATCTAATACCATCCATGACGGATCATTGCCAGAGTTACGAAATGCTTCAAGCACTTCGAGTCTTCTTATTGCTCTTGTTCTACGTTGACCTTGGACAGTTTTAAGCTCTTCTTTAATTTGTGCCACTTCTTTATCCAGATCAATATCCTGAAGCAACTTCCGAATAGCTTCTGCACCCATTTGCGCAGTAAAAGTGTTTCCGTATTTTTCATAATAAGAGCGGTATTCTTTCTCAGATAGTAACTGCTTCTTTTCTAACGGTGTGTTTCCTGGTTCTGTAACAATATACGCTGCAAAATATATAACCTCTTCTAAAGCTCTTGGGGACATGTCTAACAAAAGACCCATTCGACTTGGAATGCCTTTAAAATACCAAATATGTGAGACGGGTGCTGCTAGTTCTATATGTCCCATACGTTCACGACGAACAGATGCTTTCGTTACTTCAACACCGCAGCGATCACATACAATTCCTTTATAGCGGATGCGTTTATACTTTCCACAATGACATTCCCAGTCTTTAGCTGGTCCAAAAATTCGCTCACAGAAAAGCCCGTCTTTTTCTGGTTTTAATGTACGGTAATTAATCGTTTCTGGTTTCTTTACCTCACCATATGACCAAGAACGAATTTTTTCAGGTGAAGCTAATCCTATTTTCATATACTCAAAATTATTTACATCTAACAAGGGGCTACCTCCCTTTTTAATGTATGGTTTCTTTATATCATAAACCACTGATGAATAAAGGAGTCCCTTCATTCATCAATGGCTTTTTCCTTTTTTTAAGGTACCAATCCTTATTTATTGTTTAATTCTAAGTTAAGCTTACTCGCCGTTTGAGAATCTTCTTTCTCGAGTTCACGAATCTCAATTTCTTCTTGATCACTTGATAGAATCTTTACATCGATTCCTAAGCTTTGTAACTCTTTAATTAATACTTTAAAAGACTCTGGAACGCCTGGTTCTGGAACGTTATTACCTTTAACAATTGCTTCGTAAGTCTGAACACGTCCAATGACATCATCAGACTTAACAGTTAGTAGTTCTTGCAACGTGTAGGCGGCTCCATAAGCTTCAAGAGCCCAAACTTCCATTTCTCCAAAGCGTTGGCCACCAAACTGAGCTTTACCGCCCAGTGGTTGCTGGGTAACTAAAGAGTACGGTCCAGTTGAACGTGCATGTAATTTATCGTCAACCATATGTGCTAGTTTTAACATATACATGACACCGACCGAGACACGATTATCAAAAGGTTCTCCGGTTCTTCCATCATATAGTACTGTCTTGGCATCACGTGGCATGCCTGCTTCTTCTAAGGCATCCCATACGTCTTGTTCTGTCGCTCCATCAAATACTGGTGATGCGACATGGATGCCGAGTTTTCTAGCAGCCATCCCTAAATGTAATTCAAATACTTGCCCAATATTCATTCTCGAAGGTACACCTAATGGGTTCAACATGATATCAATTGGTGTTCCATCAGGTAAAAATGGCATATCTTCTTCTGGTAAAATCTTGGAAATAACACCTTTGTTTCCGTGTCTTCCTGCCATTTTGTCCCCTTCTTTAATTTTACGTTTCTGAACGATATAAACGCGAACAAGTTTATTAACGCCTGGTGGAAGTTCGTCACCATCTTCTCGGTTAAAGATCTTCACATCAAGAACGATTCCACCTGCTCCATGTGGTACACGTAATGATGTATCACGAACTTCACGAGCCTTTTCACCGAAAATGGCATGTAGGAGTCGTTCTTCTGCAGATAGTTCTGTAACGCCTTTTGGTGTTACTTTCCCAACGAGAATATCGCCATCTTTCACTTCTGCACCGATACGAACAATCCCTTGTTCGTTAAGGTTTTTAAGAGCATCTTCTCCAACATTCGGGATATCTCTTGTAATTTCTTCAGGGCCTAATTTTGTATCACGTGATTCTGACTCATATTCCTCTATATGAATGGATGTATATACATCATCTTTAACGAGACGTTCACTCATAATAATGGCGTCTTCATAGTTGTAGCCTTCCCACGTCATGAAAGCAATTAAAATATTTCTTCCTAAAGCTAATTCACCATTTTCCATTGAAGGTCCATCTGCTAAGATTTCGCCTTTTGCAACGCGATCACCTTTTTTGACGATAGGGCGTTGGTTATAGCACGTACCTTGGTTAGAACGTTCATACTTCCTTAGACGGTAACGATCAACATCACCTTTTACTTCTTTACCATCTACTTCAGAAATTCGGCGAACGACGATTTCCTTCGCTTCCACACTTTCAACAATTCCAGTATGTCGACAAATGATAGCAGCTCCTGAATCTTTACCTGACACGTACTCCATCCCCGTTCCAACGATTGGGGCTTCAGGTTCCAATAATGGAACAGCTTGACGTTGCATGTTTGCTCCCATTAAGGCACGGTTGGAGTCATCGTTTTCTAAGAAAGGAATGCATGCTGTCGCTGCTGAAACAACTTGTTTTGGCGATACGTCCATATAATCGATTTGACTGCGTTTCACCTCAATATTTTCGCCACGGAAACGAGCAATAACTTCCTCATCGGCAAAATATCCTTCTTCATCTAAAGGAGCATTGGCTTGTGCAACGACGTAGTTATCTTCTTCATCTGCTGTTAGATAATCAATTTCTCCTGTTACCTTACCTGTTTCTGGATCTACTCTACGGTATGGCGTTTCAATAAATCCAAATTTATTCACCTTTGCATAGCTTGATAATGAGTTAATCAGTCCGATATTTGGGCCTTCAGGTGTTTCGATCGGACACATTCTCCCATAATGTGAGTAGTGTACGTCTCGTACTTCAAACCCTGCACGTTCTCGTGTTAGACCACCTGGTCCAAGAGCAGATAGTCGACGCTTATGTGTGAGTTCTGCAAGTGGATTCGTCTGATCCATGAACTGTGATAATTGGGAACTACCAAAGAATTCTTTAATCGATGCAATAACTGGACGAATATTAATCAGTTGCTGTGGTGTAATGCTAGATGTATCTTGGATTGACATCCGTTCTCTAACAACACGTTCCATGCGTGATAATCCAATTCTAAACTGATTTTGTAATAGCTCTCCTACTGAGCGTAAGCGACGATTCCCTAAATGATCAATATCATCAGTGTGTCCAACTTGATGCAATAAGTTAAAGAAATAGCTAATGGAAGAAAGTATATCAGCTGGTGTAATGTTTTTAACATTTGATTCGATGTTCCCATTACCAATGACATGAAGTACACGCTCTCCACTTGGGTCAGTTGGGTCAACAATTTTAACCGATTGTAAGTGAACTGGTTCACCTAAAATCGCTTCCTCTGAATCTAGAACGACTTCACCGATTAGTGAGTCTTTATTCTCTAGATAAGGAATAATTTTATCTAGTAATTTCCGTTCTAGTTTATCGCCTTTCTGAGCAAGTACTTCACCAGTTTCCGGATCTACAATTGGCTCTGCAAGCACTTGGTTAAATAATCTATTTTTTAAATGAAGCTTCTTATTGATTTTATAACGACCGACATGCGCAAGATCGTAACGCTTCGGATCAAAAAAGCGTGATATGATGAGACTCTTAGCATTTTCCACTGTAGGTGGTTCACCTGGACGCAGACGTTCATATATTTCTAACAATGCTTTCTCAGTTGATTCGGTATTATCTTTTTCTAGCGTATTTAATAGGTATTCATTTTCACCTATTAAATCAATGATTTCCTCGTCTGAATCAAAGCCAAGAGCACGTAATAGAACAGTAATTGGTAGTTTTCTCGTACGATCAATACGAACATAGACGACATCTTTCGCATCTGTCTCGTATTCTAACCATGCACCACGGTTTGGTATCACTGTTGCTGATAGTCCGCGTTTACCATTTTTATCGATTTTTTCATTGTAATAAACACTTGGCGAGCGTACTAATTGTGATACAATCACTCGTTCTGCACCATTGATAATGAATGTCCCAGTATCCGTCATTAACGGGAAATCACCCATAAATACTTCTTGTTCTTTTACTTCTCCAGTTTCATTGTTAATTAATCGTACTTTCACTCGAAGTGGAGCGTCATAGGTTACATCTCTTTCCTTTGATTCTTCGACAGGGTATTTCGGTTCACCTATCGAATAATCAACGAACTCTAATGACAAGTTTCCTGTGAAGTCTTCAATCGGAGAAATATCTTGAAACATCTCTCGCATTCCTTCTTCTAAAAACCATTGGTAGGAAGCGGTTTGAATTTCAATTAAATTTGGTAACTCCAACACTTCACTAATTCGAGCATAACTTCTACGTTTGCGATGTTGTCCATACTGAACTAGTTGACCTGCCAACTGCTTCACCTCTCAAATCTCGCATTATTTGCATGTAATTATGTACCTGTACGTATACATACAAAAATGAATAATATATTTTAGAAAAACCGGCATTTAATACATCACGGTTTCTCTTAATACCTATATACCTTAAATAAAACATCTACGCTAAATAGGATTTTTCAAAAGAATAACTTGCCTTATACAAATAATGGTCGTAAAATAGTAAATAATAATCTTGCTTATAATGGATTAATGCGTTATCTTAAAAATAGAAAAGATATTTAACAGGAATCATTAAGCATTGAATAAAAAATCGGAAAACAAATATTTACATCCATTTTATCATTGTTTCCGATTTAAGTTAGATTATACCTTTCTCATTTTCATATCTTTCCATATAAAATCACATAAAAGACTTGACAAGAGAAATCCCATGTTAGCATTTAATAATATTATCATACTAAGTATGTCACGTCAAACTTTTACCGCTCTTAGTATATAATATCCTTTGCTTTTTGTTACGACTTCTACATGACCAAATAATTCATCAAGTTTTCTCTTCGCTGATGGAGCCCCTTGTTTTTTTTGGATGACGACCCATAACTCACCTTCAGTATACAAGGAAGACTTGCTTTCTTCAAATATTGCATGAACAATCTTTTTTCCAGCTCGAATAGGAGGATTCGTCAATATTGTAGCAAATAAACGATTGGGAAGCTCTTTAAAACGATCACTTACAAAAGCTTCTGCATTCTTTATCTGATTCATTCGGATATTTTCTTTAGCAAGATTAACCGCTCGTTCATTAATGTCAATCATTGTTATTTTACGATCAGGAAAGCTTGCAGCAATTGCTATACCGATTGGTCCATACCCACAACCGAGATCTAAAATATCACCCGGCCTTGACGGTTCGGTAAAATGTTCAATTAAAAGACGACTCCCATAGTCGACTTCGTTTTTGGAAAACACACCTGTATCACTTATAAAAGTAAATTCCTTTTTGCGTAGTTGATATTTCCATATCTTTGGTGAACTTTTTGATTGGGGCTTATTGGAATAGTAATGATTTGTCATGATAAACACCTGCTTTTTATTCGTTAATAGGTGTAAATTTAAAGCTCGCCGTAATCCGACGAGCTTTTTTTAATTGAGTAGCATTATTTTAATTCTACAGCTGCTCCAACTTCTTCTAATTTTTCTTTGATTTCTTCTGCTTCTTCTTTCGCAACGCCTTCTTTTACTGGTTTTGGAGCGTTGTCAACTAATTCTTTCGCATCTTTTAAGCCGAGACCTGTGATTTCGCGAACCACTTTGATAACTTTAATTTTAGATGATCCCGCACTTTCAAGTACAACGTCAAATTCAGATTTTTCTTCAGCAGCATCGCCACCAGCAGCACCGCCAGCAACCGCTACAGGAGCTGCAGCTGTAACGCCGAATTCCTCTTCAATAGCTTTAACTAAATCATTTAATTCTAAAACAGACATTTCTTTAATCGCTTCGATAATTTGTTCTGGTGTCATGTTATTTCCTCCTATTATTTTTTATATACATTGTTAATAACATTCTAGATTAAGCACCTTGCTCTTCTTTTTGCTCAGCAACAGCTTTTGTAACATAAGCAAAGTTGCGAATTGGAGCTTGAAGAACACTAAGCAACATAGAAACCATACCTTCGTAGTTCGGTAGGCTTGCAAGTTCTTTAATATCATCTAAAGATGCGATTTCCCCTTCAATCACTCCGCCTTTAATCTCTAATGCTTCGTGATCTTTAGCGAAATCGTTTAAAATACGCGCTGGCGCGACAACATCTTCATCACTAAATGCGATAGCTGTTGGACCGACCAATGTTTCAGTTAACTCACTTAAACCCGCAGCTTCTGCCGCACGTCTTGCAAGTGTGTTTTTATAAACTTTATAATCAACGCCGGCATCACGTAATTGTTTACGTAGCTCTGTTACTTCAGCAACATCAAGACCTCTGTAGTTAACAAGTACTGTTGATTGACTATTACGGAATTTTTCAGTGATTTCTTCAACAATTTGTTTCTTTGTTTCCATTACGTTGGACATTGTTCCACCTCCCAAAAAGAATCATCATACCGTATAAATACAATATAAAAAGGAGCCTTAGACAGAGAGGCTCCTTTTATTAAGATGATTAACGGAATCGCATCATCTTACTTTATAAGAAAAACCTCGGCAGGATATTAAGCTTAACGCCCCTGCTGTCTACGGTATAACGTATTTATTTTGATAACGTCATACATTATATCGACTTCAATTTAAAAAGTCAACTTTATGATGGACGAAAATCTGATACATCTACTTGAATACCAGGGCCCATAGTTGATGTAATTGCAACGTTTTGTAAATACTTTCCTTTAGAAGATTGTGGTTTTGCTTTCACGATTGTTTCTGTTAAAGCTTTAAAGTTCTCTATAAGCTTTTCAGCATCAAATGAAAGCTTTCCAATTGGCGCATGTATATTCGAAGCTTTATCGACACGGTATTCTACTTTACCAGCTTTAATATCTTTAACCGCCTTTTCAACTTCAAATGTTACTGTGCCCGTTTTAGGGTTTGGCATTAAGCCTTTTGGTCCAAGGACACGACCTAATTTCCCTACTTCGGCCATCATATCAGGTGTCGCTACAATAACATCGAACTCTAACCAACCTTGGTTAATTTTTTCGATATATTCTTGATCTCCAACATAATCAGCACCTGCAGCTTCTGCTTCTTTAGCTTTTTCACCTTTTGCAAACACGAGAACTGTTTGTGTTTTCCCTGTTCCGTGTGGTAGTACCATAGCACCGCGAATTTGTTGGTCCGCTTTTTTCGGATCAACTCCTAGGCGGTAGGCTACTTCAACGGTTTCGTCGAACTTTGCTTTAGGAAATTGCTTTAAAAGTTCAACAGCTTCATCTATTTGATAAGTCTTTGAGCGGTCTACTAATTTTGCCGCTTCTTGATATCTTTTACCTTTTTTAGCCATTATTATTTCCTCCTCTATTGTGGTTATAACGGTTTAACCTCCCACTTATAAAAGCACGAACAAGCCTTTATAAAGCTTAGATGATGACTCTTTAACATATAGAGCAAATCATCATATGAAAAGGTTGCGAGTTGAATTCTAACTTGCCGCAACCTGATAGATTTCAGAATTAATCTTCAATCGTAATTCCCATACTGCGTGCGGTTCCTTCTACCATACGCATGGCAGCTTCTACATCAGCCGCGTTTAAGTCTTGCATTTTCAATTCTGCAATTTCTCTTACTTTGTCACGCTTTACCGTTGCTACTTTATTACGGTTCGGTTCACCAGATGCTTTATCAATTCCTGCTTCTTTTTTCAATAATACAGAAGCTGGTGGTGTTTTTGTAATAAATGTGAAAGAACGATCTTCAAAAACAGTAATTTCTACAGGAATAACTAACCCTGCCTGTTCTTGTGTACGTGCATTAAATTCTTTACAGAATCCCATGATATTAATACCCGCTTGACCTAATGCTGGTCCCACTGGTGGTGCTGGGTTTGCTTTCCCTGCAGGAATCTGTAATTTTACGACTTGAATAACTTTTTTAGCCACGAGACACACCTCCTTAAAGTCCGTGATGTGGTAATAGGAGACTTTCCTCTCCTCCCACTCTAAATCGTCTGTCCTATCGATTAGAACAGAACGTGAATAACAAAAAAATTTTAGCATGTTCTAACCTATTTTGCAAGTCTTTCAATCATTATAGTTTTTCAATTTGTCCAAATTCTAGCTCTACAGGTGTATCGCGACCAAACATATTAACATGCACTTTTACCTTTTGTTTATCAGTATCAATTGACTCTATTGTTCCTGTAAAGTTAGCAAATGGACCATCAGTTACGCGGACGTTTTCCTTAATTTCAAAGTCAACTTGAACCGTTTGATCGGCTAAGCCCATTTGTTTTAGTATCTGATCGACTTCATGTGGTAATAACGGTGTTGGTTTTGTACCACCGCCACTTGAACCGATAAAGCCAGTCACACCTGGTGTATTTCGGACGACATACCATGAATCGTCTGTCATAATCATTTCTGTTAATACATATCCTGGGAAGACTTTCTTTTTCGTTACTTTTTTCTTACCATCTTTCATTTCTGTTTTTTCTTCTTCTGGTACGATAACTCGGAAAATCTTATCTTCCATACCCATCGTTTCAACGCGCTTTTCTAAGTTCGTTTTAACTTTATTTTCATAACCAGAATACGTATGAATAACGTACCATTTCTTATCCATCTTCATTTCCCTCCCTTAAATTATGAATCACTCTATTTGTAAACGATAAAAAACACATCTATGTTTTAAACAATTTAAAAAACCCGTTAAATCGGGTTTTTGTAATAGGTATATATAGCATTATATCATATTTATAATACATTTATTCAAAATATAAGTCCAAAAGCTAGTTAGCGAACCCACTCAATGAGTTGAGTAATACCAAGGTCAACAATAAAAAAGAATATAGCTACAAAAGCAACCGTCGCAATAACGGTTATCGTATAACTCGTTAACTCTTTTCCTTTTGGCCAAGAAACTTTTCTCATCTCTCGTGCAACGTCTTTTAAAAATTTAAACATCGTCGTTTGTACCTCCTACTCTTCGCTAATAGCTTTAATCTATCATTTTGTTTCACGATGCCACGTATGTTTGCCACATGTTTTACAAAACTTTCTAACTTCTAAACGTTTGGAATCGTGTGATGCATTTTTATGCGTCGTATAGTTGCGACGAGCGCAATGTATACATGCTAAAGTGATTTTCTTACTCATTATATCACCCCGTCTTCGGGATATGCTCATTTTAATGTAGCATGTCTGAGTTATGAATGTCAATAGTCGACATAGTCATTAAATGATAGCATCACTTCTCCAGAGCGGTGAAACTCTCCTAATTTCCGTTTTACCCTTTGTAGTGCATTGTCTATCGATTTGACATGTCTTTTTAATTCGATTGATATTTCTTCATAAGATTTACCATCAAGATATAAAACAAGTACTTTTCTCTCAAGATCACTTAAAGACTGAGTTAACTTAAGGTGAATACGTCCTTCGTTTTCCCGAGAAATTAGCAGTTCTTGTGGATCAGTTGTTTCAGCCCCTGCAATTGTATCTAATAATGTTCGGTCTGATTCTTCATCATAAATGGGTTTATCTAAGGAAATGTAAGAATTTAGTGGGATATGCTTTTTTCTCGTCGCTGCTTTGATTGCTGTAATGATTTGCCGCGTTATACAAATGTCTGCAAATCCACGAAACGAGGTCAACTTATCTTTATCGTAATCACGAATGGCTTTATATAATCCAATCATACCTTCTTGAAAAATATCTTCATGATCTGCCCCAACGATAAAATATGTGTGTGATTTTGCTCTAACGATATGTTTGTACTTGCGAATTAGAAAATCTAATGCTTGTCCACATCCTCGATGGATTAATTGAATCAATTCCTCATCTTTAAGATGGTTGATTTGATTCGATCGAGCCCTCAGTTGTTTTACACTCACCTAGTATGCCCTCCCCCACCAAATTGTTGGCAATTATGGAACTATTATACAATATGGCGGATAAATTCTCAATAAAATATGATGGGTATTTTCTCTCAATTTTAAAAATTACCAATAATTAGTGGGGGTGTTTTAGGACTTTAGATATAGTCATTTTCTTCCGCGACGCCATTTTTCAAAAACTGCTTGAACTTCAGGGTCTAACGGAATCTTTGAAATGGGTTTGTATTGGTTTTGGCTTATGATGCGCCTACTAATATCTTTTTGCATTGCTTCCATCTCGATGTAGAGTTCTCTGGCCGATTTACGCAAAGCACCGCTTCCGAAAATCGTTCGTTGCTCATCATAATCTGATGTTGCTACATACACTTTATCACGAACATTTTGTAGCTCTTTTACGAGTCTTTCAATACATTCATCAGCTGTTTCATTTTCTTTCGTAAATATGACATCAAGCTTGGACTTTCGATATGTTGCTCTCTTTCCTTTGACAAAATAAGCATCAAATACGACGATAACGTGATAACCAGAATAAGCTTGATATTCAGCCATCATGTCAAGTAAGCGATCACGAGCTTGTCCAATATCTTTTTCTTTTAATCTCTGTAATTCTTCCCACGCTCCGATAATGTTATAACCGTCAACTACAAGATAAATCATATCTGGTCGCTTAGCGGATGACGCTTGCGATAAACTTCATATAATAACAGACTACAAGCAACTGAGGCATTAAGTGATGACACATGGCCAACCATTGGAAGCTTCACTAACCAGTCGCATTTTTCCTTGACGAGGCGGCTCATACCTTTTCCTTCATTTCCAATGACTATAGCAAGTGGCATCGTTAAATCTAGTGACCGATAATCCTCTTTAGCTTCTCCGGCTGTTCCTATAATCCAAAGACCTTTCTCTTTTAGTTGTTCAATAGTTTGGGCAATATTTGTTACGCGAACAACAGGAACATATTCAATAGCCCCAGCTGACGTTTTAGCGACTATTTCAGTTAAACCGACGGCACGGCGTTTGGGGATAATCACACCATGTGCTCCTGTAGCATCAGCTGTTCTTAAAATTGAACCTAAATTATGTGGGTCCTCTAATTCATCTAGAATAATAAAAAAAGGATCTTCGTTAAGCTCTTTAGCAATTGTAAATAAGTCGTCTAACTGTGCATATTTATAGGGAGCTACAAATGCTACAATTCCTTGGTGATTACCTCTTGATAATTGATTTAACTTATGTTTGGGCACTTGATGAATAACAGCATCTACCTTCTTATTGAGTCGATTGATTTCTCGGCGTGTATTCACATTTAATTGATCTGATATAAATATTTTATGAATCGTTCGCCCTGATTTTAAAGCCTCTATGACTGGATTTCGGCCTATAATTATTTCCTCTTTCATCATAAGCTTCCTCCCTTCTGATTTTCTAAATGTTCAATTGCTTTTCGTAACAACGTATCTAAACGCTCCTTATGATCGAGTAAATAATGATAACCAATTAACGTTTCAAAAGCTGTTGAATAACGGTAAGCTTGTACACTTGCGTTTTTCGGAATTGATCCAGATTTCGCATTACGTCCACGAATCGTTACTTTCTTCTCTTCTTCTGTTAAAAAATCTGTCTTAAGCCAGGCTAATATAACATTAGCCTGAGCTTTTGCTGAAACAAAAGTGACAGCTCTTTGATGTAATTCATTCGGTTTTACTTCTCCTGATTTTAATAAATATTCACGAACATAAACTTCATAAACAGCATCGCCCATATAAGCAAGTGCTAAGCTTTTCATTTGTTTAACATCTAGTTTCATTATGAACCTCTTTTCCACCGGACACCTTGAGGCGTATCCTCTAATATAATCTGTTTTTCTTTTAAAAGATCTCTAATTTCATCAGCGCGTTTAAAATCGCGATTCTTACGTGCTTCATTTCTCTCTTCTATTAAACGTTCTATATCTTCATCTAATAAGTCCTCTTCTGTTTCTAGCCGAATACCTAAAATATGAAGCATGGTTTTCATTGCCTCTTGAAAAGCATCAATCACTTCTGTCGCTGTTTGATCTTTTTCTACATATAGATTTGCTTCTTTTGTCACATCAAACAAGACAGATATGGCATTAGCTGTATTAAAGTCATCATCCATCGCCGCTTCAAAGTTTTCTTTTAACTGTTCAATTTTTTCAAGCCATTCGTTGTTATCTTTCGTTAAATTCATGCTCGCTTTTTTACGATGTTCTAAATTTAAATAAGCTGTTTCTATTCGTTCAAAGCTTTGTTTTGCCCCTTCTAACAATTCTTCCGAAAAGTTAATCGGATGACGATAGTGAACGCTTAACATAAAAAAACGGATAATTTTCGGATCATGAAGACGTAATAGTTCACGTGTTAATACGAAGTTACCTAGGGATTTGGACATTTTTTCATTATTAATGTTGATATAACCATTATGCATCCAATAATTTGCAAAAGGCTTACCAGTTTTAGCTTCTGATTGAGCAATTTCATTCTCATGATGTGGGAATGTTAAGTCTTGGCCACCAGCATGAATATCAATCGTCTCGCCTAGATATTTCTTCGCCATTGTTGAACATTCAATATGCCAACCCGGACGGCCTTTTCCCCATGGTGAATCCCAAGCAACCTCTCCGGCTTCTGCCTTTTTCCACAACGCAAAATCAAGTGGATCGCTTTTTTTCTCACCGATTTGAATACGTGCACCTGCTCTTAGCTCATCAATTGATTGATGTGATAATTTACCATAATCTTCAAATGCTCTCGGTTTAAAATAAACATCACCGTCTACTTCATATGCAAAACCTTTATCAATAAGCCCTTCAATAAATTGAATAATCTCTTCAATTGTTTCTGTTACACGTGGATGGTAAGTCGCTTCTTTAACACCTAATGCTGCGACATCTTCCTTATATGCTTTAATATAACGATCGGCAATCGTTTTTGCATCTTCTCCTGCTTCTTGTGCGGCACGAATAATCTTATCGTCAATATCTGTAAAATTAAGAACATACGTGACGGCATATCCTTTATATTCTAAATAACGTCTAACCGTATCAAAAACAATGGCAGGTCGGGCATTTCCTATATGGATATAATTATATACCGTCGGGCCACAGACATACATGCGCACCTTGCCTTTTTCAATTGGTTTAAAGACTTCTTTTTCCCTCGTTAATGTATTATAAATTTGAATCGTCATTCTGTTCCCCTTCCTTTCGTTGAGCGATCTCCTTTTTTAATGTATCAATTTCTTTTTGTAATTGATTAAATCGATCTTGAATTGGGTCTGGTAGTTTGTGGTGGTCCAATGTCTTTTCAACTTTTTTTCCGTGTTGTCTAACGACTCTACCCGGAATACCAACAACTGTTGCATGTGCTGGAACATCTTTTAGCACAACAGAGCCAGCTCCAATTCGTGCATATTCACCTACCGTAATAGATCCTAATACTTTTGCTCCAGTAGCAATTAAGGCATGATCTTTTATTGTTGGATGACGCTTCCCCTTCTCTTTACCAGTTCCGCCTAATGTTACACCTTGAAATACAGTCACGTCGTCACCGATTTCACATGTTTCACCAATGACGACACCCATGCCATGGTCTATGAAAAAGCGACGACCTATTTTAGCTCCTGGATGAATCTCAATACCGGTTAAAAAACGGCTGATTTGTGAAATAGCACGTGCAATAAAGAACATTTTTCGTTTGAAAAAAGCATGTGCAACCCGATGCCACCATATAGCATGTAAACCTGAATATGTTAAGAATACTTCTAGATACGTTCGTGCCGCTGGGTCTTGTTCAAAAACGACATCCATATCCTCTTTCATCCGCTTAAAAATTTTCATCTATTAGACCTCCTCTACATGTCATTAAAAAAAGCGTCTCTGTGTTTAACACAGAGACGCTCATTTAGCGCGGTTCCACTCTGATTGAGGCATATAATCCCCCAGCTCAATCCCTAAATAACGGTAGGATTCCGCCGTCATATACTATCTTTCCATGACGGACTCAGAGGTGCATTTCAAAAATAATGGTTAAAACCACTTACAGCCTTGGTGGTTCTCTCTGTGTAACCGATTTATTTTTTACTTTTCCTCTTCAACGCACAAGTATGTGATATTACTATATTATATTTATTTCATAATGTGAATTGAAATGTATGGTTTATTATGCCTATTTTATTAAGCATTTAATTTATTCAATAAGGCATCTAGTCGGTTAACAACGACTTCTTTGCCAAGTAATTCAATTGCTAATGGTAACTCTGGTCCGTGCTTTTGACCTGTTGTCGCAACGCGAATAGGCATAAACAATTTCTTCCCTCTATGCCCTGTTTCTTTTTGTGTGGCTTTTATTTGTGCTTTAATTTCTGTTGCATTAAAATCATCTAGATGAATGAGCTTGTCAGTAAAAACTTGAAGAACTTCTGGGACTTGTTCTTCCTTTAATACATCCATTGCCGCTTCATCATATGTGATTTCTGTTTTAAAAAATAACTCTGTCAGTTCGACAATTTCTTTACCATAATGTAACTGCTCTTGATAAAGCTGAATGAGCTTTTCTGCCCATTCGCGTTTTTGATCATCCATATCTTCAGGAAGTTTCCCTGCATCAATTAAATATGGCAACGCTAATGAAACAGCTTCTTCAGGTGATAATGTTTTAATATATTCTCCATTCATCCATTTTAGCTTTTGCTGATCGAATATTGCCGCAGAGGTTGATAGACGATCTGGGTCAAATATTTTAATCAATGTCTCCTGATCGAAAATCTCTTCCTCACCAACTGGTGACCAACCTAGTAATGTAATAAAGTTAAATAATGCTTCTGGTAAATAACCCATATCTTTATATTGCTCAATAAATTGCATGATATGTTGATCACGTTTACTTAACTTCTTACGGTTCTCATTTAAAATCAATGTCATATGTCCGAATTGTGGTGGTTCCCAGCCAAGCGCTTCATATACCATCAATTGTCTAGGTGTATTTGAAATATGTTCCTCTCCACGTAATACATGAGATATTTTCATTAAATGGTCGTCAATAACGACGGCAAAATTATATGTTGGAATGCCATTTTTCTTAACCATAACCCAGTCTCCAACATCACTGGATTCAAATGTAATATCACCACGAACAATATCTTTAAATGTGTAAGTCACATTGTCAGGCACACGAAAGCGAATGCTTGGCTTTCTTCCTTCTGCTTCGAATTGTTGAATCTGTTCTTCTGTTAAATTCCGATGTGCTCCTGAATACTTTGGCATTTCACCACGAGCTCTTTGTTCTTCACGTTCCTGTTCGAGTTCTTCCTCTGTCATATAGCATTTGTAAGCTAGACCTTTTTCCAATAACTCATCAATATATTTTTGATAAATTTCAAGGCGTTCCATTTGGCGATATGGTCCATAATCACCGCCAATGTCAGCTCCTTCATCCCAATCAAGACCGAGCCATTTCAAATATTTTAATTGGCTTTCTTCGCCACCTTCTACATTCCGTTTCTCATCCGTATCTTCTATACGAATAATAAATTTCCCATTAAAATGTCTTGCAAATAAATAATTAAACAAGGCAGTACGTGCATTTCCAATATGTAAATGCCCTGTTGGACTTGGCGCATAGCGTACGCGAACTTCTTTTGTCATGGTGGTACCCCTTCCTCAACATAAATAAATTCAATAAGTGTGTAACAACGCATACGACGTTGTTATAGTTTATAAGTATCCTATATCAGTATAACAAAAAGCGATAACAATTACTGTTATCACTTTTCATTTCTAAACATCTTATATAATGTTATACCTTTTTTATAATGCTTTTTCAAGTAGTTTTGGCTTAGCAAAGATCATGCGACCGGCTGATGTTTGTAGAACGCTTGTAATAATGACATCAATCTTTTTACCAATATAGCGCATCCCTTCTTCTACAACGATCATTGTCCCATCGTCTAAATAAGCAATACCTTGATTATGTTCTTTCCCATCTTTAATGACTTGGACGGCTAATTCTTCTCCAGGAAGAACAACAGGCTTCACTGCATTTGCTAAATCGTTGATATTTAATACGCGTACACCTTGCAGATCACAGACCTTATTTAAGTTAAAATCATTTGTGACAACTGTTCCATCGATCACTTTAGCTAACTTAATTAATTTACTATCAACTTCAGGGATATCTTCAAAGTCACCTTCATAAATTTTAACTTCAATCGGCAATTCTTTTTGAATACGATTTAAGACATCTAAGCCTCGGCGTCCGCGATTGCGCTTTAATACGTCGGAAGAATCTGCAATATGTTGTAATTCACCGAGAACAAACTGTGGAATAACAAGTGCCCCTTCTAAAAACTCAGTTTGACATATATCAGCTATACGGCCATCTATAATAACACTTGTATCGAGTATTTTAGGTTTTTGATACTCTCTTTTAACCCGCTCTTCTGATGTTTGACGCTTTTTTTCTCGGTCTTTTTTCGTTGCTAATAATTGCAGAAATTCTTCACGTCTGCGAAAACCGACTTGAAAGCCAAGATAACCGAGAATAATCATGATGAATAATGGAACAACTTGAGATACAACGCTTATCTTAATATCTTGAATCGTAATATTAATCAAATAAGCAACTACTAAACCAACGATTAATCCGAATGTACCAAATGCTAAATCACCAAGCGGCACTTTAATTAATGCTTCTTCTACCCACTTCAAAAAACCAACAATGTAGTCCGTTATGAAGTATGATATAAGAAAGAAAATAACCGCACCGGCAATTAAACCAAAATAATTAGACTGTAACAAACCAACATCAGTAATACCTAGTAAAATAATAATTTCAGGTATATACAAATAACCTACTGTTGCTCCTGTAATTAAAAAAAACAAATGAACTATCTTTTGCAACAAGTTATTTCACCTCCTAATTCTATTATTGCCTCAACTTCTGAAAAAATAACCGTTATCTTAAGATTCTATATGATTTCACTAAAATGATAGCATAGCCTTGAATAAGTCTCAACTTAGTAAATTTATTATCTTATCACATATTTTATTTTATGTCAATTTGTTTTTTATCGATGTAAACCAATATTAAGTGCTTCTTGAACAGTATTAACACCTATAATCTCAATTGTCTCTGGTAAGGTCCATCCGTCTATGTTTTTTTGTGGGCAAATAACTCGTTTGAAACCTAATTTAGCTGCTTCTTGTACACGCTGTTCTATTCTAGACACACGTCTGACTTCACCTGTTAATCCAACCTCTCCTATAAAAATATCATCTGGGCGAGTCGGTTGATTACGAAAACTAGATGCAATGCTAACACTAATCGCTAAATCAATAGCTGGCTCATCCAACTTAACTCCTCCAGCTACTTTCACATAAGCATCTTGATTTTGCAACATAAGGCCGACACGCTTTTCCAATACGGCCATTAATAATGGAATACGATTATAATCAACTCCTGTAGCCATACGTCGTGGGTTTCCAAAGCTAGTAGGTGAAATAAGTGCTTGAATTTCTACTAATACTGGGCGCGTTCCTTCCATTGAGGCGACGACAGTTGATCCTGCAGCTCCTTTTGAACGTTCTTCTAAAAAGATTTCTGACGGATTCATCACTTCTTTAAGTCCTTCTTCCTTCATTTCAAATATACCCATTTCATTTGTACTTCCGAAACGATTTTTAACACTACGGAGAATTCGATAAGTATGATGCCTTTCCCCTTCAAAATATAGAACGGTATCTACCATATGTTCTAAAACTCGTGGACCAGCAATCGCCCCTTCTTTTGTCACATGACCGACAATGAAAATGGGTATATGATTTGTCTTAGCAATGCGCATCAACTCACTTGTACATTCTCTTACTTGTGACACACTACCAGGTGCGCTTGTCACTTCATCTTTATAAATTGTTTGAATCGAATCAACAATAACGAGTGAAGGTTTTAGTTCCTCTATATGATTAGCAATATCGAAAAGGTTCGTTTCTGCTAAGACGTAAAGTAAATCAGAAGAAACATTTAAGCGGTCCGCACGCAATTTCGTTTGGCGGGTCGATTCTTCACCAGAAATATATAAAACCGGTAATTGTTGTTCAGCAAGTTGTGATGATATTTGTAGAAGTAGTGTTGATTTCCCAATTCCTGGGTCTCCACCGATAAGAACGAGTGAGCCATGGACAATTCCTCCACCTAGAACGCGATTAAATTCTTTCAGCGAAGTCAATATACGTGGTTCTTCTTGTGATTCAATAGATGTAATTTTGATAGGTTTTCTCGAAGTCAGTCCAGTTGATGGGCGATTCGTTTTTGTCTTTCTCTCTATTTCCTCAACGAGTGTATTCCAATTTGAACAACCAGGACATCTTCCCATCCATCTCGGAGATTCATAGCCACATGATTGACAGACATACTTTGTCTTTGTTTTAGCCAATTTTCTCGTCCTTTCCGCAGGCGAAGAAACAAAATATCTTCTTACCTAATTTTATTGTATATGAAATTCTTTACCATGAAATTACAAATAGTTATCATTTCTTTTGCTTTGTCACATATTTATGCCACAATTAAACAAAAGATAGGAAAAACAGCCAGAAGAAATCATCCTTCCAGCTGTTAGTAAATCAAAGTTATGTTCTTATGGAAGAACAATAAATTCCCCTTTATTATTTAAACCAACTTTAACCTTTTCTCCTTTATTAATTGTCCCTTTTAACAGTTCTTCAGAAAGCAAGTCTTCGATGTTTTTTTGGATGGCACGGCGTAGTGGACGTGCACCATATTCTGGTTGAAAACCTTTTTCAGCAATTTTTTCAATCGCTTTATCTGTTAATGTAAATTCAATATCTTGCTCTTTTAGACGCTTTTGTAATTGCTTTAGCATTAATTTAGCAATTTCTTTCATATGCTTTTCCTCAAGTGTGTGGAAAACAATGGTCTCATCAATTCGGTTTAAAAATTCTGGACGAAATGCTTTCTTTAAGGCATCGAGTACATTTTCTTTCATATCTTTGTACTCTTGATCATCGTCATTTAGTGTAAAGCCGACATATTTATTTCGCTCTAATTCACTCGCACCTACATTAGATGTCATAATAAGCACTGTATTACGAAAATCAACGAGTCTACCTTTAGAGTCTGTTAAACGGCCATCCTCTAACACTTGAAGTAAAATATTAAATACTTCAGGATGAGCCTTTTCAATTTCATCAAGAAGGACTACAGAATATGGCTTACGACGAACTTTCTCGGTTAATTGTCCTCCTTCTTCATAACCTACATATCCCGGTGGTGAGCCGACTAAGCGAGATGTTGCGTGTTTTTCCATGTACTCTGACATATCAATTCGAATCATCGCGTCTTCGTCTTCAAACATAGCTTCTGCCAAGGCACGAGCCAATTCTGTTTTACCGACACCAGTAGGTCCTAAGAAAATAAATGAACCGATTGGTCGTTTCGGATCTTTTAAACCAGCTCTAGCCCTTCTAATCGCTGTAGAAACTGCTTTTACTGCTTCTTCTTGACCTATGACACGTCCGTGTAATATGTCCTCAAGATGCAATAAGCGTTCTGTTTCATCTTTTGTCATACTTACAACAGGTACACCTGTCCAACTCGATACAACAGTTGCTATATCTTCAGCAGTTACTTTAGAATCTTCTTTTCCTTGTTTTTCCTTCCATTTTTCACGGGTCGCTTCTAACTCTTCTCTTAAGCGTTGTTCAGAATCACGTAAAGAAGCAGCTTTTTCAAATTCTTGACTTTGTACAGCGGCATCTTTTTCTTTACGTACTTCTTCTAGCTTTTGTTCCAATTCTTTTAAGCTTGGTGGAATCGTATAAGAACGAAGGCGTACTTTCGAACCAGCTTCATCAATTAAATCGATCGCTTTATCTGGTAAGAAACGATCCGTAATATAACGGTCCGACAAATTTACTGCTGCTTCAATAGCTTCATCTGTAATCGTTACACGATGGTGAGCCTCATAACGATCTCGTAAGCCATTTAATATTTGTACGGTTTCTTCTGGGCTCGGTTCATCAACCTGGATTGGTTGGAAGCGTCGCTCTAAAGCAGCATCTTTTTCAATATATTTGCGGTATTCATCAAGTGTTGTTGCTCCAATACATTGTAATTCACCTCGAGCAAGAGAAGGCTTTAATATGTTAGAAGCATCAATGGCTCCTTCAGCACCTCCAGCACCTATTAACGTATGCAATTCATCAATAAATAGAATAACATTATTTGCTTGACGAATTTCTTCCATTACTTTTTTCAATCGGTCTTCAAATTCTCCACGATATTTTGTTCCAGCTACAACTGTTCCCATATCTAAAGTCATGACACGCTTATCACGAAGTGTTTCTGGAACTTCATTATTCACAATTTGCTGAGCTAATCCTTCAGCAACAGCTGTTTTACCAACACCGGGTTCACCAATTAAGACTGGGTTATTTTTAGTCCGACGGCTTAATACTTGAATGACGCGTTCAATTTCTTTACTACGACCAATTACCGGATCAACTTTCCCTTCTTTAGCACTTTCTGTTAAATCTCGCGCTAATGAATCTAGTGTCGGTGTACTGACATGATTTTGTCGTCCGCGTCCTTGTCTAGAAGCTTCCGTTTCATTACTGCCTAATAATTGTAGAACCTGCTGTCTCGCTTTATTCAAACTTACCCCTAAATTATTTAATACTCTTGCAGCCACACCTTCTCCTTCTCGAATAAGCCCTAATAAGATATGTTCAGTCCCTACATATGAGTGACCCAACTTTCGCGATTCATCTTGAGAAAGTTCGACAACTCTTTTAGCGCGTGGGGTATAATGAATGACTTGCACGGGTTGCTTTCCTTTTCCAATTAACTTAAGAACTTCTTCTTGAATCTTATCTACTTCTAAACCTAGCGACTGTAACGCTTTAGCAGCAATGCCGTTACCTTCTCGAATAAGCCCTAATAAGATATGTTCGGTTCCGATATTATTATGTCCGAGTTTAACCGCTTCTTCTTGTGACAAAGCTAGAACCTTTTGTGCTCTTTCTGTAAAACGTCCAAACATCATCATGTAAACCTCCCATCAATTCGTAAGCATTTATATTTTATGCTTCTATTAACTTTTTCCTGATGACTGATGCTCGTAATACATCTCGCTCTCTAGGTGTTAATGTTTTTTGAGCATGATATTGTAAAAAGCCTGGTTGAGTTAATACGGTTAATTCAGTTAAAATATGACGCGAAAGATCAATTAATTCTAAATCAACACCGAGTCGAACGTGTGACAAGCGGGTTGCCATTTCTTTCGTATCCATAATCCTACTATACTTTAATACACCTAAAGAGCGAAAGATACGATCTTCTAATCCCGTTCCTAACTCTTTTAATAATTTATCACGGGCATGTCGTTCATGTTCAATGAGTTGACGAACGACACCTTGTAAATCTTCAATGATATTCTTCTCTGATTTACCAAGAGTAATTTGATTGGATATTTGAAATAAATTACCTAATGCCTCACTACCTTCACCATATATGCCTCTTACAACGACACCTAAATGGTTAATGGCTGGAATCATTCGATTTAATTGCTTTGTAATAACAAGGGCTGGTAAATGCATCATAACTGAAGCACGCATGCCTGTTCCAACATTCGTTGGACAACTTGTTAAATAGCCTCTTTTTTCATCAAAAGCGTAATTCACTTTATCTTCTAGCCAATCATCAACTTCAAATGCTTTATTAAGAGCATCTTGAAGTTGAAAACCAGGATAGTAAAGCTGAATACGTAAATGGTCTTCCTCATTAATCATAATCGATATTTGTTCATCTTGCGAAATAAGTGATGCCGCAGTATCAGACTTTTTCGTTAACAAAGGACTGATCAGATGCTTTTCAACTAAGACCATTTTCTCGATTGTACTTAAATCTTGAATAGATATAAATTGAAGTGGGCCACTTTCATTAAAAGATGCTTGATTATACTCCTTTTCAATGAATTGTTTAACATGGTTTAGTTCTTCGCTTGGCGCAATGACTGGAAATTTATAATCTGCTAAATTTCTCGCTAAACGAACTCGACTACTTAAAACAATATCATGGTCTGGTCCGTCTTCAAGCATCCACGGACTAACCGCTTGATCCATAAACTGGTCATAGCTCATCGTTATCACCCGCTTCTTTACTTCGTATTTTCTGTTCGAGCTCCTTAATGTTATCCCGTACGATAGCAGCTTTTTCAAATGCTTCATTTTCTATCAAAGTTGCCAATTGTTCACGGTAATCTGCGAGTTGTTTCTTTAAATGTAAATGTCCGCCTTTTCGTTTAGGAATTTTACCAAGGTGACGGGTATTTCCACTATGGACTCTGCTAAAAATGGGATCTAAGCGATTAGAAAACGTATGATAACAATCTATACAACCGAATTTCCCAATTCTTTTAAACTCTGCAAAAGTCATTGCGCATGAAGGACAGCGTAATTCTTCAATTTGTTGAAAGGGATGGCCTTGATAATCTACTTTCGGTGTATCTAAATGAAATAATCCAGTTAATAAATCATGGAGAGAAAAGCCTTCTTCAGGATAAGTCATATAACCGCTGTCCTTAGCACACACTTCACAAACATGTATATTTGTTTTTTTCCCATTTATCACATGTGTGTAATGCACTGTTGCAGGACGTTTTTGACATTGTTGACATTTCATCATGCATCTCTCCTTTCATCCATTTGACTTTCAATGCTTCATATACTTCAATGTATTTAACATTTGGGTAAAAATTCTTGCTCTTACTTCATCACGTAACGGTAATTTGAAAGCCAACGTTTCTCGATCTAAAGCACTTATCATTATTTGTGCTTCTCGCTTAGTAATAATATCTTCATCTAATAAACGTTCAACGACATCAACAGCAGATTGAAAACTGATCTTTGGATTGATCATATCAATAATTTCATCAATTAACTCTGCCTCATCCTTATACTTTACTCTAATAATACGAATATACCCACCACCACCGCGTTTGCTTTCCACCTTATAACCCTTTTCAGTCGTAAAACGTGTATTGATCACATAATTTATTTGTGAAGGTACGCATTGAAACTGATCAGCTATTTCGTTACGTTTAATTTCAATGAAGTTAGTGCCTTTGTTCTCCAATATTTCTTTTAAATATTGTTCAATAATATCAGTAATATTCTTCATGTAGCCACCTCCTCATACACATCACAACACGTTTTATACGGATATGGACATGTTGCCTGACTTTGACTATCTTTGACTTTATTTTTATTATACTGCAATTTAATAGAAGTTGCCAATATCTTCTTTTATATTATTGTTGACAAAAAAATGGAAAGGAAAACATTTAAAAAGTATTTCATATATAATTAAAAGCGATCTTAAAAATTCATTCATTCCTTCAACAAGTCAATAAAAAACGGGATACACTGTTTTATAGTGTATCCCGTTTAATTTATATTGCCTGGCAACGTCCTACTCTTGCAGGGGCTATGCCCCAACTACCATCGGCGCTGAAGAGCTTAACTTCTGTGTTCGGTATGGGAACAGGTGTGA
>NZ_JACHHA010000012.1 GCF_014202495.1 Cerasibacillus quisquiliarum | reverse complement strand
AAAATGATATCGCATTTGTCATTAATGATTTAGTAGAGAGTATTCCTGAAGAGGCTTTTCAAAATTTTCTTCGTAAAAGAGCGTCCTTCTTATCACTCGCTCATGATGTTGAACATCATTTTATGTGCATATTCCCAACCTGTGTTTTCTGGTAGAATAAATTTAACAAAGTATACCGCCAAAATACAAAATAATAATAATTATAACAATCCAAAACAAAAAGGACATTGTGGAAACAACATTTCAATGTTGATTACGCAATTTTTCTCATTTAAGAGTCATTTTGTCCCCTTGTGTTCTATATAATTACCTTTTTACCATAAAGTAATAGTGCATTTTGACTAAAATTCAGAAAAATGTTCAGATATAAAGGGTTAATGAGATATGTTGTAGAAGTAAATGAAATAAAACATTCATAAGAATGGAGAAATTTATACGAGGGGTGACGGTGTGTCGAAGAAAATATTAATTGTAGATGATGAAATAGGTATCCGATTGTTACTTAAAGAAATACTAATACAAGATGGTCATCAAATTTATCAAGCAAAGACAGGAGAAGAAGCCCTGGATAAAATAACAGTAACTCCATTCGATCTCTTAATTATAGATTATCATCTACCTATATTAGATGGTGTATCCGTCCTTAAGCGCCTTCAAGAAAAAGATATTTATCTTCCATGTATTTTCATGACAGGTATGTTCGAAATGCTAATAGATGAGTTAGAAGAAATGGATTTTGTGACTGGAATAATCGCTAAACCTTTTCATGTTCATGAATTACTTAAACTCGTACGTGGCACGCTTTATGAGAGAAGACACTAGTAGGAAAGGAACAGCGCTAAAGGTTGCTACTTACTCATTGAGTTGGTATTCTATAATTATGGTGTAAACAATGGTACATGAGGTTTATATTATTTGAAATAAAAAGAAAAAAGGGAGGATTTTCATCATGACATTAGTTTCGATGAAAGAAATGCTTGAAAAAGCAAAAGCAAATGGTTATGCTGTAGGTCAATTTAACTTGAATAACTTAGAGTATGGGCAAGCCATTTTGCAAGCTGCTGAAGAGGAGAAATCTCCGGTTATTATCGGAGTATCAGAAGGTGCAGCACGCTACATGGGTGGTTATAAAGTTGCGGTAGCTATGATTAAATCATTAATGGAGGAATACGGTACAACAGTACCTGTAGCTATTCATTTAGACCATGGTTCAAGCTTTCAAGAATGTGCAAAAGCAATCCATGCAGGATTTACTTCTGTAATGATCGATGCATCCGCCCAACCATTAGAAGACAATATTGCTGTTACGAAGAAAGTCGTTGAATTAGCTCATTTACACGGTGTTTCTGTTGAAGCGGAATTAGGTCGTGTAGGTGGACAAGAAGATGACTTAATTGTAGAAGATGCTGAAGCGATGTATGCTATTCCGGCAGAGTGTGAACAATTAGTACAAGAGACAGGTGTTGATTGCTTTGCACCAGCGTTAGGTTCTGTACACGGACCATATAAAGGAGAGCCGAATTTAGGTTTCGATCGCATGGAAGAAATTATGCATTTAACAGGTGTACCTCTCGTATTACATGGCGGAACAGGCATACCGACAAAAGATATTAAACGTGCTATTTCTCTTGGAACAGCTAAAATTAATGTCAATACAGAAAACCAAATAGCCCAAGCGAAAAAGGTGCGCGAAGTCTTGGCTGAACAACCAGAACTTTATGACCCACGTAAATATCTTGGACCTTCCCGTGATGTGATTAAAGAAACTGTTATTGGGAAAATGCGTGAATTTGGTTCTTCAAATAAAGCGTAAATAAAGAGGGATAAGAATGAAGTTTTTTATTGATACTGCGAACTTAGAAGATATTCGCCGTGCGAATAAACTTGGTGTACTTTCTGGTGTAACGACAAATCCAAGTCTCGTTGCTAAAGAAGGTGTACCATTTCACGAGCGACTTAAAGAAATTACAGACGAAGTATCGGGGTCTGTCAGTGCTGAAGTTATTTCAGAAGATGCCGATGGGATGATTAAAGAAGCTAAGGAATTAGCACAGATTGCCCCAAATATAACGGTAAAAATACCGATGACACTTGAAGGGTTAAAAGCAGTCAAAGCATTGACACAACTAGGGATTAAAACAAATGTGACCCTTATTTTTAATGCGAATCAAGCATTACTTGCGGCCCGTAGTGGAGCAACATATGTGTCGCCATTTTTAGGGCGTTTAGATGATATTGGACACACAGGAATGACACTTGTAAAAACCATTGCAGACATATTTGACCGCCACAATATTGAAACAGAAATTATTGCTGCATCAATTAGACATCCTTTACATGTAACAGAAGCGGCTCTAAGCGGAGCACATATTGCAACCGTTCCATATAACGTGCTTGAACAGTTAGTTAAACATCCACTAACAGACCAAGGAATTGAGAAATTTTTACAGGACTGGAACGAAATGAAGTAAAATTTGTTAATTTCATTATCATTCTTCCTCGGTTGGAACATACTATAGATAAATTACATGACGCTATTTATTGTAAAGTGGGGTTTTATTTATGCAAAAAATGCTCATTGAAGGTGGCCACAAGCTAAATGGTAACGTACGTATTAGTGGCGCTAAAAATAGTGCGGTTGCCTTGTTACCTGCAGCGATACTAGCTGATTCTGAAGTTGTATTAGAAGGGTTACCAATGATTTCTGATGTGAAGATACTAGCTCATTTACTGGAAGAAATTGGTGGAACAGTTACATGGAATGGTGATCGAACGATACATATTCACCCAGAACGTATGCTTTCAATGCCATTACCTAACGGAAAAGTAAAGAAACTTCGTGCTTCATATTATTTCATGGGTGCGATGTTAGGTAAATTCAAACAATCTGTCATTGGGCTTCCTGGTGGCTGCCATCTCGGACCTCGCCCGATAGACCAACATATTAAAGGGTTTCAAGCATTAGGAGCAGAAGTAACGAATGAACAAGGTGCCATTTATCTTCGTGCTAAAGAGTTAGTTGGTGCACGCATTTATTTGGATGTTGTGAGTGTAGGAGCAACCATTAATATTATGTTAGCAGCTGTTAAAGCTAAAGGGACTACAATTATTGAAAATGCTGCGAAAGAACCAGAAATTATTGATGTTGCAACATTGCTCACTAATATGGGTGCGAAAATAAAAGGAGTCGGTACCGATATTATCCGGATTGAAGGTGTATCTTCACTAAATGGTTGCCGTCATACGATTATTCCCGATCGAATAGAAGCTGGAACATATGCCATCGCAGCAGCTGGTGCTGGGCGCGAAGTCATTATTGATAACGTCATCCCGCAGCATCTTGAATCGTTAATTGCTAAATTACGTGAAATGGATGTAACAGTTGACCAAAGTGATGAGCAACTGTATATTGCCCCAAAGAAAATTTTAAAAAGCGTCGATATAAAAACGTTAGTATATCCTGGTTTTCCAACCGATTTGCAACAACCATTTACAGCACTATTAACTCAAGCGACAGGTACAGCTGTTGTCACTGATACCATTTACAGTGCGCGAATGAAACATATTGATGAATTACGGCGCATGAATGCAAGGATTAAGACAGAAGGCGGCGCAGCTATTATCACAGGTCCCGTGCAATTAGAAGCAGCTCGTGTGAAAGCATCTGACTTACGTGCAGGTGCTGCCTTAGTTATTGCTGGTCTTATGGCAAAAGGAATAACCGAAGTAACTGGTCTTGAGCATATCGATCGTGGTTACGAAAACATGACTGAAAAATTAATAAAACTAGGTGCCAATGTTTGGCGAGAAGACTTAACCAGTGAGGAAAAAACGCAATTACACAACTCTTAAGTCTCACCTTTTTAAATACCAACTTGGGATGAGGGTATTTGTGAATAAAGGAGAGGAAATGAATGGAAAGAAGTTTAACAATGGAATTAGTCCGCGTGACGGAAGCAGCAGCACTTGCCTCAGCACGTTGGATGGGTAGAGGTAAGAAAGAAGAGGCTGATGATGCTGCAACAACAGCGATGCGCACCGTTTTTGATACGATTCCAATGGATGGTACTGTCGTCATTGGTGAAGGAGAGATGGATGAAGCTCCAATGCTTTATATTGGTGAAAAACTCGGTATGGGCGGCGGTCCAGTGGTCGATGTCGCTGTTGATCCATTAGAAGGAACTAATATCGTAGCCAATGGAACATGGAATGCACTTGCTGTGATCGCTATGGCAGATCGAGGTCATTTATTACATGCTCCAGACATGTATATGAAAAAGATTGCTGTTGGACCAGAAGCAGTTGGTAAAATCGACATTAACGCATCTGTTTATGATAACTTACAGGCTGTAGCTAAAGCGAAAAATAAAGATATTGAAGATATCGTTGCCGTCGTATTAGACCGACCACGCCATGCTGAATTAATTAAAGACATTAGACAAGCTGGTGCCCGAATTAAGCTTATTCCTGACGGTGATGTAGCTGGTGCAGTAAATACTGCTTTTGATCAGACTGGTGTCGATATATTACTCGGTATAGGTGGTGCACCAGAAGGCGTTTTAGCGGCTGTTGCGTTAAAATGTTTAGGCGGTGAGATTCAAGGCCAACTTGTTCCATCAAATGATGAAGAAAGAAAGCGTTGTAAACAAATGGGAATTGACGATATAAACAAAGTCTTTTATATGGACGACTTTTGTAAAGGAGATGACGCTATTTTTGCCGCCTCAGGTGTAACAGACGGTGAATTATTAAAAGGTGTTCAATACAAAGGTCAAACAGCAACAACACAAACGGTTGTTATGCGTGCAAAGAGTGGGACCGTCCGCTTCATTGATGGAAGACATAGTTTAAAGAAAAAGCCAAACCTTGTATTAAAACCATAAATATAAACAAGGGGAATGTCCAGAAAGGCATTCTCTTTTTCTTTCCATTGTGCGAAAAAGCATCACATTGGAATCCCAATATAACTTCTCACCGAAGATGACCATGGTGAGAGACCGCATTGATTGGTTCAATCTATCCTCTCGCTGTAAAAAACAGTCCGAGAGACCGCATTGAGTGCTCCAACACAGCCTCTCGCCAGGAAAAAGCGCAACGAGACATCGCATTGAAGCTTCAATATACTCTTCCCCATTTATTGTTAATCGTTTTTGATGCCATTCTAACGATACATAGACATGTTCTCATCATTAGACTATAATAGTAAAGAGAACGATTTTCAAAAATTTTTTAAAAAGATATTGCTTCTCAAATCAAAACAGAGTAATATAAAGATTGTTATCTAGTTAACAATCCCTATCAAATCAAACATCGTATCTACTTCTCCAGTTCGAATTTAAAGAGTAATCCAAAAATAACTACATATAGAAAAGATGTGAAAACAATTAACGACCATGAATACATTCCATTAAACTTCAACTCTAGCTTCAAACAAAATTCCGTCTCATTCGTAAGTCTTAATAAATGTTTATAGGTGTGGTGATTGAATGTCATTAACAATTGGACAATTAGAAGAGCTAACATTGAAAGAAATTTATGCGTTAGCAAGAGAATATAAAATCTCATATTATGCAAAGTTAACAAAAAAGGAACTGATTTTCGCTATTTTAAAAGCTCAAGCAGAAAAAGATGGCTACTCATTTATGGACGGAATTTTGGAAATTATACCTTCTGAAGGATTTGGATTTTTACGTCCGATTAACTACTCCCCAAGTGCTGAAGATATCTATATTTCAGCATCACAAATTCGACGTTTCGACTTACGAAATGGGGATAAAGTATCAGGTAAAGTCCGACCACCGAAGGAAAATGAACGCTATTTTGGTTTATTACATGTTGATGCTGTGAATGACGATGACCCAGAAGCAGCTAAAGAACGGGTCCATTTTCCTGCTTTAACAGCACTTTATCCAAACCGTTTTATGAAATTAGAAACAACTCCAAATCAATTATCGACAAGAATTATAGATTTGATGACACCGGTTGGATTTGGTCAACGTGGCTTAATCGTTGCACCTCCAAAAGCAGGAAAGACTATGTTAATCAAACAAATTGCTAATAGCATATCTGTTAACCATCCCGAAGCGAAACTCATTATACTATTAGTGGATGAGCGTCCAGAAGAAGTGACAGATATTGAACGATCTGTTCACCCAGATGTTGACGTCGTCAGCTCCACATTTGATGAGCTACCAGAGAACCATATTAAAGTATCTGAGCTTGTATTAGAACGGGCTATGCGTCTCGTTGAACATAAACAAGATGTGATTGTATTGATGGATAGTATTACACGGCTTGCGCGTGCTTATAATTTAGTCATACCGCCAAGTGGTCGTACGCTTTCAGGGGGGATTGACCCAGCAGCATTTCATCGTCCGAAGCGATTTTTTGGAGCTGCAAGAAATATCGAAGAAGGTGGGAGTTTTACCATCTTAGCAACCGCTTTAGTTGATACAGGATCCCGTATGGATGATGTTATTTACGAAGAATTCAAAGGAACTGGAAACATGGAACTTCATCTTGATCGTCATCTAGCAGAAAGAAGAATCTTTCCAGCGATTGACATTCTGCGTTCTGGTACGAGAAAAGAAGAATTACTCGTTGATAAGGCCCATTTGGAAAAAATGTGGGCGATTCGTAAAACGATGCAAGATTCATCAGACTTTCTTGAACGATTCCTACGTCGTTTAAAAGCTACAAAATCGAATGAAGAGTTTTTAGAAAGAATGGAAGAAGAGATGAAACGGCGCCAGATGTAATCGTCACTGAGTAAAATCTCATTTTTACATTCTATCTATTGCATTCAGTTCGACACACTGGTATAATCTTAACGTGAGTTTAGTAAAGGTGTACGAACCTAAAGTGGCTCTTTACAATAACTCTGTTTCCAAAGGATTCAGGGCAAAAAGGAGTGGAAAGATATGAAGAAAGGTATTCATCCGGAATATAGAAAAGTTGTATTTCTTGATACAAGCTCGGATTTTAAATTCTTGAGTGGTTCAACAAAAACTTCTGACGAAACAATTGAGTGGGAAGATGGAAACACATACCCACTTATTCGTGTAGAAATCAGCTCAGCTTCACACCCGTTCTACACAGGTAAGCAAAAAGCTGACAAAGCCGGTGGACGTATTGACCGCTTCAAGAAAAAATATAATCTTAAGTAAGCAAATAAATAAAAACAGGCAAACCAATTGTCGCTTGCCTGTTTTTTTTACGTGTATTTAGTCGCTATCTGGTGAAAGGAGACGACCAGTATGTATGTTATGCAACAAAACGGTTGGGTTGAAGTCATTTGTGGAAGCATGTTTTCCGGAAAATCTGAAGAACTGATACGTCGTGTAAGACGAGCAAAATATGGTAAACTGTCTGTCGCTGTATTTAAACCAGCTATTGACGATCGTTATGCAGAGGAATATATTGTATCCCATAATGGGACATCTTTTACAGCATATCCTATTAGCCAGTCAATGGAAATTATCGACATCGTTACGGATGAAGTCGATGTTGTCGGTATAGATGAAGCACAGTTTTTTGATGAAAACATTACTAAAGTTGTTGATCATTTAGCAAAACGGGGCATTCGCGTTATTATAGCCGGATTAGATACAGATTTTCGTGGCGAACCATTCGGGCAAATGCCCAAATTAATGGCTTTAGCTGAATCAGTTACGAAGCTCAATGCCATCTGTCCTGTTTGTGGTTCACCAGCTAGTCGTACGCAACGTTTAATCGATGGTAAACCTGCCTCATATGATGATCCTGTTATTATGGTCGGTGCATCTGAATCATATGAACCAAGATGTCGTCACCATCATGAAGTTCCGAATAAACCGGAATAAAGTCATACTTTTTATTGAAGACATATATTGACAATGTAAAAGCCCCAACTATGGGGTTTTTTTAAAACCTTTAATATTATTTTCTGCTCGTTTTGTTTAAGTGCTGTTACACCTTTCAACTTATAGTAAAATAGCTTCCTTCTTCATATGAGTTTTAATTACTAGTCTCAATGCGAAATGTCATTCTGTTTCAACTCTTTACAATAGACTAGGGTAGCTACTTCTGACGTACATCTTATGATCTCAGATTTTATTCAATTCCAGATGAAGTCTTATCTTTTTATTCAACACTTTGTTTTTTCTTAAGCTTCATGAGATTGATCAAATGAAACCATTCTTTTAACAACTCCATATTTATTATAAAATGCATGATAAGTGGTGAGATATGAGTCTGACTTTGACCAGACGCTATTGGATATACTATAATTATAATGTTAAGCATAGTGAGGTGAAGCAAAAAATGTTAGAACGTTTGCAGACGATTGAAGATCGTTACCATACATTAAATGAAAAGCTTAGTGACCCAGAAGTGATTAATAACCCGAATAAACTTCGTGAATACTCAAAGGAACAAGCTGATCTTCAAGAGGTCGTACAAGTGTATCGTCAATACAAGACAGTGACAGAAGAATTAAAAGATGCAAAATCAATGTTGGAAGACGACCTTGATGAAGAGATGGAAGAAATGGTTAAAATGGAATTAGCAGAATTAACCGAGAAAGAAACGGAATTAGAAGAACAACTGAAAATTCTTCTCTTACCGAAAGATCCAAACGATGATAAAAACGTCATCATGGAAATTCGCGGTGCTGCTGGAGGAGATGAAGCGGCGTTATTTGCTGGAGATTTATATCGCATGTACTCACGTTACGCCGAAAGTCAAGGGTGGAAGACAGAAGTCATTGAAGCTCACTCCACAGGTGTCGGTGGTTATAAGGAAATTATATTTATGATTCATGGAAAAGGGGCCTATTCTAAGCTTAAATATGAAAATGGTGCCCATCGCGTTCAACGTGTACCAGAAACAGAATCTGGTGGACGGATCCATACATCAACAGCAACTGTAGCAGTCTTACCAGAAGCAGAAGATGTAGAAGTTGATATTCATGACAAAGATATTCGTGTCGATACGTTTGCATCAAGTGGACCAGGAGGACAAAGCGTTAATACGACGATGTCTGCTGTTCGTCTAACTCATATTCCAACAGGGATTGTTGTTTCTTGTCAAGACGAGAAATCACAAATTAAAAACAAAGAAAAAGCGATGAAAGTTCTCCGTGCCCGTGTTTATGATAAATTTCAGCAAGAAGCACAAGCGGAGTATGACGAAACACGTAAATCAGCAGTTGGAACCGGTGACCGCTCAGAGCGGATTCGGACATATAATTTTCCACAAAGCCGTGTTACTGACCATCGAATTGGTCTAACATTACAAAAGCTTGAGCAAATTTTAGAAGGAAAATTAGATGAAATTATTGAAGCATTGCTTGTAGAGGACCAAACGAAACGTCTTGAAGAAATCGGAAGTTAACATTTAATGAAAACGGTGGCATATATGAAAAACGATGCAAAACAATATGAAGTCCTCCAATGGGCTTCTCTTTTTTTGAAAAATCACCAGCGTGAGCCATATGTAGCTGAGATATTATTGCAACATTATTTAAATGAACCACGTGCTAAATTTTTGGCGAATATGCGAGATCCTATTCCCTTAGCCATTGTCGAACAGTTTAAAAAAGCCATTATTAACCATGCAAAGACGGGTATCCCAGTTCAACATATTATCGGAAAGACTGAATTTTACGGCCGGGAGTTTCATGTGACAAAAGATGTTCTCATCCCACGTATGGAAACAGAAGAGCTAGTTCAATGTGTTCTGAAAAAAATTCAAACAATAGAACCATTAACCATCGTTGATCTTGGTACGGGAAGTGGTGTTATTGCGATTACACTTGCATTAGAGTCGTCACATCATATTTATGCGACTGATATATCAGGAGACGCACTCAAAGTAGCAAAACATAACGCCATCTCATTAGATGCAACGGTTCAATTTTATGAAGGGGATTTCTTACAACCGATGATTGATGAAGAGATTCATCCAGATGTTATCGTATCAAATCCACCTTATATAGCTAAAGAAGATGCAGAATATTTATCAGATACAGTAAAAGACTTTGACCCAGATTTAGCATTATTTGCTGATCATCATGGATTAAAAGCATATGAAACAATTATTAAGCAAGTTCGTCAATTAAAAAGCCGTCCAAAGCATCTATTCTTTGAAATAGGTTATAACCAAGGTGAAGCGGTAACGAGAATCATTCGTCAAGCATTTCCAGCATCAGATGTATCAGTCTATCAAGATATGAACGGAAAAGACCGCATTATCTATGCAAATATATAAAAAGATGAAAATACGAGTTTAAAAGATTCCTCTCTTGCCCATAATGTGAACAACATTAATTTAAAGGGGTTCAGGATGATGCGGAATAAACGAGTATTGTTTATATTTATTGTCATGATATTCATAATAAGTCAACCTAGTATTGGGGAAGGAAATCCTTCAGAACGATTAATCATTCCAGATGAAGCGATTCGCTTAAGAATATTAGCAAATAGTGATACACAAATCGATCAAGAAATGAAGCTGCATATCCGTGATCAAGTAAACGAACAAATTTCAACATGGGTGGAACACTTAACTGATATAGAAGCAGCGAGACAAGTCATTTCAAGTCAGATAGATGAGATTGAACAAACGATCGATATGACATTAAAGCAACACGATGTCACGTATGACTTCCAAGTCTCGTATCAAGAAAATGTCTTATTCCCTGATAAAACATATGGAAACATTCATTATCCAGCAGGAGAATATGAAGCGATCCTTATTACACTCGGATCTGGTGAAGGTAAAAATTGGTGGTGTGTCTTATTTCCGCCGTTATGCTTTCTTGACTTCGCTACTGAAGTAGAAGCAGCAACAGACTCACAAGAACAAACAGAGACAGAAGAAGTTGAAGTTAAATTTTTCCTATGGGATTGGCTCGTTAATCTATTTGCATAGCATAAACAGCTCTCTTCTATCATATGATTACAGTAAAATGGAAGGGGAGAGTCTTATGAAACTAGCAAAAGCAGAAACTGTTCAAGGTCCGTTACTAGAATCTTTCATGAAAACTGCTACATCTTTAGACAAAGCCCATTTAGTTAAAGAAGGTTATGTCATTCAAACAAACGATTGTATTAAAGGTTGTTTTATATTAACTCATGTTTCTGATGATGACTATTGGTTAAAGCAATTGTTTATTCATCCAGAAATAACTCAAAACTTACCAGTCTTACTTGAAACTATTATTTTGATGACAAGAGAATTAAAAGGCCATAAATTATATCTATTCAGTCATCAAATCTTATTAGATATCATTTTAGAAGCGTTATATTTTGAAGAAACAGCCGATCTACCAAAAAATCTCGCAAATATTCAAAAGAGATCAGGAAAGTGGTGGCATTACACCGTTACTTAACAAAATTTCTGTCCTTATTCACAATATCCACAAGAAAATGTGAATAACCTGTGAAAAAATCGTTAATATCATGTTGATAAATTGTAATAAACATGTACACTCGCAAATATTTCCACAATAACGACTAAAAATGTGGATAACTCTATTGAGGAATGTGGATAACATGTTGATGAACAATAAGATGTTTAAAAAATAGCAAAATCGATTCGTTTCTTCTAAAATAGAGAGAGAAAAGAGGTAATAAATATGATGGAGACAATTTATTGGCATGTAACGGAAGGTCATCATAAACAAACCGAAGCAATTAAACAGGCGGCACAACTGTTACAACAAGGCCATACCGTTGCATTCCCAACGGAAACAGTCTATGGGTTAGGTGCGGATGCGACAAATGAACAGGCGGTTACGAAAATTTTTAAAGCAAAAGGGCGCCCGCAAGATAACCCGTTGATCGCTCATGTCGCAACGAAAAAACAACTTGTGGATATTGTGGATAAATATGAGCCGTATGTTGATAAGTTAATTGATACTTTTTCACCAGGTCCAATCACATATATTTTACCGAGTAACGGCACATGCGCAGCAAATGTAACAGCAGGTCTTGACACAGTTGGTGTACGAATACCAAATCATCCCGTAGCATTAAGATTACTGCAGCAAGCGAATATTCCTATTGCAGCACCAAGTGCAAATATATCAGGAAAGCCAAGTCCAACTACAGCTAAGCATGTTTGGGAAGATTTAAATGGTAAAATTGCTGGCATTGTCGATGGTGGATTAACTGGAGTCGGTGTTGAATCAACTGTATTAGATTGTACAGAGCATATACCCGTTATTCTAAGACCGGGAGGCATTTCACTGGAAGAGCTTGAGCAAGTAATCGGTCCCGTTAATATCGACCCTGCTCTTATGGAAAACCAGAGCAAACCTAAAGCACCGGGAATGAAGTATAAACATTATACACCAGACGTACCACTTTGGCTTGTTGATGGTTCGATTGATACATTAAATGAAATCGTTGCTGAAGCTCAAAAGGACGGCAATCGCGTAGCCGCATTAATTAGAACAGATGATGTCGAACAGATCAAAACAGATCAATATTACTTACTTGGAAATAGTTTACAAGAAATTGCTCAGCATCTATATGATGCTTTACGCACCTTTAAGAAGGAAGATACTGATATTATCATCTGTCAGACAGTCCCGGAGAAAGGGATAGGTCAAGCGATTATGAATCGACTAAAGAAAGCAGCACATAAAACCATCTCTTCCTAATCATAATCTCCCCCTTTCAGACATATAGTGTACAACCATGTCTGAAGGGGGTTTTCTTTTGCCTATCAATCTGTTATCAGAGATTGGTTCATTTTTTTTCATAGCGATTGCACTTGGTATGGACGCTTTCTCTGTGAGTCTTGTTTTAGGAATGCAAAATATGCGGTTTAAAATAGCAATGTGTTTATCCCTATTCATTGGCGTATGTCATATGATTTTACCAACAATTGGTGTGTTATTAGGGCAAGCTTTGCTAAATAAAATCGGACATGTTACGACGCTTTTAAGTGGTCTCTTATTATTTGGTATCGGAATCCATATGTTTCTGAGCGCTTTTACAACAAGTGAGAGAAAAACCTTTCGTTTGACAGGTTATGGATTTATCCTGTTAGCATTATCTGTCAGTATGGACAGCTTTTCAGTTGGACTAAGCTTTGGTATGTCAGGCATTTATTCTTTCATGATGATTTTATTATTTGGTTTTGTTAGTAGTTTTCTTACTTTACTAGGCCTTCTTATTGGACGAAAAATCAGTGGCATGCTTTCGCTCTATAGTGAGCTTTTGGGTGGTAGTATTCTAATTGTTTTCGGCTTAACTGTGATGATGAGTGCAATGATATAAAGCGAAGCGTAAAGCACCCTGTTTTAATATGTGTTATATTAAACATAAGACTTTTGAATCAAATTGAGGTGTGCAAATGAAGATATTATTCGTATGTACTGGTAATACATGTCGTAGTCCGATGGCAGAAGCACTATTAAAAAGTAAACTCCCAGATATAGAGGTAAAATCTGCTGGTGTTTTTGCTCATGAAGGCGAACAAATGAGCGCTAATGCGATTAAAGCTCTTAAAGAAAAACAAATTGACGCCTCACATCAATCGCAAATGGTCACCCCAAGTTTATTGCAATGGGCAGATGTCGTATTAACAATGACGACCGGTCATAAGCAAACATTAATGATAGACTATCCGAACTTTCAAGAAAAGTATTATACACTTAAAGAATATGTGTCACAAGCCGATAAAGAAGTATGGGATCAATTAAAGCAAGTATATGCTCAATTAGAATTAAAACGTTCACAGTTTATAAAAGAAAATGAACATAAACTAAATCACAACACCCTTGAACGAAAGCTTGCTCAATTACTGAAAGAAGAATTACAACAAATGAACGATCTCGAACAAAAGTTAATGAACTCAGATATTTCAGATCCGTTCGGTGGTCATTTACTGGTGTATCGCAAGACACTTGAAGAAATAGAAGAACAGATCGATTTACTCGTAGAAAAAATACAATCAGGGGATGCTTATGAAAAGTAGAAAAAAATACCGGTTCAGTCTGCGTGTCAAACTGATGTTATTTACGACAATTTTAGCAATTATCACGTATTCCACAAGTGCTTTTTTCTTGTATTATGTGTATGACCTTGTCGTGAATCAATGGCAATGGTTTCATATGTCATTTGAACTGTTTACGATTATAACATTACTACTCGGAATGATTTGGTCAGGAATTTTAGCTTATGTAGCAGGACGTTTTATTACGAAACCATTGGAAAAACTAGAAGAAGTAGCGTCAGAAGCAGCTAATGGCTATTTAAACCAATCGGTTCATATTCCAAAATCAGATGATGAAATTCGTGCTTTAAGCTTTGCATTTGATACAATGCTAAACAATTTACGGATGATGGTACATAATATCGATGATCATTTTAAGAAGACGAATCAAACCGTTATGCAAATGAAACAAGCGTCGGATCAATTAAGCAAGAACTCAACGATGATCAGTCAATCAACAGACGATATTTCAAAAGGTGCAATGACATCTTCAGAAGCGATTCAACAAACAGTTGAGGCAATTGAACATGCAACAATACTAGCACAACAAGTCCAAGAACAAGCAGCATCATCTCAAGAAAAATCAGCCATCATGCTAAATGTATTGAATGATAGTATGACAGCGATAAATCATCTCATTATCGGTACACAAGATTTAGCAGAAAGTCAAAAAGCCTCTCTCAATGATGTTGATAAGTTAAAAAATCATGCTTATCAAATAGAATCGATTATTACGATGGTTGGAGAAATTGCTGAACAGACTAATCTATTAGCACTAAATGCTTCCATTGAAGCGGCGAGAGCTGGTGAACATGGAAAGGGCTTTGCCGTCGTAGCGGAAGAAATTCGTAAGCTCGCTGATCAGAGTGCTCAAGCCGTACAACGTATTTCAGGATTAATACAAGCCATTCAAGCAGATATGAATCGCGTTGTGACAAAGATGAATGAACAAGTCGTACAAACAACTGAAGAGGCAACAAAAGGCTCACATGCGAACGAGAAAATAGCAGAAATGTCCCATTCTGTTGAAGAAATGGCAAGGGATATTACACGTATTTCACAACTTGTTGATGAACAACTTGAATCCATTCAAAAAACGGCGTCACAATCTGAAGAAGTCGCAGCTATTGCTGAACAAACAACCGCAGGAACTGAAGAAGTCAATGCCGCTGTTCATGAACAAGCAGCAACGATTAATGAGGTAGAACAACGAGCCAATGAACTAGAAAAGCAAGCAGAAAATTTAAAACGCCAAATCGAGCAATTTAATGTATAATGCCTAAATCTGGAAAGGAAAGAATCCTTTTCAGATTTTAATTTTTTGATTGGAAATTGTAAGACAAAATAGCCTATAATAAAAATGAAACGTGTTATTGAACAGCGTACTTATTAAATGATAAAAAGGAGTGAAAAGTCCGTGAAAGTCATTATTTCAGGTGACCATGCTGGAATGACCCTTCGTAATGAAGTGAAGAGCTTACTCGATGAAATGAACATTGAATATGAAGATGTAGGTTGTAGCTGTGAAACATCTGTCGATTATCCAGATTACGCTCTTCCTGCAGCTGAAAGAGTAGCTAATGGAGAGTTTGACCGCGGTATTTTAATTTGTGGGACAGGAATAGGTATGTCCATTTCAGCTAATAAAGTAAAAGGCATTCGCTGTGCCCTTGTTCATGATGTGTACTCAGCTAAAGCAACACGCCAACATAATGATTCTAATATTTTGGCGATGGGAGAGCGTGTCATTGGTCCAGCTTTAGCACGCGAAATTGCAAAAACATGGCTAGAAACTGAATTTGAAGGTGGCCGCCATGAACGCCGTGTTGGAAAGATCTCAGCCTATGAATTAGGACAATAATCCACAAGCAGGTGATGAGTGATGAAGCAGTTGCAAAATGAATTGGAAATCATTGTTCAGGAGTGGGAAGAGAGCGGTATATTAAATAAAGACGATTTACTCGTTATTGGCTGCTCTACGAGTGAAGTAGCCGGTGAAAAAATTGGGACAGCAGGCAGTGAGGCGATTGCAGAAGAGATTTTTAAGGCATTGCAAACATTACGAGAAAAGACTTGTGTCCAACTCGCTTTTCAATGTTGTGAACATCTAAATCGCGCACTTGTTGTCGAGAAAGAAACAATGCAAGCATTTAATCTTGAACAAGTAACTGTCATTCCGACGCGTGATGCGGGTGGTGCAATGGCAGCATATGCTTTTAAACATTTAACAGACGCTGTTGTCGTAGAGACGATACAAGCAGATGCCGCTATGGACATAGGTGACACATTAATTGGCATGCATTTAAAACGAGTTGCTGTCCCAGTGCGTTTTAAGCAATCAACACTTGGTAAAGCACGAATTAATTATGCAAAAACACGACCTAAATTAATTGGCGGTGCACGTGCAATCTATGAATGACGACCATAAAGTGCTTTTAATCATACATACATCCAATAGGGAGGAACAATGATGGAACATGTAAAGCAAACAGATATTGAATTATATGAAGCCATTCAATTAGAAAAGAAACGTCAGCAGGAGAAGATTGAATTAATCGCATCAGAAAACTTTGTCTCTGAATCAGTGATGGAAGCAATGGGTTCTGTCTTAACGAATAAATATGCAGAAGGTTATCCAGGTCGGCGTTATTACGGTGGTTGTGAATATGTTGATATTGCCGAGAACTTAGCAAGAGATCGTGCTAAAGAGCTGTTTGACGCTGAACATGTAAACGTGCAACCACACTCTGGTGCCCAAGCAAATATGGCTGTTTATTTCACGGTTTTAGAACAAGGTGATACGGTCCTTGGAATGAACTTAAGTCATGGTGGTCATTTGACACACGGAAGCCCAGTTAATTTCAGTGGAAAATTGTACAATTTCGTTGATTACGGCGTCGATAAAGAAACAGAACAACTTGATTACGATGCTATATTAGCAAAAGCAAAAGAAGTAAAACCGAAACTCATTGTAGCTGGTGCAAGTGCTTATCCACGTCAAATTGATTTTGCTAAATTCCGTGAAATCGCCGATGAAGTCGATGCTTATCTGTTAGTTGATATGGCTCATATTGCTGGATTAGTTGCAGCTGGACTTCATCAAAATCCTGTAAAATATGCTGATTTCGTGACAACAACGACACATAAAACATTACGTGGTCCACGTGGTGGGATGATTTTATGTAAAGAAAAGTATGCTAAACAAATCGATAAAACTGTATTTCCTGGAATGCAAGGTGGTCCATTAATGCATATTATTGCTGCCAAAGCGACATCATTCAAAGAAGCGCTATCTGATGAATTTAAAGCATACTCTAAACAAATTATAAAAAATGCTAAAGTTCTTGGAGAAGCTCTAGTTGAAAAAGGTATTCGCATCGTATCTGGTGGTACGGATAACCACCTACTATTATTAGATGTCACACCACTTCATTTAACTGGAAAAGTGGCAGAAGAAGTCCTTGACGAAATCGGTATTACAACGAATAAAAACACGATTCCATTTGATACGGAAAGCCCATTTGTAACAAGTGGTATTCGTATAGGTACACCCGCTGTTACAACACGTGGCTTTAAAGAGGAAGAAATGAAAGAGATTGCAGCCATCATGGCACTTGCTCTTAAAAATCATGAAGATGAAGCGGTATTAGAAGAAGCAAAGGCTCGTGTAAAAGCATTGACAGACAAATTTCCACTATATGCGTAATCATGAAAGCAGGTGAAGAGAATCGTATATTCTCCACCTGTTTTTTTCCAATTAACCTGTCAAACACCTTTTTTACTTAATGAAAAGAGCGTCCACTTGAATCTAAATGTTTTATTCTGTAAAATTTAAGGGATGTAAAAAAATCATAAAGGAGTGCACCGCATATGGGAACATTACACGTACTTGATCATCCATTGATTCAACATAAACTAACACATATTAGGGATAAGAATACCGGTACAAAAGATTTTCGTGAACTCGTCAATGAAATCGCCATGCTAATGGCTTTTGAAATTACAAGAAATCTACCAGTAGCTGAAACAACAATAGAAACACCAGTTAAAACTGCGAAAGCAAAAGTGCTAGCTGGCAAAAAAATCGGTCTCATTCCAATCTTACGTGCTGGTCTAGGTATGGTCGACGGTATGGTCCGTCTTATTCCAGCAGCTAAAGTAGGTCACGTCGGACTATATCGTGATCCAAAGACATTAGAACCAGTAGAATATTACATAAAGTTACCATCTGACATATCAGAGCGTGAATTAATCGTCATCGATCCAATGCTTGCAACAGGTGGTTCCGCAGCTGATGCGATTCACTCCTTAAAAAAACGTGGAGCAAAGCAAATTCGTCTAATGTGTATTGTCGGTGCTCCAGAAGGTGTTAAGAAAATTCAAGAAGAGCATCCAGATGTTGATATCTATCTCGCAGCACTAGACGAAGGATTAAATGAAGAAGCGTATATTGTTCCAGGTCTTGGTGATGCTGGTGACCGTTTATTTGGTACAAAATAATATTTACAAAAAGCGATCAAAGTTGTCTCATTGACAATTGATCGCTTTTTTGTTTTTAAAGAAGCGTAAAACTCATCACCCACTTTGATCGTGAAAGCTCCTTCACACTTACATAACAAAATTCGCTCGTCTGTCGTATGATTTACCTCTTAATTCAAACACTAAAGAAAACAGCACGTTAATTTAAAAGGAGCGGTTAACATGTTTCGACTCATTTCGTTTATCTTTTTATTCGGAAGTATATTACATTTTCCAAATGATAAGAATGAACAGCCAATACAGACTGAAGATGAAGCCATTATCATAGAAACAAATGGTGAACCGAAAAAGCATAAGGAATATATCGAAACATACTATCCAGCTATTAAAGTCGTTCAAGTATACGAAAAAATATTTACCGGACTTGCTTTAAAGGCTCATCCCGACAAACTTCAGCCGATTGGTCAGCTTGAGTTTGTTAAAAATATTCATCCAGTAAAGACTTATCAATTATCGCCAGAATTAAAAGAAACGATGGTACGTATAAAACAAGAATCATTAGAAAATAACACATCGTACACAGGAAAAGGTGTAAAGATTGCAGTGATTGACACGGGGATTGATTATAAGCACCCTGACTTAAAAGCGAATTATAAAGGTGGATATGACCTTGTAGACTTAGATTCAGATCCAATGGAAACAGGAGTCAAAGAGGGCATACCGACATCACATGGAACGCATGTCGCCGGTATCATCGGTGCTAATGGTCATATAAAAGGGGTGGCACCAGACGCTGACATATATGCATATCGCGCATTAGGACCAGGCGGTGTCGGTACATCTATTCAAGTCATTGCAGCGATTGAGCATGCGATAAAAGATGATGTTGACATTATTAATTTATCATTGGGGAACACAGTTAATGGTCCAGATTATCCAACAAGTCAGGCTGTCAATAAGGCAGTTGAGTTAGGAAAGCTTGTAGTCATTGCAAATGGAAATAGTGGACCCCAATCATGGACTGTTGGTGCACCTGCAACAGCGTCAAAAGCAATTGCTGTTGGAGCTTATCAACCCGCTACTAAAACACCTTACTTATACTACTGGAAAGAGAAGAAAACAATCCCTCTACAATTATTATTAAATTCACCTCCATGGAATTTAAACAAATCTTATCCCGTTATTCATACAACTTTACAAGAAGAAATACAACTTCACGGTAAAATAGCACTTATTCCTAGGGGTGATCGTTCTTTTTATGACTTGGCTAAACAGGCAGAACAAAATGGTGCCGTAGCAGTCCTTATTTATAACAATGAACCAGGTCCATTTCAGGGAGCTTTACAAGGAAATGAACGAATAAATATTCCAGTTGCCTCTTTATCCCAACAAATAGGAGAGTGGCTAAAGGAAACAACGACTCAAGACAACTTATGGTTAGAAACTCAATATCAAACATATTCTGAACAAATTACACCATTTAGCTCACGAGGACCTGTAACAGTCAATTGGCAAATTAAACCGAATATCGTAGCACCGGGAAAGGGCATCGTTAGTACCGTTCCTAATGGATATGCAGCATACGATGGAACGAGTATGGCTGCCCCATTTATATCAGGTGTTCTAGCTTTAATGAAGGAAGCACATCCAAATTGGACAAATGAACAAATCCAAAATGCTTTATTGACAAATGCTCGACCACTGTTAACACATCGAAAACGACATATCAACCCAAGTCTCCAAGGAAATGGACTTGTACAAGTCGATAAAGCAATCGATGCTCAAACGATTATATATGAACCTTATCTAGCATTCGGAAAAACAGATGAACCAAACTTTCGTAAACAACAAACGATAACAATAGAAAATAAAACAAATAAACCAAAAACTTACTCATTCATCATACCTAAGAAAGAAAGAGGTGTCCGCTTCCAACTTCCCAAAGCTTTCATACTCCAAGGAGGCGAGAAAAAACAATTAACATTAAAACTCAATTTACAATCATTACTCGTTAAGGAAGGCATCCATGAAGGTTATATACAATTAAAAGAAGGAGAAGAAATCTATCATCTTCCATATATGTTTATTCACAAAACAGCTGATTATCCAAAGACAAGCGGATTTGAATTCACTCTTAAACCATTTGATACCGATACGTTTCTTTATCGATTATATGTCACATCAAAAGAGGTCGAAGAAGTCAATATTACTTTATATGATGCCGATAGCTTAATCTTTAAGCAGCATCTCTTAACAATCAAACCGGTTAGACAAGGCATCAATAAAGGACAATTAAACCGTCAAAAGATTAAAAAGCCTGGCTTATACCGAGCGCTCATCACACTGAGATTGACTGATGGGACATATGAAAATAGCGAAACAGAGGTTTATATCACACCATAGGCGGTTAAACTGATGGTGAAATTGCATCAAATTAACCAAAAACGTTCACAAAAATGTTACAATTAGCATGAAAGATTAATATTATAATGGAGGATAGGTGTTCTATTTTAAGTGTCATATTTTGTTTTAATATTGGCATGTTCAATGTTTACATTAGCCTCGCATATTCTACAGGATTTCTTGTGAAATATAACGAAAAAACAGTAGTACATAAAGTGGTTTAAGAAGCTCACAAACCCTACATAAAAAAATATTGATAATTGTAGGATACTGATTGACAATGCTGTTTTGCTAATGTAAACTTGCTTAGTGTGGAACGCTGAAGGTTTCGTGTTAAGATGCGATATCAGTCTTCAATAATAGGAGATGGACAAGCAGTTTCAACTTCATTCGAAGCAATATGTATGTAGCCACCGATGAATAATTGAGGAGTAGAGTTATATGACGGAATATAGAAAGATAGTCATACGACAACGAAAATGGATGCTCTACCTCCTAGCAGTCATCGTACTAGGGGCTGGATTCAGTTCTTACCACAGATTTTTCAATGGACTCGTATTAGGTACCGCATTTAGTTTCTATCATTTATGGATACTCCATCGTAATATGGAACGTTTCGGTGCTATGATCATTAACCACGGAAAAAGAGCAGGTACGGGGACATTTATCCGATTAGGAGGGGCTGCATTAGCTGCATTAATCGCATTACGCTATGAAGAATACTTTCATATCGTTGGTGTTGCAATCGGACTATGTACAGCGTATATCGTTGTTTTAATCGATTTAACGATCCACTTTATTAAGGATGATAGTCGTTCTAAGTAAACCTACGAATATGGAATAATTCTTCTCTTATGCTATAATTTTGCCTGAAAAGAGGTGATGAATGTGGATACAAAAGCACCAATCGTTGAGAATGTGTTTGGTATTTCCTGGCTTTCCTTTAACCTATCTAACGTGCTAATGATTACATTAGTATCAGTGATCATTCTTATCATTTGTATAGCAGCAACACGCAAGTTACAAATGAAGCCAACTGGTGCACAAAATGTGATGGAATGGTATGTTGATTTTATTAAAGGACTCATCGGTGACACGATGGATTGGAAAACAGGTAAAACTTTTCTGCCACTTGGTCTAACGCTCTTTTTATTCATTTTAATTAGTAACGTCATTGGGATGGTAACAGTTGTCGTCGTTGATGATTACTCCTGGTGGGGTTCTCCAACAGCAGACGCAGGAGTTACATTAGCATTAGCGTTTATGATTGTCTTGTTATCACACTTCTATGGCCTTAAACTTCGTGGAGGTAAGGAGTATGGTAAGAAATTCTTTGAACCTGTATTCTTTATGTTTCCGTTTAAAGTCATTGAAGAGTTTACAAATACGTTAACGCTTGGCTTACGTTTGTTCGGTAACATGTTTGCTGGTGGAATGTTAACAGCACTCATAATTGGAATAGGAGCAAAAAGTATCGGTGGTGCTGTTTTAGCTAGTGTGCCAATGCTCATTTGGTCAGGATATAGTTTATTTATTGCCGGAATTCAGGCGTTTATATTCACGATGTTGACGATGCTTTACATCTCACATAAAGTGGAAGCAAGTCACTAAGAATCAAGTGATTAATGAAACGAAACCTTTTTAAATCTGTGTTTTAACTTTAAGAAATAACAGTTTCTTAATGTAAAATAAAAATAAACTTAGGTAAATATAAAAGGAGGAACTTTAGAATGGGAGCTTTAGCAGCAGCAATTGCTATTGGTTTAGCAGCATTAGGAGCAGGACTTGGTATTGGATTAATTGGTGGAAGAACAGTTGAAGGGATTGCGCGTCAACCAGAATTACGTGGTCCGTTAACAATTACAATGTTAATGGCGATCGCGCTTGTTGAGGCTATTCCTATCATGGCTGTCGTTATCGCATTCATGGTACAAGGCCGATAATATTCGTTTTACTTAAAAATGTATATGGCGGGGTTCGTTTCCGAATGAATCTTCGCCATTCCTTTATGTACGACTATTATTCAGATGATTCATTTAAATACTTAAATCAAAGACCGTATGTAAGAGATTGAAAGGAGTGAATTCTGTGCATTTTTATAGTGACTTTTTGACATTAGGAGCTGTTGGAGGGCTTCGTACTGGTGATATGTTCTTTACGATTATTCTCTTTATTATTTTACTTGCATTACTTAAAAAGTTTGCATGGGGTCCATTAATGGAAACGATGGAGAAACGTGAAGAGTATGTTAAAAACGAAATTGAAATGGCAGAAAAAAGCCGCCGTGAAGCAGAAACAGCTTCTAAAGAGGCTAAAGCCCAATTAAGACAAACAAAAGAAGAAGCACAAAAGATTATTGATGAAGCTCGCAATACGGCAAAACAAGAAGAGCAGAAAATTATCGATATTGCAAGACAAGAAGCAACCCGTCTCAAAGAAGCTGCTGAAGCAGATATTCAAAATGAGAAGGAAAAAGCCATTCAAGCTTTACAAGATCAAGTTGCCTCATTATCCGTTCTTATTGCAAGCAAAGTAATTGAGAAGGAAATCAGTGCACAGGATCAAGAAAAATTGATCAATGAATATATTAAAGAGGTAGGAGAAGAGCGATGAGTGAAGCTGTAGTTGCTAATCGATATGCAGATGCTCTCTTTCAATTTGGGACTGAAAAAAATATATTAGATCAATTAGTTGACCAATTCCGTACTGTAAAAGAAGTCATCAATACAAATCAATCATTCCGTCTAGTATTGGAACATCCACAAATTTCACAAGAAAAGCAGCAACAACTGGTTGAAACTGTGTTCCAAGGAATGGATTCACATGTTATTCATACTATCAAGCTACTAGTTGAAAGAAATCGTGTTCATATCATTGGAAACATGGTTTCACGTTTAGAACAGCTTACAAACGACGCCAAAGGGATTGCTGTTGCACAAGTTTATTCCGTTCGTCAACTAACTGAAAAGGAACAACAAGATATTGCACAAGCAATCGCAAAGCGTTTTCAAAAACGAGAAGTGAAAATTAATAATATTGTAGACCCAGCGATTATCGGTGGCTTAAAAGTCCGAGTTGGTAATACAATTATAGACGGTTCAGTAAGCGGCAAATTAGAGCGACTTGAACGCCAGTTTGCAGCTCAGAACAATTGAAGATAGGGGTGAAATGGTATGAGCATCAAAGCTGAAGAAATTAGTACGTTAATTAAGCAACAAATCGAAAATTTCGATTCAAATATTGAAGTAAGTGATGTTGGAACAGTCATTGAAGTTGGTGACGGAATCGCACGTGCTTACGGTCTAGATGATGTTATGGCCGGTGAGCTTGTAGAATTTTCCAACGGCACAATGGGTATGGCACAAAACCTTGAGGAGTCTAACGTCGGTATCGTTATTCTAGGACCATACACAGATATTAAAGAAGGCGATGAAGTTCGTCGTACAGGCCGTATTATGCAAGTACCTGTTGGAGAGGAGTTATTAGGACGAGTTGTTAACCCACTCGGACAACCAATTGATGGACGTGGACCAGTAGAAACGACAAAAACACGTCCAATCGAATCGCCAGCACCAGGAGTTATGGATCGTAAATCTGTTCATGAACCATTACAAACAGGGATTAAAGCGATTGACGCTCTCGTTCCGATTGGTCGTGGCCAACGTGAATTAATTATTGGAGACCGTCAAACAGGTAAAACGACGGTTGCAGTTGATACAATTATTAATCAAAAAGATCAAGATATGATTTGTATTTATGTTGCGATTGGCCAAAAAGATTCAACAGTTCGTGGTACAGTCGAAACATTACGCCGATACGGTGCACTCGATTATACAATCGTTGTCAGTGCATCAGCATCTGACCCTGCACCATTATTGTATCTCGCACCATATGCTGGTGTATCAATGGGTGAAGAGTTCATGTATAACGGTAAACATGTCCTTGTTGTCTATGATGACCTATCAAAACAAGCGGCAGCATACCGTGAACTATCACTACTATTACGTCGTCCTCCAGGTCGTGAAGCTTTCCCTGGTGACGTATTCTACTTACACTCACGCTTACTAGAGCGTGCTGCTAAGTTAAGTGATGCCAAAGGCGGCGGTTCTTTAACAGCTTTACCATTTGTTGAAACACAAGCAGGAGATATCTCTGCTTACATTCCAACAAACGTTATCTCTATTACTGACGGACAGATTTTCTTACAATCTGACTTATTCTTCTCAGGTGTTCGTCCTGCGATTAACGCTGGATTATCAGTATCCCGTGTCGGAGGGGATGCGCAAATTAAAGCGATGAAGAAAGTTGCTGGTACACTGCGTCTAGACTTAGCCGCATATCGTGAACTTGAAGCGTTTGCTCAGTTCGGATCAGACCTTGATAAGGCAACGCAAGCGAAGTTGAACCGTGGAGAAAGAACGGTTGAAGTTCTAAAGCAAGGCTTACACAAACCATTACCAGTTGAAAACCAGGTAATGATTATTTATGCTTTAACACGCGGATTCTTAGACGATATTCCAGTAGAAGATATCCAACGCTTTGAAGCAGAATTTAACACATGGCTTGCTCACAACCGCGAAGAGTTACTCGCTAGCATTCGTGACACAGGCCAATTACCAGATGAGAAAGATTTAGATGATGCAGTAGAATCATTTAAGAAGACTTTCTTACCATCTGAAAAGTAATGTACGTGAATGAATATTACGATAGAACGGATAATGAAGGGAAGATAATGTAACTTTCCTTCACCATCCGTTATGAGAAACAGACTTCTGTTAGGAAGGATGGTGAACAGCTTGGCATCTTTAAGAGACATTAAACAACGGATTGACTCGACTGAAAAAACGAAACATATTACAAAAGCGATGGAAATGGTATCGGCATCAAAAATGAGTAAAGCAGAAGAAAACGCACGATCATTCGTTCCATATAGTGAGAAGTTACAAGAAGTTGTCGCACATATCGCTGCTCATTCAGATGCTACACATCCAATGTTACAAAAGCGTGATGTGAAAAAAACGGGCTATGTCATTGTGACATCAGACCGTGGTTTAGCAGGGGCTTACAACAGTAACATCTTAAGAACGTTTCATCAAACCGTTGAAAAACGCCACACATCAAAAGATGAATATACCATTATCGCTATCGGTCGAATTGGCTATGAATTTTGTAAAAAACGTGATTTACCAGTCGTAAAAAGCATTCTAGGCTTAGCCGATCAACCGAACTTTGCAGATATTAAAAAGCTAGCATCTGAAACCGTTCAGATGTATACAGATGAAGAAATCGATGAACTCGTTATATTTTATAACCATTATGTGAGTGCGATTTCACAAGTGGTAACTACGAAGACACTGCTTCCAATTACAGATATAGAAGCAGGTGAAACAGGTTCAGTAGAAAGTCAATACGAATATGAACCAAGTGAAGAAACAATTTTAAAAACACTTTTACCTCAATACGCAGAAAGTCTTATTTATGGGGCGTTATTGGACGGTAAAGCAAGTGAACATGCTGCGCGTATGACAGCGATGAAGAACGCTACAGATAATGCTGAAGAGCTTATTGATGATTTAACATTAGCATATAACCGCGCACGCCAAGCAGGAATTACACAAGAAATTACCGAAATTATCGGTGGAGTAGCAGCATTAGAATAACTCTATCATCGATAGTTCTAAGTTCGTTAGGAGGGAAATGGATGAGTAAAGGACATGTTACTCAAGTTATGGGACCTGTCGTTGACGTGAAATTCGATGACGACAAGTTACCTGAAATTTATAATGCATTGACTGTCCACTTTGATTCAGACAACGAAGGTGAACAAGACAAAACACTTACACTCGAAGTCGCACTTCACCTAGGAGATAATACTGTCCGTACAATTGCAATGGCATCCACTGATGGAGTAAAACGTGGTATGCCCGTAACAGACACTGGTAACCCAATTTCTGTTCCTGTTGGTGATGTCACATTAGGTCGTATTTTTAACGTATTAGGAGAAAATATTGATTTAGATGAACCATTACCAAAAGACGTAAGAAAAGATCCTATTCACCGTGAATCACCGAAATTTGAAGAATTAACAACTGAAACGGAAATTCTCGAAACGGGAATAAAAGTTGTTGACTTATTAGCACCATATATTAAAGGTGGAAAGATTGGTCTATTCGGTGGAGCAGGTGTTGGAAAAACCGTTCTTATTCAGGAATTGATTAATAACATTGCACAAGAACACGGTGGTATTTCTGTATTTGCTGGTGTTGGAGAGCGTACACGTGAAGGAAACGACCTTTATTTTGAAATGAAGGACTCAGGAGTTATCGAAAAAACAGCAATGGTTTTCGGTCAGATGAACGAACCACCAGGTGCACGTATGCGTGTTGCTTTAACTGGGTTAACAATGGCTGAATATTTCCGTGATGAAGAAGGTCAAGACGTACTCTTGTTTATTGATAACATATTCCGTTTTACACAAGCAGGTTCTGAAGTATCTGCTTTACTTGGGCGTATGCCTTCTGCGGTTGGTTATCAGCCTACACTTGCAACAGAGATGGGTCAATTACAAGAACGGATTACATCTACTAATAAAGGATCAGTTACATCCATTCAAGCAATTTATGTACCAGCGGATGACTATACAGACCCTGCTCCGGCAACGACTTTCGCACACTTAGATGCAACAACGAACCTTGATCGTAAACTTTCCGAACAAGGTATTTATCCAGCGGTTGATCCACTTGAGTCTACCTCACGTGCATTAGACCCTGAAATTGTCGGAGAAGAACACTACGAGGTCGCAACAGCTGTCCAACGTACATTACAGCGTTACCGTGAACTTCAAGATATTATCGCTATCCTTGGTATGGATGAGTTATCTGATGAAGACAAATTAACGGTTGCACGAGCACGTCGAATTCAGTTCTTCTTATCTCAGAATTTCCACGTTGCTGAACAATTTACCGGTCAGCCAGGATCATATGTCCCTGTAAAAGAAACAGTTAAAGGGTTTAAGGAAATTCTTGAGGGTAAGTATGACCATTTACCAGAAGATGCATTCCGTCTCGTTGGTCGTATAGAAGAAGTTGTAGAAAAAGCAAAGAAAATGCAACAATAAGTTTTGATATAGGGCGGAAAGGCTAATTATTGGTCCATGGTGGGGACCGATGACTGCCCCAGAAAGATGCGTACGCATCTTTCTGGACTCTTGCCTGTCTAAGGAGGGGTTTCTTTGAAAACACTAGAAGTGAGTGTTGTTACTCCTGATGGCCCAGTTTTGGAAGACAATTTCGAAATGGTTGTCTGTAAAGCTGAAAATGGTGAAATCGGTATTCTACCACAACATATACCATTAGTGACACCACTCGATATAGGCGAAGTCCGTCTAAAAAGTGGAAACGACACCAAGTTCGTCGCAGTTAATGGCGGTTTTCTCGAGGTGCGTCCAGATAAAGTTACGATATTAGCTCAATCAGCAGAAAAAGCAGAAGATATTGATGTTGCACGTGCCGAACAAGCAAAAAAACGAGCCGAAGACCGCCTTCAGTCCAAACAAGACCATATAGATTTCCAAAGGGCTGAATTGTCACTCAAACGAGCGATGAACAGATTACGAGTAGCTCAAAGATAACTAGAAGACTCTCGCTTATTGCGAGAGTCCTTTTAATTTGATTTAAAAAGGAACATTTAAATAAAATTTGTCGATATTTCCCAGGCAATAAGTTTTTATCATCTAATTATTTTCGACAAGTTTTGTCAAACATTCACGATATGTTGATGTATGTTATATTTCCTTTGACAAGTGGGCTATCAAGTGGCAAAGTACAGTTATGCTTATTATAAAACGACAGGAGAAATATACATGTTTTCAATCGGTCAAACAGCCATTATAAGTATGATTTCACATTTACTATTCATTTTTATCACATGGCGGGTGATGCAAGCTATTAAGTTCGATCCCCTTATTCGTAAGGGCCGTGTTATTGAAGCACGAATTTTCCTATTATTCATCGCAATTGCTATTGGAACAGCAGTCAGTCGTTTCTTTTTGGAGTTTTTACATTGGTCAGGAGACTTGATTTATCTTTTTTAAACATATGGATATTCTTCATTCAGTTGTAACTAAAATGAAACCATTTCTGTAAAGAAATTGTAGACAATCATAGTATATGATATGTTTGTGACATTTGTTTTAACAATTGTTTACAAAAATTTAAACTAAGTATATTAGCTTGTCTGACAACCTGATGTAATGCTATAATAAAACGTGATTGCTTTTTTATGTGAGTCAATGAAATCTTGTTGAACGAATGTTTATTTTGATTACATATATTTAAAAAAAGCAACCATTTAATTTTAATAAAAAGATGATACTGTGGTATGTAAAATACAGTTATCTCACGTTTTAATCTTGAATTTACGGGTAAGCTAAAAAAACTGAAATAAATGAAAAAGTGTCATTGGAACACCTAACTTTAATTTTGAATATGAATATAGTGAAACTGGATCTGAAGGAGACTTGACATATGGAAAAAATCATTGTAAAAGGCGGAAAAGTATTAAATGGTACCGTCAAAGTAGAAGGAGCAAAAAATGCAGTACTACCTGTTTTAGCAGCAAGCTTATTACCTAGTAAAGGAACAAGTGTTATTCATGGTGTTCCTGTATTAGCTGATGTATACACAATCAATGAAGTTCTACGTAATTTACATGCAGATGTAACGTTTGAAAATAATACGGTAACAGTAGATGCATCAAAACGGTTGCTAACGGAAGCACCGTTTGAATATGTTCGACAAATGCGTGCATCTGTCCTTGTGCTCGGGCCATTATTGTCACGCTACGGTCATGCAAAAGTAGCTATGCCAGGCGGGTGTGCAATCGGTTCAAGACCAATCGACTTGCACTTAAAAGGATTTGAAGCAATGGGAGCCGAAATTCACGTTGGAAACGGCTATGTTGAAGCGAAAGCTGATGGACGACTTAAAGGTGCTAAAATTTATTTAGATATGCCGAGTGTTGGCGCAACCGAAAACATTATTATGGCAGCTGTGTTAGCTGAAGGCCAAACGGTTATTGAGAACTGTGCTAAAGAGCCAGAAATTATCGATTTGGCAAACTTCCTCAATAAAATGGGAGCCAAAATTGTTGGTGCTGGTACCGAAACAATACGGATTGACGGTGTAGAAGAACTCCACGGTGCTGAACATACTGTTATTCCTGACCGTATTGAAGCAGGTACTTTCATGGTTGCTGCAGCGATTACTGGTGGCGATGTGTTTGTTGAGAACGCCATGAGCGAACATTTACGTCCAGTCATCGCAAAGCTTCGCGAAATGGGTGTCACTGTTCTTGAAAAAGAAAATGGTATTCGAGTCATCGGAACAGACCAACTGAAGGCGACCGATATTAAGACATTGCCATACCCTGGCTTTCCAACAGATATGCAATCGCAGATGATGGCATTAATGCTCTGTGCAGAGGGAACAAGCGTCATAACTGAAACCGTATTTGAAAATCGTTTCATGCATGTTGAAGAATTTAGACGTATGAATGCACAAATGAAAATAGAAGGTCGTAGTGTTATTATTGAAGGCCCTGTAAAACTTCAAGGAGCAGAAGTCGCCGCAACAGACCTTCGTGCAGCTGCAGCTCTCGTGTTAGCAGGACTTGCTGCTGAAAATTATACACGTGTTACAGAATTAAAACATCTTGATCGAGGATACGTCGATTTTGTCGAGAAACTCGCAGCCCTAGGTGCAGATATCGTTCGTGTAGACGACCGTAAAGTTATTAAAACTGTCACACCAAAATTTGCGGCAGAGTCATAAACATATGTTTTGCTTAGAACTTATTGCTCGTCTCACCTTATAGTATAAATATTAAATTAATGCTCACCGATATGTTTGAGCTATAGTTAATGAGATGGCTACCATCATTGAGAGATCCAATGCTGGTAGCCGTTTTTTATGATTAAACCTCCCATTCAATGTATCATCATTCCATTCATGACCAATCTTTCTAATAACAAATGTTAAGTACTTTGATATGGTGTTTAAATTCCACAGTTCATCATACATGAAACCTCAAAAATAATTATTAGAAAGACTATGTTAAACCCCACAAATATTCACAAAACACCATATAATATAAATAATTTTTATTTTAACCTTTATTTTTATCAATTTATATGGTATTATTTATAGAAAATTAGAAAACTTGATTAGGATAGGAAGTATTTTTTAGGAAGTCAATGAAAACGCTTACTTATTTAGAAAAAATTATGACTTACTTAAGGGGAAAACGATGAAAACATTAATACAACAAATTGAAAAGACCATCACAGATTCTAACGGCGAATGGGGCGTCGTCCTAGAAGATCTACAAACGAAAGAAACATGGACATACAATGAGCATGAACAGTTTCCAGCAGCAAGTATTATTAAGCTACCGATCATGGTCGCAGCATTTCAAGCGGCAGAAGATAAAATATTACGCCTAAGTGATACATATTCATTAAGTCATGACGACCTTGTAGGTGGTAGTGGTGTATTACAACATATGACACCAGGAACAAATATAACAATTCATGATTTGATTACACTCATGATTATACAAAGTGATAATACAGCTACAAATATATTAATTGATTTATTAGAAGTCGATTATATCCAAAAAATTATGGAAGATATTGGAATGCATGAAAGTGAATTTTATAACAAATTAATGATTGTTCCTGTAAAGCGTAAAGGGGCAAATACAATAACTGCTAAAGATGTGTCACACTTATTAAAACAACTTGTTCAAGGTGCACTCGTTTCCGAACATGCATGTGAACAAATGATAGAAATAATGAAAAAACAGCAGATTTCTGATGGTTTTCGTGGTAAGCTGCCTTCACAACAAACAGAAAGTATAATTGGCGCCATGCCCCAATGGCAACTTGCTAATAAAACTGGTCATATAACGAATGTTCAACATGATGCCGGAATATTTTACGTTGGATATCGCCAGCTCATTGCAACTGTTTTAATAAAAAACTTAGAGGATTATAAAGCCAACACAAGCTTGATGCAATTAGGGGAAACAATTTATCAATATTTAAGAGCATAAGTTTTCTAATAGTTGATGAAAAACAATCATATAAAACATTCATTTTATAAATAACTAAGATTAATGAAGTTTAAATATTAAAGATAATTATAAAAGACAATATATGAACGGCACCATGAGGAGGACGAAAATGTTAAGATATACGTTAAAAAGATTGCTCGTTATGCTTATTACTTTATGGATTATTATTACATTGACATTCGTACTAATGGTTTCAATACCAGGGTCACCATTTAATAGTGAGCAATCATCGAATGAAACGGTTCAAGCAAACTTAGAAAAACATTACAACTTAGACAAACCGTATGTTGTCCAATATTTATTATACATAAAATCGTTAGCGACATTTGACTTTGGTCCATCGATTTCCCAGCCTAACCAAACTGTTAATGATTTACTCGGTCGAGGCTTTCCAATTTCCTTTGAATTAGGGATCGTTACGATTATCGTCGCTGTTATATCGGGAATTATTCTCGGTATATTAGCCGCTTTAAGACATAATGGAATCATTGACTATATCGCAATGGGAATCGCTGTATTAGGCATATCGATTCCGAACTTTATTTTAGCCACATTACTTATTCAAAAATTAGCCGTCGATTGGGAGCTTTTACCTGTTGCCACATGGGCAGGACCAGAGTATATGGTTCTTCCGGTTATTGCACTAGCCACTGGACCGATGGCAATTATAGCACGATTAACACGATCAACCATGCTCGATGTACTTACACAGGACTATATTAAAATGGCTCGTGCAAAAGGCTTATCACCGTGGAAAATTATATTTAAACATGCGTTAAGAAATGCTCTTATGCCTGTTGTGACAATTATGGGAACATTACTGGCAGGCATCTTAACCGGAACATTTGTTATTGAGAAAATATTTGCCATCCCAGGAATGGGGAAATATTTCGTGGAAAGTATTAATCATCGTGACTACCCAGTTATTATGGGCACGACCGTTTTTTATAGTGCCTTTTTAATTATCATGTTATTTCTCGTTGATATCGTCTATGGTCTATTAGATCCGCGTATCAAAGTACATCAAAAGGACGGTGAATAAACATGAACCAATTAAAGAAACAACCAGTTACTGCCACTAACATACCTGATCATTGGTTTAAACAAGTCAAACAAGATGAATCACAAGCCGAAGCTGTATACCGTCCCTCTCTATCATATTGGCAAGACGCATGGCGCCATTTACTGAAAAACAAACTCGCCATGCTCGGATTAGTTTTTTTAATTTTACTAGGTTTTATGGCTATTTTTGGTCCGATTTTTTCACCGTATGAAGTGAATCAAGCAGACTTACCAAATCAGTATCAACCACCATCAAAGAAACATTGGTTTGGCACAGATGCATTAGGACGAGATGTTTTTACAAGAACATGGTTTGGAGCACGTATCTCTTTGTTTGTCGGTTTAATGGCAGCGCTTATTGACGTTGTTATCGGCATTGTGTACGGAGGAATCTCTGGTTATAAAGGTGGCCGTACAGACAATATTATGATGCGTATTATAGAGATTTTATACGGTATACCGTATTTGTTAGTTGTTATTTTATTACTCGTCGTATTAGGGCCTAGCTTAACGACGATTATTATTGCCTTAACAGTAACAGGTTGGGTCGGGATGGCTCGTATCGTAAGAGGTCAAGTTTTACAAATTAAAAACTACGAATTCGTGATGGCATCACAATCATATGGCACGAAGACATCACGTATCATACGGAAACACCTATTACCGAATACGATGGGACCTATTATCGTCCAAATGACCCTAACTGTCCCGTCAGCTATATTCGCCGAAGCATTTCTTAGCTTTTTAGGATTAGGTATTCAAGCACCATATGCAAGCTGGGGTGTAATGGCAAACGACTCATTAGGTGCTATCCTTTCAGGGAATTGGTGGACTTTATTTTTCCCAGCGTTTTTCATATCGTTTACGATGTTTGCATTTAATGTATTAGGTGATGGGCTCCAAGATGCTCTTGACCCGAAATTAAGAAAAAGTAGGTGACACTGAGATGAACAAAGACGAACCCATTTTAAAAGTAAACAACCTCCACGTCACCTTTTCAACTTATGGTGGTACTGTTCAGGCAGTGCGTGGTGTTGATTTTCATTTAAATAAAGGTGAAACATTAGCGATTGTTGGTGAATCAGGTTGTGGTAAAAGCGTGACATCTAATGCAATCATGCGTCTCATTCCTGATCCACCTGGAAAGATTACAGCCGGTAACATTTATTTTAAAGGTGTTGATTTAACAAAACTATCAGAAAAGAAGATGCGCGCAATCCGCGGTGTCGATATATCGATGATTTTTCAAGATCCGATGACAGCACTAAATCCAACGCTAACGATTGGCACACAGCTAACAGAGGGTTTACGTCAACATCAAAAAGTTTCAAAAGAAAAAGCAATTGAAAAAGCGATTGACATAATGGAAGTTGTCGGTATACCAAATCCTAAAGAGCGTTTAAAACAATATCCACATCAATTTAGTGGAGGGATGAGACAGCGCATCGTCATCGCCATGGCTCTTATATGTGAACCAGAATTACTGATTGCTGATGAGCCGACGACGGCACTTGATGTGACCATTCAAGCGCAAATTCTCGAGCTCTTTGAAACGATTCAAAAAGCAACTGGTGTATCAATCATATTAATTACCCATGATTTAGGCGTTGTTGCTAAAATAGCGGATCGCATTGCGGTCATGTACGCTGGCAAAATCATTGAAACGGGTAATAATCGGGATATCTTTTATCAACCACAACATCCTTATACGAAAGGATTACTTAATTCCGTTCCACGACTCGATTTAGCTGGCGAAAAACTTGAGCCTATTGAGGGCACACCACCAGATTTATTCTCACCTCCAAAAGGATGTCCGTTTGCTGCGCGATGTCCATATGTGATGGAGGTGTGTAATAAAGTATTTCCTGTTCAGACGGAATACACCGATTCACATCATGTGAATTGTTGGCTTCAAGATGAACGGGCAAAATCATTATTGGCTACGATAGCCAATGAATAAACAAAGGGGGACAAGTAAATGAAAAAGTGGATACTTCTTTTATTGGCAGTCGTATTAGCACTTGGCTTAGGAGCATGTGCAACATCAACAGACTCTGGCGAAGGAGATAATCCAAAACAGACAGAAGATGGTAAAAAAGATAAGAAAGAAGGAGACAAAGATGACAAAGGGGAAAAGGTTCTCAGGTTAAACAACGGGACAGAACCAAAGTCATTAGATCCGTCCATCGGATTTGACTCTGTCTCTTGGACACCATTGAACAACCTAATGGAAGGTTTAACCCGACTTGATGAAAACTCTCAGCCACAAGCAGCAACAGCAGAGAAATGGGATATATCAGAAGATGGTAAAACATATACTTTCTATATCCGTGAAGATGCGAAATGGTCAAACGGTGATCCAGTTGTAGCAGAAGACTTTGTCTATGCATGGAAGTATATGTTAGATCCTGATACAGCTTCACCAGCAGCATTTTTAGCTTACTTTATAGAAGGGGCTGAAGAATATAATAGTGGTGATGGGTCTGTTGATGATGTGAAAGTAAGTGCAAAAGACGAGAAAACATTAGAAGTCGTATTAACTGCACCGACAGGATTTTTCTTAGACTTATTAACGAACCCAGCATTCTTCCCAATTAATCATAAAGTAGCTGAAGACAATCCAAAATGGCATGCCGAAGCAGATACCTTTGTTTCAAATGGACCATTTGCATTTGAGTCATGGAAACATGAAGAGGAAATGGTGTTTGTAAAAAACGAACATTACTGGGATAAAGATGTTGTGAAATTAGATAAAGTGCACTGGGCAATGGTAAATGATGAGAATACGCCTTATCAAATGTTTGTCAGTGGAGAATTAGATGTAACAGGGATACCAGCAGAACTATCTGATGAGTTAATTGATGGTGATAACGTCTATATCGGTGATCAAGGTGGATTGGAGTTCTATCGTTTTAACATCACTAAAGAACCATTTCAAAACAAAAAAATTCGCCAAGCATTTTCATATGCCGTAAATCGAGATGAGATTGCAGAATTCGTTGTGAAAAACGGTGTCAAACCAGCTTATGGTTTTGTCTCACCAGGTTTTATCGGTCCAGATGGAAAAGACTTCCGTGAAGGAAATGGTGATCTCGTCACCTTTGATCCAGATAAAGCGAAAGAATTATTAGAAGAAGGTATGAAAGAAGAAGGTTATGATAAATTACCAGAAATTACATTAAGCTACAATACAAGTGATACGAATAAAGCCGTCGCTGAAACCGTACAAAATATGCTTAGCGAACATTTAGATGTCGAAGTTAAGTTAGAGAACCAAGAATGGAATGTATTCTCAGAGGCGCAAATGAATTTAGAATTACAATTTTCAAGAAGTTCATTTATAAACGACTATAGTGACCCTGTAAACTTCCTAGAAAGCTTTGTTACCGACTCCTACATGAACAGAACAGGTTTTTCTAGCAAAGAATACGATGAACTGATTAAAAAAGGAAAAACAGAAGTCGATGAAGAGAAACGTTGGGAGTATTTACAAGAAGCTGAAAGAATGCTTGCCGATGAAATGATTGCAATGCCAATTCGTTATTATAATATCGTTGCATTAGAAGCTGACGGTGTCACAGGGTTGCTTCGCCATCCAGTAGGCTATCTTGACTTAAAATATGCCGATAAAAATTAATATAAAAAAACAAGGAATTGTCTATTAAGACAATTGCCTTGTTTTCATTTTTAGAAATCATGACAGAATAGGTGAATCGTTATGTTCGAGGACAAAGAGAGAAAAAAAATTTTACAAGTGCATCATGTAAAAAAATACTTCCCAATGGACCGAGGCAAACAATTAAAAGCTGTTGATGATGTGACATTTCACGTATATAAAGGTGAAACATTCGGTTTAGTAGGAGAATCAGGTTGCGGAAAATCAACCATTGGCCGAACAATTATGGGGTTATACAATAAAACAGCTGGTGAAGTCATTTTTAAAGGAAGAGATGTGCATGCACTAACTGAGAGAGAAAAACATGCATTTTATCGTGAAATGCAAATGATTTTTCAAGATCCATATGCATCACTAAATCCGCGGTTAACTGTACGTGAAATTATTTCAGAACCAATGGAAGTTCACCGGTTGTTTCCTAATAAACGTAAACAAAACGCGCGCGTAGATGAGCTGCTTGAAGAAGTCGGTTTAAATCGTGATCATGCGAATCGCTACCCTCATGAATTTAGTGGTGGACAGCGTCAACGTATTGGGATTGCTCGTGCTTTAGCCTTAGATCCAGAATTTATTATCGCTGATGAACCGATTTCTGCTTTAGATGTATCGGTACAAGCACAAGTCGTGAATCTACTTAAAACATTACAGACAGAAAAAGGACTCACATTTTTGTTTATCGCTCATGACTTGTCAATGGTTAAACATATTTCAGATCGAATTGGTGTTATGTATCTTGGGCATCTTGTTGAATTAACTGAGAGCGATACGTTATACGACGATCCACTACATCCGTATACGAAGGCCCTTTTATCAGCTATACCAATACCTGATCCAGATATTGAAGAGAAACGCGAGCGTATTATTCTTAAAGGAGAATTACCGAGTCCAATTGATCCACCAAGTGGGTGTGTATTTCGTACACGCTGCCCAGTTGCGATGGATATTTGTGCAAGAAAAACACCGACATGGCAAGAGGCAAAGCCTGACCATTTTGTCGCTTGTCACCTTTACAATGAAAACGGACCAAAAGTAAACATTCAAGGTCACAACAAAGTAGAAGTATAATTGTTATAAATAATAGGTGTAGCGATAAGCGTCTGATGAAAAAAACATCAGGCGCTTTTTTAACTTTTTATCTATTTAAAAAGCGAAGAATCTAAGAAAACAGTTCTATTAAATTTCTTACGTGTATACATTAAATAGTAAAGATGATAGAGCAACAATCACCAAATGAAAAATCGAAGCAGAGAGGAGAATATCATGAGACAGTGGTCTATAGCAAAAAAGTCGAAGAAAATTCGCAATCTACGTCCGAAGCGAAATCGTTTGTTTACAATCACACCAATCCTTGTCTTCTTATGTATTTTTACGACCGTAACCATCATTCCGACACTTATCGTCATACCAACAAAATCAGATGAACAATTAAAACCAGCAAAGGAAGAAATCGAGATAAAATCAAAGCAAGATAGTCAGTCAGATGCTATCACAGTGTCTGTCATGCGCAAGCAAACAAACGATATTGAAGATATCCCGTTAGAAACATATGTCTCATATGTCGTTGCAAGTGAAATGCCTGCAGAATTCGAACTCGAAGCACTAAAAGCTCAATCACTGACAGCAAGAACATATATCGTTACGCAAATGCTACATAACAAATCGGAAGCCGACGTAACGGACACGACATCAGACCAAGTGTATCAAAATGAAACAGAACTGCGTAAACGATGGGGTGATACTTACCATGAAAAAATGAGCAAAATCCATAAAGCTGTCCAAGCTACAAAAGGAGAAATCTTAACGTATAATGAAACACCAATTTTTCCTGCTTATTTTTCAACAAGTAATGGTTACACCGAGAATTCCGAAGATTACTGGGAAAATAAACTTCCATATTTAAGAAGTGTTAAAAGCCCGTGGGATAAAGAGTCTCCCAAATTTTTAGATCAAAAAACACTCTCAATTCAAGAAGTGTCTCAACTACTAAACATTCCTCTTCAACCAGGAACAACAATTCCGATTGAATTAACTAGAACAAAGAGTGAGCGTGTTAAAAACTTAAAGATAGGGGATCAAACATTGACAGGACGAGATGTTCGTGAACGACTAGACTTAAGATCAAACGATTTCACAGTGACACAAAAAGGTGACTATCTCATATTTAAAACAAAAGGATACGGCCATGGCGTCGGGATGAGTCAATATGGAGCAAATGGTATGGCAAAGGAAGGAAAAACATACGATGAGATCGTTAAATATTACTATAAAGATGTCGAAATCAGTTTAATTGATGAAACAGCTCCCACCCTCTTAACAAAAAATAATTAATCGTTCATCGTGGTTGAAACAACAAATAAGCGTCTCCTGTTAAGAAAACAGTGTCATGCTTCACTACTTAACTTGTTTTAAACTGTAACTTTAACATCAGTAATAAGAAAGACCGATATATAAGTAGAAAAACAAGCAAAGATACTTATTTTTACAAAGTAAAAGAGTATGAAATGAAGTGTATAAATCTTGATTTCATGCTCTTTTTAACTTGTATTGAGTTATAGCTAATCATGTCGTTATTTCCTAATTTCAAATGAGTCCATAGACCTAGTGTAATAGTGCCATTATTTATAATCATATAAAAAGAGTAACAATAACCTTGAAATATAAGAGTAGTCATGATAATTTTAAGAAAGTTAACGAAGGTTTTACATTTTGTTGACTTTTGCTTAACACAGCTTTGCTACAATCATTTAGAGAACAAAATAAAAGGAGGAAGTTTCTTGAGGAAGAATAGAATTTATCAAGTATCTATGAATCTATTATTGTCTCTCTTACTTATCGTATCATTCATGCCTCTTCATGCTTTAGCTGAAGAAAGTGGAGCAAATCATTTTGATTTAACGGTCATGCATATGAATGATACACATGCACATGTTGACAAATATCCACAAATGTTAACAGCGATTAAAGAAGTTCGCGCTGAGAAGGACAATACACTTCTCTTACATGCGGGAGATGTTTTTTCAGGAACACTTTATTTTAATGAATTCAAAGGCGAAGCAGATTTAAAATTAATGAATTTAATGGATTTTGATGCGATGGTCTATGGAAACCATGAATTTGATCGTGGTTCAAGCGAAGGTGGCCATGAATCGTTGTCAAAATTTGTATCCGGAGCAAACTTCCCATTAATCGGGACCAATATCGATTTTTCTAAAGACCCTTTTATGGCGGGATTAGTTGTTCATCCAGGAGAGTTTGTCGAAAATCCTGAAGGGGGCAAGTCATATCATAGTATCGTTAAAGAAGTAGGCGGAGAAAAGATTGGTATTCTCGGCTTAACGACAGAAGATACACCTGCTATTTCCAGTGCCGTACAAGTTGAATTTCTCAACTATATCAAAGAAGCAGAAAAGGCTGTGAAGCAATTTCAAGATGCTGGAATTAATAAAATTATTGCCTTAACACATTTAGGTTATGACAGTAATCCGGCCGTTGGAAATGATTTAGTCCTTGCAGAGCAAGTTGCGGGCATTGACATTATTGTTGGCGGCCATTCGCATACAAAGCTTGATGAACCAACTGTTGTAGAAGGTAAAGAACCGACTGTAATCGTTCAAGCTGGACAATACGCAGAGCACTTAGGAAAACTAGATGTGACATTTGATGAAAACGGTGTCATTACAGAATATGCTGGTCAATTAATAGCGACTGGAGATAAAGCGGCTGATCCAGAAGCTGCTGAAGTATTAAAGGAATTCAGTGCACAAATAGAAGAGAAGATGAACGCTGAAAGTGGAGCAGTCGCACTTAAAGATTTACCAAATCCACGTCAGGACAAGCCAGGTGATGATAGTGTTCGTGCAAATGAAACAGAGCTTGGTAATTTAGTGACTGATGCGATGTTAGCAAAAGCACAGGAAAAATTCCCTGAAACAGTGATTGCTCTGCAAAATGGTGGCGGCATTCGTGCACCAATTCAAAAAGGACCAATTACGATTGGTGAAATCATCAGTGTCCTTCCATTCGGAAATGATCCAGTTGTCGTTACATTGACAGGTAGCGAGTTAAAAGAAGTTTTAGAACATAGTGTTCGTCTTGCACCAGCGGAAAACGGAGGCTTTCTACACGTATCAGGCATGCGCTTTAAATATGATAGTACACAAGAAGCTGGTAGCCGTGTGCTAGTTATGGAAGTAAAAGAAGGCGACACATACGTACCGATTGAAGAGAATAAAGAATATACGATTACGACGAATCAATTTACAGCGATGGGCGGCGACGACTACGATACATTTAGAAAGGCTTATGCTGAAGGTCGTGTAACAAACATTGGCGAAATCGATTGGGAGCAACTAATGAACTATATGATTGAAGAGGAATATTTAAATGGAAAAGTTGATCCTGTTCGTGAAGGGCGTATTATCGACATTGCTCGTGACGAAATCGTCTGGGGTCAAGTCGCACCAATTGAAATCTCACCAGATGAAACAGAAGTTGAGATTGGAACTAAAGTAGAGTTAACGACAGCTACAAAAGATGCAACGATATATTATACATTGAACGGTTCAGAACCATCGGAAACAAATGGTTATCTCTATGATGGTCCGATTGAGATTAAACATGATATAACGATTAAAGCAATTGCACTAAAACATGGCTACTTACCAAGTGATGTTGCTGAATTTTCATTGACAATCAAGCAAGAGACAGAAGAACCAACAGATCCAAGTGATGATGATAATAATAATGACGACAACAAAGGCGATAACAACGCTAAAGATAAAGACGATGGATCTGACAACGGAAAGAATGTTGACGATCAAGGTGATGGTAGCGGAACAAATGACAAAAATGACAACACAAATGATCCGAAACCTTCAACGAACGACAAGAACAAAACAAACGATGGAACAGGTGGAAATAAACTACCAAACACTGCAACACAAATGTATCAATTCATGCTTTATGGCGCGATATTACTAATCATTGGTGCCAGCATCGTTATTTATCGCAAATTTAAAACGAACTAAAAAAATAAACAAGGCCTTTTATGCCAATCGTATAAAAGGCCTTTTTTTCTAAATCATTCAAAAGGAGAAACGCGCATGCGAAAAATGACAATCCGTAGACGACAGCAGAAATTGCTCGCTTACATATCAATCATCGTACTATTCATTTCTAATTTAGCATTTGCTTTACCGACACAAGCAAATGAAGAAGTTATTTCTGTAGAAGAAGCAATTGCTCATAATACTGGTACAAAAACAGTCGAAGGTTATGTTGTTGGCTTTATTAAGAGTAAGGACAATGTTACGAATGATCCATCTGAATTTACAGGCGATACAAACATGGCCATCGCCTCAAGCCCAACAGAAACGAATCTTGATAACATGTTATTTGTCCAAATAGCAAAAAATTTCCGGGAAGAATTTGGTCTAAAGTCCAATCCTGATAACATTGGGAAAAAGGTACATGTAACAGGTAATCTAGAACCATATTTTACTAAACCGGGATTAAAGTCCCCATCAGCAATGATTTTTGTTCATGATACAGAAGCACCAGATCCAGGTGAAGAACTAGACTTAAAGACGATTAAAGAAGCACGAGACCAACAGATAGGTGATGTAAAAGTAAAAGGTGTCGTGACAGCTAAGCTTAAAAATACGATCCATATTCAAGACGATACAGCTGCATTAGCTATCCGGCCACCGAACTTAGATGTTGATATTGGTGATGAAGTTACTGTTTCGGGCACATTACAAGATTATCGCAATCTTTTACAGTTAAACGACACAACCATTGTAGAAAAGCATGGTAAACAAACGATTACACCGATAACCGTAACAGGTGAAGCAGTTAATCAAGAGGAGAATGAATCAAAACTCGTTACAGTAAAGAATGTCACATTAACTTCAGATCAACAAGGTAACGGTTGGGTTAATTATGAGGCGACAGATGGAACAGAATTCATTGTAAGAGATGAACATGACAATCTTGGTTTAGAAATCGGAACAACGTATGATGCTATCACAGGTATTATTACGCAATTTGACGACATATATCAGATTATTCCACGCAATCGACAAGATATTATTCAAGACGTTACACGCGTACAGCCGGTTTATGCGACACCAAGCCAAGGAGAAGTTCCAATTGGAACAGAAGTTGCATTGAAATCTAATACTGAAGGAGCACAGATCTATTACACATTAGATGGAACAGAACCATCGGAAACAAATGGTGAAGTATACGAACAGCCAATTGAAATAACAGAAGATACAACGATTAAAGCCATTGCCGTTAAAGAAGAAAAAAAGCCAAGCGAAATAACAACTTTTGTCTATACAGTCTATAATCCAGATAAAACATTACAAATCCATGATATTCAAGGTGATGGTCATGAGTCTCCTCTAAAAGGAACCGTTGTTACAGATATAGAGGGAATCGTTACTTATACGTATAATATTCGCGGCTCTCATTACTTCCATTTGCAAGCTGAGGAAGAAAATTATGATGATAATCCCCATACATCAGAAGCTATTATTGTTTATACGGGGAGAAAAGAGAATATTGAAGTTGGTGACCGTGTAATCGTCGAAGGTAAAGTTGATGAGTACTATATTGACGGTTACGATGATCGCCAACAAACTGATTTATCAGTGACACAAATTAATGCTCGTGATGACCGTGGCGGAAGTATCCAAGTAATCGAAAATAATGTCGAGTTACCAGCACCCGAAACGATAACATCGTCTGATATACCAGATAGAATCATCGGTCCAGACGGTTTCAACACATTTGACCCTGAATTAAACGCCATTGATTTTTGGGAAAGCTTAGAAGGGATGCGAGTTGAAGTCGCACCGTCTAAAGCGATTGCACCACAACAACACGGCGATCTTGTCGTTGTAACTGAAGAATATCAAACAGATACGATTCATGGTGGCATCCGTTTAAAAGAAGAAGCCAATGCTCAATTTATTCAATTTAAGTTACAACCGAATGTGCTAGCACGTGGGTTAAAAGTAAAAACAGGTGATATATTAACCGAATCAGTCACCGGGGTAGTTAATTATGGTTTCCAAAATTATAAAGTTTACGCTGACTTAGATGATGTAGAAGCCATTTTACAAGAAGGCAAAACCGAACCAAAACAAACCAATATTAAAAAAGACGATAATAAACTAACCATTGCCAGTTATAACGTTGAAAACTTCTCAGCTAATACGCAAGAAACATCACATGAGAAGGCTAGAAATATTGCAAGAGCGATTGTTCAGGATATGCAATCACCAGACATTATTGGTTTAACTGAAATCCAAGATAATAATGGAACAGAAGCAGGACCAGAAAACGCAGATGCATCCAAAACATATGAAAGACTTATTGATGTGATTCAGGAAGCAGGTGGTCCAACATATGACTATGTCAATATTGATCCAGCCTATAATGAAGACGGTGGCGCACCGAATAGTAATATTCGAGTCGGATTTATTTATAATCCAGACCGCGTCTCATTAAAAGAAGGACCAGCAGGAACGGCAACAGATGCTGTCACATACGAAAATGGTAAGCTATCAATAAACCCAGGCCGCATCAGTCCAACAAATGAGGCTTTTGAAAATTCGCGAAAACCACTCGCCGCTCAATTTGAATTTGCTGGTGAAAGTGTTGTTGTGATTGCTAATCATTTAAATTCTAAGCGTGGTGACCAACCATTATTCGGAAAACATCAGCCACCACAATTAAAGAGTGAAGCACAAAGGATGAAACAAGCAGCATTAATTAATGATTTTATTAAGGAAATTAAAGCGGACAATCCAGAAGAAAATGTTATCGTTTTAGGCGATATGAATGACTTTGAGTTTTCTAATCCGTTACAAACGTTAAAAGGTGAAGAATTAACCAATCTAATAGATATCGTTCCAGAAAATGAGCGCTATACGTACATTTTCCAAGGAAATTCACAAGTGTTAGACCATATTCTCGTTTCCAACCATCTTGTTGATCAATCAGAAGTAGATATTTTACACATCAACGCAGACTTCACACCGATGCATGGTCGAGCAAGTGACCATGAGCCTGTTTTAGCACAAATAGATTTAACAACAAATGTAGATTCTGAACCGTCAGAACAAGTCGCACCGGTTAAATCATCACATGAACCAGGCGTAGTTAATTCAGGAACTGAAATTGAACTATCAACAGAAACAGAAGATGCTCTGATATATTACACGACAGATGGAAGCGAACCAACAGAGGAAAACGGCACACTCTATGACGAGCCATTGATCATTACTGAAGATATAGTTATTAAAGCGGTTGCTATGAAAGATGGATTTTTACCGAGTGATGTTGCTACATTTAACTATACAGTGAAAGAAGAGCAAACAGGTTCACTTATTATTCGGCATATCGAAATAGATGAAACTGGTAAAGAAGTAGAAGAGCTTTTAGTCATGAAGCAAACAGATTTAAAAGTAGGCGAGACATACGTTACAGAACCATTAGAACTGGATGGTTATTCATTAGTTGAAATAGATGGTGAACCAACAGGTACAATGATAGCCGGCACTATAACGGTCACTTATAAATATGTTAAAGATGATAAACGACAAGATGATAGTGATCAGGAAGCGAAACCAGTCCCACCAGAGCATAAAGACAAAAATAAAGGTAAAGATCAAGACAAGAATAAAGATAAAGACCATAAAAATAAAGACAGGAATAAAGATAAAGATCATAAAAATAAGCATAAAGGTAAACAAGAAGGACCACACAATAAGAACAAGCATACCAATGATCAGGCAGAACTCAAAGGAAAAGGTCAAAATGGTAAACCATTACCAAACACGTCTACTCATACGTATCATTTCTTATTCATCGGTGGAACTCTTATCTTAGTCGGTTCAACATTTGTTATTTATAGACGCCGTGACGCTTAAGTAAGCAAGCTTGTAGGAGTTATATTTTCCTACAAGCTTGTTTTTTTAATGACTAAAACTACTATGTCATCTCCTAGTAATCTATAGGTGATTTTTTTATAAAAATTTCGTACCATCAGCGACAATGCGCCATTTTACAATAAAAATTATGAAAATGACAAAAAAATCAATGATAGAGGTATAGTTTATAAGTTTTCTGAACAGAATGGTTGCTGAGGTGATAAAGATGAAAGAAGAAAATAAAGGTACTCCTAAAAATGCATGGAGTCGCCTGTATCGTAAGAAGTGGTTTTTCCCAGCGCTTTATCTCGGTGCTGCAGCCCTTCTGTTAACAATTGTAATTTGGTTTCAAGGTGGAGATAAACAACAAGAAGCAGAAGGTGATCTTTATAAGCCAAATGAACATCAGCAAGAAGCAGTACCTGTCGTCGAACAAGATGAAGTTATTAGAATGCCGGTCAAAGATGGTACAACAGTAGAAATCGCTACAAAATTTTATGATTATGACGCCGACCAAAAAGATCGACTAGCTGCATTAGTTTACCACAATAGTCGCTATTATCAAAGTACGGGTATTGACCTTGTTTCAGATGATGGCGAAACATTTGAAGTCATTGCTGCGTTAAGCGGAACAGTATCTGAAGTTAAAGAAGATCCGCTACTTGGTAATATCGTGAGTCTAGATCACGGAAATGATGTCACAACTTATTATGCAAGTCTCGCTGATGTTGATGTTCAAATCGGAGATAAGATGAAACAAGGTGATGTCATCGGTACAGCAGGGAAAAACTTATTCGGAAAAGAACATGGTAATCACGTCCATTTTGAATTACGAAAGAACGATAAAGAAGTTAACCCAGAACTTTATTTTAATCAACCTGTTAGCAAGCTAGATGAGATTGTTCAAAAGGACGATGAAGAAGCGCCGTCTGATGCAGAAGAAAATGGCGACAATTCTGTAGACGACAACGAAGATGAGCCATCAAACGAAGACCAAACAGATGAAACGCCAGAAACCGATACAGAAGAGACAGAGAATATAGAAAATCAAGATCAATAATATGATGAACAAATCCCGAATCCACTTATGTGATTCGGGATTTTTTTAAAAATCGCGCAACCCTGGGCCAGAATCGCGCAACCCTGGGCCAGAATCGCGCAACCCCAGGCCAGAATCGCGCGACCCCGAGCGAAAATCGCGCAACCCCGAGCGAAAATCGCGCAACCCCGAGCGAAAATCGCGCAACCTAGGGCCCAAATCGCGCAACCCTGGGCCAGAATCGCGCAATCCCGGGCTAAAATCGCGCGACCCCAGGCTAAAATCGCGCAATCCCAGGCCAAAATCGCGCAATCCCGGGCTAAAATCGCGCGACCCTGGGTCAAAATCGCGCGACCCCAGGCCAAAATCGCGCAATCCCGGGCCATAATCGCGCAACCCCAGGCCAGAATCGCGCGACCCCGAGCGAAAATCGCGCAACCCCGAGCGAAAATCGCGCAACCCCAGGCCAGAATCGCGCGACCTCGTGCCATAATCGCGCGACCTTTTTTTAAATTAAAGTGCCACCCCGAGAACCACGCACACTCTTATAAAAGCAAAGTCTTCAAATTCCTAAACAAAAATTGCTCCATTAGAAAAATTAATCATAATCTTAGATAGCTAATAATAAAATATTACAAACCAAGTACACGATCATCATCTGAGGTGAAGCTGGTGTGGCTATATGTGATAAGTAAATTTTTATTCATTGAGATACATATGACAATCACTTTTAGCATTCATAGCATGTTTTTCTTTTATTTACTCATGGTGTTGATTTAACACATAAAAAAATGCCTTGTAAAGTAGTCACAAAGTAAATTTGCTCCTAAATTAATGTTAAAAGCCACCACGTTGCATGATTTATGAAAAAAGAGATATTTAAAAAATAGCATGATTAATAACCTTGTCTCACTCCACACCTCAGAATTAATGACATCATAGGGAGGAGAACGGTGTGCATGATTACATCAAAGAAAGGACGCTTCGAATTGGCTTTTATTATGTGGAGACGAGGAAGACAGTCCGAAAAATAGCGAAAGAATTTGGTGTGTCTAAAAGCACAGTTCATAAGGATTTAACAGAGCGATTACCTGAAATAAATCCTGAGCTTGCAGCAAAAGTAAAAGAGATTTTAGAATATCACAAATCCATTCGACATCTTAGAGGAGGTGAAGCGACACGACAAAAATACAAACAAAAATCATTAAAAAAGCAACAAGAAAAAGAAGCGACATCACAGTAATGACCTAAAATAACCTTTTCTCCTGATCATCAAAATGAATCATTCTATTTATCTTGCTTGTAGGAAGTCACTTTCTTACAAGCTTTTTCAATTTGATAAGACCCAATAACTTAGCATGTCTTTTACAATCGTCTGGTAAACTGCCACAAGTGAGCAAAGTAAATCCATTACCATCAGGCGACATTCGACACGTATAAATATCTACTGGCTTATAACAAACAATTAATAGACGTTTATTCCTATCCTTTATATGCATATAGTTAAAAAAACCTAAGAAAAACGTCATACAAATAGTCATTCGACATATCTTTACAAAATCATAAAAGTTTCTTTAAGATTATACACTTAATTGTTTCAATTTGTGGTAAAATATGATATTAGTTGCATATATAATTTACAGGCGAAATGAAGAATATTAGGAGGAACCAGACGATGTTTTCGCGAGATATCGGAATTGACCTTGGAACGGCCAATGTGTTAATTCATGTTAAAGGAAAAGGAATTGTTTTAAACGAGCCTGCAGTCGTGGCTATGGATCGAACGACTGGAAAAGTTTTAGAAGTGGGCGAAGAAGCACGTCGCATGGTAGGGCGTACGCCTGGAAATATCGAAGCGATTCGCCCTTTGAAGAATGGTGTTATTGCCGATTTTGACGTCACAGAAGCGATGCTAAAACATTTTATTAACAAAATAAAAGTACGCGGATTTCTATCCAAACCACGGATGCTTATTTGTTGTCCGACAAATATTACAAAAGTAGAACAAAAAGCGATTAAAGAAGCAGCCCAAAAATCCGGTGGTAAAAAAGTATATTTAGAAGAAGAGCCGAAAGTCGCTGCCATCGGTGCGGGGATGGAAATCTTCCAACCGAGTGGTAATATGGTCATTGATATCGGTGGTGGAACGACTGATGTTGCCGTCTTATCAATGGGGGACATTGTGACATCTGAATCGATTAAAATGGCCGGAGATACGATTGATCAAGATATTCTTCAATACATAAAAAAAGAATACAACTTGCTTATTGGAGAACGTACAGCAGAAGATATCAAGATCAATGTCGCTACTGTATTTCCAGAAGGAAGAGATGAAAGCATGGATATTCGCGGTCGCGACTTAGTAACTGGATTACCACGAACGATAACCATTCATTCTAAAGAAATAGAACAATCCTTACGAGAATCGGTCTCTGTCATCGTCCACGCAGCCAAGTCAGTACTCGAACGGACGCCACCTGAATTATCAGCTGACATTATTGATCGCGGTGTCATTTTAACTGGTGGTGGCGCACTCATTCATGGCATTGACCAATTACTAGCAGAGCAGTTAAAAGTTCCTGTCTTTATTGCAGAAGAACCGAAAAATTGTGTCGCTAAAGGAACTGGTATGATGCTAGCCAATATTGATAAGATAGAACGGAGAAAAATTATTTAACGATAGAAAATCCTGAAAACGCTTAGCTAACATGAAGGAGATGGATGGAACGTGTTAAGAGGTTTTTATACGGTAGCTAGTGGTATGATTGCACAACAACGCTATCAAGAAGCATTATCTAACAATATAGCAAATGCGAACACACCGGGGTATAAAGCCGACCGAGCAACATTTCGCGCCTTTCCAGAAATGCTTATGCATGAAATAAACGCAAAACAGTTGCCCGTTAAACACGGTATGAAAGTCCCGACAAATCGCCCTATCGGTAGCTTGAATACAGGTGTTTATATTCAAGAATATGTGCCCTATTTTAATCAGGGAGATATTCGCGAAACAGGAATAGATACAGATTTAGCCCTCATTCAAGAAAATGTACCTGATGAAAATGGCAGCTTCTTTTTCGCTGTACAAAATGAAGCAGGCGATATCCGCCTTACGCGTAACGGGAATTTTACAGTTGATGGTGAAGGCTATCTTGTCACAACAAAAGGTTATTATGTATTAGATAATAACCAAAATCGAATTTTTACAGACGGGCTAGACTTTACTGTTACACCTGACGGACAAATTGAAACAGATACTCAAGTGTCTCAATTAGATATTCGTTATGTAGCTGATGCCCATATATTAGAAAAAGAAGGTAATGATTTATACGTAGGACCAACAGATGCGATACCTGCTCATGCAGCATATCACATTCAACAAGGTTTTTTAGAAGAGTCCAATGTCAATGCTTTACAAACGATGACACAGATGATAGAAGCTTATCGTATGTTCGAAACAAATCAACGCGTTTTAAAAGCATATGATGAAAGTATGGGAAAAGCAGTGAATGATATCGGTCGGATAGGCTAATACGAATATGAATACCAATCACTTATCATAATACGCGATCTTATAAAATGAAAATGGGGGAGACAAACTTTATGTCACGTATGATGATTCAAGCCGCAGTTACAATGAATCAACTACAGAATAAGTTGGATACCATCGGCAATAATCTAGCAAATAGCCAAACGACAGGATACAAAAGTCGCCAAACCGAATTTTCTTCTCTACTATTTCAGCAAATCAATAATATGACAGATCGTGCGAATGCTGAAGGACGTTTAACACCAGATGGTATACGTGTCGGTTCAGGTGCTAAACTAGGTTCCATTCAGAGAAACTTTGCGATAGGGTCCATTAAACAAACAGACCGATCATTAGATACCGTTCTACTTAAAGAAAATCATTTCTACCCTGTTCAAGTTGAAGTTTCAGGAAACATCGAAACACGATATACGAGAGATGGTGCATTATATTTACATCCGACTGGAACAGGACATGTCCGTCTCGTTACATCGGATGGCCATCCAATCATGGGATTAGCCGGTCCAATCGATATTGAAGAAGGTTTTGATGATATATCGATTCGCTCGAATGGTGCGATATACGTTACGCGAAACGGTGTTGATCAATTTGTCGATCAGTTGGCTATTGTAGAAGTGATTCGTCCACGTGTGCTAGAAGCTGCGGGTGACAATTTATTCAGATTACCAGACTTAGAAGCACTAGGTTATAACGAATTAGATATTTTGCAAATGGCAGATGATACGGCTGAACTAGTTCAAAGCCAAGCACTCGAGCAATCCAATGTCAATTTAGCAGAAGAAATGACTCACCTAATAACAACGCAGCGCTCTTATCAAATGAATGCACGTACGATTACGATGGGCGATCAAATGATGGGATTAATTAACCAAATACGATCATAAAGTTTTCAAATGCTGTAAAATATAATATGTTATAATAACGATATTCTAATCGATGTTGATAAGAGAAAGAGGCGAAATTTGCCATGGGAACAAAGCAGTTAGAAAAACCAGCAACGAGAAAAGAACATAAACAGAAAAAACAAATACAAACCACACAAGAAACAGAAACACTTTCACGAAGAGAACGTAAGAAAATGAAAAAAGCAGCGAAACAAAAAACAAAAAGACCACGTCGCCGGATTTTTCCAATTTGGCTCCGTCTAATTGTCATTGCTATTTTGGCAGCAGCTGCCCTTATTGCTGGTTTAATGATTGGTTATGGTGTTCTTGGAGACGGTGATCCGAAAGATGCCATAAAAATAGAAACATGGCAACATATCATAGATATCGTCAATAAAGAAAAATAGTTTATAATATAAAAAGCTTGCACTTTTCTGATGCGAGCTTTTTCTCAATCTACATAAAAAGAAGAAGTAAAAGGAGTGATCTCGTGGATATTGAACAAATTAAACAAACAATTCCCCACCGCTATCCCTTTCTGCTTGTCGATAAAGTATTAGAAATGGAAGAAGGTAAACGCGTCGTCGGAATGAAAAACGTAACAGCAAATGAACCTTTTTTTCAAGGGCATTTTCCAGAATATGCTGTTATGCCAGGCGTTCTCATCGTGGAAGCACTTGCTCAAACAGGAGCCATTGCCATGTTAAATATGGAGCAAAACAAAGGGAAAATAGGCTTCTTAGCCGGCATTGATAAGTGTCGCTTCAAACGCCAAGTAAGACCAGGAGACACATTAAAACTCGAAGTCGAAATCCTACGTATGAAAGGTCCTATTGGTAAAGGTAAAGGCATCGCCACAGTTGATGGTGAATTGGCCTGTGAAGCAGAAATTATGTTTGCGATTAAATAATGAAGCGAGCGTCTCGTAGTCGTGATTTTCGACATGAGACGCTTTTTAAAAAGTATCATCCTTTCGAAACTTAAATACATCCACATCAAGCATGGTGTTCAATTTTTTCCTTTCATCTTTCTCAACTTCACTTAAATTTTCCAAAATAACCCGCATGACTTTTTTAAAGCAGGACAAACTAACCATTGTATACCATTACAACACGACCGTCAGAAGGAGGGAAAATAATGAAAAATAAATGGTTAGTTCGTCTACTCGTTCCATTTATGGCTTTAACCGTTTTTACAGCTTGTGCAGCTCCAGATAATAATAACAACGATAACAACAACGCACCACTCGATCAAAATGATGGTGACAACGGTGACATTAATCAAGACAACGGAAGCGATATGGGAGATAATAACGATAATCAATAAGCATTTTTATTGAATGATAGAGGGCATGGTGAGAATACATATGCTCTCTTTTTTTGTTCACATTGATAGAAGAAAAATACATGTATAAAAGTAAAACAAATGCAATATCATTCATCTAATAGTACAATTATTTTAGTACCTATCACACTTGAAAAATAGTGGCGATGTGACTACACTAGAAAGATAAATGAACGAACAACATTAGAATTACCCGCTTTTTTTAATCTCCGTTATAAATACAATTATCATAAGATATGAAACAAAAGCCGATCATCATCGTATAGATCATATGTTTTTTAAAAAAAGAAACGAGGAGTCGAACGAATGAAGAAAACACATTATTTACTAATTGCCGTACTTATCATGTCAATATTAAGTGCTTGCACAGAAAAAGCTGAAGATACAGAAAACGCAAAATCAAAAGAAAGAGAAACCCCTGTAGAAGTGGTTGAGGTCACTAAAGGGGATCTCGTTGTTGAACAAACCGTTTACGGAAGAACAGCACCACAAACAACGACACCGATCATGCTACAAGCAGCAGGAGAAATTGATTCAATCGAAAAAGAAGAAGGATCCGATGTGAAAAAAGACGACACTTTATTTGTCGTGAAAACACCTTACGGTAAACAAACAATCAAAGCACCAAAAGATGGCACACTCGTTAATTTCTCCAAAAAAGAAGGGGACACTGTTTCAACAGAAGAACCAGTCGCACTCATCGCTGATTTAGAAACATTAAATATAAGTTTTTCCGTCACAGAAAAAGACCGTCAACATTTTAAAAAAGAGCAAACATTACAAGCGACTTATAATGGTAAAAAGGAAAAAATTACGATTACATCGATCGGCACACTACCTGGTGATACTGGGCTTTACCCGATTGAAGCAACAATTGATAATAAAGACAACAAAATCGTTTCAGGAACCATTTTAAAAATAACCGTTCCAACAAAACGGATTAAAAACACATTAAAAATACCGACTGAAGCACTTGTTGAAGAAGCAGGGGAAACATTCATTTATATTGCTAAAGATAATAAAGCGGAAAAAGTAAATGTTACGATTAAAGAAACACAGTCTGACTATACAGCCGTTGAAGGAAAACTAAAGGAAAAAGATCAAGTCATCGTTAATGGCCAATTAACGTTAACTGATGGAAATAAAATTAAAGTCGTCGAAGAAAGCGGGGAATAGATCGTGAAATTAGTAAACACTTCTGTAAAAAGACCAGTCGGTGTCATCATGATCGTCCTTGCCATTATCGCACTAGGTGTTGTCTCCGTTCGGAACCTAGTCGTTGATTTATTCCCAAAGATTGACCTACCCGTTGCCGTTATAGCGACAACCTATGAAGACGCGGCACCACAGGAAGTCGAGAACTTAGTAAGTCGCCCGATTGAATCAGCGATTAGTTCTGTCGAAGGCATAAACACGATTCAATCTCAATCACAATCAGGTAACTCACTCGTTTTAATGATGTTTAATAACGGGGTTGATTTAGACCAAGCCCTCCTTGATGTCAGAGAACGAGTAGACCAAGTGAAAAATATGTTGCCCGATCAGGCAGGCGACCCGAATATTATGCGTTTTAGTCCGGACCAATTGCCTGTTATGTGGCTTAGCTTAACTGGAAAAGATGCGGCTGTCTTAACAGACCTTGCAGATAATCAAATCGCTCCATTTTTTGAACGGCAAGAAGGTGTCGCATCCGTTACGATTGATGGGGCAAAAGAACGTGAAATTCAACTCATACTTGATGAAGCGAAACTGCAACAATATGGTGTGAGCCCACAATTGATTACACAGGCAGTTAGTAGTCAGAACCGATCCGTATCTGTCGGTTCCGTCGAAAAAGGACATAAAGATTTACAACTCCGCGTCGTTGGTGAATATCATTCTCTTGAAGATATTAAAAAAACACTCATCCAATCACCAACAGGTGCAAAACTCCATGTCGAAGACGTTGCAACAGTAGAAGATACATTTAAAAAATCAACGTCCGAAACATTAGTCAATGGTGAACCAGCCGTTGTGTTATCGATTATGAAAAAGACAGATGCCAACACAGTCGCAGTTGCGGATGAAATTTTAAATAATCTAGATGAAATCAATCATAAATTAGCGTCAGACGTTAAACTTGATGTCGTCATTGACACATCTGAATTTATAAAGCTATCGATTGACTCTGTTATTCAAAATATCCTTATCGGTGGAGTTATCGCGTTATTCGTCCTACTGTTATTTTTAAAAAGTATTCGAGCAACGATTGTCATCGGTCTATCGATTCCGATTGCAGTTATCTCTACTTTTGCTCTTATGTATTTCACTGGACAAACATTAAACGTGTTAACACTCGGTGGATTAGCACTCGGACTTGGAATGATGGTCGACAGTTCGATCGTTATTTTAGAAAACATTTACTCATATCGTCAGCGTGGATACAGTCTTTTCGAATCAGCAACAAAAGGGGCATCCGAATTAGCACCAGCGGTTATTGCATCGACAACAACAACATTGGTCGTCTTTTTACCCATTGTTTATGTCGAGGGAATCGCATCTGACTTATTTACACCCCTTGCATTAACCGTCTCGTTCTCACTGATTGCATCATTAGTTGTCGCCGTTACACTTGTGCCGATGTTGTCATCGAAATTACTTGCCCGAGCGATGGAAGACCATGGACGAAGATATTGGTTTAATCGCTTTTTAGAGCGATTAAATAATGGATATGCCCGTGCCTTGAAACGTGTTTTAAAGTATCGTAAAACAACGGTAACTGTTACGATTCTAGCCATTGTCGGAAGTTTAGTTTTAATTCCATTTATCGGTGCGGAATTTATACCAGCAGCAGATGAAGGACAGATGGAAATATCAGTCGAAACAGCACCTGGAAGTTCACTTGAACATGTCAAAAGCATCACAGATCAAGTCCATGACAAATTAGAAAAATACGAATCAGTCATTGAAACGAACTTCGTCACCATCGGTTCAGGTGGCTTTGGTATCGGTGGTTCATCAGGGAATAAGACATCATTTATGATGCAACTTGTCCCGAGTCATGAACGTGATAAAACGACAACCGAAATTGTTCAAGATATAAATGCCGACTTACAATCAATCGTCGGTGCAGAAATAAAGGTGAAAGAAAGTCATGGCGATATGTCAATGGGGGACCCGATTACGATCGAACTTAACGGACCCGACCATGACACGCTTCGAGAACTCGCTGATGATGTCGTAAGTGAAATAAGAACCGTTGAAGGTATCTATAACCCAGAAACAGCAGCAAACGAAGCTGTACCACAAATGCATATCGTCGTGGAAAAAGAAAAAGCCGCCCTATATGGATTGACACAGGACGATATCTTAAGTCAAGTGCAAATGCAATTTACAGGTCAAGTCGCGACAACATACCGTGAAGAAGGACAAGAAATGAATGTTACTCTGCTCTATCCAGAAGACGAGCGACAAGAGATCAGTGATTTACAAGATATGAAGGTCACGTCACAAGAAGGGACGACTGTCCCATTAGAAGAAGTAGCAGAATTTAAAGAAGTTCAAGGTCCCGTCTCATTACTAAGACAAAACCAACAACCACAAATGAACGTTACAAGTGATATCGTTGACCGTGACTTAGGAAGCGTTCTTCAAGATGTGGAAACAACGCTTAAAGATATGGAAAAAGGTTTTCCAGAAGGCTACAGTTATAATATCGGTGGGCAAGCTGAAGATATGGTCGAGTCATTTTCTGACTTAGCAAAAGCCCTTGTCTTCTCCATCTTCCTTGTCTATGCTGTGATGGCCATTCAATTTGAGAACTTCCTATTTCCATTTATCATTATGTTTTCAATGCCAACGATGGTAGTCGGTGTACTCGGTGGATTATTCATTACAGGCTTACCATTAAGTATTCCAGGCTTTATCGGAATCATCATGTTGGCCGGTATTGTCGTTAACAACTCGATCGTACTTGTTGACTATATTAATATATTACGGCGCCGTGGTGTCGAAAGGTACGAAGCGATTATTCAAGCAGGAAAAAGCAGGCTCCGTCCAATCTTAATGACGACGCTGACGACAATCTTAGGTATGGTGCCAATCGGACTCGCACTTGGCGAAGGAGCAGAAATGCAACAACCATTAGCGATTACGATTATCTTCGGACTCGGCGTATCCAGTATCTTTACACTGTTACTCATCCCAGTCGTCTACACATTTTTTGATGATTTAACAGCGAAACTAACACGTCGCAACAAAAAGGAAAAAGAAGCATAATTAAAAACACCGCTTATTCTCGTAGGAGGATAAGCGGTGTTTCATGTTTGTTAGGAGGATGGTCGTTATTTTTTCTTTTTAGACTTTGGCTTTTTATTGATTTCGTAATGAAGGGCTTTATCAGAATCAACAATGTATGCTTGTTCCCATTTATCAACTTTCCACTCTTGATCTTTCTCATCATATATGACGAAAAGTGCTCGACCACGTTGATATTCATGACTATTCTCTCCTTCAAAAAGCCATCCGATTGTTCCATTCGGTTCGTAATACGTATACAATGCAGTTACTTCAAATGAGTAAACTTTTTTCTTTTCGTCATATTCAGGCTCCCCATCAAAACTCGTTCGATACCTGGCATTTAATAACGTTCCTTTATATTTTGGATGTTCTTTTTTAACCATATCTATATCTTCTTTCAGTTGCTCCTTAAAATTATCTGTCGTCTGTTTATGAAGAAGAGATGCATCTTTTTTACTTAATGCTTTAGTGTAACTATCAAAAACATCATTAACAAGATTTCTTATTTTTTCTTTTTCTTCTTCTGTCATTAATGAAAGAGGTTCAAAGCTTATGTCTGGTCCTTCTTCATTTAACACTTTTTTGTCGGACTTTAACGTATCCCAAGGCAGCTCTTTTTCAACATGGAATGTAATCGGTTCATCAAGTGGAAACTGACCAATCAATTTTCGTCCGCGTTCAACTTTTATATCAGTCTTTTCGTCATTAATGAAAAGTGTTGACTCCCCTGAAAAAGGCGAATTAATATGAACACGTCCGATATTCAAATCAATTTCAGCATGGGCTGCTTCATTGTTTAAATTAAAAGCAGTTATATTCTCTGTTTCTTCAGCAGTAAAATAATCACTTTCTAATTTTCCTTTTACTGTGTATTCTCCAGGCATATATGGACCGTATCTCTCATTATGTGTCCCGTGTTCAGATGTTGTGTCTACTTTTTCATCATTAATTAATAAATCAATTTCACTATTAGCTGAATAAATATGAATGTATGCAGGAACGACGACAAAATGATATTCATCGAAAAAGAGCCATTTCTTTCCACTTCTTTCTAAATAAATCGTTCCGTAAGCACCATCAATATATGGCATTCTCCCTTTTTGATAGTCAGATGCTTGGCTTTCCAGTTGTTCAATTAATTGATCAAAGTCATCTGTATGATTCTTTAAATAATCGATAAGTACTTTCGTATTGTCTTTGTTAATCTCAAAAGAATCATCAACAACTAAGAGCATTTCAGCAACATCTTTCGTTTTTTCTTCTAACACCGCTTCTTTAAAGGCTTGAATTTTTTTATACGGGTCAAATTTTGCTTTTCCAGTTGTAAAGAAGACAGAAAAAATAATGATGACAGCTAAAATCGCACCGCCAATATAAAATGGCTTTTTCCCTAATTTTTTCTTTCCAGCAGTTTCTTTATTAGTATGTTTTTCTATAAAGCCTCCACAATTTGGGCAAACATCTTCATTATGAGTTAATTCATGACCACAGTGTTGACAGTTCACTTTATTTCATCTCCTTTTTTGATATATAAAATCATTTTAACAACACAACCGACAATTGTTAATGCAACTTTAAGACTATTTTTATAATTTGTTTAAGATTATATAGAGATTTCTTAATGATAATTGTTAATTCTTCTTTACATTGTTATTTCTTTATTACATAAATATTACAAATAGATATATTGAACTAGTTATATATAACCTAGAGCGTGCCGTATTTTAGGCAAAAAATAGGGACAATCGTCTAAAATGCCACAATTTATAGTAGAAAATATGTATGTAGCAGTTAAAAGTCGTTCAATTCTAAATTTACATTTCACGGTAGGTCCAAATTACTATTTTGCTTTTTCCCTATTGATTTTTCTGATAAATCTAGTAAGATAACAGAACATAGTTGTTTTAATTATTTCTATAATTCGGTATGTGGTGGTGGGTTAGTTTGAAAAAAATACGAGTTGTCGTGGCAGATAGCAATCATGATTATTTAAAATCATTTGTTTCTTTTACAAGAACGTCGCACAATGATTCACGTTTTGTGTTTACATATTTTTCTGATCAACAGATATTACAAGAGTATATTGACCATGGGCATGCGATTGATCTTCTACTGATTAGTCCTGATTTACATGAATCCGTAATGAATTTAGCGGATGATGTACTTATTGTTTTGCTTGAAGATGATATATTATCAGACGATGATCGTACGTTTCCAGGCGTGTATCGTTATCAAAGATTAAGTCAATTATTATCGAATCTTATAGGTTTATATTATGAACATAATGAAGCAGCTGAAAGACAATTAGTTAGAAGTAAGCAAGCTAAGGTCATTTCAGTTTACTCGCCTGTTGGCGGTACAGGAAAAACAACCGTTGCAGCCAATTTAAGTAAACAATTGGCTCTTAATGGCTCAAAGGTGTTTTATTTAAACTTAGAAACAATCAATTCTAGTGGCTTATTTTTCTCATCAGAAGAGGATAATCCATCATTACAAATCTTTTATTATGCTAAATCTGACTTTAAACAACTGCTATCTAAGATTGAAACATTAAAAAAGCATGATGCTTATGCAATGGTAGATTATTTTGATATTGAAATAAATGCGGAAGAAATGCTTGAAATGAGAGGTGAGGAGGTTAAAAGAATAATTAATGGGATAGTAAAAACAGGTGAATATAACTATATCATTGTAGATCTAGATTCATCACTTCATGAAAGAAATCGGACAGCGCTTACCGAGAGCGACAACATTCTCTGGATTATGACGAACGATAATCAAAGTATATTAAAAACAAAAGCACTGCTTGATAAGGAAGAAGATTTATTTGGCAAGAAAAACATAATCAGAGATCGAATGACAACGATTTTAAATAAATTTACTGGCGCACAGATTGGTGATATGGATGATCTAGGTGTGACCATTGATGGATACCTACCTTTCATCTCAGCTTGGCTAGTTCCACAAACAAATGACGGAATATTAGGTAATGACAGATTTAATCAAGAAATACAAACAATCGCACGAAATATTATCGTGTATAACAAGGAGGGGGTGGCGACGGGTGGACTATGATCATGTTATTAAAAGTTTAATTCAGCAATTACGTGAAACACTCGACTTAATGCATTCCATTTCTAATGAAGAATTAAAAGAATATGTAGAAGCGGCAGTATTTGATTATGCACGTGAACATAAAATTAAATCAAGTGAAATAAAGTATTTAGTCGATCGGGTGTTTAACTCGTTTCGTGGATATGATATCCTTCAGCCCTTAATTGATGATAAAACAATAACAGAGATTATGATAAATAATCATAAGGAAATATTTATTGAACGAGACGGTGCCATCTCAAAAGTAGATATGCAATTTGAAAGTGAGCAGAAACTGGAGGACATTATTCAGGCCATTGTTTCTCGAGTTAATCGAGTCGTCAATGAATCGTCTCCGATTGTTGATGCAAGGTTACAAGATGGCTCGCGTGTTAACGTCGTATTACCTCCTATTGCACTCAAAGGTCCCGTTATGACCATACGTAAATTTCCAGAAAAACCACTGATGATCGAAGATTTAATCCGTTTTAATTCCATTACACAGGAAGTAGCAGATTTCTTAGAGAAACTAGTTATTGCTAAATACAACATTTTTATCGGTGGAGGAACAGGATCCGGTAAAACAACTTTTTTAAACGTATTGTCTAATTTTGTTCCTAAAGATGAACGCATTATCACGATTGAAGACTCCGCAGAATTACAAATCAAACAAGTCCCAAACTTAGTCAGCTTAGAAACAAGAAATGCGAATACGGAAGGAAAAGGTGAAATTACCATTCGTGACCTCATTCGTTCTTCACTCAGAATGAGACCAGATCGAATCATTGTAGGTGAAGTTCGTGGTGAAGAAGCCCTCGATATGCTCCAAGCGATGAACACTGGGCATGATGGTTCGCTTTCAACAGGTCATGCTAACTCTGTAAAAGATATGTTAAGTCGATTAGAAACGATGGTCCTTAGTGGAGCTGAATTACCAGTCACCGTGATTAGAAAACAAATTAGTTCAGCGATTGATATTATGGTTCATCTCATGCGCTTACGTGATAATTCTCGTAAAGTAGTAGAAATTAGTGAAGTGTTAGATGTTGAAGATGGAGAAATTACCCTCAATCCACTCTATCAATTTGTTGAGGAAGGAGAAAACGAAAAAGGCGAAGTCATTGGAGCACTCCAACCGACTGGAAATGATATTCAAAATACAACAAAGCTAAAACTAGCTGGTATATCCTTGTAAAACGATAAGAAAGAAGGTGAAAACGATGTTTGATATATTATTGTTCATCATTTTGGGAGTCCTTATTATTACACTTGTCATTGTCATCATAAGAAGAAAAAAACAAGAAAAAGAAGGCATACCTACAGTTGAACATTCAGAAATTGACCAGCTTAAAAAGCAACATTTTATGAATAAAATCAAAGAAAAATCAAAAAGAGAAGTTGATACACATCTGATTGATTACTCTGTATATCGTTTATCCATTAAAGAATATTTATTTTATGCGACTATAGCTGTTATATTCTTCGCCTTTGTAGGTTACTTATTCTATGAAAGTAAGATTATGGTTATTATTTTTGGGGGATTAGGTTTATTCTATCCTAAAATTCAAAAGAAAAAACTATTAGAGCAACGAAAAGAAAAGTTAAGAATGCAATTTAAAGAAGCCATTGCCTCTCTATCTTCTTCACTGGCAGCTGGTCGGTCTATAGAAAATAGCTTTAAAGAAGTTGTAACAGATTTATATTTACTATATCCAGATCCAAACACATATATTATTCAAGAGTTTGAAGTCATTAATCGGCGTGTGGAAAACGGTGAAACAATTGAAAATGCCATCCATGATTTTAGTGTCCGTTCAGATGTTGATGATATCCAGAATTTCGCTAACGTCTTTATTACATGTAAGCGAACTGGGGGCAATTTAGTCGAAGTGATTCGTAGGACTTCAGACATTATTAGTGAAAAAATCGATATCCAACAAGAAGTCTCAGTAATGGTTGCCCAAAAAAAGTTTGAATCAAAAGTAATGACGCTAGCTCCATTAGCTATGATTTTATTACTCAAGACAAGTGCTGATGATTATCTCGCGCCGATGTATAGCTGGGATAATAGTGGTCCAATTATTATGACTGTCTGTTTAGCCATTTTAGTTTTTTCCTATTGGTTGGGCCAGCGAATTATGAAAATTAAGGTGTGATATGACATGTATATTTATCTCATCCTAGCAGTTGTAATTTTAATTCTTTATCTTGCGGTTTCTATAAAGGTTGGTGACCAATACAATCTCGTCTTAGAAACATATAAAAAGCAATATCCACTGATGTTTATGTTTCCAGCTTGTTTTTATATCATTGATAAATTTAAGATTATGCAACGATTTTATGAGCAGATAGCAAAAATACAGCAAAAAATGATTAGTTTATATGGAAATCGAACGGCACTTCAACATACAAAGCTATTTTTAGCACAATTAATGGCAACTGTCATTATTGGATTAATGGGGACATTTTTATTTACAGCAGTAGCAGAAGGCGATACAACGATTTTAGTTGTTGGACTCATTTTTACATTTTTTACCCCATTTGCCATGATTAGCAAGCTATCAACACAAGAAAAAGAACGTAAAGATATGATTCTCCTTGAATTACCTGAAGTTGTGAACAAAATGATTTTACTCATCAATGCCGGAGAGACCGTACAACAAGCACTAGTTAAGTGTGTTACGACAGCAAATAATCCAAATTCTCCACTCATGATTGAGCTAACAGAGACAGTCAATAAAATGATGAGTAATGAACCATTTCATCAAGTATTAAATGATTTAAGTAAAAAATGCGGTATTCGAGAAATTTCAATATTCACAACGACAATCTTATTAAACTACCGAAAAGGCGGCAGTGATCTATTATTAGCACTTAGAGAACTATCACATGAATTATGGGAAAAACGAAAAACAATTTCTAAAACGAAAGGTGAGGAAGCATCATCAAAACTAGTTTTTCCACTCGTATTAATCTTTATTGCCGTCATGATTATTGTAGGTTATCCTGCTCTTACGATTATGTAAGCCAGGTTAACATATATATATAAATTAGTAATGAAGGGAGGCGAAATCATGAAAAACTTTATGACTGAATTTTGGAATGATGAAGAAGGTTTACAAACATTAGAGATTATGTTGATCATCGCAGTTATCGTGGCGATTGCCTTAATATTCCGTAAAGAGATTGTAGCTTGGATTCAGAAATTAGTAGGATTTGGCAATGATAATATTGATGAATTCAACCCACAAAATTAATAGTTAAATAGGTAGGAGAAGTAGGGAGAAAGTTACCTACATCATGATTTGTCTCACCAATACCTACTTCCTCCTAATCATCATTGATTATACTTTTTTCGATAATCGTATATTTGTGAACAGCATACTGACGTGGTATTCGGATCTAAAGATTGCTGTTTTCAGATATACAATTATCACCTTAATTATAAGTTACTTAGTATGTACATATACTTTATCAATGAATGAAGGAGGTTAAGTCTAATGGAACGGTTAAGACATTTCATAAAAGACAGGCGTGGTAGTTTCACATTAGAAGCATCAATCATGTTTCCCATTCTTTTAATATTAACGATATTATTCATCTTTTTTAGTCTAATCATCTATGAAAAAGTCACCCTTCAGTATAAAGCTAATCAAATTGCAAGTCGAATGGCCCAAACATGGAGTAGCAGCACAATGGACTGGGAAACCGGGAAGATGGGAAAAAGTGACTATGTCACTAAGAATGGCGACGGTCTTTATTGGCGGTTAACATCAAATAATTATTTTGATAAATTTGGTTTTAACCTTGGAGATAGTGGAACAGTAAAAAGGAAAAAGGAAAGAGCTGGTAAATATTCCGAGAATATTACTTTTGACAACGGATTTTTTGTTCAAAAGATTAATGTATCATTGGAAAAGAAACTAGCACTCCCACAAGTATTACAAAAAGCATTCCGTATCAACTCTGTAGGGGCATCTGCTAGTCACCCTATTGTTGAGCAGACTGAATTGATTCGTAATACCGACTTTATTATTTATGGCTGGGGAAAATTGCAAGAGTATGGTGGAAAGTATCTAAACATTTTTAATAAGAATAAAGGCGAGTAAGGGGGGAGAAATGATTGAAGCGATTATTTAAGAAGGCTTTTCATAAGTTTGTAGTTAATGAAAAAGGTGCAGTTTCGATTTATCTTATTATTGTAGCGGTATTTCTACTCTTATTTAATGCCGTCTTAATTGATTTTGCTAGAATTATTGTTGCAGAAAGGCAAACCGAAGAAGCAGCTAAAGTAGCTCTTCGTTCGTCACTCGCTGCTTATAATACGGACTTACAAAACAAAGGGCTTTTCGGTCTTAGCTATAATCAAAAGGAGGCTGAATCAGTATTCAAAGAAGTCTTTAAAAAGAACTTAGAAGGGGGGGATAATTACAACCTTCTAGGCTTAAAGCCAGTTGGTAATGAAATTTCCCTAAACTTAAATATGGAGCGCAGCCTCGCTAACAAAGATATCTTAAAGTATCAGATTTTAGAAGAAATGAAGTATAAGGCTCCAGTTGAGATTGGAGAGGCTTTGTTAAAGGATTTTCTATCTATTGCAGAGCATGTACAACAGGCGTCAGACTATGCGAAGGTAGCTAAGAAAATTAATAAAAAAGCTAAGAATAGAGAAGAGCTTTTAGAAGATGTAGAACAGCTTCTAGAAGATGCAAAAGAATTGCTTGAAGAAATTGAAGATGATATTCATGGTGAAAGTGGTGCGGGTAATAAATACCCTAATGTTAAGTACATTGATGATATTTTTCGATTTCATGGTCAATACTTAAGCGATTTGGAAGATGTAGAAGACTATGAAAAAGAGCAAGAAAATAAGGATGAAGAAGATGAGGAAGAGGATGACGAAGAAGCTGAAGGAGAAATAAAGAAAAAGAAAAAAAACATGGAGAAATTTAAAAACGAGTCAACTCGTTTGTTGAAAAGGTTAATACACCGATCTACAGGGGCAAAAGAGATATTAGAAGAAGCGCTAGAACTTATCGAAGAAGCTGAAGATATTAATGAAGAAATTGAGTCAGATATTGAAGAACAAAAGAAAAAAGGATCCTCCAAAGATTACGAAGACGCAAAAGAAGTAAGCCTAGAACTTGAACAGAACGATTCAGATTTAATGGGAACACTAGATAATTACGTTATTAATCCACAATTTTTTACAGATCTAAAAGCAGAAGTTAATAAGGCCCTAAACGAACATTTAAGAAAAACTGATGAAAATACAGGTAAACTTATTCCAAAATTAGAAGAATTCTTAGAGGGAGTCGAATCGGATTTTAGTGGTAAACATCGTAGTTATGATAGACATGTTGAACACATACAAGATTATCATGAAGATACCCTTGAAGCTGTTAACAATGCTTTAGATATTGTCCAAAACAGTGAATATCGTAAAGATTATAAGGAAAATGAAGATGAAATTAAAGAAGAAGAGGATAAGGCAGACGAGCATAAGGATGAAACAAAGGAATTGCTTGATGACCTTGATGAAGAAATGGAAAGGATAAAAAAAGATAGGGATATTTTTGATAAGCTAAACGAATTAGTTGTCCACTATGGAGGGAAAATTGAGGAAAATGGCAATAAATTCTCTTTGGAAGACCGTGACGAGACGTCGGATGAAGCATTTGGTTTTGTAGATATGTTGTTTAAAAATATAGGAAACATACTTATCAACGCACGCGATGAACTTTATATTAATGAGTATATCTTAATGCGCTTTCAAAGCCATGACTTTAAGGCAAGTGACCGCTATACGTACGCAAATAACCAGGTAGAATACATTATTTATGGACTTAATAGTGGTGGTGCAAACTATGCAGCAGCCATTAGTGAAATTTTTGCCGTTAGATTCGCTATTAACTTAGCAGCGGGATTTTTGCAACCAGAAGCAAGAGGATTTGGACCATTTATTTGGGCGTTTGCTTTAGGATTTGCATTTAAAGAAACAGCGAAAAATATGATAGATATAACAGATGGAAAATCAATAGACTTGTTTCCTATTAAGTTAAGTAAAAAGATAAGAATACCTCAGATGAATTACAAGGATCATTTGAGATTATTTCTTTTTGTTCATATGGAGGGAGAAAAGTTTGAACGTCTTATGGCTGTTTTACATCATGATACTGACCAAGATTTATCAGAACGTTCAACCTATGTTACTGCAAAAGCAACATCGACAGTAAACTTATGGTTTTTGCCTCAGGTAATTGATATGTTAGGCAGTACCAAGGCCATCAATGGTCGAGTAGAAGGCAATACATTTTATATAGAAAAAGAAGTTCATGCATCATATTAAAATAAACAAAAACAAGAGGTGTTTAACATGAAAAGGCTAACTTTAATTTTAACAGCATTACTTATCAGTACATTTATGCTAGTCGCATGTAGTGATGATAAAGATGAAGTGAAGGAATCAGATAATAATGTAGTTAATGAAGAAAACAATGATGGAAAAGACAATGAAGACGCTGAAAAAGACGATGACTCAAAAGATAATGATGATTCAGGTAAAAGCACATCAGAAATCACAACAGAGGACCAATTAGATTTAAAACTAGGGGATACAGGTAAGTTTGATACAACACTTGGAACTTATGAAATGACCGTTACTTCTGCAAAAATAATAGATTCAGAATTAGATGGCAATGAGCCTTACAACTATGGTTTTATTTTATTAGATATTACAATTAAGAATACAAGCAACCATGATTTGGATGCAGAAGATCTAATGGTTTCAATGGAAGTTACAGACAATCTTGATGGTTCGGGTCATATTGATAGTTCTGGTGCATTTGAAAGTGTTCAGGAACTGGAAGGGACTATCAAGCCTGGTGAAGAACTATCTGGTCAATTTATAACTGATATTTATGATTCTGATGAATATTATTTTAGAAAAAAAGAAGGAAATGTAGCTGGTGGTAGTAGTAACCAAGTGATCTGGACTATACCAGCAGATGAAGCAAAGTAAGAGGTATTGCCGTGAGGCAATACCCTCCCCTTCTTTTTTTGGAAAATGGTATGAAGTAACCATATCAATTCCCCAAACAATAATGCCTCGTATAATAAAATAGAAAAGTAGTTCTACATAAATTAATTTACATCATGATACAGAACGAGAATTATAACATATTTTATATATGTATCTATAAATTTCTTACTTATTAAATTTTTTTCTAAATCTATGAAAGGAGTGATTTTGATGAAAAGATTAATTAGGAAAAGCGATGGAAGTATAACATTAGAAGCTGCGATGGTTGTGCCATTCTTTATGTTTTTTATTTTATTCTTAACGATATTAATTCGCTTAGCAGTAGCGGATATGGCATTATATAAAGCTGCGGCAGAAACAAGCGAAATTGTAGTTGCATATGCATATCCAGCTGAAACGGTGAAAGAAGGTATTTCGGGCTACATGAATAATAAAATTAAAAACATAGAAAAGGAAAAAGATATAGATATAGAAGGAGCGACTAAATGGGCAAAAGAAAGTTTAGACTTTTTTGGTGTTGATGTAAAAGGAGCAATAGAAAACTTTATAGAAAGTTTAACGGCTGATGTATTAACCCCAGTTGTCCGGGGAAAATTCGAACAAGCAACAGGAAACTGGAACTTTTTCAATCCCGATAAGTTAAAAGTTAATAATGTTGAAATCCCGAGTTTAGCTGGAGGAAAAGGCGAATTTTTAGAGATTAATGTTCAATACGAATTTGATTTAAAAATTCCTTTTGTCGACAAAACATTAATATTAGAAAAAACATCTTATGAAAGAATATGGAATGGATCATAATGCAAAGTTATAAAAGAAAGGGGGATAAATATGCTGGACATTCAGGACTATATCTTATTTATTTTTTTAATTATTGCATTTATTACAGATGTTAAATACCATAAGATTCCCAATTGGTTATCAGCAGGCGGTGCTTTAGTCGGCGTTTTATACCACCTCATTGTGGGTGGTGTTGATGGTCTTATTTTTTCTTTTTTAGGACTGCTCGTTGCAGGTGGAATATTCATGGTTCTATATATATTTAAAGCAATTGGAGCCGGTGATGTAAAATTATTTGCCGCCATTGGTGCGATAGTCGGCATTCAAGTTGTCTTATATCTTATGATGTATTCTGTTATTGTTGCTGGTCTCATTGCAATTATTATTTTATTATTTACCAATACATTTTTAAAGCAAATAACAAGTGCTATTTTTCATCTTATTGAAACAATTACATCAAAAGATATGAGTTGGCTAGACGATTTTAAAACGACTAAAAGCACGCGGTTTCCTTTCATGTATGCTGTCATACCTGCTACCGCTATTACATATTATTATTTGTATTTTGTATAACAAAGTTGCTATACATAACGCAACAAGGGGGATTCAAGCATGAGAACAGTTTACAATCTCGGTTATAACATATCACAGCAAAATGGACAATCTATCATCTTTTTAGAAAAAGACAATCAACCATTACAAACAGAGGATATCCAAGTTGTTCAACTGAAAATGATTCAGTCGAACCGAATACCACATTTTTTGCCGTTAACAGTTGAAAATATGGATATGACGACGAAGCTTCACTATGATATTCATGCTAAGCAACAGCTCTTAACATTTATTCGCAATACAAACATAACAATCAATGATTTTTACCAGCTTTTCTTAAATATTATAAAAACACTTGAAAACAGTGGACCATACATGTTAAATCAGGAAAATTTCACTTTGGATCCTCACTTCATATACGTTGGAGAGCACGCTAGTGATGTGTATCTTACCTATTTTCCAATTAAGGAATTAAAACGAGAAAAGAATATAAATGAAGAAATAAAGAACTTATTTATGACTGTATCAAGAGAGATAAAAGGATTACAAGAAAATGATTTCCAAATCATATCTAATTATATGAGAAATGTTTCCTTTAATATTACGGGTTTTAAAGAATTACTACTAGATCTTATGTCTCGACAATCCAATATGAACCAAGTTAATCAGATGAGCCAAGTTCATTTAGGTGGCAATCTAAATGTCAATCAACCTACCGTTGCAACAAATAATCAAAAAGAAATGCAAATAAATCAACCAATACCAAAACCACAGAAAAAAAGTAAAAAGGTAAACAAATCGAAAGGTAAACTTCCACCACTATCATCTAGAGCAAAAGTCTACCTATTCGCAGGTGCTCTTTTAGCAATCGCCATCATTTGGAAATTATACACAATGAACCCAACTGAAGAGATGCTTATGATTAGTGCTGGAGCAAGTTTATTTGTATTAATATGTGTCTTTATACTCCTAAAAGTATGGCGCCCAGGTGTAAAACGAATTGAAACAGAGCCAAAGGAACTCAATCAACAGAATCAGCAAGCACCACAAGCTAAGCAACAACCAGTACAAGGAACACCAAAAGAATCTAGAAAGCAACTCGAATGGAATACGATGGCACAAGTGAACAAGCAACATCAGCATGTCACAGCACAACCGATACAACACGAACCATTACCACCACAACAACACCACGACTTCCAACAACACGATCATCAGGTGGTTCCAGACACGATACCATCACAACATCAAGAAAGGCAACAACCCGTTCATCCGATTGGACAAGAGTCAATCCAACAGAACCAATTACAACATGTTTCTGAATCATTGTCGCAAAATCCAAGTAAAACAATCAATCAGCATGCAACTCCGATTCAAACACAACGAGAAATCGTTCAGCCGTTACCAAGTGAAGAAACGAGTATTGCACAGAAAGAAGAGATTGCGCAAACCGTATCTCAAGCACAAGTGCCAACAACAATAGCGGCCACACATACAGATACCGCTTTATTGGATGATGAGTCAGATGATACCGTCTTACTGGACGAATCATTTTATGGTGAAGAAGAGATACGACCGATATTAATACGTGAAACAGAAGACGGCACTGTCAGCGAAATTATAGTAGATTCAGATCAATTTATGATTGGAAGAAACAGTGATTTAGCCAATTATTTAGAGGATACGATCGGTGTATCAAGAAAGCACGCAGAAATTGTAAAAATCGACGAAGATACATACGGTATAAAGGATTTAGACTCAAAAAATGGAACCCGTGTAAATGGAAAGGCACTCGTCCCATTTAAAGTTTATGAATTAAACGATGGTGACAAATTTAGAATAGGTAAAGTAGACTACACGTTTAAATGGGAAACGAATGAATAAACGATTAAAAAGCGGTAAATCCTTTGGAAATTACCGCTTTTTTATTTGATAACTGATTAAAATGAAAGGCGCAAATTAATGCTATATCCTTGATGATCTCCTCATGTTATCGATAACAACTGTCGCATTTTCGCTGAGACTTTTTTGCAGAGCGAGTATTCTATGTCGCTTAAAATATGCTTTGTTTATCAAAAAACCTGAATTTTATCCTAAAAGTTTATTTTAAGTCTGTCAAAAGAAATACAAATTGAAAATGTATTTAGGTATAAAGAATCATTTTTCTGAAAAATGAAACCGAATCAGGCTAAAAATGGTATATGTATTATATGGATAATTTGAATTATTCCAATTAAACTTGTGGCTATTAGACTAGCTAGTACGAGCAAAGCTATCGATATGGAACGTTATTAGATTAAATGCATTTATCACAAAAGAGTGAAAGGCCAAAGTGAAGTCATTGTGTAGGAAGGTTTAATGTAATCTTCTCTGATAAAACATTAACAATAACTAAGAGGTGAAAAATCATGAGAAAGCTAACATTAATTTTAACAGCATTATTGGCGAGTATGTTTTTGATGTCCGCATGTAGTGAGGATAATAGTCAATCGGAAACTTTAAGTAAAAAGATAAACAACGATACTAAATCGGAAGAAAAAAATGAGGTCGATGGTGAAATTCCAGTTTATCAGATTGGAGAAACAGCGGTTATTACAAGTGATTTATATGATTTTGACTATGAAGTAACGGTAACAGATTTTAATCTAACAAAAGAAGTTGACGGTGTTAAGATAGAAGATTATATACTTGGCGCCGAGGATGATGAATATGCGAAGTTTGCAGTGATTGATATAACAATTAAAAATATAAGTGATGAGTCGTATGTTCCTAATGAAATGTTTTCTGCAAACTTCGCTAGAGAAAATGATAGGGGAGGGGTGACATCCGAGGATGAATTTTTTGAAGTTGGCGATAAAGAATTAGCCCCTGGTGAAGAATTAGAAGGACATTTAGTATATGTCATCCTTCTAGATGATTCGGAAACATTCACATTAAAATATGAATTTATGTCAGATGAAGAAACTCATTTTATCCTTCCGAATCCAGAGAAATAATCTTTTATGTTACCAAAAAGGAGGACTTCAACATGAAACGCATATTAATCATATTACTAACCGCAATACTGTTAATTGTAACAGCTTGTGGAGACGGTGACGGTGCAGAAAACACATCTGCGACCAATAAGAAGGAAAATGAAAATACAACAGAAGAAAACAATGATAACAATAAAGAAGAATCTGATGATAAAATTCCAGTTTATCAGATTGGAGAAACAGCTGTAATCAAGAATGATAAGTTTGATTTAGAATATGAAGTTACGGTCAATAGTTTTGAGATTACTAAAGAAGTAGATGGAGTGCCATTAGAAGAACTGTTAGAGAGTGCTTATGATGAAAGTGGATTTTTAGTTGCAGAAGTAACATATAAGAATATTAGTGATGAAGCTTATGTACCAAATGAAAGATTTTTGGCATATTTTACATATGGTGATGGTGGAGGAGGGGAGCTGACGGAGTATGATGATATGTTTTTTAACGAGCTTGAAAAAGAGCTTGCTCTGGGAGAAGAAATAACAGGAAAGCTAGTCTATGTTTCTGCGAGTCCTGATCATGATTATTATACATTAACGTATGAGCCAATGCAGGACAATGAGACCTGGTTCCAACTGCCAAATCCAAATCTAAAATAATACAGAACCTTAATGGATGTGGGAAATACCTTTTATATAGAAAAAGAAGCTCATGCATCATATTAAAATAACTAAAACGAATAAAAGAGGTGTTTAACATGAAAAGGATATCTTTAATTTTAACGGTATTACTTATCAGTACATTTATGCTTGTTGCATGTAGTGATGATAAAGATGAAGCAAAGGAATCAGATAACAATGTAGTAAATGAAGAAAATAATGATGAAAATGACAAAAATAATGCTGAAAAAGACGATGACTCAAAAGACAATGATGATGATTCAGATAAAAGTTCATCAGAAATCATAACAGAGGACCAATTAGATTTAAAACTAGGGGATACAGGTAAGTTTGATACAACATTAGGCACTTACGAAATGACTGTTATGTCAGCAAAGTTATTGGATTCAGAGTTTGAAGGAATTGAATCACAACTTGATAGATTTATTTTACTTGATATTAAAGTGAAAAACACAAGCAATAATGATCTGAAATTAGACGATATAATGGCTTCTATAGAAATTACTGAAGACTTAGAGGGATCTGGTTTCGGGGACTCCTCTGGTGCATTTGATAGTATCGAGGAACTAACTGGAGAAATCAAACCAGGAGAAGAAATATTTGGTCAATTTATTACTGAAGTTTATGATTCAGATGTATATTATTTTAGAGAGGGCCCAGGGGTAGTAGCGGCAGGTTGGAGTAACCAAGTGATCTGGACTATACCAGCAGATGAAGCAAAGTAGTGAATGAAGTTAATATTATAAGATAAATAAATAATAGGTGAAATAGTCTATTTAGTTGCTACAGCTATCGAAGACTACTTTAATCTACGAACCAATGCTGGACGGAGAAACCTGGTTCCATCTACCGAATTCAAATAAGTAAGTTTCAATACATAGAAGGGAGAATAAACAATGAAACGTTTATTACAATTAATATTGTTCATTTTACTAGCAATCGGCTTAGTCGCATGTAGTGATAAGGAAGAAACTAGTGATGTTACAAAAGGGGATGAGGTAACAGAACCAACCAAACAAAATGCTGAGCAAGATAAAGAAGAGGTTAACGATAATGAATCAGGAGATAGCGAATGGGGAGAAGACCAGCTTGATTTAAAAATTGGTGATACTGGGACAGTAAATAATAATTTTACATCATTTGAGGTGACAGTGAATTCGGTAGAATTTTTAGAAAAAGCAGGTGAAGAATATCCTCAAGGTGATAAGTTTGCTTTAATTGAATTAACTCTAAAAAATCTCGGCGAAGATTCATACACAGCAGAAGATATACTTGGTAGTGTTACCTTAGCAGATGAACCTGGTTCATCTGGAATGTCGTGGTTCTATGTGGAAGGCGTAGCTGAAGAATGGCCTGGAGAAATAGGAACAAATGAATCGCAAACAGGCTACATATTATTTGATATTTATAATAGCGACCAATACTTTCTACAATTCGGAACCTTTTTAGATGCAGTTTCAAACGAGGTGCGCTTTCTCTTCACTGATGCAGATGCTAAATAACTTGTTTTTAACAATTCGTTAGTGATTTTATCATACATTATGTAAGGACTATGACTCAAAAGACAATGATGATTCAGGTAAAAGTTCATCAGAAATCACAACAGAGGCCCAATTTGATTATTTAATTTTAATTGACTTAAAGCTTAAAAATACAAGTAACCATGACCTAGATGTAGATGATATTATGACTTCATTGGAAGTTACCGATAATCTTGAGGGATCTGGTTTTTTCGATGCATCTCCATCTTTCGATAATGTAGAAGTATTAACGGGGACAATTCAACCTGGAGAAGAAGTTTCTGGTCAATTTATAACAGAAGCATATGATTCAGAAAAATATTATTTTAGGGAAGACCCTGGAAACGTAGCTGCGGGTGGAAGTAACCAAGTGATCTGGACTATCCCAGCAGATGAAGCAAAGTAAGAGGTATTGTCAAGAGATACTATTATCCTTCAAGTAAATAATACATCAATAACTGAAGAAAAAGTAGCTTTACTACAGACCAAGACTTATCAGAACGTTCAACTTCAACCTATGTAACAGAAAAAGCAACATCAACGATAAATTTATGTTTTTTGCCTCAATTGATTGACATATTAGGCAGTACAAAAGCCAATGGTCGAGTAGAAGGTCATACCTTTTATATCGAAAAAGAAGTTCATGCATCATATTAAAATAAACAAAAACAAGAGGTGTTTAACATGAAAAGGCTAACTCTAATTTTAACAGCATTACTTATCAGTACATTTATGCTAGTCGCATGTAGTGATGATAAAGATGAAGCAAAGGAATCGGATAACAACGTAGTTAATGAAGAAAATAATGATGGAAAAGACAATGAAGACGCTGAAAAAGACGATGACTCAAAAGATAATGATGATTTAGGTAAAAGAACCTCAGAAATCACAACAGAAGATCAATTAGATTTAAAATTAGGGGACACAGGAAAATTTGATACAACACTTGGAACTTATGAAATGACTGTGGAGAGTGCAAAGCTTTTGGAAGAATTAGATGGGAAAGAGGCCCAATTTGATTATTTAATTTTAATTGACTTAAAGCTTAAAAATACAAGTAACCATGACCTAGATGTAGATGATATTATGACTTCATTGGAAGTTGTAACCGTCAAGTAAAATTGAACACTTTTTGCTCATTAATTTTGAACATTTTCCGATTAAAATATAGACTTCCTATATTTAATTCGGTGGCTTT
>NZ_JACHHA010000011.1 GCF_014202495.1 Cerasibacillus quisquiliarum | reverse complement strand
GGTTTTCGTCGACTTTAATTCTACAGGGAAACTCACTTGTTTTCTATTTTTTAGATAAAAAATAGTGTGAGTGAATTTTGACACATTCGTTAAATAAATGATTCATTTAACGAATGTGTTTTTTCCTTCACCAACACTATTTATTGTAGAGCCATTATACCCGTTTAAACGTCTCTTTTTGTGTTTAATAACAGTATAATGTACGGACAATAGTCGTATGCCTATAGTCGCCCGCTTTCCATCAATTATAAACGGAGAGGTATTTGTATAGTTTCGTCATCATATGTTTGTTGATTCATAAAACATCCTGATAAAAGTAGGGACATTACAATTGCTATTCCCATTGCGGATTTATACATACGTTCTCACACACCCGAATCACGTTAATAATCACAAGTTTTATCTTTACATTCATCTTTTTCCTCGGGGAATCCGTGCCCTCTCCCTAAACTGCCTACTCGAAAATTATTATCCATGCTAACTGAAAATTTAGCTGTTCCGTTAATTTTCCCTGTAACAAGGAATCCCCCCATCGGTGAAGTAAAGTCTTTATCATCGAACTCGACCGATTGTATATCTTTATAATTGTTTTTTAAGTAGCTTTCCGCTGTTTCCATCGCTTTTTGTATTGTTTCATCATCATATGTTTGTTGATTCATAAAACATCCTCCTAGAAGTAAAATAAATGGTATAATGAGTATAGATTTTATTTTCAAAAAATTCACCTCCATGGTATAATTATACAAAGAAAGTAGGTGTGAGTCCATGAAAATTAATAATAATGTGAGTATCGTTGATTATGAAGCAGCACAAATTGCAAAACAAGCATACGAAAGAGGATTACCAAAATTAAAAGTACGTACCATAGACGGAAGTAAAGTCACTTGGAATATCATTGAAACGATTTCACGATAAGGACACTGGATTACATGGGTATGTTATAGCACATCCGGAATCAAATGACATTGTAATTGCGTTTGAAGGAACGAATATGAATGAAGGCTTCGATCAAAAAGCAAAAGATATTAGAGAAGATATAGAAGGAATTATTTTCGGCGATTCCAATTATCCGATAAAAGAAGTTCCAAAAAATTATAATGGTAGTCCAGCACAAGATGCTTCTCTCGTGGCAGGAAATGCAAAAATAAAAAATGGTAAGTATATTGAGTTAACAAAGAAAAATCAATTTACCGAAGCTGATCCAATTGTAAAAAAGTATGTTAAAAAATATGGCAGCGAAAATATTACAGTAGTCGGTCACTCCTTAGGTGGTGCTTTGGCTGAATTTTTTGCTGTAAAATATAATTTAAATGCCTTTTATAAAACAGCAATTAATCACATATTTAGAACATAGTTATACGTTGCATTATGTAAAAGAGGAAAATATTGATATTATTAGAAGGCTAATTGATTATTTTGATGGTGAAGCAAGGAATGCTCTATATCGAAGAGGATTAGACAACCTAGAAAAATTAGATATAGTAAACAATGATTATCAACAAATTATTAATACAACTGAAACTTTTTTTGACCGTAGATGAAAGTGAAATGGGGAGATGATTCATATGTTCGATTTTTATTCATTTTTTATTCCTGCAATGATTGGTGTTATCGTATGTGGTGTCGTAGCTATATCTATCATCGTCCGTCTCATCCTTCAACCAAGAAAAAACCTCATGAATAGAATCGATACCCTTGAAAAAGAAGTTAAAGAATTAAAAGAAAGTAAATAAATCTGTTATAATCTAGGCGATTCATAAAGAAAAACTCGCCGTCTTTGGCGAGTGGTACTAATCATATTTTTGGCAACGTACATAGCCACGATTTAAATCTTCAAGCCATTCACCTAATTGAAATAAGGCATCTTCATTTCCGTTTTTACTTATAAGCTGAACAGCCATTGGCATATGTTGTTTATCATTTTCAATCGGAATGATTAATGCTGGCAAGCCCCATACATTTGCATAAGCAACATATGGCATATATTTTAAAAATGTTTTGCGAATAGAGAATATCTCTTTATATAAATGTCCATGTCTGAGTGCGCTCGTATGATAAAGAGGGAAAATCAATATTTTATCATCTAAATAGTTGTTAAGTAGTTCATCACCTCTTCGTATTATGTCATTTAATTCCTTTATACGCTTCTGAGATGGTTTGAATAGTTTTGCACCAATTAATGCCCATGATAAATAACGATGTATGTTGGATTTTCGTGTGAGCAATTCTTTTATATATTCCCGTGTTTCTCTTCTTTTTTTCTGATTAAAGGTGATTTGAGCGATGCTTTCACCTGCATCAACAGACATCATTTCTTGCCATAATAAAGCCGACTGTTCAAAAAAAGGCGGAACTTCCCTTAATATTTCGAATTCATTTTCCACCTGTTTCTGAACTCTTGTTAACATTGCTTCTGTTTCGTCGGACATTGGATAGTTCATTCGTGGTAAAAAGGTTATTGTAAAGTTTGTTAAATTTCGTCTAGATGCAGGTTGTTTTGCAATTAAGTTATAAATTATTTTCGCATCTTGGACAGACTTTGTGATCGGACCGATACCAAGCATTCTTTCTTGTAACGGAATTTCAGCTTTTGGAAAACTTCCGTCTTGTGATACTTGGTGATGACCAGACTTAAATCCAATAACCCCATTAAAATGACTAGGGAAACGAATCGATCCACCAATATCTGAACCAATACCTGCTGCAGCACCACCTACAGCTATTAATGCCGCCTCACCACCACTTGAGCCGCCTGCTGTCTTCGTTAAATCCCATGGGTTATTAGTTCTTCCATATAATTTATTATCTGTTTCTTGACAGAAGCAGAGAGCTGATGTATTTGTTTTTCCTAAAATAATGGCACCTTCGGATTTTAAACGCGCTACAACTTCCGCATCCTTATCACGTACAGCATTTTTTAAATGAATAAGCCCACCTGTTGTTTTCATGCCTGTGATATCAAATGATTCCTTCATACTTATCGGAACACCGAGTAACTTTTTATGTTTCATCCTGTTTTGTTTTATTGTTGTATCAATAATCTTGGCTTCTTTTAATGCTTCATCAAACCGATTTTCGACGAGACAATTTATTTTGCTATTTACTTTTTTTAAATGTGTGATATATGTTTCAGTTGCGTAAAGCGAAGTGATTTCTCGGTTGGCTATTTTACTTGCAAGTGTTGTGGCATCCATAAATAAAATATCTTTCGTATCAACAGTTTGTTCCCCTTTAATCATTTATATCCTTCCTCTCATATTCCCCCTATATTTGTCATATGCCAAAGGATACCTTTTAAATTTAAGAAAAATACATTTTTCATTTTATAAGTTTGATAACCTATGAAATAGATTAATTATATTACGATTACTCTTGCGTTTTTAGTTAGTATTGCTAAATTCTTATCTCCATTGGCTACTTCTATTTACTTACATACTCAGATAGATGTATAAAATCACTGACCGATTGTTGACTGAACCTTATATAACCGATATAGTGCTTCGTATGTTAAATGATGAAAAGACATGTCTAACTGATTAACAATGGAAAATTGGGATTCAACTATATGAATCCCAATAAAGTTTAAAGAGCAACTCCTTCTTTATCTTCTAGTATGATGCCATCTTGCATGGAAATGATACGATTTGCCTTATGTGCAAGTGTTGAATCATGTGTGACATAAAGGACACTACATCCTTCTTCTTCATTTAATTGTTTAAGTAATGAAAAAATTTTATCACCTGTTTCAGTGTCAAGATTTCCTGTTGGTTCATCGGCTAATAGCCAACTTGGTTTATGAACAATCGCTCTTGCTATAGCAACGCGCTGTTGCTGTCCACCTGATAATTGTGATGGTAAAGCGTTTAACTTATTTATTAAGCCTACTTGCTCTAAAACCTCTTTAGCGCGTTTTTGTTTAGAATAGTTTACTTTGCGACCAAACAATGGTGTTAAGACATTTTCTAATGCAGTGAGTGTGGGGAGTAAGTGAAATTGCTGAAAGATGAAACCAATTTTTTCAAAACGAAAGTCTGCTATTTTTCTTTTGCTTTGTTTCATGATGTCTTTGTCATCATAAAGAATCTGTCCTTCTGAAGGTTTATCTAATGTACCAATTAAACTAAGAAGTGTTGATTTTCCAGAACCGGAAGGGCCAATAATTGATGTGAATTCTCCTTTTTTAAAAGATAAATGTATATTTTTTACAGCATGTGTCGTGACACCATCACCAATATAAGTCTTAGAAATATTGGTGCATATTATTTCTTTTACCATTTATTTCCTCCTTATCTAAAAGTAGAATATTCAATAAATTATAATTGATTATATATGAATATGTTGGAACTGACAAGGCATTTTTATACAATGAGTAAATACCGAGATATGTATGAATCATATCTCGGTATTTACTAAACCATTTCTTTTAATAACCAAAAACTTAAAATGAGTGCTAAGATGATCGTAATAATGATAAATAATATGACTGATTTCCCGTTCAATATGATCACTCTTTCAATAAGTTTATTCGTTTATTATTGCTTTACGAATGTCGTAATGTTTTAGGTCAATTTCTAATGGTTGTTCAAGAGCCAATTTAGCTAATTGTAAGCCCAAGTATGGCCCTGTCGTTAATCCAGATGCTCCTAATCCATTGGCTGCAATTAATCCTTTATAACCAGGTATTTGCCCAATAACAGGTAAATACTCGGGTGTATATGGGCGAAATCCAACTCTTGTTCCAATAATCGTTCCATTACCAAGGCCAGGTGCAAATTTTAATGCCGTAAATAGAACCCGATGCATCCCTTCAGCTGTGATGCGGTGGTCAAATCCGACTTCTTTCTTTTCATGTGTTGCCCCGATAATAACACGATCATCAAAAGGAACGATGGACTGATTACTAGGTGGCATAATTACAGGCCAAGCACTCGTATCTATATCTGGTATATGTAATTGGATGAGTTGTCCTTTCTGTGGTGAACTTGAGAAGGCGATGCCGATTGGTGCAAGTAATTCCTTCATCCAAGCACCGTTTGTTGCGATAACAGTATCTGCTTTTATGTTGGACTTCGATAGTCTAACACCGGTTACTGTTTGACGTTCAACAATTAATGAGGCTGAATCTTGGATGTATTTAACTCCGTTCTTAATTGCTCCGTTAATTAACGCTTTTCGTAGCTTACTTCCATCAACTCGAGCAGCCCCACTAACATACACAGCTCCTAAGCCTTCAGCAATAGGTGGGAATAATTTTCTCGTTTCTTTTGGAGATAAAATTGTAATGTCACCTATCTCTGGAGCATCTATGCGACGTTTCAAAGCAATATCTTTCATTTCTTGCAATGTTTCCTTTTTGGCTCGAACACTTAAAGCACCGACTTTTTTATAACCTGTTTCTTTTTCACCGGCTTCTTCTAACTCTTTAATCATGTTTGGATAAATTTTAGCGCCATTTTTTGCAAGATGGTACCATGCTTTATTTCGCCGTTTTGATAGCCATGGGCAAATAATACCTGTAGCAGCATCAGTTGCTTGTCCAGGTTCATTACGATCAATTAAGGTCACATCTGTATTTGTTTTTGATAAATGGTATGCTGTGGATGCGCCTAAAATTCCAGCGCCAATGATAATAATTTTCTTTTTCATAATAAAAAATCCTTTTTATTATATTGTAACATCGGCATGTTTCGGTTTCTACACATACATCTTCTTTTGCTTTATTTTGAACAATTGAAGCGGGTATGATAAAATTTTCGTTATAGTCGATTACATAAAAATGGATGATACAATCTATTTAAAATAAAGAGAGAAGGAGATCTTAAATATGGAAAAAGTACTTGTCATTGGCCATCGTAATCCAGATACGGATTCGATTTGTTCAGCACTGGCATATGCACATTTAAAAAAAGAGCTCGGTGTTAATGCTGAAGCAGTGCGTCTTGGAGAAGTGAATAAAGAAACAGCTTACGCACTTGATTACTTTAATTTAGAAACACCTCGTTTCATTGAAAAAGTAGACGAAGACGTTAAAGAAGTTATTCTCGTTGACCATAATGAATTCCAACAAAGTGTATCGAATATTAGTGACGTTCGCATCGCTGAAGTCATTGACCATCATCGTGTTGCTAATTTTGAAACGAAAGACCCACTCTATTTTCGTGTTGAACCAGTAGGCTGTACGGCAACAATTTTAAATAAAATGTATAAGGAACATCAGGTTGAGATTCCTAAACATATTGCAGGACTTATGGTATCAGCTATTATTTCTGACTCATTATTATTTAAATCACCGACATGCACAGATGAAGACATTAAAGCAGCAAAGGAATTAGCAAAAATCGCTGAAGTAGATTTAGATGTTTATGGTTTAGAAATGTTAAAAGCAGGTACTGATTTAAAAGATAAATCAATGGACGAGCTTTTAGCCAATGATGCGAAGACATTTGATATGAACGGCCATAAAGTTGAAATTAACCAAATTAATGCTGTTGATTTAGAAGAAGTTTATGAAAAACAAGCAGAATTTGAAAAGGCTATTAAAACACATGTCGACAAAAACAATTTATCTTTGTATCTGCTCGTTGTGACTGATATTTTAAACAGTAATTCAGATGTGCTTGCAATAGGTACAGAAAGTAAAAAGGTAGAACAAGCATTTCATGTGACGCTCACTAATAACCGTGCCTTATTAAAAGGCGTTGTCTCACGTAAAAAGCAAATCGTTCCGAATTTAACAGATGCTTTTAATGGCTGAAATGAAAGGTGTCAAATAAAAAAGCGGAAAAATGAACGTCATGTTCAGTTTTTCCGCTTTCTATTTTATTTGATACTTTATTAATTCTTTATAATCTCTTATCGTTTTTTATTCTCTATTTATTTAAAAATCAATTATTTGTTTTGAAACTGTAAATTGCCTTAAAGCTTCCCAATCTATTGCGTAACCTATACCAGCACCAGTTGGAACTTTGATCTTTCCATCCTTTACGACAACTTCGGGTGTAATAATATCTGTTTCCCAATAATGACTTGAACCTGCTGTATCACCTGGTAATGAAAAGTTAGTCAGTGATGCTAAGGCGACGTTATGTGCTCGTCCAACACCTGCTTCTAACATCCCACCACACCAAACAGGTATGTGATGCTTTTGACAATAGTCATGAATTTTAATACTCTCTGTTAACCCTCCGACACGACCGCTTTTAATATTAATTACTTTACAGCTGCCGAGTTTTATCGCTAGTTTAACATCATTTAGGGAATGAATACTTTCGTCAAGACAAATCGGCGTAGATATTGTGTCTTGTAGCTTAGCATGCTCAATAAAATCATCTTGTTGGAGCGGTTGTTCAATCATCATTAGATCAAAATCATCGAGTTGTTTTAAAATCGGTAAATCATCTAATGTATATGCGGAATTTGCATCAACCATAATTGGTATATTTGGAAAATGCCTCCTGACATGACGAAGGAGTTGAACATCATGACCTGGTTTTATTTTCAATTTAATCCTTTTATACCCATCTTCCAAGGCGCGTTCAATTTTATTGAGAAGATCTATCATAGTTGGTTGAATTCCAATACTCATACCAACATCAATAAATGTTTTTTCTCCACCTAATGCTTGTTGAAGAGAGATATTTTCTCGTTTCGCATAAAGGTCCCAAATAGCCCCTTCAAGCGCTGCTTTTGCCATATGATTACGCCTAATTGGATTCAATATTTCCACTAGTTCTCTAGGGTGTGTGATGTGATTTTTTTTTAATAAAGGAATTAAAAAATCAGTTAGCATATGTATGGTCGTTTTTACTGTTTCTTCTGTGTACCATGGTGCATCAAAAGCAACTGATTCCCCATACCCACAATATCCATCTTCATCAATCACTTCAATAATAAAAAAGTCTTTATCTTGTGTTGTGCCGAAACTCGTTACAAATGGATGTTTCAATCGCATATTTAACCGATGTAAAATAATTTTATCAATCGATAGCATGTTATTTTACTCCTTTATTTGGCGTGATAAAGATTAGTATACCAGACGTGGCTTACAAATGTTTTAATAAAAAAGGAGGTTAGAACGAAATAAAGCAAATAGATCGTTACAAAGTAGATCATGCTCTTTTTTAAGACATCTACTTTAACATCGGAAAAAGGACGATGGCACATAAATAGAAAAACGATAAAACACGCTATATTTCTAAAAGTAAAAGTGCATGAAAGCAAATGGACAAATCTTGATTTCATGCACTTCTATATTTTGACTAGTTTATGCTCCAGTCTCTAAAAACTACATTTTAAGCATGATCTTTTTGTAATTGGCTACTATCTTGGAAAACTTGGCATGTATTTTTACCAGACTTCGCACAAAGTGAGCAACGCTTAGGATTAATGCGCTTAAGTGCATAGTCAACTGCTTCATGCGATTCTTTAAAGAAATGATCCGGCCCAATTTCGTTATATAACCCTGTTGCTTTCATCATGGCCATGACATCTTCGGTTACCTCTGTGATGAGTAACGTGCCATTAAATCTTTTTTTAAAATCTGTAACTAAAGAAGCTAAGTTTGCTGCACCAGTGGCATCTAAAATAGGAACATGTTTCATTTTCAAGATGAGTACTGAAGGACGACGTGTAATACTACCAATCACTGATTCAAATCGGTCAGCTGCCCCAAAGAATAATGGTCCAGCTATGTTGTAAAATGAAATTTCCTGACACTTTGTTCCATAATCCATACCATTTTGCTCTTTATTATTTTTGGCAAGAGAAGGAATGACTCTTTCTACTTCAAATACTTCACTCATTCGTTTTAAAAATGAAATGATTGCTAGACCTAATCCTATTGGAACAGCTACGGTTAAGTTTACAAAGACAGTGAGTAAAAACGTTGTAATAAGCACGAGTGAGTCACTCGTCTTTAGTTTTAACATATGAATGAATGATTTATGTTCACTCATATTATAAGCAACAACCATAAGAATTGGTGCCATAGCTGCAAGAGGTATACTGCCAGCATATGGTGCAAATAGAATAACGGTCAATAATACGAATAGACCTTGAAATATACCAGACATGGGACTGAAGCCACCAGCATTAATATTTGTTGCTGTGCGGGCAATAGCACCTGTTGCGGGAATGCCACCAAATAGTGGAGTCACAACATTGGCAATTCCTTGACCGACTAATTCACGATTAGAGTTATGGCGCTTTCCTGTCATGCCATCAGCTACAACAGCAGATAGCAATGATTCAATTCCACCAAGCATGGCAATGACGAAAGCAGGTTGCCATAAGACTTTAATTTTTTCCCATGATATTTCTGGAAAATGGATACTAGGTAATGACTGTGGTATCCCACCAAATGCACTTCCTATCGTAGCTACTTTATTAGGGTAAAATAAAACAGCAATAACAGTTGGTACAATAAGAGCAACTAGTAGAACAGGTAGACGTGGAAATAGTCTCGGAATAAATATGATTATAAGTAGACCGATGACTGCCGTGAACACGCTATAAATATTTGTTTCAGGCAAATGTTTAAAAATTTGAATCATATTTTCATGGAAATATTTCTGCTTTTCCAAACTCTCTAAACCAAGAAAGTTCCCAATCTGCCCACTGAAAATAATGACTGCTATACCAGCTGTAAAGCCAATTGTAACAGACCGTGGAATGTACTTTATAAGTCCTCCTAATTTAAAAATCCCCATTAAAATAAGCATGATTCCTGCTAAAAATCCAGCAATTAGTAAATTGTCATATCCATGTTCTAGAACAATTGCTAGTAGAATAGGGATGAATGCTCCAGTTGGTCCAGCGATTTGATATCTCGAACCACCAAACAGAGCAACTATAATCCCAGCGATAATTGTTGTGTACAGACCGTACTCGGGTTTAACGCCTGAAGCAATAGCAAAAGCCATCCCAAGTGGTATGGCAACAATTCCTACCGTTATTCCAGCAATGAGATCTTGCTTTAATTTTTGGGGATTCAATCCTGTAAATCGTTCATCACTGAACAATCTTCCTGATCACTCCTATGATATTTATTTAGACAAAATAATAATGAGGATATCATCCTCATTAACGAATAGTAAAATAACTAAAAAAAATAAAACGAAAGCAATATTTTAACATTGTATATATTGTACCAGATATTGTATAAAAATGCATGACAGATGTTTATTAAAAGATTATAGTAGATTAAACACTATTTATGATAGTGCGTTTTGTTATTCGTTTATATGTTAAGCTATCAATGAATAGTCTCGCGTTGAGAAAAGTATTTGAGAGTATATATTGTGGCTATCAATGAATAGTCTCGCGTTGAGAAAAGTATTTGAGAGTATATATTGTGGCTATCAATGAATAGTCTCGCGTTGAGAAAAGCATTTGAGAGTATATATTGTGGCTATCAATGTGAAGTCTCGTGTTGTGAAATATATTTGAGAATTTACAATAAGAACTCAATACATTGTTGTGCCAATTATATTCTTTCGAATGATTAAAATCAAAGAAGATATTGAGTCTTAAAAAATTGACAACGTGTAATCTCTTATTTCATAATACCTATAGGTGTTATGGAGGGATTAAATTGGAACTCTATCAAATGATTATTATTCTAGCATTAGTTTTTTTATTAATTGAGAAATTAAGCCCAAGTTCAGAATGTAATTGCAGTAAAGATAAAGAAATATAGAGTGAAAAAAGTACTAATATATTGAAAAGTATCAATAAAAATGGGTTTTTGACTTGTCCTCAATAGATAAAATATAGTAACATAGGCTAAGCCTATTCTATTGAAAGGGGACAAACTATATGTGGAAAGACTTTAAAGAATTCGCTATGCAAGGTAATGTACTAGATTTAGCAATCGGGGTTATTATTGGGGCAGCATTTGGTAATATCGTATCATCACTTGTCGATCATGTCATTATGCCATTTATTGGTATTCTATTAAATGGTGTTGATTTCTCAGGCTTAGCTTTAACAGTAGGTGGCGCTGAGTTGAAATATGGAATGTTCATTCAAAGTGTACTAGATTTTCTTATCATCGCTTTTTCCATCTTCCTCTTCGTGAGACTGATCATGAAGTTTAAGAAGAAAGAAGAAGAAAAAGAACCCGAAGTTGATAAACAAGAGCAATTGTTAACCGAAATCCGTGATCTATTAAAAGAACAACAAAACTAGTACCCTAATAAGATGAATAGACCGCATGAAATCGGATTTAGAATTCTCGATTTCATGCGGTTTTGTTTTTTTATGATTTGTAACCAAATTATTTAGTGTCCAATGGATGTTTCCGCCTCGTTTTTATGTTGCAGAAAAATGCGTTTAAAAATCAAGGTCTGTATAATGATAAATAGACCTCCGACCGCCCAATACAAAGGTAAGGCAGCAGGGGCATTCAATGAAATAACTCCAATCATAATTGGTGATAAAATCCCCATAATGGCGAACTGTTTACGTTGTTGTTCATCAAGTCCGATTAACGACACCCTCGATTGAATAAAATATATGGTTACAGCAATAGCCGTTAATAATATATCTGTTTGACCTAGATCAAACCATAAAAAAGATTGTGCGGCAATTTCTGGTGTTCTACGGATTGCATAGTAAAAAGCAATCAACACAGGTGTTTGGATTAGTAATGGCAAACATCCAGAGACGTAAGATAAAGGATTGAAATTATGTTTTTGATATATCTCCATCATATCTTGTTGCATTTGCATCTGATCTTCACGCGTTTGTTTATCTTTATATTTTTCTTTTAACGCGTCTAACTCCGGTTTTATGACTTTCATTTTATCCTGCATTAATAAATTACTTTTTGTCTGTTTCAGCATTGTCGGCAAGAGGATTAACCGAATCGTTAATGTAATAACAATAATCGATAAACCATAACTTCCATTTAGCCAAGTTGCCAGTTGTTTAATTAACAATGAAAAAGGATAAACGAAATAATGGTTAAACCATCCCGTTGTTTGTGCATCAATCGGTGTGTCTATATGGCCTGAACAACCACTTATAAGCAATGTCATTAACAAAACAAAAATAACGAACGTATATTTTTTGCACGATGTGAATACAGATTGCTCCATAATAGTCCTCCTCGTTTTGTCTTATATGGATAAAACGAGGGGATATAGTCACCAGCATCGTCATCTTCAGGGCCTTCAAGACGCTTCACTGTTCTCTGAGCATGGTTGACCATCCTTTTTCCGATAGATCCATTCAATGAGAGGGGCCTTTTATTTGTAATAAAGTTTCTTTCAACATTTAAATGCTGTTGTTTAAACTTTTCTGTCTGCTGATATAGAAAGTTAAATGTTGTGAAAGAAGACACAATCACCATAAGAAAAATAGAATAAAGGCTCATCTCGAAAATGAACTCACTAATCAAATCAAGAATCATCTGTATTCATCTCCTGTCAGATGTTAAATATATTTTATCATAATACGATACAAAACGAATCTAAACTTTAGCCACCCTTTTCAAAAAAATCAGCCCTTAGTCTGATAGTAAATACATCCGCCGAGCGTCGTGTTTGTTTTTTGAAATTGTTAAAGTATAGATAATAATTTGAAATAACAGAGGTGGAAGGAATATGGAACCGATTATTGAAGTTAAAAATCTCCATAAGTCTTATAAAAAAAGGCGCTCTAAAGAGTACATTCAAGCTGTCAATGATGTGTCTTTTGTCGTGAAGAAGGGGGAAATCCTAGGATTGTTAGGCCCGAATGGCGCTGGAAAAACAACAACGATTAAAATGATTTGTGGATTACTCATACCAGACTCTGGTTCAATCAAAATCAATGGAAGGGATAATCGGAAGCACCGCTTGCAATCGCTTGAACATATTAGTGCTGTCTTAGAAGGAAACCGTAATTTATATTGGCGGTTAACAGTCCGTGAGAATTTGGAATATTTTGCTGGGAATCGAGGCGAATCACGTAAAGAAATCCGCTCACGTGTGGAACGCTTACTAACTGACTTCAATTTAAAGAGTAAGGAAAATGAGCTTGTTAACCGTCTATCAAGAGGGATGCAACAAAAACTTGCGATTGCTGTTGCCATGCTCGCTGAGAGTGAAGTAATTTTATTAGATGAGCCGACATTAGGATTAGATATTGAAACAAGTTATGAAGTGAGAGAGATTTTAAAGGATATCGTTGAAGACTATGGGCGTACGATTATCATTAGTTCACATGATATGGATGTCATTCAAGAAATATGTGATCGAACGGTTATTATTAACCAAGGAAAAGTCGTCACAGATGACTCAATCGATAACTTGCTCCGTCTATTTGAAGTGCGAGCTTATACGGTTACATTAGGAGAACATTTAACTAGAAAGCAGCTTGAATTACTTCAGGAACGTTTTCCACAAGCAACATATACAGAAGACGTCATCCAATCGTCCATTGCGATTGATTTTTATCAAAGTGAAGCGATTTATGATTTATTTGATATTCTTAAAATAGAAAATACACCGGTTGAAACAATTGACCGCGATACAATCAATTTTGAGCAAGTCTTTATGAAAATTGTTAATGGTGGTGAAAACAAATGCGCTGGCTAAATCTATTTAAAGCAAATCTAAGAAAAGAGTATATTGAAATAAAACGTTATTTACCAAATACATTGGCGATGATTTTTACGTTCTATTTTATTTTTATTGGATTATTTGCAGGTATACAGTTTATCGGTGACCCTAACAGTGCGGATACAAATACGCAATATTTAATTGTGAATTATGTGTTTTGGTTCTTAGGCATGATGGTGATTCAGTCTGTTGGTTGGCAAATAACGAATGAAGCGATGCGTGGAACATTAGAACAATTATACATGTCACCAATGGGTGTATGGCGTATTTTAGCAACAAGATTAACGTCGACCGTTATTTTAGATTTAACGCTTCTTATTGTATTACTATTTCTAACGATGTTAACAACCGGACAATGGCTACACATAAACGTGGTGACGATTGCACCTATCTTAATATTAACGATTATGGGTATGATGGGCATCGGATTTATGATTGCTGGTTTATCGATTATTTGGAAACAAGTGAGTGCTTTTTTGCAAATTCTCCAATTTATTATCGCGGCTTTGACTTTTATTTCAATTAAGCAAGCTCCGTTTCTCGTTTACTTTCCATTTGTAAAAGGAATTGATCTCGTTAGACAGGTGATGATTAATGGAGCCACACTTAGTGATATAACGATGATGGATTATTCAATTCTTATTATTAACGCAGTTGTCTATTTCGTGTTAGGAGTATTCATTTACCTAGGGTGTGAACGCTTGGCGATGAAAAAAGGGTTATTGGCTCATTATTAATGTAAAAAAATAGGTTACTGTCTTATACAATCCCTACACATCTGTCATAGAGTAATAGTGATATATCACAAGAAAGGGGATTTATATGGGCCGATTTCAACGTAGACCACGTCGACGCGGATGTGGATGTCCAAATCAAATTGTCTATCCGACAAAATATGACACAGTTCACAATTGCTTTGAAACTGAAGTAGATCATATTCATCCATCCCATACAACTGTAATGAATCATCATCTAATAAAAAATAAACATATTTACCCTCATTCAACTTCTGTTCAAAACACGTATGATAGTGTAAATATGTATGGTGGTTCCTTTGAGGTACCAAATCCAGGACCAGGATTTGTAGCGGGAGCAATGTCTCCAGGCGGATCAGGGGCTGTAGCAGGTGCAATGTATCCAGGAGGACCGGGTATGGGACAAATGGGTGGAATGGGTGCAGGGTATGGCCATTGTTATTCACCTTGCAAAAAAAGAAGATAAATTAAAAAACTGGCTTTAGGGCCAGTTTTTTAATTTTTAAAGCGAAATAGTATAATAGAAGGGGATGGAGGTATAATTGATGAAAGTCTTAGCTGTAACAGGATATAAGCCAATGGAATTAAATATTTTTAAACATGATGATGAGCGAATTCAATTTATTAAATACGCTCTAAAAAAACGACTCGTCCAATACATAGAAGAAGGATTAGAATGGGTCCTTATTTCTGGACAAATGGGAGTTGAGCTTTGGACAGGTGAAGTTGTATTAGATTTAAAAGACATATATTCTATTCAATTAGCCGTTATCCCTCCATTTGAAAATATGGACCAGCGCTGGCCTGAACCACAACAATTCGCCTATCAACAATTAATCATCGAGGCAGATTTTTATAAACCATTGTATAAAGGAGAATATAAAGGTCCATATCAATTTCGTGCTATGAATCAGTGGCTTATTGAAAAAAGTGATGGTTGCCTTTTTCTAGTAGATGAGGACTATCCAGGAAGTAATCGCTTTTTATTAGATGTGGCTAAATCAAAAGACCATTACCCTATTTTGACACTAACACCAGCAGATTTAGAAGATGCTGTCTTAGAATGGCAAATGAGTGACCCGAGATATTGGGATTCATAAATGGGTGGGATGGAACTTGTAGAAGTGATCCGGGGCTATAAGAAGTAGTGATGAGGTCGCATTGACGATTCAACACGACCTCATCTTATGCATCACTTTTTAGATAAATAATGTTTTTTTAAGCTAGACATATTATCTGCAATAGCTGAAACAATAAATGTGGCTGCTGAACTAGCGAAGAGGGCAAAAGCATAGATGTCCATACCAAATAGATCGACTTTCATAAATATAGATAAGCCAATTAAAATGATTCCTAAAAAAGCCCCAGTAAGTGGAATGATGATATGTAAGTTTGAGTTCCTTTTTTTGAAAAATATATTTATACTTAATAATACAATGAATAAAACCGATGTGACTAAAAAGAATTTTAACATCATCATATTAACTCCTTACGATGAAATATATTTCATCATATCATAGTTCAACATCTTATGCGACATCATTAAAAGTACCAGTCTAAATTATATTTGTCCACCATCATTACAAAAAATGCGCATTAACAATGACAGAGATTGACGAATCTCCTAGATATCGTTATAATAATGAAAATTTCATCATTGATTCGCTGAGGAAGAGAGTAGTGATGCCTATAGTATAAAGCGAGGTAGGGATGGTGTGAGCCTACTAACTATCCATCATGAAACGCACTTCTGAGAAGCTTGGTTAAGCCGGTTTATTTCCGTTATCTAATCTTAAAGTTGGTTCAATCGAACAATGAGAGTGGTACCGCGGGAATTTCTCGTCTCTAATTCATATTAGGGGCGTTTTTTTATTGCAAATAATCATTTGGAGGGGTTCATATGGATATGAAAAACATATATGCACAGTCGTTATATAAGGAATTAGGTGCTTTTTTATCACTATCAGAACTTGAAAAATTAATTGAAACACCAACGTATGACACTCATGGCGACCTTGCTTTTCCGTGTTTTGTTTTGGCAAAGCAATTTAAAAAGTCACCTGCTCTTATCGCAAGTGAATTGAGCGCAACAATTAACCATCCATTGATTGAAAGAGTCAAAGCAGATGGACCTTATCTCAACGCATTCTTTAACAAAAAATCTATTAGTGAACAAGTGTTGAAGCATATTTTAACAGACCAACAACAATACGGTTCAACACATATTGGAAAAGGTAAAACAATGACGATTGATTTTTCATCACCAAATATCGCCAAACCATTTTCAATGGGGCACTTACGCTCAACTGTTATCGGTCAAACTCTAAGTTTAATCGCTGAAAAATGTGGTTTTGATGTCGTAAAAATTAACCATATAGGTGATTGGGGGACACAGTTTGGAAAGTTAATAGTTGCTTATAAAAAGTGGGGAGATAAAGCTCGTGTTAGAGCACAACCGATTATGGAGCTTTTCGAATTATATGTCCGTTTTCATCAAGAAGCAGAACGACATCCCGAACTCGAACAAGAAGCTCGAGACGCGTTTAAACAATTAGAAGACGGTGATGAAGCATCTATACAGTTATGGACATGGTTCCGTGATGCATCATTACAAGAGTTTAAGCGGATTTATGACTTATTAGGGGTGAGTTTTGATTCCTATCACGGTGAAGCGTTTTATAATGATAAAATGGCAGACACCATTCAAGAATTAGACAATAAAAACTTACTCACCGAGTCAGACGGAGCAGAAGTTGTTGAATTAACAAATGAAGAGTTGCCACCATGTCTCATCAAAAAATCAGACGGTGCCACCCTATACGCAACAAGAGATATAACAGCCGCGCGTTATCGAAAAAAGACGTACGATTTTGATAAAATGGTTTATGTTGTTGGGCATGAACAACGCTTGCATTTTCAACAAGTATTCGCCGTGTTAAATAAAATGGGATACGACTGGGCGCGGAATATGGTACATGTTCCATTTGGCTTTATCTTAAAAGATGGCAAGAAAATGTCCACTCGAAAAGGAAAAGTCGTCCTCTTAGAAGAAGTACTAAAAGAAGCGATACAACTAGCGAAGAAAAATATTGAAACGAAAAATCCTAATTTAGCAAATAAAGACGATGTAGCACATGCAGTTGGAGTCGGGGCGGTTATTTTCCATGACTTAAAACATGAACGCAATCATAATATTGAATTCGATTTAGAAGATATGCTCACCTTTGAAGGTTCGACAGGGCCATATGTCCAATATACACATGCACGTGCTTGCTCTATCTTAAGAAAAGCGAAAAGAGACATAGACATAGAATCATTTTCTGGTTTAACCGATTCCTACAGTTTTACCGTTATTAAAAAGATGCTCGATTTTCCTCATGCTGTGACACGTGCTTTGAAAGATTATGAAGCATCACATATTGCGAAACTATTACTTGAACTTGCGCGCGCATTTAATCAATATTATAGTCAAGTGAAAATATTACAACATGATTCGGAATTGAATGATCGGCTGGCACTCGTTCAATCAGTGACAATCGTGTTACGTGAAGGAATGCGTTTATTAGGAATGAAAGCACCAGAAGAAATGTAAAACGATCTGTTCTATTGGTAGAATGTATATTAGATATATAGTTATTTCAGATCATTAGAGAGGGTGAATAAAATGAAGTATCGACTGGCGACTAACGAAGACATTCCACAGCTTGCTAAAGTACATGTAGACAGTTGGCGAACAACGTATGACGGGATTGTGCCGCAATCGTTCCTATATGAAACACTTACGTATGATTCGCTAGAAAAAAGATGGGAAATGATATTAGCTCATCATCAAGCGATTGTAGTAGAAAATACAGAAAAATCTGTAGTTGGCTTTGCATCAGGTGGCATCGAACGAAGTGGAAAATATGATTATGAAGGCGAATTGTATGCTATCTATTTGCTTAAAGCATATCAAGGAAAAGGCATCGGTAAGAAGCTCGTACAAATGATAGCTGAACAATTATTTAGAGAACAGATGCATTCAATGCTCGTTTGGGTATTAAAAGATAATGACTCAAAGTATTTCTATGAATCGCTCGGTGGAAAATATGTTGATACGGAAATCATTAATATTGGTGGTAAAAAACTAACTGAAATTGCCTATGGTTGGGATTCTATACAACCGTTGTTACCCGTTAAAGAATGAGATAGTACATGTTATGTGGAAAAACAATATAAAGGGGATCTGCCAATGAAGACATGGTTTGGTGCAGCTGCAGTTTGTATCAATGAAAATTTTGAAATTTTAATGGTTAAACAAGGGCTACCTGATGAAGAGAAAAAATGGACCATACCAAGTGGCGGGAAGGAACCGGATGAAACATTTGCATCATGTTGTTTAAGAGAACTATATGAAGAAACAGGCTACGAAGGTGTTGTTGAACGTCTTCTATATATTAAGACTGATGTCATACAAGACAATCAAGTTGAAGTTCATTATTACGAAGTGACGATTACAGGTGGGGAAAAAAACATTCAAGACCCGGATCAACTCATTTATGAAATCGATTGGAAATCAGCAAGAGAGATTCAACATATAAAGCTTAGCTTTCCTAAAGATCGAGCATTTTTACTAGATTATATTGAACAGAAAAGGAAGACAACAGAAGGGATGTAGTATGTTACCTTATACAATTTGTTTTATTAAAAGAAAAAACGATATTTTATTATTAAATCGCAATCACTCTCCTAATTTAGGATTATGGAACGGTGTCGGTGGAAAATTAGAAAATGATGAAACAAGAGATGCCTGTGTTTTAAGAGAAGTAAAGGAGGAGACAGGCATTATCCTATCAGAAATGAATTATAAAGGACAGATTACTTGGAATGTCGATGATTCATATACTGGAGGCATGTATGTATATATGGCAACAGTACCCGATACATTTGAGTATGATACACCACTTGCGACACGAGAAGGTATTCTTGAATGGAAAAATATTGATTGGATTTTATCCGAGAATAATCGTGGTGTTGTGAGTAACATCAAATACTTCTTACCTGATATGTTAAAAGATAACAAGATTCGTAACTATCATTTTATCTATAAAAATAATACAATCGTTTCATATCATGGCGAAGAATAGGCATAACTCCCATCTTTTCTGATTATATTTGTATCATATGAAAGGATGGGATCATCATGTCTTTAAAAAATCAAACGAAAGAGAGTATGACCGTTTTCGGAACGGGAAGCATATCTGCGATGCCTGATGTCTTAACGATTCGCTTAGATGTTGTGACAGAACATTTGGATTTAACAATTGCTCAACAATTTAATGCCGAAAAAATATCAAGAGTCCTTCAAGCGATAACAGAGCGTGGTATTCCAAGAGAAAATATCCGAACAGTAGAATATACGATTCAACCAAAATACGACTATCAAAATGGTGAACAACTATTTACTGGGTATGAAGTGACACATGGCCTATTAATCGAAATAAGAGATATTAATGAAGCAGGAAAAATCATCGATTCTGCTGTTCAACTAGGTGTTAATCGAGTTGGAAACATTCAATTACAAATAAAAAATCCTCAACCAATTTACCTACAAGCACTTGCACTTGCAATGCGTGATGCAGAAAAAAAAGCCCAAACAATCGCTCAAACACTACACTTAACTTTAAATCCTAAGCCAATCTCCATTACAGAAATCACACCCCAACAAGCGCAACCATTTTTAGCATTAAATAAAACCTCTACCCAGATTGAATCCGGACAAATAATTATACAAGCGACAGTGCAGCTCGTTTACACTTTTTGATAATGAACATAACAATTCATACACATTAATCAATTGTCAATTATGAACAATAGATGAATAAAATGTGTCTAATTTTTGACAAAATGATAAAATCTTGTTTTAATAGGGATAGAATACAGAATAATGTGGGGGAGGGGCTCAATAGATGTCAATTTTATCATCAATTATTGTTGGTTCTGTATTTGCTTATTTCATTATGTTCGTGTTATATGTGTTTAGTGAGAAAACAAAGGGGTTAAAAAATAGTCGTTTTATTTTATCGTTTTTAGCTTGGGTATTTAGTGTTGTTTCATTTTATCAAGCGGGTGTGTTGGCAGATCGACATGGAACAATTGGCCAATTTACATTTGGTGAAGCATTTCTAAGCTTAATGTCACTTGTCTTACTTGGAAGCGTATTGTTCTTTCCGAATAATCATTATAAGTCAGAACAACAGTCGCTTAAAGTAGCAACCGCCCAAAATGAATAATAAAGAGAAGATATCCTTTTTGGTAGTGCGGTCATTGCCAAAAGGGATATTTTTGTGTGAATAATGCCTTTCACAACTGATTTTATAGTCTTTTAAGCGAAGGTGGTTAACGCTGATTTTGAAAAAAATTTGTCATCTTGTATAGAATGTCATAAAATTTTCATATGAAAAGATAAATAGTATGATACCATTATTAATATATTTGTTTTCTTTCTAGAGGAGGATTGTGAATGATTGAACTAATAGCGACGGCCGAATCAATAGATCAAGCAGAGCAATTGCTTGAGGCTGGAGTTGATAAGTTATACATAGGTGAAGAAGCATTTGGCTTACGATTACCAGAAAGTTTTACATTAGATGAGATTGCTCACATTACGGATAAAGCACATGCTAAAGGAAAAGAAATTTGTGTTGCCGTTAATGCCATTATGCATAATGATCGAATAAAAACAGTTATACCTTATTTGAAGGAACTTGAAAAGATTAAAGTGGATGAGATCACAGTAGGAGATCCCGGTGTGATCCATTTAATAAATAAAAATGAGATTAACATCCCTTATATTTATGATGCGCAAACAATGGTCACAAGTGCAAATCAAATAAACTTTTGGGTTAAACGTGGAGCTAAGGGTGCTGTATTAGCGCGAGAATTACCATATGAAGAATTAAAAGAAATGCGTAAACAAGTCACTGTCCCACTTGAGATTTTAGTTTATGGTGCAACTTGTATACATCAATCTTTGCGACCGCTTGTGCAAAACTACGTTAACTTTACAAAACAAAATACAAAAACAGACAAAGACGCAGGATTATTTGTATCGGAAAAGAAAGATCCGGAAACTCATTATTCAGTCTATGAAGATATAAATGGAACTCATATTTTCGCGACAGACGATGTGAATCTCTTACCATTTCTTGACCAATTAGTTGAGACGGGTTTAACTACGTGGAAATTAGACGGTATTTTTACAAAAGGAGAATCATTCGTCGAAATTGCAAAGTTATTTGTTCGAGCTAAAGAAGCATTTATTAATAAAGAATGGTCAAATGACCTGATGAAATCATTACAAGAAAAATTGGAATCACTACATCCTGAGGAACGATCAATGTCGGCAGGATTTTATACGATGGACCCATCAGATGTAAAATAAAAAGAAAATGGAGGAAAAGACGTTGCGTACAATTACTAAAAAGCCAGAAGTACTTGCACCAGCAGGAACACTTGAAAAATTAAAAACAGCGATTCGGTATGGTGCAGATGCTGTTTATATTGGTGGAAATGAATTTAGCTTACGCCGCCGTGCAGGAAATTTCACAATCGATGAAATGAAAGAAGGCATTGCCTTTGCAAAAGCACATGATGCGAAAGTGTATGTCGCCGCAAATATGGTAACACATGAACATGATGCAAAAGGAGCGGGAGAATTTTTCCGTTCAGTAAGAGATATAGGAATTGATGCAGTCATTGTTTCAGATCCAGCATTAATTGAAATATGTGCAACAGAAGCAGAAGGACTACCGATTCATTTATCAACGCAAGCATCGGCGACAAACTATGAAACACTAAATTTCTGGAAAGAAGAAGGACTGGAACGTGTCGTATTAGCGCGTGAAGTAAGTATGGATGAAATAAGAGAAATACGTGAAAATACAGATGTAGAATTAGAAGTTTTTATACATGGAGCGATGTGTATTTCTTATTCTGGTCGTTGTGTCCTATCTAATCACATGTCCATGCGAGATGCTAACCGTGGTGGTTGCTCACAATCATGTCGCTGGAAATATGATTTATTTGAAGTGGACAGCTCAAATCAACGCCAGTCATTGCTTGGTGGCGAACCGACTGAGGACTTTTCTATGAGTGCAGTTGATATGTCAATGATTCACCATATTCCTGATTTGGTGGAAGCAGGAGTAGATAGTCTAAAAATCGAAGGGCGAATGAAATCAATTCATTATGTATCGACTGTATCGAATGTCTATCGACAAGCGATTGATACGTACTGTAAAGATCCGGACAATTATGAATTCAACCCTGCATGGGAAGAAGAATTATGGAAAGTCGCACAACGTGAACTTGCGACAGGATTTTATTATGGCATACCAGATGAAAGCCAACAACTTTTTGGTAAGCGTCGTAAAATTCCAGTGCACCGCTTCATCGGACAAGTTTTAGATTATGATGAAGAAACGGGTATCGCCACTATTGAACAGCGCAACAATTTTGGCATAGGCGATGAAATTGAATTTTATGGACCTGGATTTACTCATCTATATCAAAAGGTTGAACAAATGTGGGATGAAAAGGGAGAACCGATTGATCGAGCACCACATCCGATGATGATTGTTAAAATGAAAGTCGATGCGCCAGTTAAAAAATACGATATGATGCGTAAAAAACGATAAAAAAAGAGCAGTCCAGTTAGGACGCTCTTTTTTAACATTTCATATAAATTGCAAGGAGACAAGTAAGAGTCAAATCATTTAGTCGTATTTAGCGATGTCATTAGATTAATCTTTCAATGTTAAGTAACTCTCGTCTAATTGATGAGTGTATCTATCATGGCATTCTCCAATGTGAAGTAATCTCTCGTTAGATTGTCAACTTCCCTCTCATCATTGCTTTTATTCAACAGTGGCTATTATAAGAGACTATCTATCTTCCTGACCTTGTTTTAATCATGAAGTCAACCCTGTAATTAATATGGTTAATATGACACACGGAACGATAAAATAAATAATTGGCTTCCATATCGGTGTGATTTTTAATGTTGTTGCACCTGTATTAATATCCATTTGAAAACGATCGAATGTCCAATAGAAAATGACATAAAGTGAAATGAACAGACCACTTGTTGTAAGAAGAATATTTCCAGATACATAATCAATCAATTCAAAAATACTCATGCCGAAAAATTTCATGGCTGCCCAAGGACCATGAGATAAAATCGATGGGATAGCCAGAAGAACGATGAAACCGAGCCAAAGCCAAACACTTGTTTTTCTACCTATCTTCAATAATTCAGATGCATTAGCTGATATCGTTTCAATTAATCCAACAGCTGTCGTAATAGCTGCAATCACAACTAAAAAGAAGAACAAAAATCCAAAAATCATGCCACCTGGCATTTGATTAAGCAAATTTGGAATGGTAATAAACAATAAACCAGGTCCTGAATCAGGTGCAATATGGAAAGCAAACAAAGCTGGAAAAATGACAAGACCAGATAAAAAAGCAACACATGTATCAAAAGAAATGACCCAAATACTTCCCTTTACTAAATCAGATTTATGAGGATGTAAATAACTACCATACGTAAAAGCACCTGCTAATCCAATACCAACGGAGAAGAATGCTTGTCCTAACGCTTCTAAAAAAGTTTGCCCATTGATAGCTGAAAAGTCTGGCTTCAAATACCAAGAGACCCCTTTCATGGCACCCGGTAAAGAGAGTGAATAAGCTGAAAGGATAATCAACATGAACAGTAGGAGTGGCATACTAATCTTTACAAACTTTTCAATGCCATTTCTTACACCCCTTGAAACGATGAGCCCGATAAGTATGACAGGTATTAAAGTGTAACCAAATACCGCTAATGGATTAGATGTTAATTGTTCGTAATGAAGTGCAATTTGTTCAACAGTCATACCTGAAAATCCACCAGCGATCACCTTAATCAAGTATGCAAAAATCCAACCCATAATCATTAAATAGTAAGACATGATGAGAGAAGCGGCTAAAATGCCAATCCAACCGATGAGTACCCAAGGACTTCCACGTCTCGTTAATTTTCTTAGCCCAGTTATTATACCTGACTGAGCTTTTCTACCGAGTCCCGCTTCGGCTAAAAATATTGGTAACCCAATGAGTGCGATAATAATAAGATAAATAAACAGAAACGCACCTCCACCATTGTGACCAGCTACATAGGAGAAACGCCAAATATTACCTAAACCAATAGAAAAACCGGCTGTCGCCATAATAAAACCAAAGTTACTACCCCAACTTTCACGCTTTTTCTTTTTTTGTTTGTACATGATACTTCCTCCCATGTTGAAAAATTAAATCAATCCTATTATCCATTTAGAAATTATAGAGCGTACAAGATAAAGTGCTTTACCCGATGCAAACGCCTCTAAAATTTGAAATCCATAATGGGTAGAGCACCTTACCTGATACGTATTTATAATGAGTGTTCACCTAAAATGTGTACGAGGTGAAATGCTCAACTAAACGACAGCACCTTCAATGACGAGATCCTTTTCATTAAATCGCTCAAAACGAAGCGGAGTCAAATCAATCGTTTCATACTTACCTGTTCTAATGAGTTCGGACATACCTTTTCCTATGGCAGGCCCTTGTTGCATGCCGTGTCCACTAAATCCACAAGCTAAATAGTATCCATTAAGTTCTGGGTGTTCACCAATAATCGCATTTTGATCGACTGTATTATAGCTATACATGCCAGCCCAACCGCTTTTAATTTTTGCTTGTTCAAAATTAGGCACACGATCTGCTAGTACTGGCCATAATTGTTCAGTGAAGAAAGAGCGCTTCCATGTGAAATCAATCCCCGGCTTTACTTCCTCAGAGAAACCTGAAATAATTGTTTCTCCTTCATGTCGGAAATAAACGCCAGTAGGGTCTACAGTTAGCGGCAACTTGCGAGCCAACGGTTTAGCAATATCGAATTGAATAATTTGTCTTTTTAACGGGACTACTGGAATGGGTAAATTAATTTTTTCACTTAAACCTGCTGCCCAAGGTCCAGCACAATTTATGACAAGAGGCGCATGATAGATATCACCTGAATACGTTCGAATCCCTTGAACACCGTTCCTGTCAGTTAAAATAGTGTCCACTTCGTCGAAAACGTATTGTGCACCTAGTTGTTTTGCTTTTTTTGCATATCCTTGCATGACAGAATATGGATCGAGATAACCGTCTTCCTTTGAAAATAATCCACCAGCTAAATCATCAATTGTTAATTCAGGAATAATGGATAGCAAACTACTTTTATCTAACAATTCGGACATTACGCCGTGTGAATGTTGTAACACCATTTGTTGCTCAAGATGTTTCATTTCTGTATCGTTTTTAGCTAAAAATAGATAACCTGCTTGTTCGAAATCAATTTCTGCACGTTCTCCATCAATAGCCATTTTTTCAGGAAAAGACCGATATGTTTCAATACCGAATTTCCCCATTAATATATTGACGCTTGTTGTGAAGAGTTGTCTAATTCCACCTGCACTTCGTGGGGTAGAAGAATACTCATATATACGATCTTTTTCAAATACAATGATTTCTCCTTCATAGCCATCATTGAGAAGATTGTATGCAATACTAGAACCGATTACACCACCACCAACAATGATAATGTCTATATGTTTTGTCATTAAATCACCTCATCATTTGATTATTTCTAATAATGTATATATATATCACGAAAAGATTGAAGTCTATGGTTAATTTGAACAAAATAAGGCTTATTAATATCAACTTTTTAAAATTATCTAAAAATATGTTATGATAAAAGTGTTAGTTAACGTTATGGTGATAAGGAGGTAAAGAATTGAATCGTTTCGTACAAGATGCACAAAAACTAATGAAAGCGGTTACAAATATTTTACCTTTTCCTATTAGTTTGACAGATATTGATGGTGAAATAATTGCCGACTCGGCTTACAATCGAGTTGGTTCTATTCATGCACCATCAAAAGAAGTGCTCCGTAAGAACGACTTTGTCATTTTTGAAGAAAAAGATATTGCGAATGAAGCTAATGTGTTACCTGGTGTAGCCGTACCACTTAAATTTGACAATGAAACAATGGGGGTATTAGGAATTATCGGTCCACCGAATGAAGTTATGCCGCATGCCAAGCTCATTAAGCAATATGTTGAATTAATGTGGCAAGAAATGTTTTTAAAACAAATGGCAGATTTAGAAGAAAAAACACTGGAATCCTTTTTACAATATATTTTATTAAATCAATCCGTTGATCCACTTAGAGTGAATCAATATTGTAACAGACTAAATATGAACCAACGACAAAAGTATTTTTGTGTCGTTATAGACTTAAATGGTTCACTCATGTCGAAGGTAAGTCAAGAACATAACTCTTACTCATTAACCCATTTAAAAGAGACGTTGTTAATGCATGCTCGTGAAACGTTTATACAAGAAACAGATGATCGTTGTGCCTATTTAAATACGGAAAAAATGATTGTAATAAAATCTGTTCATTCAAGGATAGAAGATGAAGATGCCATGTCACAGTATAGACATATGGCTCAAGCATTTTTAAATGTATGTCATGATTTAAAAATATCTTGGCCACTCATTTCTGCAGGAACGATATGTGGCTCGCTTATACAATTAAATGCATCATATCAGAAAGCTGAAGAAATGCTTTCATTTGCGAAAAAACAAAGATTAAATTTACAAATATTAGATTATTACTCTTGGCCTATTTTATTAAAGATGTTACCTGGTCAAATTAACTCTACATATATAATGATTTTGAAAAAGCGGCTAGATAAGTTATTTAAATATGATTCATTTCAAGAGTTAAAACGCGATTTTATGATGTATTGTGATCAAAATATGAATTTAACAAAAGCAGCAAAAAAACTATACATCCATCGCAATACACTTATTTATCGCTTAAATAAAATTGAACAATTAACAGAACTTGATACGAGAAATTTCCAACATTGTTTACTTCTCTATGCCGCTTTGAAAAAATTTAATCATCTTCCTGAAAAAGTAAATAAATAAAAAAAGGGCTTCATTCGCTATGAAACCCTTCATGTTAAGTTAAAGAGTAATATCTTTCGCTGGTTCTGTCACCCGTTTAATAAAGAAAGTAATAATAAGCGCTACGATGACAATTAATGTCGATACAAAAAATGAAAAGTTAATTCCATGTAATAATGCTTGATTTAATAGATCACTTTGTGATATTTCGGCTGTTGCACCACGCATTAATTCTTTAGCTTTAGATTCTGTTTGACTGTTCATAATTGTAATTAGAAGAGCTGAACCAATAGCACCAGATACTTGTTGTAATGTATTGTTTAACGCTGTCCCGTGTGGGTACGCTTTTTCAGGAAGTTGGTTCAAACCGTTTGTCATAATGGGCATCATGACCATCGACATACCGAAACTGCGAATAGAGAAAAGGATAACAAGTGATCTGTAAGATACTTCCATATCCAGTCGACTAAAAAGATATGTTGTAATGACAGTAATCGTTAAACCTACAATAGCCAATATTTTCGGTCCATATTTATCAAATAAACGTCCTGTAATTGGTGACATGATCCCCATGATGACTGCTCCAGGTAACATAAGCAATCCTGCATCTAGTGGAGAAAAACCACGGATGTTCTGGATATAAATTGGCATAAGAATCATAATTGAAAAGAGTGCGATGGATAGAATAATCGATATGGCTGAAGCGAGTGCAAACATAGGATATTTAAAAACTCTAAACTCCAACATCGGTTCGTCCATGCGTAACTGCCTAATAATCATAACGATTAGACTAATCGTTCCAATAATAATCGTACTGTAAACAGAAAAACTTTCCCAACCTTTATCTCCAGCCATACTAAAACCGTATAACAACCCACCAAAACCGATACTAGATAAAATAATCGATAAAACATCTAATTTAATTGGGCGATTAGGTGTTAAATTTTTCAGTTTAAATATGGCATAGACAAGAATAAATAAAGCAAAAGGAATGACGATATAGAATAAAGCACGCCAGCTGTAATGCTCAACGATAAATCCTGATAGCGGTGGTCCAACAGCAGGGGCAACAAAAAACACGAGTCCAAATACCCCCATCACTGTGCCACGTTTTTCGATAGGGAATGAAACAAGCATAATATTCATTAATAATGGCATCATGACAGCTGAACCAGCAGCTTGAAGCATACGTGCTAGAAGCAGTATATTAAATGTAGGTGAAAAACTAGCAATAATCGTTCCAACTGTGAATAAACTCATCGCCGTAATAAAAAGCGCACGGTTTGTAAAACGTTGAATTAAAAAAGCACTCGCTGGAATTAATATTCCATTGACGAGCATATATCCTGTCGTTAACCATTGGACAGCGGTCGGCTTCACTTTAAACTCATTCATTATAGATGGTAATGCAACGTTTAATAGCGTTTCGTTTAATATAGCGATAAAGGCACCAATAAACATAATAATAATGATGCCATAAGGCGTATTCTGTGAAGCATGTTCTTTTTCGATATTCATCTTGCATCCTGCTTTCAATAAAAAATCAATCTTGTGAAACCATATCATACCACAAATTAAAACTTGAATCTATAAATAAGTTACGTATTTCGAAGGAATTTCATGGGGGTCAATATGATGAAATTAGTGATAGATTCACATATACATTTTGATCTTTACGATCACAAGCAGCAACAACAAATTATTCGCGAATTAAAGACGTACGATATTGAGAAACTCATTGCAGTATCGATGAATGAAGTATCAGCACAAAAAACATTATTATTATCTAAAGAATATTCAGATATAGAGCCAGCAATCGGTTACCATCCAGAACAATCGTTACCGAAAGAGGAAGAATTATTGCGTTTAATCGCATTAATAGATGAAAACTATTTATCAATAACAGCAATTGGAGAAGTCGGTTTACCTTACTATTTACGTCAGGAACATCCTGATATACCGCTTGAACCATATATTGAAATATTACAATTATTTATTGAAAAAGCTGAACAATATCAATTACCAATTGCGCTACACGCTATATATGATGACGCATCTATTGTATGTACATTATTAGAAAAATATTCTATTAAAAAGGCGCATTTTCATTGGTATAAAGGAAAAACGACCATAACGGAGAGATTGATACAAAATGGTTATATGATATCATTTACACCCGATACGATTTATCGTGATTCGCGTCTTTCATTAATGAGCCAGGTCCCATTAACGCAAATAATGGTTGAAACAGATGGACCGTGGCCTTTTGATGGACCATTTAAAAACGAAATGACACATCCTAAAATGTTACATCATGTCATTAGAAAAATTGCTGAAGTTAAACGTAGACCGTTGGATGAAGTCTATGATATCCTGTACGATAATACGAAACGCTTTTATTTAGAATAGGAGTCTCGTTGTGGAAAGAAATCAGTATGGTAGTGAATAAGATATATAAATAGGTACATAGAAAGGAGAAGGTGTATTTAATTGTTAAAAAGTGAAGAAGTGGTGTTTGTGTTAGTCGATGTTCAAGGAAAATTAGCGCAGATGGTATATAACCATGAAATGATGTTACAACGTTTAACACAACTTATCAAAGGATTAAAGATTCTCGATATACCAATGCTTTGGCTAGAGCAATATCCAAAAGGACTTGGACCAACAACAGAAAGAATAGCACTACTTATGCCTGAAGCAATACAACCAATTGAAAAAATAACCTTTAATGCTTGCTTAAATGATCAATTCATAAGAGCGATAGAAGCAACTGAACGAAAGCAAGTCGTTCTTGCGGGAATTGAAGCACATATATGTCTATACCAAACAGCGATGGGATTAAAAGAACTAAGCTATGATGTTCATGTCGTTGAAGATGCTGTTTCGTCACGAACTGAGCAAAATAAGCGAATTGGCTTAGAGAAACTGAAAGCCCGAGGGGTTTTATGTACAAGTGTAGAAATGCTTCTCTATGAACTGATGGTAACTGCTGATAGACCAGAATTTAAAGATGTTTTAGAGATTATTAAATGATTAGGAAGTAGGCTAGCCAATAAGCCTCCGTTGCCTTTATTCTTTTTCTTATTATCTCGTTTGCAAGCTCTTTCGGGGAAGGACATTAGGAGACTATCAACATACGTCTACTCACATGTTATGAAAAGGCATTAAGCCCCTATGTTGATGGCTTCAACGTCTACTCTCAGTCTCAATAAAGTTTCAAAGACATCACTTTGAAGCCCACCATCTCATCCTCACCGAGAAAAAGTACGAGAACGTATTGAGCCTATAGCCGTAGACATTATTCTATAAAAAAATAGCACAGACTTAGATAAGACTGTGCTATTTTTTATTGGTATTACTTACTTAGGAGCAGGTAGTTCGAAATGCAATGTTTTCTCTTTAAATTCATAACCATCCTTCCCTAAAAAAGGCCCAACTTCAAGCTCATATTTATCGTATAATTCAAAGTATTTTTTATCAAAAATAAATACTATTTGTCTATATCCTTCTTCACCTGGATTTAATTCTCTCGGGTGATAGTTTTCTACCATTCCTTGTGATAGAAAAGTCATTTCATTATCGTTGACAACTAACTTCGCACTACCTCCGTCACCATAAACCATAACATCAGATTCGTTATTCATTGAAACTTGAATCGTTAGTGCAACTAAATCATTATCACCAAAGTTTCTAAAACGCTCTTTGCTAGATTCGTTAGGTGTAATTTCTGTATATTGTACACCTTCAACTGTAAATTTAAAGTTATCTAGCTCTTGGGTTTCATTTATATCTGTTTTTTCATAAATGAGTTCCTTTTCTGCAATACTGTCTGTTGTTAATTTATCTTCATAGAACTTTGTTGCTGTTGCAAGTTTCTTTACCTGTTCTTCATTAACAGCAAAATCAAAAAAGCCTTCTTCATTATAGGATCCTTTAAATTCTTTATTATCAGCTACACCAGATTCAACGATAAACTTAGGTTCAAGTGAACTTACTTTTTCAAACTCTTCATTGTTTAGTAAAAACACATGATAGAAGTTATGCTCTGATCCTGCTTCGAATGGCCCGCCATTCAATTGAAGCTTTTTATCTTCTGGAATATAATAAATGACCCTTGAAGAAATATAATCATATCGATCATCCGTTTGGATACGAAAACTAGGTGTATAGTATAATGCTTGTTTAGATGTATTTTTAGCAGTGATATCAGCTGTGATAACATAACCTTCTAAATCAGGAAACTGTTGCTCTGAGCTTTGATTCATATCTGTCACGCGAACGATTTGATATTGATTGATTTTAACATCTAGACCGTTCATTTTATGCTCAATTTCAGGATTGTCATTTGTATAGATGACTTCTACATCGCCACCCGTTTCTTCTGCAATAGCTGGATTCATAATATTTCCTGTAGCTAAATCTTTGTCATCATCTGAAGTCCCGTCATCATCTTCTTCATTGTTTTCTATCTCATCTTCTTCTTTTTTATCCTCGTCATCTTTAACTTCTTCCTTAGTTGTATCTTTAGGTTCATCCTTACTCACATCTTCCTTTCCACATGCGACAAGCATGAGTAAAGTGAATATTATGATGCTCATCATGGCTAATGCTTTTTTCAAAAATATTACCTCCCTGATTTTTAAATTAAACATGAACATTGTATCACGAGAGAATATTTTGTAAATAGGTCTTTGTGCATGGGTCAATAGACATGAAAAAAAGCGTGAACATCATGTCACGCTTAAGAGAAGTGAAATTCAAGAGATGTGGGAAACGCCTATTTGAAGGGGAGTTTTACACGAAGTTTTTTTCGGGCTTGCTTTCCCCAACTTTTCACTGCTTCCTCTGAGGTGTTTTCACGTTTAGCAATTTCCTTTACAGGCATATCTAAAATGATAAAGTAATACACCCATTTCCATTGCTTTTCAGTTAGGTTTTCTTTAATGCTTTTCCAAAATTTCACATCTGTAATAGCTGGCTCTTCCCGTTCTAATAATGGATAAGCAAGATCAGTACGGCGTACACGATTTCCAGTGTCCCATTCCAATTTACTTTCTGCGACAACTTCTAGGTCATTATGCAAGGTACGTGTATCTTTTCTAATTTTGTCAATGAGACGTTTTTCGATAATATAATTAAAGTATGTTGACATGGGTCCCTTATTCGTCTCATATTTTTCGTAAGCATTCCATAGTGCAAATAGCCCTTCCTGGAAAAAGTCATTGTGTGGATCGCGGATATTCATGCGATGAATATGATAATGTATGCGACGTTTGTTCTGTTCATAAACTTTTTCAAAAGTAAACGACGATTTTTCTTCTTTCTTGTCCAACTCTCATCCTCCTTTCTAAAAAATTTACTTTACAGCTTCTGTCTTGTTCTTATATTTATTATCGATATAAGTATAAAAAAAGTGGCATCAATAAATAAAAATGTTACACCTATTATATACGAACTAATGTTCCTGTTTCAAGTTGTTTTTAGATGGAATAAAAACTTCCTTTTATTATGGAAATTCCTTTGTTTTTATGTTAAAATAGTTATTTTATCTCGTAATGATAGTTGATTAATCCTATTCCTTAACTTACAATATTGTTATATAACAGAAAGAGGCATATTTATACATATAGGGGGAAATATTGATGAGGAAGAACTTAATATGGCAAATATTAATTGCTTTTGTTTTAGCGATCATATCAGGGGTCATCTTTGGTGATAAAATTGCTGTTGTCGCTCCGTTAGGTGACCTATTTTTAAGATTAATTAAATTTATTATTGTACCTTTAATTCTTTCAACCATTATAGTTGGTATTACTAGTACAGAAGACGTACAGAAATTGGGTCGCCTAGGTGGAAAAACAGTTGCTTATTATTTATTAACGAGCTTGATAGCGATTTCATTAGGCTTATTTATGGGAAGTATCTTTAAACCAGGGCTAGAGACGGATATTAAATTATCTGGTGAAAAAGTAGAAGTACAAGAATCAGAAGGTGTAATCGATACGATTTTAAATATTGTACCAACGAATCCAATTGAATCACTCGTTACAGGGGATATTTTACAAATTATTTTCTTTGCTATTTTTATAGGAATTGGAATTACACTTGTTGGTAAAAAAGCCGACCCAGTTAAACATTTTTTTGAAGGTTTTGCAGAAATCATGTATAAAATCACGGGAATCGTTATGGCTGTTGCCCCAATCGGAATATATGGTCTTCTGGCACCGGTCATTGGTGAATACGGTGCTCACGTCTTATTACCATTATTTAAGCTTATCATTGCCATGCTTATAACATGTTTGATCCATATCGGAGTCATTTATTCTGTTGCGGTCAAAACATGGGGTAATATGAGTCCAATTACTTTTATAAAAGGGATGTTACCAGCTGCTATGGTTGCGTTTAGTACAAGCAGTAGTTCTGGAACGCTTCCAGTAACGATGAAATGTGTAGAAGATGATCTTAAAGTATCCAAAGATGTGAGTAGTTTTGTCTTACCTTTAGGTGCGACAATTAATATGGACGGTACAGCCATTTATCAAGGGTTAACGGTTATGTTTATTGCACAATATTACGGTGTTGATTTAACGCTATCTCAACTCGGTATTGTCGCACTTATTGCTACGTTTGCTTCAATCGGAACAGCAGGTGTTCCAGGAGCTGGTATGATTATGTTAACAATGGTACTTACAGCTGTCAATCTACCATTAGAAGGGATTGCTCTTGTTGCAGGAATCGACAGGATTCTTGATATGATGCGGACGACTGTTAACATAGTCGGAGATGCTTCAGCAAGTGTTGTCGTAGACGCTTCTGAGAAAAGACGTGCTTATAAGGAAGAACGTGTGTTGGCAGGATAAAATTAGTAATATTATTAAAAAGAGCTGTTTTGAAGCAGCTCTTTTTTAATTTCTCGTTTTAAGAGATACCTATGCTATAATAAACGTACAAAAATGTGAAAAGAGGCTGGAAGATGAATCGCATTATGATTATTGAAGATGATCCGAAAATTGCTGGATATCTTCATTCATATATTGAAAAATATGGTTATGAAGTCTTTGTTGTAGAAGACTTTAACAATATAATGGCGTCCTTTCGTTCGTTTAATCCGAATTTGGTTTTATTAGATATTAATTTACCTCGATATGATGGTTATTACTGGTGCCGCCAAATTCGTAAAGAGTCTGTCTGTCCAGTTATTTTTATCTCTGCACGAACGGGAGAAATGGATCAAATCATGGCATTGGAAAATGGTGGTGATGACTTTATTGCCAAGCCGTTTCATCCAGATATCGTTATGGCGAAAATACGCAGTCAAATCCGTCGTGCTTATGGTGAGTATGCTAGTAAGCAAGATGAGCGTATCATTGTAAAAGAAGGATTAAAACTTTATCCCGAGCGACTCGAGTTAAAATTTCAAGAAAAAGTCGTCCACTTAGCGAAAAAAGAAGCTGATATTATTGAGTATTTAATCATCCGTCATCCACGTATTGCCGGTCGAGAAGACTTATTAGAAAAGTTATGGGATGACCAGATGTATGTGGATGAAAACACATTAAATGTGAATATAACGCGAGTTCGTAAAAAATTTGCTGAAATTGGTATTAAAGATGCAGTTGAAACAATTCGTGGAGCTGGTTATCGATTACGCGTGACATGGACATAAACTCGCAATTAGGTGAGGTGATGGTATGAGACTGTTTGTAAGGGAACATATTTCATTAATAATCACTCAATGTGTTCAATTTATCTTTATCATAGGTATTATTTGGCTCGCTGGATTTAGAGAATGGCAGATTCTTATTTATGCTTTCGGAATCGGTGTATTCCTTTTATTTGGTTATTTAATTTATTATTATGTGACACGGCGTCAGTTATATCATCGGCTTGAAGGGTCATTCTTATCACTTGATGAATCACTTACACCGACTGATACAGCACCTCTTTCTAAATCGTTTGATCAGCTCATTCAGTCTCAATATAAATGTTATATTGAAAAGGTGAATAACATTGAAAATACGAAAAATCAACATCTCGAATTTATTGATCGTTGGGTACACCAGATGAAAACCCCGCTTTCAGTCATTGAACTTACAGCACAAGACCTTGATGAACCGGATTCGTCTAATATACGTGAGGAAACAGATCGAATTAAGACAGGGTTAAATATGGTACTTTATACGGCACGTCTCCGCACGATTCAGGATGATTTTCACATAGGACAAGTTGATTTAGAAAAATTGATTCATGAGGTGAATCAGGAGCATCGTCGTTTTTATATCCGTCATCATGTATTCCCTAAGTTTAAAAAGATAGAGAAGATAGCCTTTGTCGAAACAGACGAAAAGTGGCTTAGATTTATTATCGGACAACTTATACAGAACGCTGTTAAATATTCGACAGGAAAAAGTCATGAAATTATTATTTCTTTGTACAAAACAGGAAACGAAGATGTTGCTCTAGAAGTAAAAGATTTTGGTATAGGCATTCCAATAATTGATCAAAAACGTATTTTTAAACCATTTTTCACCGGAGAAAATGGACGGAAATATCGTGAATCAACAGGGATGGGGCTTTATTTAGTAAAAGAAGTTGTTGAATATCTAGGGCATCATATCGAAGTAGAGAGTAAAGTGGGAGAAGGAACGACGTTTAGAATTATTATTTAGTGAAAGCGTACTATTTCTGAATAATGGAGTATCAAAGCACATTTTACTTATATAAGTATATATGAAATGATATTTAGGGGATGGATTATTATCAGTTATTTACTTTTGTTAGTCGTACTTTTAGCTCCAAGGATTTCACTTTTATTAATTATAATTGCATACTTCTTATCTTTCTTAGGATCAGGCGAAGCAAGAAATGGAGCGGATTCTAAAAACTCCCTGATCTTGTTTATACCTTACTATTATCTTTTTAAATGCGGAAAAAATAATACTTTTTATAAAGTATCTATAATATTTATGATTATAGCAATCGCTTTATTGGTGTTGTTTTATCTATTTATTAATCTTATGAAATAATTTTCCTTCGAATCTTATCCATTAATGAACCATCACCTTTAAGGACACATAAATCATATGTATTAAAAACCTGTTTATTCATTTTTCTTTCTTAATAAAGATAAATATCGCATATATGTTGTTAAGATGTATCTTACATAAATGTAATCATAGTGAAAGAATAATCGATCGTATCATAATAAAATCCGCGATACACTAATCTTAGAAGAAAAATAAAGTAAAGGAGTACACGAACATGTTACAAGTAAAAAAGATTAATAAAGTGTATCAAGGAAAAGTTCCTTATCGTGCTTTAACTGATATTGACTTAGATGTTGAAAAAGGTGAGTTCGTTTCAATTATGGGACCATCTGGAAGTGGAAAGACGACATTACTTAATTTAATTGCAACGATAGACGAGCCAACATCTGGAGACATATTCATTGATGGAGAAAATCCACACCTATTGAGCCGAAATAAATTAGCAAAATTTCGCCGTCAACAGTTAGGATTCGTTTTTCAAGATTTTAACTTGCTAAACACACTAACAGTCGAGGAAAACATTGTTTTACCACTTACACTGGATGGAAAACGTGTAAAAGATATGAAAGAAAAAGCTGATATGATTGCTAAGAAGCTAGGTATTTCACATATTATGGAGAAACGCACATATGAAATTTCGGGTGGGCAAGCACAGCGCGTCGCTATAGCACGGGCGACGATCCATCACCCAAAGCTTTTATTAGCAGACGAGCCGACTGGAAACTTAGATTCAAAATCATCTCGTGATGTGATGGACATGCTTACGCATATTAATAAACAAGAACATACGACGATGTTACTTGTAACACATGATGCCCAAGCGGCAAGTTACAGTGATCGGGTTATTTTTATTCGTGATGGCCGACTTTATTCAGAAATTCATCGCGGAGACAGTCAAAAGGCCTTCTTCCAAAAAATCATTGACACACTCTCGTTATTAGGAGGGAATGACAATGACTTTTCGTCAGTTCGCCCTTCATAATGTGTTTCGTAATAGCCGACTATATGTTGCATATTTTTTAAGTAGTATGTTTGCCGTGATGGTTTTTTTTACCTTCGCTAATTTTGCTTTTCATCCTGCTTTTCAAGAAGGGGATATGCCTTCAAGTGCGATGAAAGGGATGTTAGTCGCAGGTGGCATCATCTATGTTTTTTCATTCTTTTTCGTCTTATATTCGATGAGTGCTTTTTTACAATCGCGAAAAAGAGAATTCGGATTATTGATGCTTTTAGGTATGTCATCACGTCAAGTGAAGCGAATGACTTTTATTGAAAATATGATCATTGGAATTTTTGCCACGACATTTGGAATCGGATTTGGCCTTATATTTTCAAAAGTCATTTTGTTAATAGCGGAAAATGTTCTCGTCATCGATGAAACATTAAATTTTTATTTTCCTACAAAAGCAATCTTGTTAAGTTTAGTTTCATTTATCATTCTGTTTTTAGTTATTTCATTTTTTGTCACCTTTGTGTTACGGACGAAAAAACTCGTACAATTAATCAAATCAGATAAACAATCGAAAGGAGAACCTAAAGCATCGATCTTCTTGGCGATTTTAGCAGCTATTTTGTTAAGTGTCGGTTATGGCGTTGCTTTATATGTTGAGGGAGTTCAAGTTGTTTTTGCGCTGCTGCCTGTTGTTATTGTCGTGACGATCGGTACGTATTTTTTCTTTACGCAACTAAGTGTTTTCGTCATACGTCGTTTGAAGAAAAATAAACATATATTCTGGAAAAAGACGAATATGCTGTTATTCTCGGATTTATCATTTCGCATGAAAGATAACGCACGGACATTTTTTATGGTGGCGATTATCTCAACTGTTGCTTTTAGTGCAATTGGTACGTTATTTGGTTTTCAGGCATATTTAACGAAAGGAATCATCGAAGCAAATCCATACTCCATCATATATAATTCGATGGAAGATGAAGATGTTAAAGCAAAGGTTAATGATGTTAATAAAATATTAACTGAGGAAAATGTTAAGGCAAATCAAGAAGTGATAGAAAGTAAGTATTATGAAATCGGTGTTGATTATCCAGTTCTAATTGTGACAGCTTCAGAGTATAATCGACTTGCGAAGTTAATCAACGAGGATTCAGTTGATCCGAAAGAAAATCAAGCCATCGTTGTAGAAGACCATCATGCTAATATTAATAACTTTAAAAATGATGAAAAACTGATGGAGACGAAAATACCCTTAAAAGATGGCAAGGAAATTCAAGCCTATTCCACCATTTCTTCTGCTGTCATTAATGAAATGCAAGCATATTATATTATTAATGACAATGACTATAAATATCTTCCAGAACCTGTTAAGCAGTCTACCGTTGCTGCTTGGGTTATATTAGATGCAACCGATGAGAAATTAATAGAAGTCGGTGAGAAAGTTTCAGAAAGCTTTATTGAATATAATAATGCTTTTTCTATTGATTATATGGTATATCAAATCGAAAGAGCTTACGGTCCGATATTATTTATTGGTTTGTTTATCGGGACGGTCTTTTTCGTCTCAGCTGGTAGCTTTTTATACTTCCGTTTATACTCTGATTTAGACAATGATCAGGAGAAATTCAAGGCCATTACGAAATTAGGATTAACAAACGATGAGTTGAAAAAAGTCATTAGTCGTCAAACAGCAATTCTATTTTTTGCACCAATTATTGTCGCACTTATACATGGTGCTGTTGCTTTGACAGCATTGAAGCACTTTTTCGATTATAATATCGTTTATGAATCTGTTATTGTTCTTAGCGTCTTTGCGTTTATTCAAGTTGTATATTTCTTTATTGTACGTCATTTTTATACAAAACAAATTCAAAAAGCACTTTAATGATAGAATAAAAAGAGAGTGGCCTAAGGAAGATTTACTAGGCTGCTCTCTTTTTCTATATAAATATAAAAGGTATTTTATTTTTCTATCGGTAATATACGTTCTTCCGTTTCATTAAACAATGTATAAATATATCCAATGATCGCACCAATTAAACCAGTCACAATCCAACCAGCACCGATTGTAAATAGCGGAATAAAAGAAAACGCTTGATTAATTGTATCAACGAAGAGGCCTGCATCCTTAATTGCATCAAGTAAAGCAACAAATCCAGTTCCAATCATTGTGCCAACATAGACAGCACGGCGTCCTTTAAACCAATTGTTTGTAAAGGATAAGATAATTAGAGCAATTGCCAGTGGATAGAGTAATAATAAAATAGGTGATGCAATATCAAGAATGGTAGCGAGTCCAAAGTTTGTAATGATCAAACTGACAAGTGCTAATATATAAATCCATTGACGATAAGAAATTTTTGGGTAAATCCGGTTGAAATATTCTGCAACTGATGATAAACAAGCAATATTTGTCGTAATCCCAGTTAAGAAAATAACCGTTCCAATCATTAATAGCCCAATATCCCCGAATAAATACCTTGCACTGTTCGCTAGTACTTCACCGCCGTTATTTGCATAACCAATTGCCTCGACACTAGAGGCGCCAATCCAACCTAAGGAAAGCTGTAAAATGGCTAATCCGATAATCGTAATAATCCCTGACTTAATAAATACAACTGATTGTGCTTTCTTTTCAGTTACGCCTGCATTACTGATAGCTTTAATAAAAATTCCACCAAAAATAAAAGCAGCTAAAACGTCCATTGTATAGTAACCCTCGACGAATCCTTTAAAAAATGTATCTTCTATATAAGGTTCACGTGGTTCGCCTGGCGTTCCCATTGGTGTCACGATTGATTTAATAATCAATATTGAAAGCAGTGTTCCGAACACTGGTGTAATGACTTTTCCAAGTCGGTCAACGAACTTTCCTGGATTTAAAGATAATAAAATTGTTAATATGATGAATATGGTAGAGAAGATAAATAGTACCATACTGCCCGAAATATTAGAGCCTAGAACTGGAACGATACTCACTTCATAAACAACAGATGTTGTCCGTGGTATGACATAAATTGGACCCAAAGTTAAAAATAAAGCGATTGAAAAGAAAACACCAAAGCGTGGTCCAACCCTTCCAGCAAGCTGTTCAACGGTACCTCCAGAAATAGCTAGTGAAATAATTGCTAACAGAACAAGTCCCACCCCTGTAATTAAAAATCCTGTCATCGCAATCCATGTATTGGTACCTGCTAACTGGCCTACCATTGGTGCAAAAATCGTATTACCAGCACCTAAAAACATAGCCAATAACATGAAACCGATTGCAAAAAGTTGCCCAATAGATAATTGTTTATTCATCTGCTTCCCCTCTCAATGATCATATGATGTCCTTAACGCTGTATGTCGTAATGTTTATCGGGTTCGACAGATACATAGTTAAAGGAAGTTTTTTACTAAGAACGTCCAATACAAAAAATGCAAGCGTTTTCATTCAGACGATTAATTCAGTTCTTAGTAATAGCTTTATTCTAGCAAAAAAATCTCAAAAAATGAAGGACATTTTTTGAGATTTTTATACCTAATTCAAAATTCTTTGGAATGTCGCTTGGAAGCTCATAGGACTACGCATATGATATTGATTGCGATAATAGCTTTATTGTAAAGGGTGAATAAATAAACTAGATGCGATACTGTGAAAAACCGCCACACCCAATGGGGAGACCGCCGTACTCTGCACACCTTTAGAAAAAACTCACCATCAGTGAAAAGTAGATTGCTGAACTCCGCATGGTTTTAGTTTTTCTTATGAGACCGTGAGGAGTGGAAGACTCTACTCCGCATGGTTTTAGTTTTTCTTATGAGACCGTGAGGAGTGTTTGGCTCTACTCCGCATGGTTTTAGTTATTCTTGATATACCGTGAGGAGTGGAAGACTCTACTCCGCATGGTTTTAGTTATTCTTGATATACCGTGTGGAGTGGAAGACTCTACTCCGCATGGTTTTAGTTATTCTTGATATACCGTGTGGAGTGTTTGGCTCTACTCTGCAACACTTCAGAAAAAAATCGAACAAATTAGGGAGTAAAGCATTCAGCTACACAAATTATAAGAAACTATCAAACAACGAGAAACACTCGATTAACAAAAAATAAAAAAGCCTCATAAGTTATTAACGCTAACTTATGAGGCGCAGCAGGATAAGAATATATCTTTATATCACTATAAATATTGATTCTCCACTATTTCTAACAGACTTCTTGTTTCAAGATATTCTTTTGGAACGAGGAATGTAACGGTCACAACTCCGGGATGACGTCCAACATCAATGGAACCTGTAACGGTTGCCCGGTTCATTACTTCTGGAACTGAGATACCAAAGAACTTCGCTGCTCTTTCCATTCCATTTGTTGTCGCATCATTAAGATCTTTTCCAGTACCAATGAAAGATACAGGAAGAGATTCTTCTAATTCAGTTACACCCCATGAGTTTCCTAACGCTTTCGCTTGAGCGATTTCATCTTCGCTAAACGGTTTAGCTAGATACGGTAGATCTTCTTCGACTGGTAAAAGAACAGGACCTTCTAATTGAACATCTTTTAGAACGTGAACTTGTAGGTTAACAATACCAGCAACATCTGTTGTGTGCCCAGCAATTTCACCGTTTCCTTGCATAGCATGCATATCTCCTAAATAGACGCCCCCACCTGGTACTTTAACAGGGCATATTAGAACAGCGCCTTCACGAACACGGTTAACATCCATATGTCCGTCTGTACGATCCTCTAATTCTTCTTCGGTCATACTGAAATCATGTGGTGCATGAAGTAGTGCTTGGCCAAAATCCCCAGCATTATGCGAGTCTGGAAATGCCTGAGCTGGTGTTGTTCCTAATTGACCTAGGAAAGGACGTAAACGTGCAACAACTCCAGGCATATCATGCTTTGCAAATGTTACAATTGGATTTTGAATAGAATGTTCAGGTGTAGCCATATAATGCTTGCCATTTTTGGCAATTTTTTCAGCGGATTCTTTAGGTAGTGTCACTCCAACTGATTTATTCTCATTAAATGCCATAGTATATCCATGGGTAAAAATAAACGGAGTTATGTCTGTATCACATGTCTTACAATGGACTGCTTTTTCTCCGATTCCTTTAATAACTGTTTCAGGATTTACGGTTACACATGTTGGGCACTTCGCATCAATAAATGGATCGCCTGTAAAACGTCCTTCTACTGGTTCGTCATTACCTGAAGATGTGGCTATAGAAGTGACTTGAATTGATTTTATAGAAATGGCAATGGCATCACCAACTTCTGCACCTTCAACATAGACAGGCTTTGTAACTTCATGTCCTCCTTTTAAGGCTGGCGTAATCATGGGACCCCAACAACCAGGCGCTGTGTTCGCAACAATATATCCGCCGTCCTTTACGACATATTCCATCTCTTTGTTCGGATCAAGAACACCATCCGTGAACTCATTGACATAAACCGTCTGTTTCCCCTTCATGTAAACCACTCCTTAAATATTTTTAACTCCTTATATCCATTCTAAGTTAATTTGAAATCGCTTTCTATAATAGCTGAGGTTATTATGAGGTCATGATATCTACTAAATAATTGTTGACAAAAGCATACATATCAATCAGTCTAGCCTATTTTTTATAAAACCTACAAATTAGTGACATTCTATGTTTTCAAAATAGAATGCTTATATATACATTTATTTGTATAACCTATGTGATAAGCTCAATATGAAATCATTCAGGAGGAGAGGTTTTTAATGAAAAAATCGCTATTATTTATCGTTATTGGTTTGTTTTTATTTATGGTTGCCTGTGGAGAAGAAGAAACGAGTGACACAATTAGTAAAAAGAACAAAACAACAGAGGCAAAGGGTGTCGTATCTGAAGAAGATATTGACAAAATGTACAGCAATCCGAAACAATTCAAAGACTATGAAGTGGAATTAACAGGAATCGTTTTTAATGAACCAGAAGCAGATGAAGACGGTGTGTATTTCCAAATGTTTGCTGATCCGATAAACAGTGGAAAAAACACACTTGTCGGATTGCTAGATACGGATCTAAAAGTAAAAACAGATGATTATGTCAAAGTAACAGGTATTGTGAAAGATGAGTTTGAAGGTGAAAACGCTTTTGGTGGTGTCGTTAAAGCACCTGTCATTGAAGCGACGAAATTCGAGGTCGTTGATTATGTGACAGCAGTGGCACCGGCCAATCGCACAATAGAAATTAAGGAAGAAATCAACCAACATGGCTATCATATGGAACTACAAAAAGTAGAATTAGCAGATGAAGAAACGCGCGTTTACTTGAAAATTTCCAATCAATCAGATGTGACAATTGACTTTTACAGTTTTAATGCCAAGCTTATTGCCGGAAATAAACAATTAGAAGAAAACATGCCATATTTAGAAACAGGTTTACCAGAAATTCAATCAGAAATATTACCAGGCGTTGAAACAGAGGGAGTCATTATTTTTCCGGCTATTGATCAGAAGGAAAAAAAACTCACATTTCATGCAGAAGGCTCATCTGAAAATTACGATCTTGATTATAAACCTTTCATATTTGAGATAAATATCGATTAAGGATAAATGTTGTTAAAATAATATTTATCATATGGATGTTCTAGTTTATAGATGTTCCTCTTTATAATATAAAAAGAACGATTTCAAAACAACCAGTAGACGAGCTGGTTGTTTTATTTGTTATTTTAGATGATGTTAGTAAAGGGGATATTTTTATGTCTGAGCAGCATATTAGAGATGAACAAGAGATGGACAATCCTTTTAAATTGGAAGGATTATTATATTACGGAAGTGGCAGTCTCGTAGCTATCATTGGAATTATTCAACTTTTTACATTGAGAAATAGCATGTCAGAAGATCAGGGCAATGGCTGGTTGACTTTGATTATTAGTATATTTCTTATCACTGTTGGTATTTTATTCGTTGTCAAAGGTTTTCAGAAAAGAGCACGTTTTTATCATGAAGAAATGTCCCCGTTATCGTTAGTGACGACTCAATTGGAATCCAATAAAATCTTTTATCGTACGGAACAAATAGAACAAATAATAGCCGAGCGCACAAATCCTACATATCAAGAGGGACAAACCTTACACGTTGTGTTTTACCCTGCTCTACTCACACTATTTGCATTTGTCCTACTTGTTATGACACATGCATATTGGGGAGAAGTTTATTTTATAAGTTACTTAATTTATTTCCATGGCGAAGGAGAATATGAAGAGAGTGATATGACTGATGATGGAATAGCTCAATCTAATCAGGAGGTTAAAACATTCTTTCGACCATCCCTAAGCTTTGGAAAAATGATTACACATACACATGCGACAATTGGTGACAAGCCATTATCTAATACACGATATATTGCAAGTATTGAAAAAGCGGATGATTTGCTGAGTGAATGGATTCAAGAAATGAGTCGGACTTTAGATGAGAAGCGGGTTATACAAGGATATAAAGACATGACTGACTCAACAGAGAAGAGAAATAAAAAAGTTGCTAAGGAAGGAAGCACTTCAATTCAACAAGAAAACGAAAATCAAACGCTAGAACAAGAAGAGAATGATGTTGTTAATGATGCAGATGACATAAAGAATATCCTTTCTAATCACGACATAAAACACTTAGAGAATAATAAAAAAGAAATAAGTAAACAAGAAAAATTAGAAGATGATTCCACCCCTATGACTTAAGTTAATAGGGGTTTTTTGTTTAAATAGTAATAAATCATGAAAAAATATTTTAAAGTCATAATTAAATTATGAAAAATCACGCTAGTATTTTACTAGGACAAAAGCATTATTTTTCTTTTTTTATTTTATCTTTTAAATGTATTTTTAAAAAATGTCGTGCTTTAGACCTTATTCTATTTGCTAAAAATACCTACCACTGTATACCACTTCGTAAAGTAATAAAAATATAGTCTAATAGACTCTTGCCAATAAAAAATCTATTGAATATAGTAGGCATTGATTGACTATTCATGGTATTTAGTAAAAAAAACAAAAAAATAAGGAGTGTGATAACTTGTTTAGAAAATTTTCAATGATTGCTTTTGCACTTATGCTAGCCTTCTACCCGACTTTTGCATTAGCAGCAGAAACTGGAAAAGATGAAGCTAAAGATGGCAACAAAGAGGAAGTGCTAGTAGATAGCAAAGTCACATCTGAATCAGTAGATGAAAATGAGCAAGCAGAAGAGTTAAAGGAAGAAGAGGATACATCGATTGAACAGAATGAATCTCAAGACGAAGAAGTTAAGACAGATGAAAGCGAAACAAATAAAAACGCTAACAATAAAATAGAATCAAAAGATAAAGCCGTGAATAGTTCAAAAGAAAAAAACACATCATCAAAGCAGATTGAAAAAGAAGAAGAGAAAGCATCTGATGAAGAAGCGCACACACAAGAAAAAGCTGATGAACAATTACAAGAGGAAGAAGTGACCGCAAATGAAGAGGAGGGAGACCTTGATTTAGCAAATATTCGTGGTGCGGCGACAGGTGACATCGTATATGATATTAACAAGGGTTATTATGTCCTTGACTTATATGCGAGTCTATCTAATTGGGGTAATAATCCACCATTAAAACAAAAATGGATTGCCTTCTCATTACCAAATGGCGTATATGTACCAGTTGTTACTGACGTTCCAAGTGGAATTGTACCTGTAGAACTTTATGATGGAAGCTCAGGTATTGCAGTGAAAATTCCAGATGTGGATGTGTTTCCAGATTCAAAATTTATTAAACTTAAGATACCACTAGTAGGTGAACCAGAAGATAATAACCCAAACCGTAACCTCTATATTTTTAATGTAGATGTTAATGAGAACACATATGAAGAAATTGGACAAATTCGCGGCCAAAGAGAAATCGACTTTTCTCATATGACAGCAAATCCTGTTATTGACCTTGAAGGTGAAGTAACAGGCTCAACAACATTTGATGAAGAAAATCGTCATTATGTGCTTGATGTTCATGTTGATGTAACAAATAACACCGAACAAGATATAACAAATTTATATACGTCATTCCCATTACCTGAAGGTGTAGCCATGCTTGACGGTGCGCCTGAAGGAGTAACTTTACTACAGCATGAAGATGGTTCTTTAGCGGTTGCTGTCAAGTTGCCTGAAGTAAAAGCAGGGGAAGAAGGAACTGCTCAATACAAAATACCTTTAATCGGTAAGACCTCTACTGATAAGGTGGCATCTGATGTCATTCAGACATACGCTATAATTGATGGTGTTTTTCTACCAGGTGGACATTTTGCAGGTCATCTTTCAGTAGACTTCTCGAATATGGATCAAGCTTGGACATTTGATGCAGAAAGTCAAATTGTAAAAGATTTTCCTGGCTTAGAGGACAATCTATTTGCTTTACAATTTGCATTTACATCACAAAATTTAACGATTGAAGATGTTGATCAAGTAAAAGTTGAGTTTAAAGTACCAGAAACGATTAAAGTGCATGCACCAGATGAGTATGAAACAGGTAGTATTCCAGATTCATTGAAAGACTTTTTAGAAGAAAACGCTTCAAGTGATAATTTAGATATCGAGTGGGATGGAAACACAGCATTTATTAACCTTGATACGGTTCAAGGTACACAGTGGAACCAAGGTTTCTTCACAGCTATAGGAGAAAGTAGTGAACCACTCGAGAACTTAGAAGGTTTAGAAGTCGTTGTCACACTTTATCAAAATGGAACAGATGTAGTTGAACAACTAAATATTCCATTTGTCATCGTTAATTATGAAGGCGAAGAGCCAGGCGAAGGCGAAGAACCGGGTGAAGGCGAAGAACCGGGTGAAGGCGAAGAGCCAGGTGAAGGCGAAGAGCCAGGCGAAGGCGAAGAACCAGGTGAAGGCGAAGAACCGGGTGAAGGCGAAGACCCAGGTGAAGGTGAAGATCCAGGCACAGGCGAAGACCCAAGTGATGGAAAAGACCCAGGCAAAGGTGACGATAAAGGCACCCCTGGTGATAATAAAGATTCTGGAAAAGGTGAACCTGGTGACAAATCAGGTGATAAACAAGAAACAAAAACAGACGGTAATGGTTCACAACTACCTAAAACAGCAACAAATATGTTCAATCTAATCATGATTGGTAGCGCATTAATGGTTGCTGGTGTTGGAATCATGCTGTTCAAAAGAAGAAAAATCGCTTAAACACGAATAAAGCAATGAAAGCTATTCATAAGTTCTAAACGACTTATGAATAGTTTTTTTTCACTTCCATATATAAAAAATAATTATCTTATTATTACATTATCTATTGAAAATTATCTCAATTATTATACTATGGATATATAGCATGAACTGGAAATCCACTTATTTAGTTTATATATTGATCCGACTACATCATGATTAAGCATGATGAGCACGCAAATGTCATGACGAATTCAACCACTTTATAATGAAGCTGTTTTACAGTGTAAACTTAGGCCACAAAAGTGATCGAAACATCATTTCATCGTATTGAAGCATAACTTAAGACAATTCATAAACCACAACAAAACTCATTTATTCCACATGAAGCATGACTAAGAAGAAAGGAGAAGAATAAATGGATGCACGTTTTAAAAGTCCTAAAACATTTGGTCAAATTTTAGACCATACATTTAGCATTAGTAAAGCTCATTTTAAAAATTTGTTTTTAGTGTTGCTCATATTCGTTGGTCCAATCATACTGCTAACAGGCTTTATGATGCTTCTTCAAGGAGACCCTCTATTTCAAAGGAACCTAGAAAAGGAAGAATGGTTTATGGAGTTTTTTTATGATTTAGATCAAGGATTGGTCTTGTTACTTCCTGATGCATATTGGATCATATCAATTGTATTGAATATTTTCTTAACACCGATGGCAATTGCTTCGATCTTACTCGTTGTGAATCATATAAGAAAAGGCGAATCATATGAAATAGGAGATGTGATTAAGCAAGCCTTTAATAGGTATGGTCCAATGCTTGGCAGTAGTATTTTATTCGGACTATTAATAGCAGCTATTTATTTCGTCTTTGCTTTCGTATATTTCGGTTTAATTTTCACTTTGTTTTCAAATGACAATGTAGGTGGTGGCATATTTATTTTATTGCTTTTACCTGCCTTTCTAGTGGGAATTTTACTGTTTATCACACGCTTTAGTTTTTATCTCGGTTCTGTCGTATTTAAAGAAGGGACGCCAGGCTTTTCAAGAAGTTGGAAGTTAACAAGAAAAAGGACTTGGGCGACTTTGGGTTTGTATTTTGTTTTAGTTATTATTATTGTCTTAATTAATGCTGGCTTACAAATAACAGTAGGTCTAATTCTAGGAAATGGTGTGGTAGGTTATGTTGTTATAAATCTACTTCTCCTAATAGGTACGATTATACTTACAGTGGGTTATGCTGTGATGTATTTTGATCTTAAACTACGGAATGATCCAGGTGATTTACAAGATATGATCGATTCATATGAATCATAAATTAACGCTGATGAAAGTGGGAGAGCACGATGTATGACGTTGATTATGCAAAAGAACAGTTACAACATATATTAAACGGCCTTGAATACCGATCATATTATAATCAACGAGAAGGGTTTGTTTCTAAATGGTGGAATAAATTAGTTGAATGGTTAGCTGATAAATTAATCGCTATTTTTAAAACGACGGAGACATCTCAAAATATTTCTGAAATCATTCTCGTTATCATAATCACATTGATTGTTTTGTTTATGATATTTGGACTGTTTATATTCCTCCGTCATATTCAACGCCGACGAAGATACCGTAGTCAACAACCACTTTCCACATGGGATAAAATCGATTGGACATATGAGAATCATTTAGCTGAAGCTAAAAAACTTGAATTAGAAAATAATCTTCAACATGCAACACGTCATCGTTTTCTTGCATTATTACTATTTTTTGATGAGCGTGGCTATTTAGAGAAAAAAATTTGGAAAACGAATGTTGATTATTATTTAGAACTGAAGCAGGGTTCGAAAGAAAGAGCCAACACGTTTTTACAATTAGCGCGCACATTTGATGATGTCGTTTATGGAGAACACAATATTAATAAAAAAGATTATGAAGTGTTTCGACAACAAACAATACCGTGGCTGAAGGAGTCGAGATGATGCACGGAATGAGAAAGCAAAATCGTAAGTGGTGGCTTAGTTTTATCGGTATAATAGCACTCTTTTTAGTTGTTAGTTATATCATCCAATCGAATCGTCCAATTGACTATCCAGAATTTGTTTCCGAGTCTCCAGCGCCATCAGGTGTAAAAGCATTTTATACATATATGAAAAAGGAGAACCAATCGGTCAAGCGGTGGAAGAAATCACCTACAAAATTAAGTGACAAATCAAATGAATTGTTAATAATGATTGAACCATTTATCACTTTAACTCTAGATGATCGTAAAGCATATCGCGAATTTATTGAACGGGGAAATACGGTTTTATTAATCGCTGAAAATCCAGATGAAGTATTTGATTTAGATATCCAACATAAGATTGTATTATCCAATCAAACAGTTCATACGTCACAAGGAGAGATGTTTCATGCCAAGATGAAACACGGTAAACGCCTCGTCGAAACAAAGGATACTCATGTTTTATTATTTGATGATGATGGTGTCATTGCCCAGAAACAATCGATAGGGAAAGGAGAACTGATCGTCTCAGTTTACCCAGAATGGCTGCGGAATGATACGGTGTTACAAAATGATCATCTACCGTTACTTGTCTACATACTAAATGAGACGAGTAACGACACCATCATATTTGATGAATACATTCATCAAAAACAAGGTGGTTTACCGTTTCATGCGTATTTCTCACTAGGGTTTTTATTAATTTTATTACAGGGTGGGTTGCTAACATTACTTTGGCTCTGGTATCGTGGCAAACGTTTTGGACCAATTGATTCGGTTAGATCAGATAACGTACGGTTTACGGACGAAAGTATACGTGCTTTAGCAAGTTGGCATTTACTTGGACAGCATTATCACCATTCACTCGTGATTCAAGCTGATTATGTTAAACATTTATTACAAGAAAAGTGGTTTATTCCATATCGAAAGGCATGGCATGATGTATCCGACATGCTTAAAAACAGATGGAAAAATCCAGATACTGATGTAGATGAGTTCGTTAAAGGCTTAATGAATACTTTACAAAAAGAAAAGATAAATAAAGAAGAATATGTCCTATGGTCAAAACAGTTAGACCAATTACGGAAAGAGGTGGAGAAATCGTGAACAATCAAATCGAACAGCTATTGAAGCAATATGAACAACATATTATCGGTCAATCGATGAATTTGCGATTATTATTATGTGCGCTTTTTTCAGGTGGACATGTGTTGCTAGAAGGGGTACCAGGTACAGGAAAGACAAAAACGGTCCGCACATTGGCACAGCTATTAGGTGGGAACTTTAACCGAATTCAGTTTACACCTGATTTATTACCGAGTGATATTACAGGAAGTATGATTTATAATTTGCATGAAAATGTTTTTGAAACGATAAAGGGGCCGATTTTTACAAACATTTTACTAGCTGATGAAATAAACCGTACTCCGGCAAAAACGCAAGCAGCACTTTTAGAAGCAATGGAAGAAAAACAAGTTACCATCCAGGGGGAAACATACCAATTGCCAGATGTTTTCTTCGTTGTTGCAACGCAAAACCCGATTGAATTTGAGGGAACATATCCATTACCAGAGGCACAACAAGACCGATTTTTATTTAAACTTATCATAGATTTTCCGCCGTTTGATGATGAAAAAAATGTCCTAAAACAAAATTTATTAAAGACAAATATGAAGGAAAATACGGAACCACTTGTTAATCTTGAACAGTTCATTCAAATGCAGCAAGCGATTCATGAAGTTACGATTAGTGATCAAGTACTTGATTATATGATGCGCATTGTTTATGAAACGAGGCAGTCGGAGAGGATTCGTTATGGAGCAAGTACTCGGGCAGCTATTGCAATTGGAAAAGCAGCTCGAGCTTGGGCTTTTATGGAACAACGTGATTACGTCACACCAGATGATGTAAAAATCGTTGCAAAACCAGCTTTAAGACATCGAATTCATTTAGCCCCACATATTGAATTGGAGGGAGCGAGTGTCGATTATGTCATCGAAGAATTGGTGGGATCGATTCCTGTTCCGCGATAAAGGGATCGTTCCAGGAAAACGTCTTTTAATAAGTTTCGGCATTGTATCACTTATTTTGATTATTCTAGGGAGTTTAACAGATTTATCTTGGGGCTTTATTTTATTTATTAATCTATTCTTTTTAGGTTTAAGCTTGCTTGATTTCTTTTATTTACCGCGTCAACGTGATATTAAGGTATCGCGAGTGTTTCCTGATACAATGGAACGTCGTCAAGATTATTTAATTGATATTAAGATTCATAATCAATCGCTATATGATGCTTATGTGACACTGATTGACGGTCTTGAACAATCATTTACGCGACCATTTCCATTAGAAGTAACGGCTCGTTCAAAGGAAATAACGAGCATTCGTTATAAAACACGTGCTCAGATTAGAGGGCGGTATAAGATAAATGCATGTTTTATCCGATACAAGAGCCAGATCGGTCTTTGGCAAAAACAAATGCGTGTTGATTTTGATGAGTATGTTAAAGTTATTCCCGATTTAACGGAGACGAAGCAATATTTAAATGATGCACAGCGCTATTTACTTTATAAAGGATTAAAGATTCGCAAGTTCCATAGTGGTGCAGGTGAATTTGCACAGATTCGTAATTATGTCGTCGGCGATGATCCACGGATGATTAACTGGCGCCAAACAGCGAAACTCCGTGAAGTGATGACGAACGAGTATGAACCTGAACATGGTAAACATGTGACTTTATTAATCGATTGTGGACGAATGATGGGGGCTGAATGGCGTGATACCAATCGCTTAGAAAGATCAATCGAAGCTATTCTCACAGTAGCAGCCGCAGCGCTTGAAAACGGTGATTATGTATCAGTCATCGCGTTTTCTAAAGATGTTCAAGTTTATGTTCCAGCACGAAAGGGCGTCGATCATTTACAGACTATTTTAGATGAAATTTATCATTTAGAAGTAGAACCAGTTGAATCTAATTATGCATATGCTTTTTCATATTTAGAAACAAAGCAAAATAAACGCAGTTTGTATATGTTATTTAGTGATGTGCGTACCTTTTTGATTGAGGAAAGTACCTTAATGTATTTAGAGCGTATCCGAAGACGCCATCTTTTTTTAATCATCGGTATAGAAGATCATCATTTATTAGAGACAATTAAGCGACCGATTCACCATGTTGAAAATGCGATGTTGAAAAGTACAGCTCAGCAACAAATATTATTAAAACAGAAGGAAAAGCGAAAATGGGAAAACCGCGGCTTATTAATGGTTGAAACGAAAGCGGAAAAATTAGCCGCCACAGCCGTTTCTTATTATATTGATTTACTTAACCGTCATGTTGTGTGAGTTTCGTGTTTCTATGTGCAATGATAGCAGAAGCAGGCATTAACTTGAGAAAGGCGGCCGCCAACAATTTAAAGTTGCACGCCTTAAGACTATCACAGACTAAATTCGCACAATTCTAATATCATAATATCAGCATCTTATTTTAGTAAGTTCCTATGTTAAGCCTTTACTGTCATTGAACGGCGATACAAATAATCAGAGCGCATTTTTCCAAGCCAAAAATAAAGGATGAGTCCGATGACTGTAGCTAAAGCGATTAAATATTTTGTTTCATATGATAAAGCTGCTGGTGTCACATAGCCTTCAATAAAGGCAGCAATAATAAATAATGGAACTGAACCGATAAGTAATTGTAGTGAACGTTTAGCTTGCGTCTTTAAATGATATAGGCGTGAATAACGTCCGGGTACAAATAATTTATAGCCCATTAACAAGCCAGCACCACCAGCAATAAAAATTGCGGTTAACTCTATCATCCCATGTGGAACAATATAAGCTAAAGCTGGATAAAGTTGACCAGATAGATAGAACTGTCCAAGAAGTGTTCCGATAATCACACCATTATAAATAAGGACGAATGTCGTTAATATTCCAAAAGTGACCCCACCTGCAAAAGCGAGAACAGCGACTTGAATATTATTAACCATAATAGAGGTAGAAAGAAGGGATTGACCAGAACGAATGCCTTTATCAAGCTCTGAGAAGTGATCTGGTTCCACATGTTGAACATATTCAGGTAAAAAACTAGCAAACGCATTTGGATTAGCGAGAACAGTTACGAAACTGCCAATCGTTCCAAGCATAAATAATAAAAAGGCAATAATAACAGGTGTACGCTGTTCCCATAGAAGTCGAACAAATGTAGCTGTAAAAAAATGCCTAAATGGCGCTTGATGTAATGATGCATTTTTATAAAAAAGATTATGAGATTGAGCGACTAGTCCATTTAAATAGGATGTCACTTCTTCAGCTGGAAAGTAAGTTTGTGCATAAGATAAATGTTGTGCCGTCTTTTGATGAAGACGATAAAATTGATTGATATGCTCTAAAGATATCTGTTTATTTTTACGCATGATACCGATTAATTGCTCAAGCTCGTCCCAATCATGTCGATAACGATCGACAAATTGTTTAACATTCAAAATATCCCTACTTTCATACAGTTATTTATCTTTAGCGGTGTGACTCCTTACAAACGAATTTTTGGATATTGCTAAGTGTTACCTAGTTTTATAAAACAAGTGTGGCTATGGCATAGCTGGGATTAAAATGCAATATATCTTTTTTTATTATCATACGATATTTATAGAATATAAACAAATTTATAACGAGGAGGTTTATCGTGAACAGAGAAAAAATTGAAGTAAAAACACCAGAATATGTCTCACTTCACTTTCAATTAGCTGGACTCGGGAGCCGTGCAACAGCATTTATCATCGACTATGCAATTCTAATAATCTCATTAATCATCATTTCATTATTTGGTATTTACTTAACAGCGAATGTTGAGGAAATATTCGATATAGGTGATGCTGTCTTTTCAGTTATTATTTTCGTTATTTTTATATTTCTCTTGGTTTCTGGTTACTTTATTTTATTTGAAGCTCTTGGAAACGGCCAAACAATAGGAAAACGTCTCATGCATATCCGAGTTATAAATGATAATGGAAGCCAAATCACATTTATCGGTAGCTTACTCCGAAATTTATTCCGCATCATTGACATGCTACCTGGATTTTATTTAGTTGGACTCTTAATGATTTTTATACATCCAAGACATAAACGTGTTGGGGATCTTGTCGCTGGTACAATTGTTGTTTATGAACGAAAGCATCAGTTTGATGGCAAACAAAGGAAGAAACTTACCCCACTAGAAAAAGAAATTGCTAAAAGGGATATTAAGATAGAAAACTATAAACTCGGCGAATGGGAATTAAAATCATTTCAGAAAAAAGATTGGGAACTGATACGTGCATATAGTGAACGTTTCGTTACATTAACTGAAAGGGAAAGACAATCATTTACAGAACAACTTGTGCGTATGATGTTTCCAAAAACAGGATGGGATACCGCCTATAAAACGACTTATGATTTAGAAAATGACCTTCTTGCTTTATATTTAATATTGAAAGATGAATGGGATTATAAATTGTAATTTTAAATTTATGATGCATATTTTTTAATAATCAGCTTTCATTTGACAGAAAATCTATATAACAAAAAAGGTGAACGCTTAATATCAAATGATTATAAGACTTTGTTAGAACAAGAACTAGAAGAAAAGCCGAAAATAAAAAAGAAGGAGAACCTACCCCAGCTTTCGTCGGTGCATCCTAGGCAGCGCTATTTGTAGGTGTTGGTGCATATTTTATTGGACTTTTTAGATTTGAACTACGTTAAGGACAGTGTTATTATTTTTTATCATGATTCGACTTTTGAATCACTGTTTCCAATTCCATTCATAATCAGCTGAATCAGTTGTTCGGTATCCCGCACATCATCCCATTCAAGATGAGGAAATAGAACATAACGAGTAAATAAGTGACCGAGAATATTTGTGATGGCAAACTTAGCAATCGCAGTAGGTGGCAACTTCTTTAACATGCCTTTTTGTTGATAATCATTAATAACCTCTACAACCCGATGGTACATGTTGTCAGAAATGAGTTGTAAAAAATGTTCACGTAACTCCGGATGAAATGGCAATTCCTGCAAGATAATTTTTAACAGTGGTAGAAATTGAACGATGATATCACGGCGATTTTCGATGATGGCAGACAACAAATCTTCAGGCCTTTGGTAATCTTTTTTTAGTAAATTGGTTAAATCATTAACAATATATGAGTCAGCAATTTTTTCCATAAAAGGTCCGACAATGGCAAGCAATAATTCTTTCTTCGTACGATAATGTCGAAAAATCGTTCCTTCCGCCACTTGTGCTAGTTTAGCAATTTCACTTGTTGAAGTAGCAGCATATCCTTTTTCGGAAAATAATTGTACAGCTGCTTTTAAAATTTGCCTTTGTTTCTCAGTGAGATTATTCGATTCAAAAAGTGTTTGCACAATTAATTCAAAACGCTCCATTGTTACCTCCAACTAAATACGTCGATATTTTTTTAATGCTAAGATATTTAAGAGCATAAAGGCAATTCCAAACCCAAGTAAAATGAACAGTTCTGTTTGGATATATTCAAAGCCCAATCCTTTATACATCACGTCGACAATGGCATTTCCAGCATAGTACATCGGCATACATTTTGCAATGAACTGGAGCCAATTTGCCATTGTATCAACAGGTATGATTCCAGCAAAGAAAATTTGCGGGATAATGATGAGCGGAATAAATTGCATCATTTGAAATTCAGAATTAGCAAAAGCTGAAAGTAATGTACCAAGTGTTAATGCGACAAAAGCAATGACAAGGTTTATCAGTATCACATGCCAAATAGAACCTATTAAAATAATATCTAGCACACGAATAGCATAAAAAACGACGATTAAAGTTTGAATGACAGCAAATAAACCGTAACCGAGTATATAACCAAATACAATATCACGTCGCTTAATTGGTGTTGCAACTAATCGCTCTAATGTGCCAGATGTTCTTTCCCGCAAAATAGCGATACCAGAAATAATAAATACGAAGAAAAAGACGAAAAAGCTTACAAAAATAGGTGCCAATTGATCAAAAAAGGTTGTCTCTTCATCTCCATATACATAAACTTTTTCAACTTCCGGGATGTCTTCTGGAGCTAATGTTGGTAGTTGTGCAAGTTGTGGAGCCATTTGTTTTCTCCTCTATAAAGGAAGAGAGCTCACTCGTTTGTTTTTCTTTTGTATGCTGGCAATCGATTGCTTCACTTTCATTTCAATCGCTTTTGTTGTTCCCGTTTGTTCATTTTTAAAAATGATAACATAATTATCATTTTCCATGGTGACCATCGCATCCAGTTCATCATCCTCAGTCGTTGACTTTAGCTTCATATTTTCATCGTATTGAACGACATCAACATCCTGTTCTTTTAAATATTCGATAAATGATTCATTCGTATGACTTACGCCAACACGTGGTGTCACGTCTTCAGTTGAAAATAAATAATGAAGAATCGTGATAATTAACAGCGGCGCAATTATCATTAAAGCAAGTGCGCGTTTATCCCGAAGCATTTGGATTACAATTCTTTTTGCTAAAGCGAATACGCTCATTGACTTTCCCTCCCCGCAAATAAAAAGACATCCTCTAAATTCGTTGTGTCATATTGGGATTTTAATGATTCTGGTGATCCAGATGTGATGATTTTTCCATTACGTATCATCGACAGACGATCGCATTTTTCTGCTTCATCCATGACATGTGTTGTTAGTAAAATAGTTTTGCCACTATGTTTTAAGCGCATTAATTCTTCCCAAATCGTTTGTCTTAATTCTGGATCAATTCCAACTGTCGGTTCATCTAAAATTATAACCTGAGGATCTTGAATGAGTGCAATCGCAAGGGATAATCTGCGTTTCATCCCACCAGAGTAGGTGGATACCTTTTTCTGTAAGTCTGTCGTTAGGTTGACAAGGTCACTGACATATGTAATGCGTTCTTTCTGTTGTGCTTTGTTCAGTGAAAAAAGTGAAGAAAACATTGTAAGTTTTCCCTCCCAGTTAAATCTGTATAGAGGGCATCGGCCTGAGCCATATAGCCAATATTCTCCAATACAGTTAAGTCAGGTACTTTTTTATCAAGCAAACGAACACTTCCAGCAGAAGGCCGATCCATACCAACAATCTTTTTCACTAAGGTTGTTTTTCCAGAACCCGAGGGACCAATCAACCCGTAAATTTCACCATCTGCAACTTCAAAATCGATATCCTGTAACACATCTTTTTGCCAAAACGCTTACTAATATTCTTAACGTCTATTGAGATGCCCATTTCATGACCTCCTCACATATAATGAGTGATTACTCACTTCGATAATAAAAGATGTCCTGGAATTGTCAATGAATATTTTATTATTTTGGCTTCATGAAGCGGAACACAGGTTACAAGTAGACTAGAAAGATGAATAAAATGCTGATTAGTGCGCTTCACTCGTTACAAACTCATAAGAAAACCGAAATCTGTGTGGAGTAGAGCTTTCCACTCCTTACAGTTTCATGAGAAAATAGAAATCTGTGTGGAGTAGCGCCTTCTACTCGTTACAGTTTCATAAGAAAATAGAAATCTGTGTGGAGTAGAGCCTTCTACTCGTTACAGTTTCATAAGAAAACCGAAATCTGTGTGGAGTAGAGCCTTCCACCCGATACGAACTCTAGAAAATAGTCTCACACGCAAAGAGCAGAGCGCTGCAACCAATGCGGACTCACGAAAAAGTTCTCACCCGCGATGAGTAGGGCACTCTACCCGATGCAAAGCCAAAAAAAATTCACCCTCACAATAGAGGGTGAATTTCATTGAAGAAAGTCAACTCTTACTCAGACAGCCATTTTTCAAACGTATATGACATTTCCCAAAAGGCGAGTTCATATTCTTTAGCGATAATGAATTGGTCTTTTATTTTCTCTTTTTCCTTTTCACTTGCTTCCAATGCTAATTCATCGAGTAGGTCGATTTGCTCTTGTGTGGATTCTTGGAACCAGTCACTGGCATATGTTGCCAACCAATTTTGATAGATTTCTTCATTTGGTCTAGCATCTTTGTTGATGCGACCGATATCCGCATAGAGCCAATAGCAAGGTAACATGGCAGCGACAATTTCTGCTAAACTACCCGATAAGGCTGCTCGATACATATGAGATGTGTAAGCATATGCCGCTGGAGCAGGCTTGAAGTTTTTCAAATCCTCTTCAGTAATATTTAATATTTGCGCATGTTGCTTATGAACCGTTAATTCTGTCTCAGCTGTTAATTTTGCCTTTTCTGCAAGCATCGCTGATACAGCGAAATCATCCGCATGAGCAGCGGCAAAGGCATGAATTTTACCATAATGTTTTAAATAATAAATATCTTGTAATATATAGTAACGAAATGTTTCTAGCGGTAAATCGCCTTTCACAATCCCCTGAACAAATGGATGATTTAAACTTAACTCCCAACTGTGCTTTGTCTCTTCTTTTAATTGCTGTGAAAATGACATAAAAATATCCTCCTCTTTATATCGTTTCCGATTCTTGAGGAGGAAAGTGATATCGCATCTCAAATTGACTAGAATACCCCTACAAGAGAGCAATCCTAGAAAATTAATAGCTTGGCGAATCGTCCACTTCCCTCCGCTGGTGTTAACCAGATCAGGTTCCAAGGGTCCTAAACCTAATTAGTCTCAGCCTTTTTCAGGCTCCCCTAGTAGAAACGAAAATATATTTCTCGTTAAGACTATCATATTTATTAAAATAGTCAAATAATGAATATTTTTACAATACTTACTATAAACATGTATCAAGGAGTGTCATGTTTTTTGTAGAAACTTGAAACCCATGATTACATAAGCAATAACATGATACGACCAAATCATTATTATAAGGGAGGATTCATGAGTGAGATATGTCAATCCAAATACGAAAGGCTCAGTTGTGCAATTTAAAGACCGTTATGACAATTTTATAGGGGGTGAATATGTTCCACCTGTAAAAGGGAATTATTTTGAAAATATGAGTCCCGTAACGGGAGAGGTGTTTTGTGAAGTTGCCAGGTCAACGAAAGAAGATGTGGAACGTGCGGTGGATGCGGCGTATAAGGCAAAGGATGCCTGGGGAAAAACATCACCAGCTGAAAGGGCAAATATATTAAACAAAATAGCAGATCGAATAGAAGAAAACATTGATATGTTAGCTGTGGCGGAAACTTGGGATAATGGTAAAGCGGTAAGGGAAACATTAGCTGCGGATATCCCACTAGCCATTGATCATTTCCGTTATTTTGCCGGGGCGATTAGAGCACAGGAAGGTTCAATTAGTCAAATTGATGATGAGACGGTTGCCTATCATTTCCATGAACCACTCGGTGTTGTTGGACAAATTATTCCATGGAACTTCCCACTATTAATGGCCACATGGAAAATTGCACCAGCACTCGCAGCAGGAAATTGTGTCGTATTAAAACCAGCAGAACAAACCCCAGCATCGATTCATGTCTTTCTCGAGTTAATCGGTGATTTATTACCACCAGGTGTACTGAATGTTGTCAATGGATTCGGATTAGAAGCGGGTAAACCACTAGCGACAAGTAGCCGTATATCAAAAGTGGCGTTCACTGGTGAAACAACGACAGGTCGGTTAATTATGCAATATGCTTCTGAAAATATTATTCCTGTTACTCTTGAGTTAGGAGGAAAGTCACCAAATATATTCTTTAGTGATGTGATGGACCAAGATGATGCATTTTTAGATAAAGCCGTTGAAGGACTCGTTATGTTTGCGTTAAACCAAGGTGAAGTTTGTACATGTCCATCTCGAGCACTTATTCAAGAATCAATTTATGATGATTTTATGGCGCGTGCCATTGAAAGGGTAAAGGAAATTAAAGTTGGTCATCCATTAGATACCGAAACAATGATGGGTGCACAGGCGTCGATGGAACAATTGGAAAAAATCATGTCCTATTTGGAAATTGGAAAAGAAGAAGGCGCAGAAGTATTAGTAGGCGGAAGTAGGAATGAATTGAGCGGTGAGTTGAGTGGCGGCTATTATGTCAAACCGACTATCTTTAAAGGACATAATAACATGCGTATTTTTCAAGAGGAGATATTTGGACCTGTTCTATCTGTTACGACATTTAAAGATGATAACGAGGCGATGTCTATCGCGAACGACACATTATATGGACTTGGTGCAGGTGTGTGGACGCGAAATATTAATAAAGCTTACCACTTCGGGCGTGGGATTCAAGCAGGCCGTGTGTGGACGAATACGTATCATCAATATCCAGCTCATGCCGCATTTGGTGGCTATAAAAAATCAGGCATCGGACGTGAAAACCATTTAATGATGCTTAGCCACTATCAGCAAACGAAAAATTTGCTGATTAGCTATAGTGAAGAACCGACGGGGTTATTTTAGTTTAGCATTTGTTATCATTTTAAGGACGATTCATGTCTCTTGTGGATAACATTTCGCATGGAATGTAGATTTAGTATTTTTTAAGCGGGTACAACAGTGTTGAAAATGTTTCAAATATGTCGAGTGTGTAGGGAATAGCGAATCGTATGAGAAGGATACTTGCTTAAATAATGTAGCGAAAACAATACCGTTTAAAACGTCTCTTAAGTACCCGCGATATATTTTCTATACTTATGAGAACGCTTGCAGCTATAGTATTTCTTGTTAATGTTCTTAATGCATATCACTGGTGGGACTACAATTGTAAGCGACCAAAAAGAAAAGGATGATATGAAATGGTAAAACGCGTTGTTGCCACGGAAAAGGCGTTAAAATTAATCGATTTCTTAAAAGAAAAGCATGGTCTATTAATGTTTCATCAATCTGGTGGTTGCTGTGATGGAAGCTCACCGATGTGTTATCCACGTGATGAATTTCGCGTTGGAGATTCAGATGTTTTATTAGGAAAAATAGGAGACACACCGTTTTACATGGCGAAAGATCAATATGAATATTGGAAGCATACGCAATTAATTATTGATGTCGTTGATGGGCGTGGGGGCATGTTCTCTTTGGAAGGAGTGGAAGGTAAGCGATTTATTACACGCTCACGCGTATTTACAAAAGATGAACAACAAAATCTTACATAATTTCATATTCGAAAAGTATGTATAAGATATATTATTCTAGTAAAATTATGCAATATCATATGAACAAAGTATCAAATATATGGATGTTTATGTTCAATCTTGATAAAATAACTATAATAGGTCATTATAGCTACTGAAATGAGAGAGGTTGAATACATATGTCAAAAATTATTCTCAGTGCTGACAGTACTTGTGATTTAAGCACCGCTTTATTAGAACGTTACGATGTTCATCTCCAGCCTCTTCGTATAAACTTAGGCGATAACATTTATCAAGATGGGGTTGATATTACACCAGATGAGATTTATGCAACTTTTGAAAAAGACCGTATATTACCGAAAACATCTGCGCCAAACCCCCAAGAATACATTGATTACTTTCGTCAATGGACGGACGAGGGGCATGAAGTCGTTCATATTAGCCTAGGTTCCGGCATTTCTTCTTCACATCAAAATGCGAAACTAGCAAGTGAGGAATTGGGGAATGTCTATGTCATAGATTCGGGAAATCTTTCTACAGGTATGGGACATCTCGTTATCGAGGCTGGAGAACGAATAAAGAAAGGCTTACCTGCATCGCAAATTTATGAAGAAGTAGATGCATTAAAATCAAAAGTACATGCCAGCTTTGTCATTGATACGCTCACCTATTTATATGAAGGAGGCCGTTGTTCTGCACTCCAAGCCTTTAGTGCGAGCCTACTAAAAATAAAACCTTGTATTGAAGTCGATAATACGAGTGGAAAAATGGACGTAGGCAGAAAATATCGCGGTTCTCTTACAAAAGCATTCAAACGCTATACGAAAGATCAACTAACAAGTCACGACAATATTAAAAAAGACCGTGTTTTTATTACTCACTCTGGTACATCCCAAGAAAACATTGATGTTGTTAAAGAAACCATCCAAGAATTAGTAGACTTTGATGAAATTTTCGTCACGCGAGCTGGATGTACAATTTCATCTCATTGTGGACCAAATACGCTCGGTGTATTGTTTATGACAGAATAGGTAAAATTTTTTTGATATATCCATTAATCGATAGAAACAATCATTTACTTGTCTTCATTTTCCTATATTTTACCTAAAATGGATGAGGTTCTTTTTGTAATCGAAACAATCGCTTTTTCAACCGGATTAGCAATTTGCTTTCTCTTACAGGAACTTCATCTTATTTTCTTTCTATTATTTCCACTTACATCATTGTAAAAATATAAAAAAACTTATAAGGCTATATCTTTTGTGTGACAGAAACAAATCACACTATTTTTATAGAAAATTGATCTAGCACACCACAGAAAATACTAAAAAATCCCCTGTCTTCGTTGCTAATCAACCATTAAAACAAGAATTACCTCATTCATAAACCACTAAAACCTTTCAAAGCTAAACGAAAGATTTGTATCTTCAAGGCTCAGCTCATGAATAAGATTGGACAAAGATACATAGTTTTATGAAGACTACACGCCACACAGTTTTCAATTTTCTAAAGGGTTCATCGGAGTGTAGAACTCTACTCTCCATGGATATTGAAATACATGAAGTTCTGTGTGGAGTATTGGGCTGTACTCCGTACGGATAACGATAAATTCACTATTTCGTGAGGAGTGTAGAGCTCTACTCCGCATGGATTTGTTTATGCAACACGACAGACAACCAATCAGAATTTAAAGCTAGCAAAGGGGATGTATTAAAATGTTGAGTATTATTGGCTTGATTGGTAGCTTGGCATTACTCATTTACTTTACGATGCGTGGTATTAACATTATTATTTCTGCAGTCTTTTGTTCACTTATTTTAGCTTTGACCGGGGGATTAAATATCATTGAGGCTTTAACGGAATATTATATGGAGGGATTTACGAATTTTTTTAAATCATGGTTTCTCATTTTTTTAGCTGGTGCTATATTCGGTAAAGTCATGGAGGACACTCGAGCGGCTCAATCGATTGCCTTTTGGTTTCAAGAAAAAGTCGGCTCTAAAGGGGCTGTCCTAGCAGTAGTTGGTGCGAGTGCAATCATGACCTATGGTGGCGTGAGTGTCTATATTGTTGCGTTTTGTGTCTATCCAATCGCGGTTTCTTTATTTAGACATGCTAATTTACCACATCGTTTCATTCCGGCAGCATTAGTTTTTGGCTCGATTTCGTTTACAATGACATCGCCTGGATCACCTGAAATACAAAATATCATTCCAACACAACATTTCGGGACTACACCAATGGCGGGCGGGTGGATTGGTTTTCTTGGCGCTTTTATTATTATGATTGCAGGTGGCTTTGCTCTACAAAAGATGGTAGGGAAAGCAGTAAAAAATGGCGAAACGTTTCAATTACCATATAAGGATACAACATTCAAACACTCGACAAATGAAAAATTGCCACATATACTCATTTCACTAATTCCACTCATCATTGTCGTTTCAGTCGTCAATATTTTATCAAAATATATTGTTACCGAAGAAGCCGTTCTAGTCGCTCTAGTCATAGGTGCCTTGATGGCATGGATATTAATGTTTCCATATACGAAAACACATATGACCATTTTAACAAAAGGAACCGAAAACGCTCTTGTTGCTATAGCGAATACGTGTGGAGTTGTCGGATTTGGCGCGGTTGCTTCTCAAGTACCGGCGTTTTCTACTATCGTTGATAAATTAACAAATATGCCTGGATTAGAATATGTCGGTTTAGCTATTGCTGTAACTTTGATTGCGGGTATAACAGGTTCAGCTGCAGGAAGGTTAGGAATTGCGCTTCCTATATTAGCGCCCATATACCTAGCACAAGGATTAGATCCGGGAGCGATGCACCGTATTTCAGCATTTGCTTCTGGTGGCTTGGACTCCTTACCACATAATGGATACATCGTCACAACAGTACAAGGTGTTTGTCGTGAAACACATCAAAAAGCATACAAACCAATCTTCATGATTAGCGTGGTGATTCCTACAATTGTTTTGTTCTTCGTTGTTTTACTCTATACGTTTTTTTAAATCTACTGTTTCTATTGACAAGAAAAAATGCATCCCGTAGTTACGAATAGACTTTTATTAAATTAAATTTATATTATCTTAACAATGACTTAATAAACGGGTGCTATAGTTTTTATATCAAGTAAATTAATGAAGAAATGGGGAATACTTTTGAGGAGAAAAGCATTTATATTCATGTTATTAGGGTTATTGTTATTCACAACAGTGTTACCACACCCGACTTATATGGCTTTTGCTGAAGGAGTAGACACTGGAAATACCGAAACAGAAATGACCATTGAGCAAGAAACAGAAACAGGAGGAGCAGAATCTAGTAAAGCATTACAGAGTGAATCTGCTGAACCGTCTACTAATCTTATAGAAACAGAACCGGGTAAGAAAGATGAACAAAAGACGGCTCAAGAAGAAACAGTTCCAACCGTCGAACAAAAACAAGTAACAACAAATGAAGAACAGCCTGAAGAAAAGACTGTTACGGCAAATGAAACAAAACCTACAACAGAAAAACAAACGAAGGAAAACATAAGTTCAACTAAAGAAGTGGACAAACCTTATATCGTTCTTGAGGATTTTGAAAATGGAATAGGAAGTTGGACAGCAAGTGGTGCCCGCTATCATTCTGTTGATGTTTCAGTAACAGATGAAGTAGCTCGATTTGGAAAGCATGCACTGCGCATGGATTATGATTTTATTCGCACACAAGGTGTATCGGGCGTCTATGCGTCACGAGGTGAAGAAATTGTTATTCCAGGAAAACCGAAGAAAATGGGTATGTGGGTTTATGGTGATGGTCATAAACAATGGCTTAGACAACAATTATATGATGCGAATGGGACGAGCTTTAATATTGACTACACATCTGATAACCCAAATGGTGTCACTTGGAAAGGTTGGAAATATGTTGAAGCAGAAATCCCTGAGCATTGGGAAGCGCCATTTACAATGGGAAGTCAAGCCGTACGCTACATGGCTACAAAAGATAATGCCAAGACAAAAGGAACGATTTACATAGACAATATTCGTGCCGTTTATACGGACTCGATTGATGAGGATGTCACAAATCCAGTTTTATCAGATTTTAAACCAGGTAAAGATGAAATAGCTTACTCGAATGTTCCAGAAATACGTGCTGTTGCGATGGATGAAAAAGCAGGGTCTGGTATTGATCCGACTCGTATTTATATGAAAATAGATGATCAATCTGTCACACCTGCTTATGATGCGAAGACAGGAGTCGTATCTTATACACCAGAAAAACCACTTGCTGAAGGGCTACATAGGGCTTGGATTGAAGTATTTGATAAAGCAGGAAACCATACGTTTGAAACATGGCAATTTTACGTCTCAACAGGAGGACCAGAAGTTGTTTGGGATGGTCCAGAAGAAGCATATGCAGGTTCGACTTTTGATGTGAAAATTAAAATCAATGAACCAAAAGCTTTAACTAAAACCGAACTTAAACTTCATTATGATCCACAGCTTTTAAAACTTGTCGATGGAAAAGCTAATATTCCGTCTGCTTTTAATGAAGCAAACGTTGAGCAAGTCGTTAATGAAGAAACAGGTGATATTTCGTTCAATTGGAGTCAATTGGAAAAAGCTAACCTCACTGATTCAGAAGTATTTGCAACACTTACTTTCCGATTAGGATTAGATGCATCAGGTGAACTAGCTATTGAGATGAAAGATGGATACCACCATTATACAGATAATAAAATGGGAACAATTCCGTTTTTCGTCGCACCTTACCAGGCAAAAATTGCCCAACCTTTAACAATTGATGTCGAAGGGAAATCAGTAAATACACCAAGTATGATTAAGGTGACAGACCGTTACGGTGAACCAGTCGAAGGGGCAACAATCAATGTATTAGACAATAAAAAATTAATTAAAGTTACAAAGCCAACTCATATTTATAAAGGTGGAAGTGGCGTTGCTGGAGAACCTTATGAAGCGGTTGAAGTAGGGACATATATACCGGTAGCTAAAGTGCCGTATGCTGGATTTGATTACTATCGTATTTTCATGCCAAACGGTGAACAACGTTATTACCATGTGCCAAAAGATGATGTTGAAGAAATAGATTGGAGCACAGTCTTTGACAAAACAGATAAAAATGGTGAAGTGAAAACAGACTTACTGACATTGTCACGTATTCCGCTTCGGATGCAAGCGACTAAAGGTGAACTCGTTAGCCAAGTGCTTGATTTAACGATTTTACCACAGCTTGGTACAGAAACACCTGAACATGTAACACTCACATGGAAAAATGATCCACAAACGACACAACATTTTACGTGGAAAACAAATACTGCCGTCCAAGATAGTGTGGTTGAAGTCGTTCCAGCGACAGATGGGGATGGTTTTCAAAGTGAAGCAGTCGAACAATTTACTGGAAAAAAAGTACTTTTCTCTGATCCAGAAGGTGAAATGAATATTCATCACGTCGAGGCGAGCGGATTACAACCTGGAACGACATATCAGTATCGTGTCGGAGATGGAACCGATTCGGGCTGGAGTAATGTTAATACATTTACAACAGCATCTTCAGAAGATGATCCATTCCGCTTTATGTTCGTTGCTGATACACAAGCATATGATGAAGCTGGATTTGCTTTATGGACTCAGTTATATAAGCTCGGTTTAGAAAAATACCCTGATACGGCATTCACTGTTCATGCGGGGGATATTGTTGAAGAAGGAAATAAGCTAAGCCAGTGGAATTTATTTTTAAACGCATCAAAAGGATTAAATGAAAACATTCCATTTATGTCTGTTCTCGGTAATCATGATGTATATGGAAAAGGTGCAAACACATATAAGCATTTATTCCCTTATCCACAAAATGGGCCAGAAGGGAAAGAGAATTTCGTTTACTCATTTGATTACGGAAATGCTCATTTCATTATGTTAAATTCCGAATTTGGTGTTCAAGATATGAGAGAACAACAAGAGTGGATTCGCCAAGAAGTTGAAAACACGGATAAACTTTGGACAATCGTTACGTTTCACCGTTCGCCTTATAAAAGTAATCCAAAAAGAGGACAAGATGCTACGGCTGAAACTTTCGCACCACTATTAGAAGAGTTGGGCGTAGATTTAGTCCTTACGGGTCACGACCATGCCTATATGCGTTCACATTTGATTAAAAATGGGGAACCACAACCTGATGGAGAAGGAACGCAATATTTAATCGGTGGCTCTGCTGGACCGAAATTTTATCCGGGACAAGAAACAGACTACGTAAAGGTCCTCCATGCAAAGGAAGAGCAAGTCTTTACGTCTATCTTAGTCGATGGTAATGAATTGAAAATCGAAGCCTATACCATTCATGATGAGCTCGTTGATTCATTCACAATGACAAAAGAAGTACCTGAAGAAACCCCTGATGAAGAAGAAAAGCCAGGTGGTCCAGTAGAAACACCCGACGAAGGTGAAACACCGGGTGACAATAACAACGAGGAAGAAACACCAGATCACAAAGACGAAACACCGTCAGATAAAGACAACACAGAAGTACCGAGTGACAAAGAAGATAACAAAGGTGATACAAAAGATACTGGCAATAAAACAGTCACATCACCTAAGAACACGGATAAAACGGCAGAAAATAATGCAGCTAAGACAAATAATCCATCTGCTGACTCCAATGAAAATTCCGGTCATAAAAAATTACCAAACACGGCAACATCGATATATCATTGGGTTTTCGTCGGTGTTATGATGACTATCTTAGGTTTAGCACTTCTGATGTATCGCAAGCGAAAATATAATTAATAAAATCCCCTGTCTTCTCATGTGAGACAGGGGATTTAAAATTTATAATTTCCAAATGGCACCTCAAACAATTCTCACACTTTCATTTTCATCAATCTCTTTCAGCTCCAAATCTATTTTAACCATTTGTAATAGCTCATCATCGAATGGACTAACAGAGCATGGGATACGGCGCTCGTGAGCAATTGTGTCTGCTAATCTATTTTTATTGTGCAGAGTAGAAAGCCCCATTTAATATAAAAAAATATGAAACATTTACATAATACTTATCTTAACTTCATATACGTTTAACAAATCATAATTATAATGAATATGGTTAGATTCATATTATGAGGGGAGAATGGAGATGCAATATAAAAATAAACAAGTGATGTCTTTCTTTATGATTGTTGTATTAATGTTGAACACAGTTATAAATGTCCTGCCCATTAGTGCTCAATCATCTACCGAAAAGGTGAAAGAACAAACACTTGGAGACGGTATTACTCATAAAGAAATCAATACCTCTAATTATAGTAATTCGGGTTTAAGACAGAATATTAATATCGTAAAGGCAAACTTAAATCATCCAGATGTAGAGGTGAAAACAACTAAAGCACTAGATCGTGTGATTGCTAGAGAAACACTATCACAACAAGCGGCACGAGAAGAAAAGCGTGGTGGATATCATTTTGTAGCGGGAGTTAATGCAGATTTATTTCATATGATTGATGGTTCACCTTTAGGTGTGCATATCAAAAATGGAAAACTACTCGTCACACATGCTAGTTCGAATGGTGGTAAATTAAGACCTTCATTTGCCATTGATCGTCATAAGCAGCCAATGATTGCTGAAATGTATGCGACAGGTCAGTTGAAGCTTGAAAATCAAGAGATAATTCTTGATACTCTTAACCGTAATGATATTAACAATCGAACGATTTTATACACAAGTGAAATCAATCAGAAATCATCGCTTGACGTGCCGTATGACAACGGTGCGTATGTCCTTATGACGGCAACCGAGGCGTTTAGTGGAATTATACCAGGTCAAACAATTTCCGCTAAAATGGAACGCGATACATATGTTGAACAGAGTAAAAAGGGAACACAAGTACAGTTAAAACAAAACCAGTTCCTCTTAGCTGCATTCGGAGATAAAGCAGATACATTAAGACATGTTATGCAAGAAACTGAGGATGACGATACATCATTGATCTTCAATGTTTATGCTAATGGACAAGTTAAAAATGATATAGAAGAAGCGATTACTTCACAAAATTGGTTAGTTCAAAATGGACATGCCTATACATCAGAAGAATTAAAAAATATGGGGTATGGCTCGGGATTAACGGACTCAACAAATGCTCGAACCGCAATAGGGTTAACAGCAAACAATGAACTTATCTTATACACAGTCGACAAACCAAGTGCTACTTATTCACAGGCAACTGGATTTACAAATGAAACACTTGCTAAAGCAATGAAAGCTGAAGGGGCAATCGTAGCTGTCAACTTAGATGGTGGCGGTTCAACTCAAATGAATATTAAGCCAGAAGGAACAAACAAACTTATTGTCCAAAACTATCCAGGTGACAATGAAGAGCGTCCTATTACGAATGGAATTTTTATTAATTACAAAGGCAAGAAAACCACAACAGTTGGAAAAACCATTGTTGAACCTAAGAAGATTACAATGTATAAAAATGCTTCTTATCCATTTAATGTAAAAGCAACTGATAAAAACGGACATGCTATAAACTTAAAATATCGCGATGTGAAATGGGAAACATCTATTGGAGAAATTGATGAAAAAGGTGTATATAAGGCACCTAATCATGCAACAGAAGCAAAAGTGACCGCAACAATTAACAAAGTACCAGGAAATGCTAACATATCTGTCGTAGATCAAATTGACCAAATTAAAGTTATTGGTGATACATCACTTGTTTTAAATAAAGGTGATACACATACATTTGATTTAAAAGCTTTTTATAAAAAAGAAGAAGTTTATATTACCTCCGATGTCTTTACATGGGAATTAGATAATGCATCTATTGGAACGATAAAAGATGGCGTGTTACGGGTGAACAAAGATGTCCCATCAGGAACAGAAGGAACAGTAACAGTTCGTTTAGGTGACTTGAAAGAAGAAATTTCTATTAGTGTAGGCATTGCTAATAAAATGATTCAAGATATGGAGAATTTTAATCTTGGAGACGAGCCATTTGAAGGGAGTCGAAATTTCGTCAGAACTTATCATTATACTGTGTCTGATGAAGTCGTAAAAAATGGCCAACATAGTTTAAAATTAGATTATCATTATGGTGGCTGGGTCACAGGTAATGGTGCCATGTATGCTAACATGTATCCGTATGGACAACCAGCTCCAGACCACGTCATAGCAGATGTTTTGCCAAAGAAACTCGGTATGTGGGTTTATTCTGATGGTAGCCCTGTTCCATGGGTTCGTGCTGTTGTGAAAGATGGAAATGGGCAAAATAAAACTCTCAACTTAACAAGTGGTAAGCAAGCATGGAATGGATGGCGCTTTTTAGAAGTAGATATCCCTGAAGATTATGTAACACCAATTAATTTATACCAGATTTATCTTGTAGAACTTGATAAAAAAATTCAGGGTGATTCAAATGCTAAAGGAACTGTTTATATTGACGATATTCAGTGGATTTATAACAATGATCTCGATGTGAAGGGACCAGAAATTTCATTAATTAATCCTAAATCATCACTCGTCCTAGCTGACCATTTTACTTTCGATGCGGTGATTCGTGATGATAAATCTGGAGTCGATTTAGAAACGATTCAGTTAATGGTTAATGATAAAGAAGTTAAACCACAAATCAGCGTGCAAGATGATGAATCAGTTAAAGTAACAGCAGAGTTTACTCATCTAGCAGAAGAGGATTATCATGTCGTTTTAACAGCTAAGGATAAACAAGGTAATGAAGCGGTGCCATATTTGGATGAAATTTTTACGATTGATTTAAGCCCGGACGAAAAGGCACCAGAAATATCTCAAGTAACACCTACAGCGACTGCAGTGGAGAAAACACCAATACCAAGAGTAACATTTAAGTTATCTGATGATAAAACAGGTGTGGATTCAGAAAGTGTTCAAGTTCTCGTAGATGAAGAAAAACTAGAAACATTCTATGATGAAAAAACAGGCTGGGGCTACGCTATTTCACATGAACTAAAAGATGGTAAACATGTAGCAGTTATTCAAGCACAAGACAATGCTGGTAACAGTATGGAACCATATGAAGTAACATTTGAAGTTAAAGCGGTCAAACAACCGAAAGATCCGAATAACTTTAATATTTCATTCGTTACAGATACACATTTATCAGGCTTTGGAAAACATTTTATGAACCGTCTGAATCAAGATGACTCTGAATTGGTGATTCATTTAGGTGATATGGTTGATCAAGGGAAAACAGAAGAGTTTGAGAAAACATTAACAGAAGAATTTTCGAAAGTGACAAGAAAAGACTATTTAGCTGTGGCGGGAAATCACGAAGCGTTCCAAGGCGATTTAAGCCCTTATTATGACTACTTTGGCTCAGCTACTTATCATCTTGAATATGGTAATACATTAGTTGTCGTATTAAATTCGTCATTAGGACAGTCTATTTCACATTCTGATTCAACACAATTTGATTATCTACAAAAAGTTTTAGACAATCATTCAAAACAAAACGTCATTGTCGCTACCCATGTGACACCACGTGATAAATGGGGAACAGGTCATGAAATGGAGCAAGCAGATGTCGAAATGTTGGAAGGCATATTAGGAGACTATAAGAAAAACAACCCAGAAAAAAATATTCATGTCATGACAGGGCATTTACATGTCGCAGAAAAATGGGAAAAAGATGGCGTTCTTTATACGATTAACGGTGAAGGTGCATTGAAGAAATACGTACCGAATGAAAATGGTAACTTATTAGGAACGTCCGTTTTACAAATAAGAGATCAGGAGACAACTTGGAAATTTGTTCCATATTTAACGGATATGTATATCCATGATGATACATTTCAAGTAAATGAGAAAACACTTGATATTGCTAAAGGAGCTTCACGTCAGTTAGATGTTTACGGTGACTTCCGTGAATTGAGAGCAAACTATTTCGTATCGCTTATGCAATTAAATAAAGATGGATTACTCGATTTACGTTTCATTTCTTCTAATCCAGATGTTATAGAAATTGGCGAACATAATGAAATTATTGCAAAACAGATTGGTGAAGCGGAAGTGTATGCAGTCATAGGTGAATCACTTTACTTAGACGATGAAACATATGACAAGCGATCTGAACCAATTACTGTTCGAGTCGTTGATCCAGAATCTGTTGATATTTATAAACTAGACGTTTCTCCACTACAAGATACAGTAAATGTTGGTGATGAAATAATAATCAATGCAACAGCAACTGATTACTATGGAAACAAATTTGCTATTGATGCAAGCTTACTATACTATAAACCGAATCCGTTCGTAACAATTAAAGACGGCAAGCTTATTGCTAATAAAGAAGGAGAGGCAACAGTAGAATTTAGTTATCAAGATATTGAAGATAGCTTTAAAGTCACAGTACTCAAGGAAGAAGAAGCTCCTCCTGTTGATCCAGGTGAAGAACCTGGAGATGATGATAAAGAACAACCGGAAAAACCCGAAAATGAAGAGCCGGGAGATTCTAATGAAGAAAAACCGGGTAAAGAAAGACCAGGTAAAGAAAAACCAACTCACCCTAACGACGGTGGTAATAAAGATGAACAAGACGGTAACAATAAACCAGGTATAAGTATTAGTGATAAACAGGATAACAATGGGCAATCTGAAAAACGTCAAGGAAAAGATAAATCAAGTCAGCATAAAGCTGGAAGTAAGAACAAGGAAATGAATGAAGATAATCAACAAGGTCATAAAAAATTACCAAACACGGCAACATCGATATATCATTGGGTTTTCGTCGGTGTTATGATGACTATCTTAGGTTTAGCACTTCTGATGTATCGCAAGAGAAAATATAATTAATTAAATCCCCTGTCTTCTTATTGTAAGGCAGGGGATTTTAGCTGTGTAACTAGGTTAAAGTGACATAAATTTAGAGTCCTTATCGTATATTGTACTAATATGAATCTTAAGGAAGGAGATAAAGACGTTGGCGTTAGATAAGCAAAACAAAGGAATTAAAACCTTGTTTGAAATTGAATTGGACAAACCAATGGAAGAATGGTCACAAGTTGGGCATAATCGTTGGCACCCTGATATTCCAGCTATTTGTTCCGTCAATCCAGGAGAAGCGTTTCGATTTGAATGTAAAGACTGGACAGATGGTCAAATTAAAAATAATGATGATCCCTCTGACATTCGTCATGTTCAACTTGAACGTGTTCACGTGTTAAGTGGTCCTGTACATGTAAATGGAGCTGAACCTGGTGATCTGCTCGTTGTTGATATTTTAGATATCGGTATTTTCCGCGAACAAGCTTGGGGATTTGGTGGTATTTTTGCAAAAGAAAATGGTGGTAACTTTCTAGTCGATCATTTTCCAGAAGCGAATAAATCGATATGGGATTTTCATGGTATTTATACATCTTCTCGTCATATACCAGATGTGGAATTTGCAGGTATCTTACATCCTGGATTAATGGGGGTGGCACCATCACAAGAGATGTTAGATGAATGGAATCGCCGTGAGCGAGAACTCGTTTCCAAAAATCCTAACCGCATCCCACCATTAGCGAATCTCCCGACGCCAGAAGGTGCTATTTTAGGCAATTTAAAGGGAGCAGAATTTGATCGTGTAGCAAGAGAAGGAGCACGTACAGTTCCACCACGTGAGAACGGAGGAAACTGTGATATTAAAGACTTATCAAAAGGTTCGAGAGCTTATTTTCCAGTTTTTGTAGATGGTGCCAAACTTTCTGTCGGAGATCTACACTTCTCACAAGGTGATGGAGAAATTACATTTTGCGGTGCAATTGAAATGTCCGGTTGGATCGAATTACGTGTTAATGTGATTAAAGGTGGTATGGAAAAATATAATATAAAGAAAAACCCACTTTATGAACCTGGTCCAGTAAATCCAAATTATAACGAATATCTTGTCTTTCAAGGTGTGTCAGTTGAAGAGAATGGAAAACAAACATATTTAGATGCGAACGTTGCTTTTAAAAATGCATGCCTTAATGCGATAGATTATTTAAAAACAGTTGGATATACAGGCGAACAAGCTTTTATGCTCTTAAGTGCAGCACCTGTTCAAGCTCATTTAGCAGGTGTGGTTGATATACCAAACACTTGTGCAACGCTTGCAATACCAAAAGCAATCTTTAAAAAAGATATTATGCCTTTATAGGAGAGAATCAAGATGGCTTATTATACATTTAAATGTAATGTGTGTGGAGAGTTCACGGAATGGCATCGAAGTACAAAGGGAAATAAACAATATTCAACATGTCCAACATGTGATGCAATAGCTAAGAGAGTTTTTAAACCGCCGATTGTTTATCGACTGGATAAAAAATTAAAGCACACGATTGAAAAGGGTAAAGAACCACAGATAAGGACAAAAGAACAATTAACAACAACAGCGATTCAAAAAGTGACAAAGCGAAGTCAATCGGCCAGACCATGGCAAGTTAGCTAAGATAAACGTTAAAAATATATGATTGAATATAATGTGGATAGAGCTTGTAAGTTCTATCTGTATATGTTTTCATAAAAATTTCTCCGCAATGAGAAAAGCGATGATCGCAGCGATACAAATGGCTGTCATTTGTGTTCTTAAGTCCTTATCTTTATCTTCCCCACTAACATAGATGAATGACACGGCAATCATAAAGAGTAATAATACTTTGAACACAGTCACAATCATTATTGTAACTCCTCCAAAATATGGTGTATTATTAGTACAATATAACAGTCAATCCTAATCTTTGAATTAAGCTATTCATTATTTATTATACATGATAAGATGTGGTAGACGATAAATGCATTAGGAGTGAAGAAATGACAGCATTACCGAATTGCCCACAATGTAACTCAGAATACACGTATGAAGATCGTGACTTATTCGTCTGTCCCGAATGTGCGCACGAATGGATGGAAAATGAAGTAGAAGAAAACGATGACGAATCAACAATAAAAGATGCACATGGACAAGTTCTTGAAGACGGTGACACCGTAAACGTAATCAAAGACCTTAAGATAAAAGGCAGCTCGTCCGTCGTAAAACAAGGAACAAAAGTAAAAGGAATTCGCCTCATCCATGATGCTGTTGACGGTCATAATATTGATTGTAAGATAGATGGAATAGGCGCAATGAAATTAAAATCAGAATTTGTGAAGAAGGCTTAAGCTTAAAGAAGAAGACGTTTGCAATGAGAAGATGATTGCGGACGTCTGTTTTTATGGAAATGTTTTGTTATGTTATTAAAATATGATTGATAACTTATGAAGATTTTATCTCTATAAAACTCAAAATATAAAGATAGACAAATATATGTCTACCTTATTTGCTATATTGAATATTGAAACGATACCGGACTAGGGGGGGTAAAGGATTAGTTAACTGCACTTTTTTAGTAGATCAACAAATATCTTTACAGCTAATTTATGTGGGAGGGTATTAAATGGAACAAAAGAAGAAAAGTCATATTGCAAAATCAAAGAAATTATGGAAGACAATCGGAATCATATTAGTACTGATCATAACGTATTCAATCGGTAGCAGTAGTGCTACGACAACATTAAATGATGAGAAAGTTACCTACGATGACATACAGAGTAAAGTTTTGGAAGCAGAAAAAGAGCTTGAAGAAGTGACTTCGAAATTAGATGATAAACAGAATGAATATGATAAAGTAAAAAAGCTAATTGACCAGAAAGAAGATGTAGAGAAAGAATTAACGGATTTGAAAAGTAAAAAAGAAGAACACAAATCTGAGGTGAAATCGCTAAAAACTACAATAAAGGATAAAAAAAGCGAATTAAAATCATTAGAAGGAGATATTTTAGAAGCGAAAGGCAAGCCAATCAATCTAATAGCCGGTGAATGGATTGTCGGAGAAGATGTTCCAACAGGGAGATATGAAGCAAGCGGATCATCAAATTTTGTCGTACGAGATGAATACGGTGGATTGAAAGTAAACACAATCCTCGGTGGTGGAACAGTCGGAAGAGGGAATTATGTGTTTTTTGCAGAAGATGGAGACGTCATAAAGGCAGCAGCACAAGTAACTTTGACACCAGTAGAGTGAGTTTGCTTTTAATAGTTTAAGGATTGTTATCAAAAGTCAGAAAACGACTTAAATGACAATCCTTTTTTTATTCAAGTAAATCAAGGCTATTGGTAGAAGTTTAATAATGTAAAAGCACATTATATTTAGTGATAGTAGTTTTTAGTGTAGCCTCTCTTTACTCTAAATTTATCTTATTATGTTGACAAATATTGAACAATATAACATTATATCCAATAATTGGATATAAAAACTCTGAATAAATTAAAATATTTGGTATAATGTAGTCGAATAGGACTATAGTAGTATACAAGGTTGTGACTATATGTTAAATAAAATGTTGGATTTTGTCATAAATGGTAGCAAACGAAAGATAACAAAGCCGATTTTTATAAAGGGCTATTCAAAGGAAAACATGAATTGATGGAATTAGAAAGTGTAAACTACAGACTAAGATCGAACCACAAAAAAATAAAAGGGCTTGGACATTTTAACGTAGATAAATATAGAGTAATTAGGGGGGATTCTATGCTAATATATGAATCAACAAAACAAGAATTTCTACAAGACGTCTTTAATGATGAATTGACGAATAATATTATTAACAATTTTAATGAAAAGATTGGGTCAGTAAATGAAGCAGAAGTAAGGTCATGGGATAATTCGATGCAATTCATGTTTAGGGTTCTTATGGATCCAGAGATACCTAAAGATTCGGGAGTTGCCATTGAATTTAGAATACCGTATTCCTCTAAACGAGTTGATTTTTTAATAACAGGTAAATCAAAAGAATCAATTGGATCTATTATTATTGTCGAACTTAAGCAATGGGAAAAAATTGAAAAGATAGAAGGTAAGGAAGCAATTGTAAAAACACCAATGAGGTATGGAATGGTTGAAACAACACATCCTTCTTACCAAGCTTGGTCATATGCGTCATTAATAAAAGATTTTAACGAAACGGTACAACAGGAAAATATTGAGTTATACCCCTGTGCATATTTACATAATTATATTATTCATAAGGACGATGATCCGCTAACAGATGATATATACAATTATTACATTAATAAGGCTCCAATATTTGCAAAAGGTGATGCAGCTAAACTACGTAACTTTATCAAAAAGTATATAAAATATGGTGACGGAAAGAAAACGTTATATAAAATTGAAAAAGGAAAAATACGTCCATCTAAGTCCCTGCAAGACTCATTAAACTCTATGTTAAAAGGAAATCAAGAGTTTATTATGATTGATGAACAAAAGGTTGTTTATGAAAAAGCTTTACAAATTGTTAATGCTGCACAGCGGACAAACACTAAACAAGTTTTAGTTGTTGAGGGAGGTCCTGGAACAGGCAAATCAGTTTTAGCTATAAATCTATTAGTTGAATTGACTAATAGAGGAATGGTAGCACAATATGTTACAAAAAATGCAGCACCAAGACACATTTATTCAAATAAATTAAAAAGAGATTTCAAAAAATCTCATATTGATAATTTATTTAAGGGTTCGGGAAGCTATTTTAATGCTTCAAAAGATGAATTTGATGTATTAATTGTTGATGAAGCACATCGACTTAATGAAAAGTCGGGATTGTTTCAGAATTTAGGTGAAAATCAAGTTAAAGAATTAATAAATGCGGCTAAAACAACAATATTTTTTATTGATGAACACCAAAAAGTGACTATTAAAGATATAGGGAGTATTGACTTAATAGAAAAGTTTGCTCATGAATTGAAGGGGGATTTACATAAAACTGAATTAATATCTCAATTTAGATGTAATGGATCTGATGGTTATTTAGCCTGGATAGATGATGTATTACAAATTAGGAAAACAGCTAATATGAATTATATTGGAAAAGATTATGATTTTAGAGTATATGATGATCCTAATATTCTCTTAAATGATATTAAGGAGTTAAATAAAGTAAATAATAAATCAAGGGTTGTTGCAGGGTATTGTTGGGATTGGAATAAAGATACGAGAATGAAGTCAGATGTTCCAGATATTGTCATTCCTGAACATAACTTCGGTATTAGTTGGAACTTAGGTAATACAGAAACATGGGCAATCGATAAAGATTCTGTCAATGAAGCGGGTGTTATTCATACGTGTCAAGGACTTGAGTTTGATTATGTAGGTGTCATTATAGGAGATGATTTAATTTACCAAGAAGGAAGAGTTCAAACAGACTATACAAAGCGGGCTAAAACAGATCGTTCATTATTTGGTATAAAAAAGATGATGAAAGAAAAACCAGAAAAAGCAACAAAACTTGCAGATGATATTATTAGAAATACATACCGAACTTTGTTAACAAGAGGGCAAAAAGGTTGCTTTGTATTCTGTACAAACAAGCCACTCGCTAATTATTTAAAAGAACGTATTAAAAATATACAGGAATATAGACCAGACGAATTTTTTAAAAAAGATATCTATGTAGCGGAAAATAAACCAACTTATAAATAATGTGTTTTTCTTTCCAAGTCTTTAAAATCTTATAAGATAATGCTTAAAACTTGTATGACGAGCGCCGTCAGGTTATTTATCATGACGCACTAACAAGAATGCATAATAAGTTAAGTCACAAGGGGATTCTTAAGCCCGATTTGCAGATACGAAAGATGACTGTCCGCTGGGGAAGCTGTCTCACACGCGAACAAAAAATAATACTCAATAAAAATCTTATTATCGCACCAAAACATTGTATCGATTACGTTGTTCTCCACGAACTACTACATTTCATATACCCAGATCATGATGAACACTTTTTTAATCAACTCCAACTCCATATGCCAGACTGGAAGGAACGAAAGCGGATATTGGATGAAGAAGTGGTGAGGAAGATTTTTTAAAGAGAAAGATGACGAGAGTTGTCTTTCTCTTTTATAAAAACAAAACACCCCAACCTAGCAAGACGTTAGCAAGGAAAGGGTGTTTATAGAACTGCTCCAGCCCTGCAAAACGTTAGGGGGGAAAAGCCAGTTCATTTTTAGTATATGTTAATAAACATGTTAACATACATAAAAGTTTACTTCAAGTTCAATATGACATTTAGACTGTTTATGTAAAGATTCCAGAAAGACTTTTTTACGGATTAACAAGAAGATTAGATGTAGGAAAACAAGTAGATATTATTATTGATGAGAATAGTGAATACGACAAAATTAAGCTTGAGAATAAATTAAAAGAACAGATGAATGCTCATTCGGCATACAGAAACCTTGGATATAAAGTAAACAGGGTAGAACAAGCTTGTTCAGAGAAAAGTATTCCTTTACAAATAGTTGATATTTTACTAGGCATTGTTGTTTTTATTGTAGAGAAAAAATATCAAGAAAGAAATAATCAAAAAATAAGTATATCTAATTTAGTTAAAAGTGATTTAATTTATCGATTATTAATAGAAAATTATAACTTAGATAAATTTCATAAAAGAATATTAATATATCACTGGAACAATAGTAATGAAATAGATAAAGTTAATGTAAGTGATTATACTGGGAACTTCCTCCTTTTTAAAACACAATATGACATCAAAGAAATGAAGCGTCTAAATGAATTGATGTTAAAATACCCTCAAAATGATACGAAATTTTATAGGGAAAAAATGGGTTACAGTACAAGGCAGTTAAGAATGATTCAAGGCTATATAAATGAATTGTTAGGGAAGTGTAACCGTCAAGTAAAATTGAACACTTTTTGCTCATTAATTTTGAACATTTTCCGATTAAAATATAGACTTCCTATATTTAATTCGGTGGCTTT
>NZ_JACHHA010000010.1 GCF_014202495.1 Cerasibacillus quisquiliarum | reverse complement strand
AAAATGATATCGCATTTGTCATTAATGATTTAGTAGAGAGTATTCCTGAAGAGGCTTTTCAAAATTTTCTTCGTAAAAGAGCGTCCTTCTTATCATTCTCGCATGATGTTGAAAATCATTTTATGTGCATATTCCCAATCTGTGTTTTCTGGTAGAAAAATTGAAGCACTTCTTAAAGACAGTATTCGTATGATGTGGCTTGCACAAGGTTATGAGCCAAGCTATCGAACAATCAATCGTTTTCGAGTGGATCCAGATGTAAAAGATTTATTACGTCAATTATTCGTCCAATTTCGTTGTCAATTAGTTGAAGAGAAAGTCATTGATAATAAAGAAATATTTATTGATGGAACAAAAATTGAAAAGCACTTTTTTAATTTACCTGACTATATCGTCGCTGATGCTGGCTATGGTAGTGAACAAAATTGTCATGATGTTTTAGAAAATCGAAAACCCGACACCTCTTATTACATATAACAGTTATAGGAAAGAACAGAAAAGAAAATATTAGAGACATTTAAGATGGACAACTGAGAATACAAAGAAGAGCATGATGATTATGTATGTCCGATCGGAAAAAAATTAACTTTTCAACACTTTTCCAATCGTACAGATCGTTATGGATTTACAAGGAATTTTAAGGTATATCAATCTGAAAATTGTAACCCATTACGCTCTTATTGCATGAAGCGAAAGAGGGAACAATCGAGAAAAACGGGAACAGAAAAAAGAATATATCAGAACCAAGCTTTTGGACGAAGAAACTGGAGACATTTATAAAAAACGTAAAATAAATGTTGAACCAGTTTTTGGATTCCTAAAGGCTAATTTGTCATTCTCTCGATTTTCCGTCAGTGGAAAATTAAAAGTAGAAAATGAATGAGCATTTGCATTAATGGAGGTAAACTTATGAAAGTATAGCGCAAAAATACAACATAATAATAATCAAAACAATCCGAAACAAAAGAGAAATTGCGGAAACGACATTGAAATGTTGTTTCCGCAATTTCTCTCATTTAAGACTGGATTTGTCCCAGCCCCGTTCTACTAAGATGGAGCATATCGGGCTTGAACCGATGACCTCCTGCATGCCATGCAGGCACTCTCCCAACTGAGCTAATGCCCCATATCTAATGTAATGCAATCGATTTATATTATATAATGTCATAGGAATTTTTGCAAGGGGCATTCATTAAACGTATCTGTTTATTAATTTTTTACACTTATGTTCTTACTCAACAACTTAGTTAAATCAAATCTTCTTTTCCAAATTATGTTTGTTTTATAAGGAAGATAAAAAAATTAATCGTTTATCTTTTCTGCAATATTTAAAACGTTTTCTCGATCTGCCCCAGCAACTGTAAATAATTTTTTCTCTGTAATGATTTGTAACTCGCAAATTCTTGATTCTGATTCATGTAAAATAGCGACATGCCCATTAATAGTTAACTCTTCTACTGTGTTAGAAGGAAACCAGCCTTTTACTTCATCTGTAAATTTAGAAATGTTAATGCCATTTGTATATGTTGTTTCTGATACTAAAATATCGTTTTCTTCTGTTCGGTGCCATGCTCTTATGTTTTTTGATTCCGAATCCGCAGTTGCTATATACTCAGGCTGACTGTCATTCACTAAAAAAGCTTGCGGTTCATCATTTATTTGATAAGGAATATCTAAATTAGCAATTTCCTCTTCCGACGGTTTATACGTTCTAAATTCTTGAACGATTTTATCGGATGATTCTGAGTCAGTTTGTAATTCTTCTTCAGTGTCCATGCTAGTATTGTCTTGCTCTGAAGTAGATTCAGATTGATCATTGAAAGCAAATCCTAAAGTAACGCCACATAGAGCAAAGACAGTTAGGACTGACAGTATAAAAACCAAAATTATGGTCAACAGCTCCAGTAGCTGTTTGATAATCCGTCGCCCATAAATCTGATTGCACAGCCCCTACAAAACCACCAGATGACCCAAGACCAACAGTTGCCCAAGTCGATTTATCTCGAAAATTATAAGTGGCTGCTGAGATACTACTTAAACTTGTAACAGATACTATAATAGCTATGAATATAGCAAAGATGTACTTTTGATTTTTATTTATTTTTAACTCTTCCCAAATAATGAATTACGTATCATTTTATTATGAAATTTGTTTACAATATTTTATACAATATAATTCCCTGCAATTATTACCTCTCTAGCGTTTGGCTATCTACTCGTTTTCAACTGTTTTTCATGTAGTTTACATTTAGTAGAAAAATCTACCAAGTGCTATATTACAAAGGGAAGGCGGACGTTCACTTCACCTTAAAAGCGGAATACGTGAAAATAGTCCTTCGCCTAGCACAGTATGAATATTTAATCGCAATCCATACAAAATAATCGCCAGTCTGAGGAGTACTTTTGAAGAAAAGGTAATGCCCGTTCGGAGTTGTTCAGGATATCCGAATAAAAGATTATAAATAAAAGCAATGATAATAGCAGATGCAAGTTGACCAACATAAGAGAATCCAGGGATAAAGGTTAGTAAATAGCCGAAAAAGGCAATTAAAAATGTAAACAAAACACCATCTATCCATCTACCAGTTGGTGATGATAAAGGGTGTTTTTTTATTTGTTCTTTATAAGTCATTGATGACACCTCCAATTCATACGATAAAGGAGTTTTATAGATAAATAAAATAAATCATTGTTATAATAACAATAAGTAAAATGATATAATAAAGAAAAATAAGAAAGAGTGAAAGCGTGGATCTGCAATTAGAAGTGTTTGTAACTGTTGTCGAGGAACAAAACTTTACCCGTGCTGCAGAAAAATTGCATATGACACAACCAGCAGTCAGTCAATATATTCGTCAGTTTGAAAACGATATAGGAACACGGTTATTAGAACGGACGAATAAATATGTTCGGCTAAATAAAGCAGGTGATATCGTTTACCATCATGCAAAGCAAATTCTTGGCTTATATACGAATATGCAGCATCTTATTGACGATTTAATTCATCAAACAAAAGGCTCGTTATCAATTGGTGCCAGCTATACATTTGGGGAATATGTGTTGCCAAAACTTATTGCTCAATTAAAAGAAGCATATCCGGATATTGAGCCATCGATTATGATCGGTAATACAGCGACAATTGCTGATTTGGTTAATCGTCATCAATTAGATATTGGAATTGTTGAAGGTCGTTTCAAAGATCAATCACTACAAGAAGAGAAATTCGCTAAAGACGATATGTATATTGTTGCTTCATCCAACCATAGATTCGCCAAGTCCGGTAGAACCATTACAAAACAGGATCTACAAGATGAAATTTGGGTCATAAGGGAACCTGGATCAGGAACACGTGAAGCAACGTTAAAGATGTTAGAAGAAATAGGTGTGAAACCAAAACACCATGTTTATTTTAGTAGCACACAGTCCATTAAACACGCTGTTGAAGCAGGACTAGGTGTGACATTATTATCGAAATGGGCTGTACAGAAAGAGCTGAAGTATGGTGACTTAAAAATCATTCCAGTACAAGGTTTACCATTTAGACGTGTTTTTTCAATGATTACGAAATCACCTTTTCAGACAAAGGCATTAGAGGTCTTTATGGATATCGTTCGTTATCATACTTTATTATATATGAATGATTATTCTTAACAGAGACTATATAGGAGATTTACACAAAAATAACAAAAACAATATATAATAACGTTATATGCATTTTATTTTACATGATTGCAATCATAATGATAGGTTAATCCTAATGATAAGGAAAATAAAATAAGTTTTACATTAGAGAGCGATTCGCAAATGTAAACAATAAATTTATAAGCGTTTTCAATGAATGAACAACAAGGGGATGTTAACACGTGAAATTAACAACGGTTGGTTTTTGGGGCGCATACCCACGTGCTAATGAAGCGACATCTTGTTATTTAGTACAAGATGAGGATACACGCATTGTATTAGATTGCGGCAGTGGCGCATTATCACGTCTACAAAACTATGTACAACTTAACGAGCTAGATGCGGTGTTCATTAGTCATACACATGCAGACCATATTGCTGATATTTATTGTTTAGAATATGCGATGTTCGTCCAAAGACAATTAGGAAATAGAAAGACGCCGTTAGATGTATATATTTATACTGATGAACTAAATACATTAACATTTTCATACCCAGAAGCATTGAATGTCCAACAAATTCACGTAACCGATAACATTCAGGTTGGTTCATTATCGGTTACGTTCTCGGAAAATGTGCACGATATTCCATGTTGCTCTATGAAAATTACGAACCGAATGGGACAAACACTTGTTTATTCAGGGGATACTGGCTATACCGACTCTCTTATTCAGTTTGCAAAGGGAGTAAATGTACTGCTTATTGAATGTAGTTTGTATAAGAAGCAACAAGGTCTTTTTACGGGGCATCTGGCAAGTAATGAAGTTGGAAAAATAGCACAGCAAGCAAATGTTGAACAAGTTGTTTTAACTCACTTTCCACATTACGGTCATTTAGACCAATTAAAAGAAGAAGTTTGTCAGTTTTTTAATAAGAAAGTTTATGATGCGAAAGAAGGATTTTCCATCACAATATAATTGGGGGATGTAATCAATGAAAAACATAGTAAAAATCATCTTACTCACTGTGTTTGCTTCTCTTGTTATGATTGGTTGCTCTGATGATTCTAACTCTTCTAAGTCTGATTCAAAAGAAAAGGTAACTAAAGAGGGCGGTACTGTTCGAATTGCAATGAGTACAGAAATAGATCATTTAGATCCTTATTTATCAGCTGCAACAGATACGGCATCCATGATGGATAATGTGTTTGACGGATTACTTGATACAGATGAATCAGGCCAACTGATTCCAGCATTAGCTAAAGAATATGAAATTTCTAATGATGGGCTGACATATACATTCTGGCTAAATGAGGGTGTTCTATTTCATGACGGATCAGAGTTAACTGCCGAGGATGTCGTTTATTCTTATGAGAAATTAGCAGGATTAAATGGAGAGGAGCCACTTTCATCTAAGTTCGAAGTAGTCAAGAGCGTTGAGGCAACATCGGATTATGAAGTTGTCGTCACATTAAAGGAGAAAGATTCTGCTTTTTTAGCACGAAATATTGTTGCTATTGTACCAAAAGATTATGAGCAACAAAGCACAAAACCAATTGGTGCAGGTCCGTTTAAATTTAAGGCGTATAAAGTTGGACAAGAACTTATTTTAGTCAAGAACGAAGATTATTACCAAAAAGATAAAGTGCCTAAAATTGATGAAGTTCAGTTTAAAATTATGTCAGACCAAGAATCGGCTATTTTAGCGATGCAAGCGGGGGATATTGATGTTATTCCAGGTATCACGGCACAAGGGCTTAATCAATTGGGTGATTCTGTTGAAACGGTAAGCGGCCCACAGAATATGGTTCAATTAATGGCGATGAATCATGATGTCGAACCGTTTAATGATGTTCGTGTTCGTCAAGCGATTAATTATGCGATTGATAAAGATGTCATTATTGAAACGGTAGCAGAAGGAAAAGGAACAAAGTTAGGTTCGAATATGAGTCCAGCCATGGCAATATATTATGAAGAAGGTTTAGAGGATTATTACACATATGATATTGAAAAAGCAAAACAACTATTAAAAGAAGCGGGATATGAAGATGGTTTTACAATGGAATTAACCGTCCCATCTGATTATCAATTTCATGTTGATACAGCACAAGTGATTGCAGAGCAATTAAAAGACATTAATATTCATACAGAGATTAAACAAATTGATTTTAGTACGTGGTTAGAAAACGTTTATAATAATCGTAAATATGAAACGACGATTGTCGGTTTTACTGGTAAGCTCGAACCATTTGAGGTACTCGGTCGCTATGTAAGTGATTATCATAAAAACTTTATGAACTTTAACAATGATGATTTCGATGCGTTAATTAAACAAGCAACTGCTGAAACGAATAAGGAGAAGATGGCAGCTTTATATAAAAAAGCACAAATCATTTTAACGGAAGAAGCCGCAGCGGTATTTATTATGGATCCTGATCGAACGATTGCAATGAGAGAGAATCTTAAAGGCTTTAAAATGTATCCGATACAAAAATTCAATTTAGAAGATCTTCTCTTTATAGAGTAAATAAAGGGGAATTCCTATTGCGTTATATTATCTATAAGTTGTCTACTTTTATTGTCACTATTGCACTCGTATCTCTCATTGTCTTTAGTGTCTTTCAAGTGCTTCCGGGTAGGCCAGCTCAAACGATTCTTGGGATAGATGCCGACGAACAACAAGTTGCTCAACTAGAAAAGGAACTCGGTTTAGATCAATCATTGTGGGAACAGTATATAAGTTGGATATCCGGTCTTTTTTCTGGTGATTTGGGTGAGTCTCTAAAGTATCAACAACCTGTGATAGATATTTTGTTAGACAGAATTCCAGTCACCTTTTCACTTGCTATGTTGTCCATTGTTTTGACTGCTTTAATCGGTATTCCGTTAGGGATTTTTATTGCCCGAACGGATGGAAAATGGGTGTCTACCATTTTATCAATGCTTACTCAATTAGGAATTGCGATTCCGTCTTTTTGGTTTGGTTTCATACTGATTCTTTTATTTTCAGTTACGTTTAAATTGTTCCCATCAAATAGTTATGTTCCATGGTCGGAGGATTTTTTTGGTGCGCTACAGTCTTTCTTTTTACCCGCATTAGCATTAGCATTATCGAATATTGCGATAATGATTCGCTATTTACGAAATACGATACTAGATCAAATGAAAATGGACTATGTCCGTACAGCTAAATGTAAAGGGCTAAGTGAACGTTGGATCGTTTATCGACATATTTTACGAAACGCTTTTATACCGATTTTAACGATATTTGGCATGATTATTGCTGATACTTTAGGGGGAAGTATCATTATTGAAAATGTGTTTAGTCTTCCCGGTTTAGGAAGTCTATTAATTCAATCGATTTCAGCGAGAGATTTTCCACTTGTTCAGTCTATGGTGCTATATATTGCTGTACTTGTCGTATTTATAAATTTTCTTGTGGACTTGCTTTATAAAGTAATTGATCCACGCATTCGACTGAAGGGGTGATGATGATGAAAAGAAGAAAAAGCATCCCTTTTCACATAGGTCTGACTATCGTTATGTTGTTGTTCCTTATGATGCTGATTAGCCTGTTTTATACACCGTATGATCCAAATATGATGCAAACAAACGCTCGTCTTGCGAAACCATCTTTAGAGCATTTATTTGGAACGGATAATTTTGGGCGGGATATATTAAGTCGCATGATGCAGGGATCACAAACGGCTTTTTTAATTGGAATATCTTCTGTTTCTGTCGGTTTGTTTTTTGGCTTTCTAATAGGAGCATGTGCAGGTTATTTTGGTGGCTGGATTGATGAGTTATGCATGCGGTTTATTGATGCATTAATGGCTTTTCCTGGTATTTTATTAGCGATTATGCTCATCACAGTTTTCGAACCTGGCATAAAAAATACGATTCTTGCTCTCGGTATGATGAGTGTTCCGACATTTGCGCGTATTATTCGTAGTAGCTTCATGCAAACGAAACAGTTCGATTATGTCAAGGCGAGTAAAGCGAAAGGTGCAGGGTCAATCCATATCATATTTAAACATATATTACCGAATATCGTATCACCGATTCTTGTTGCAGCAACATTAAGTTTTTCGGGAACGATTTTAGCAGAAGCTGGTTTAAGTTATTTAGGATTAGGTGTGCAACCACCAGATCCAAGTTGGGGTCGAATGTTAAAAGAAGCCCAACCCTATATTGCTACAGCACCATGGTATGTCATTATTACTGGTACAATGATTACATTAATGGTACTCGGCTTTAATTTACTAGGTGATGGTATACGTGATCAGCAAGATAAAAAGAGCTAGGAGGTACGTGTGATGGTAGAACCGATTTTAGATGTAAAAGATTTAGATGTCTCATTTACTTTTCCAGACGGTCAATATAAAGCGATTGACTCATTATCTTTTACAGTTCACTCAAATGAAGTAGTCGGAATTGTAGGTGAATCTGGTTGCGGCAAAACACTTACTTCTTTAGCAATCATGGGTATGTTACCAGACAATGCCTCTATTACGAATGGCTCGATTTGCTTTCGTCACAAGCGTCATCTTGTTAGTCTTTCTGAAAAGGAATGGCAAAGCATTCGTGGAAGAGCCATTTCTATGATTTTTCAAGAACCAATGACGGCATTAAATCCAGTCTATCCAGTTGGAAAGCAGATTTCAGAAGTTTTAATTAAACATACGAAACAATCACGGAAAGCGATCAAAGAACAGACGATTCAATTAATGAAGCAGGTTGGTTTGCCACGAGCGGAAGCGTTGTACCATTCATATCCGCATCAATTATCAGGTGGTATGAGACAACGGATTGTTATTGCGATGGCTCTAATTGGTGAACCAGACTTAATCATTGCTGATGAGCCGACGACTGCCTTAGATGTAACGATACAATCACAAATTATTCAGTTGTTTCGTAAGTTGAAACAAGAGAAAAAGGTGTCTATGCTATTTATTTCGCATGATTGGGGCGTTTTAAGTCAAGTATGTGATCGTGTCCTTGTCCTTTATGCAGGGCAACTTGTTGAGACAGGACCGATTTCTCGTCTGGTCGACGAGCCACTTCACCCTTATACGAAAGGGCTTATCCGCTCCATACCAGACCGTGCCAAACGAGGTGAACCCTTATATACGATTCCAGGAAGGGTTCCACCATTAAAAGAACGCCATCGTGGTTGTCCATTTTATGATCGGTGTCGAGAACGTATGGAAATATGCCGAACCGTTCGTCCTAAAACAGTGAATATAAAAGAACAAATGGTTCAATGTCATCTTTATACGGAAGAAATGGATGTGCCATCATCATGATTGAAGTAAAAAATCTTTATAAATATTATCACATGCCTCGGAAGAAGTTTTTTTCTAAAGAGACGTCTATTAAAGCGGTTAATGGCGTTAGTTTTACATTACGTAAAGGAGAAACATTTGGCCTTGTTGGTGAAAGTGGTAGTGGTAAATCGACAACGGGAGAAATCATTGTTCAATTAATAAAGCAAACGAGTGGTCAAGTGTTATATAAGGGAAAAGATGTTTCTAAGTTTAACGCATTACAGCTGAAAGTATGGCGGAGAAAAGTCCAGATTGTTTTTCAGGACCCTTATGCGTCATTGAATCCGAAGAAAACGGTTCAATGGATTTTACGCGAGCCGTTGATCATTCATAAAATAGGCAATCGTAGGGAACAGGATAAACGTATCATCGACATGTTACATGATGTTGGTTTAGACGAGTCTTTTTTGAAGCGTTATCCACATGAGTTAAGTGGTGGTCAAAGACAGCGTGTTGTCATAGCAGCAGCACTTATTTTACATCCGGAATTCGTTGTCATTGATGAAGGGGTTTCTGCGCTTGATGTATCGGTTCAAGCGCAGATTTTAAATCTCTTAAAAGCATTACAGAAAAAATATCGCTTAACTTATTTATTTATCTCACATGATTTGAATGTTGTGCAATATTTTTGTGATCGGATTGCTGTCATGTACTTAGGGGAAATTGTCGAAATGGGAACAGTGTCTGACTTAGATGAACCGAAACATCCTTATACAAAAGCTTTGTTTTCATCTATTCCAACTCGTGACGTGAATACAAGCGAAACGGTATTAAGTGGTGAAGTCCCAAGTGCGAGCGCCATTCCTGAGGGGTGCCCGTTTCATACACGTTGCCCGTTTGTTCAGGAAAGATGCAAACATGAAAAACCAGTTAAACATGAGCTTACAACGGAGCATACGGTTCGTTGCCACTTATATGATTAGCTTATATACAAACAAAACAATCCCGTCATTTTTTATGAGTGACGGGATTGTTTATTTAATAAGTGCTTTACTTTTAGGATATTAATATTTGAACGAACAAATAAACAAATAATGCAGAAATCGATAAGAACAATGTTAACAAAAGCCATTTCATACTTTTTTCTGATGTTTTTTTGTTAGAATAGTTTCCTCTCATTCCAGATGCAGGTGACATCCTGACTGTTCGTTCAGCGGGTATAATGGTACCAATAATCCCTACAATAATTGGGATCAGTCCTGTTGCTAAAATAAACGGTAGCTCTGTCATTAGGATGTCCTGATACATGAAAATAATGAGCATCAATGCGAGACTAAGACCAATCATCGCTGCGAATAAGCCACTGAACAAGCCTTCCATCCAAATGAGAAGGCGGATAGAACCATTTCGCCAGCCAAGTGTTTTTAATAACGCTATTTCTTCTTGACGTTCACTTATATTTTGCCACATGATTTCAGCGACAGTTAAGACAGCAATCATGAGTGATACAATAACCGCTATATAATGACGGGGCCCAATTTCTAAGGCGACATATTGTCCGAGCCATGTTAAATACATCATGCCTCGTAAATGAAAGGTGATAAATAAAAAGATAGTGAGTAAGGTGGTCGGTAAGGCAATCTCTATAATCGAGAGAACATTTCGTTTCCATTTGCCAATCAAATGATTCCACGCCATGGAAATGATTCCCTTTGATTTCATAAACCGTTTGCTCGTTTTAGAAATCTCCCCTGTCTGTAATGTTTCATACGGTTCTATTTTTTGTGTGAAGACAGCTGGAATAATGGCCCCAAGTATGTAAATCATAAAGCCAATTAACCCAGTCAAAAGGAATCGCGTCGGATTTAAAGTGGCTTCTTCATAAATATAAATAAATCCTAGGATGACCCAAGATACAAACGCAACGAAACTACCAATTATTGCCGACTCAATAAAGATTAATTGACGTAATTGTTGTGGACGCCAACCAACGGATTGTAGCACGGCGAACTCTTTCCGCCGAGCGAGTACTGATACAAAGCTTGAAGCCCAAACGTAAATAATGGCAACGGCCATGATGCAGAAAATAAGCATAGAGAAGCCCATTTTCGCTTCACGAAAGATTGTGATTGACGAGTAAAGCCGAATCCAAGGTTGTTGGAACCAACCGAGTTCTTCTTGACCATCTACTTGAGGTACATGGACTAACGTTGGTTGTGGGGACGAACCTAACGTGATATCTGTTATGAGCCCTGTTTTTTGTTCAATCTTTTTAGCTACTTTTTCAATCATTGCTTGGCTGTCTTCAGATAAATCTCTTGCTTCCGACACTTTAATGCGAATGGCCGAGATCGGTTTATCTCCTAAAAGGTATTCAGCTGCATCAAGTGTCGTTAACATTGTCGGTGGATTAGCTAAGTAACCGAATGGATCATAAGTTGGTTTTAATATTTGTGGTGGGTTAATCGGCTGTTTTTTCCCATCTAATACGAGTTCAGCCGAAGCTGGACGATACGTTTCCATTGGTAGTTCATTTGTCGGGTCTTTTGATATATTTACTTTTTCCGCATCATAAAATCCAATCCAGATTGGTTTCATTCTTGGAAATCCACCCGCGTTGGCAAATTCAGGTGCAAATGGTCGACGAAACGTTGTATATTCTCCTTCCTTGAAACTGTCTTTAAAGCTGTCTGTAAATGTGCGTATACGATAGGCAAACGGCCACTTTTCTGGAAATGGACTTGAAACATCATCATATTCTAGGGGGCTTGCAAAACTTACTAAAAATAAATCGTCCATCTGAAAAGGGTTATGTTTATTTTTTGTAATATTTTCCGATACCGGTTCTCCTGTCTGGTGATCAATTCCAGCAATACTATTAATCATTTGTGAGAAAAGTTCTTGTTCATCATGTTCATATGTAGTGACGGTATTTCCTTTCAGACTGTTTAAATAGTTCTTGCCCCCTTTTTGGTCAATATCTTCTAGCGTTTTTAAAGCTGTGTTCGAATCAAATGGGATATCAAGCTTTTCTATATGATAGTGTATCTCTTGGTCAGCGAATGAATGGGTATTAATAATGACGGGAAAGGAAGTGATATGTTGTTCTTCTACCTCATCCACTGCTCCGCCATCATCTCCAGGTTCGATCACGGGTTCATGTCGCGCCTTATCTTCTGCTGTGAAATATCTACTATTTCCTACCGGAAGAATGGCTTTATCGATTCCAATTAATTGTGCTTCTTGTTCTGGGTCGATTGCAGCGAGTAACATGGATCGCATTAAGTACATATGATTGGACCAGTTCATATAAGTAAGTGGTATATTTTTATCCAGTGCTTCGTTGACATATTGTTCCCATCTACCACCAGGAATATATGATGTGTATACGTCTTCTGTTTTTCGAATGCCATCATCGTTTATTCTTTTTTCGGTTACCCGATAGATTCCATCTTCATTAAATGTAAGGGATTCGAGATAGAGTGAATAATCCGTATATCCAATCATTGAGATTGGAGCGGCGATATCAATATGTTCCATCGCTTTAATTTGTTCATATTGCTCTAAACTAATCCCGCCGTTAATCCCGCTTAAAAAGTTCGGATCTAATAAATTGTTTTCTTCAGTTTCACTTCGTGTATTTGGAGGACGAACGACAATATCATAGGATGAAGACCATCTTTTTTGTAATTCATCCACGATAGTTGTCTTATTTGTATCTAACATACCAACAAGATAGGATAAACCACTACTAATGATTAATGCTCCTATAATAAGGAGAATCAATCGTTCTTTCCTTCGCCACCAATTTTGCCAAATAAAACGAACCATACATAATCACCCACTTATTCAATGATATCTCACAAGGTCAATACTCATTATAGCTATCTTTAATTTTATGTAGAGATCTAAATTTATTGTATATTGTTTTTCTTATAATTCAAGTTAATTAGAAATTAAATAAAATTGCATTTAATTTTAAGGATAAATAGATTTGTGTCGTTTATGTTAATATTTATGTAACTAACGATTTACTTAAAATACGTATGAAAAATGGAATGAAAGTGGGGGTAAAAAAGGTGAAAAACAAAAAAGGCGATTCACGCTTCCAAATAGCGCATCGTGAAGCACTTATTGGGGTAGGACTTGTTATCTTTAATTTTATATGGTGGTTTGGCTTTGCTTATGGGTTAGGTCATAAAGATCCATCTCAATATACATATGTTCTCGGTTTACCGGCATGGTTCTTTTATAGTTGTGTCGTCGGCTTGATTGTGATGGTCGTTCTTGTCACATTTATTGTGAAGAGATATTTTGTTGAAGTGCCGTTAGATGATGAAGGGAAGGTAGACGAATGAATGGGCAAGCGCTTTTTCCAATGATTTTAATGTTAATCATAATGTTTGGAATCGGAATATGGGCGAGTCGCTCGATTCGTTCATCGACGAATTTTTTACAAGATTATTTTCTCGGTGGACGAAGTTTAGGTGGATTTATTTTAGCCATGACGATGACGGCGACGTATGGAAGTGCGAGTAGTTTTATCGGTGGACCTGGTGTTGCCTATACACAAGGTTTAGGTTGGGTGTTGCTTGCGATGTCACAAGTGGCCACAGGCTATTTTGTGTTAATGATTCTTGGGAAGAAGTTTTCCATTATGGCGAGACGTTACGAAGCGGTCACACTTGTCGACTTTTTAAAAGAGCGGTATCAGTCTAAGTGGGTAGTTTTATTGTCTTCTTTTAGTATTATTGTTTTTCTATTTTCGGCTATGGCAGCGCAATGGATTGGTGGGGGTCGACTGATTGAATCATTAACTGGCCTATCTTATACGAGTGCTCTATTCATATTCGCTATATCTGTCCTCGTTTATGTTGTTATCGGTGGTTTTCGTGCAGTTGCTGTGACGGATGCTGTCCAAGGAGCGATTATGTTTATTGGAACATTGATCCTTTTAATCGCTGTTATGATCGCAGGTGGTGGTGTCTCGAACATTATTAACGATTTATATACTGAAAATCCCAATCTGATTACACCATTTGGTGCGGCGGGTGATTTATCACCAGCATTTGTCTCGTCTTTTTGGATTTTAGTCGGGGTTGGTGTTGTCGCATTACCGCAAATAGCGGTACGAGCGATGTCCTATAAAGATTCAAAATCGATGCACCGAGCCATTATCATTGGGACGATTGTTGTCGGATTTATTATGTTAAATATGCATTTAATTGGTGTCTTTGCGCGGCCAATCTTACCTGGTATTGATGTTCCTGATAAAGTGATGCCGTTAATTGCACTAGAGACGATGCCAGCTTGGCTTGCAGGGATCGTCCTTGCTGCACCAATGGCAGCCATTATGTCAACTGTTGATTCATTATTATTACTCGTTAGTTCTTCAGTTGTAAAAGATGTTTATTTAAACTATATCCGTCCAAATGCCTCACCGAAAAAGATAAAAACAATGAGTATCGGGGTTACAGCTATACTAGGTATTATCGTTTTCTTATTTGCACTTGATCCCCCAGACTTAATTATTTGGTTAAATCTTTTTGCTTTCGGTGGACTGGAAGCGGCGTTTATCTGGCCGATTGTGATGGGGCTTTATTGGAAGAAAGGGAATAAGTATGGTGCGCTCGCTTCGATGATTGTTGGTATCGGTTCGTATATTGTCTTTGATTGGTTAAAAATCCAACCATTTGGTATGCATGTTGTTGTACTGCCTGTTTTATTGTCATTTGTGACCTATGTATGTGTGAGTTTATTAAAGCAACCGGCAATGAAGGCGTCTTAATACAGGCTAGTAGGAGGGAATTGAATGTCGCACATCATTTTATTTGATGGTGATTGTCATTTTTGTAATCAGAGTGTGCAATTTATTATAAAGCGTGATAAGAAAGGGCGATATACATTTGCTTCCTTACAAAGTGAGGTCGGTCAGACATTATTAACAACATATGGTGTGCCTAAAGAAACCGATAGCCTTGTGTTAATAAAGAATAACCGTTATTATCTTGAATCATCTGCTGTTTTACATATTTGTCGGCATTTAACAGGCTTGTGGAAATTGTTGACGATATGCTTGGTTATACCGCCTGCTATGCGGAATAGCATATATCGTGTGATGGCTAAAAATCGCTATCGCTGGTTTGGCAAGCGAAAAAGTTGTCAATTATTTACGGAGGAAATGAGAGAGCGATTTTTAGATTTGTGAAATCTAACTAAAGTCTGATGTGAATTTCCAAAAAACACCAGGAGCTCCTGATATGAACTCCGGTGTTTTTGTTATTTAAACGTTTTGCTTCATATGTTTTTTAGCGAACTGTAAAAAATACTCTAACATATCTGGGTTGCTTAATGATCCTTTATTGACTACTTTATGGATGTCATGTCCCATTAGGATTCGTTTAACAGGAATTTCTAGTTTTTTACCATTTAATGTTCTAGGTATATCCGGTGCTTGAAATATATCTGTTGGGACATGTCGTGGTGAACATTGTGTTCGGATTTGATGGTTAATTTTATTTTTAATATCTTCTGTTAATTCATGGCCTTCTTTCATAATGACAAATAGTGGCACAAATGAATCTCCACTATGAAGTGGAATATCAACGATTAAGCTATCTTCTACTTCTTTAACAAGATCAACGGCACGATAAATTTCACTCGTTCCGATTCTAATTCCACCGCGGTTAATTGTAGCATCAGAACGTCCGTAAATAATGCAAGAACCGCGTTCGGTAATTTTTATATAATCTCCATGTCGCCATATTCCTGGAAACATATCGAAATAACTTTCCTGAAGTTTTGACCCGTCTGTATCATTCCAGAAAAATATCGGCATGGCAGGAAATGGCGCGGTCATAACTAATTCACCAATGTCATCAATTTTTGATTCACCGGCTATATTATAACTCTCAATTTTAGCTCCTAACCCTCGACATTGGAGTTCACCTGCATGAACAGGTAAAATTGGTACACCTAATATGAAGGCTGTACATACATCTGTTCCACCGCTTGCTGAAGCAATCCATAAGTCTTCCTTGACATGGTCATAACACCATTGATATGCTTCAGGTGGCAAAGGAGATCCTGTTGAACTAATATTTTTTAAATGACTTAAATCATATGTTTTGCCTGGAGATATACCAGACTTCATACAACTAGTAAGATAGCTCGCACTTGTTCCGAATACAGTCATCTTTGTTTCTTCGGCAAAACGCCAAAGCATATCAGTATCCGGATAAGCGGGATGACCATCGTATAAAATAATTGAACTTCCTCCAAGTAAACCACCGACTAAGAAATTCCACATCATCCATCCTGTCGTCGTGAACCAAAAGAAGCGGTCCCCTTCTGATAAATCTGTATGCAGGACCGTTGCTTTTAAATGTTCAAGCAACATACCACCTTGGCTATGAACGATAGGCTTTGGCATACCTGTTGTTCCAGATGAAAATAAAACCCAGAGTGGGTCATTAAATTCGACATATTCATATGTGAGAGAATCATGATTGATAGAGATGGCGTCACCCCATCGTATTGGATTTTTTAATGAGTCAAATGCTACTTCCTGATCAAGATACGGGATACCTATTGTTGCTTCAAGCATAGGTAACTCTTTCTGGATTTGTTCAATTACAGGTATCCGGTTGAAATATTTCCCACCATAACGATAGCCGTCTATTGTAATCATCACTTTTGGTTCAATTTGTTTAAAGCGATCAATAACACTATGTGTACCAAAGTCCGGGGAGGCACTCGACCAAATAGCACCTAAACTAGCAACTGCTAGAAATGATACAACCGATTCGTAAATGTTTGGCACATATGAAACAACACGGTCGCCTTTTTTAACACCAAGTTGTTTTAAAGTTTGTTGTAAAGCGCTCGTATCTTTATATAGTTTTTTCCATGTTACATGTGTTGTGTCACGTAATTCGGATGCATGAATAATGGCGATATCTTCTGCTTTTCGATTTTTAAAAATATGTTCTGTATAATTTATTGTTGCCCCTGTGAACCACTTTGCTCCAGGCATGTCGAATGATGATAAAACAGAGGTGTAAGGTGCTTTTGATTGAATGCCAAAGTACTCCCATATAGACTCCCAGAAATCTTCTAAATGTTCAACTGACCACGTCCATAGGGAATGATAGTTTGTAAACTGTAACCCTTTTTTCTCTTGTAACCAAGTCATATACTTTGTTATATTCGCTTCATTTTTCCATTTCTCTCCAGGTTGCCAAAGTAATTTACCTTCTTCTACACGTTGCATATAATTCCCCCTTCTATATACCCCTTTATTACATTCATTATATGTAAACGCTTACGTTGTGTAAAGGAGCATTTATTAGATCAAGGCATAGAATAATAGGACAAAGCATCGGAGATAAAGTCGTTTATTTGAATCTTTTTCAATTTTCATACGTAATAGTAAGAAAGGAGAGAATAAGTAAAAAAAAGCTTGAAGAATGATTTATTTTGAACATTTTTATAGTATAATAGGAACATTAATGTAATCATTTAGGAAAGCAGGAAAGGCAAATGGGAGTTTGGCATGATATCATTGGTCAATTTGGTTATATTGTGATTTTTTTATTTCTATCTCTCGGAATAGTAGGTGTTCCAATTCCTATTCCTGATGAAGTGTTGTTGACCTATCTTGGCTACATTACATCATTGGGGGAGATAAGTTTTACGGTTACATTTATCGTAGCAGTTTCAGGCTCTATTTGTGGGATTACGTTGAGTTATTTTTTAGGGATGAAATTAGGAGAGCCTTTTATTCAAAAATTATTTATTAAAAGAAGAACTGTTATACGAACGAAACGTCTACTACAAAAATACGGCTCTTTTTTAATTATATTTTCCTACTTCATTCCCGGTATTCGTCATGTAGCAGCATATATTAGTGGCGTTACCCGTTATTCTATAAAACATTTCTTATTATTTGCTTCCGCTGGTGCGATCATGTGGGTGATTATTTTCTTATCTATTGGAAATAGGCTTGGTACTAACTGGAACATCATCGCGTATCTTTTTCGTAAGTATTCTATAAGTATATTTGCCATCATTATATTAATTATCGTTATTAGTGCTACTATTTACCGCTATCGTAAACAAAGCATGTCATAAACATTTATTCCACCCATTTAGCAATTGGTTGACCAACACGAACAGTCGTATTCGCTTTTAGTAGTGGCTTGAATGATTGATTCGGTTCAATCAGAAGTAAGACGGTAGACCCAAATGAGAAATATCCGAGCTCTTCACCTTTGTTAAATTTAGAACGTGAGTTTGTCAGTTGAATGGAATTAATATTTAAGGCACCAATTTTAATCATCGCTATATGTCCGTACGCTGTTGAAAGTTCTGAAACAATGCGGTAGTTTGTTGAAAAAGGTGATTGCCCAAGACGCATGCCTAATGTATTTACAGGAAATGACTTTTCACCTAAAGCATATCGCTTTGTTAGACTCCCTGTCATCGGATAATGAAAACGGTGATAGTCACGAGGAGAAAGATAAAAGATAAAGAAAAAACCATTTTCATAAGTCTTGGCGATATCTGAACTTCCTAGAATCTCATCAAGGAAATAAAGTTGATGCTTAATATAAAACCGCTGCTTGGATGAAATTGGCCCCATATCACTTAACTGTGCATCAGTTGGTGAAACTAAAGTATTTGTAGAATAATCAATCGTGTGCACTTGATTATTCAGACGTCTCGTAAAGAAGTCATGTAATGATTGATAGTGACTAATAGGGTATTCCGCTTCTTTTAAATTAATCGCATATGTTTTTGCGAAAGGTCTAATGAGTGGTTTGCTTAAACGAGATTGTGCAAAAGATTTTAGTAGCATAGAACTGTACTTGTTACCTGTAAGCTCTACAACATTTTTTAATAAAAATTTCATCATCATGATCACCCTTTGTTATAAAATTAAATGAAAAAAATAGGAGGTTGAGATTATGTTTTTACTTAGACGTATTGATTATACTAAACTTAAGGCACAAAAAGCGAATGCTATCACATTAATGAACTTAAGCTTTGGAATTTTATCTATTGTATTTATTTTAAAAGGCTTTATTCAGATGAGTATATTATTTATTTTTCTTGCGGCTTTATTTGATCGGTTTGATGGCATAGTCGCCCGTAAATATAATATTGAATCTGATTTTGGAAAAGAACTTGATTCACTGAGTGATTTAGTTTCTTTTGGTTTAGCACCAGCATTGCTAGTATATGAAACGAGCTTAAATAAAGTGCCGACTGTCGGGATCACTCTCGTAATATTTTTCGTATTATGTGGGGCTATTCGTTTAGCTAGATATAATGTAAAAGAGTTTGATGGTGCATTTTATGGTGTACCGATAACAGCAGCTGGAACAATTTTAACATTTTTTGTTCTTTTTTCTAACCAATTACCGATTCTTTTCTTTGCAGTTATAACAGCTATTTTAATGGTTTTGATGGTTAGCAATGTCCGTGTTCAAAAAGTATAAAAAAAGGCGACTTGCTATGTTTTGTTTCTTGAAAGAGAAACATAGCAGGTCGCTTTTATTTTTATTGAAATTATTATGATATATCTTATGTCTATGAGCTAAAGTGCAGAAAATCAAATTTGCAAATCTTGATTTTCTGCACTTTCTTATTTTTAATAGGTTCCCAGCTTTTTCATGCTTTATTCTTTAATTTTAGGATCATGTATGACCTTAGAATTCTCAGATTCCTGTTCTTGTTGTTCTTCTTCATTTTCATCTGTTGCCTTAAATTTCCTTGATTCTTCATTTTCATCATATCCGTAACGGTAAATAGATGGGTCAACAGGCTTCCAATCTTCTGTAGGTGTATAGAATCTTAGCAAATCCCCATATACAAGCTTATCTGATAACCGAAGCTCTTCTTCAATTAGTTGCTTCATTTCATTCATTTCATCTGTTACTTTCTCGATGACTTCTCCTGTTTCATTGTCATAGTAGGTACCAGATACATACGTATAATCCGGCGTAATGAAGTCGCCACGACGGAACGGCACGAATTGTTTATGTTCTTTAGAGAACATGTCTGTGCCAAATAAAATATAATCGTCGGCACGAATCCCTAATAAATGTAAAAGTGTCGGCATAACATCTATTTGTCCTGAATAACGATGGTTTGTTCCTTGACTTTCAACACCAGGAATTCTAATTAGAAATGGAACACGTTGTAATTGTGCACTTTCAAAAGGTGTGATTTCTTTATCAAGTAGTTCACTCATTGCTCGATTATGGTTTTCAGAAATACCATAATGATCCCCGTATAAGAAAATAATAGAGTCTTCGTATAGACCAGCTTCTTTTAAATCATTAAAGAATTGTTCAAGTGATTCATCCAAGTAACGCGCTGTTTGAAAATAGCGGTCCACTGAATTGTCACCTGTTTCTGCTGGTGGAATCGTTGCTTCCTCTTCATCAATTAAATATGGATGGTGATGTGTTAATGTGACAAGATGTGCATAAAATGGTTTATTTGTTTCATTTAGTTTTTCTAACATCGGCATGGACTCTTTAAAAAATGGTTTATCTTTAAGCCCATAATTAATTACATTGTCATCGCTCATATCATAATAGCTTGCATCAAAGTAGTAATCGATGCCAAATTGTTTATAAATTTCATCTCTGTTCCAGAATGACTTATAATCGCCATGTAAAATCGCTGATGTGTAATTTTGTTTTTGATTTAAAATGGCAGGTAATGCTTGATACGTATTATTTCCTTTCGTTACAAAGGCGGCACCTTGTGGTAAACCGTATAAAGAGTTATCAAGAATAAATTCTGCATCAGCAGTTTTTCCTTGCTCTGTTTGATGGAAGAAATTATCGAAATAGGTAAATCCTTCTTCTTTATTATGAACAAGTGAGTTTAGAAACGGTGTTACTTCTTCGCCATGTAGTTCATAATCAATTAAAAACGACTGGAAAGATTCTAGATGAATTTTAATAATATTTTTCCCTTTCGCAATTCCAAAGAGTTCTTCATTTGGTTCAGCGAATTTATTTTTCGTATAGTCGGCAATTTCAACGATATCATTACTATCTGCAAGTACACGTTGTGACGATGATTTAATATTTTGCACGGCGTCATAAATAGCAAAATTATAAGCGCCTAAATATTTAACAATATAATTTCGATCGAACGTTCTTTTCAGTAGCTGTGGTCTGTCTGCTTCTGCCATACTGAGATTCACAGAAAAAGCAATCGCACCCGCCATTAACACCATAATTGGTTTTCGTATTTGAAGGCGTTCATCTGACCAAAGATGTTTCGTCTTAACAAATAAAATCACTATTAGAATTAAATCGATTGAGTAGAAGATATCATACCACTCTATTAAGCTAACAATACTTCCACCAATACTTCCAAAGTTACTTGTTTGGGTTAATGTAGGTAACGTGATATAGTCGTTGTTGAATCGATAAAATACGACGTTCGCATAGAGAAAGAAGCTCATGAGAAAATCGATGATGATAATCCATATCCCAGCTTTTTTCCCACGTGCAAATAAAGCAATACCAAGAAAAATCAATACAGAACTAATTGGATTTATGAATAAAAGAAACGACTGTATCCCATTTTTTATGTCTAAATTAAACTCAATAACATAAATAATATACGACTTCAGCCAAAGCAAAGTTGCAGCTACAAAGAAGAATCCCATCTTTGTTTGTAAGACTTTCTTCACTTTGTGTCACCTCAATTTTTTCTAACAAACTATTGAATGTAGTGTCAACATATTATTTTACGATATTCAAGGCCTCGATGCAAGGAAACGGTTAATAAATCATATGGTCCATATAGTAAATATTTCCGTCTCTTCCAAGCCTAATCCTAAGCCCTATGTTAAAATATAGCTTGGATTTTTTGTAAACATGCATATAAAATAAATTTTGTACCATTTACTCCTACATTCGATTATACTAAAATATCATAAAAACCATTTTAATACAAATATCATAGCAAAAGAGAGGAAAACCTTAACATGTCTAGACGTCAAAATCAATTTATATATCGCGATTATTTTTATATATTTTTCGGAGCAAGCTTAGTCGGTTTATCATATAATATTTTCTTACTCCCAGCTAAATTAGCTGCTGGTGGCTTATCGGGTGTCAGTACGATTCTTTATGAATTATTTCAACTTAGCCCTGCCTTGACACAATTTATTATGAATATCCCTATTTTTATTATTGGTTGGATTGTTTTAGGAAAGGATTTTTCCAAAAAAACACTAATTGGAACATTTTGGGTACCGTTTGTTATTTGGTTATCTCAAGATATACCGATTTATGTAACGAATCCCTTTTTAGGAGCATTATATGGTGGAGCTGTTTTAGGTATAGGTTTAGGATTCGTTTATAAAGGGAATGGATCAACAGGAGGGACAGCTGCAATCGCCCAAATTGTAAAAAAATTTACCGGCATTTCGAGTGGTTATTCTCAATTTATAGTTGACGGAATAGTAGTGATCGCATCGTTAATCGTATTTAATCTAGAATTGACGCTATTTGCATTGATGGCGATTTATATTACTGGGAAGGCGATCGATGTCGTTCAAATTGATACATCCCGAACAAAACTTATACTTATCATTACCGAACATGAAGATAAGATTCAAGCACTAATTAAAGATGAAATTGATCGAGGAATAACAAAGGTACGTTCAATAGGTGGTCATACGCAAAAGGAAAAGACGATGATCCTTTGTGTAGCTGAACAGCAGGAAGCTGTCCATTTAAAGAAACGTTTACAAGAAGATGAATCATCCTTCGTTATTTTCCTCAACGCATCAGAAATATTAGGTAGAGGATTTACATTGGATAAATATGACGGGCAAAAATTGTAAAATAACTTCTCGCTGTTCGCCTTTCTTTGTTTCATCTCTTGGTAGTCCACGATATGAACTAAAAAGTATTTTACAAATCTTATAGCACCCTTTAAGGTATTGATTCAACAAATAATTTTCTACCGTTAACATATACTAACTATAGGGTGATTCGGCTGCTTAGTAAGGATGAAATAAGGAGGAATTTTAATGGGATTAAATGTTACCCAAAAGCTTATTAAAAGTCATCTCATATCTGGAGAGATGGTTCCAGGTGAAGAAGTAGGTTTGAAAATTGATCAAACTTTAACACAAGATGCGACTGGTACATTAGTGATGCTTGAACTAGAAGCGATGGGACTTCAACGTGCAAAAACAGAAGTATCTGCTCAATATGTTGACCATAATCTGATTCAAGAAGATAGTAAGAATCCAGATGACCACTTATTTTTATATAGTGCAACACGTCGTTTTGGATTATATCACAGCCGTCCTGGAAATGGTGTCAGCCATCCCGTTCACATGCAGTATTTAGCAAAACCAGGAAAAACACTACTCGGCTCTGATAGCCATACTTGTGCAAATGGCTGTATGGGTATGTTAGCCATGGGCGCTGGCGGATTAGATGTGGCGTTAGCCATAGCTGGTGAACCATTTTATGTTAAAATGCCCCAAGTGTGGGGGATCAAGTTAACTGGGGAACTTCCAGATTGGGTAAGTGCTAAGGATGTTATTCTAGAATTATTAAGACGCCATGATGTAAAGGGTGGCGTCGGTAAAATAATTGAATATTATGGTCCAGGACTCGATCAATTAAGTGCGATGGATCGCCATGTTATTGCAAATATGGGCGCTGAATTAGGAGCGACGGGAACAGTCTTCCCATCAGATCAAGAAGTGAAACGATTCTTAACAGCCCAAGGAAGAGAAGATGATTGGATTGAGCTCGTAGCGGATGACGATGCGACTTATGATATAAATGAGGAAATTAATTTATCAGAGCTTGAACCTTTAATAGCTAAACCATCAAGCCCTGGAAATGTTGTTCCTGTTCGCGAAGTTGCAGGTACACCAATTTATCAGTCTTATATCGGTTCATCTGCCAATCCGGGCTTTCGCGACTTTGCTATTGCCGCTGAAATCGTTAAAGATAAAAAAGTGGCAAATGGTGTATCATTTGATATTAATCCTACATCAAGACAAATGTTAACAGATCTTGTAAAAGAAAGTCATATTGCAAGCCTCTTACAAGCAGGAGCACGTATGCATCAAGCTGGTTGTAATGGCTGTATTGGTATGGGACAAGCGCCAGCTACTGGTAAAAATAGCTTACGTACGACCCCCCGTAATTTTCCTGGACGTTCTGGGACTAAAGAAGATAGTGTTTATTTATGTAGCCCAGAAACAGCAGCTGCATCTGCATTAACTGGAAAAATTACTGACCCACGAACATTAAATATGCCATATCCAAAAGTTAAAGAACTTAAAAATCCGACCGTCGATCATACGATTTTAGATGCACCATTACCGTATGAGAAAGCAAGGAAAATTCCTTTGGAGAAAGGTCCAAATATCGCCTCCATTCCGGAAATGGATGTTTTACCCGATGAGTTAGAAGTACCTATATTATTAAAAATGGGCGACAACATATCAACAGACGAAATTCTGGCTGGTGGAGCACGTGTGCTTCCTTACCGTAGTAATTTGCCTGAAATAAGCAAGTTTACATTTGAAATCATTGATGATTCGTATTACTCACGAGCGAAAAAGACTGTATCAGAAGGTGGCCATGCGATTGTTGCTGGTTATAATTATGGTCAAGGATCGAGTCGTGAGCATGCAGCGTTAGCTCCACGTTATTTAGGGTTGAAAATCGCTCTTGTGAAGGATTTTGCTCGTATACATTGGCAAAACTTAGTTAACTTCGGTGTCTTGCCACTCACTTTTGTTAATGTTGATGATTATGACAAACTCAAAAACGGAGATGTTTTGGTCGTTTCTAATTTACGTAATAAAGTTAAGGCGGACCAACCATTTTTTCTTGATATTAAAGGAACAGATAAGCGTATAGAAGTAACTCACGCATTATCAAAACGTCAAATTGACGTGATGTTACAAGGTGGCATGATTAATTGGGTAAAAAATAGGCAAGCGTAAATATATATTAGGAGGTGACATCATATGAATCATACTACTTGTAAGGCGTGTCACGGTTCGGGGATGCAGCGAGATGATGAAGGCTGGCAATATAAGTGTAGTGTTTGTCACGGGGAAGGAGTCGTAAATGAATCAAAAGCTACCCGATCTGTTAAAATTATGTCAACAGATGAAAATAATCGTTTACTTGATTAGGAAAAATCCGCTCCTTAATTAGAGGAGCGGATTTCTGTATGATCTTCATTAATTAATGCATCGTTGTACCACCTTGAACCGGTGCGAAAGCGTTCATATATTGATGCATATCTTCTTGCTTTAATTGTGGTACTTGATAGTAATGTTTACGGTTTTGATATAGAAAGACTTCGTACGCCATCTCAATTAAATTAGGGATGCTATCAGCAAACACACGACGTAAGACAGGATTTGTCGTCTCTAAAGCAGTCATTGTAAAACTAGATGCACTCGATTTTAATGCAGCCATCATAAAGCCTGAAATACATTGATCGTTAATATCTTGGACCGATTGAGCAGGTGTTTTTGGTTGTGTTGGTTGCATTCCGAATAGCACGTCATTACTTTCAGTCATTTCATATACTTGTGTTTTAACAGTTGGATCCTGCCCAGTTTTTAATGTTTCGACAATCGTATTGTATAATTGGGTTAGAAATGATTGATGTCTTTGGAGCATTGACTTGAGTTCGGGATCTTGAATATGTTGTTCATACAACATATACTGTTCCATTCCGCCAACTAATCCAGAAATTGCCTCATGGGCATCAAACAGCTCATGACCACCGTGATTCATTTGCGGAGGGACTTGTTCTGAGCGCTGAAACTGCTGTCCTTGATTTTGTTGATGTTGCATCGTTTATATTCCTCCTTTATGATTATCATTTTTAGTGTGAACGATTTATTATAAAATATTCTATATCTATTTCTCTTCTCATAAAAAAAGTGTATGATAATAAATTCAAGAACATGTTTGAAAGGTGTGGAGGTAAAGAAATGGAATCAAATGATAAAAAGTATATTGAAGTTTGGGAAGACGTTGTCGATATGAAAGATTTAGTGCTAAGTTTAATTATTTGTAGCATAACAACGATGGGGGGCTATTTTCTCGCACCAAATGATGAAACGAAACCACTTATCTTTGGATTAATTGGAACAGTTATAGGTTTTATTATTTGCACTGTTATTTTTAAACCAAAACGTACTTTTGAATATATTGAAGAGGAGGAGTAAACTTTGGATATATCACTTATTATTCAAATGGTTATCGCGGCAGTTATTGGTGCAACATTATATACGATAATTGGAATTGCACCAGGTACGGATGAAACAGCTGTTCTTGCTCCAGTTACTCTTGTACTTGTATTAATGGGTATACAACCAATCGTTATTTTATCTTTCTTTATCTCAGCCATTGTCGCAAAAAAATTAACAGACTCCATTCCAGTTGCTATTGCAGGTATTCCAGGTGGCGTGATGGCTGCACCAATGGTTGAACATGCGATGGTATTAAAAAAGTATGGATTACCAGATGTAAGCATTCGAAAAATGGCTTCTGGTTCGGTAATAGGAACAATTGTTGCTGTACCACTAAGTTTATTACTAGCGAGCTTATTGGCTCCATTTGGTGGCAATATTGCACAATACGCTGGACCGATCTTTTTTGGTGGAGCTGTTTTTCTAGCTTTAATGTCTAAAAACCGTTGGCTAGCTTTAGCATCTATTTTACCTTTTGCTATCCTCATTCAAGGATTACGTCATTTATATTGGGGTATTGGAATAATTCCAGAAGATAAAACGGTTTTTACATCGTTTTTCTTAGGCATTACGATAGGACCTATTATTTTAACGTTATTTGAATTAATAAATAAGGATATTCGTCAAAAAAAGCCACGCTACGGCAAAAAGGAAATAAAAGTGATGAAGCAAAAACCGACGAAAGGGTTTCCGAATCCCTTTAAAATACTTGAACGAAGTGAAGTCCGAACAACATCATTTGCTTCATTTTTAGGTGTGGTGACTTTCTTTATGAGCCCAGTTGGTATGACAATCTTTTTAGGGGAGGCATTAACGAAATATATTAAAGACCCAGTCAAACGTGCATCGCGAGCTATTGCGAGTATGGATGGATTAACAAATGCAACGTATATTTCTGGAACATTGATTCCACTAATTGCTATCGGTTTACCATTATCACCGACAGCTATTGGACCAGCCATTGCTTTATTTAATGCTCCACCTGTGTTGACAGAAGAACATAATTTACACCATTTATTAACAATGACCGATTTTGTCGTAGCAACCATCATTGGTGCAGTTATTGCTATTGGGCTTACTTATTATGTGACCGTAAAATATTCACAGCAAATTTGTGCATTCGTGTTTAAATATGTTCCACACGAAGCATTATTAGGTGTGTTTTTTGCACTCGTTCTTATGTTAGCTTATCGTGATGCAGGCTTAATAAACATTGCAGGTGTCTTTTTAATCGGTATCGTAGCGGGTACTCTACATCGTTGGGGTGTGAATTATGGTGTACAGTTTATGGTTTTATATGCGGCACCGTGGCTATTAGGATTATTCTCATAATGGGAAGGAGATAACAACATTGCAACAACCGCTTCTTATTGATCAAGACCTATACTTAATTGATGGATTTGATATGAACATACGAAAGAGGACAAGCATCTACGTACTTGCTAAAGAAAAACTCACCTTAATTGGAATTGGACCGAGCCCTTCTGTACCCTATGTTCAACGTGGATTACAAAAGCTAGGCTTTCATATGGAAGAAGTTGAATATGTTATTTTAACCCATGCTCATCTAGACCATGCAGGTGGTATAGGGCTATTTATGCAATCTTGTCCAAATGCTAAAATTATCTGTCATCCAGATGCGGTCCAGTATTTATTACAGCCGAGAAAAGTTGCTGCTGTGACACGCGCGATGTATGGTGATAATTTTACCGATTTTTTTGATCCGATTCGGAAAGTTTATGAAGAAGATATTATAACAAAACAAGATGGTGATGAGTTAGACATTGGCATAGACTGTACACTTCGATTTATTGAGACACCTGGCCATATGCCACATCATTTAGTCATTTATGATAAGGAGACAAAACGTTTATTTACTGGTAATAGCGCAGGGATACGATATGAACAATTGGCTCAAGTAGGAGTCGATTTTGTTCTACCATTTACACCAGCAAATCAATTCGACCCAGAAGCGATGAAAAAGTCATTAGAAAAACTAAAGCAATTACCGATTAAGCAATTATGTTATGGTCATTTTGGTGTCACAAATGAACCAGAAAAAGCACTTCATCAAGTGAGTAACTGGCTAGATATCTTTATCGATATTGGAGAACAAGCCTTTGTTAGAGGGGATACATATGATGATTTAATGAAACAATTACAACAGAAAGTGACGCAAGACCTTCTAAAGCAAGGTATTATGGCGAATGACGATGTGTATTTATTAATCAATTTAGATTTATATTTAAGTTCTCTCGGTCTTATCGATTATTTTCAAAAAATAGAACAGTAAAAGAGCGGTCTTTACCATGAAGACCGCTTTTTGATTACTCTTCTTCCGTTTTCATAAACGTTAAAATGGCAAATATAACAAAACTAATCAAGAGTATTGTGCCACCAACGATAAAGAAGATCGTCACTAAGGTTTGATTTAATGAGAACGGGTTGACATAATAAAGCCACATACCAATTGTCAGACCAATTGATCCAATAATCGCTGTCCAAACGTGAGCAGCAGCTAATTTTTTATTTAATGGTGTAAAAATTTTATAATATACCGCCCAAGCAAAAAGCGATAACCAGCCGACAACGAGGACGTGAGCATGAACAGACTTAAATAGATAGCTTTCGGAACCCGCCATATGTGATCCTAAAATAGCACCAACTAAAGCAAATAGTGCTGAAAAACGAAGCAATGTTTTACTATATGATGTCATCATGTCATCTCCTTACATATTCACTTTATATAGAGTATATATAGTGAATATGAACAGAATATGAATAAGAGATGACAAACCTCGTACGGCTAGATGTTTAAAACGCGATGTCGATATCTAATTGAATTGGACAGTGGTCACTGCCCATAACTTGTGGGTGTGCTTCAGAATGTGTAAGGTACTTTTCTAAACGATTTGACACAATAAAATAGTCAATCCGCCAGCCAATATTACGTTCTCGAACGCCTCTCATATAACTCCACCAAGTGTATATTCCTTCAGTATCTGGATAGAAATGACGAAGTGTATCGATAAATCCTGCATTTAATAATCGTGACATTTTTCCTCTCTCTTCATCTGTGAAACCAGAGTTGCCTTTATTTGCTTTTGCGTTACGAATATCAATCTCTTCATGTGCGACATTTAAATCGCCACAATAAATAACAGGTTTTTTCTCGTCTAATTGTTTCAGATGTTCAAATATTTTGTCCTCCCATTCCAAGCGGTATTTAAGACGCGCTAAGTCACGCTGGGCATTTGGTGTATAGACATTGACGATATAAAAGCCATCATATTCTAATGTAATGATTCGTCCTTCTTTTTCTTCTTGTTCATCAAGAAGGCCGTATTGGACAGACAGTGGCTCTTTTTTAGTAAATATAGCTGTTCCAGAATACCCTTTTCGCTCCGCGTAATTCCAATATTGATGATAACCATCGAGGTCTAACTGGATTTGCCCTTCTTGTAATTTTATTTCTTGTACGCAGAAAATATCTGCTTGAACGCTGTGAAAATAATCTAAAAAACCTTTGCGAACACACGATCTAAGGCCGTTGACATTCCATGAAATGAGTTTCATTTTTCTCCTCCTAACAATCCACATTTTAACATAATGCGAATTAAAAATTGAAAAAATTGTTGACATGATGTGTATTACATGTATAATACAGATTAAGAGTGTATCAAGCAGTTAATACATGTTTTATAACAAGTGTATGAAGCTATCTATACAGAATAGTTTTTTTACCATTGGTGTATGAACCACTTAATACGCTTTGATTTTATCAGCGTGATAGGAGATGGACTATGGAACTGAAGTTTAACAATCGAGATCCTGTCTATAGGCAAGTGATTCAATATTTTAAAATACAGATTGCTAAAGGGACGTTAGAACCTGGTGAGGAGATTCCGTCACGAAGAGAATTAGCCAACAAATTAAAGATTAATCCGAATACCGCTCAGAGAGCTTATAAAGAAATGGAGGAAGAAGGTTTGATATTTACAGAGGGGAATTTACCGAGTCGTGTGACAAAAGATAAGCAAGTCTTACGTGCAGTTAGAGAAGAGCTTATTATGGAGGCGACAGAGACATTTATTCAAACAATGCATGCCATTAATGTGTCACTCGATGAGGTCGTACAAAGAGTAACTGATAACTATCAAAGCCATTTGGAAGAGGGGGAGAAAGATGATAGAAGTTAAAAACATTAAGAAAAACTATGGCCGTAAACAAGTCCTAAAAGGGGTTAGCTTCACTGCCAATAAAGGGGAAATTACTTGTTTAATCGGTGTGAATGGTGTTGGGAAAACAACAATTATGAACGCCATCATGGGATTAACACCGATTAATAGTGGTGAAATATTAATCGAAGGTAAGCAACTTGATAAAACAAGTTATGAGAAGATCACATTTATTCCAGATGCAATAACGATGTTACCACAAATGAAAATTTCTGATGCGATGGCCTTTATGAACGATTATTACCAATGTTGGAATCAAAAACGTGCAAATGACATGTTAAAATTTTTTCGGCTTGAAAAGGAAAGTCGCATTTCTGAACTATCAAAAGGGAATCGTGCGAAAGTGAATCTCCTTCTTGGGCTCGCGTTGGATGTGGACTATGTCTTAATGGATGAACCATTTTCTGGAATTGATATTTTTAGCCGTGAACAGATTGCCGAAGTTTTTACAAGTCACTTAATTGAAAATCGCGGTGTGATTATTACGACACACGAAATTCATGATATCGAACATTTAATTGATAAAGCTGTGTTATTAGATGATGGTGTAATTATAAAGGAATTTAACGCAGAAGAGGTTCGTGAAAATGAAGGGAAATCAATTGTAGACGTCATGAGAGAGGTGTTTCGAGTATGAAGAACTATGTCAAACTATTTAATTTTGAAATGGGGCGCTTTTTAAAAGGATACCTAGCTCTTGTTGGCTTTACGGTTATCGTCCAAGTATTAGGTGCTGTGATTACATCCAGATCTTACACGAATAAAATTAATGAACATGTTTACCATGAAGGTATGGCTATAGATGAATTTTTAAGCCAATTTGGGGATATGTCTATGTATGCAATTATTCATTCTCTTTGGATTCAAGGACCCATATTATTTTGTATAAGTGTTCTACTGATTTACACACTTTTAATATGGTATCGCGACTGGTTCGGGAAAAATACATTTATTTATCGATTACTTATGTTACCAACAGAACGGATGAACATATTTTTTGCTAAATTAACAACGATTATGGTGATGGTTCTAAGCCTTGTTGCCTTACAAATTATGTTATTACCGGTATTAAATAAACTTATGGGTTCTTTAGTGCCAGAAGCTTATTTTATGAATTTATCTTTTAAGGAAATGATTAGCGGATTTAATGTATTAACAATTCTATTTCCTTTTTCATTTAGTAATTTTATGATTCATTATGGTCTCGGTTTATTAGCTGTTTCTCTAATATTTACTGCGATTTTATTCGAACGTAGTTTTCGATTAAAAGGGATTGTTTATGGCATTTTATATATTGCTTTATCATTATTAATTCTCTTTTCTCCAGTCATTATGATTGCTATAACGGAGACATCTTATCTATATCCGCTTGAACTGTTTTACTTTGAACTCATTTTATGTGTTTTAGTGTTTGTTATGTCGATATTAACAAGTCGTTTTTTATTAAATAAAAAAATTACGGTATAAGAGGAGGAAAGAAGATGGGAAAGTATTGGAAAGTTATTATAATACCGCTTATAACGAGTATTGTATTTATAACTTATTATATACATTTGCAATCAAATTCTAAAGCTATTGCACAATTCTTTATTGCAAAGCAGTCAGGAGATGATAAAGAAGTTGAGCACATTAGTTTAGACACTGAAATCAATTATACTGATGGACGGGAAATGGTAGGGATTACGAATAAGGGCTCAATTGTTTATAGTCATTTATCTATCTATGAACATCTGAAACACATATCTAAAAACTCCCAAATAAATCGGCTAAGAAAGAAATACGGTAGCTTTATCAGAGGGAAGCAAAGTGTAGGACGTTTTTTTGAAAAAGATGATTTACTTGTGCATATAGATGATAGTTTAAATCCATTTACTCATAATGGTGAAAAACATAACGTCACTGTATCAATATATGATTTAAAAACAAAAGAGAAAGACTCTTTTGAAGTCAAACTACCGCATGTCGATAAATATAGCTGGCTTTTCCTAGTAACAGCTTCATTAAATGATAATAAATTGAAGATTATCACTTCGAATGAATATGAAGAACCAAAAAGTCACATAACACTAACGGACTATGTCGTATATACCATTGATATAGATACAAAAAAAGTGATAGACGCTGAGAAAATATTCGAATATACGAATGAAGACATTTCAGAAAATCAATATTCAACGCTCGACTTTCATACAGATAAAAAGGATGGATTTTCAGACTTTATTATGATTGAAGAAAGATCTTATAAAGATATAACGGTTGAGAGTGAGGAAGAGGGCGAGTATAATCAACAAACACAATCAACGGTAGCATTGAAGAAATATGATATCAAGGCAAATAAACTGAGTGACATAACGATTCCGAAAGAACTTGAAGGGTATACATTCGAGCATTTTAATGGGGATGTCTTATATTTTGTTAAACAAGCTGAACAAAGCATTCATGTTGTAGGTTATGATCACTCTAAGAAAAAGATAACATCTAAACAAACATTTGATTCGTTTGTAGACGAGTACGGGGATTATCGAGCGAATACAATATTTTATAATAATAAATTATACGTAACGAATTTAATAGATGAAAGTAAGAGTATTGAACTAATTATTGTGGACATTGTTACCGGTGAAACGATATATAAAGGGAAAGTCGAACAAAAAGGGAAAGCACCTGTAAAAGACTATGTTTTTCAAAATGCATTTCTTAATATTAATCAGTAAATGAATCCAGTTTAGGGGAAATTCTGGACTGGATGTTGAAAATGATTATTTACAACAGGATTGACCCAAAAGTTAAATCGACTTTTGGATCAATCCTAATCATTTGTATTCAATACATTTCGTAATTCTTTCCTGTTTGTAAGCCGAGGACACTTTTTTTGTAAAGTAATGCTGCTTCACGTGCTGGAGCTGGTTTAAAGCCTTGGAAGTAATCCCCTAATGCTTCCCATGATTCTTCCATAATTGTTGGGCTAACACTATTGATGCGGATACCCCTAGGCATTTCAATGGCAGCTGCTTTGACAAAGTATTTGACACCACCGTTTGCCATCGCAATCGCAGCCCCTTCACGAATCGGATCATCCATCATAATACCTGTTGTTAATGTAAAGCTTCCATTGTCGTTCATATAATTTAAACCATATAAAACAAGATTAACTTGTCCTTTCAATTTACTCTCAATCCCTACATTATAAATATCGGGTGTCATGTCAGTTAGTTTTGAGAACTTTGCACCACCAGCTGCATTAACGACAGCATCAATTTTTCCTACTTGTTCATACATCTTTTTTATACTATCAAGCGAGGAGATATCGACTTGAACATCTTCACCATTTCTGCTCGCACGAATAATCTCATGGTCTGGTTCAAGTGTTTTAACAATTTCCTTTCCAATTGTTCCACTTGCTCCTACGACAAGAATTCTCATTGCAACAAAACCCCTTTCTATAAATCAAACTTCAATTTTATTGTAACATTTTAAAAATAAAAATGTGGCGGAATTTTATTCAGCCACATTTTCATATATTTTCTTTAGTTTATCATTAAATAAATCCATATGAACAATTCGTGCTTCACGTACATATTCTTTACCATCTACGAAGAAGAGTAGAACGGGAGCGGTAAAAATAGAAAATTTACCGGCAACAGCTTCTACTTCTGATGCATCAACATGTGCTAGCTGAATCTGTGGGTAGTTCTCCATTAGTTTTTGTACTTGTGGTAAAAGACCGTGGCACACACTGCAATTAGGCATGCTTATATAGAGAAATGCGAGTTGATGATCATTTATGAAGGTATCTATTTCTTCTATTGAATGTAAATCTTTAAATTCTCTCATCATTTATCCTCCATTCTTTCTGTTATCATAGCACGGATTGATTGTCTAGGCATGCTTTTTGTTTATGAGTCCATTTCGTATGTTAAATTAAGTTTATATCATTTCATATGCGACATCGCCTATTTAGTTTTCGTAATTTTGACTAATATAAATAAAATAATAAAGGAGAACCTTCCTTGTGAGAGGTTCTCTTTTGTTAATAATGATTGCTACGAATGGTGGTGTCAATGGTAGATTTTTCAACTGTGATATAAATAAATTCCCCTTTGTCTTTTGATAATGGTTACATAAACGTTGGTGGAGCATCTTTAAAATAAACACGCTCTATTTTTGAAAATGGTCTTAATTGTTAATGGTTGAAAGTAAAGTCTATTTCTTTACCTTCTTGTTGTTCATACCCTTTCATATACTTAATCCGCCGTTGACGAGCTGTGTAATTAACTTGTTCATCTGCATGATATGATGAACGAACAAGCGGTCCGGATTCGCAATGTTTAAATCCTTTCTCTAATGCAATTTCTTTTAATTCCTTAAATTCATCAGGATGATAATATCGTTCAACACTTAAATGTTTTCGTGTCGGTTGTAAATATTGTCCGATTGTCATAATGTCAACGCCATGTGCTAACAAATCATCCATTGCTTGAATAATCTCTTCTTTCGTTTCCCCTAAACCAACCATAATACTTGACTTTGTCGGAGTATGCGGTGATAATAATTTAACTCTTTTTAGTAATTGAAGTGAACGGTCATATGTTGCACGTGCACGTACACGTTTTGTTAATCGCCTTACGGTTTCAATGTTATGGTTAAAAATATCAGGTCGACTATCCATCAATGTTTTTAAACTTTCATAATCACCTTTCATATCAGATGGAAGAACTTCAATTGTACAGCCAGGATTCTTCCTCCGAATTGCGCGTACAGTTTCAGCGAATACTTGAGCCCCACCATCGTTTAAGTCATCGCGAGCTACTGCTGTAACGACAACATGGCGGAGTCCCATTAACTGAACGGAGTCTGCCACTCTTTCTGGTTCATCCCAATCTAATTCACTTGGTAACCCTGTTTTAACGGCACAAAATCGACAACCTCTCGTACATATATCCCCTAGTATCATGAATGTCGCTGTTTTACGTTCACTCCAACATTCATAGATGTTTGGACATTTCGCCTCTTCACAAACTGTATGAAGATTTTTAGAGCGCATTAATTTTTTTAATTTCGTATAAGATTTATTCGTGTTAATATTCGTCGTTAACCACTTCGGTTTTCTTAACATCTCTTTATTATTTTTCATGTTTTGCCTCCTAAAAAGATTAGTGAGAATGATTAAATGAATGACGGAACGGTTTCTTTATACTTTTTATTTGCTAATTGATATACTTCATCCCATTGACTGTCTGTCAGTTCAAAAGATTTAAATTGAACGTCTAGTGTTGATTGAAATCCATGATAAAATGCTTCTTCCACTTCGTCGTATGTAAATGTTCGCCCTGTTAATTGCTCGATGCTCGCTGCTTTATGTCTAAAGGCACGCTTGTTCATGTCACGCATTCTTTCATTAGGAAAGATAAATAGATCAAAAAGCATGTCAATATCCATCTGAATAGGAATAGAACCATGTTGTAAAAGAACTCCTTTTTTTCTCGTCTGTGCGTGACCTGATATTTTCTTACCATCAACGACTAATTCGTAAAAAGTTGGCCTTTCAAAGCAGACAGCTGTTCTTTTGCTCTTTTGTTTCGGAATGAAATACTCGGCTTCTATGCTGAGATTTTTATATCCTTCCAATACACCTTGTGACAATACATAGTATGCTTCCTGTATCGTTTGTGGAATTTCTGGATGTTCTTCGGAAACAACAATACTATAAGTAAGTTCATGATTATGTAAGACGGCACTACCACCTGTTAATCTCCGAACATATTGACAGCCATGTTTTTTCAACCCAGGGAAATAGATTGCTTTCTCAACCTTTTGAAAATGCCCTACTGATAGTGATGGTTCTTTCCAACCGTAAAAACGTAATGTTGGCAAAATAAGTCCTTGACTATGCCAATTCAATAGCGATTCATCTAGTGCCATATTAATATGGGCATCGTGAAAGCCCGTTCGTAAGATGTTCCATGTTTCTCCCAAAATAACTCCCCCTTTGATTGGTTTAAATTCATGTCATAAAAAAAGCTGCACCCTCACAATCGGAATGCAGCACCATGTGAATAAAACTATGCCATGGAATACTGCACTTCCCCACGCTAGTATGATCTAGATCGGGTCCAAAGGGTTAGAATAATTAATCTTCTCAGCCAAAAGTGGCACCCCTAGTGCTTATCATATCTTAGTATCATCATAACGATGAGAAGTTAAATTGTAAAGGAAAAATAGGTGTAGATACTGGACTATATTTCTCTTAAGTTAAGTTTGTTTCAATTCTAATTCAATCATGGTTAAATAAGTAGTAGCAGCATTTGTGTTAGGGGATATAAATGCAGGGCGGGGAACTGTTTGGCTTACTTTGGATTGGCGTCATTATCATTACGATTCTCACGACGATGATTATTATTAGGAAAGATAAAAAGCGTGATCAAAAAGTCGTTAACGCATTAAACAAAAGTCTTGCTAAAGGTGAGATCTCAGATGATGAATATAAAGAATTGTATTTGCAATTTAAAGATGAGACATGTGACGCCTGTCCAAATATAAAAGCTTATTTGAAAGAAAGCCGTCGAAGGGCTTATGAAGGAAAGCAAAATATGTCAAATAAATAAGCGTTCGCTCGTATATAGCGAACGCTATTATTTTTATGCTGAAATATACTTACTACGAATAAGTCTTAAAGAGTTTAGGGTAACAATAAGTGTTGCTCCCATATCGGCAAAAATCGCAATCCAAAGTGTTAACCATCCTGGAATGACGAGTAGGAGAGCAAGTAACTTTAATCCAAGCGCAAATGAAATATTTTGTTTAATAATTGCAAGTGTTTTACGACTAAGTGCCACAGTGTACGGTAATTTAGATAAATCATCACTCATTAAAGCGATATCAGCTGTTTCAAGAGCTGCATCTGTTCCAGCACCACCCATCGCAATTCCGACTGAAGATCCAGCAAGTGCTGGTGCATCATTAATTCCGTCACCAACCATGGCGGTTTTTCCGTATTGTTGTTGTAATCTCTTTATCATTTTTAATTTTTCATCTGGTAATAATTCCGCTTTAACTTCCGATATACCAAGTTCGCGGCCAATGGCAAGTCCCGTATTTTTATTATCACCCGTTAACATAATTGTTTTTTCTATACCGATTTGATGTAATTGATCGATTATATCGTGACTTTCTTTACGTACTTGATCAGCAACAGCGATTAAACCGAATATTTCTGTTTTTGTTCCGAGAACGATGACGGTTTGACCATCCTTTTGTAATTCGTTGATTGTATGACGAATGGTTTCAGACGTTGTTCGTTCAATATTAAAAAAGGCAGGACTTCCAATATAGTATTCAGTATGTTTAATCGTCGCTTTAGCGCCTTTTCCTGTGATGGATTGAAACTGTTTTGCATCATATTTAGGCACTTGTACCTGTTCTGCATAATTAGTGATCGCCTTTGCTAGCGGGTGTTCGGAATAAGATTCAATGGCATGAGCGATTGACAAAATCTCTGTTTCATTTTTATCATTTAATGGTATGACATGTGTTACTTTTGGTGTTCCTTCCGTTAGTGTCCCTGTCTTATCAAAGGCAATCGCTCGTAAATGTCCTAAATCTTCTAGATGAACACCACCTTTAATTAAAACACCGTGTCGTGCCGCGTTACCAATTGCTGTGACAATAGCGACAGGTGTGGAAATAACGAGTGCACAAGGACAACCAACAACAAGTACAGCTAATCCACTATATACCCATGTCGACCAATCCGCTTGGGCGAATATTGGTGGTATAATAGCAACGAGTAACGCTATTAACATGATAGTTGGCGTGTAATACTTGGCAAATCGATCGACAAACTTTTGCGAAGGGGCTTTTTCAGCTTGTGCCTCTTCAACGAGATGAATGATTTTAGCTATCGTTGTATCTTCAACATGTTTTGTAACTTTTACTTCTAGAAATCCTTCTTTATTAATGGAGCCAGCGAATACTTCATGACCAATTGATTTAAAAACAGGAAGCGATTCACCCGTAATAGCAGCTTCACTCATATAAGATTCTCCGCGAATGACTTCTCCATCCATTGCAAGCCGTTGTCCAGGTTTAACGAGCATGATGTCACCAATTCGGACATCTTCTACTTTCATTTCAACTTCTTGATTATCTCGCTTAATAATAGCTGTATTTGGAGCAATATCCATTAAAGATCGGATCGATTCCCTTGCTTTATCAATTGAATAATCTTCTAAAGCTTCACTAATTGCGAATAAAAATACAACAACAGCACCTTCAGCCCATTCACCGATAATAGCTGCACCGATTACCGCAATCGTCATTAATGTTTTCATATCAAAATCTAATACGGATAAATTTTTAAATCCTTCGATAAACATTTGATAACCACCGATGATAATAGCAGTTAAAAATAATCCGATGGTCACAACATGATTCTCGCCATAATTAAAGTGCGATATATATCCTAATAATACGAAAACAAGAGAAATTAATACGGTTTTATTCGCCTTTTTCTTCCAAAAAGGTTCTTTTGTTTTACTAAGGCGTATGTTTTCTGGGAATACTTTAATATCATCAAATGCGCCAGCTTCTTCTAATTGTTCAATTGAAGCTTCACCATGTATTGTCACTTTCGATGCTCCAAAATTAAGTTGAACATCTTCAACTGTTTCGATATGACGAATGTTCTTTTCAAATTTTGCAGCACAGTTTGTACAGGATAATCCTTCAAGACGATATGTTTGTGTTTGTTGTTCAGACATCGTGATCCTCCTCATGTGCATGGACCATGGCAATATAAATTAATTGTCTAACATGGTCGTCCTTTAAAGAATAAAAGACTTGTTTCCCTTTTCTTTGGCTTTTTGCAAGGTCCATATTCTTTAACAAACGTAAATGATGAGAAGCTGTAGCAGTTGTTGCTCCTATAATATGAGCGACATCACATACACATAATTCTTTTTCAATCGTTAGTGCATAGGCAATTTTTAAACGTGTGGAATCAGCCAAAGCTTTAAAAATCTGTTCTACACCATCCACTTGTTTTATTTTTGGCTTTACGTCATTCACAATTTCTTCATCATAACAATATATATCACATGTTTGTTTATCATTATCAGCGTGGTTTACTTTAGACATCGGAACACCTCATTCAAATATTCATTTGAATGTATTATATGAAAGGAGAATGGTATTTGTCAATCAAATATACATTTGAATGAAAGGGGTTTTAAAAGTTTCTCACATTTGGCAATTCCAACAGATTGTGCTTAAATAAAGATAATGAACAATGACGAGGTGATAGGATTATGTTAGCGCTTTGGTCGATTCCAATTGGTGTCCGCATTCTTCTCACAGTCCTTGTTTTTATTGCGTTGATTTATATTTTATACCGCTTCCGAGCTGAAAAAAATCCTGTTCAAGATTCCCTTGAACTGTTAGAAGAACGAATGGAAAAAGGTGAAGTGAGTTTTAAGGATTACTTGCATGCTAAGCGAAGCAGGGGAAAATAGGTCATTCATTTATCAATCAAATGTGCATACATATTAAATAAAGCTTATGATAAAGAGAGGATATAAAAAGATGAAGAAAACGAGAGTTGGGATTATTTTTGGTGGAAAGTCAGCTGAACATGAAGTATCATTACAATCTGCAAAAAATATCGTTGATGCGATTGATGAAGAGAAATTTGATGTTGTCCTTGTTGGGATTGATAAAAGCGGAAAATGGCACGTGAATGATAAACATTCATACTTGAAAAATGCTGATGATCCAAAACATATTGAATTAAATAAATCTAACAAATCAGTTGCAATTATTCCAGGATCGAATGACCATCAGTTCATTCAGACTGAAACCGCTGAAGTCCTTGAGCAATTGGACGTTGTCTTTCCAATCGTTCACGGAACATTAGGTGAAGATGGTAGCTTACAAGGTATGTTAAGAATGGCTAATTTACCATATGTAGGTCCAAACGTGTTAAGTTCGGCTATTTGTATGGATAAAGATATTGCGAAACGTCTGTTAGCAGCTGCGGGAATAAAAGTAGCCAAAGGGCTTGTCTATACCCGATCAAAAAAACAGCAAATCCATTATCAAACAGTTGTGGAACAACTCGGCTTACCACTTTTTATTAAACCAGCTAATCAAGGGTCCTCTGTCGGGATCAGTAAAGTCGAAACAGAAGAGCAATTTATGTCAGCGATTGAGTTTGCTTTTGAATATGATCATAAAATCGTCATAGAAGAAACCATTCGTGGTAGAGAGGTTGAATGCTCTGTTCTAGGTAATGAATATCCGATAGCTTCTGTGCCTGGTGAAATTTTACCGAAGACTGCCTTTTATTCTTATGAATCAAAATACATCGATGAAAAGGGTGCTGAACTTGCTATTCCAGCAGACTTAACAGAAGAAGAAATTAAAAAGGTTCAAGAAACAGCTATTTATGCGTATGAAACGCTTCAATGTGAAGGATTGGCACGTGTTGACTTCTTCTTAACGGATAATGGTGATTTATATGTCAATGAAATTAATACGCTTCCAGGATTTACAAAAATTAGTATGTATCCGAAATTATGGGAAGTAAGTGGTATGTCGTATACAGATTTAATTACAAAATTGATTGAATTAGCTATCGAGCGTCATGAAGCAGATCAGAAGCTTAAAAGCTCAGTATGGGATGAGAAATAAGCAAATAGCTTAATCCAATGCAAGCGAAGAATTAAAGACATTTCTTCGCTTGCTCTTTTAATGACTATCGGCTTTTTATTTATCTTCTAAATCGTTACTTGTTAAATCTTGGTCTTCTGCAAATTCTGTGCCATACCTGACATCTTGATAAGATCCTTCTTGCATTTCCTCATGATGAATATCATCTGTTTGATCGAATAGCAATGTAATGGCGAACAATCCACTTAAACCGACAAGACTATAAATCGTTCGAGAAAACGCTGCATCTTGTCCGCCGAAAATTGCAGCAACAAGATCAAAATTAAAAAAACCAATCAAACCCCAATTAATGGCACCGATAATGGTAAGAATAAGCGCAATTCTTTGTAATGTCTTCATTGTTTTTACTCCTTTCTTATGAGAGTTGTATATATTTCTTAGCATTGATTAATTCGATTGTTTTATACAGAAATAAAGATATTGTTTTGTGGGAAGTGAAATTAAATGAGCATTATAAAGGATTTAATGATATGAGAAGAATAAAAAATGAAAGAAGTGAAGAAACGATTGTTTCGCTTCTTCACTTCTTTTTCTGAAACATGATTTACATACCGTATACTGTAAATTTGTCATCTGCTTTTGTACGCCCTTTATCTTCAGGTATATCTTCAAAATAGCCTAGATGTAAAAAGCCGACAATTTTTTCATGTTCTTGAACATTTAAAAGTTTTTTCACTTCTTCATTATAAATATGTGGATTTGTTTTCCAAACGACTCCGAGTTTCTTTTCCCAAGCTAATAACCAGAAGTTTTGAATCATAGCAGCTGTTGCACCGAAGTTTTCATCCCATTGTTTAGGGAGTGGTGGTGCTTCCATAACGACGACTAAAATTGCATTTGGCTCCATTAAGTAATTTTTACGATTTTCTTGCATCTCTTCTGGATATGTTTTAGCTACTTTTTCAGCGAATTCTGGTAAATGATCTTGATTTATAAAAATAAACCGCCAAGGCTCACGCATTCCATGAGTTGGTGCCCATACAGCATCATTTAATAATTCTAAAACAAGTTCTTTCTTCACTTCTTGATTTGTGTAGCCTTTTTTTATGGAACGACGCCCGCGGATAATCTCTCTAAGATTAGATAACCCCATCTTGATTTGTCTCCTTTATGATTAATTGATAATCATTATCAATTAAATTATATCGAATGAGAGCAGAATTTGCAACTTTCCCTTATATGATAAGCTCAATCCATTTAAAGTAATATGAGTGTTTATTTATTATTGATACATGATTTTCATATCACCAGGTTTAATCCACCCTTTTTTTATAAACCATTCAGAAAAGATTAAACTAATGATAGCCGGTGCTATAATATGTAGACCAATTATTAGCCATAATATATGCCATGAAAACCCCATTGATTCAAATGTCATCATCTGCCCAACTAATCCACTCGTTCCCATCCCTGCTCCAGAAGGATTATTCGTTAATTGGAAGACGATTGTAGCAAAAGGAGCAAGAACTGCTCCAGCAATTGTAGGTGGTAATATAATGAGGGGATTTTTAATAATATTTGCAACTTGAAGCATCGACGTTCCTAGCCCCTGTGCTAATAGACCACCAATACCGTTATCACGATAACTTGATACAGCGAAACCAATCATTTGTGCAGAACAACCTATAGTAGCTGCTCCAGCTGCTAGACCATCTAAACCGAGCATCAAAGCAATAGCAACACTTGATATCGGTGCAGTAAGTGCCCATCCCATAAGAACAGCAACGATAATTCCCATAATGAAAGGTTGTTGTTCTGTTGCCCAATTAATGATATGACCGAAACCAGTCATAAACGAATCAATTGGCTTACCAATTAAGCTCCCTGTTACAAAACCAATAAAGATCGTAACAAAGGGGGTGATAATAATATCAATGCGTGTCGTTTGATAAACGAGTTTTCCAAATTCTGTAGCAAATAATGTTGCAACATAACTTCCAGCGGGTCCACCAAGTTCAGCTCCAAATGCTCCAGCAAATAAAGCAGAAAACAAAACAAGTGGCGGGGCTTTTAGTCCATAGGCAATTGCAACACCGATCGCACCACCCATAATTTTCGCATCCATGGCGAAGGAACCCATATCAATCATGTAGCTGCCGATTGTTGACATGTCAATGGTTACAAGTTGTTCACCAATTGTTTTAATAATAAGACCGATAATGAGTGAAGAGAATAGTCCGAGTGCCATATAACTTAAAGCTGTAATAACGTATTCTTTTAATGATAAAGAAATGCCTTTTTTTCTTAGAAATGTTACCATTTTGAAAACCCCTATCATTTGTGAAGTATTTCACATAATTTTTAAAAAATATACTATTAATTCATTTATACGTTATACAAATTGGAAATGCAAGTAGCATATAATATTAACACACGATTTATTGAAGATTGAAGACCGTATCATTTTATGAGAGACTAAGCATAAAATTAAAGCCTATAGAAAAGCCGCCAGCACCGCTTGGCGGCTTTTCGCGCAACCCTGGGCTAAAATCGCGCAACCCTGGGTCAAAATCGCGCAACCCTGGGCGAAAATCGCGCGATTTCAAGCGGGATTAGTAACGGTTTGCAAATTGATTTGAAACATGTTATATTCTTTAACAATATATTTTTCGTTCAAATAAGAGGGGAGGTATAATGGATGCGAAGAGTGACTTTAGAAGAAGTATTTGTTCATCCTACGACTCAGAAGTATTTAAAACGTTCAGGTGTTGCTCACGCCATTCAGGTAACAGAATATGCTTATATTTTTGCGAGAAGATTCCAAGTCAATCCTGATCTTGCGACAAAAGCGGCTTTATTACATGATGTTGGACACTATACTTGGTATAAAAATGGCGAATGGGATTATCAACAGTATAAAGAAAATGATATTCATGCGATTAAGGGAGCAAATCGTGCCCATGAATTACTAATGGAAATAGGTGAAAATCCACGTCATGCAAAAAAAATCGCCATCGCTATATTACTTCATACGGATTCCTATTTACCTGAGGGTCAATTGAATTTAGATCCTCTTCAGCAAGTTGTTGCTTTAGCTGATGAAGCGGATGAAGAAGCAGGTGGTCACCATCATTATAAAAAAATAGATCCTAATACTGCTCTTGAGCGTATCCGTGCCCTCGATGCCAAAATTGACGAAGAACAACAAATAGATAGAATAAAGCTGATTAACTAATCCTCACAACAAATATTACATCAACATCCTCTTCTTTTTTTGTCATTTTCATGAATACTTCCTGAAACTAAATGTTTGACGAATTAATGAAGAATCATATACTATACTTTATGCACATTATTTATAATAAAAAGGAGTCATAACCAGATGGAATATATTTTGCTAAGTTTGATGCTTATCATCATCTTAAGCATTTATTATAAACGTTATGTCCCTGTCCCTGGTGTGAAACGTTTAGAAAAAATGCCAGGTGATGATGTAACGTTAATTGATGTTCGTGATTATAATGACATTGTATACGATCATAATTCTCAAATTATCCATATTCCGATACCTTATCTAGGACGTAACTACCAGCAGATTCCAACGAAGAAAGTTGCAATTATTGCATCAGATCGTATATCTCGAAATGTTAGTATCCGTGATTTGAAAAAATATAATTTTCATGTTGTAGGTTACTACTGTGTTCCAGAAAAAGAAACCATTACAAGTCAAGTAGCACCGTCAACATGTATTTAAAAATAGGATAATATTTAGTTAAATAAAAAAAGAGTTCAGTATCGGACTGGACTCTTTTTTATACAAATGAAGTTGCATATCAGTTATAGAGTATCTAAACTTCGGTACATTATGGAATGCCCTCTCTTATATAAACTCTTAATAAGATAGATCTTCTAAATATTCTTCCAGTGTAATTCCTTTTTCCATTATTTCCTTTGCAGCCTTTTCACCAACATAACGCAAATGCCAAGGTTCAAATTGATATTCAGTAATCGATTGTTTTCCTTTAGGGTAGCGAATAATAAAACCGAACTCATGACAATGCTCTTTAATCCATTTACCTTCATCTGTTTCACCGAAAGCTTCATTAAGTAAGAAGTTAACGTCAGGGCTTGTTACGTCCATCGCTAACCCCGTTTGGTGTTCACTTTGTCCGGGTTGAGCACTATATTTATTTGCAGCATCTTCACCATCACGTTCTACATAGGCCGTATACAATTCTTTTTGACGTTCATATGAGCGATAACCTGATTGTGCAAATAAATTTAAATCTGCCTTTTGAGCTGCGGCGAATAACTTTTCTAATGCAGCAGCTGCAGGTTTACGCATCATTTTTTTAGGTAAATCTTCTGTAAATGGAAAAGGCACATCAGGTACGACAAGATCTTCTGGAACAAAATCTTCAGGAAGCATATGTTTTTTATTCACTAATACTAAAATTTCATAAGGATTAAATTCAATATTGTTCTCGTCAAAACCATTACCAGGTTGGATGTCAACTTTTTCCTCAAGACAATTTTCTAGTATAGCTTTCACTTCATGATTGTATAAACCAGTGACTTCGAGTGAATCACTTTGTTGTAGCTGGATATCAGTCATAGCCCACACGGTTTCTTCGTCAAATATACCAGACTCTTTAACTGTGTAACCTATGCTCTTAAGTATGTGTTGCACAGCCTTAACATCTTCACCTTGATCTCCTTTTTGAAGGGGCGTATCAGGTAGAATCATTTTTTTAACCTCCTCGTTTTTTTGTGTAGCACCGCTTTCAACTGAAGGAGCTTGTTTCGATTTATTTGCTAGATCTACTTCTTCACAAGCTGTTAAGAAACATAAAAGAAAGATAATGAAAAATACATTTCTAATATTGACGTGCATCGTTTGTCCGCTCCTTATTTTATGAATGTCATTAAATTATTTACGATCCATTGCAAACAAACGACATATTTCTATAATAACTTTAACGGCTTTTTCCATATTATTAACAGAAATATATTCATACTTGCCATGGAAATTTTCCCCACCAGTAAAAATATTCGGAGTCGGCAAGCCCATATAGGATAATTGCGAACCATCTGTTCCACCACGGATTGGTTCAATAATAGGTTCGATATTTAAATTTATCATCGCTTGTTTTGCTATTTCGACAATTTCCTTAACGGGTTCAATTTTTTCTCGCATATTATAATATTGGTCTCGTAAATCTAATATGACACGGTCATTTCCATACTTTTCTCTCGTTTTTTCAACAATTTGTTTAATCAGATCTTTTCGTGCAGAAAACTTATCTTTATCAAAATCACGGATAATGTAATAAACTTCCGCTTTTTCAACATCACCATTAACGGAAATTAAGTGAAAAAACCCTTCATAGCCTTCTGTATATTCAGGTGCTTCCTGTTCAGGTACATGTTGAATAAACTCTGCAGCCATCTTACCAGCGTTTACCATTTTGTCTTTCGCTGTACCTGGGTGAACATTTTCCCCTTTAAATATTATTTTCGCTGATGCTGCATTAAAGCTTTCATATTGGAGTTCGCCAAGTGGGCCACCATCTATCGTATAGGCAAAATCTGCATTAAACTTTTCGACATCGAATTTATGCGGACCACGGCCAATTTCTTCATCAGGTGTGAAAGCAACTCGAATGGTGCCGTGTTTAATTTCAGGATTATTTATTAAGTATTCTAATGCTGTCATAATTTCCGCGATACCTGCTTTGTTATCTGCACCTAGTAACGTTGTCCCATCAGTCGTTATGAGCGTATGTCCTTTATAGTTAATTAATTCAGGAAAATCATCAGGTGACAAGGCAATCCCTAAGTCTTCATTTAACATGATTGCTTGACCATCGTAATTCTCAACAATTTGTGGCTTAACATTTTTTCCTGTAAAATCAGTTGCTGTATCAACATGAGCGAGAAAACCTATCGTAGGGACGTCAACGTCTGTATTGGCCGGTAATGTAGCCATTAAATAACCATTGTCATCAAGTGTTATATTTTCTAGTCCAAGCTTTTCTAGCTCGTTTTCTAGTAAGTGAAGTAAATCCCATTGGCCTTTAGTAGAAGGGGTTGTTTGACTGTTTTCATTTGATTGGGTATCGATTTTAACATATGTAGTAAGACGTTCGATTAATTGTTCTTTCATAATTATTCAGCTCCTCATTCATATATTATTTTATTTTATCATATTCTTTTATAAAATATTTTTCATAGATTAAAAATTTGCTAACATAGAAGGTAAAGATGGGAGGCGATATGACGTTGGCGAACTTAATTCACGTTCAGCATTTAAAAGAAAAACTAGATAAAAAAGAGCGTCTAACTGTTATTGATGTTCGTTTTGATTTAACTGATGAAACATATGGTTATAAAGTTTATCAAGAGGGACATATTCCGACTGCTATTTATCTTGATTTAAATAAAGATTTATCTAGACCGGTAAGTAAACATGGTGGAAAACATCCTCTACCTGATTTAGCTTCTTTTGTCGATATACTCGGTAAACATGGGATTAATCATCATACAAAAATCGTTGTGTACGATGATGGGCGTGATATGACTGCTGCGAGACTATGGTGGATGTTGCAAGCAATTGGTCACCGAAAAGTCTCTATATTAGATGGGGGATTAACTGCTTGGAAAGAAGCGGGACTTTCGTTAGAAACGAGGCTTCCTAAACAAAAGCCGACTGTCTATAAGGCAAAACAGACATATAGACATACTATTAACATCGAAGAACTAAAGGAAAAGTTGAAAAACAAGGCGGCCATTCTAGTGGATTCGCGTTCGAAGGCGCGTTATCTCGGAAAAATAGAACCACTTTATCATAAGGCGGGACATATTCCAGGTGCTAAAAATTATTTCTGGAAAGATGTATTTACGGATTATGGTCAATATAAAAGTAAAGCCATGTTAAAACAACATTTTAAACAATTGCCAAAAGATACGCCTATTATTGTGTCCTGTGGTTCTGGTGTTTCAGCATGTCCTAATATTTTTGCACTTAAAAAAGCAGGCTATGACCAGATTTACTTATATCCTGGTGGCTACAGTGATTGGATTTCCTATGAGGATCATCGTGTGGAAACGAAGGAGGAGTAGGATATGGCTCTTAAACGACGTTGTCAATGGGTGACAGACGATCCTATATATATTGAGTATCATGATCACGAGTGGGGAAGACCGTTGCACGACGATCGCTTACTATTTGAAGCGCTCTGTTTAGAAGGCGCTCAAGCAGGTCTAAGTTGGATAACGATTTTACATCGGCGTCATCATTACCGAGAGGCTTTCAGTCAGTTTCAACCTGACATAATAAGCCAATATGATGATAAAGATGTGCAACGTCTTTTGAACAACGTAGGAATCATTCGGAATAAAAGGAAAATCCTTTCTGTTATAACAAATGCCAAAGCTTTCCTAAAAGTTCAAAAGGAATTCGGTAGCTTTAATAAGTACATTTGGCAATTTGTTGGTGGCCAACCGATTTTAAATAAGTATGAATCATTAGAAGATATACCGAAGCAAACAATAGAATCAAAATTAATGAGTCAGGACTTAAAGAAACGTGGCTTTTCCTTCGTCGGTCCGGTCATTTGTTATGCTTTTATGCAAGCAACAGGAATGGTTAATGATCACACGATTGATTGTTTTTTATCGCCATATAACAAGAAGAAGATAAGAACTAGTTGAAGGCTTCCCTGTCAGGTAGATAATGGAATTCATAAAAAAGGACTTTGGCTTTGTATTGAAGAGAGTTCTAGAGCTATTTAATCGTTTATTTATTCCTTAATAGTATATAAATAGAAAGGTTATATGATATTTAAAAGTAAAAGTGTATGAAATCAAATGTATAAATCATGATTTCATACACTTTTAATTGGGCTATGTTCTAGTTTCGTCTTAATTATTCAATAATGACAGCTGTTCCATAGGCTATGACTTCAGCAGCACCGTTCATAACTTGTGACGTTTGATAACGCATACTAATGATTGCATTGGCTCCTAACTGGCTTGCTTCTTCAATCATACGATTTGTTGCTTCTTCCCGAGCCTCTATCATTAAATCTGCATAGCCTTTGATTTCTCCACCGACAAGTGTTTTAAATGATGCACCGATATCTCTTCCAACGTGTTTGGCACGGACGGTACTTCCTTTAACGAGTCCATACGTTTTTGTGATATTTTTTCCGGGAACATGATTTGCTGTAACGACTAACATCATCTATCACTCCTAGACTGTATGATATTTTCTCACCTCACTATACGGTTTAGCGAATCAAAGGTTTCACTTTTATTTAGATTGGTCAAAAAAGGATACGAACTTAAAGACTTTTAGCTCATCTTGTAGCTGTATTGCTAAATCAGCTAAATCACTGGCATTTCGTGTAATTTCTTCCATTGCATTTGAAGATTGCTCAGCTGAAGCTGCTGCTTGTTCAACTCCTGCTGCAGATTCTTCTGAAATAGCAGCAATATCACTAATTAAGTGATTCATATTATCACTTGTCATACTCATTTCTTTTAAATAGGTAGAGATACTTTTAATTTTTGTAACCATATCCGTGATGGATGAATGAATGACGGAAAAAGTCTTTCCAGTTTTTTCAATTTGGTTTGTACCAGATTTCACTTCGTCATATCCTTGGTTAAGTGAATGAACAACTTCATCTGTTTCTTCTTGAATATTGTTTACGATCCTTGTAATTTCACCAACAGACTTGGCAACTTGATCAGATAGCTTTCTGACTTCTTCTGCAACGACAGCAAATCCACGTCCATGTTCACCTGCACGCGCCGCTTCAATGGCGGCATTTAAGGAGAGTAAGTTCGTTTGATCTGAAATATCTTTAATCACTGATACGAGATTTGATATTTCGTTAGACTGTGCATCTAAACGTTGAACTTTTTTAACAGATTCTTTAACGATTGTGTCAATTTGATTCATTTGTTTTACAGATTGATTCATAAGAGTTGTACCTTCTTCTGTTAGCTGTAGCACATGATTAGAATGAGATTCTATTTCTGAACCATTTACTTCTGAAAGGGTGACTTTCTGAACAAAATGAGTCATTTTTTCTGCTAAATCTGACGTCCTATTTGCTTGTGTTTCTGTACCAGAAGATAGTTCCTCCATCGTTGTAGCAATTTGTTCGCTACCTTCTTTAATGTCACGTGCTGATTGGTTAAGTGCATTACTTTGATTAGTAAGAACCTTTGAAGCGTTTGCCACCTTGGATAAAATATTTGTCATATTTCCTTTCATTCGATTTAATGCCTGTGCGAGTTGACCAATCTCATCATTTCCAACGTCATTCATATCAGATACAGCAAGATTTCCTTTTGCTATTTCAGACGTGATGCTAACGACTTTCTTTAAATGACTTGATATTTTTCGACTGACATAAATCATTAACATAACACCAATCATGATGACAGTAGGTAAAGCAATGACTAAGGCGATTGTACTTATTTTTAAGTTCGATTTCGCACTAATTACAGATTTGGCTTCTTCTTTTTTCACCATGTCCATTAATTCATCGACGAGTTGTATCGTATGAGCTCGTAGTTCTGAGGTTTGATTTCGAGTTGATAGTGCCATATAGTCACTTTTCATATCTACGTATTTTAACACTTCATCATAAAATATCTCATTTACTCTCGCATCATTTTTTATGATGTTGTTAAATGTCGTTCGTTGCTTCTCTGTTTGAAGTTGCGGTTTGACTTTTTTAATCAGTTGATCTAATTCAGCTTGATATTGTTCAAATGCTTCAATATAACGCTTACTATTCGTTAGTAAGAAATCCGATATTTGTACATCTTTCGTCTGAATAATAGCCGCCATTTCTGACATATCACTTACGAGAGAACTTGTGACTTCTACGTCTTCTAAACTCTTGTTACCTTGAAACATTTGAATAAATACAATAACACCAGCCACTATAAAAAAGAAAACTGTTAAAAAGAAAACGGTTATATATTTTCTGCCAATTGAATAATTGTTCCATTTCAGAAAACTCTTTTCAAATCTTTTTCTTTTTTGCTTATGTTTTTTCATCTTCTCGTGACCCCCAATTCCCTTATCCAATCGCATCTCGTCATTTGAAAAGACGTCTGTAAAATGCATTTATATAACAATAAATAGAACACTAATTTAGCGAAAACAAAGATGTTTTATTTTATATCGACATAAAATAAAAAAATGTTTAATAAATGATTCGAATTAATATTTGATATAATGACATAATATATTGAGGTTGTCTTTTAAATTCATTATTTTTGGGGAAGCATGTTATTAAGATTAAAAGATTTTAATAAAAGGAAGGTTTTATGAAACGAACACGCTATCAAAACTTAGACAATATCCAAGTTAATCATTCATGGCGTGACTTACTACTCTGGTTTAAGGAGCGGATGAAAAAACAGAAGGATCTGTCTTTTCAAGTTCCACTTGTAGAAAACCCTGAAATTACAAACCTACAAACGAACCGGACAGAGCCAACCATCACATGGATTGGACATTGTACGTTCTTAATTCAACTTAACGGATTGAATATCATCACAGACCCCGTGTGGGCGAAACAATTATTTACATATAAACGACTTACATCGCCTGGCATTCCACTTGCAGATATACCTTCGATAGATGTCGTCCTTATTTCACATAGCCACTATGACCATTTACATCAACAGACGATTTATCATTTACCTGGTAATCCCCTTTTTCTCGTACCCGCTGGATTAGGAAAGTGGTTTACAAAACGGCGGATAGAGCATGTCGCAGAATTCAATTGGTGGGGATCTTTTCGCCTAAAAGACTTAGTATTCACTTTCGTCCCCGCCCAGCACTGGACGAAGCGTACGTTATTTGATACAAATACATCACATTGGGGTGGATGGGTGATCACTGGAGAACGAATGCCAGCTATCTATTTTGCAGGTGATAGTGGCTATTTTAGAGGATTTACTGAAATAGGTGAGCGATTTGAACTTGATTACGCGTTAATGCCTATTGGTGCTTATGAGCCTGAGTGGTTTATGCATCGCCAACATGTTAGTCCTGAAGAAGCCGTACAAGCATTTCTAGATACGAGGGCCAAGTATATGATTCCGACTCATTATGGTGCATTTATGCTAGCAGATGACACGCCATTAGAGGCGCTTGAACGCCTTATGAATGAATGGGTACGTCGAAATATTAAGAAGGAAAAATTATTGCTATTAAAATTAGGCGAAACGTTATCATTACTTTAATAAAAAGAGCATGTTGTTACACGATATGTTTTTTAATCTGTTTCTTTTTTTGTTATCATGTAGGTACGAATTAGGATTCAATAACTTCAAGTGAACAACTTTTTCCAAATATGTATGTAGGAAGTGAAAAAATGTCAGAAGTGGGAATTAATAAGCGGAAAACTGAACATATACGTCTTTGTTTAACCGATCAAGTCGAAGGTGTTAATAAAACAACAGGATTAGAAGGCATTTCATTTATTCATAATGCATTACCAGAAATTAATTTTAATGATATTGACATCGCTGCGACCTTTTTAGGAAAACAAATAAAAGCACCATTTTTAGTTAGTTCGATGACTGGCGGATCAAAATTAGCTGCCCAGATTAACCAAAATCTTGCTCTAGCAGCAGAAGAACGTGGCTGGGCGATAGCCTTAGGTTCAACTAGAGCGTTATTAGAAAGTGAAGCCTATCAAGATTCATTTCTTATTCGAAAAAAAGCCCCAAATGCTGCCCTTATAGCTAATTTAGGAGCTGTGCAACTGAATTATGGCTACGGTATAGATGAAGCGAAACGCATTGTTGATATGACTGAAGCAGATTCGTTAGTTTTGCATTTAAATCCTTTACAAGAGGTTTTTCAAGATGAAGGTGATGTTAACTTTGAAAGTTTGTTACCTAAAATAGAATCGATATGTAAAGCATTACATGTTCCCGTCGGTGTTAAAGAAGTAGGCTTTGGTATTGAAGGAGAACTTGCAAAACAATTAGCTGATGTCGGTATTGCTTATATCGATGTTGCTGGAGCTGGAGGTACATCTTGGAGTCAAGTAGAAAAATTACGTTCCAAAGACCCGTTACGAAAAGCGGCCGCTGAAGCATTTAATCAATGGGGTATCCCGACAAAAGACTGTATCGTATCTGTTCGAAGTGTATTACCTAATATACCGATCATTGCAAGTGGTGGAATGAAAACTGGGCATGATGCAGCAAAAGCTATAACAATTGGAGCAGATATGGTTGGTTTTGCACGTACTTTACTACAAGCAGCAACAGAATCAGTTGAATCCGTATTACAAATAATGGAGCAAATCGAGTTAGAATTAAGAATTACGATGTTTGGTATCGGTGCTAAGACGTTAACAGATCTAAAACAAACGAATCGAGTTGAAATTATGGGTAAATCTCTCATGGAATAATAGATTGTCTCTCATAAATCAGTAGCTGATTTATGAGAGTTTTTTAAATGTGTATAAATGATTTATTGATGTATATATGATACTTAAAGTTTACGTAACAAAACAATTAAACCTATGCTTGTAGTGTAAAATTGTTGATTCAAGGTTCATTAAACAATATAAGCACAAACATATAAAAATGCTTTTTTCTATGCTAAAATACATGCAAGAAAAGAGGTGGTGACAAGATGAAGATAGAAGTTTGGTCAGATTTCGCTTGTCCATTTTGTTATATAGGAAAACGTCGACTAGAAAAGGCACTTAATGATTTTGAATTTAAAGATGAAATTTCGCTTGAATTTAAAAGCTATGAGTTAGATCCAGTAGCGAAACCAATTCGAAACAAGAAGTATTATGAATTGTTAGTGAGTAAGTATGGGATGACTATTGAACAGGCAAAACAATCCGTTCAGCAGATGGTCGAACAGGCAAAAGAAGCAGGTCTAGAATATCGTGTTGATTCCATTCAACATAGTAATACATTTGATGCGCATCGTCTCGTTAAATTTGCTGAGAAGAAGGGAAAGGCTAAGGAAATGGCTGAACGCCTATTTGCTGCTTATTTCTCAGAATCAAAGCAAATTAGTGACCACCAAATTTTAACAGAATTGGCAAGCGATATTGGTTTAGATGCTGAAGAAGTATTAGATATGCTTGAGTCAAGCAAATTTTCAAAATATGTTCGTGAAGAAGAAGCAGTAGCTCGCGAGATAGGAGTTCAGGGAGTGCCTTTTTTTGTTTTTGATGAAAAATATGCTGTTTCAGGAGCACAGCCAACACATGTATTTAAAGAAGTATTAGATGAAGTTTGGAAAAGACGGCGTGTTAAACCTTCATTTGAAACAATAACACCGAAACATTCTGAGACGAGCTATTGTACAGATGATGGTTGTGTTATTGAGAGAGAAGAAGACGTATAAAAGAGTCGGTTTTGGACCGACTCTTTTATTTCTTCACTTCATTCTCATTTATAATTTTGAAGAATAAATGACTTTTACCATAAAACTACTGAAAATGTTGTAAAAACAGTTGACGAAACAGTAGACTATGCTATAATCAATTTAGCCACTAATTGAGAATGACTCTCATTATCAATAAATTAGACATACTATAAACGATTATCAATTGGGAATTTTCAAAATAATTCCCACGAGGCGAGAAGGGATACTTTGAAATTACGTTATTTAATCATATCACTCATCATACTATCGATTACATCACTATTCGTTGGTGTATCCGAATTATCATTAAATGATATATTCTCATTAACAGAAGACCAAAGAGATATTTTATGGCATAGTCGTATCCCACGCTTAATTAGTATATTGATAGCTGGTATGAGTATGAGTATTGTTGGTTTAATTATGCAGCAATTAAGTCGTAACCGTTTTGTCTCACCGACAACGGCTGGAACGCTTGATTCTGCAAAGTTAGGGATACTCGTTGCTTTGCTTATGTTTACATCGGCAAGTCCATTAGCGAAAATGACGCTCGCTTTCTTATTTGCACTTGCAGGGACATTTATCTTTATGAAGCTTCTTGAGAAAATTAAATTTAAAGATACAGTTTTTATCCCACTAGTAGGTCTTATGTTTGGGAATATTATTAGTTCATTAGCGACCTTTCTCGCTTATAAAAACAACTTAATCCAAAACATTAGTTCTTGGATGTTAGGCGATTTCTCAATGATTATGAGTGGCAAATATGAGTTGATGTTTATTAGTATCCCAATATTAGCTTTAGCTTTCTTATTTGCTAATAAGTTTACGATTGCAGGTATGGGAGAAGATTTTGCTAAGAACTTAGGCTTAAATTATCGTCAGGTTGTAAATCTCGGTTTAATGATTGTGGCTCTTGTGACAGCATCTGTCGTTTTAACAGTCGGTGTTATCCCGTTTTTAGGACTGATCATCCCGAATATCGTCACGATTTATCAAGGTGATCATTTAAAGAAAAGTCTTGCACATACAGCGGTATTAGGAGCAGTATTTGTACTTGTTTGTGACATTATTGGTAGGGTTATCATCTATCCATATGAAATACCAATTAGCTTAACGGTAGGAGTCATAGGAAGTGCGATGTTCCTCTATCTGTTACTAAGGAGAAAGAAATATGGCTTATAAAAAGAAAACAGTCATCTTATTCCTTGTGGCTATCATATTAACATGTTTGTATATTTTTTATGACTTAACGGGGAATATCGATTATATATTACCGCGACGTATTGTGAAAGTGATTGCTGTCATTATTTCTGGTGGGGCAATTGCCTTTTCGACAACGATTTTTATGACGATAACGAACAATCGAATTTTGACGCCAAGTGTGATGGGATTAGATTCATTATATTTACTCGTTCAAACAATTATGATTTACATTTTTGGCTCTCATTCTTTAGTTATGATGAACAGTAATGTGAACTATCTCATATCTATTTTAGCCATGGTTCTATTTTCTCTTATACTTTTCCGGTTTTTATTTAAAGGGGAAAATAGCAATATTTATTTTCTATTATTAGTCGGACTTATATTAGGTACATTTTTTAATAGTGCAACGTCGTTTATGCAGGTGTTAATTGATCCGAATGAATTTATGGTTGCACAGGATAAAATGTTCGCTAGTATTAATAATGTTAATACTAACCTTGTTTACTTATCTGTTATACTTGTTTTCTTTGTTTTAGTTTACTTTTGGCGATTTGCGAAGTATTTGGATGTCTTAGCTCTAGGAAAAGATTTATCTATAAACTTAGGTGTCCCTTATAACTATGTTGTTAAGCATCTACTTGTCATCGTTAGTGTGCTTGTTTCTATAGCAACAGCATTAACAGGTCCAATGACATTTCTAGGTTTATTAGTTGTTAATTTGGCATATGAATTTTTAAAAACATATCGCCATAAATATATTATGATGGGATCAGCGCTTATTAGTATTATCGCATTAATTGGTGGACAGTTGATTGTTGAGAAAATGTTTGTCTTTCAAACGCCGATAAGTGTCATTATTAATTTCATCGGTGGTATTTACTTTATCTACTTATTATTAAAGGAGAATCGATCATGGTAAAGGTAGAACGTTTATCAAAGTCGTATCACGATAAAAAAGTCATCGATAATGTGTCTTTATCAATTGAAAAAGGCACGATTACATCTTTTATTGGTCCTAACGGGGCTGGTAAGAGTACATTAATGTCAATGATTACACGGTTAATCGCTCAAGATGAGGGAATAATTGAAATCGATGGTAAAGATATTGATAAGGTTAAAAATAATGACTTGGCAAAGAAAATTTCAATCTTAAAGCAATCAAATTCCATTCAATTAAAATTAACTGTGCGCGAACTCGTATCATTTGGACGCTTTCCATATTCTAAAGGTCGACTTAAACAAGATGATTGGGAAATGGTCGATCAAGCGATTAGATATATGGAATTAGAGAATATTCAAGATAAATATCTTGATGAATTAAGTGGCGGTCAGTGTCAAAGGGCGCATATTGCTATGGTTATTGCTCAAGATACAGAATATATTATGCTTGACGAGCCGCTTAATAATTTAGATATGCGTCACTCCGTGCAAATCATGAAGATTTTACGAAAGCTTGTCGATGAGTTAGGAAAGACAGTTGTGATCGTTATTCACGATATTAATTTTGCTTCATGTTATTCAGATCATATCGTCGCACTTAAAGATGGAAAAATTGTTAAACAAGGAAGGTCTTGTGACGTAATTGACCGCTGTGTGTTAAAAGAAATTTACGATATGGATATTGATATTAAAGAAGTTAACAATCAACGCATTTGTGTTTATTTTTGATCACTAATGTTGCACAAAATGCGGAAAAGCCATTATAAATAAAAAAACCTTCGTACGATTCATAAGATAAACCGTACAAAGGCAAGTCCATACATTTAGTTTACCTTAGAATGTCCATGAAGTAAACCATAAAGAAGGGGGAGCCTTTATTGATAAGGCAATCCGTATTGTAAATGGCAACATTAGTGACAGAAAATAAATCGTAAAAGGGAGTTCGTTGTCATGAGAAAATTTATAATGATATTAATGACTGCACTATTAGTATTGACATTGGGAGCTTGTGGTAACAGTGAAGGAGAAAAGCAAACAAATGATACAACCACTTCTCCATCTGAAGAGGCGACAGTGACAATTACGCATGAGTTAGGTGAAACAGAAGTTTCAAAAAATCCAGAAAAAGTCGTTGTCTTTGACTTTGGAATTCTAGATACATTGGACAAACTTGGCATTGAAGTAGCAGGAGTGGCACAAAGTGGTGTTATTCCATCATACTTAGATAAATATACAAGTGATGACTATGCTAATATTGGAAGTTTGAAGGAGCCAGATTTTGACAAGATTAGTGAAATCGATCCTGACGTGATTTTCATATCAGAACGTCAGTCTGAAGTTTATGACGAATTGAGCAAAATTGCCCCGACAATCTTTTTAGGTGTAGATACAACTCGATATATGGAATCTTTTAAAGAAAATATGGAAGTCATTGGTGAAATATTTGATAAAGAAGATGAGATGAATAATGAAATAGCTGCAATCGAAGAGAAAATTCAATCCGTAGAAGAAAAAGCAAAAGCAATGGATGAAAAAGCACTTGTTATCTTATCAAACGATGATAAAGTAAGTGCATATGGCCCGAATTCAAGATTTGGAATTATTCACGATGTGTTCGGTGTCCAACCAGTTGATGAAGATATTGAAGCTTCAACACATGGAATGAACATATCATTTGAATATATTGTCGAAAAAGATCCTGAGTTATTATATGTTGTAGATCGAAGTGCGGTTGTAGATGGTGAATCATCAGCTAAACAAGTTGTTGAAAATAAACTCGTTCAAAAAACAAAAGCATATAAAAACGATCGCATAGTCTATTTAGATCCAGAGATTTGGTATTTGTCTGGTGGTGGACTCGTTTCTGTTGAAAAAATGGTTTCCGAAATAGAATCAAGCATTAAGTAACTTCTACTCCCCCTTTCTTAAAATAGAGGATAGAAAAGCTCCCTTTAACGGGAGCTTTTTGCGTGTTTAAAAATGGTAAGTAATCACATGATTTATCTATAGGCATAAGTTGACTTGTGTTCAATTCCTATGTTTCAATAAAGATAATATAGAATGAAACGAGGCTTTTATGAATGAAGAATTTAAGAGTATTCTTAATCGGGCTTATGATTTGTGCATTATTAATCATCATGGCAGCATGTGGTGAGAAAAGTAATGATGGAGATAAAACGCAACAAAATACTGACCTAACGATTTCTGAAGAAGAAAAAGTTATTGATGATAAAATTGTCGCTGAAATTAATGGTCATAAAATAACTGGTCAATATTATAATTCTCTCTACATCCAGACAAAAATGAAACGTCATCAATTTGGACAAGATATTGATGACCAAGAGGCTATAAAAAATGACACGCTAGATGAACTGATTGCTCATGAGTTGTTACGCCAAGAAGCTGAAGCAAAAGGTATTCACGTCACTAAAGATGAAGTGGAAGAGGAATTTACGAAGTTAAAAAATGAAAATGGGGAACAACTAAATGATTATTTGGAAGAATTTCAGCTAACGGAAGAATCGTTTAAAGAACAGATTATGTATAGTTTAGTTTATATGAAGTATGTGGGAAAAGAGATTCCAGTTAAAGTTTCTGATGAAGAAGCAAAAGAGCTTTATGAAGAGTTAAAGAAAGATGATGAAAACTTACCAACTTTTGATGATATAGAAGGCGTATTAAAAGAACAAATATCCCAACGTAAACAACAGGAAAAACTACAGAAAAAAATAAAACAGTTAAAAGAAACGGCTGATATAGAAACGAAACTGTAAATAAAACAGCACTGTCGTATGTATACAGTGCTGTTTCATATGTATCTAGTGTAAAAATGTATGTCAAAACATATTAGCATATGCTACTATGTTTTGACATATGATTGTTAGTGGAAAGCTCCACTTTTTTTTCGTACAATAATAAACATGAGTTATTTTTTATGACTTGAAGTAAATACTTAAAGGACTGAGTAGCATGATAAATCATGATTTATATCATAAATTAATTTCAATTCTTCCGAAAAAAGATGTGTTAGTCGATGAATATTTAAAGGATCACACTTATACACGTTTGGGAGGAAAGGCGGACTTCTTCGTTACACCTGAAACGTATGAACAAGTTCAACAAGTCGTTAAACTCGCTAATAAAGAGCAAGTTCCATTTACTTTATTAGGAAATGGTTCGAATTTAATTGTTAAGGATGGTGGCATTCGTGGGATTGTCATGAACTTACACCAATTGAATCAGATTCATACGGATGGAACGACACTTGTTGCAGGGAGTGGCGCACGGATTATTGATGTATCGAGAAAAGCATTAGAAGCAGAACTGACAGGTTTAGAGTTTGCTTGTGGCATACCTGGCTCAGTTGGTGGAGCACTTTATATGAATGCAGGAGCATATGGTGGTGAAATAAAAGATGTTCTCGCTCACACACTCGTTGTCACTAAAGAAGGTGAACGATTACATTTAACAGCTGATGAACTGGACTTATCATATCGAACAAGTAATATTCCAGAAAAGGGATATATCGTATTAGAAGCTACTTTCCAATTACAGAAAGGTGACTATCATACGATTAGAGATGTTATGGATGACTTAACTTTTAAGCGTGAATCGAAGCAACCGTTAGAATATCCATCATGTGGTAGTGTGTTTAAGCGCCCGCCAGGTTATTTTGCTGGAAAGTTAATTCAAGATAGTGGCTTACAAGGTACAAGAGTTGGGGGTGCCGAAGTATCAACAAAACATGCGGGATTTATCGTTAATAAGAACAATGCAACTGCCCAAGAATACATTGATTTAATTCATCATGTCCAAAAAACAGTAAAGGAAAAATTTGGTGTGCAACTTGAACGAGAGGTTCGTATTATCGGAGAAGATTTAAAGTCTTAAAAGGAGTAGGAAAATGACATATTATATCGTTGGTATGATTGCAATCGTAGTGATTGTTTTAATAATATCATTGGTTTTAATATCTAAAGCTTATTCATATAAGCATGATGTCGACCCGTATCCTTCTTTGAATGATGATCAGAACGAAGATAATCAATAGATGTTCAAAAAGAACGGAAAAAACGAATCGCTTCATGTTTAGCATAGAACAGAAATGGTAAAAATGGATTAACTGACCTTAGCTCTGTAATCATAGAGGATCTAAGGTTATTTAGTTTTTTTGACATGTAGACAGACAAATATATTGGTACTTAGAAGCGTCTTGATAACATAAAAGGTCCACTCTTTACTAAAAAGAGTGGAATTTTATTTATCTTTTAAAAGCTGATATTTGCTCTAATTTATTAAAAAAAGATATATCAATTTATTAGATAAGCCGACATTTGTGTTTATTTGTATCTACGCGTATTTAACGGTTCGAGAATTGCTTCAATTTCTTCTCGCTGATTTTCGAAAAAAGGTGGTAGAGCGAGCGATTCTCCTAGATGCTCTAAATCTTCATCGGTTGTAAAACCAGGTCCATCAGTAGACAGTTCAAATAAAATCCCATTTGGCTCTCTAAAATAAAGTGCTTTAAAATAATATCGGTCGATAATTCCCGAATTGGCAATTCTGTTTTGAGTTAAGAAGTGACGCCAATCATTTAACTCATCTTCATCTTCCACACGAAAGGCAACGTGATGCACACCCCCTCGTCCAAGCCGTTCCTGTGGGAGATCAGTGCGTACTTCGAGATGAACTTCTGCCCCTGTTCCACCTTCCCCTGTTGAGAAAACGTAAATATCTTCGAGACCTTCTGTATGGGAAGGATATCTGTCAATGAGTTTAAATGTTAATATGTTTGTCAGAATATGTTCAGTAGGCTGCTTATCAGCTACAGTTAATCGGACAGGTCCGAGACCACAAATCCCATATTGTTCGGGTACTGGGCTATGCTTCCATGGTTTTCCACCAGGTATTCCATTATTGTTTTCATCAGAAACAAGTGCTAATCGCTGGCCTTCTGGATCCTGAAAATAAATGGCTTTTCGTTTGCCTTGGTTTGAAATATTTTGATGTGTGACATGATAATGATTAAATCTGTCTAACCAATATGTGAGAGCATCATCATTTGGCACGCGTAAAGAGGTTATTGAAATGCTCGAGGTCCCGGGTATCGTTTTTCCTGCATATGGCAGTTCAAAGAATGTCAAGTCGGTTCCAGGACTACCTATTTCATCAGCATAGAACAAATGATAGACAGAAGGGTCATCTTGGTTAATCGTTTTTTTTACGAGACGCAAGCCGAGTATATGTGTGTAAAAATAATAATTGTCTTTAGCATGAGCTGTAATGGCTGATACATGGTGAATACCTTTAATCATCATATGATCCACTTCCTTTACTTATTTTCTTTAGTGTAAGAAGAGTTAAGAGAAAAGTCTATGTAAATGCCTATTAAAAGAAAAGTTGAACAAACAAGTAGAGAAGCGTATCATTTACAATAAGGTAAACAAATTGTAGAGATCTTCACTCAACAAATTGTATTAGGAAAAAGTTTGCGAGAGAGTCTTTCATTCGTGGTATTTCACAAATTGTAGGTGTAAAGATGGCAGATATTTATCTTTGGATACTCATTATTCTATTATTTATCTTAAGTTTTATCGGATTGGTCTTTCCAATTCTTCCTTCATCATTATTGATTTGGCTCGGCTTTTTCGTCTATCATTTTAAAATCAATTCAACTGAATTAGGTTGGTTGTTTTGGACAATGATGATTGTGTTTACGGTAGTGTTATTTTTAGCTGATATCATTGCTAATCGTCACTTCGTCAAACGTTTTGGAGGTAGTAAGTTAGGTGAAAACATAGCGGCTATTTCTGTAATTATAGGATCATTTTTTCCGCCGTTTGGTATTCTTATCGTACCGTTTATCGCTGTTGTTATAGTTGAATTGTTTCAAGCTAGGTCTATTCATGAAGCAACTCGTGCTGCAACAGGCTCATTAATTGGCTTTTTGGGTGGAACAGTTGCTAAAATAATAATACAACTTATGATGATCATTTGGTTTTTCATCGCAATGATTTTTTGAATATAAGTTAAAGGGGATTTATTCATGTTTGATTTACCACGTGTCATGACGATAGCTGGAGCCGCTTCAGGAGGAAGTGCTGGCATTCAAGCTGATCTAAAAACATTTCAAGAGTTGGATGTCTACGGCATGAGTGTGATTACCGCCATTGTTGGCCGTCATCCAACAACAAACAAAAATGTTCATCAAATGCCGATTGAAGCGATTGAAGCTCAGTTTGCTACGGCGAAATGGCAAATCGGGATTGATGCTTTAAAAACGGGGATGTTGTTTTCAACTTCAATTATTAAACGCGTCGCTCATATGATTCGTAAGGCAGGGACGAAGCATGTTGTTGTTGACCCTGTAATGGTCGGTAAGCTCGATTCGAAATTGTTAGCTGATGATGCGATTGAAATGCTACGCGAACGGTTAATTCCGTTAGCGACCATTATCACTCCGAATATGCCTGAAGCATCTGTCTTACTTGATGATCGGCCAATTAAGGAAGTAGATGATTTAAAACAAGCGGCAGTCGATTTACATCAGTTAGGGGCAACATACGTCTTAGTAAAAGGTGGGCGTTTATCTGGACCAGCGGTTGATGTTTTATATGATGGTGAAACATTAACAACTTTTGAAGCCCCGCGAATCGATACGCAAAATACAAGTGGTGCAGGATGCTCATACTCTGCTGCCATTGCCGCTTATTTAGCTAAAGGTAAATCAGTAGAAGAAGCGGTTCACCATGCAAAAAGTTTCGTAACAACCGCCATTGCGCATGGCTTTTCATATAATGATTTAGTCGGTCCAACGTATCATGCCGCTTTCGGTAAATTTGGCAAGGCACATTCAATTAAAGTCCATTCGACTGTTTTAAAATAATTACTTAACGTTAGAAAACACACGCCTTTAAGGCAGTGTTTTCTTTTGATTTAATTGTATAAATATTTTTTAATTAATCGTATAGAATTATTTCAAAAAACTTGTTATATTATATGTAATACTAGATTGTAAAACGCTTCACAATCTTTTGGGAGGGTTTATGATGAAACGGGCTTTATTAAATATCGATTATTCTTATGACTTTGTAGCTGATGATGGAAAACTAACTTGCGGTGCACCTGGTCAAGTATTAGAGGATTATATTGCTAAAGTGACAGAAGAATTTATTGAAGCGGGTGATTTTGTCGCTATTGCGATGGATGCTCATGAAGCAGATGATCCATATCATCCGGAAAATCAATTATTCCCACCACACAATATAGTCGGAACGCCAGGGAAAGAGCTGTACGGAAAGCTTGCCGATGTTTATGAAAAATATAAAGATAAACCAAATGTGTATTACACGGATAAAACAAGGTATAGTGCGTTTCAAGGAACAGATATTGAAATCAAATTAAGAGAACGAGGCATTGAAGAAGTCCATCTTGTTGGTGTATGTACAGATATTTGCATTCTTCATACGGCAATTGATGCATATAATAAAGGATTTAAAGTCGTCGTTCACCAAAAAGGAGTGGCAAGCTTTAACGCTGTAGGTCATGATTTTGCTTTAAAACATGTAAAAAATGTACTCGGTGGCGAAGTTGTTTCATAAGAAATAAGAAAAAGCAGTCTGAATCTATTAATCAGGCTGCTTTTTCGTTACTGTATTCGCACTTTCATAATATAGTAAATCACTAACTGTTTTGACATCACTCAGACTTAATAAGATCAATAAAATGCTTTAAAATCCGTGCTGTTAGTCCCCATATAACACGATTATCGTACTGGTAGAACAGTTCGTCTATCTTTGGTGTTCTCCACTGATAATCTTTTCCCCCTGTAATGAGGTGATACGGGAAGTTTTTTTCAGGAATAACTTGTAAGTTTACTTTATATTTCTTTGGTTCTGTATTTAAAAAGTAGTCTAATGGAACAGTAAAAACTTCCGCTACTTCAGTTCGGTTCGGTTTTAGTTTATGATTTTCGGTAATTCTCCCAACAAATGGATAAATAATTCGCCCCATATCTGGAATAAAATAGTCAAGTGGTGCGACATCTTTTATGTCAGAGGCGTTAACACCCAGTTCTTCAGATGTTTCACGAATGGCACAATGTAATGGGCTTGGATCTTCTCTATCTTTTCGTCCCCCTGGAAAGCAAATGTCTCCCGGTTGACTACGTAAAATCATCGAGCGAACTTCAAATAAGATATGAATACCATCCTTTTTTTCAATGAGTGGAATTAAGACAGCTGACTTTTTTAATTGTTCTTCCCCAATCATGGATCGTTTTCGTTTCTTTAATTGTTCGATAATATTAACAGCGTTCAACTTGTCACCCCCGTCTCATACTATTATATAAGTAAAATAATAATAAATACCAACAGATCACTCATTACATGATAAAATCATCGTATACGATGGAGAAGTGGAGGTTAATGTCATGTCATTTATTTTTCGAATGGATCAATTTAATACATTTACAATTAAAAAAGCGACGCTTGAAGATGTTCAATTTGTTTTTCAAATGCTTCACGATATTGCCCAGACTTTAAAACAAAAAGGCATCCAACAATGGGAATATCTCCTTGATTATCAAGCTATTTTAGAAGTAGAAGCAGCTGTGGTAGAAGGAACGACATATATTGTTGTTGACAAGGAGCAACTTGTAGCGACATTTAATTTAACACATGACCAAAGCGAATGGGATCAAGCCCTTTGGGGAGAGCGAAAGGATGATGCGCTTTATTTGCACCGTCTAGCAGTCCATCCAATGTATCGTCACCAACAAATCGGTTTAGAGCTCTTATTCTGGATAGAAAAAAACCTATCAGTAACGAATGGTTTGATTCGCCTTGATTGTGTGGGCGAAAATCATGTTTTAAATGAATTTTATCGTCAAGCTGGATATATGTTTCAAAAGACAGTCGACATTGAAGGGACACCTTTTTCATTATATGAAAAAACATTTTAATGATAGATGTTTCTTGTTAATTTACTTGCCATTGTATTTTGTAAAATGTATAGTATAATCAAAGTATGCATGGCTTCGGTGATGAACGCAATTGATATGTGATGCCATCAAAAAGCAATATATGAAACGATGAAAAGGATCAGTACAGTTTATACACTTTCTTAGAGAGGAAAGGGTCGGTGCAACTTTCCAAAGTGGTAAATTGGAACCTGCCTTTGAGTTCGCCATCAGAAAGACAAATGCTTGAAGATTGGCGCGGCTAATAACCGTTACCTAATGAAGTGTGCAATACATGTCTGGCTTTATATTGCAAAAAAGGGTGGTACCACCAAGCCTCGGTCCCTTCAGGATGGAGGTTTTTTTGTGTTTAAAAAATGAAAGAAAGGTGTGCTTGAAATGAGTAAAAAGAACAAAGATTTTGTTGAAAAGGTTACAGCGATGGAAGAAGACTTTAGTCAATGGTATACAGATGTTGTTAAGCAAGCTGAACTCGTAGACTATGGGCCAGTCCGTGGGACAATGATTATTAGACCATATGGATATGCCATTTGGGAAAATATTCAGGGAGAATTTGACCGTCAATTTAAAGAGACAGGTCATACAAACGTATATTTCCCATTATTTATTCCAGAGAGTATGTTGCAAAAAGAAAAAGATCATATTGAAGGGTTCGCCCCTGAAGTTGCCTGGGTCACGCATGGTGGTGACGAAGAGTTAGAGGAACGCATCGTCGTTCGCCCGACATCAGAAGTGTTATTCGGTGAATATTACTCGAAAAACATTCATTCCTATCGTGATCTACCGAAATTATATAACCAATGGGCGAATGTCGTTCGCTGGGAAAAAACGACACGACCTTTCTTACGCACGTCAGAGTTTCTCTGGCAAGAAGGTCATACATGTCATGCAACGAAAGAAGAAGCTGAACATGAAACAAGACAAATGCTCGATGTCTATGCCGACGTGTGTGAAAACTTCTTGGCAATTCCAGTGTTAAAAGGTAAGAAAACGGAGAAAGAGAAATTCGCTGGTGCAGAATATACACTCACCATTGAGAGCATGATGCATGATGGTCGTGCTTTACAATCTGGAACATCACATTATCTTGGAACAGGGTTTGCTGAAGCATTTGACATTCAATATTTAGATAAAGAAGGTAAACAACAATATGTTCACCAAACATCTTGGGGTGTGTCAACACGTATTATGGGTGCGCTTATCATGGTGCATGGTGATAATCGAGGACTTGTCGTACCACCACGTGTAGCACCAACACAAGCAATGATCGTTCCAATCGCGCAACATAAAGAAGGTGTTCTTGATAAAGCATATGAGCTTCGTGACCGATTAAAAGACATCGTCCGTGTCGATATCGATGCAAGTGACAAAATGCCTGGCTGGAAATTCAATGAATATGAGATGAAAGGAATCCCAGTTCGGATTGAAATGGGGCCAAGAGATATCGAGAACAATCTAGTTGTCCTTGTTCGTCGTGATACAGGCGAAAAAGAGTTTGTAGCGATGGATGATTTAGCAGAACGTCTTCCAGCATTATTAGAAGAAATCCAGCAACATCTTTATGAGAGTGCCCTTAAACATCGTGAAAACATGACATCTGTTGCTAAAACAATGGATGAATTTAAACAAATTCTCGATGAAAAAGGTGGCTTTATTAAAGCGATGTGGTGTGGTAACATCGAATGTGAAGAAAAAATTAAAGAAGATACAACAGCGACATCACGTTGTATACCTTTCGATCAAGAGCATATTTCCGATACGTGTGTATGCTGCGGTGAAAAAGCAAAAGAAATGGTTTACTGGTCAAAAGCATATTAACTTTTACATTGAATCAAATATAAGGGGATTATAGGCGGAGAAAACGATACTGTTTTCTCCGCCTAATTTTTCGTTATTTTAATAAACGATTTACTTGATTTTCATAAATTTTTAAGCCGACTTAGAAGTTCTTTCGTTAAGAATTATAAAAAGCACTTGCATTTTAATGCATATTGTAGTATAAATATACATAATCAATAATATTTATACAGACGGGTGAACATGTATGAAAAGTCGATTGCGATCTGAAATAGAACTGATCAAACAAGAGTTGTGGTCCATAAGTGATGATTTATATAACAATCCTGAATTAGGGGATCAAGAATACAAATCGATGAAGAAATTAACAAATTTACTTTACGATCATGGGTTTCAAATAAAAAGAGGAATTGCCGGTCGTCCAACTGCATTTAAGGCCCAATTTGCTTCCGAAAAGAAAGGACCAACGATTGCATTTCTTGCTGAGTATGATGCTTTACCAGGGGTTGGCCATGGCTGTGGTCATAATTTAATTGGGACGATGAGCGTTGGAGCAGGTATTATTTTAAGTAAGTTGCTAGATGAAATCGGAGGTCGAATAATCGTTCTTGGGACACCAGCTGAAGAGACGAATGGTGCAAAAGTACCAATGAGTGAGCAAGGTATTTTTAATGACATAGATGTAGCGATGATTTTACATCCTGGGGATCAATCATATAAAAGTGGTGAATCATTGGCGATGGATGCTCTGCAATTTAAATACACGGGCAAAAGCGCCCATGCAGCAGCTTCACCAGAAGAAGGTATTAATGCGTTAGATAGTGTGATTCAATTGTTTAATGGCATCAATGCTTTGCGTGAACATCTACCAGCTCATGTGAAAATTCACGGCATCATCTCAGAAGGTGGGCAAGCTGCAAATGTTGTCCCAGATTTAGCAATCGCACAGTTTTATACGCGTGCCAAAACCCGTGAAGCACTTAATCAAGTGAATGAAAAGGTAGTCAATATCGCTAAAGGGGCAGCATTAATGACTGGTGCAACGTTAGAGGTTTCTAACTATGAATTGAGCTATGACAATATGATTACAAATGAGACATTGTCTAATATTTTTACAAAAAACCTTCAAGCGATTAGTCCATATCCGGTTTATGAAGCGAAACCTGCAAGCGGGTCAATCGATATGGGGAATGTCAGTCATGTTGTCCCAGCCATTCACCCATATATCGGTCTAAATAAAAAAGGTTTAATTGCACATACGAAAGCATTCGCTGACCAAACAATTACAAAAGATGGTCATCAAGCACTCATTGACGGTGCTCTATCTTTAGCAAGTACAGGTTTTGATTTATTGACAGATTCAGTGTTATTTCAAGCCGTTCAGGAAGAATTTAAACAAATCAAAGGAGAGTAGGAACATGAAGAAAAACATAGTCATTAGTCTCATCGTTATGTTGCTTGTTAGTTTATTAGCTGCATGTAGTGGTGAAGAGGAAACGTCATCTGCAAAGAATGGAAAAGATGATAAGAAAATTTTAAAGATGGTGACGGCTGCTGAATTTCCACCATTTGAAACACGGAATGAAGCGGGAGAAATAATTGGATTTGACATTGATTTAGCAGAAATGATTAGTGAAAAGTTAGGATTTGAATTGCAAATAGAAGATATGAATTTTGACGGTATTATAGGCGCACTTCAAGCAGGGCGAGCAGATATCGCAATTGCTGGTATGAGTGCAACAGAGGAACGTAAGAAAAATGTTGATTTTTCGGAGGAATATCATCATTCAAGTCAAATGTTTATTAGTAAACCTGAAAATGAAGTGAAGCAAATGGAAGATTTAAAAGGCAAAGTTGTTGGCGTTCAGTTAGGGTCGATTCAGGAAGAAGGTGCAGAAAAATTAGCTGATGAATACGGTTTCGAAGTGAAGAAGCTCGATAATGTTAATATTGTAATTCAGGAAATCATGTCGAATCGAGTAGATGTTGGTTATATGGACCATGAAGTAGCGACAGGATATATGGAATCACAAGATCTTGTTGGTTTTGAAGACCCTACAGAAAGTGCACCAGGTATGGGTATTGCATTTCCAAAAGATAGTGAACTTGTCGAAGATGTAAATAAGATACTTAACGAATTAGAAGAAAATGGAGAAATGGAAAAGTTAAGAGAAAAATGGTTATCCGATTATGAAGCAAAATAAAAGATGAAGTAGTCAACAAGAGAAGGAGAGGTGTGAGGCATGAATTTGGATTTTAGCCAAATCGTGCCTTATATTCCTTTTATGTTAAAAGGGATATGGGTGACGTTAAAGTTTGTCATTTTTTCAATATCGATTGGTTTATTATTAGGAACGATACTTGCATTATGTAAAATTACAAAATTATCATTTTTGAAATGGTTGGCTGATGCGTATACATCTATTTTTCGCGGAACACCACTTATTCTACAATTAATGATTATTTATTATGCTGTACCTCAATTAATTGGATATGATATATCTGCATTTTTATCTGCTGTTTTAGCATTCGGATTAAATTCATCAGCTTATGTTTCAGAAATTATTCGTGCTGGTATTTTAGCGGTTGATCGCGGTCAAGTTGAAGCAGCACAAGCCTTAGGTGTGCCATATCAAAAAATGATGGTCCATATTATTTTGCCACAAGCTCTAAAAAATATTTTACCTGCTTTAATGAATGAGTTTATTACATTAACGAAAGAATCTGCTATTGTATCAGTCATTGGCTATTTAGATTTAATGCGTCGTGCCGAAATAGTTGGAGCTAAGATTTACCGAAACTTTGAACCTCTCCTATTTGCTGGTATTATTTATTGGGTGATGGTCTTTATATTAACGCAAATCGGTAAACGGATAGAACGGAGGATGCGCCAAAGTGATTAAAGTCGAACAATTAGTGAAAAAGTTTGGGGAAAATACCGTATTAAAACAAATTTCAACAACGATCAAACAAGGTGAAGTTGTCGCTATTATCGGTCCTTCTGGATCTGGAAAATCAACATTCCTTCGCTGTTTAAATTTATTAGAACAGCCAACATCAGGCGATATTTGGTTGAAAGGTAAAAAAATTACCGATCCTAAGACAAATAAATTAGCGATGCGGGAACATATTGGTATGGTATTTCAACACTTCAATTTATTCCCACATATGACCGTACTTGATAATGTAACATATGCTCCGCAGAAAGTTAAAAATATTTCTAAAGCTGATGCAGAAGAAACGGCATATAAGTTACTTGATAAAGTTGGTTTAACAGATAAAGCAAACACATATCCAAATAAACTGTCAGGCGGGCAAAAACAGCGGGTTGCTATTGCGCGAGCTCTAGCGATGAACCCTGAAGTTATGTTATTTGATGAGCCGACATCTGCACTTGATCCAGAAATGGTCAAAGAAGTATTAGATGTTATGAAAGATTTAGCAGATTCGGGAATGACAATGGTCGTTGTCACACATGAAATGAATTTCGCTAAAGAAGTGGCGGATCAAATTTTATTTTTAGATGATGGAAAACTCATTGAAAAAGGTGATCCAGAAACCTTTTTCACTAATCCACAAACCGACCGCGCAAAAGATTTTTTAGATAAAGTGTTATCATAAAAAAGCACTGTCCAATGGGTGTTCTTTAATACTTTTGGACGGTGCTTTTTTGTTGTCAATCATTCGCCTAAACCTATTTCAACATACGCTTATTTTTCATCAAACAAAGATTCTTATTGTGTCTTTTATTGTGAACTAATATCTCGTGTCATTTCTTGTAATCTCGACGTTGAGCTATAACAGACTTTCGTCCATGTCTTCTCAATCTTAAATAAATGGTAACGGTGCTTTTGTATCATTTTTACATGTTTGTAATGTCTCAATAAATTTTTCTAATGAAGCAGTTTGATATGCATCTTTTCGACAGATGAAAAGGGTATCGATTTTGCTATACTTTTCTGGCAAATGATGACATTGAATAAGTCCTCTTGCTTCATGGTGTTGAACAGCTGAATAAGGGATAAAAGTAACACCTAATCCGGAATATACACTACCCAAGATAGTCTCTAAAGTTCCAAGCTCCATTATTTTTGTTGGTACAACTTGTTCATCACGAAGCCACTCTCTAAGCTTGGATCGATAGCCACATCCTGAACGAAAGACAAGTAGTGGTTTTTGCTTTATTTCTTCAATTGTCGTTGGTGTGTTATCTGTCACGAGAACAAGTTCTTCTTCAAAAGCTTTATATTGAACAAGGTCTGGGTGGGCACTTTTGTGATTACCTGTAACAAAAGCACCATCAAGCTTATAGTGAAGTACTTGATCAATCAACTCTTTCGTTACACCAGAAGTTAAAGATAAATCAACGTGTTCATATTGCTTATTATATTTTGAAAGAATAAATGGTAGTTTAATCACCGTTTCAACTGTACCAATTTCAAGCTTTCCTACTGGTTGGTCTGAATCGTGCATCACTTTTTTCATTTCATTGACTATAGAAATAATCTTCTCAGCATAGGTAATTAACTTTCTTCCTTCAGGAGTTAACACCATCCCTCGATTATGTCGATGAAAAAGTGGTGTGTGAAGTTCTTCTTCCAACTTTTGTATGCGCGTCGTTACGTTTGATTGCACATAATTTAATGCTTCAGCCGCTTTACTAACATTACCTTTTTCAGCTACTTTTTGAAATATATATAAATCTTTTAAATCCATTAGACAGCCTCTCCTAACATCATTTAATAAGATGGAAAATATTCTTATATATCATTATATAAGATATCTATGAAGCAAGCTATGGATGAATTCCCGAATAACATATACCTTCCTTTATGTTTTATATTTTTTCATAACAAATGCTGCTATAAGTGCGATTATTAAATGGAAAGTGGTGTCTTACATTATTTTAAAAGTTTCAAGCTCAATACTTATCTCCGTCTCTTATGAATGTGTATGCTTTGACAGTGATCCAATTTTAACTGCTAGTTTATTATTTGAAATGCATGTCATCATAAACTTGATTTTTTTAGAAAAAGTTGGATTGTTTCGGATTATTTTTTAACATAATTGTTTCAAAATATGAGTTGATCATATAAACATAACATGTCTAAAAAAACGGTAATTCTAATAAAGAGAATGATTAGTGTTAATAAGTCGTTCATTGAATCATTGTGAAATGCGTTAATGTTTTTTATGACGTGCAATTGTCCCTTTATAAAATTGTTATTACCCATATACATAGTAATATTTGTATTTTTCACACAAAATTGCTATCTCTTAAAGTGATGTCAAATATCAATAATAATCATTTCACTTGATAATAAAGCTGTAGTTAAATAGATATAGAACAATCAACGGGGGTTGAGAATGGTTGCGTAAAAACAAGATGTTATGGGGTGTTTTTTTAGCTTTATTAGCGAGTATATCATGGGGTGCTATGTTTCCGGTTGCGAACCATAGTTTTAAATATATCGACTCTTTTTATTTTACTATTTTTCGTTATATTCCTGTGGCACTCATATTAATCATCATCTTATTAGTGAAAGAGGGAAAAGAGGCTTTTCACACAGACGGTCGTGGATTTTATGTGTGGTTTTTTGGAACGATGGGGTTTACGATTTATAATTTATTTATTTTTTGGGGTCAGGAAATGCTCGGTGAAACAGGAACTTTACTAGCTTCTATTATGGAGTCACTTAGCCCGATGGTTTCCGTATTAATTATATGGATGTTAAGTAGGAGAAGGCCAAGCGCGTTTACACTTTTCTCAATAGGAATTGCTTTTTTAGGAGTTGTTCTTGTTGTAACTAATGGTGATCTTGGCTTCTTGTCCAATCTCCATAAGCAGTTGTTCCCATTAGGAATCTTATTTTTTGGTATTGTTGGATGGGTTGTCTATACAATGGGTGGAGGACGTTTTCCTGATTGGTCAATCCTTCGCTACTCAACATTGACATTAACATATGGTATTGTGACAACAACAGGTATTGTGTTTTTAACGACTTTGTTTGGCTTAGTTGAAGCTCCAACGATAGACGCGATTTATGCTGTTCGTTATGATATGATATTTATGGTTATTTTTCCAGGGGTTATTGCGCTTCTTGGCTGGAATGAAGGGGTTCGAATTTTAGAGCCTATTAACAGTTTGTTATTTTTAAGTTTTGTACCTGTTACGACGTTAGTGATTGGATACGTTCAAGGATACAACTTAACGTTATACGATGTAGTAGGCACAGCATTTATTGTGTTAGCTTTATTATTAAATAACATTTATCAGCGCATCTTATTAAGAAAGCGTTCTATTAATAACAGCAAGAAGGTTGCGTATAAGCAGTCGGCAACAACATCATCATAGCTTCAAAATAAAAACACGGGCAGTTCATAAAGAACCACTCGTGTTTTTTTATGTTTACATTGCTTTTCTTTTTAATCTGTCTTCTTCTTCGATTGCTTTTAGACGGCGATCGACTTCTTCTTCAGAAAGATTATGTTCTTTAATATATAAGTTGCGAGGATGTACTCGACATTCATGCGTACAACCGCGCATATATTTATGCTCATTTTCCTCAGAACAAAGGATTTGTTTATTACACTCAGGATTTGCGCAGTTAACATAACGTTCGCATGGTGTACCGTCGAAGTAATCAACGCCAACAATAACATGTTCCTTTCTATTTATTGGAACTGAAATACGCTCATCAAAGACATAGCATTTTCCATCCCATAATGCCCCTTGTACTTCAGGATCATAGCCGTATGTGACGATACCACCTTGTAATTGGTTAACATCTTCGTACCCTTCACGTTTTAACCAGCCAGTGAATTTCTCACAACGAATGCCACCAGTACAGTAGGCAAGGATTTTTTTCCCTTCTAGAATTTCTTTATTTTCCTTAATCCAACCAGGAAGTTCACGGAATGTGCGAATATCTGGACGAACAGCTCCACGAAAATGGCCTAAATCGTATTCATAATCGTTACGTGCATCAATAACGATTGTGTTTTCATCTTGCATGGCTTCATAAAATTCCTTCGGCTTTAAATAGTTACCGGTTAATTCTAAAGGGTTAATATCGTCTTCTAAGCGAAGTGTGACAAGCTCTGGACGGTGGCGAACATGCATTTTTTTAAAGGCATGACCGTCATGTAAATCCATTTTGAAAACCATATCTTTGAAACGTGGATCTTGTTTCATGTGTTCCATATAAGTGTCAGTTTGTTCAATTGTTCCAGAAAGGGTTCCATTTATTCCTTCATGAGCAACTAAAATACGTCCTTTAATACCTAAGTCTTTACAATATTGAAGATGCTCCGCCGCATATGTTTTAGGATCTTCAATGTGAACGTAATGATAATATAATAATACGCGATACTTTTCCTTCATAATTTGTTACCACCTATCCCATTTATTTTGCAAGAACAAATGATTATGTGGTTTACACTATAAACACCTTGCAAATAATAATTATATCAAATATGAATAAGGATATGCAATGGTCATTATGTTTGCTTAAATGTAAAAATAATTATTATCTACTCTTAATATTTGCATAAAATAAGAGAAAATACTCTGCATTTATAAATAAAAACTTAGGAAAGTCGGACAGTTTTCATGTCATCGTATCATCGTAGACAATTGAATTTTAAATGGTTTTTTTGGAAAAATGATACATCTATGAAAAGTGACTGCGACATGTCATTGACATGATGTATTTCGTTAAATCTGTATAAGTATTTGACGAACTAGAGCTATCTTTTCGTCTTCGAATGAATTAAGTAATGTGTATAACAGACAGATGATGAAGATACCATTTATTACAAAAGAAAATCATTTTACCTGACGTATACTAATGAACATATATCGAATAATAAGACCGAGGAAAATGCTAAAACAAAAAAATTTTAAAAAATTTTTCCTTATTACTTGCAATGAGCACCACAAACAGGTAAAGTTAGACATAGCAAAAGGAAATTGAAGGTTGAATAATTTTTTACGATCTCTTTACCAAAGTGGTGTAAAAGTATTCATGATTCAATTACTTTGCAACACTATATTGGATAAGGAGGTTGTTCGAATGACTGGAAAAGTAAAATGGTTTAACGCAGAGAAAGGTTTCGGTTTTATCGAGCGTGAAGACGGTGACGATGTATTCGTACACTTCTCAGCGATCGAAGGCGAAGGTTTCAAAACTCTTGAAGAAGGTCAAGAAGTTGAATTCGAAATCGTTGAAGGTAACCGTGGCCCACAAGCGGCAAACGTTGTTAAACTATAATTGATAAAAAGAAAAGGTCTTTCTTCGTGATGAAGAAGGCCTTTTTTGTTTTGAATAACACTATTATGCCAAATATTGGGATAAGTGAGAGATTGGAACCTCATTTATCCAACGTGGCTTCCAATTATTTATACTTATGTAATAGCAGTACTCCCCCCGTTTCCTGAGGAAAATTTCTAAAATAAAAAGCATTTCTCTTTATGACTTTTGTCAGATGTTTTCTTAATCCTTTCTAAAAAGCCATTTGAGTAATCAAATAAAAGCTGTTTAGTATCTCCTTTATACTCATTTAAAGCGATTACCATAGAGTTTTAGTATAGAGCCTGAAAAACATTTATTGAATAGTCTATAATGAATTTAAAGGGATATAGAGAAACAAAGGGAGGGAATTTTAGAAAGTGTTTAATTGGCAAGATGAAACGAAAAAACAATGGGATAGTCAAGCCGTCCAGTGGAGTGAAAGAAGTCGGAACATGTGGGATAAAGGGAGTCGTAAGCAGATTGTTCCATTTATCGAAAGACATCTTCAACATAAAGCTTCAATTCTTGATATTGGCTGTGGTGATGGGTATGGATCTTTTAAATTAAAACAAGCGGGCTATGATGTGACAGGTGTTGATTTATCCGCTGATATGATTGACATTGCGAAAGCCAATTATAGGGGTATTTCTTTTTTGAAGGGAAGTATTCACGAGCTTCCTTTTAAAGATCATTCATTTTCTGCAGTGATGGCAATCAATGTGTTGGAATGGTTAGAGCATCCGTTGCAAGGACTGCAAGAGATTGACCGCGTAATAAAAGAAGATGGTCTATTTTTTGTAGGTATATTAGGTCCAACAGCGGGACCTAGGAAAAATAGTTATCCAAGATTGTATGAACAAGTGGCAATTTGTAATACAATGATGCCGTGGGAGTTGAAACAACTAGCAGAGGAACAAGGCTTTCATTTTGTTGATGGTTTCGGTGTATATAAACGAGGTGTCAAAGTCCATCATTACGCGGAATTGACTGAAGAATTACAACAAGCCCTCTCTTTTATGTGGGTTTATTGTTTTCGAAAAAAATAAACGATGGAAGGTAGATTTAGATTGAATAAAAAAGAAGTCGAACAACAAGTCATAGATAGTTATCAATCTGATGAAAAGATGATGATTCTTGTTTATGCGCAGTGGTGTATAAATCATGATCTGGATCCAGAACAATTATATAAAGAAGCGTATCCTGAGCAAATGATAAATCCCCTTTTAGAAGAGGCACTTAAATTAACAGTACCGAAAGAAGAGTCCCAGCTGATTCCAGAACAGACTGTTATACAAGCTTTGCAGCTGTTTGGAAATCATGATTTAGCATTTATTGTCCAAAGAGAAATAGAACAGATTAAAAAAGATGACGCCTGATTTGAAATGTCATCTTTTTTTAATATAAATCATTAACATTTATTCGTGAGTACATATCCATAATTTCTAACATTGAGAATGCTTTTTGGAAGTTTTACATCTTCTTCAATAATGAATCGTCAATTTACTGGATAATGGGAATGACATAAGTCCGGAGTCAGTATAAAAGCTGAATGTAAACTTTGAGTGAAAAGAATTTAAGCTAAATAAAAAAGAGTTCAATTCCGCGTAACTGGGCTCTTTTTTTAAGAAAAATTATTCTACTTCACAGAGATGATAGCTATTACGGAAGATTACCGTTTTGTAATGGGAAGAAATAACAGAATGAACGGATCAAAATAACATAAAGTAACTTTACATCTACCTATTTGTTATACAGGTTTAAGGAGGTAAAGTGACGATGTTATCAGATACGGAAAAGAATCATTTAAAAGCGACATTAGTTTCAAGGCAAAATGAACTTTTTCCACAAATTCAAAATCATTATGGTTTAGAAAATGCCCAAAGACAAACAACTGGTGAATTGTCGAATTATGATAATCATCCAGGGGATTTAGGGACGGAAACATATGAAAGAGCTAAGGATTTAGCTCTTAATGAACATTTAGAGAAGGAGTTAGAAGATATCAATCGTGCTCTCCATGCGATTGAAGAAGGATCATATGGCATTTGTGTTGAATGCGGGGAGGATATTCCTTATGAGCGCTTAGAAGCTGTTCCGACGACAGATCGTTGTATCGAACACGCTTCGAACACACTTTATGAGAACGCTCGCCCCGTCGAAGAGCAAGTGTTTAGTCCGAATATTAATCCGGATGATACAACTTCAGAGAAACAATTAGGCTATGATGCTGAAGATGCCTGGCAAGAAGTGAGTCAATACGGTACAAGTGAAACACCGTCTGATTTCTTTGGCGATCGAAAAGACTATAACGAGATGTATCCAAACAATGACGGTTTCGTAGGTTTTGTAGAAGAAATTGAAAACATGATGACTTCAACCGATGACGGAGAGATTCTCGGAACAGAACTCCGACAAAATAAACTGGAAAATTATGAGATTACAGAAGAAGAGTAAGTGCTTTTTTGTTATTGTGTTTTACTTACTAAAAAAAACGATTCGATAAATTAAAAGGACTAAAAAACCAGTCTTAAAGAGAAAAATTGCGGAATAAACATTAACATGTTGTTTCCACAATTTTTTGTTTCGGATTGTTATGATTATTATTTTGTATTTTGGCGGTATACTTCTTAAGTTTATCGCCATTAATGTAAATGCTCATTCATTTTCTACTTTCGATCTTCCACTGACGAAAAATTGAGGGAATGACAAATTAGCCTTCAGGAATCCAAAACTGGTTCAACATTTATTTTACGTTTTTCATATTTGTTATCATCTATTAGATGATAACATACAAAAAATCAAAATTGGAAACGAGAAAAGTTCTCCACTCCGCATAGTTACGCGTAAATCTTAGAATCCATGTAGAGTAGCTCTTTCTACCCCACATGGTTACGCGCAAATCTTCAAAACCATGCAGAGTAGCTCTCTCCACCCCGCATGGTTACGTGCAAATCTTTAAAACCATGCAGAGTAGCTCTCTCCACCCCGCATGGTTACGTGCAAATCTTTAAGTCCATGTAGAGTAGCTCTTTTCACTCCGCATGATTTTATCCAAAAGTTCAAATGATAGCGAAGAATACCCGACAATAATTTGTAGTATCTCTTTACTATACAAACAAACCACAGATTGCTCTAATGATCATTCACATACTGTCATGATCATTAGGAGAAGGGGACTAGGACAGTAGGAAAAAATGAACAAAAATATTTTTTCATCTTTCAGTGGTTTTGTCCCAGCCTCTTCTTATTATATACTTCGTTCTGTTAGTTTTAATTCGACTTCTTGTTTTTTACCATCACGATAAAATTCAATAGTCACCTTTTCATTAACATTAGCTTCAGTGTAGAGGAATTTTCTTAGTTCTAAGATAGAAGTCACTTTTTGACCATTGATTTTTGTAATGATATCAAATTGTTTTAAACCTGCTTTGTCAGCCGGGGAACCGACTTCAACGTTGGCGATGACCATACCGCCTTCGATGTTTTTCGGTAAAACGATTTGATTTCTATATTGCGGTGGGACATCGCTTAATGGAGCCGAGCTAATGCCAATAAATGGTCGAACGACTTCACCATTTGTTTCGAGTTGTTTCATAATAGGTAACGCAGCATCAATTGGTATCGCAAGGCCAATTCCTTCGACAGCATGTCTTGCTACTTTCATTGAATTAATACCAATGACATCTCCATTTTTATTAACTAATGCGCCACCGCTATTTCCTGGATTAATCGCGGCATCTGTTTGAATAACTTCTGTAATCCAATCTGGTTGCCCATCGCCATTCGTATCCACACTAATTGAACGGTTAAGTCCACTAATGATTCCTTTTGTCAGTGAGTTAGCAAATTCAATACCTAAAGGATTTCCGATGGCAAAGACCGTTTCACCGACCTTTAGCTTTTCAGAATCGCCGAGTTTTGCAATTGTTTTAACGTGTTTCCCATCAATTTTTAAAACGGCTAAATCTGTTAATTTATCTGTTCCAAGTACCTTAGCATCTGCTCGTTTATCATCATTAAAGACTATTTCCAATTCCTGAGCATCTTGTACAACATGTTCATTTGTTACGATATAAGCATATCCATCTTTCTTTTTATAGACAATTCCTGAACCTGATCCGACTTCTTCACTCGGTTCCCAAATGCTTCGCTGTTGCAAATTAAGAACACCTACAACAGCATCAGATACTTCTGAAATGTCTGTGGATACTTCTGCATCATCACTTGAGATGTTCGATACGACCTCTTCGCTATACTCTTCTTTTATTGGTGTTTGTTGTGGTTGTTCATTGCCTGAAATAGGAAGTGGTAAGACATGATTCATGATTAATAATATGGCTACAATTACAGGAATTAACCCACCTATCATACCACTAAAAAAAGCTCCTATATTAAAGCGAGACGAATGATTTGTTTTTCTATGGCTGGATTGACGTGCCATTTGTTGATTGTTATATTCATCGTTTGAAGCAGGTGTTAACAGTTGATTAGAGTGTGTATGTTGTTCACCCTGTCCATCATTGAAGATTAAGGATTCTTCTTGTTTTAGTTTATACGTATCAGTTTCAGCTACGTCACGTTTGGTTTCATTTTCGTCGTGATGGTTTGCTTCTGATTGATTATATGGTTTCATATCATCATGTCTCATGAAAAAGCCTCCTTCTTCATAAAAGATAAAAAGGTCATTCTCTATTATTATCTCTTATATAGTTATTTTACATCAAGAAGTTTGTATTCATTTGGTATAATTGTGGAATAAGTATGGAAATGTGAGTCTGTTAAATGCGAATGTTGTTATTTACTGTTTGAATATGGGAAAATAGAAGTAAAGACCGAATGGAGGGTGACTAGATGAAGCATATCGGTATAGTTGAAGATGATACGAATATCCAAAATATTGTATCGGCTTTTTTAAAAAAAGCAGGCTATCATGTGACATTATTAGATTCAGCTGAAGCGGGTTGGAAGTTATGGAAAAAGAATCCTCCAGATATGTGGATTTTAGATATTATGTTACCTGGAATGGACGGGTATGAATTTTGTAAACGAATTCGAAATGAAAGTGATGTTCCTATCATTATCATTTCGGCAAAAGATGAAGAAATTGATAAGATTCTTGGATTGGAATTAGGTGGAGACGATTATTTAACAAAACCGTTTAGCCCTCGCGAACTCGTTGCCCGGGTTAAACGTCTATTTAAACGTCTGGATTCTACCGTTCAACATAAACAAAAGGATGATCATCGTATAAAAGTAGGAGACTTACTCATTTATGAACATGATCGGCGACTGTTCTGGAAAGGAAAAGAGCGAGAAGTCACGACAAAGGAATTCGACCTATTACTATTATTATCACAAAATGTTAATCGGGCTTTCTCGCGTGAAGAGTTACTTATTAAAGTATGGGGTGAAGACTACTTCGGCAGTGACCGTGCTGTTGATGATTTAGTAAAACGTATTCGCAAAAAATTAAATCATATACCATTAGAGACGGTATGGGGTTATGGTTATCGCCTGAGAGATAAAGAGGAACCCACATGAAACTTCAAGCCCAATTAAACACAGCTTTTACGATGTTATTAATTATTATGATGGCGATTACCGGTTTTGTCATTTATTCACTTATCATGGATTTATTAATTTCAAATGAACAAAGACAACTTGAACAAAAAGGCCAAATTATTGTAAAAGTATTATCAGATCGCTATAAAACCCAAAAAGATATTGAACAGTTTAATACGTTTCTTAAAGAACAAGATTTACAGATGTTTTTATATGATAGAGAGTCGGATCAAGTGCTTTATTCAACGATGCCGGATCAAGTCGTTCAAGGATTTATAAAATCTAATGACTTTTCCAATATGCACGCAAAATTAATGAGCTATCGCAATGATAAGTTTGTGCAATCCCGTATTCTTTTTTACCCACGATCATCAGGATTGGAACTTATATTATTAACACCGCTCCATGATTTGAAGCTTGTTCAGCATGATTTTTTTACTCGGCTTTTACTTGTGTTTTTAATCGGGGCAATTGTAGCTGTTATATTGAGCTATTTTTTAACGAGAAAAATGGTGACACCACTGACTCACTTAAAACATCAAGTAAAAAAGATTGAACAGCGAAAGTTTAATGAGATCCAACCGATACAAGCGACTGGGGAAATTCATGAAGTTGCAGAAGGTGTCTATCATATGGCGAATGAATTAGAACGATATATCAATTCACAGCAAACTTTTTTTCAAAATGCTAGCCATGAACTGAAAACCCCGTTAATGACGATTCAAGGCTATGCGGAAGGGATCAAAGAAGGTGTCTTTGATCAAGCAGAAGCCGAAAAAGGCTTAGAAGTCATGGTTGTTGAAGTAAAACGTTTGAAAAAAATTATCAATGAAATGACTATTTTAGCGAAATTAGAAAGTGAGAAAACGGTCTATCAAGAAGAACCTGTTCATATGGCAGAGCTCGTTGAACAAGTGATTGATCGCGTCATTCCTTTAGCTAATGATAAAAATATTACTTTGGATTATGCTGTTACAAAAGGGTTGATTGTTAAAGCAGATCAAGAAAAACTATTAAGAGCGATGTTAAATATAACGATAAACGGTGTTCGTCATGCGCATGACATTGTGCGAATCCGTCTCACTGAAGATAATAAACATGTCATCATCACTGTAGAAGATGATGGACAAGGTATTCCGGATGAACTGAAACCGCATATATTTCAACGTTTTGTAAAAGGTAAGCATGGAGAAACAGGATTAGGACTTGCTATTTCACGAGCGATTATCGAGCGTTCAGATGGTAAGATAGAAGTCTATGATTCAGACTTAGGTGGAGCGAAGTTTAAAATGATGTTTCACCAGCTGATAAAAAAATAAATTTATTAAATGCAAATATTTTAGTAGCATATGAGATGTGCTATACTAATTAAGTTGTTATAAAGAGAGGAGCGTTGCCTGTGCAACGAAGAGAAGATATACGTAATATTGCGATTATTGCACATGTAGACCATGGAAAAACAACGTTAGTTGATCAGCTATTAAAGTATTCAGGAACATTCCATGAACATGAACAAGTAGATGATCGTGTTATGGACTCTGATGAGATTGAAAGAGAACGTGGCATTACGATATTAGCTAAAAATACGGCTGTAAAATATAAAGGTACAACGATTAATATACTTGATACGCCGGGACATGCTGATTTCGGTGGTGAAGTTGAACGTATTTTAAGAATGGTAGATGGTGTTATTCTTGTAGTTGATGCTTATGAAGGAACGATGCCACAAACACGTTTCGTATTAATGAAAGCATTGGAACAAAAATTAACACCGATCGTTGTATTAAATAAAATAGACCGCCCTAATGCACGACCGGATGAGGTTATTGACCAAGTGTTGGATTTGTTTATTGACTTAGGTGCAGATGATGAGCAAGTGGAATTTCCAGTTGTCTATGCTTCTGCATTGCACGGTACATCAGGACTGGAACCAAACGATCAAGCAAAAACAATGGATCCTGTTTTTAAAACGATATTAGAACATATTCCTGCTCCTAAGGCTAAAAGCGAAGAGCCATTACAATTTCAAGTTTCATTACTAGACTATAATGATTATGTTGGACGAATTGGAATTGGACGCATCTTTCGTGGGAGAATTCGTGTCGGTGAACAAGTCGTTGTTATGAAAAACGATGGCTCGACAAAATCTTTCCGCGTCACGAAATTGTTTGGATTTATTGGTTTGAAGCGGATTGAAATTAAAGAAGCAAAAGCCGGTGACATTGTTGCCTTATCAGGTATGGACGATTTAAATGTTGGTGAAACGATTTGTCCACCAGATCATTTAGAGGCCTTGCCAGAAGTCCGTATTGATGAGCCAACGTTACAGATGACCTTTGTCGTCAATAATAGCCCGTTTGCTGGCAAGGAAGGAAAGTATATTACCTCACGTCAAATAAAGGAACGATTAATGAAACAGTTAGAAACAGATGTGAGTCTTCGTGTGGAACCGACCGAATCACCTGATGCATGGATTGTATCAGGTCGTGGGGAATTACATTTATCCATATTAATAGAAAATATGCGTCGTGAAGGTTATGAGCTACAACTATCTAAACCGAAAGTTATTATAAAAGAAATCGATGGTGTGAAATATGAGCCCGTTGAACGCGTACAAATTGATGTACCAGAAGAATATACAGGGACTGTTATGGAATCTCTCGGTTCGAGAAAAGGCGAAATGCTAGATATGATTAATTACGGTAACGGTCAAGTGCGCCTTGAATTCAAGGTCCCATCCCGTGGCTTAATCGGTTACGCTATGGAATTTATGACACAAACACAAGGTTATGGTATTTTTAATCATACGTTTGATTCATACCAACCGGTTACACCTGGACAGCTTGGTGGTCGTCGTCAAGGGGCTTTAGTTGCCCTTGAAACTGGAAAAGCATCAACTTACGGAATTATGCAATTAGAAGATCGTGGTGTTATATTTGTTGAACCTGGTACAGAAGTTTATGCTGGGATGATAGTTGGAGAACATAACCGTGAAAATGATTTAACCGTAAATATTACGAGAGAGAAACATTTAACGAATATGCGTTCCGCTAATAAAGACCAAACGGTTACGATTCGAAAAACACGCGATATGTCTTTAGAGGAAGCTTTACAATATTTAAATGATGATGAGTATTGTGAAGTAACACCAGAATCCATTCGTTTACGGAAGAAAATTTTAAATAAATCAGAACGTGAAAAAGCAGCAAAACGAAATAAAAGTTAATGAATAGATAAAATCGGTATGTCCTTTTACTTTCAGACATATCGATTTTTTTATGTGATATCGTGAAGTTTGGGTAACATAATTTAAAGCGTTCTTATAAAAGATGGTGGCTTCTATAATATTGTTGCCGAACATGTATATACAGGTTAAAACTGAATTATAAGATGCCTATACAAGTTAATATATTATATGGGAAGTACTTGATATGGCTAATAAACAAAATGTGGATAGCCAATACGTTATTTATGCGCCTTTAAATGGAACGGTTCAACAACTGGAAACGGTTCTGGATCCAACGTTTTTAGAAAAAATAGTAGGGGATGGGATAGCGATGATACAAGAAGATGATGAAGTGGTTTCCCTTTTCCCCACAAAACATGCCAGCGGTTTAAAAATTGATGCTGGTGTAGAAGTTCTTATTCACACTGGTTTAGAAACAGTCGTTTTAAAAGGAGGAGGCTTTTAGGCTCATGTCGAACAAGGAGATAGAATGGAACTCGGTCAACGCCTCATCACATTTGATCTGCAAGTTTGGGATTGACTACTTCTTATGGTTAGTCTTGTCTAAGATAATTTGTGGCGAATATTTAAGGGTCAACATGTACTCTCGCAGTGAAAGTACGCAATGAGACACCTTATTGATCCTTCAATGTGACCTCTCGTGTCTAAAACTCCAAATGAGAGGCTACATTGATCCTTCAATACATCCTCTCACAGAGGAAAATTATAACAACACAATGTATTGAAGATCAAAGATGATCCAATCATCTGAACAGCTTTTTTAAAAAATACGCAGATTGGAACAAGAGGGAAAACCGGATAAGTTTCTTCGCTTATTTCGTTTTGCATGCTATTCAGGTAAATCTCAAAAGCTCTAAGTGTTTCAAAAGAGTATCCACGCCCCAATATGTTTCATTGTTTTAATTAAACGATTTAGAGACTCTATATAGGAGTTTGTAATGGGAGAAATGAAGTAGTTGAATATCTCTTTTTCCATATTTACCAAGGTATTTCTCTTTTACGAGACTAGCTTTAAACCAACTGCTGATCCTAATACCATTGTTATAAAAACTATTCTTTTCCAGTCTTTTGATTCGCCATATAATATCATTCCTAATAACGCTCCTCCTGAAGTACCCATACCCTGTCCAGATTGCATATAGTCCATATAGATGATTTCATTGCATGTGCAAGAAATACAAAACTTGCTCCAAATGCAAGAATTAGCAGTATTACAGACTCCAAATTATGATCTTTATGCAATTAAATTATCATTGAAACACCAAACATTTCAAATAAACTTGTAACTACTAAAGTAACCTATGTCATTAAGGTTCAACACCTTCTTGAACATTGTTTTTAGTAACTAATTTTAAACCAATTACCCCTGCTAATAAAACTAAAATCAATATAATCTTTGTTACTTTAAATGTTTTCACGAAAAAATACGACATCTGAAAAAATCTTCCCTGCTGTACCCAATCTTACAAATAATGTATAGAACGTTGCAACAGGGAGTTTTCTACGTGTCATAATCATTAAATAAAAACTGATGATAATTACAATAATTGTTCCACTCCAAGTCCAAAAATCATCAGTGTGTTTTAATTCAATTAACCAAGATACCTCAAAAAAAGCGGCGATAACTGTTAAACAGTTTCTCCCAGGCTTTCGTGATACAGATGAGCTGTGAGTTTTCTCTTGGACCAGACTAACATACTTGTTACCGAACCCTAGAAAACATTTTCCTTATTTAATTTTTTAAAATTTTACAGAAACTTAGTATTTATTCAAGTTTTAGAGTGTAGTCTTCCACACCATAATCTGAATACCCAAGATTATTAAGACCGACGTAAAATCAGTTTTATAAATATTCCTTGTATATCAAGCGGCTTCGTTAATGACTTCTGGTGTTCTGTCTTCTTGTTTATTAGGTCATTTCAATTTATAATATCATCATATAATTATTTGATTATATGAAAAAGGAGATGTACATAATTGGCTACGAAAGTAATGGATATTGATACGATTGTACCTGTTTTGAAATTACTTGGAGATAAAACGCGATTAATGATTTTAAAGCTTATTCAACAGAAAGAATGTTGTGTTTGTGAACTTGTCTCAGTATTAAATATGTCTCAGCCCGCTATTAGTCAGCATCTTAGAAGATTACGTGATGCAAATTTAGTTAATGAAGAGCGTCGTGGAAAATGGGTGTATTATGAATTAAATAAAGAATCGAATGAGTATCCCTTTATCGATCACATTCTTAAGCAAATTCCAGTTCCATATGAATTATTAAAGAAAATAGACAATATTACAATTTGTTAATGTAAATGATGGAGGATTGTATATGGATATAGCAATAATCATGGCAATTATTATATTTTTTATGACACTTATTCTCGTTATTTGGCAACCCAAAAATCTTGGAATTGGTTATATAGCGATTGGGGGAGCTATTTTAGCTCTATTATTTGGTGTCGTAACATTGGCAGATGTAAAAGACGTTACAAATATTGTATGGAACGCAACATTAGCGTTTGTGGCAATTATTATCATTTCCCTCGTATTAGATGAAATTGGCTTTTTTGAATGGGCTGCCTTACATATGGCTCGTCTAGCAAATGGCAGTGGTGTAAAAATGTTTATTTACATCTCCATTTTAGGAGCTCTAGTAGCGGCTTTATTTGCTAATGATGGTGCAGCACTCATTTTAACTCCGATTGTATTAGCAATGGTTAGAGCTTTACGATTTAAGGACGTGTTCATCTTGCCGTTTATTATGGCGAGTGGATTTATTGCTGATACGACATCGCTTCCTTTTATCGTTAGTAACTTAGTAAACATTGTTTCTGCTGACTTTTTTTCAATTGGATTTGTTGAATATGCGTCTAGAATGATTATTCCTAATCTATTCTCTTTAATTGCTAGTATTGTGGTGCTTTATTTGTTTTTTCGAAAAGATATTCCAAAAACCTATGATGTCAATGAATTAGCGATGCCACATACTGCCATTAAAGATAAACGGATGTTTCAGTTATCCTGGGTCATTTTATTATTATTGTTAACGGGTTATTTTACGAGTGAATATTTGGGAATCTCGGTATCATTTATAGCAGGGACGATTGCTATTTTATTTTTATTATTAGGAAAAAATAGTGAGACAGTAGAACCTGTTCGTATTATAAAAAACGCACCATGGAACATCGTTTTCTTTTCCATTGGGATGTATGTCGTCGTATATGGCTTACGAAATGTTGGACTAACAACTGTATTAGCTGATGTTATTCAAGTTGCTGTTGATCAAGGCATGTTTGTTGCAACTATTGTCATGGGATTTATCGCTGCCATCTTGTCATCGGTTATGAATAATATGCCGACTGTTATGATTGATGCGCTTGCTATTGCTGAGACGAATGCAACTGGAGTTATGAAAGAAGCACTCATTTATGCCAATGTGATCGGCAGTGATTTAGGACCGAAGATAACACCCATCGGTTCACTCGCTACATTATTATGGTTACATGTTCTAAAAACGAAAGATGTTCATATTTCGTGGGGATATTACTTTAAAGTAGGGATGATCTTAACGATTCCAACATTATTCATCACATTAATGGGTCTATATATCACATTAGTCATTTTTTAAGAGGAGGGAAAGGATGGGTAAACCTATACTTTATTTTCTTTGTACTGGTAATTCTTGTCGTAGTCAAATGGCAGAAGGATTTGGAAAGAAATATTTAAGTGAAGAATGGGATGTTAGAAGTGCTGGCATTGAGGCGCATGGTTTAAATCCTTTAGCAGTAAAGGCGATGCAAGAAGTAGGTATTGATATTTCAAAGCAAAAGTCATCTGTGGTTGATGAACATACGCTTAATAACGCTTCACTTGTTATTACACTATGTGATGATGCATTAGAAAGTTGTCCAGTCACCCCGGCTCACGTCAAAAAAAATCACTGGGGTTTTCCCGATCCAGCAAAAGCAACGGGAACAGAAGCTGAAAAGTGGCGTGTTTTTCAAGAGGTAAGGGATGCCATAGAAGAACGCATCAAAACATTCAAAGGAATAGGAGAATAAAAAAAGAAGAGGCTGGGACAAAACCCCAGTAAATAAAAACTAAGGCGTGGGAGCTTACACTAAAAAAGTGTAGGCCCCACGCCTTTTTATGGTTATTTGAG
>NZ_JACHHA010000009.1 GCF_014202495.1 Cerasibacillus quisquiliarum | reverse complement strand
AAAAGTTCAAACGATAGCGAATAATTCCCGACAATAGTATAAACAAATCCCAGCTCGCTCTATCAATCATTCACGTACTGTCATGATCATTAGGAAAAGGAAAAAGTGAACAAAAATAGTTTTTTCATCTTTCAGTGGTTTTGTCACAGCCTCGTTTTTTTATCTTTCACCTAAGCTACTTACTAAATGGCGTTAAGTTTATTAACGAAAACCTATTTTGAAATATTTTAATATTTAATTATCATATGTTAGAATATATTGAATACAAAGTGCAGGAGGTGCGATGATGGATATATTGATTCCGTTATTATTAGGTGTTGGAATCAATCTAATCATTTATACCATTGGGATCTTTTTAATTAAAGACAGAAAATCATGTCTCATATCACTCTATCTAACAACGATTTCTTCCGTATTTATTTCATTATTAATCGGTGGGTTTACAGGTATTGGAATCTTAGTTATTTCTCTCGGTATGTTTATAGTTGCTATCACATTGTCACTCATAACCTTATTTACAAAAAGAGCGATCAAAAGCTGACAACATGATGATTGACTTCACCATATTTTTAACTTGCTTTACTAGAAGTATTCATTTTCAATCTAAATCGTATGTTAAACATCTAATAACGATTTAAAAATAGGACTTTCTTCACTTGAGTTATTTAAAATTTTAATATATTATACAATTATCGTTCTACTTTCATAATTTTGTCATAAATATAGTAGAGCGTAATAAAGAAGGAGGTCATCATAATGATTATTTGTTCTAATTGTAATCACCAACAACAGTCTGGATCGACCTGTGAGAATTGTGGTCAGTTGATTCAGGAAATAAATCACAGTGAAGAACAACATGCACAAACCCCGAATGAGAATACCCACACCGACAAATCTAACGAAGTTGCAGCAACAGTTACTAGTCAACAAGCAGAATCAACTTCTAATGAAACATTAGATAATATTAAGAAAGGCCTAGGATCCTATTGGAAGTTCTTTGTAGAACTACTAAAAAATCCAACGAAATCCCTTCAACTACATGATAAACATCTCGTATTTAGTATTGTAAGTGTCTCCCTTTTTGTTCTAACGCTTTCATTAGGATATTACTTTACATTGAATACGGCTATGGGAGGAATTTTTGGAGAATTAGAAGACATGCTCGGTAGCTTTGGAGGCTATGATTATGGCTATTCTGGAGCTGGGGAGTTTTTTAATATTGTCCTTAAAATGATTCTCGTCGGTGCTATCGCATTTGGTATCTCTTACGGAAGTTTACTCATCATATTTAAGACTGCTAAATTAGAGTTAAATCCTAAACAATTGTTTATCCAGTTTAGTAGTTTATCGATACCGTTTCTCGTGCTAAATATCGTTGTGATTCTTCTAGGTGCTTTATCAGTAGGTATGCTTGCCAATTCATTATTAGGCGGAACTGTACAATTATATTTATCATTAGTACCAGCTTTATTAGTTTATGACAAACTAACGAGTCACCCACAACGAATTTATTATGGTGTTGGGACAGCGTTTTTAATTGGTGCCATTAATATTCTTATCAATAGTTTATTACTTAAACATATCGGATTATCGACAAATCTTTTATAAAAATATTACCAAAACCACCATCTGTTAGTAAAAATGGTGGTTTTCTTCTTAAACAGATATCATATTAAACTCTAAACATCGATTTCTTTCTTTTTAAAAACAACAATGGTGATGAGTGAGGTAAGAAGAAACCAAATGATCATGATACCTAGATGCGGCCATACATCTGCTAAACCAGACCCCGCTTGTACTTTTGAAGCTAAGTCAATGATTTGTAAGTTCGGTAGGTATTCCGCTACGCGTAAAAATGGATATTTATCTATAAACGATTCGATTAAAGAGCCAAATCCAAGCAAGAACACGACAGGCATAATAATAACCGATGCTTCTACAACGGTCCTTGCTAATAAACCAAACAATGTCCCTAATGCGAGATAAAACAAAGTAGAAACAATCATTCCAACAGCAACTAAGACAATATTTTCCGGATTGTACTCCATAAATAAGCAGGATACAATAATCGTCAATGCAGTTAATGAGAAAGCAACTAAACTTTTACCAATAAAAACTTCCACAACTGTAGCAGGTGATAACATCAATCCACGTAATGTGTTCTTCTCTTTCTCCTCAGCAATGATGGCACATTGAATAAATGTAGCTGTCATTGTAAAAGCAAGATTAATAACTAGATAATAGGTGTCTATGGAAAGTTCATCAGCCATTCTTCCATATATCGCTGCCAACACTAACGGTATTAGAATCGATGTGGAAACATACATATTCCTCGATAAATCTTTCAAATCCTTATTAAATATAGCCGCCACACGTTTCATTGAAAAAGTCATACAAGTTCCCTCCCTGTCATTTCAACAAAAATATCTCCTAATGTTGGTTCATTCGTATGAATAGACACAACTTGATCCGCCTGCATATAATCATATAATGCCTGTGCTCCTTCAGGCCCTCCTGGTATTGATAGCTCACGTCCATCCTTTAATAAGACTTGTAAGGAAGCATCTGAAAATTGACGGCGAAGCTTTTTTGGTTCATCGAGTAGCTGGATTTTCCCTTTATGAAGAAATGCAACGCGATCACATAATATCTCTGCTTCATGCATATCATGCGTTGTTAAAAAGATGGTTGTACCTTTCTTCGTCAACTCACGAAGGCCATCATGAATATGCTTAGAATTTGCTGGGTCTAATGCAGATGTCGGTTCATCTAAAAACAGTAGCTCTGGTTCATGTAAGAATGCTCTTGCTAATTGTACCCTTTGTTTCATCCCTTTAGACAGTTTTGAAACAATTTTTTTCTGCTCATTCCCTAAGTTCACCATTTCTAACACGTCATTGATTCGTTTTGCAGGCACATCATAAAGGTCACAAAAAAGTTTTAAATTATCATAAATCGATAAACGATCATAAAGGTCACTATTATCTGTTACAACACCAAATTTTTTCCGATATTGTGGTTTATTTAATAAAGCAGCAGGCTGATCAAACACATATGCTTCTCCTGAAGTAGCTTTTAATTGGCCAGTTAAAATCTTAATCGTTGTCGTTTTTCCAGAACCACTTGGTCCTAAAAATCCAAATGTTTCCCCTTTGTTTACTTCAAAATGAACATCTTCTAATGCGGGTTGATTGCCAAAAATTTTTGCTAATGACTTCACTTTAATCATTTGTTCCACCATTTTTCCTCCTCGTGATTTCCATTTGCTTGTAAATCTAGAATAGAGGAAAAACGTTGATTTGGCAGCATATTTTCCATGAATGGAGCATTTTTCAGGGTGATTGGAGCTTATTTTAGGCCCAACATTTCTTTTAATTGAGCCATTTTTGCCTTTGATAACGGTATAGAAGATTTCGCTTGATCATCTAAAATTAAATTAAAACTATTTCTCGTCCACATGATCACTTCACGAACTTTTTGTAAATTAACAATATATGAACGATGACATCTAAAAAAACCAAAATGTTTTAATCGCTCCTCTAATTCATTTAATGTAAAAGACGTTGGAAAAGCCTCTCCTTTAATAAATAAATATGCCTGGCCATTTTTGCTCTCTATGTAATCAATTTCAGGCGGATCAAATAAAACAATTTTTTCATTCACTTTAGTCGGTATTTTATTAAATTGAAATGCTTGTTCACCACTTTCATCTAGTTCAGTTACTTCTTTGTCTGTTTCTTCAGTCTCATCCTCATCTATTTCTATTTGATGGAGACCATTCTCATCTAAACGATACACATTATCTGCCAACGTGATGGCATTTTCCATATTCCCCGTCAAAATTAAAATCGCTTTTTGATCTTGTTTTAATGTATCGATGATGGTAGAAAAAACACGCTTTGTTTCTAAATCAACATTCAAATCGGCTTCTTCAAATATATAAAGTGCAACATTTTGAAGCAACATCCGCGCAAATTGAATCCGTCTTCGTTCAGAAAAAGTTAATTTACTAATCTTGTGATACTTTTTCTCTTCTAACTGGGTCAATTGTAAAATATAATCAAACGTTTGTTTAGATTGATAAAGGTCTCGATAAAATTTCATACAATCGATCACTGTCAACCGTTCATACATCCCTTCATCAAAAAAACAAACAGCGATTTGTGATAAATAATGACGTTTATTTGCCACTATACTTTCATGATTGACAAAAATCTTCCCAGGTGCAACTGTGGTTTTACCAATGAACATATTTAACAACGCTTGACGGACATTTAAACTTGAATAAATGGCGATGCTATGTTGCTTATATTTTTTAAATCAAACGAAGGAAACAATGTTGTATCTTTTTCATGTTTCGCTACATTTTCAATCGATAATACTTCCATAAAATCACCTTTCTAATGGAGCTATTCTCTTATTTCATATTAACAGAACATACATCATATTGCGTTCAATTTAGTTTTTTATAACGTCTATCACTCACTGTTTCATATCTATACATATACGAAATGAAGAGAATGACAAAAGCGCTTTCTTATGGTACGCTAACAGTAATTGAATAGAAATATGACATGCTACTAGGGGTGCCCTAATGAGGGCTGAGAGGAAAACCGTTGTTTTCTAACTCTTATGGACCTGATCTGGTTAATACCAGCGTAGGGAAGTAGTCGGAGAGCTCATGCTTACCTATTTCAATATGTATATGACATCAGCCAGGTTCATAACAATGAATCTGGCTTTTTTGTTATTCACAATGAAAGGAGTGATGGCATGCATCAGCGTACAAGACTGATGACAATGATGGCGATATTAATAGCTATCGGCGTTCTAGGTTCGCAATTTCTTTGGTTTCCAGCAGGTATTGCTAAAGCATATCCTGTTCAACATGCCGTAAACGTAATAGCAGTAGTTATGTTAGGTCCTATAAGAGCCACAATAATTGCCTTTATGATCGGTCTTATCCGAAATGTATTTGGTCTTGGTACATTACTTGCCTTTCCAGGCGGCATGATCGGAGCACTTCTAGCAGGATATTTCTATCAAAAAACAAACAAATTGACCTGGGCGGCTGTCGGTGAAGCATTCGGTACAGGGATCATTGCTTCACTGTTTGCTGTTCCGTTTGCCAAATTATTTATGGGAACGACTTTGGGAGCACTCTTCTTTTTCCCATCATTCTTAACGAGTAGTATATCAGGAGCGTTGATTGGTTTATTTATTATTTTACGTATGAAATCTACTCAGCAATTGAAGTCATTTCATTTGAAATAACAACATTCTAGGAGGTATTAATCCATGAAACAAGTTAAATGTGCATTGACGATTGCTGGAACAGATCCAAGTGGGGGAGCAGGCATTCACGCCGATTTAAAAACATTCCAAGAACTTAAAACATACGGGATGTCAGTGATCACATCTGTCGTGGCACAAAATACAACCGGAGTTCAAGCCGTTCATCACATACCAATAGATATGATTGAAAAACAACTCGATTCAGTTATTAATGATATGCCAATCCACGCCTTCAAAACCGGCATGATTACTCATATTGATATGATGCAAGTCATTAAAAAAAAGATAGAGTCGCTAAATGTACCATATGTCATGGACCCTGTCATGGTTGCAGCTAGTGGTGACCCATTAATTGCTAAAGAATCACAACAATATTTACGAGATGAATTATTACCTTTAACGTATGTTGTTACACCTAATATACCTGAAGCAGAAGTGATAACAGGAATATCCATTCAAACTGAAGATGATATGAAGCAAGCAGCTAAGTTGATTGTAAACATTTATGGTGCACATGCAGCTCTCGTTAAGGGGGGACATTATTCTGGTGATGCTACAGATTTCTTATATGATGGTGAACAAATCCATCGATTGACAACGAAGCGGATCGATACGAAAAATTCCCACGGCACAGGCTGTACGTTATCTGCCGCCATTACTGTTTATTTAGCACAAGGAGAAAGTCTCATCAATGCAGTTATTAAAGCGAAGGATTATATTACACAAGCGATTCGATATTCCTTTGATTTAGGAAGTGGAAGTGGTCCGACGAATCACTGGGCACCGAGAATGAATGAGGTGACACAAATTGAATCCAAAAATGATTGACAAAGTGCGTGACAAAAATCCATTAGTTCACCATCTCATTAATTATGTCGTCATGAATTTTGTGGCTAACGGCGTTATATCATTTGGCGGGAGTCCTGTTATGGCCATGGAAGAAAAAGAAGCTCAAGATATAGCTAAATCAGCCGATGCTGTCCTTCTTAATGTTGGTACACTATCCCATGAAAACATCTCTAGTATGATAATTGCCGGTCAAACAGCAAATAAACTCGATAATCCAGTAGTGCTCGATCCTGTTGGTGTAGCTGCTACATCTTACCGGAGTCAAGTGATTAAACATATGTTAAAAAAAATCAGACCAACAGTCATTAAAGGAAATGCTGGCGAAATCGCGCACCTTGTTGATATCCCTTGGAAAGTCAAAGGGGTCGATTCCGTTGGTGAAGGAAATATAGAAGAAGTGGCTGTAAAAGCAGCCCAAAAATACAATACAAATATCGTCATAACCGGTGAAACAGATATTATTTGTACCGGAAAAAAAATCATTCAAAATACAACAGGACATCCCTATTTAGCAAAAATCACTGGAGGTGGCTGTCTATTAGGTTCGATTATCGCATGTTGTTTAACAACAGATGATCATATTGAGGATCAGTTAATAAGTGCTGTAACCTTTTACGGATTAGCGGCGGAATATGCTGCATCTCAAAACGCTGTGACTGGTCCCGGAACATTTAAAGCGCACTTTATTGACGCTCTTTCATTTCCAATACAGAAATTGAAAGGATGATCATTGATGACATTAAAAAAACGTCTACGAAAATATTTCATCATGGGAAGTCAAGATTGTGGCAAACGAAAACCTGAAGATATTTTAAGGGAAGCCATTAGAAGCGGAATCACGATTTTTCAATATCGTGAAAAAGGAGAAGGGAGCTTGTCAGAAAAAGACCAGTTGGAATTAGGCCAGCGATTACGCAATATTTGCTCAGAGCATCATATTCCTTTTATCGTTAATGATAACTTAACACTAGTCAAACAGCTTGACGCAGATGGCGTTCATGTTGGTCAAAACGATACACCTGTCAGCATCGTCCGTGACATGTTTCCAGATAAAATAATCGGTCTTTCCATCTCAAACAAAGTTGAACTTGAACAGAGCTCATTAGAACATGTTAATTATGTTGGTGCTGGGCCTGTTTTTCAAACAATGACAAAGCCTGATAAAAAACCTGTCGGATTAGAGTGGATTAAGACACTACGAGACCTGCATCCTAAATTACCTATTGTTGGAATTGGAGGCATTACGTCGCATAATGCAGGACAAGTGTTAGAAGCAGGTGCCGATGGTGTAGCTGTTATATCGGCCATTGCTCAAGCGCGTGACATTCATTCTATCGTTAATAAATTGTGAGATGACATCACACCATTTGCTTGAAAAGACTTATAATCAAACTAAAAACGCCCATTTCTGTTTAGACAAGTCCCTTTCTAGACGTATTACCCATATATTAAAGCGAGAGACCCAATCATGAGGAGGGCGTAAATATGAATCATTATTATAACCAACCACCATATGAGACAGAAGACATATACAGAGACAACGAAAGAATCTTTCCAGGCTTTAATCCACTAGGAAGACCACCTTTCTTTCCCGGTGGTGGAACACCATTCTCTGGGCCTGGTGGACCGCCACAAATTGGAGGAACGCCATTTTTCAGTCCAGGAGGAGCACCACAAACTGGCGGGCCACCAAATACACCGCCACCAGCATTTCAGCCTGAACAACCACAGGTTCAGCTGTTCGCCATTGATCCTGGAGCCATTCAACGGTGCTTGTTTCGCTTTACCTATATTTGGCTAGACAATGGACGCTCATTTTGGTATTTCCCTACCTTTGTAGGACGCCGTTCAGTCGCGGGATTTCGTTGGTCGGGCTTTAGGTGGATTTATTTTGGTATTGACTTAGATCGTATCCGCTCATTTCAATGCTACTAAAATTAAAATGAGCTCGGCATCATGACATGCCGAGCTCTTCATTGAAATTTAATCTTCTCTATTACATTCATCCATCGTGATAGTGAACATTTATTCATTGATGATTTTCTCTACAGTTGCCTCTACCTCTTGACGTGTCATCTTGTCATGACCACTCTTTAACACTTTGAGTGTTTTTTTCGCTAAGGCGAGTGGAATTTTACAAAAGAGAAGAATGTTTTTCGTTTGAATATCTTTCATATACAAATCGGCTTGCTTCAGATTTTCCTCAGCATATTGAAACATGTCTTCCTTTGTCCAATTATTAGGGAAAAATTGAACACCACGCTCAGCATCTTCATCAATATTACGTAAAACGTTCACAGCTTGTAGTCCTCTTCCATATCCAATCGCTAAATCACGATTCGTTTGTGTACCATCATAACGCTTCCAGATGTCAGATAACATGACCCCAACTAAACCTGCAACATAATACGTGTATTCATCTAAGTCCTCTACTGTTTGTACATGCCAATCTCTTTTCACCCATTTTGCCATGCCGATTGCCATTTCACTCGTGTATGCTTTAACAAGGTCTACCATATCTTCTGGACAAAATTCTAGCCAATCACCCAGTCTTATCGTGACTTCTGGTAACATATCAATATGTGGATCTATTAAAGATTTATATGCTTCTTTATTAAAGGTTGTTTCACTTAATAACTGACTTATTTCGCGCAATAATGTCTGTTTTACCATTGCATCCAGTTCTACGTGGTCCTCAATTTCATCTATGGCACGCATGCATAAATAAGCAGATCCAACAGTCTTTCTTAATTTCGTTCTCAATAATTTAATCGGAATATAAAACGTTCGGCTAGTCTCCTTTAATACACGCATTGCATCATGATTTAATTGCTTTGTATCCATTACCAATGAGGTTCCTCCTTTGATATATAACGAGGTATATCAAGTATAACAGAAGTAGCAAGGATTTTCTCATACTAGCCACTATACTCAAGTTTGGGGATAAATTTATTGTATTAGACTATAGAAACACATTATGATAATGTAACATAACGAACGTTTTAATCCATCGGTCTGTAGATGGGCATTCAAACAACGAAAGGCCTTTTCTTTATGCTTTAAAATGATTTGTCTCATCTCAACACAACGTAGCGTTCGATCATTTTGAAATAGGAATTAGAAAGGAATGAGACAATGGATAAACGTGTATATTTTTTAATGATTGTATCATTTATTATAGGTATGGTTGAATTAATTATCGGTGGTATCTTAGATTTAATTGCGACAGATTTACAAGTAAGTTTAGGTAAAGCAGGGTTTTTAATTACCATATTCTCTTTAATTTTTGCGATTGCAGGTCCGATATTACTTATCGTGACAGCAAATGTTGAAAGAAAGCGACTAACACTCATTTCTTTATATGTTTTTTTAATTGGTAATATCATTACGGTCATTAGTTCAACCTACTTCATTGTTTTTATAGGAAGAGTTGTTACCGCTACAAGTGGTGCTTTACTCATTATATTATGTTTAGTTATGGCCCCGCGATTAGTTGAAGAAAAGTATCGTGGACGTGCTATTGGCCTCGTATCAATGGGGGTAAGTGCTTCTCTCGTATTAGGTGTACCACTTGGAATGACACTTGGACATTCTCTCGGTTGGCGTGCTCCTTTTATTTTAGTATGTTTTCTTACTGTTTTTTCCATTTTAGGCGTACATGTCTTTATGGATCGCGTACGTCCGAAGCCATCCATCCCATTAAATAAACAACTCGCTACTTTAAAAAGCAAAAAAATATTATTCGCTCATTTAACAACTTTTTTATTTTTAGCAGGACACACAACGATTTATGCTTATTTAAATCCGTTTCTCCAAGAAACAATGGGACTAACAGGGAATTGGATTAGTATCATTTACTTTATTTTTGGTATAGCTGCGGTAAGTGGTGGTGGTTTAGGTGGAACGTTAGCCGACATTCTCGGAGCAAAAAAGACGATTTTATCCGTCACGATTATTTTTGCAACAGCGATCTTTCTAATCCCTATTACGACATCATGGATGCCTATTTTTCTAGTCATCTTAATCATTTGGGGAATTATGAGTTGGGCCATTTCCCCTGCTATGCAAAGCTATTTAATTGAAACATCACCTGAAACATCAGATATACAACAAAGTCTCAACAATTCATCACTTCATTTTGGAATTGCATTCGGTTCTTTTGTAGGGAGTATCGTTATAGAAAATATTTCGGTTGTTCATAATGCCACTGTCGGTGGAGTCTTAGTAGTCGGTTCATTATTAACTGCTATTATATCGATGATTAGTCAAACTTCTACGACTAAATAATAATCAGAAGCAAAAACATTAAACCACTGCTTCCATTCATAGTATATTTCTTTTATAATTATGAAATATACTATGAACTTGGAGGGATGTTGATGAAATATTCTAGTCGCTTTATGAAGTTTATTGGTGGTCGTGATTTAGTATTTGGACTCATTATTTTAATCCTGATTGGTATTACAATTTTCATATATCATAAAGTTTCTTTTATTTTTAATCCGATAGTAACTATTTTCTCAACGTTATTACCACCGATTATATTAGCATTTATTGCGTACTACTTATTAAATCCTGTCGTTAATCTGTTAGAGCGATTACGGATTAAAAGAATTTGGGGCATTATTATTTTAATTCTTGGAATAAGTGGTATCTTAACAGGAATCATCTTAATTACAGCGCCGATTATTGAAACACAAATAAAAGATTTAATTAAATTCTTTCCCGCTTATTTAAAACAACTGGGTGAAAGCATTCAAACATGGCTACAATCATCCATGTTCGGAGTTTATTATGATGAAGGATATAAATGGGTCGTCGACAACTTAAGTGATTTACCAAGCCAGATCGGAGCCTATATAGGTGGAGCTTATGAAGGTGTACGCACCTTTGCAACGACTATAACTAATGTCGTTGTCGCTTTAATCACCTTTCCTATTATTTTATTCTTTTTATTAAAAGATGGCACAAGATTTAAAAATTATTGTTTACAATTATTACCTCCTAAATTTAGAAAAGATGCCAATTACATATTGAAAAATATGGACGAACAAGTTGGCTCTTACATTCAAGGGCAAATTATCGTGGCGACTTGTATCGGTATTTTACTTTATATTGGTTATTTAATTATTGGATTAGATTATGCAATTATCCTAGCACTGATTGCCGCTGTAACAAGTGTTGTTCCTTATTTAGGTCCAACAATCGCCATTTCACCAGCTATCATTATCGCAATTGTTCATTCGCCGTTTATGTTATTAAAGCTAGCTATCGTTTGGGTTTCTGTACAGTTTTTAGAAGGGAATTTTATTTCACCAAATGTCATGGGTAAAACGATGAAAATTCACCCACTTACAATTATTATTGTTCTATTAGTTGCAGGAAATCTATTCGGATTAGTTGGAGTCATATTAGGGATTCCAGGCTATGCCATCTTAAAAGTCATCGTACAATACTTATATGAAAAATTTAAGCGCCGCTATAACCGCTTTTATGGTGAAGAATACGGCGCCTATGACCTGGGACAACAAAATAACAAACCTTAAAACATAAATTGAAAAATAATTAAGCTTAAATAGACGATCGTTTTCGCTCAATCATAAGCCACTCTTTTTTAAAGGGTGGATTTCTTATTATATATGTGATTGTTTCACTTCAAAACATAGACTTAAACAATTGTCCCAATGTGAAATGGTTCGGACTAAATGCGACGGATTACTTATCATTAAACACTGCAACATGAACCATCACTAACTTACGTGTACGAGCGCCATAATCCGATTTTTTATAAAAAACCCACGATAAAAGGACATCTATTCAACACATTGAACCACCCGCTTTTAAGGTTTATTCACGACTTTCTCAATCACTGTCATGAGATGATCGGGCTTATGAAACTCAATAGGTGAAAAGCTCTTATCAAATTGAATGTTTTCTGCCTCAATAATTAAAACATAACGCCCGTTTACTTTTGCCAAATGAATCGTTTCCCCAAAATCAGCTAATAAAGCCTTTAAAGATACATGATCTAATTTCATTTTCAGTTCCACTTCGGGAGCATGTTCAGTTATTTGTGATGTCGCTTCAACAATCTGCTCTGTTGAAAGACGTTCATGAAGTTCACGTTTTGGTGTAATTGCCCACTGTTCTAACTCTTCTTCCAGCGCTACTTTTTCATCACTTGTTTCTGGATAACTTTCTTTAATATGCTCTTGCACGATGTCAAAGACTTGTTTTTTCACAATTTCGGGGAGTGATTTCTCATATGCAACATATGGTAAAAAGTCTTCAAAATATCGTGCATGTGAAGCTTGGTGAACCTTTACTTCTGCTTCATCTATCATGCCTTCTTCTGGCATATATGGGTATTGTATCGACTTCATGTTTTTAGTCGTAATAGCCATTTCCACTTGATGGATTAAAGTGGCGGTATCCGTGATTTTTGCAACTTTCGGTTCAAAGTCACATTTTATAATAAACAAGAACGGTTCATCGAAATACTTTGCTAATTTAGCGGAAGCTATTATGAACACCCCGCCTCGTACAGCACTCGTTTCAGCATACATGTCAGCAACTTGATGTGAATATTTTTGGAAAGTCTCTTTATTCTCTGCGTATCGTAAGTGATAAAATAAATTATAGTTTGGGTTGGATGTTAGATCATGCCCTTCTTCGACAATAAATCGCCCTATCTTTGTCGGACTGTTTTCCGATTTTGCATGACGTTGTACTTTCCGTTTCGTAATTTTAGTAAATTCACCGTCAAGAAAATGTTGTAACGAGCTTCCGTCATAATCTGCTTGATTCAATGTTTGATAATGTGATACGTGTTTCGTTTCCTCTTCTACTTCTACCACATAAAACGATAGATATTGTATGATAAATTCCATTTCATTCACCTTCTATTCTTTTAAAGTATAGAAAAAAGAAATCGATAAAGTCAATCGTATGAAATCGCTAGGAAGATTCTGAGTTTTAGACTCTTTTATCTTTTTCATGTATAATAATAGTATCATTCTATTTTGACTTAATGCGTTTCATCATCTCTCAAGCGATTCACTCTCAATAAAACAAGTTTGTTTGCATTGAAGGAGTGTGACGTATTTGTCAAAACCAAAGCTCTGGACGAGAGAATTTCTTGGAATCTCGTTATCAAGCTTTTTTTTATTTTTGCCTTTTTATATTTTAATGATTACATTACCCATCTATACGTTAAATGATTTAGAAGGTAACAAAACACAAGTCGGGTTAATTGTTACCTTATTTTTAATTGCTGCTGTCATTATACGCCCTTTTACTGGAAAATTATTGGATATTTTTGGAAAACGGGAAATGCTTTATTTTTCTCTAAGCCTTTATCTCATCGCTACTTTAGGTTATTTAATCATTAACCATTTTACAACCTTATTAATTCTGCCTATGCTATCTTACTTATCTTATCGCGCCCTTTTACAGGAAGATGGTTTGATCAATATGGAGAAAATGTGATTCTTTATCCTGCTATTTTTATTTACGGACTAGATATGCTCTTACTAAGCCAGACAACCCATTCTTTCACCTTTTTATTAGCAGGTGGCTTAATCGGTCTCGGTTATGGGACAATCGTTCCATCTATTCAAACGATGGCCATTAACCATGTCGAACCACATCGTCGAGGCGTGGCAACAGGAACTTTCTTTACCTTTCTTGATACAGGTATTGGTGCAGGATCATTCATATTAGGGATCGTCGCTCAGCTATCTGGATTACGTCAGCTTTATTTCTATTCCAGCATCATGATCTTTTTATGTATCGGTGTTTACTATATGATACATGGTAGGAAACAAAAGTAGATTAAACATTATAAATAATATGATTTTTTCTAAGTATTTATATCGTTCTCAAGTCCTATATCTCTGTTAATAATAGTAATAAATATGGTATGATATGAGCAGAAATATATCGATAAGAGAGGGTTCTTATGGCAAAAAAACAAGCACTTATCAAATTTACAACAAATAGAAATATTCATCCCCATTATTATGATTATGCGACCGCTGTGCAACATGTTAAAAATATATTGAAACAAAAGATTGGCACGGAGTTAAACCTCTATCATGCTGGGGAAGATGTGCATACATTATTCGAAACAATGCACGATATGATTAATGAAAATGATGTTGACGTTGAAATCCTATCAAGTGTATATGATAATGTCAGTGCGAGTACGATTAAATTTACAATAGAGAAAAACTATTATGTGATTCCATCTATATCTAATAATGTGTATTATTTTAGGAAATATGATGTCGCCATGGTAAGAATGCCTATCTATCAAAATCACGAAGATTTTGAGGAAGATTTCATATTTGCTAAAAATGATGAGAGTTTGATTCGCTTTATTAATGAGATGATTGCAATGCAAAGGCAGTCCATGATGAAGGGCATTACAGTTTTTACCGATACAGATGAAGGCGTCGTACGTCATCGAGAGAAAATTACGCAACAAATCCCTCGAGAAGAAGTTTTACTAAGTGAACATATTAAAAGAGATATATTCCGAGCGATTGATGAATTTTTCTTAAAAAGTGGGGAATTTTTCAAGCAATACAACATACCTTATAAGCGCGGCATTCTACTATATGGAAATCCAGGAAACGGAAAAACAACACTCGTTAAATCAATTGCTGGAAGTGTCGCTGCTCCAATTGTTTACTGGCAAATTACAGAAAACACATCTAGCTATTCTATTCAAGAGATATTTGAAACCGTAACTAAAATGGCACCGATGATACTTGTGATTGAAGATATTGAATCGATGCCTGATTATGCACGATCTGCTTTTCTCAATGCATTGGATGGTGCAACATCGAAAGAAGGAATATTTCTTATTGGTACAACGAATTATCCTGAACGTATTGATCCAGCTCTCATTAATCGCGCTGGAAGATTCGATCGAGCTTATGAAATTAAACAACCAGATGAGTCTTTGCGCTGTCTCTATCTAGAGAAAAAGGGGATTAAACAATTTCTCGATGAAGAACGCTTCTTATATTTAGTAGATAAAACTAAAGGGCTATCTATCGCACAACTGAATGAAGTATATATGTCCATTGCCCTTCAGTGGCACTACGAAGAACCAATTGATATAGATCAAATTGTTCAGGATTTATTAGAAAATCACAGACGGACAGTCAAACAGGAATGGGATTCCGATGACTATGTTAAAAAGGTTGGCTTTTAATGTTTATCTGAACTTGAAAGATGTTAAAATTGAACATCTTTCAAGTTCTTTTTATATCTTAGATTGATATTTTGTGTTATAAAATTGTTTGGATATGTTAATTGTGAACAATTGTTCACAAAACGTTAATAATTAGACACGTTTTATAGCCCTTAAGAGTCATGGAAGGAGTTAAACTCCATGCTATGATGAATCTGTACCCAATTCGCGAATGGTAAAGGGGATTTAAATGAAAAAATTCCTAGCAATTCTTGTTGCTTTATTATTTATCGGATTTAACCAAACGATAGAAGCTGAGACAGAGCAAGTCCCACTCCAACCGTTAATTGATGAAACGAAACCAGGTGACACACTGTACTTACCACCAGGTGAATATATAGGTGGAGCTGTAATCAATAAACCCATTCATATTATAGGGGACGATCAAGTGACCATTCTCCCAGGGAAAAAAGGTCCTGTTATTCAAGTGAAAGCAAATCAAGTGATAATAGAGAATATTTCTATTATCGATCAAAGAAATACCAATGATGAAACGGTATATATTGCTGGCGATGATAATGAATTAAAGAAACTAAATATCAAAACAAATGGTGTCGGTATTCAATTATTTGAAGCAAATGATAACAAATTATATCAGCTTAAGATTACTGGAAACAAAAATCTTTCACTAGCTCAACGTGGAAATGGTATTGATTTATGGGATTCTGATCATAATACGATTCATTCATCTCAAATTACTGATGTTCAAGATGGCGTCTATCTTGAAAAAAGTAGTCAGAACGATATATATAATAATATCGTCACTCATTCACGTTATGGTTATCATCTGATGTTTACGAACAAAACAACTCTTACTGAAAATGAATCCTATTACAATGTAAGCGGTATGATGGTAATGGGAACGAATGGAACGGTTGTAAAACATAACGAACTAAAACATAATTTAAAAAGCGTACAATCATTAGGTCTCCTTCTCTTTGATGTAAAAAATGCGCAAGTTGCACATAATAAGATTTCTCATAATAAAGTCGGCCTATTTATTGAAAATGCGCACAAAAATGACATTACATTAAACGAGTTGGAACAAAATTTTGTTGGTGTTCAGTTTCTAAAATCAACTGAAAACAGTGTGACAAAAAATGCATTTCTAGCAAATGTCGTGCAAGGTCAAGCCGAAAGAAGCTCAGATAACGATACAGAGTCTAATTTCTGGGGAGACCATATTGGAGTCGATGTAAATGGTGATGGGTATAGTCAATTATCTTATCAAGTAGATCCATTCTATCTATCATTAACGAAAGAATACCCACCATTTCAAATATACTTTCAGGCACCTGGAATGCAATTTTTAGAGCAATTATTTCATGCGCCGACTGATCAATGGTTATCCGATCAATCACCATTAATGGATAACCCAATTAAGTCTGAGACCGAGGCAAAGACATCTTCTATTTATGTCTTATGCTTTAGTATCATATTATTTATTGCTAGTACAACTATCATTTATATGGGGGCAAGAAAAAAATGAAAAAATCTCGTTTATTTTTAATGATTTTAACGGCATTAACATTAGTCATTTCTGCATGTGGTTCTAAAGAGTATCAAGCGGAAGATATTGATGAAGAAACAGATACGTGTGACGTGTGTAGTATGGTTGTTCCTGACAATCAACACGCGACACAAATTGTTCTTGAAGATGGGAAAGTGCTAAAGTTTGATGATATTGGTTGCTTACATGAATGGAAAGATGAAAATGGCGAAGATGATATCGGTGCAGAATTTGTACGTGACTACAATAGTCAAGATTGGATTGAATTAAAAGACGCTACATTTGCTTATCATGAAGAATTTGAAACGCCGATGGCCTATGGTGTTTACAGCTTCAAAGAGAAAGCAGACGCTGAAAAATTAATCGAAGAAGAAGGTAAAGGTGAATTATTAACAGCAGATGACTTGGCGAACCATAAATGGGAAATGAACATGGATATGAAAGATCATGGAGATCACGGTGACCATGACGATCATGATGAACACGATGAACATGATGAAGAAGATGATGAATAAATGGTAAGTTCATATCACTGCTATTTACCCCTATGTTAACATAGGGGTAAATCTATTAGAGTAGAAGGACTGGTGCATAGTGCATATAATTACAGTTGCAAAACGTGAAATTAAACTCGGCTTTCGAAACTCCTGGACATATTCCTTTCTCATTTTATTTACATTATTTACAATGGCAATCCTATTACTACAATCTGGCGTGCAATCAGCAGAAGGATATACAGATATGACAGGAACAATGATGAATATGACCTTATATTTACTTCCACTATTAACCCTTCTCTTAGGGAGTGTTTCAGTAGCCATTGAAAAAGAGAATGGTCATTGGGGATTGTTATCCACATACGCCTTAACGAGAATGTCCTTTTTATGGGGAAAATGGATTGGTCTAGCGATTAATTTGTTAACGGTACTTGCGTTTAGTTTTGGAGTCACTGGATGTATCGCATTTTTCTTTGGAAAACCTTTGTCACTCAGCACTCTTATATTCTTTTGGATATTCTCAAGTGTCCTCGTCCTCATCTATTTAGGTATCGCTATTGCAATTGGCGCTTTAGTAAATAACCGTTGGCAAGCATTGATCGGCAGCATTAGCATTTGGTTTATTACGGTCATCATTTGGCCACTGTTATTCATTAGTATATTAAGTATTCTTCCTTATTCGATGCTATATACAATTATAGAAGTTAGCACATTTATGAATCCAGCTGAATTAGTTAGGATCTTCGCAATGATGAAAATAGGTGCAGGATCGGTGTTCGGACCTGAATATAATCAATGGGTCACTTGGGTGAATAGCTCATTTGGCACCCCTGTTTTTATTGTTGTTGTTATCATTTGGATTACCGTAACCATTGGCTTAGGTGCACTTATTTGGGAAAGAAGGGATCAACGTGAGTGACACGATACTTCATGTCGAACAAGTAGAAAAAACGATTCAAGGAAAAACAATTTTACAGCCAATTTCTTTTAAGCTAAAAAGCGGACGCGCTCTTGCTCTTTGTGGTGGTAACGGTGCAGGTAAAAGCACTTTAATTCGAATGATTGTCGGTTTAACGCAAACGACTAAAGGTGAGATCACATTAAACGGTATGACTAAAAAATCACATAAAAAACAATATGTTAAATCTATTGGCTATATGCCTGATGATTTTCAGTTTCAATCAGCTGTGACAGCTAAAGAAACAATTAAATTTTATGCTGATTTAAAGGGCGTTGATCAACAACGAATTGATGCAATCATAAAACAAGTGGGATTAACAGAGCATCTTAATAAATCAATGGGAGCATTTTCTAAAGGTATGCGACAACGCATGCTTCTCGCCCAAGCTCTCCTTACGAATCCACCGTTGATCGTACTTGATGAGCCAACCAATGGTCTTGATCCTTATTGGGTCAAATCATTTGGAAACATGATTTTAGATGCTAAGAAACGAGAACAAGCGGTTGTTTTTTCAACACATGATTTACATGTTGCTGAAGAAATTGCCGATGACATTATCTTTTTATATGATGGAAAAGTTATTAGCTCTGGACCCATTGAAAAATATCAAAAGGACGGACTTTACAACACATTTCAACATTTGGTTCTAAATCTAACATAAAAAAATCCGTCCTTAATGTCCTTTGACTTATGGACGGTGTTAATTTTTGCATGTTCAAAAGAAGAGTAACTCGAAGAAAGTCGAACCGATAAGACTTAAACATCATTAAAGTCACCTATAAGACATGCTACCAGACGAGAGCCCTTTAGTCTGCTCCCTTTACATATCCCTTTTCATAAGCATATTTAGCTAATTGCACACGATTGTTTAAATGTAATTTTTGGAACAAATTTTTTAAATGGTTTTTAACGGTGTATTCAGAAATCTCCAATCCAATAGCTATATCCTTATTCGTATAGCCTTGCGCAACCCATGTTAGGATTTCACGTTCTCTCTTTGAAAGCTGATCACCTTCCACGTCACACCTCTCTTGATGACTCGTAAATTCCCGGAGCATCTGCTCTGCTAATCGTTTAGAAATAGGCGCTTGATCTTTAGCAACTGCTTTTAAATAGTTTACCCATGTTTCATTATGGACTGTTTTTAATAAATACCCTTGTGCACCATTTTTTATCGCTTCAAATAAATGTGTAAAATCATCAGAAACTGTCACAACAACGATTTTGACATATGGATAATGACTTTTAATATAATGTGTTACTTCTAAACCACTCATACCTGGTAAATGAATATCCATTAAAATCAAGTCCGGCATAAGGTCTGCTACTAATTCAATGGCCTCTTCACCCGTCTCAGCTTCACCAACTATATTGAAAACAGCATCGGTTTTTAATATTTCACGAATACCTTGTCTCGCCATTGGATGGTCATCAACAATAAGAACGCGAATTTGTTCTTCCATTTTCATTTCCCCCTTAAATAGAGCGATATAAAGTAAGGACTGTCTCATTCCTTAATCGCTGTAAATTCATCGTCCAATCGATTCGCTCACAACGATCACGCATCATCTTTAAGCCATAACCACCTTGTTTATTTAAATCCTCTTCTTTAAATCCTCTTCCATTATCACGAATCGTAAGTGTTTTCTCATCAGAGTTAACTATAAAGTAAATGTTAACTTCTGTCGCATCTGCGTGTTTATGAATATTCATCAATGCTTCACCGATACAAGCGGTGAGCTCTACCTTTTCCCGTGTGGATAAATGATCTTCCTGAATTGTAATCTGCTTAGTAACTGGGATAGACGTATCTCTTTCAAATTCATCGATTTGTTTATGAACTGTATCAACCCAAGGTTCTTCTAAAGCTTGTGTTGGTACTTTTAAATGATGTATCCCTTGCCTGATATAATCATGAATATGATGAATCGTTTGTTTTAACTCTTCAAATAATTCTCGCTCCTCTTCCTTTACATTTAGTTGATTGAGTTGTTGAATCTTTATAGATAAAAGAAAAAGTGATTGCGCCAACCCATCATGAAGCTCACTAGCAATACGTTCTCTTTCTTCTAGCATAGCTCTTTCAGCACGTTCTGCCTTTAATTGTTCTTGAATACACTCCATTTTTTTAAAAAAGCGTGTTAACAATGTAAAGGTGACAACTAAGACGATAATCGGTGTTAACCAATTTCCTAAGTCCATCGAAATATAAGGTAGTAAAAACTCGTGACGAATATATTCCCATAAACCAACCGTTACAGTCGGTATAATTAAGATGAATGCCTTTATTTGTTTGTACGTTAATCGACTGCCACCTCTTTTTTCACTCATGCCATGCTCTCTCCTTAAAAAAATAGTATCTCCTTTCATTATAATCGATAACACTCAATTTAGCAGATACACAAATCAAAAGCACCCCATCCTTCCTTAAAAGGTTAGGCTGCCTTCTTAACCATTTGCTGTTATTTTCCTAACGTCCATGCGTTCATAACCTTCTCTAATAGTCTATTATCATTTTCCTTCCATACGGAAAATGCAATACATTAATGTCAAAAATGACGGATGAATTAATGAAGAGTGAGGTTGATATAATACTTCTATTTCCACTTTATATGAGCTATTATCATAATGAATGACTGCGAACATTTTTTCTTCAGATCTACATATTAGTTCCTCTTTCAAATGACCCTCAGCCATCTCAAAAAAGCAATCATTTATATGACCTTTCACACGAAATGTTAAAGACATCTTCTGTTTTTGCAAACTATACGTCACTGCCTGTTTATGATCTTGAAAAAGATACTCGTTTCCTTTCGTATCTAAACCATTTCGTCTTTTTACTCCAACAGATGAAATCATTTCACCATTGCAATCTTGAAAGGAATAAATGCTTTTTTTAGTCATATCATAATGCAGTAAATCAATTGGATCGTATGTACGAATAATATATCCCATTAAATGGCCTTCTTGATTCACAACTGATAAGTCATCACCTTTTCTAAAAAAAAGCTTGTCCTCAAAAGAATAGGATTGCTGTATATCGTGTTGACCTGCTCGCTTCATTTTATTTAGAAATCGCTTCACCATTATCTCCTCCATGGGCGTCCTACTACTATATACGATGATATCCACAAAAATGTTTCAATATTTTATAACTATAAAAAAACGGCGTAGCAGTTTATATTCCAACTGTACACCGTATGAAGAAGAATTATACTTGCTCTTTCAATTGTTTTAATAAGGTAACGACTTCTTGTGACGCATCTTGTAATCGCTCAAAAGCTTGTTGGGCTTCTAATACATCTCCCCTAACATAACATTCTGCTGCTTTTCGGGCACAATTATGGACAGCTATATGAGGCGTTTCAAGAGCTTTATACGCGGGTTTACTTTTGATTTGTTCTGGTAAATCACCGTAATACCAGCGACCTAAATTACACGCCTCGTGTGAACCAACTTGCTCTGCTTTTAAATCTTCAATGCCTATCAGCATGTTATAAATACGCCACTTCCAAAGGAGATGATCTGTTATGGCAGACTCAATAATATCTTTATGTTCAAATTCTATATTTTTGTTAAAGAAACTTCTTCGATTCGCTTCCATTTTCTTACTTAAATCTAAAATCGTTTTAGCTGTTTCGCTTGCAATCGTCTGTGATTTATCACTAAGTTCGGAAATAACAGTATTACGATCGGTTATTTCCTGGATTGCTGCTGTCTGCTCCTCACTCATAGCAGCAATTTGGGAAATTTCATGACTAATGCCTTGAATAGCTTCTACAATTTTTTCTAGTTCATCACCCGCTGTCTTTGCACCAACAACACTTTGATTAACCATTTTTTCCGTTTCTTTAATTTCTTGATTTACAGCATGAGATACTTCTAATAATGATTCCATATTCGATGTTATCTGGGTTATCTGTTCTTTTGTATGTTCAGATAACTTACGAACTTCAGAAGCGACTACTGCAAATCCTCTTCCGTGCTCACCAGCCCTAGCTGCTTCAATACTCGCATTAAGAGCTAGTAAATTTGTTTGCTCAGCAATTTCTCGAACGACATGAACAACATTTTTTGTATGTTCAATCTCCTGATCAAGCTTACTCACTCTATTAACAACTTGCTCATAGACCTTACCTACTTGTTGAATTCCTTCTAATGATTCATTAATAACACGTTTACTTCGAACTGCTGATTGTACCGCATCATCTGTTCCTTCAGATACAGTAACAGCATGATGAGCCACTTCCTGAATCGAAGCCGTCATTTCTTCAGTAGCAGCAGTTACACTATATGTCTCTTCTTTCTGCTTATTCATACTATTAATCAGTTCACGTGATGTATCTAACTGAGTTGTATAATTTAATAAGTCAGATATACCAAATAAGAACTGCTTCACCGTTGCTTGTGTATAAACTTCAACAATGAGTTGGACATCAAAAGCAGCTAACTTTTGAATCGCGAGCACCATTTGCATCATTTTCTCAGAACGATGATACATTTTCTCCATAATAATAGTTGTCATCATTTGAACGATTAACTGATATGCCGCTGTGAAATGTTGTGATGTTAAATGGATATTACTATGTACCTTTCCAATCATTTGGCGTGACTTAATGTAATCATGGTTGATTTCCGCTCGCAAAAATTGCTCTAAATAGGTCATCATTGTTTGTTTTAGACGTTCAACAGTTGAGTGTTCATGAATTAATTGTTGTAACTCTTCATAAGATGTAATTGTTTCGTAAAACGTATCTACGATTTCAGTTAAATAAGGTGAAATGATTTCAGCTGCATCGCTAATATGTTGCAATGTCTTGTCATTTATACCCAAAAAACTCAACCTTTTATTCATCTCAATATTAACTTGATTCATATTTGTATCCTGAGAGAAATTTAAGTATTCATGCCAGTTATTTTTTGGTCGATTTATAAAAATAGCCATTTATATTTGTCTCCCCCAATGTTTAACCTATTTAACTTTATCCCTCATCAACTAATAAGTAAACATCTAGTTCTCCAATACCCGAAAATAAGATTGTCACTTTTAAGCCATTACGATACCCTGTTAATGTCGTACTCCCTTCCATAATCGTAGGGGCTGTAATATCTGTTTTTATACCTTTTGTGATCATATCAGTCGATAAATTCCCCGCAACTATATTGCCGAATTCACCACTAAATGAATGTAACATCTCTTCTTCCACTTTTATTTGAAACATAGCTTCACCGATCGAAGAAAACACTAATTTATCCCCAGCTAAGATTAACTTACCTTTCATTTGTCCTGTAATGCCGATTAATACACCAAAATGTAAATGGATAGATTGTTTTAGTGCTTCTGTATGCACAATATTGTATGGTAGGGAAATGACTTTTTCTAAGGAAGCCAGTGTGCCATTTAATAACTCTTTTATAAGAGCATTTTTTTCTATAGTCTGTGTCATGCATTCGTCTCCTTAAGTTTTATTCTACAGTTGAACAGAGCATGTCTTAATCAAATATTTGATATTGTGCCTTACCTTTAGCTTTGGATTGATATAAGGCAATATCAGCTTTTTTATACAATGTTTGAATATCTCTACCATGTTCTGGTCTCATTGAAATGCCTATGCTCGCGGTAACATGTCTAGCTGCTAATGAATTTGTTTCATTTATAGCCTGCTGAATAGCGGAAAGTAATTGTTTTGCCATATTACTTACTATTTCTCTATCACTAACATACAGCACAACAAGAAATTCATCACCGCCGTAACGATAAACCTCTCCTTTTTTATCGACCGTTTTGTTAATTGTTTTAGCTACATTTATTAATAATTGATCACCCGAATCGTGTCCAAGGCAATCGTTGACTGTTTTAAAATGGTCTAAATCAATCATGAATAAAGCAAGTTTTTCATGTGTATCCAATGCCTCACGTGCCATCTCATCAAAAGCGGCTCTGTTTTTTAAACCTGTCAAACTATCGTGAAATGCCAAATACATCGGTCGAGACATCCATTTAGAAATAACAAATGCAACCATAATCGTAACAGTTAAAATAATAAATAACTGGATGTAAAATATTTGTTTATTCCGTTCTAAAGTAGACTCTATGACACTCTGATTATAAATAATTTCTATGACTTTCTGTTGGGTTGTTCCGTAATCATATTCTGATTTGTAAGGTACGTAACGATATATGACTTGTCTCTGATCCTTTTCCCCTTCTAATTCTATCTTTTCACCTGAAGTAAGTGCTTCATTAAATGCTTCTCTTCTTTCAGCCGTCAACCACTTTCCCGACAATGTTTTACCAAATGGTTTTCCAGCTATGTTTAAAACATTTATCTCTTCAATAGATGGATATTTCTGTGCTAAATCATGATTCGCTTTAAGAAAATCAAATTCTTGAAAAACAGCTTTATTTTCCAATAGCACACCTAGTTGTATCAAGTATTTTTTATCCTTCGTTGCCATATAACTATATTTCTTCACGTGGCCTGTTTTTTGTTCAAGATCAATCCCATCATGGTGAAACTCACCAGATTTTCGTCTGTTTTCTAATACTTTGGCAATCTTTTTACAACACTGATTAAAGTTAAGACCCATATCTGGTAAGAAACTACTATAGATGATCGTATTTGACTGATTAATAATGTAAATATCAGCATGATATTTCTCTTTTAATGCTTGAAAATCCCATGTGGAAAAATCAGGATTTTCTTCATACTTCTCAATCAATTGGACTGAAGCTCTCCTCATTTGTTCAGCCAATTCATCATTATAATAATAGTTGACCTTTTCAACAGTTTGTAATGTTTGCTGAACCATATCTTCTATCGCATTCACTTGGTTTACATTACTTTCAACTGTATGTGACCGCATCCGCTGATAATCTATGATTGATATCATAAATGACAGAGAGCAAGCTAATAATATCATCACGGCGAATAACTTATTCCTGAAATGATTTCGCACTTTCCCACCCCTTTACACATACAGGGTTGCAATGAAATAAAACACTTATCTTTAATAACAACATACATAATGCAACTTTCTTCCTAATATAGGTGTATTATCTCAGATTTTTGTAAAAAATACCATTCATCTCACACTATTTCTTGTATTTTAAATATAATTGAAAAACTAAAAAACACAGTATGTACCTGTGTTTTTTGACTTTAGTTATTTATTCGTTTTCTTTATCAATCGGCGGCTGTATATCCGATTCTTCAGCAAATTCTACACGTAATTTCTGTAACGCCTTCATATCACGGGATTCTTTTTGATATGTTTTTGCAAACAAATGGGATAAATAGCCATGAATGAACAATTCACTACATAAAAAGAAGAAAGCTGAAAAAAAAGCAATTGGTACAATAGCATATTCAGCACCGATAAAAAGATTTCCTAAATACCAGAATAAAACAAAGGCCAAAGCAAAATCCAATATAAGCGCCATTATATTACCAAAATAGCGATAGAAGATCATATCCCCTAAAACATAAGAAAATACAGTTATGAGTAGTGACATCCATAATAAATTTTCAAGTGGCATATGATCAAATATCCCAAACAGTGATAAAACGATTACTAACACGACTACCCATTTAATTCCAAGTACTTTAACATGTTTCATCTAACGCACCTCTTTCTATTGAATTACCATTAGTATGAAACAGATCGCTTGATTTTATTACTCGCTATCAAACGTTTTCCCACATCATACTCACTTATCTTTAGGTGATCATTGAGTGAACTTTCACCTATATGATTTAATTGTCCTTGGAATTGCACTAATAGAATGTAGCTTGTAAGCGGAAAAATCTTTGTATCCAAACAAACGTTTGATTGAATTATCTTTAATAAAGAAAGCGCTTTAATTTATTTAACATTCATTTTTATTGATTTTCACCATCGTTCAACGTTATAATGTCCACTATATATAAACATTTGTCTTTTTAAAAGGAACAAAAGGGGATATAAAAAAATGGATAATAAAATTGGGATTGGTATATTAGGGCTCGGTGTTGTCGGGTCAGGTATTATTGAAATCATTAATAAACATAAAGAAATGTTATACAAAAAAACGAATTGCTATTTATCTATTGAACGTATATTAGTTCAAGATATAGAGAAAAATCGTCATGTAAAATTAAATAAAGATATATTAACTACAGATGCTGCGGATGTGTTAAATAATCCTCATGTCGACATTGTCATTGAAGTCATCGGTGGAACAGATGATGCTTATCTATTTATTGAACAAGCATTGCGAAATAAAAAACATGTTGTAACAGCAAATAAGGATTTAATCGCACTCTATGGTAGAGAATTACACGACTTTGCCAAGCAACAGAGCTGTGACTTGTTTTATGAAGCTAGTGTTGGTGGAGGCATCCCAATTATTCGCGGATTAACCGATGGACTTGTAGCAGATGAAATCGAAGAAGTCATGGGAATCATTAATGGTACGACAAATTATATTTTGACAAAGATGGATGAAGAGGGTGTCCCTTTTGAGAAGGCTCTCCAAGATGCTCAAGACCTTGGCTTTGCTGAAGCAGATCCTACTGCAGATATTGAAGGGCTTGATGCAGCAAGGAAAATGGCCATTCTAACGCGCTTAGCATTTCATATGGATATCCGTTTAGACGATATTAAGACACGCGGCATCACCAATGTCTCATTAACCGATTTAAAATATGGAAAAGAGCTCGGACTTACAATGAAATTAATTGGTATCGCTAAAGCACATGGTGATACATTACAAGTAAATGTCGAGCCTGTATTTATCGCTAATGACCATCCTTTATCAAGTGTAAAAAATGAGTATAACGCCGTCTATGTTAAAGGAAGAGCTATTGGTGAAACGATGTTTTACGGACCAGGTGCTGGAAGTCTTCCAACAGCAACAGCGATTATGGCCGATGTCATTCATGTCGCTAAAAATATCCAACTCGGAATAACTGGAAAATCAGTACCGATGATTGAACGTTCGGCTCGACTGTCTCCTCATCATTTACAAACAAGTTCATTTTATATTCGACTGCATGTCCATGATCAAGTTGGATCTTTTGCACATATTTCACAGCTGTTTCAAGACATGGATATGAGTTTTAAACGTATCATTCAAACACCGATGAAGAAGCAACAAACAGCAGAAATTATTGTTGTTACCCATCAAACCTCACTAGAGACATTTACGAATGCCAAGAAAAAATTACAACAAATGGACGTTATTAAAAGTATTGAAAGTTATTATCAAATAGAGGGAGAGACCATATAATGCATTCACCTGGATTATTACGTTCATATCACGAGTTCTTGCCAATCAATGAAGAAACGCCACAACTCACATTACATGAAGGGCATACACCGTTAATTTATTTCCCTAATCTATCTAAAAAGTTAGGAATAAAACTATTTGGAAAAATCGAAGGTCTTAATCCAACTGGGTCATTTAAAGACCGTGGCATGGTACTTGCTGTTGCTAAAGCGATGGAAGAAGGAAGTCGAACGATTATTTGTGCATCAACTGGAAACACATCAGCATCAGCGGCTGCTTATGCGGCTAAGGCAGGACTTGATGCATGGATTGTCATCCCAAAAGGAAAAGTCGCACTCGGCAAATTAGCGCAAGCGATTATGTACGGAGCAAAAATCGTCGAAATTGATGGAAACTTCGATGATGCTTTAACCATGGTACAAAAAATAAGTGAAACAGCACCGATTACACTCGTTAATTCAATAAACCCTTTTAGAATTGAAGGTCAAAAAACAGCTGCATTTGAAATATGCGATGAATTAGGTGAAGCACCGGATATATTAGCAATACCAGTCGGTAATGCTGGTAATATTAGTGCCTATTGGAAAGGATTTAAACAATATAATCAAATGAAAAAAACAGGTCTTCCGAAAATTTACGGATTTGAAGCAGAAGGAGCTGCAGCGATTACAAAAAATGAAGTTATTGAGCAACCAGAAACACTTGCTACAGCTATTCGTATTGGTAATCCTGCTAGTTGGCAACTTGCAGTTCAAGCACGTGATGAATCTAACGGCTTAATCGAAGCTGTGACAGATGATGACATTTTAAAAGCTTTTAAACTGCTTCCAAAACTTGAAGGTGTATTTGCTGAGCCAGGGTCTTGTGCTGCAATTGCAGGTGTCATTCAACAATGTGAACAGGGAAGTATTCCAAGTGGCAGTACCGTCGTTGCAGTCTTAACTGGAAACGGACTTAAAGATCCACAAACAGCCATTGATTCATTGGAAATCGATAAGATATCATTACCTAATGATGCGGAAATAGTCAGTCAGTTTATTAAGAAAGAGGTTATTGGATGACTCACTTTCAAATACGTGTTCCTGCTACATCAGCAAATATAGGTCCTGGCTTTGATTCGATAGGTGTAGCACTAAATCGCTATTTGACTTTACATGTTGAATCAAGTACACAATGGCAAATTGAACATCGATCGACAATGCTTCCTGAAAATGTAGACGCACACGATCATTTTATTATTAACATCGCTCATAAAGTAAGTCAGTTCTATAAAAGAAAACTCTCACCTTGTCATATAACGATTGATAGTGATATACCGCTTGCAAGAGGACTCGGTAGCAGTGCCTCTGCGGTACTTGCAGGAATTGAACTAGCTAATCAGTTATGTCACCTACAATTAAGCGAACAAGAAAAATTAAAATTGGCAACAAGGTTTGAAGGCCATCCTGATAATGTTGCACCTGCACTATATGGGGACTTTGTTTTAAGCTTTTATCACGAAGCGAACGAAACAATCGATATCGTCACATTAGATGGTATTAATATATATGCGGTAGCTTATATACCACCATTTGAATTATCAACAGAAACAGCTCGTAAAATTTTACCAGAAAAGCTTTCATTAAAGACAGCTACACAAGGAAGTGCCTTAAGTAATTTAATGATTGCTGCTTTATTAAAAGGAAACTATGAGCAAGCAGGATATTTCATAGAACAAGATGTTTTTCATGAGCCGTATCGCAAACAATTACTACCACAATATGAATTAATACGTCAAGAGGCGAAACGAGAAGGAGCCTATGGGACATTCATTAGTGGAGCTGGTCCAACAATGATATCCTTTGTCTCAAAAGCAGACAAACAACGATTAATCGAGCATATGAAAGAAGTCATACCTGTCTATGACGTCGTACCACTTAATATCGATCGAAATGGCTTACAAGTTCAAATATAACAAAGAAGAACGAAAATAGGATAGAAAATCCAAGCAGAGTTATATCGCTTTGGAAAGATAATTCGCTTTTAAGAAAAAAGCTGGTGAATCGTCACAGAACACATGACGAAATCACACCAGCTTTTTTTCTTGGTGAATTTTTACTGTTGTCAAAAAGTCCCAAGATGACACTATAACTCACGTATACTTTATTCGTCAAAATTGTCATAAGAGTATTTTATTGTATAGAAAGCACACGTCTAACACCTTTGATCACTTCATTTAATACAACTGGAAGCACAGATAAACCGAGAATAAATAACCAATCATCCCATGTTAATGGAATGACATGGAACCAATCATTAAAAGCAGGGATATAAACGATGGCAACCTGAATCAATATACCTAGTAGAAATGAACCGATTAATAAACGGTTTTTAAACAGTCCGACTTGAAACAATGATTTCCTTTCACTTCTTAGATTAAATGCATGAAACAGTTGTGAAATACTTAGTGTCATGAATGCCATTGTCTGTGCATGAATTAATGCTTCACTCGGAATATGTTTTAAATCTAATGTCCATAGAGCACTAGCTCCTGTATACACCTTTAATCCTTCCATAAAAGCGAATAAAGTTAATATACCAATAAGTAAACCATTTCCTACACTAAATGCGATATTTTCACCGGTAAAGATTTTCTCTGTTGCTGGACGTGGCTTTTCTTTCATAACATCCGGATCATCAGGGTCCACACCGAGTGATATTGCTGGCATCGTATCCGTAATTAAATTCACCCATAAAATATGAATCGCTGTCAGTGGTGCTGGCCAACCGAGTAATATGCCAATAAATAAAGCAGCTAATTCACCTAAATTACACGATAATAAAAAGAGAATGGATTTTTTTATGTTTTTATAAATATTACGCCCACGTTCAACAGCATGTGTTATCGTAGCAAAGTTATCATCTGTTAAAACAACATCTGATGCCCCTTTTGCGACATCTGTACCTGTAATCCCCATAGCAACCCCGACATCAGCTTCTTGTAATGACGGAGCATCATTCACACCATCACCAGTCATCGCTACGATATGTCCCCGGCTTTTCAATGCTTTCACAATTCTTACCTTATGTTCAGGGGAAACTCTTGCAAACACACGAATTGTTCCGACTTTTTCCGCTAATTTTTGATCACTTATCTCATTTAATTCGATCCCTGTCATCGTTTGATCCTCGTGATCAGCAATACGGAGATCTTTCGCTATAGCAAGTGCTGTTTTTTGGTGATCTCCAGTAATCATGATGACAGCAATGCCAGCTTCATGACATTCAGCAATAGCTGGTTTCACTTCTTCGCGAGGTGGATCAATCATGCCTGTTAAGCCTAAAAATACTAAATCTGTTTCATATTCTTCTTGATCTATTTGCCCTGTCACCTGCTTATAGGCTATACCTAAGACTCGAAGGGCATTTTCTGACATTTGATCAACTTGTTTTTCTATCGCTAATTTATCTTCTGTTGTAATCGGACGTGTTGTACCATTTATTTCTATTTTAGCTAGCTTTGGAAGTAAGCGCTCAACCGCCCCTTTAACATAAACAATGTGATGTTCTCCTAATTGATGAAGTGTTGACATCATTTTACGCTCTGAATCAAAGGCTCTTTCATTAAGGCGTGGATAATCATTTTCGAGCTGTTCTTTCGCTAACCCAAATTTAGTTGCTACTTCGACAAGAGCGATTTCTGTTGGGTCACCCGTATCAAGCGTTGCATCATTACATAAACTTAGTGCATGAGCGAACCGCTCGACTGTTTCGTTCTCAATAGAGGTATCTTCTAAACGGTCATACGCACCATTTATATACACATGTGTAACTTTCATTTTATTTTGCGTTAATGTTCCTGTCTTATCTGAGCAAATGACACTAACAGATCCAAGTGTTTCAACGGCTGGCAACTGCCGAATCACAGCATGTTGCTTAATCATTCGCTGAACACCTAGAGCTAACACAATCGTAACAATCGCTGGTAAACCTTCTGGAATAGCTGCTACAGCTAAACTAACAGCTATTAAGAACATATCTAATATTTCTCGACCTTGTAAAAAACCGATCAGAAATATGATGGCTGAAATCGCTAATGCTCCTACACCTAAAATCTTCCCTACTTCATCTAATTTCTTCTGTAGCGGCGTCATTTCTTTTTCTTTATTAGCGAGCATTTTGGCAATTTTGCCAATCTCCGTATCCATTCCCGTCTTTATGACAACGCCTGTACCACGGCCGTATGTTACTAATGTAGACATAAACGCTTTATTTTTTTGATCACCTAATGGAACATCTTTTTCAATACTTTTCCAATGCGCATCTTTTTCAACCGCTATAGACTCTCCTGTTAATGAAGATTCTTCTATCTTTAAGTTCGCCGTCTCTACTAAATGAAGATCAGCAGGCACAAGTCGTCCAGCATCTAAAATAACGACATCACCGACTACAACTTCCTCAGATGAAATTTCTTGAACAATACCATCACGTTTAACAATGGCATGTGGTGTTGAAAGTTTCTTTAATTCTTCTAAAGCCTTTTCTGCCTTTGCCTCCTGAGTGACACCAATAACCGCATTTAACACAACGACGAGCAAAATGATAACCGTGTCTGCTATCTCACCTACAAAAGCCGAAATGAAAGCGGCAATGATTAAAATATAAATGAGCATACTGTTCATCTGACGCCATAATAACGTCAGAATGGATTCTTTCTCTTGTTCATCAAATCGGTTTGGACCATTTTTTATGAACCGTCTCTTCGCTTCTTCAGTTGACAATCCAGTTTCTAAATGGTTCCATTCATTCGTTTCCACGAGAACATCCACCTACTTTTTATCGTAAATTCATGACATCTTCCTACTTCTATTTTAACAGGAATCCCCATATATTGACAAAACGAACCCATTCGTTAAGATGAAAGAAATACCATTTGAGGTGATCCTGATGAATATCTTAGTTGATGCAGATGCTTGTCCAGTCGTTGACACCATTGTAGAGACTGCCAAAACATGTGATACGCCTGTTATTCTCGTAAAAAGCCATGACCATTATTCAAAGGACATTTTCCCTTCTCATGTGAAAACCATTTATGTTGACCCTGGTTTTGATGCGAGTGATTATAAAATCATTAAATTAGCAGATGCCAATGATATTGTCGTCACCCAAGACTATGGTTTAGCAGCGCTTCTACTGACCAAAAAATGCCATGTCATCCATCATAATGGTTTTTTGTTTACTGAAGATAATATCGACCGTTTTTTATTAACGCGTCATCTTAGTGCACAAATGAGAAGAGCGGGACAACGGACAAAAGGCCCTAAGCCGTATACGAATGAAAATCGTAACAAATTCAAAGCCTTGTTATTTAAAATCATCTGTTCGCAAAAATAATAAGGCTGGGACAAAACCTAGCTAAATAGGAAAAGACGTTCAGATAGTGATGAAATTGGAATTTATTGAAATATTCATTTAAAACGATGTGTCCTTTCACTAAAGAAAGTTGCTATTCCCAGACACAGCTTCAACCTCTGTAGTTTCTCTGTCTAGTCGCTACAAGAGTTTCTACATGTGATTTGTTTTCACAGGAATGAATTGTCTTTTATTTTCTAATCGAATCCATTTATTCATCATTTACAGCTGTTATGTCCCAACCACTTTTTAATTTAGCTTCTTTTTAACAACACGGAAATGATTTTGTAAGACGGGCCAATTTTGAGGAAATGGTTGACCAAGAACCCAATAACTAATGCCACGCAACTTATAATCCTTAACTACCCTGTATTTCGCTTGCACGCTCCGCGCATCTTCAAACCACACCTCATGCCTTTGACCTGTATCATCAACATAACGAAAAAATGGAGCCTCATATGTTTCATTGTATTGGATATTCACTTTATGTTCTTCTGCCAATTGCAATGCCCCTTGTGGACTGATTGTTCGAGCAAAAGTCCCTTCTTGCCAAGGGATTTTCCAATCCCTCCCATATAATGGTGTTCCTAAAAGGATTTTCTCAGGTGGAATATCTGTTACGGCGTAATCTAATACATCTTTCACCTTATTAATTGGTGCAATCGCCCATGGTGGTCCTCCTGCCCACCCCCATTCATAAGTCATCAAGACAACAAAATCAACTATATCACCATGTGCTTTATAATCATGTGCTTCATAAAGGAGGCCTGGCTGATCAGCCCTTTCTTTAGGGGCTAAAGCAGTTGAAACTAAATAATTCTCCGGATGGAGGCGAGCGACAACTCTTCTCAGAAATGCATTATAATTTTCCCTATCCTGTGGGTACACATATTCGAAATCAATATTCACTCCTTGATAACCTTTTTCACGCATCGTTTGTAAAATATTCGTAATCAATGTTTCTTGTAATGTTGGATTTCTAAGAATGCTTGCCGCTAAATCGGAATCGAAGCGGGAATTTCTAAAGTTTGTAATGACTAATAAGGGGAGTGTATTTGTTTCTTCTGCTGCTTCTAATAATAAAGTGTCTTGCATAGTATCTAGTGTACCGTTTGCTTGAACAGCGTACATAAATGGAGATAAATATGTGAAATGTCTCCCTAATACGAGCACCTCCTCTTTTCCTCCGTCTGTTGTATCAGTACTATAGGCATTTACCTCAGTTGTTGGTCGATCATCAAGTGGAATGGTTAAGATTTCTCCGACTGCTACTTTTGAAGGATTATCCATTTGATTTGCTGCAACAATCTGTTCTACCGATACACCATAACGCTTTGCAATAGCCCAAACTGTCTCACCACTTCTTACCGTATGACGGACTTGTGGAATAACGAGTAAATCACCTACAAAAATAAGATCTGAATTCGTGATATTGTTCGCCTCACGTAATTGTTGTACCGTTATGCCATATTTTGTCGCAATAATAGATAAACTGTCTCCAGGCTTCACAACGTATTCCCTATTCATCTGAGGTATAACGAGTGTTTGCCCAACAACTAAAACATCCGGATCATCAATGTCATTGACAAGAACAATATCGTCTAGACTAACACCATATCGTTGTGCAAGTGCCGATAATGTATCACCACGGTTTACGACGTGAATTTGCATCATTCATTCCTCCAAATTTATTCTCTCCCACCTATGATATTCACCTATTGTTCGTCCACGTGACAATCATTTTAAGTCTGTCATCTACTGTTCATACTGCGTTCATATTCCATTCATTTTGTATTCATAATGTCATTTTAATATGTACATAACGATTGAATGTAGGAGATGGTGTTATCCATAAAACATTAGATGATATTTCTAATGAAATAAAGGCGATGGATTTTAAAAACATCCAATTTGAAATAACAGGACCTGCAGGCATATCAGCGGATACGATTACACTATTTAAAAATGGTGATTTCGTATTAATGATTGCCACGGTGATTCTTATTTTCTTTATTCTTATTCTCATCTACCGTTCACCGCTTCTTGCGATTACACCACTCATTATAGCGGGAATCGTTTATATCGTTGTGGATGGGATACTAGGACTATCAGGTCAGTACGAACTCTTTGTCATAGATGGACAAGCTACTTCGATTATGCTCGTTCTACTGTTCGCGGTAGTAACTGATTATAGCTTATTTATTTTCTCTAGATATCGCGAAGAATTACAAAAGCACACATCAAAATATACAGCAATGTCCGAAGCGATGTATCACGTTTCAGAACCAATCTTCTTTAGCGGTGGTACGATTCTATTAGCGATGTTAGCTTTGTTTGCAACTATTTTTGAGCCATATCATCATTTTGCGCCTGTATTTTCAATTGCTGTTTTCATCATAGCTATTGCTGGATTAACGTTAATCCCAAGTATCTTTGCTATTATGGGACGCCGTGCATTTTGGCCATTTATACCAGCAATAAACAAACAAAAAAAGAAGAAAAAAACATTTTGGCATACTGTCGGACAGTTTGTTAAGAAACACCCGGCAACAATCGCCGTTTCATTACTTGTCGTATTATTTATCGGTGCAAGTCAAGTACCAACAATAAATTATTCATACAATTTATTAAAGACATTTCCTGAAGATATGTCATCACGTAAAGGATTTGAACTATTAGAAGAGAGATATCCAGCTGGACTTCTAGCACCTGTGACAATGATATTAGAATCTGAAACAGAAATTGAAAAAGATGAATTGTTTCTACAACATATTCAGACATTGACAGAGCAATTAAGCTCTTATGACAATGTAAGTGATGTAACAAACATCACTGATGAAATGGTAACTGTGAAAGAACCACTTCCTACAAATATGTTTTCTGAGACAGATCAGGCGATAAAATTAACACTTACATTAGAAAGTAATCCTTATGATATGGAATCATTAAATGTCATACAAACATTACGAGAAGACTCGGATAAACTATTATCTAAAAGCGGTCTATCTAGTAGCCACTATGCATTACATTTTAGTGGACAAACAGCTGAACAACTTGATATAAAGCAGATGAATCAACGTGATATGATGGTATTATTTCCACTTGTTATTGTGTTGATTACGATTGTACTTGCATTCCAAACACGTAAACTCTCATTATCCATTCTAATGGTTGGTACCATCCTATTATCATATGTTGCTTCTTTAGGTTTTGGTTGGACGATCTTCCATTATTTATTAGATTATGATGCGATTGGATATCGTTTGCCAGTCTACACGTTCGTCTTTATGGTTGCACTTGGCATAGACTACAATATTATGCTTGTATCAAGAGTAAGAGAATTAGCTAAAGAAAAACCGTGGCAAGAAGCAGTTGCATCTGGTGTCGCTATGACAGGTGGCGTCATCTCGTCAGCGGGATTAATCTTGGCGGCAACTTTTGCAGTCTTAATGACTCAACCTTTGGAAGAACTCTTCTTATTCGGCTTTACGATGGCATTTGGTATTTTGCTAGACACCTTTGTTATTCGTGGATTTCTCTTACCGGCTATTTTAATTTGGACCCGTAGAAACAAAACTCAACAACATAAACACGCTTAACATTTGATAAAGGTGCACTTTTATATTAAAGTGTACCTTTTCTTTAAACATGACTTTTATCATCTTTCTAGTAAAATATAATAGACGATAACTTATATAAATGAGGGAAAAAGATGGATAAGCGAAATCTTAGTTTAAAACCTTTCTTTTCATTAATTCTATCTACAAATATTCCAAAAGCGATGCTAATTGGCGGATTAATCGGGAGTATGATCACAACATTAACCGGCCTTATTATCCCCTTATTAACGAAAAACTTAATTGACAATTTCTCAATGGAGATGCTCAGTGTTCATATCATTATCGCGATTAGTGCCGTCTTTATTATTCAAGCATTGATTAATGGTATATCCATGTACTTATTAGCTGCTGTCGGACAGAAAATTGTCGCTCGCCTTAGGGAAAAAATGTGGAATAAGTTGATTCGACTCCCTGTTAAATACTTTGATACGACATCAAGTGGAAAGACAGTGAGCCGTGTCGTCAATGACACAGGTGTCGTTAAAGATTTAATCTCTGATCAATTCCCTCAGTTTATTTCAGGGATTATTTCAATTATTGGGGCCATTATTATTTTGTTTATCTTAGATTGGAAAATGACACTCATCATGTTTATTTCTGTCCCATTAATGATTGTGTTAATGATGCCGCTTGGACGTCGTATGGGGAAAATTTCACGCAAAATGCAAGATGAAACAGCAGCTTTTACTGGTGATATCCAACAAACACTTGGAGAAATTCGTTTAATGAAAGCATCAAACGCTGAACAGACCGAAAAGAAAAAAGGACGTCAAGGCATTGAACGATTATTAAAACTTGGATTAAGAGAGGCGAAGGTTTATGCTTTAATTGGTCCACTGATGTATTTAATTATGATGGTTGTTATCGTGACCATTATTTCTTATGGTGGCATGCGGGTTGCTAGCCAAACAATGACAACTGGAGAGCTCATTGCCTTTTTATTATATTTATTTCAAATCATTATGCCGATGACATCTTTTGCCATGTTCTTTACTCATCTACAAAAGGCTAAAGGAGCAACAGAACGCATTATTGAAATCTTAGACTTTCCTCTTGAGAATGGTCAACACGGACTTGATGTTGATTTAGGTCATAAGACGCTTTACGTTAAAAATGTATCGTTTGCATATAAAAAGGAAGAACCCGTATTACAGGACATATCTTTTAAAGCTCAGCCAGGAGAGATGATTGCTTTTGCTGGTCCAAGTGGCAGTGGAAAAACGACGATGTTCGCACTACTCGAACGCTTCTATGAGCCAGATTCGGGTGATATTTTTATCGGGGACATATCAATTAAAGACATTTCTTTATTATCGTGGCGTAGTCAAATTGGTTATGTGTCTCAAGATAGCCCCATGATGGCAGGAACTATTCGAGAAAACTTATGCTATGGTTTAGAAGATCAATCTATTTCTGATGAAATACTATGGAAAGTGACGAAAATGGCCTATGCCGATGAATTTATTCAATCATTTCCAGATGGCTTAGACACAGAAGTTGGTGAACGTGGTGTTAAGCTATCAGGTGGACAAAGACAACGCATCGCCATAGCTCGTGCTTTCTTAAGAGATCCAAAAATTTTAATGATGGATGAAGCGACAGCTAGTCTTGATAGTCAATCAGAAGGCATTGTCCAACAAGCTTTGTCACGCTTAATGGAAGGTCGTACAACATTTGTGATCGCTCACCGTTTATCAACCATTGTCGATGCGGATCAAATTATCTTTATTGACCAAGGTAAAATCACTGGTATTGGAACACACCATGAACTTTTGGAAACCCATCCATTATATCGAGAGTTTGCTGAACAGCAGTTAACATAATCTTTAGGACTCCCCAGAATTTCCATAAACCAAACTAAATAGAGAGACAAGTACTTGTTTCTCTGCTTAGTTGATTTATTAAAGGATGCAAGAATCATTTTGGTGTTTATTAATTGCAAGTGTGGAGTGAGAATTCAAGTTATAGCACATTGAAGATTCAATGTGAGACCAGTATTGGGAAAATGACTGAGTTACTAAACATTGAATGTCCTTTGAGAGAAATACAAGTAAGTGGAACGCAAAAAAGAGCGCCTATATGACGCCCAAACGGTGAATTATTTAAGTATTTTCGTTATTTACCAATCCTTCCATCATTTTGAGAACCTTTTTAGCACGCTGTTATGACCATAAATGTGGCCATAGATGCCATGGATACACATTTGGTGGTGTCGATGTAAATTTGCGCGTATCTTTTTTTGTTGGATGTTGGAAGGCTATCGCCGAAGACCATAAAGCAATTTGTTCCCCTGGTTGATTGACATGCTGACCATATTTCTGATCGCCGTATAATGGACAACCAATATTTGCAAATTGCACACGAATTTGATGTGACCGTCCCGTATGAAGCTGAATTTGAACGAGACTTAAGTCATTTTTTGTACCTATTACACGGTAATCCAATACCGCTTTCTTCGCCTCTTTATGATTTGATTGCGTGACATAGACGATATTTTTCTGGCGATTTTTTACTAAATAGTCAGTTAATCTACCTTCTGCTTTAGCAGGTCTTCCACGAACAATCGCCAAATAGCTTTTTTCAAATACGCGTCTTCGTACCATATCTGATAGACGTGATGCAGCTTTAGATGTTTTGGCAAAGACCATGACCCCACCGACTGGTCGGTCCAAACGGTGCACTAGTCCTAGATAAACATTCCCTGGCTTTTGATAACGAATCTTGATATCTTGTTTTAATAAAGATAGCAAATCTTTATCTTGAGACCGGTCTTCTTGAACAGGTATATTAACTGGTTTCTCAACGACTAATAAATGATTATCTTCATATATGATTGGTATATCCATAAAACTAAAACTCCTTATTCATGATATACACATCATAACATACCTTGTCAACTTGATTTTCTTTTGGCATAAATATCCTTGACGAAAGCCTCTTTATGATTGGTATATTGAGTGATACCTGTTGAAGATTGCGCCGTATAGTCGCATTTTAATTTTTCATAAGCTGCTTTTACATGAGGATGTTGATTCAAATAATCTCTAAAGAAAATCAGGTCTTCCCATAATTCTCCTTTATAATTGGTCAAATGAATAAAATGTGTCTTCACTTCGTACGTATCATCTGTGAACTTAGCTAAAACGATTTCCTCTGGGCGTTCTACACGTAATCGCAAAAAGCCAATGTTCCGAAAAGCAGTGAACAATTCTTCTGTCACTCGTCTAAAATCATCTACCCCGACAACGATATCAATAATTGGTTTAGCTTTTATACCAACGATTGATGTACTGCCAATATGTTCGATTCGATTGGCACCCAAACCCGTTTCAGACAAAATTTCTTCTTTTACTCTTGCGAATTCCGCCCGCCACTCTGGAAGATACTGAACAAGTCGTACTTCATCACGTTTTAAACCAAGCTTCATCTCATCAGCTCCCCTTAATCGATGTACAGACTATCATAGCACCGTCCAAAATAAAGAAACAGTCTATTATTTATGTGAATATTGTGATATAATAGATATAAGAAAAAGGCGGATATTCGCCTTATTTTTATGATTTTATATAAACAGGAACCCATTTTCTTACGCTATTAATGAGCCACATACGACTACAACGCTCAAGATCTTCTTTATGAATGACTTTTTCTTTAATTTCCTTTTCCTTTAATAATGAAGAGCGAAATGTGCCTGGTAATAATCCACATTCAACAGGCGGCGTATATCGTACACCACCCCATTCTACGACCAGATTTCCATTCGTAAATTCCGTTAGTTCACCCGCTTCATTCCAAAGTAATGTATCATACACTCCACTTACTTGATGTTCTTCATAAACTGCTCGATTCGTCGTTTTATGATATAGGAAAATATTATCTTTATGAATCGGTGAAGACGCAACAGCAATTTGCTTGCTTTCTTCTATATCTTTAATCTGCTGTCCTTCAACATGAATATCACCCGTTTGTGAAACGAGTAATCGAACTTTTTGAATGCCCATCGGATGCTTTTTCGCATATGTAGACAAGGCTTTTTTAACATCATCTATCTCAAATTTAAAGTGGAAATATGCACTCGATTGTTGAATCCTTTCAAGATGCTCTCTTAAAAGAAAATACGTACCATTTTCTAAACGGAGGCTCTCTAACAGTTGGAATGTAGTTTGACTCCGAGTTAAAACAGCTGCTTTCGTTACAATTTCATCATATTCGTCATCAGCTGTAGAATTAATCGTAATGCCACCACCTACACCGTATTTTGCGATTCCGGTATCTTTATCTATAACAACCGTTCGAATCGGCACATTAAAGATGGCTTCACCGTCTGGTGTCATATAACCAATCGCACCACTATATACACCACGCGGACTATCTTCTATTTCAGAAATAATCGCCATCGTTCTCTCTTTCGGATCCCCTGTCATTGAAGCAGGAGGAAATAATGCTTTAAATACATCAGTCATTGATTTATCTGCTCGTAATTTAGCCGTTACGGTTGATGTCATTTGAAAAACAGTCGGATATTTCTCTATATCATATAAACTAGTTATCTCAACTGTGCCAGGATTACTGATAGATTTTAAATCTTTACAGAGAAGGTCAACAATCATTTTATTCTCTAGTTTGTTTTTATCGGATTGCTTTAAAGCTTCCAGCTGATATCGATCTTCCTCTCGTGACTTTCCTCTCCTTGCTGTTCCCGCCATCGGTCGAGTCATAATGGTGCCATTTTTAACACGGAAAAACATTTCAGGTGAAGCAGATAATATCTGTTGCTCTTCTGTTTCGATAAAACAAGTATAATGAGCTGATTGTGCCTTCGTTAATTCACGATAAAAAGCAAGAGCATTCCCTTGAAACGGCGCACGCATGCGCACCGTATAATTCACCTGATTTGTTTCACCCGCAGCTATAGAGCGCTGAATATGCATAAATTTTTTAGCATAATCGTCACGTGTCAAATCAATTTCCCATTGACTACAAGAATATGGTTGTGTCGAGTCCTCTACTTCATTCATCTGTTCCTTTTTTTCGAACACACCGAACCAAACGAATGGCTTATGATTCGTCGCTTCAACAACTTTGTACTGTTTATTGAAAGCTGGCGCTGCTTCATACGAAACATAACCTGCCGCATAATAACCTGCTTTAAGTGCAGCCTCTACTTGCCTCATAGCTAAAAGCACATCTTCTAATTGTTCCGCTATAATCACTTGTTTCGGATGTTCGAATAAAATTGGTTCAACGGTATGTTGTTTCATAAATTCAAAGTAAGCAAACGGTTCTCGCTTGTTCTTTGTCATCGGACCACCTTCTACTTATGTATTTTAAATGAGCTACAAAAAACGTACCACATCTCATAAGCATTGTCGATAACAGAAATAAAAAAACTGGTCGATATGACCAGTTTTCTTAATTGGACGTTGTTTGTGCAGAAGGCGCAGATACACGCGCAATGACTCCCGTAATAACTAATACAGTTAATGCTGGAACGAGCCATCCTAGTCCATCACTATAAAGAGGTAAGATGCTTTTATAAAAGTTAAGAATTGGTTTCATCCAAGCAAATGGCTCCATGTCTAACTGAACACATAATGCTGACAATCCATCAAAAATACTGATTAAAAACGTAACCGCAATCGTTGAAACATATACATAGCGAGCGTGATGAAATAACGGTGATGCAAATGCTAAAATCATAATAACAATTGCTAACGGATATAAGAACATTAAAACTGGAATTGAATATTTAATAATATTCGCTAAACCAAAATTAGCAATGACAAAAGATAGCGTCGTAAAGAAAGTAACGAATACTTTATAACTAATTTTCGGAATTAAACGATTAAAATATTCTCCTACTGCCGTCATTAATCCGATGCTTGTCGTTAAACAAGCTAATGTAATTAGTGCAGCTAATAGAAGCATCCCTGTTTTACCGAAATAATAAGATGCACCATTACTTAGAACAGCACCACCTGTATCAAATAAACCGAATTCACCTGTACTTGTTGCACCTAGGTAGGCAATTCCTGTATAAATAACCCCTAAAAGAATAATCGCAAATAAACCAGACTTAGCTGTTGCAGCTAATATCCCACGTGTTGATGTAACACCCATTCTTCTTACTGCATCAATAATGATAATCGCAAACACAAGAGAAGCAAGTGCATCCATCGTATTATATCCTTCTTTAAAACCCGTTACGAATGGATTACTAGCATAATCACCTTGTGGCTCACCAAAACCACCAATCGGATTGATCGCTGCCATCGTTAATAAAACCAACAATAAAATAATGAGCGCCGGTGCTAAAACCTTTCCAACTCTCTCAACTAATTTGGCAGGATTTAAAGATAGCCATAATGTGACACCAAAGAAAACTAGTGAGAACAAGAAAAGTCCCAATCGAGCATGCTCCTCACCGATAAATGGCGCAAAACCGATATCATAGGCGACAGCTCCAGTACGAGGTGCAGCGAAAAATGGCCCAATTGTCAAATAAAGCAAAGATGTAAACAAAATGCCATAGACTGGATGTACACGACTTGATAAATCCTGTAAGTCACGACTACTGGAATAGCCAATGGCTAAGACACCTAATAGCGGTAATCCGACACCTGTAATTGCAAATCCAATTACTGCCGGCCACAAATTCACACCGGCGTCCTGACCCAATTCTGCAGGGAAAATTAAGTTACCAGCTCCAAAAAAGAGTGCGAATAATGTTGTACCTAAAGCTAGATAAGAAGAAAACGACAGTTTCGAATCCATTATGAGTCCCCCCAAGATGTGTAATTGTTTTTTAGATCGAAATATTCAGTCTATTTCCTCAAAAGTATGTTTATGACAATTAATATTACTACCTTTTTCGACAAAATACAACGTTTTTGGCATGAAATATTTAATTAATTTAGAAATACTTAAATTTTTGTTATATGTAAAAAATATCCAAGTAGTTAAATAAATTGGTATAACAACATTGTTAAGGCTTACATTTTTCGTTGCGTTTTGTCACAATTTAGACACAAATAATCTTTTAAAAAAAGAGAGCGTTCTAAGACTCGCCTAAATAGATTATAATTAAAAAGTTTAAATAAACATTCGTGAGGAGATTTTCCTCATTCAACTATAAACTTTGAATTCTTAAGCTCCGTTTATCTAATTTTATTTTTGCTGTATATGCTCCTTTATACAACGCATTAGAGACTCAACTTAGACTCTCATGACTTATGAACATCACGAGAGTACTATTTAGAAGACTCAACATGGACTCTCATGACTTATGAACATCACGAGAGTACTATTTGAAGACTCAACTTAGACTCTCATGACTTATGAACATCACGAGAGTACTATTTAGAAGACTCAACTTAGACTCTCATAACTTATGAACATCACGAGAGTACTATTTAGAAGACTCAACTTAGACTCTCATAACTTATGAACATCACGAGAGTACTATTTGAAGACTCAACATGGACTCTCATGACTTATGAACATCACGAGAGTACTATTTAGAAGACTCAACTTAGACTCTCATGACTTATGAACATCACGAGACAGTGTATTAAAGTCCAACTCTAACGATAAAAAGAGGTTGCACATTGAAACGCCAGTGCAACCTCTTGACAATGAGACTCTCATCTATTCTTCATTAACTGTTGGATTTACTTGGTACAGTGAATCTTTTTCTATAATGTAACCGTTGCTTTTTAATTCACGTAAGCGACTGCGAACTTTAAATAAAGGGAGACCCACTTCTTCAGCAATTTTCTCAGTCGAAAGTGCTTTATTCTTAATAACGGCTAGGATTTTTTTATCCGTTCCACTAAGTTGTGTATCATTTACACAAGCCATTGTTATCGCCTCTTCTTATAGTTCTTTTTTACAGAAATACCAATCGACACATTCTAAGCTATCATCATTTACTCTTTCTTCTGCTAACTCTGTTGTTGCAGCTGGTGGTACAATGACTTTATCACCTTTTCTCCAATCAGCTGGTGTAGCGATTTGATGTTCGTCTGTTGCTTGTAATGCTGTAACGAGTCTAATCATTTCATCCATATTCCGTCCAGTTGATAGTGGGTAATAAATAATAGCACGTACAACTTGGTCTGGATCTATGACGAATACAGCACGTGAAGCTTCAGTTGAACTTTCTTCAGGCATAATCATTCCATATTTTTCAGCAACATCTTTGTTTAAATCTGCGATAACAGGGAATTCAATATCGACGCCGAAATTTTCTTTAATATTACGTACCCAAGCAATATGCGAGTGTACACTATCGATACTTAAGCCTAGTAACTCAGTATTCATTTTACGTAATTCTGGATAGATTTTTTGAAAACCGACGAATTCTGTCGTACATACAGGTGTAAAGTCAGCAGGATGAGAGAATAAAATTAACCAGCTTCCTTTATAATCTGATAGTTTAAGTGTGCCATGAGTTGTTAAAGCCTCAAATTGCGGTGCCTTTGAACCGATACGTGGTAATGATCTAACTTCCGTTGTTTCTTCTACTAAATGATTGCGCTCTTCCATTTATAACGCCTCCTAATTAATGATTAATATTAATTGATTGTAACTCTAAGTACATACCCATATCCGTATGCAATCAATTAATATGCTTGCAATACATCATTACCCTATATGGAGACGAAAAAAACATCCCTCTTTTATGTTATCTTTCCTTGCTTTCTCTTGAAGGAACTGACAATCAATACAACAACAGGTAAACATACAGCAAATAATGCTGCATAAAATGGCCAAAGATTTTCTATAATAGCCCAATAGCTCATATTTGGCATGACCATCATTGACAAAGGAATAATAAGTAAAGCAAGGGGTAACACATAAATACGATAATTAGAAGAATTAAACAATTGTTGAATGCCCATGACGGTTGTAAGGAAGAGAATACAAATTTTTATAAAAATAGATACAATCCATATGCTTGCAATAATGACCTCAATGCGTTGAATCACATTCGCAATATTGATTTCTGCTCCTAATAAATAAGGAACGTATATTTTTGCAGATGAATACTCTACACCGAATACAAGAAGAGAAAATGTAACGGCTATGACTATCATAAAACCACCAATAGCGACTCCCAAAAACATTGACTTATCCAACTTCTCTCTTGGCTTCACATAAGAAAATAAAATGAGCAATACAAAGGCTTCTAAAAAAGGAAATCCTATATTAGGTATCGTAGCTCGAATGACAGGTTTCCATCCATCATCTAAGAGAGGGAGTAAATTATTCTTATCACTGTTTTCTAACAATAGTACACAAGATAATAGGAAAAGAAAAATAACAATGGGAACGAGAATCTGCCCTACTCTTGCAATAACCTCAAGCCCTTCTTTAGTGGCATAAGTGACAACAATAACGAGAAGAATTAAAATAACATGTAGCGGAGTTTCTGGTAATAAGTGGATGAAAACAAAGTCACCAAAATCACGAAAAGTCATGACAGTTAAATATAAGTGAAATCCAGTAATTGTTATGAACCCTACAATCTTTCCACCAATTTTTCCAAATGTTGCTTCTAAAATTTGAATAAATGTGTTATTAGGGAACCGTTGATTCATTTTAAAATACAAGCATAAAGGAAGTAAACCAATAGCTAAGGCCAATAACGAAGCAATCCACGCATTTTGCTGGGCATGTTTAATAACAATATGTGGAATAAAAATAATAGCACTTCCTAATGTGTAAAGAAGTGAAACAATAAAAAATTGACTTGAATCAATCTTTTCTGTTCCCAAAGAAATCATCCTTTACTTTCTAAAAATGAATAAACACTTTTCATAACAGGAATTTTATTGTACATCCATTCAACCAGTACAAAATGATCAACATATAACTTATTTTGTTCAATCGTATTAAATATTATAAAAAACAGTACGAGCGTTAAATATACTTTTCTTTCTTTTGCATTTATGTGTCTTATTGTATTTTTATCAATATATAATACGAATACAACAATCAGTAATGTCAAGATGTAAAGCATCTCTTATTATTTTCCCTTCCTTAAACGTTTTAAATAGGAGTCATCAGTCGTACTTGTACCTGTAATACGAACTTTAACATTGATATCGACTTCTAACTGGCTGAATGTTTCTGACCAGTTGTTTTTAAGTTGTTTCCAGATTTGTGGTTTTTTTCGAAAAAACTCACGGCCAAAGCCAAATATATCTACACCGATGTCTTCTTGTACTTTTTTTATGTTGCTCGTGTGCATCTCTTCTAAATATTTAGAAATAATATTCTCTAACTCTCGAATCTTTTGAGGTGTTGTCGTAAATTGTTCACAATCTAACTCATTTATCTTTCCAGTTAATTTAATGTCGATATTCATTTTTGGAGTCACTTGATACTCTGGTTTTAATGTCGCCTTGACATTCGTAGACTCTATCGCTCCATATTGATCTTCATCACAAAGAAACTGACTCACTGCATGTTTAATATTATTCGTCACTGTATTATAAGTATCTGCTTGCGTTTCATTTAACCAACCGACTAATTGATCTCGTTCAAGTACCGCTATATTGCCTGTTGGAAGAGGGGGTTCTGGGACAGGGCCACTCCCTATTTGCTGAACGGGTTCAACATCAGATTTTTTGTATAATAAACTTTGAACGACTGGCTCTATCCCTTCTGCAGATGTATTCGTTAATAATTCTCTAATACCCGTCGCCTTCGTCGGATTATAGTGACGGTTTGAATAGTGTAGTCGATCATATATTTCTTGTGCTGGAGATACAGAAAAAGGGGTGGCCGTTGCCAGTATGTCTTTGGCGGTACTCCCTTTTGCGATAAACACATAGAAGTCCGTACGAAATTCTTGATCACGAACGATTAAGTCCAATGCATCACCGATTCCTGCTTTAGCGAATTCCTCACCAAATACTAATATATATAAATGAGCAACATATATTTTCCTTGATGCAGTCCGAGAAAGTTTGCGAATAGCACCTAAAACCGTTTTATCTCTTTCTTCATGTAAGATAACCGGAGAACGCGTTCCACTAGCTTCTCCACCTTTCTGACCTGAAACTTGTTCAGGGTTAATCACTTGCGCCGTTACAACAAAATCATCGCCATCCTTATCAATCCCAAGACCATATGTGATCGCAATTTCATTTAATTCTCTTCTATTCCAACAGCCCGTTAATAGTAATATAATAAACAATCCGATCAACAAGCGTTTCATACGCAATAACCCCTTATTGACTTACTTTCTACTTTTTTCTAGTGTTTCCCCTTTTGATGAAAAGTATGATTTAATCGTTCTAATAAACGTGTCACGTTGATCGCGTAAGTGAAAAGGAGAAAGCGGAGCCATATATGAGATGCCAAATGATTTCAAACTACAAAGATGAATCGTTAAAGCGAATAAAGCGAGCATCACACCAAAGAAACCAAAACTACCAGCGAAAATCATCATCGGAAAACGGAGAAGTCGAATGGAGTTTGCAATACTATAACTCGGTATTACAAAGCTAGAGATAGCTGTAATAGATACGACAATGACCATTGCTGCTGAGACAATTCCAGCTTCAACAGCTGCTTGCCCAATGACAATAGCACCAACAACTGATACAGCTTGACCAACAGCCCTCGGCATCCGTATGCCAGCTTCTCTTAAGATTTCAAAAGTCACTTCCATCATTACGGCTTCGACAAATGCAGGAAACGGAACGCCTTCTCTTTGTGCAGCTAAATTCGTTAATAACCTTGTCGGAAGCATTTCTTGATGGAAAGTCGTTAAAGCAATATAAATAGACGGGGCTAATAAGGTGATCATGACAGATAATACACGTAAGAAACGAATGGCACTAGCTAAATAAAACCGAGCATAATAATCTTCCGCTGTTTGAAAAAAATGCATAAACACAACAGGGGCTATTAAGACAAAAGGTGTCCCGTTAACTAAAATAATAACTTTACCCTCTAATAGTGAAGCCGCTGTAATATCTGGTCGCTCTGTATTATCTATAGTAGGAAACGGAGAAAATTTGCCATCCTGAATTAATTCTTCTATTTGATTACTTCCACTAATCCCATCGAGTTGAATCTTATCAATTCTCTTCTCCACTTCCTTTACAACATCATCATCCGCAACTCCTTTTAAATAAATAATGCTTATCTCTGTTTGCGTATACTTACCTAAACGTCTCGATTTTATTTGTAAATCTTGACTCCTTATTCGCTTACGAATCAATGCTTTATTTGTATTGATATTTTCAGTAAAACTTTCACGTGGACCTCTGACGACTGTCTGTGCAGAAGGTTGTTCGACTTGTCTTCCTTTCCAATCATCAACAGCTATAGAAAATGCTTGCTTTTGTCCTTCGATAAATAATAGAGCTTTCCCCATTAATAAATCATCAAAAAGCGTCGTAAAATCACTTGAAACTAAAATATCGCCTGTACTAAGGATGGTATCTTTTAAATAATCAATAGGAGACGTACCATCCGCTGGCTGAGAAAATGACTTTAACGGTTTAATAATCTGTTCAGAAATATAGTCTTGATTCGTAATATCTTGAATAAAAACGAGCAAACCTTTATATTTATTATCATTTCCGATACCAACATTGCGAAAAATCATGTCCGATGGCTCGCCAAAATACTTGTTAATCCATTGTTGTACTTCATCTAATGATTGAGGCGATTTTAACGTCACCGGTTTCGATGGTTGTTGTTTCTGTTCAATACGTCTTCTCCTACGAAAAAAACTCACTTCCGCACCACCAATGAAAATATTTGCACCTTAGTTTTTGTATTAGAGAAAAAGTTATACATGCCTATTAAAAAAGCCCTATAAAGTAGAATGTGAAAGTTCTACTCTATAGGGGGTTTATGCTTAACTTTATTAACCTTGATGTTTCTCTAAAAATTGTAGCATATGTTTATATACTTTTATTTCATTTTCCTTCTTTGAAAATCCATGTCCTTCATCTTCCAACACAAGATATTCTACTTCACGTTTCTTTTCTCTTAACTTCTTTACAATCTGATCCGATTCTGCTTTCACAACACGTGGATCATTCGCTCCTTGAATGACAAGCATCGGCTTTGTCATTGTATCTAAGTACGTATCTGGGGAATCTTTAATAAATCTTTCTTTATCACGTTCTGGATCACCTATCCAACGCTCCATAATTGGCTTCCAATGTTCAGGTACAGAATTTACAAAGCTGAATAAATTCGACGGACCAAAAATATCAACAACTGCTTTAAAATATTCAGGATGTCGCCCGTGTAATAAAAGGGCCATATAACCGCCAAAGCTACCACCTATTAAGAACAATTTATCTTTTGAAGTTAAATTATTAGCAATTAACCATTCAATGCCTGCTACACAGTCACGACGTGGACCGTCACCCCAATCACGTTCGACAAGTTTGACAAATGTTGTTCCATAACCGGTACTTCCACGGAAATTAGGCGCAAAAATGGAATAACCACGATTTAAAAAACATTGAAACATCGCTCTGAACTGCTTTCTCTCTGCAGCTTGTGGTCCACCATGTGGCCAAAAAATCATACACCCATTGTCATGTTCAGGTTTTGCCCGATAAAGAAGTGCTTCAATTTCCATCTGATCGAAAGATTGATACGTTATAACTTCTGGTTCTACCATATCATCACTTGTTATACCTAATACACGGTTATCGGTTAATTGTTTCCATTCTAATCCATCATTTGATTGAAAAATATTGAACGGTACAGTCGCACTTCTACCTAAAACATACAGATGACCTGATTTCGTCACTTGTAACTGTTCAATAATATCAATCGGCATACTTAGCTTTTCAACTTTTTCAGTATCAAGTGAGAAGCGATAAAGTTGATCAATGACCCCTTTCTCTGTCACCATGTATAATGTGTTGCTTTCTTTATGCCATTCTAAATCACCAATACTTTCTTCTTCCATTTCATAGACTTTTGAAAATTGTTGTGTATCAATCGAAAATTTCGCCAAATAATGGTAATCACTTTCATAATTCGTGATAAAATAAATCGTATTCTCATCAACAAATATAGGTGAAAGCACAACATGTACCTTTGAAGGATCTGGCGTTAAATGATAACGTGCATTGCCAACTTGAACAAATGATGTGATATACGTATTTGCGAACATTTGTGAATAAACAAAAGCGGCCTCTGCTTCCGACACAGCCATTAAATAAGTCGGTGTTGTTTCACCAACGTTAATTATTTTATCGGTACCTTTTTCCAAATCACGTACAACGGTATTGAAATAATGAGGATTATCTTTTGATGTCATATAATAAATGCGATTCCCATCATTCGTTAAATGAGCGAGATAATATTTTTCCGTTTCGTCTCCTGTGATGAGTGGTTGTGGTAAACCGCCTCCAAACGGTAATGCATAAATTTGAAAGTTCTCATCACCATCACGATCAAATCCAGTAAGAATATAACGATTTTCTGGATCGAAATGAATATCATTACACGCTTCATCATGATGAGCAAATAAATACGGAAAAGTATTCGGTAAATCCATTGCCCATAGATTCATTTTTCCGTTTAAATTTGAACTAAATATGAGTTTCTTCTCATCTTCACTTACTTTAAAATTCGTAATCACATATGTACGAAAAAATTGCTCTACTGTAGGACGTGGAAACTTTATCATAAACAAACACTCCTTTTTAATATTGTGTTAAAAAGCCTATGACATCGCTCTCATCTTGGTTATAAATTGTGATGACTGGACCTTTTAAAAACAAATTCTTTTCAGATTTTCTATCTCGTAAACGCACAAAATGCTCATGTAAAATAAATGTATTCATTTTATACATATTCATCGGATCATATCCGATGATTTTGTATAAACCAGTCTGTTTTCTTGTCTTATTTTGGTTAAATTCAGTAAATTTTTCCCTTAACATCTCTATGTTGTTATAAAGCTCACACTCTATTTCTTTATCTGTTATAAGTTTATCTACCGTCACACGCTCTTGAATGGACTCTAAAAGAGATTCAAATATCGTTCTCTCTTCATTTCTAATTCGTTGATTAAAAGGTATATTGAGTTGATTCAATAAAATTAATAATAAAGAACCATAATAATAGGCATATCTTCTCGGATCAAATAATAGTTGTTTATCGGTTAAATTATTTTTATATTGATTAAGCCGTTGTTCATATGTTGATTCATTTAATTGTTTTAGTGACATCAGGCCAACATACTCCGCTGTTCCCTCAACCGTTTCAATAGCCAATTCGTATGTCGTTGCGGACTTAAATTGAAGCAACCGCCTTTCGCGTAATGCTAAAATATGGAGTAACTGCTTATACTTCTTTTCAGAATCTGCCATCTCTAGAGCTTCTTTTAAGTGTTGACCTTCTTGATATTTCATATAATAATATGAAACTTTCTTTGGTTTATTTAACCCTTTTAAATCATTTGGAAATCGCTTTTCTTGCTGCTCTTGTTGAAATGCATGAAACATTTCATGAACGATATTGGAAGCGAGTACATCCAGCGATTTCATATCTTCGGAAGTGATATGCCAAATGGCTATTTTTTCACCTTCATAATCAATCACTGTATGAGCGACAAATTGATGATTGATTGGACTGATTTGATTATTTATAACAACATGTTCATCATCATAAAGTGCAAAAGGACAACTACGAAAGCCTTTCCATATATCGTCAAAGTTAACTTTTGTTAATAGCTGATCAATCTTTTCCCAGACATTTTCAAGCTGCATCCACACACCTCCTCGCTTCTATATGAATTAATCCATATATTAACACATTGTTTCCAATATTGACACAGTCTATCGGTCGACAGGATGTCCGTCTTGAGATGGAGAAAAAACTTTTGGAATCGTTACTTGGAAGATGGTTCCTTCTCCACGTTCACTTTCAACCATAATCGTTCCTTCGTGTAATTCGATAATTTCTTTCACAATGGCAAGTCCTAATCCAGTGCTATTATCTGTACGGGTCCTTGCTTTATCTACTTTATAAAATCGTTCAAATAAATGTGGCAGATGTTCCTTACTTATACCGATTCCTGTATCTTCAACGGTCACAATGACAGTTGTCTGATTTTGCTTTGTCGTCAATGTAATGATTCCCTGACTATCCGTATAGCGGATAGCATTCGTCACTAAGTTCATCCATACGAGTTCCATTAATTGCGGATAACCAGTAACGGTAGAAGATGAAATATCCAATTCAATCGTGATTTCCTTTTGACGCCATTGATATTCAGTAGAAGAGACAACTTCTCGTAATTGCTTAGCAATATCGAATGGTTGTATTGCTTCGTCATCCAAACCTTTATTCAAAAACGATAAAGTCAATAATTGTTTACTTAATGATGAAAGACGTTTGCTTTCTTTTTCAATAATTGACAAATAATGTTGACGCATGTCTTCAGGTATATCATGTTCTCGTAACGCTTGGGAAAATCCTTGAATCGAAGTGAGAGGTGATTGAATTTCATGTGATACATTCGAAACGAATTCCTGACGACTCTGTTCAGTCTCGGCTAGACTTTGACTCATTTTAGAAAAGTGATTCGCCAACCTGCCAATCTCATCACGACGATGGACATCCAATTTCAAATGATAGTTCCCAGCTGCAATCTTTTTCGTTGCTTCTGTTAATTTCTTGATTGGGCGTACGATAAAAGATGTACTAATAACAATAAACAAGAAACTAACAACGAGCATGACCACTATAGAAACAGCTAGGAAAATACGCATCTCACCAAACTGTTGAACTGTATTTGGACGAACGAATAAAGCAAGCTTTTCCCCGTTTCTTTCCACAGGTATACCGATTGTATTTAACAATTCATTATCAAAGAAGCCCGTCACAAATAATTTTCTCGGATTATCCCTTATGCCATGATACGTATTGCCTGCTAAAACGCTTTCTACTGTTCCGTGGTCAATATTATACTTTCTAAAGGAAGCACCAAATAGCTCACTATTACCACGCTGGTCAACTAAATAAAACTGATACCCTAGCACGGTTAACGTCGATAAATAATCACCTATATCTGTAAAGTCACTTTCTTCATAAATTTCAACGACATTTTTTGCAATCTCAGTGATTTTCTCATCATTTTCTTGTTTTAAGAAATGATGATAATACGTATTTGCCACTATAAATGAAATGAGCGCACTCATAATCATAATCATCATCGTCGTCATCATAATCCGAACATATAATGTACGCATGCTTTACTATCCTCCATACAGCTACTTCATTTCTTCCAACTTATAACCAAGTCCTCTTACAGTTTTAATGACAAATCCGTGCTCTTTACTAGAAAAACGTTCTCTTAATCTTTTTATATGGACGTCTACTGTTCGATCACTACCTGTAAAATCATGACCCCATACGAGATCAATCAATTGCTCTCTAGTAAATACGCGATTTGGGTAGTTTGCCAACTGAGCAAGGAGCTCAAATTCTTTCAATGGGAGAACCATTGTTTTCTCCCCTATTTCGACTTCATAGTTGTTACGGTTAATCATAATATGTCCGATATGTATCTTATCCTCATTAATCATTTGAAAACGTCGTAATAAAGCCTTTATGCGAAATAAGACTTCCTTTGGTTCAAATGGTTTAACAAGATAATCATCCGTTCCAGCATCATAAGCGCTTTCCTTATCCGCAATTTCTCCCTTTGCTGTTATCATCATAACGGGAATATCATAGTACGATCGAATATGACGACATAATTCATAACCATTCATATTTGGCATCATAACATCTACTAAGGCTAAATGAATATTTTCCTTTTCCAATCTATCTAATGCTTCTTGTCCATCACCAGCTTCAATTGTTCGATAACCATCTTTTTGCAAATAAAATCGAAGTAGCTCTCGAATATGTGGATCGTCATCAACAATTAATATCGTTAACATACAGACCAACTCCTTTGCATTAATAAGAGATAAAAAAACTGCTCCCAGTCATAAAAGACTAAAAGCAGTTTTACCATTTATGCGTTATTTGAACCGTACAACTTCTCAACAACTGAAGCGATTTCTGCCGTCATTTGTTCGCATTGTTCTTCTGTTTTCGCTTCAACCATGACCCTTAATAACGGTTCTGTACCTGATGGTCTCACAAGCACTCGTCCTTCATCACCGAGCTGTTCTTCTACCTTTTTTATCACTTCTTGGACTTGTGGATGATTCGTCACTTCCTGTTTATTAGTCACTTTTATATTTTTTAAAACTTGTGGATAGACGGTTAGCTCATCAGCTAATTGTGATAATGGTTTACCTGTTTCTTTCATTACATTTACTAACTGGATAGCCGATAAAAGTCCGTCACCTGTTGTATTATGATCTAGAAAAATAATATGACCTGATTGTTCTCCACCTAGGTTAAAGCCGCCTTTTCTCATTTCTTCCATTACATAGCGGTCACCTACTGAAGTCTTCACACTGCGCATACCATGCTCTTCTAATGCTTTATAAAAGCCGACATTACTCATGACTGTTGAAACAATCGTATGATGATTTAGGAAGCCTTTTTCATTCATATATTTGCCACAAATGAACATGATTTGGTCACCATTTACAATATTTCCTTTTTCATCTACAGCGATTAAGCGATCACCATCACCATCAAAAGCAAGCCCAACATCGGCTTCTTTTTCTAATACAAACTGTTGCAATGTCTCAGGATGAGTTGAACCACATTGATCATTTATGTTTAATCCATTTGGTGAAGAGCCGATTGTAAATGTATCAGCTTCTAAATCAGCAAATAAATGTGTTGCTAAGCTTGATGCTGCTCCGTTCGCACAATCTAAAGCGATTTTCATACCAGCAAAGTCGTGGTCAATCGTATCTTTTAAATAAGAGATATATTTTTGACCACCTTCAAAGTAATTACTAACGACGCCAACATCACCACCAATTGGTCGTGGTAAATGATCTTCTTCACGCATTAAGTTTTCAATTTCTTTTTCTTGTTCATCAAGTAATTTAAAACCATCTGGACCGAAAAATTTGATGCCATTATCTTCAACAGGATTATGTGAAGCAGAAATCATAATGCCCCCTTGTGAACTCGTTGCTTTTGTTAAATAAGCAACTCCTGGTGTCGTAATAACGCCTAGACGCATCACTTCTGCTCCTATCGATAATAAGCCAGCAGTAAGAGCTGCTTCTAACATATGACCAGAGATACGCGTATCTCTACCAACAAGAAACTTTGGTTTCGTTGTATCTCTTGTTAAGACATATCCACCAATACGTCCTAATTTAAAAGCTAGCTCTGGTGTAAGCTCCTCGTTCGCAATACCTCTTACACCGTCTGTTCCAAATAAATTAACCATTCTATTACCTCTCCTTTTTCCTTTCCTATTAAACGATTTGAGAGCATCTTTTACATTGTCTTTTAATTAATTTTAATCGTAAAATGATCAAGTTCTGGTTTAATTGCTAATTGTTCCGGACCTTCAATGATAGGCTTCACTTGATGTGTTCCATCAACTAATCCTTCAACATCAATTGAGATACGTAAATCATCCACTTTTACATTTCTTACATCAGCTTCATTACCCGTAATTGTCACATTAACTTTTTTACCTTCTGGTTTCTTAAACTCAATCGTTCGGTCATTTTCGAGATGTCTTACTTGGATTGGTACCTCTTCAAGTAACTTTGTCTGTTCCAATTCGATTGACACATCAATTTGTTCATGTTCTGGAGCAGTTATGCCCTTTGGCAAATCAAGTGTTGCTTGTATTTGATCAGATTTTTTAATTTTAGATAGATTAACCTTTGCTTTTACTTCATCAATATCTGCTAAAGCATGTGATGTTCCAAAAATCTCTACTTCCTCTACATCAGAGGTCATTGACGTCAACTTAAATCCTTTTGGAAGTTTACCAGTTGTTTCAAGTGTTACTGGGACGACCTTACTCGGATTATTAATTTCCGCCGAAACGAGTGCATTTTCCGGTTCCATACGGACACGCAACTCATTTCCTTGGCTATCATATACCTTGATCGGTACTTCGCGGTTTTTAATCGGTTCATCCTGACCAGCTACATTCACAAACACCTTAACAATAGAAACCTTTTCAATAACACTTTTAGAGCTTGTAATCATCACTTCTTTTGGCTCGACTTGATAATCACCTACCTCAAATCCCTCTGGTAATTGATGTTGATTAATGAAATCAACAGTTATTGGGAATTTCTGGGTTGAGCGTTCTTCAATCACGATATCAATTGTTTTCGGTTCTATAAAGACAGCAACATCTTCTGGAAAGCGCTCATATTGCATTTCTACTGTATGTTCGCCTTCACCCAATTTAGTTAAATCAACATATATATCAAAATTTCTCTGTTTAACAACCCTTGTAACAGCACTATTCGTTCCTTCGACAGTTACAGCAACAGATTCAGGAATACCACTGACAACGTATTTATCAGCATCAATTCTTACACTTACAGGTATATCCTCCATTGTTTGTGTTTCAGATGTATTTCCGAAGAAGTCAATATCTTTTCTCTCTTTATCATCTTCTGTATACACAACAAAATATAAAGAAACAGCTAACACGAGAGCTATCGCACGTACAAACCATTTACTTTGGAACCAACTATCCATTCTTTTTCCCCCTCCATTTCCATGATTTCTTCTCAGGGGACTTTAGATGTAATGATAAATTTTCCCGTAAAATTAGTTTTAACTGTTCCTCTGTTAACTCACGATGAAGTTCACCATTTTTTGCACATGATATTTGTCCAGTCTCTTCTGATACAATGATTGTTAAAGCATCTGTTACTTCACTGATTCCCATTGCTGCTCGATGTCTTGTTCCTAACTCTTTCGAAATAAGAGGGCTTTCTGATAACGGTAAATAACATGCTGCCGCGACAATGCTTTCTCCTCTTATTATGACAGCCCCATCATGTAATGGGGTATTTGGTGTAAAGATATTCGTCAATAATTGATGAGTTAGTTTCCCATTAATTGGAATACCCGTTTCTATATATTCACCTATCCCTGTTTCTCTTTCAATTGTAATGAGTGCTCCAATCCGCCGTTTAGCCATATAGCTACACGCTTCTCCAATATCTTTAATAATTTGATTTAATATTTCTTCCTCGGTACGCGTACTTCTTACAAAAATATTCCCTCTACCTATTTGTTCCAATGCTCTTCTCAATTCTGGCTGGAACAAGATAACGATTAGGAGAAATCCCCAATCAATCGCTTGCTTTGTTAACCACTGAATCGTTTGTAAACCAAAAATAATACTTATAAAACGAACGACTATGACAACGACAATACCTTTTAATAACTGGATTGCCTTTGTGCCTCGGATGAGCATGATTAGTTTATATAAAACATACCAGACGAGGCCGATGTCAACGACAATATTCAATAGGTCTATAAAAGTAAATTCCCCATCGAGCATGTTTGCACTTCCTTTTTAAATAAACGCTATTTTCTATAATAGTCATTATACCACAAAACACTTCTCTGACACATAGGATAGGGTCGTTTGTTATTAGGAGCTGCATCATCTTAAAGACAAAAAAGCCCGAAGAAATCTCCCAGGCTTTTATTCAGAACCGAATGAAAAAATACCTTTAACGATCCGTTTCATACTGTACCAAATCCATTCAAAGATTTCATTAACACTTTCAAACTCACCACTTACTTCTCCTGCAGAGGCCATCAAGCCTTCCCCATCATGGAATTCATCATCGTGGATCAGTTTCCCTTTAATTAATGTTACTTTCCCATCCACTTTTCCATCTATTTTTAAATTACCATTTTTAACAACTAAGTCACCTTCAACTGTTACATCCTCTGGAACGATAACTGTATCGCCTTCAATGATTAAACCTTCCTGTTTAGAAACGACAAGTCGGTTATCTTGATGCCACGTTGATAATATACTACCAAACATAAAGATAAAGAATATAGCAGCAGCAGTTAGAACAGGATGTGCTCTAAACCAGCGCATATATTTCACACGCTTTTTCTCTGTTGGTAAGTTTTGCATCACTCTATCTGTAAAACCTTCTGGGGCCTCTTTTGGTTCAGCAGCACTTTTTATCAAAGTAATTGTCCGCTTTAACTCATGAAAATGCTTTTGGCAATCCGGGCATTGTTCCAGATGCTGGCTTAGCTTCTTTTCGTCTTCTTTAGAAATATCACCGTCTAGATAGATATGCATTAAGTGTATAGCTTCATGTTTACAGTCCAAAGTGGATCACTCCTTTACACATAACGAAGCTTCTTCCGTAAAGCTTCTCTTCCCCGATGAATTCTCGTTTTAACAGTCCCGAGGGGGAGATCCATTATCTCGCTAATTTCCTTTAGAGAAAACTCCTCTAAATATCGCAGAGTAATAATACTGCGATAAATTGGCGGTAGATTAGCAATCTCCTGATAAATCATCTTTTCAAGTTCCATTCCTTGAACTTCTTCCTCAGGTAATCGGGCATCTGTAGCTAATTGCGAATACATATCTAATCCATCTGTCCCCTTTATTTCTGCATCCAAGAAATAATCTGGCTTACGCTTTCGCAATCGATCTATTGATAAATTTGTTGCAATACGATAGAGCCATGTGGAGAATTTCCTACTATCATCATAAGAGTGGATGTTTACATATGCGCGAATAAATGCTTCTTGAGCAACATCCTCCGCCTCGTGTGCATTACCTAACATTCGATAACAATGTTGGTATATTTTGCTTTGAAATAAGACAACAATATCTTCAAACGCAGATTGATCTCCTTTTTTCACTTTTTTTATTTTCTCTCTAATGATATTATCCATAAACAGTACCTCCGCTATTCATTGCGGCATTATAAATACGTATTGCCTCTATAAAAGGTTTCACTATAAACTATTCCACTGTAAATTAAAATCTATTTTTAATTTTAACATTAAATTATCATCTCGCATAATTTAATAGATATGCTTTAACATTTGATATGTTCTCTCTTGAAAAAATATGAATTATCACATATTATATGATAATGGATAGGAGGACATATTGATGAGTCAAAATTTAGTAGAAAAAATTGAGTATTATCGTAGCATGATGATGAACTTAACGACCAATCATTCATTTACATCAAATGCCGTCATACAAGCGAGCCAAAAGTTAGATGAATACTTAAATCAATTACAAAAAAGCAAGCTTAAATATTAAGCTTAAATATTTTTTGGATAAATTAAAAACATCCGTTTACGAACAGATGTTTTTAAAATAACATAAATGATTTATTTTAAGGTTTCCCCGAATAACGAACCAATTAGTCCAACCGCTAATGTGGCGGTTTTATTTTTTTCATCTAAGATAGGATTTACTTCAACAAATTCCGCAGATGTTATAAGCTCTGCCTCAGCTAACATTTCCATTGCTAAATGACTTTCGCGATAAGTCAAACCGCCAATGACCGGTGTACCTACTCCTGGTGCTTCTGTTGGATCTAATCCATCCAAATCTAAGCTTAAATGAACACCATCTGTACGCTCCTTTAAGTATGCAATCGTTTCTTCAATAACTTGTGGCATACCTAACCGATCGATTTCATGCATGGTGAAAACCTTTATATTGTGCTTTCGGATAAAGTCCTTCTCTCCTGGATCAAGGTCTCTTGCACCGATAATAACAACATGTTCCGTCTTCACTTTCGGTGCATAACCATAAAGATTAGTTAATTTATGATGACCAAATCCGAGTGTAGCTGCTAGAGGCATACCATGTATATTTCCAGATGGTGATGTTTGATCTGTATTCAAATCTCCATGTGCATCATACCATATAACGCCGAGACGCTGATAGTGCTTAGCAATGCCTGCAATCGTTCCTATCGATAGACTATGATCCCCTCCGAAAATAAGGGGAAACGACCCTTTTTCAATTTCATGATCAACTTTCTTGGCAACGCTTTCATTTATCTCAATGACTTGTGATAAATTTTTCAATTTACTTGTCATTTGCTCTTGTTTTTTATGCCGATTTGGTATAGATACATTTCCAAGATCTGTTACTGTGTAAGATAGTTTCTCTAGACGTTCTTTCACTCCCGCATAACGAATCGCACTAGGTCCCATATCTACCCCACGTCGACTTTGACCATAATCAATTGGGACACCTATTATTGATATTTGTTTTTCTTTCATATGTATAACCCCCTTGTATGTTTAGACATGTTTTGACTTATGCGTTCATAAAATGAGCCTGTTTATGTAATCATTGCTTTCCACTTCAGAAGAATGCTTTTCAAAGAGATGCTATTCTCTTACTTAAAAACACTCGTTCTGGATGCTCTAAACTCATTTTATTCTCAGAAGAGTCACCATTTCGTTTTAAGTAACCTGATTTTTAAACTCATTTCTTTTATTTTAGCCGAAACAATCGATATGACTCAACTGGACATTTTTCTGTATATATATACAACGTCATTGTCGTTATAATATGGCATTTAACATAGGGGCAAATTGATTTTTTTATTTTATTGAATGTGTCTTACTCCCAAATGATAGCTATAAAAAAGACTGGAACAAAAGATGCTCTATCAAAGAAATTCTGAACGAAGAGCATCTCATTTTTGTTCCAGTCTTTGTCTAGTTACTTTTTATGAATGATTAAATCTAATGGTTTAATACCTGCTTGTTTCCAGGCATCTTTTAATTTCTGTACACTTTCTTCCGTAGGCATAAAAGCAATTCCACTATCTCCACCACCAGCACCAGACGGCTTACCTGCTCCACCATATGTTTCAGCTAAGTCACATAATGTTGTCAATTGTGGTGTTTCAATCATGACATGAGCGTCTTCTCCTACCTGGCGTAAAGCCTGTCTATTTTCCTTTATTCCTTCTAAGATAAGGTCTATGTTTTCTTCTTCCATTCCGTTCATAAATTTACTAACAGCACGTTCACTAGCCTCGAGAAACGCATCGAAACGATCGCGCTTGTCATGCTTTAGTTGTAGAACTTGATCAACTAGCTTCGGAGTAGAAGCAGGCTTTCCAGTCCAGCCAATACAAATATAAATATCCTCTGGAACATTCAACGGGCGAAGAGAAAGATAAGGCCACTTCCTATCAACGAGATCGACGAGCCGATCAGCTTTCTTATACTGTTCATTTAACCAATATGCTTGGAATGAAGCGTATTGCAAAACACCTCCGAAACTTGAGGCTGCCACATCCGCTCCTGAACCGTTTCCTTGAGTTTTGGCATGTGATAATGCACTTAAGCGAAACACAAGATCTTTTGTTACATCATGTGGCATGAACATCGTTAATATCGCTTCAACCACAGAAACAGTTACAGCTGCACTTGACCCGAGTCCATATTTAATACCTGATTCATCGTCTAGCTCACTTTTCACCGTTAATTTGAACGGTTCCCACGGGATGCAACTCTCTTCCAAATACAATAGAGCAACTGACATCGCACTTTTAACAAAATGTACACGTTTGTCTTGTGTATCTATATAGACTTCATGATCATGAAATTTCCATGATAAATCCATTAAGTTAAAATTAACTAAAGAAACAGTTAAGTCCTCTTGCTTTTCAATGGTCGTTGATACAAAGCGGTTCACTGCCATAACGGCTAATTTCTTACGTGGTTCTAATACAGCAAACTCACCTGCAATCATTAATTTTCCAGGGGTTTTTATCGTTAATATAGATTTAGACAACTATCTCATCCTCTATAAATAGGTTATACCTTGTCCAGCTTTACTTAATATGACGTCCCTAACACCAGGAATGGATTCCAATTCTCGCTTAATGTCTGCTTCATTTTCAGGCAAGTAAAGGACTTTTACATTAGGACCCGCATCTATCGTAAAGTAAGCAGGGATTTTTTTATCCCTTAACTTTTGTACATGTTGCATCACAGTAAATGTCGTATCATACCAATATGTGAATGGTGGGTTTGCCCCTAATGTGGTCGCATGCATTTTTAAACAGTTTGCTTCAGCTACCGAGCCTACTTTTTCAAAGTCACGTTCTGAAATACCTGCTTTTATTTGTTCAAGATCTTGTGGAATACTATCGACCCAACCTTTAAAGAAGGGAGATGTATCTACTGTTCGTTTCATACCGACCCGACTCGATACTTTCTTCTCATCTGCATGTAATACGACAGCAGCGACCCGAATATCCCAATAATCTTGTGGTTTAATCGGAACAGCGAAAGAATCAGATCCATCTTTTTTTTCACCTTTTTGCCATTCAGCAAAACCACCATATATAGAACGACATGCCGAACCTGAACCACGTCTTGTTAAACGGGATAACGCTTTATCATTCAACGATAACCCAATCGCTTTTGAACCTGCCGCTGCAAGGGCGGCAAAGCCAGAAGCAGATGAGGCAAATCCTGCTGCTGTTGGTACATGATTCGTTGATCGTACTTCAGCAAAGATATGTTTCCCAGCTAATTGTCTAATCAAATCTAGAAACTGTGTGACACGTTGGTATGGAATACCACTTATACACTGGTTATCTAAATAAAAAATATCATTTGTTAAATCGTTACGAAATTCGACAGTCGTCGTCGTGTAAAAACCATCCAGTGTTAAAGAAAGACTGTTGTTTGTTGGCAAAATTAATTCCTCATCCCGTTTGCCCCAATACTTAATTAAAGCGATATTCGTATGTGCCCTAGCGGTCGCTTTCATCGTATTATCCCCTTTACACCTTTTATTCGTGGAAAAAGCAGGGATAAATTCACCTGCTTTTAACATCATTAATCTTTTTTCTTTAAGACAAATGGCCATACAGCTGCTGCTCCGAACTTCTTAAGCTTATCGGCAAGCTGTCTTGAATGGACTTCGTTTTGTGCTAATGCGATGATACATCCTCCAAATCCTGCACCTGTTAATTTTGCACCTAAAGCACCTTCTTGACGCGCAAAATTAATCAATTTATTTAATGTCTCATCGCTGACACCTAATGCTTCGAGTTCTTTTTGTGCTTCATTTAGTAATTGCCCTAAAAATTGCTTTCCTGCCTTTTCTAGCGCTTCTTTCGCTTGATATGTTAATTCACCTAAACGTTCAATTTTATTTGTAATAATTTTTGGTGCAGCTTTTAATAAGTTTGTTACCGATTCAACAGCCGATCGGGTGTCACCGATACTTCCAGAATCCGCAACGATAAAATGAAAGTCGTCATTTGGTTTAATATAGTCGACAGGGTTTTCTTTTTCAAACCATACAGGACATTCAGAAGTAATCGTTAATGTATCAATTCCACTTGGCGCTCCGTGCGCATGTTCTTCTGCGATATTAGCTAAATGTAGTAATTCTTCTTTCGTATATGCTTGCTCTTTATAAGCAAATAATGATTTAACGACAGCTATAGCTACAGATGCACTTGAACCTAATCCTTTTCCAGGTGGTATGGACGAATGAATTTGGATGAGTAAATCACGTTCAGGCAAATTTAAATGGGCTAATGTCGCTCGAATACTTTTAACAATCCCTTTTAATTCATTCGGGGCAGAATCAATAGGTCCGTGATAAAACGTACTGTCTAATTTAACTGAACCAGGAACATGTTCAACGATTGATTCAACACCAATTAATGGAAAGGGAAGAGCAATAGCAGGTTGTCCGTGTACAACTGCATGTTCTCCAATTAATATTAACTTACTATGTGCAAGGCCTACAGCCATTCGTTCAGCGGTTGCTACTCTTTCTGCACTCATTTTTTATATTGTCCTACCAATTCTTTCGCTCGACCAACACGGATTTGTTTTTCTTCAATCATTTGCTGAGCTATCATATCGATCATCTCCCCAGTTGCTCCCGCTGCAACCGCTACTGAGCGAGAGTGTAATGCCATATGTCCCTTTTGGATACCATCCGTTACTAATGCTTTTAACGCTCCTAGATTTTGCGCCAAACCAACAGCTACAATCACTTGGGCTAATTCTTCTGCTGATTCCGTTCCGAGAATGCGTAAAGCTAATTTAGCCATCGGATGAACACGGGTTGCACCACCTACAGTCCCTATAGCCATTGGAAGCTCTAATTCCCCAACAAGGTTACCATCATCATCGACGGACCATGTAGTCATTGAACTATATTTACCAAAACGCGCTGCATATGCGTGTGCACCCGCTTCAACAGCACGCCAATCATTACCTGTTGCAATTACAACAGGGTCAATCCCATTCATAATACCTTTATTATGTGTAACTGCACGGTATGGATCTGATGCTGCAAATTCATAGGCATGTACAATTCCATCACGCACTTCTTCACCTGAAAAACCTTCACTTGCTAATAATTGTGGTGGAATGACACATGTTGCTTTTGCTAAACAACGATCAGCATAATTTGATAAAATACGTAAGTAAACTTTTCCATCCGTTAATTCTTCTACAGTAGGAGCTAATGCTTCTAGCATCGTATTAATCATATTTGCTCCCATCGCATCACGTGTATCGATATACATATGGACTATGAGCATCTTCTCGTATTTAGATTTTGATGATTCGTTTAAAATCCGCACATCCATATCTTGTGCGCCGCCACCACGTTTAACAATGCTTGGATAAGCTGTATTACAAGCTTCAATAAGCTGTTCTTTATGTTCTAACAATGTTTTTTTCGCTAATTGAAAGTCTTGACAACCAATAACTTGTATTTGACCGATCATGACTCTACCTGTGGACTCAGTTTTGAACCCACCAGCATCACGTATGATCTTAGCCATATAACTGGCCGATGCAACGACAGAAGCCTCTTCAATCGCCATCGGAATGACATAATCTTTCCCATTAATCAAAAAATTCAATCCCAATCCTAATGGAAGCGAATATGATCCAACGACATTTTCAATCATTTTATCAGCTATTTCTAGTGGTAATGATTGTTCTGAAACAAGAACATCCATTTCATCTTCAGAAAGATTGTGCAGACTTTGTAAAATCTCCCTCCGTTCATCAACGGTCTTATTATAGAAACCGGGAATTCTGGAAGATTTCATATCTTTTCATCCTTTTTTCGCCTTTGTCATGCCGTCCAAGTAACTTAGATCGAGCATCAGGCCAATTTTATTTATTATGTTACCTGTTTAACAGTATTTATTTTTTACATTTACACTTTAAATTATAATATAAAATCAGTGATTGTGCAGTATAGAGGTACTCAAATTCTTGCAATCACTCTTCTATTATGTAAAAAAACCGTATAAAATGCAAATAAACAAGGTAAAACACCTTGTTTATTTGCTACACGTATCCTATTTATTCTTTTAATATCGATGAGCCATACAGGATTCGAACCTGTGACCCCCTGATTAAAAGTCAGGTGCTCTACCGACTGAGCTAATGGCTCGCTTATAAGTTTCTATTCTTTAATCTCTTTAAAAAGAGACGAAAGAATAAAGTGAAAATAAAAAAAGCTGGGCTACTAGGATTCGAACCTAGGCTCACGGGACCAAAACCCGTTGCCTTACCGCTTGGCTATAGCCCAATGTTAAATATGGTGGAGGGGGGCAGATTCGAACTGCCGAACCCAGAGGGAGCGGATTTACAGTCCGCCGCGTTTAGCCACTTCGCTACCCCTCCACTATTGTTTAACAATCTATTTTTTATATACATCATAAAATGGTGCCGGCCAGAGGACTTGAACCCCCAACCTACTGATTACAAGTCAGTTGCTCTACCAATTGAGCTAGGCCGGCATGGTGACCCGTAGGGGATTCGAACCCCTGATACCGCCGTGAAAGGGCGATGTCTTAACCACTTGACCAACGGGCCGTGAAAATGTTTTTGTAAAGTCAACGATTTATATTATATACAGGATTTTTCATTTTGTAAAGGGTTTTTTATACTTTTTTTAAAAAAAATGATGATTTTTTATTTTTATTGGCAAAAAACCATTTATTCGATACTTATGAATGTATCATTTATGTATTTACGCTTATAAAATGAAAGATAAAAACATCATTATTATATACTTTTTATTACCTTGATACTAAGATTAGGTTATAATTAAATGAGAGATTATTTTGGAGGTGCTCATCATTGGTTAAATTACTAGAAGGAAAAAACATTGTCATTATGGGAGTAGCGAATGAACGTAGTATTGCTTGGGGAATTGCAAAGTCACTTCACCGCGCAGGTGCTCAGCTTATTTTTACTAATCGGCAAGAACGCTCTTATAAAAAATTAAGTAAATTATTAGAAAAACATAATATAAAAGCAAAATTAATGGTGAATTGTGACGTTGCAAGTGATGAAAGTATCCAACAAGCTTTTGGACAAATTAAAGAAGAAGTCGGTGTCATCCATGGAGTCGTACATTCTATCGCTTTTGCTAATCGGGAAGATTTAAAAGGCGCTTTCTATGATACAACACGTGACGGTTTTCTCTTAGCGCATGACATTAGTGCTTATTCACTTGTCGCTGTTACAAAGGCAGCAAGGGAACTTATGACAGAAGGCGGAAGCATTGTAACGCAAACCTACTTAGGGTCTGAGCGAGTGATGAGAAACTATAATGTCATGGGAGTTGCTAAAGCAGCACTTGAGGCAAGCGTTAGATACTTAGCAGAAGATGTTGGAAAAGAGGGCATCCGTGTAAACGCCGTCTCTTCTGGACCTATCCGTACACTATCGGCAAAAGGGGTTTCTGGATTCAACGACATTAATTCTATTATAGAAGAAAAAGCCCCTCTTCGTCGTAGTGTTGATCAAGATCAAGTCGGAGATGCAACACTATTCTTCTTAAGTGATTTATCGCGTGGTGTTACAGGAGAAGTCCTTCACGTCGATTCAGGGTACCATATTATCGGTTAAACATCATTTAAAATCTATTCATTAAATAAGCGGGGAAACATATCAAAACCATCATCTCCGCTTATTCTATTCATTAGTTTTTCACCCAAAATACTATACTTATTGCTTAAACGTCACATTAAACATACTTAAAAACATTCATTTATCTAGTCGACAGAAAGCACTAAAAGGTATGATGTAAATAAACAGAAATGCTATAGTGACAATTCATGCAACCATCATTATGGGATAAAATAAGGAAAGCGACCCTAGCTCTATTTAAACGAGCTAAAGCCGCTTAAGTCATTTTCTCAATCTACATGACAAAGACAAATTTATTTCACACCTGCTTATACTTATTCCACCTTTATAATTTAAACTGTTGCACTAATCCATTAAGTTGTTCTGCTAGTTTAGCCAGTTCTTGTGAGCTTTGTGCGACTTCTTCCATTGATGCACTTGCTTGTTCAGAAGAAGCTGACGTCTCTTCAATACCCGCTGCGGATTCTTCAGCTACAGCGGCTATATCTTCAATTGCCCCATTCATTCGCTGACTTTTACCTGTAATTCCAGTTAATTTATCACGCACGGACGATATAATATGAGCCATCTTATTAATGGAATGATTAATACCTTCAAATTTTTTACCTGTTTCTTCAATTTGGTTCGATCCAGCTTCCACTTCTTTATAGCCACTTTGTAAAGCTTGTGTGACTGTATTAGATTCATGCTGAATACTTTTTACGATAGTTGTAATTTCCACTATAGACTCGGACACTTGTTCTGCAAGTTCACGTACCTCATCAGCAACAACGGCAAAACCATGACCATGCTCACCAGCTCTTGCTGCTTCAATAGCTGCATTTAAAGCAAGTAAATTCGTCTGGTCAGCAACATCTTGAATCACTGCAACGAGTTTAGAAATCTCTTGAGAATGAACGTTAAAACGTTGCACTTTTAAAACAGCATCGTGGACAACATGATCTATTTTTTCCATTTGTTCTTTCGAAGCACGCATAAGCTCACTTCCCTCGTCTGTTGCTACTGTAATACCTTTCGAAAACTGATGAAGTCCATCACCATTGTTATGCAACTCATCAATATCCGCCGTAAACGATTGCATCATCGATGATAAATCGGCCGTACTATGAGCTTGTGTTTCTGAACCTGAAGCTAACTCTTGCATGGTCGAAGATATTTGTTCTGAACCTGCTTTCACTTCGCCAGCAGACTGCGTTAATTCTTCACTCTGACTAGATACGGTAGAAGCAACCATATCAATTTCATGTAATATCTGACGCATTTTCTCATTCATATCATTCGTTGATTGTACGAGCTCTCCTATTTCATCTCGAGATTGATTTTCTAATGGTGGTTGACTTAAATCTCCTGATGCAATCAATTTCATACGATCCATAACCGTTCGGATTGAACGCGTGATCTTTCTCGTCGTAAATAAAGAAATCGATACAGCTATTGTGATAATAACAACTAAAGAAATAATAATTGGAACGAAGATTTTTTGGGCCTGTTTCTTAAAGTCTACTTTATTTACCGCACCAGCTAAAATCCAATTTAATGTAGGATTTTTCACAAAACCTATGACAAATTCTTTTTGATCGATATTATATTCCACTATCCCTTGTTCACCAAGTTTCATCATTTCTTTGTAATAGCTCGTTTGTGACTCATCTCGGCCTATCTTTTCTTCTTCCACATGTGTAATCCATTTACCTTCTGTATCATAGATAACTGCGTAACCTGTTTCACCTATTTGAATATCTTTAACAAGGTCAACTAACGTATCAATGAATATATCTGCTGCCATAACACCGACTAATTGATTTTCATTATAATATGCTTTGGAAGCTGTCACTACTAAGCGGCCTGTCTCTATGTCTTTATACGCATCAGACCAAACAATCGCTCCTTCTGCTTCAACGGCTTCCTTATACCACGGTCTTTCTCTTGGATTATAGTCGTCATCTAAATCGCCTTGTGGGATAATATCGCCCGTTTCTGTTCCCGTATACAATGCACCTATCTCGTCATGAGATTCTTCTGTTTCTAAAAAATAGTTTATGATGTCTTCTTTAGCATCAGCTTTATATTCAATTAACAAGTTATGTTCTGAAAAGCGGTTTAATATATTTTCAACATTCGTTAAAAACAGCTCAAATGTGTCATTTAAACTTTTCATTTGAACCTCTACGTTTTTAGATAGTTCTTCTGTTGTATTATCAACACTAAAATAATAACTAACAAGTGTTATCGCACTTCCTGTAAACAAAATCGACAAAATAAACGGAATTATGATTTGGTTCTGTAGAGACTTCTTATAAAAAGCCAATAATCTATTTGTTTTTTTCTTTTCTTTCCCCATCATGCATTTCCTTTCTGTAGCAATAAACGATTTTTTGATCAATATGATTGTTTATGACGAATATTTCTTACATTTTTTCCACCATCCTACAATAAAAAAAGACTACCTCACTTTATCGTGACATAGCCAAAAACATCAAAAAGTTTGGTAGTCTGGCAATCATTGTACGAGTTGTACATTAGACCCATAACTTTGCGTCCTATCCTTTCGAATAGTTTGCCTTTTTCAAATGAATATATATAGTTCATAAGACCTATTCTATCTTTATTTGGATAAATATGTCAATTATATTATTTCAACATCTAATATACTATCTAAAGCAATCTTAAACGATTCTTCCCGATGATGAATATAAACATATCCCACTTGAACCGCCGTTATTTCTCCGATTACCTTTTTCTTCATAAATTGACTATAGACGATCATCTTAACATCTGCCCCAGAAGATACTGCCTCTGTTAATTTTCGATCCATTCTATTAAATGTTGTTCATCTAATAACGGTTTCTGTTCTTTCCTTTCATCAGCTAACAATTGCTTTAATGCCTTAACATGCTCTGGTAACATGATGGAAGTCCATTTTTTTGTGCCGCGATCTTTGATATGCTCATTCATTTACACAACTTCCCTTCTCGTATCGTAAACAGGTATAAGTGCTAATATATTTTTTATTTTGAACAGTTGCGTTGCGTTTCTTAAATAGCAATAAGCTTGAACACAATCTCCTTTAATTTGTAGGAATTTGATGCGACGCTTTGTCGGGATCCCTTGATCCGATAAATACAATATATCCGCCAACTGATGATAAATCATACACTTTAGCACATACGTTCCCCTGAATATCATTTTAACGAACGTACGTTTGTTTTTCAAGTGGTAAAAGATACTAAAAATCATGACAAAAGTCTACTATTCATATAAAATCAAAGTAAATAAGGAAGGAGGGCATATAAAAAAGACATAACAACACGAAACATCACTTATTTGGAGAGCATTTATAATAAAGATTAAATAAAGAAACGGAGAGATGACTAATGAAATTCAGAATAATTATGATTGCAATCGCAGCTTCCTTTATATTAGTTGCGTGTAATAACACAAGTACGAATGAAGAAAGTAAAAACGAAAGCCAAGGAACCGTGGATATTAAGCAATTAGTACATGACTATAGTGTTGGAAATAAAGAAGCCGATTCCGCGTCGATTACATCAAAACACTTAATCATTACTGACGGTGATCAGGAGGAAACCGTTCTTGATTTACCTAAAGATGAATTTTTTGTTTCCATTGCGCCTTTTGTTAATGAAACACATCCATGTACGAATCATAGTTTAACAGGCTGTCAGGGAGAAATGGTCGAACAAACATTTGATGTCTATATTGAAGATTTAGATGGCAAAGTCGTCATTGACGAAACGATGCAATCCCTAAAAAATGGATTTATTGATTTATGGCTACCACGCGATCAAACATTTCGTGTCAAAATAACACATGAAGGAAAAGAAGTTGAGTCGGAAATTTCCACTTTTGAAAACGACGGAACATGTGTTACAACCATGCAGCTATCGTAGATTCACTTATTTGTATATGTTCGACCATCTGGCAACCATCTTGTCAGAGCATCCAAAAATCCACTAGAATTAGCAAATGCGGAGAAATACGTTTCAGTTTCTCCGTATTTTGCTTTATAAAAAGATAATTATATGGCATTTGCACAATTCTAATTGTTTGCGAAACTGTTAGAAATAACGAGCGTCGTTCAAGGTTATATAAGTCCGCTCTGGAACATCTAATTATAGCTCTTTGAACACCCAAAGCGATGTAACTTTACTCTGAAACAGCTAGTTACATCACTTTGAATGACTCAACGTCATATAAGTTGAGTAATGATGCCTCAATTGCATACTTGAAATCTTTCATGCTAGTCAAGTCGTCAAGTCCTGTACCCCCCAAATTCCATCGTATTAACCATTCAATACCACATCCCACACCTGAATTACATATTTCTGTACCGTTCATGTGGAAGTTAAGACAGATTGAATTATTATTATTAAAACAACAAAGACTAAGTGATAAATCAATTAGAAAGATGGTGTTACAAATGGATATCGAAATGAACTATGGTACTGATTATAAATATATACCTGCACTCTCAATTAGAAGCGGGACAGGAATAGAGGTATTGCCTGATTTATACCAGCACACCATTCAAATAGTAAATATCTTCTTATATGGTCATCCTAAAACAGATGATTTTGTCTTAATAGATGCCGGTATGCCCCATTCAGCTCAAAAAATCATATCTGTAATTCAGGAACGTTTTGGAGAAAACAAGAATCCAAAGGCAATTATTTTAACACATGGTCATTTTGATCATGTCGGGGCGATTATTGAGTTAGTAAACCATTGGAATATTCCTGTCTATGCACATCCATTAGAATTACCATTCTTAACCGGTAAAGAAAGCTATCCTGAACCAGATGCGACAGTAGAAGGCGGACTGATCGCAAAAATGTCGCCCATGTTTCCGGTTGAGCCGATTCAATTAGGAAATCATGTACACCCTCTTCCAGCGGATGGTCAAATACCGTATATGCCTGATTTTCGTTGGATTCATACACCTGGCCACTCTCCTGGCCATATTTCCCTCTTTAGGGAAAACGATGGTCTCTTAATCGCTGGGGATGCATTTGTAACCGTCAGACAAGACGCACTATTTAATGTGCTTATCCAACAGAAGGAAATTAATGGACCACCAAGATATTTAACAACAGATTGGCAACAGGCTTGGGATTCTGTCAAAAAATTAGAAGCTTTAAATCCACAAATAGCTGTAACAGGGCATGGTCTTCCAATCAGCGGGGACGAACTAACGACAGATTTGGCAAAACTCGTGCTTCATTTCAGTGAAATGGCCATACCTGAGTATGGGAAGTATTTGAACTAACAATGTTTTGAAAATGTGGATTCAGTCTAAAAAAGAGCCTGCATGTGAAAATCTCATCATGCGGGCTCTTTTATCATGACAACCATTTACTAATTAAAAAAACAGTAGAAAAAACTTATAAAAAAGTTAAATAACTCATTAAAATGATATAAAATAATAAAGAGCCAAGATTAAATATAAGTGGATTTGGCTTTATCTTTGATAATAAAGCAACTCCATTAACTAAAGTATGTTCCAAAATAATAAATAAAAAATAAAATATGAATAAGGAAAATAGTGCCATTAAAGATGACATTAAAGGCTGTCCGTGATGCCAAAAGGCTATAGCTAAAAAGAAAGCCCATAGTGACTTCAGTATACCGGCAAACGCTTCAAGCGGATTAGACAATGTTGCCATCATATATTGTCCCTGTTCATCTGAAATGATTTGGTTATCATTGTGTTTAACGATAAATGTAATATGTCCTGTTTGTAAGATTAACGAAAAAATTAACATAACTAAATAGCATGTACCGAAAACTGTTCCGATTACAAGGAGATCAACACGCAATAAATTATTTAGTGCCAGTGGTAATGGAAGCCACATCACATGCATAAAAGCCATTAATAAATGAATAAAAGCATACTCATTAAGTTGCATTAACTTCTTATATGTAAGAATAAGAATGAAATATAGTAAGATACCAATCCATCCTAAAACAATAATAGTATTTAGCATCTAAGCACCTCTTCTTCTTCTTAGAAAATTTACTTTTCACGTCATCTCATTTTTAATAAACAAAATATTTAGTTTATTTATCCTTTAGAATGATTATATTATAAGTGATCGATTCGTTTCAATTGTTTCTCTAATTTAGTACATCCCTATGCGTTTTCCAAAATCATTTTCTATAAAAAAACCCATTGACTCTTGTCATACTCGAGCCAATGGATTTTGTTCACATTATGCTTTCTTCATCCACGTTCTTTCATTCCCTATTCTTTTTGTATATCCTAACGTATCGAATAGTTCCAGTAGTGGAACTAAATTTTTACGAGTGAGTGGCAAAACTTCTCTTGCAGTTTGTAAGTTGAAATTTTGATAACGTGTATGTGCCATTAATTTATTTAATGCTTCATCAGTCGCTATTTTAGATATAAGTCGCTCGTCATCAAACACATATGCTCGATTTGTTTGCGTAAGAAACAGATAAAATTCCTTTTGTATCTGTACTGGTATATGGTGCTTGTTAAGCAGTTCATCCCATCTATCTACTTCAACACCTTGGGCAATCAAGTCCTTCTCAACTTGCTTCAATCGCTTCTCCCATTCAGGTGGTAATGACGGAGACATATGAAACAATGACACATATTGATTCGTTGTTTTAATCTTTTTCGCTTCAATTAACTTGTTGAAAACAAAGTCAACAAGCTTAAGCGGATATGTTTTTAATTCAGATACAATCTCCGCCTTATTCATACCAATACGCATCGGAAATTGCTTATGATATGTTTGTATAATCGTCGTTATTTGCTCTTGAATATATTGAACTGTTGAAGATAGCGTATAAAGGTCACTTTCCACTTCCAATAAATACGCTTTGACATCATTAAATTCCTTTTCCGATATCGCCACTTGTTTTAGAATGTCATCACGTGTTAACATTTTTTCTTTTTCTAATAGCGAGAAGATCCTGTCCTTGGCTGTTCCTTCCTTTTTATGTTTTAACGCCTCGATTGTCATTTCTCCGAAGCGATGTTTTGTTGCGTTCGGCTCAATAACCCAGCCACCACCCATTGTCTCTTTAGGTGTTGGTCTTCTTATAATAAAGCGGTCTCCTCTCGTGGTAACAACCGGCTCATTCAATTGCAATTGGCAAAGTATGTCTTCAGATTCATTCACATTGACTTCATTCCGGTCAAAAAAGATAATTTTCCCCATCACTTCTGCCGTTCCGATATGCAATTTAATCAGTTGACGCTGTTTAATTTTATACCGAATATCTTTTAATGGATGAAAGACTATATCAATTCGGTCGGAAACTGAGAAGAAGTCATCGCGAACAAGGACATCTCCTCTAGCGATGTCTTCATAAGAAACACCACCGAGATTAATCGCTGTACGCTGGCCTTTTGAAGCGGTTGTCTTTTCTTGATGATGTCTTTGAATTTGGCGGACACGTACTTCTTGACGACTTGGTAAGACGACTAATTTATCACCCTGTCTAACCGTGCCATCGTAAACCGTACCACGGACGACAACACCCTGACCTTTAACTGTAAACACTTGATCAATAGGCAGACGAAAAGAAGGCTTTGTTTTCCTTTTTTTAATATCTGTCAACTGCTCTCGTAACGCAGCTTTCAAATCTGGAATGCCCTTCATAGAAATGCTGTCGACAAAATGTATCGGCGCACTTTCTAAAAATGTGTCATTCACATGTTCCCTTATATCATCTACGACTAAATCAAGTAATTCTTGTTCAACGACATCAATTTTTGTAATGACAATACAGCCATTCTCAATACCTAATAATGTTAAAATATCTAAGTGCTCTTTTGTTTGAGGCATCACACCTTCATCGGCCGCAATCACAAGAAGAACGAGATCAATACCTGCTACACCGGCTATCATTTGCCTAATAAAGTCTTCATGTCCTGGCACATCGATAAGTGATACTTCTAATTCTTCTTCTTGAATAAACGGTGCGAAACCAGGTTCAATCGAGATATTTCTTTCTTTTTCCTCTTTTAAGCGATCTGTTTGTACACCTGTTAACGCTTCTGTTAAAGCAGTCTTCCCATGATCAATATGTCCAGCCATGCCTATTGTAAAATAATTGCTCACAAAGCCCACCTCTTGCTAAAAAAGTTAATATAGTTGTATAATAGATTCTAGTATTCATTCACGGGGTCGGATGAGGTACTGGTGTTCTCCTTGGTCTTCAAAACCAATTGGGAGGCGCGTGTCGCCTTCGGTGGGTTCGATTCCCACACGATCCCGCCAATTAAATACCTCTTATACTTCTTCTTCCATCTGTAAAAAGGCTTCAATCACGATATCTAATTCATCCCGATGTACCGTTCTAAAGTCTAAAATAACATCATCATGTTTGACGCGAACGATAATAGGAATATGATTAAATCGTAATTTCTCTGCTAGCTCTTTACTCGTATACTGCTGGTGATTGACCTTCACGACAAACGTATCAATATCCACATCAGGCATTGTCCCACCGCCTACTTTAGACTTACCACGTTCAATATGAAATGTAAATGCTGTTTCTCTTGACGATACTTTTTCTATAAATGTTTGAGCTTTTTCTAACACAGAATGATCTGGCTCTAATATATCACGAACGGTTGGAATTTCATTTTCGGCCCGTCCTTTTATATAAGACTTTAATGTGCCTTCTATTCCAGCTAATGTAAATTTATCAACCCGCAGCACCCTTGCTAGTTGATGCTTCTTCATTTTTTCAATCAGATGTTTTTTTCCTACTATAACACCTGCTTGCGGACCACCGAGTAATTTATCACCACTAAAAGAAATCACGTCGATTCCTAAATTGACCTTTTCTTGCACGGTCGGCTCTGTACCAATCTGCTGTTTCTTAAAATCAAACAATGTGCCGCTACCAAGATCCTCATATATTGGGATGTTCTTCTCCCTTGATATATTTACAAGTTCAGTTGTATCGACATCTTTTGTAAAACCAATTAACGAGAAATTACTCTTATGGACTTTCATAAGTAGGGCTGTTTCTTCTGTAATCGCACGTTCATAATCACTTGCATACGTTTTATTCGTCGTCCCTACTTCTACTAATTCGGCTCCGCTTTCCTCCATAATCTCAGAAATTCTAAATGAACCACCAATTTCAACAAGTTCCCCGCGAGAAACAATGACCTCACGACTTGAAGCGAGCGCTTTTAACACGAGATAAACAGCTGCCGCATTATTATTCACGACCATTGCCGCTTCAGCACCGGTTATTTGTTTTAAATAATCTTCAACGATATCATGCCTTGAACCACGTTTACCGGTTGATAATTGATATTCGAGAGTAGAGTAAGATGAAGCCGTATTCGAAATATGCTCAATCGCTCGTTTACTCAAACGCGCTCTTCCTAAATTTGTATGTAAAACAACACCTGTCGCATTCACGACTTTTTGTAAATTGTTCTTTTCGAACGCCTTTACCTTCTGTTCGAGCGCAGCAAAAATAAGCTCAGCTATCTTTTCTCTATTTAATGTTTGGTCTGTTATTTTATTGCTTCTTATTTTATTTCTCATGAGATCTACTTGTTCATCCAGCCATTCCGTCAGCACATCTTCTGCTATGTCTATGTTTAAAACCATTTCTGTAAAACGCGAATGTGCTTTTAATTCATGAATTGCTGGCAAATGGCGAAGAATATTCATTATGTACACCATCCAAATTCGTTTATTCGCTTTTTTCTGTTAGACAAACTATACTTTTATTATGACATATATATTTTTATTGTACAAAAAGGGGGTATCAATATGAGCGATCAAGTAAAATTAACAACACTATCTACAAAAGCAGGATGAGGCTGCAAAATCGGTCCAAGTGACCTAGCGCAAGTTTTGCGTTACTTACCTCAAGATCAAAGTGATCCAAACGTTATTGTCGGGTTAGATCATGCCGATGACGGTAGTGTGTATAAACTAACAGATGATATCGCACTTATTCAGACGGTTGACTTTTTTACCCCTGTCGTCAATGACCCTTATAAGTACGGGCAAATTGCGGCTGCCAACTCATTAAGTGATGTATATGCAATGGGAGGTACACCGAAGACGGTGTTAAATATCGTTGCCTATCCAATGCCTGATATCGGTCCTGAAATATTAGCTAAAATATTACAAGGTTCTAGTGATAAAGTGAAAGAAGCTGGCGCACAAGTTGTCGGTGGACACTCTGTTATTGATAATGAACCGAAATTCGGACTATCTGTGACAGGTATCGTTCATCCAGATAAATTTTATAGAAATACTGGTGCAAAGCCAGGAGACGTTCTTATATTAACGAAACCAATCGGCATTGGGATTCTAACAACTGCTATTAAACGCGGTGTTCTATCTGAAGATAAAACCGAACTCGTAACTGAAGTGATGTGCACATTAAATAAATATGCAGCTGAGACGTTAAAAGATTTTCACCCACATGCTGTTACAGATGTGACTGGCTTTGGGCTACTCGGACACGCTTATGAAATGGCAAAAGGTAGTCATGTCAGTTTAGTTATTGAAAATGAAAAGGTACCCGTCTTACCTGGAACGAAAGAACTCGCTGAAGAACACGTCATTCCGGGAGGCTCTTGGGAAAACCATCGTTGGCTCATTGATGTCGTTCAATACCCTGAAAACATGTCAGAAGTTGAACAAGTTATTTTATGTGATGCGATTACATCTGGTGGTTTACTCATCAGTCTACCAATAGAAGAAGCACAGCCATATATCCAACAACTGAAAAACAATCATGACATCGAAGCGAAAGTGATTGGAGAAGTCATCGAACAAAAAGAAAAAGCTATTTACGTCAAGTAAGCACTCCCTCTACACCCTTTTCATCATGCTTGATACGGATGTAGAGGGAGTCATTTATTGACCATTATTTTTTTACACCTTATAATACACATAGCCCTATATGTATTGTTTTATTGTTTTATCATATGAATATATTAGGAGCGTGATGATTATGGAAGAGAAAAAACAAGATTGTCAGCTTAATGGAGGATGAGGAATTAACAAAAAGAACCCCACACAAAGAACATTCCCTCCGATATGACCTGGGGTACTTGCTTGGCTCCTGGTAGGAGTCGTCATTTTAATTTCAAAGATTTTTTTCTAATGATGAATTGAAACATCTATCATCCATACACTGAAACATACGATGCTCTTAATATGAAAAATCATGTCATTAAGGAAAATAGAAAGGTGGCATTTACTGTGATTAAAGTGACAGATGCTGCAATGAAGCAGATTAAAGAAGAATTACAAGACTTTGAACCAGAAATGAAGGAATCTTACCTCCGCATTCATATGGGCTATGGCTGAGGTGGTCCAAGATTACAATTGGCTCTGGTAGAGTCAGTAAACCCGAATGATTCTGTTACGGAAATTGATGGTATTAAATTTGTTGTTGATAAAGGTCAAGCCGCATATTTCGAAAATACTAAATTAGATTTTGTAAAAAGTATGTTCGGTTTTGGCGAATTTCGACTCGTCAATCGTTAATTAAAGAAAAAACAGCTGCACCATTCCTTTTGGTGTGGCTCTTTTTGTATAAGTGGGACGCATAGAACGAAGATTGTTAGGGGGAATCGGTATGCAAGAGATGTATCTAAAATATATTCACTCAACAGCTATGCAAGAAAAACTATACAAACGGACACTAACAGTCGTTGTCATGTCACAAATTTTCGGCGGGGCAGGACTTGCTGCTGGAATTACCGTCGGAGCATTAATTGCTCAAGATATGCTCGGGACAACGAGTTACGCCGGACTTCCAGCTGCTTTATTTACACTCGGATCTGCTTTATCTGCTTTTCTAGTCGGTCGACTATCACAGCGTTTCGGACGGAGACAAGGGTTATCTTTAGGCTTTATTACAGGTGGAGTTGGAGCGATTGGTGTTATTCTTGCAGCTGTTATAAACAATATTTGGCTGCTCTTTTTTGCATTATTTATCTACGGAGCCGGTACATCGACGAATTTACAAGCACGATACGCCGGAGCAGATTTAGCAAGTGAAAAAAAACGTGCCACAGCAGTTAGTATTGCTATGATTTCAACAACACTCGGTGCAGTAGCAGGTCCAAACATGGTCACACCGATGGGAAAAGTTGCATCTTTAATGGGCATTCCCCCATTAGCTGGACCTTTTATATTAGCTGCAGTAGCTTATATTCTTGCAGGACTGACATTATTTATCTACTTACGCCCTGATCCATTTTTAGTTGCGAAAGCCATTGCTGAAAAACGAGAAAAACAGGCACATGACTCAGAGCATGATGTTGGCAAATTGCATGAAACGACGATTAATCGTGTAGGCATTATCACCGGTGCCCTCGTACTCGTCTTGTCACATGTCGTGATGGTTGCGATTATGACGATGACCCCTATCCATATGCAAGATCATGGAACAGGTTTGACAGCAGTCGGTATTGTCATCGGTCTACATATCGCCGCCATGTACTTACCTTCTGTTTTGACCGGTCGGTTAGTCGATAAACTTGGACGCCATGTGATGGTCTTTGCATCCGGTATAACACTTGCCATTTCCGGATTAATGGCCGCCTTCGCCCCCGGTGAATCCCTCTTTTGGATGGCATTTGCCCTGATTTTATTAGGTATCGGTTGGAACTTCGGACTCATTAGTGGAACAGCAATTATTGTTGATTCCACAAATATGCAGATTCGCGCCAAAACACAAGGTTCTGTAGATGTCTGGGTCGCCTTAGGTGGAACCGCTGGTAGTCTTCTATCAGGTGTAATCGTTTCTTACTCTAGTTATGCGATGCTCGGCTTTCTCGGTACGTATTTATCAGTTTTATTAATTGCTATTATTATTTGGGAGCGAATGAAAGATAAACGACATGTAAATGGTTAACAACTAATGAAGAGAGTCGGACATAACCCAATTAAAAAAGTGCATGAAATCAAGATTTGTAAATTTGATTTCATGCACTTTTACTTTTTAGAAATAAGCATGTATAATAGTTTTTTCCTTATGCGTGCGCCAGCCTCTCTTTTTACCAGTGTTAAAGTGACGGGGTCAGTTGAGTTACCTATCGTTTTCGGAGCCAATGTGAGGTGACTCGAGCAACCAACACAGACTTACCTATCATTGACGGCTTCAATGCGATATGATAGAAAAAAGACACGATATAAACGAACCAATCAAAAGGCGCCATTTTTAAATATTTCCCCAAAGTTATTGATCCATATACCTTTATAACAGGTATAATAAAACGGCTTTAGCTCTAAATACAGAGCAAAAGCCGTTTTTATTATTTCTACTATCATCTTAATAGTGGGTAGTTCACATTTTGTTCTAGTTTTCATTAACATCATCGATTATTTGAATAGATCTAATAGTTTTGCCCAAAACCCTTTCTCTTCCGTCTCCTTTTCTTCAACCGACTCTACTTCCTCAATTTCAATACGTTCAGTTTGTAACACGAATTGGACAACACCGATGTTCTTATTTTTGTCTGACATAAATGATACGGGTTCAAAATCAGAGAAATCATACGCTTCTAATTGCTGCTTGATTTCTGATTCCATTTGACCTGGTAAATCAGCGGTAGACTCTTGTAATGCCTTCGTACCATTATACAGTTCACCTGTCCCTTTACTTAAAGTAGAAACGCCATCTGATAATTGTTGAATGCCATCATCAAGCTTATGATAAGATGTCGTTAACGTACTTACGCCCCCTGTATAACGGACTAAGCCGTCATGGAAAGCTTGATATTCGGTTGCTAGAGTCGATAAGCCGTTCTGTAACTCTTCTAGTAAAGTCAGTTGCTCGGTGTTTTTCATAGCCTGATCTATCGCATCGGACATTGTCTTTAGTTGCTTTTCCATTTCATATATTGGATGAGATAGGTGTTTCAACGTTTCGGATACAGCATCAAACCCGTCCTTAACAGCAAGATATGTTTTTTTAGCTGTTTGAGCGGCGATATATGTTTTAACTAATTGATCTACAACTTGAGCATCTGCATCACTTTCATATAATGCCTGAATTTGCTCCTCACTAATAGACCCCTCTGGAATTTGCAACATAACCCAATCTAATTGGTTATATACTTTTCCGTAGTTTTCTTGTAGCATATCGAGTCCATTAGCTGTCTCTTTTAAACCACTAGCGATTTTTCGTAGACCTTTCGGAAGGGCTTTCATCTCACTTATGTCTGGTACATCCATATTTTCATGCATAGAGCCATTTACCATTTGTAAAATATCACGAATTTCTTTGGAACCATCAACTAATTGTTGTGAAGATTGATCGAGCTTATTAAGTCCATTCCGATAATCTTTAGACCCCTTACTTAATTCTGAAGCACCAGCATTAAGGTCAGTAATCCCTTTATTTAATTCATAAACACCATCATTCACATCTTTAATCGCATCAGATAAGGACTGCATATCACCTGTCATAGTTCCTAAATCCGGATCATCAATCGCTAAATTAGCAGGCAGTGCAGAAATATTAATCGGATCCATTTCAAAATTTGTTACATGAGTCGTTATAATAAATTCTTCTTCCTGTTCAGGTATCACTGTAAACGTGATTTGTTTATCCTTTCCGACATTTGCTTCTGTTCCCTCTGGAGCTTGGATATTGTTACATATTGATGGATCCAATGTAAGCGATATTTGCATTAAATAATTTTCAAAGAACAGAGGATTTACTTTCTTATTAGCAGATGTGGCGATTTGAATCTCAAGAAAACCACTTTGTCCTGCTAGATCTTCCGCCTCCACCTTTTTACCATCTAATAAATAGTTAATTGAAATATTCCATGGAAGTGATTGATGTTGTAATTCGCCTTGATAATAAAATTCCCCTTCATCCGCGTGAAATTGAATTTTTTCATCTTCGGTTTGCTTGATGTCCGTTAAGTCGGTCAAGTTCCGAATATCCGTATATGCCCCGTAATCATCAATCATCCCTGGTTTCGTCATATGGAACGTATTGACAACATATAGATGCTTTGTTTTACCATTTACATCTAAGTTTCCATAAATGACTTCATCTTTTGTATCGTATTCGCCGCGTTCTATTTTTCTATCCGTTTGTTCCTTCGATAAAACAGTTAACGGGAACATCGTAAATAATAAAAGGACAATTATTAAAACAGACAACCCTCGTTTTCTTCGCAAATCATCACTTCCCTTTATAAAAATTTGCTTTTCGTGTTGTTTTTTCGATCAATCGGTCAAATATGACGAGTAATGCTGGTAAAAAGAGAATCACAAGCAGAAACGCTAATAATGTTCCCCGTCCAAGTAAAAGACCAATTGACGATATAATTGGGTCGGTTGATGTTAACCATAAAATAAAGCCAACACTTGAAAGAATGGACGCAGAAACGCCAATTGAAAAAATCTTTTCGTTGATTGTTTTTATAATTGCTGCTTTAGCACTCATCTCTTTTCGGTTATTCGTATAATCCTCTGTAAATAAAATCGCATAATCAACTGTCGCAGCTAGCTGAACGATACTAATAATTAAATAACCAATATAAACAAGCGGGTCATCCGTAAAGTACGGAACAGCTAAATTAATCCATACGGAAGTTTGGATGGTTAGTATTAAAACAATTGGAATAGACAAAGAGCGAAATGTCATGAGTAAGACGAGCGCAATCATCACAACGGTTAGTCCATTCACTAGCACATTGTCTTTTTCAACGATCTTTTTCATATCATATAATGTGACACTTTCTCCCGTAGCATGGTAATCATCTTCATAAAATTTCTCCGTCATAGATTGCACATCTTCAACTAAAGCAAATGCTTCTTTTCCCTCTGCATCTGTTGTTGTATTTAAAATGAGTCGACTATAATGTTCAGAGAAAAACTGCTCTTTCACCGAATTATCCAGATATTCTGGTGGGATTGTAGCACCAATCATGTTCGTATAAGAAATCGTACTTTTCACTTGTTTGAGATTACTCAGTTCATCAACAAGCTCTGCTTCTCTAGCAAGATCACCCGTTGGTACTAATAAAACGATCGGCGTAAATTTGCCAAATGCTTCTTCAATTTCCACCACATCTTTCCCTGCTCGTGTATCCTCTGGTAACTCTCCCATTCCATATATAAAATTCGTCTTACTTTGGGCAAGAAAGGCAGGAACAACGAGGATAGCTATCATTAAAAGAACAGGCAAACGTAATTTTATAATATGTTTCCCCATTTTGTATTTACTTGGCAACCATTGTCTATGTTGTGTTTTATCAATATAGCGATAGAACATTAATGTCAATGCTGGTAAAAAGATCATCACACTTAAAAAGCTAAGTAAAATACCTTTGACGAGATTCAGACCTAAATCAGCACCAATTTCAAAATCCATTAAGGTAAGCGCCATAAATCCAAAAAATGTCGTTGAAGCACTTGCTGCAATCGCTGGGAAAGATCTTTTCATTGCCAATTGCATCGCTTTTTCTGGACTTTCAAGCCTTTTCCTATAATCATCAAAACTATGTAGTAAAAAGATAGCATAATCAAGAGAGACTGCTAACTGCAAAATAGGTGCGACCGCTTGTGATATGAAGGAAATTTCGCCGATAAAAATATTCGTTCCCATATTAATTAAAACGGAAATACCGATTGCCATTAAGAAAAATACTGGCTCAATCCAGGATCTCGTAGATAACAAAAGGATGATAATAATAATCGGTACGAGAATCGCTGCTGCATTGAACGTTTCTTGCCCAGTCGCTTTTTGGGAAATGGCTGTATTTAACGCATCCCCCGCCATCGCATTTTTCTCTCCAATAACATCATAAATCGCATCTGTCGCTTCTACTTCTTTACCTTCGTCAACATGGAAAGTAAACAAGGCATGCCCATCTTTATAATATGTTTCCACCAGATCTGTATCCATCATTTCAATCGGTATCTTTATATCCATGGCGTCATCAAGCCAAGTCAACTTAGACACGCCATCAATCGCTTCAATGCTTTCCTTATATTTAAGCGCCTCTTGGATACTAACATCTTTTATCATGACACGGGTATTGTCCACATCCCAGGCAAACTCTTCTTCCATCACATCAATAGCAATCGTTGATGGGGCGTTCTTCGGTAAATAATCAAACATACTATAATTTACTGAAACCCCGAACTGCACGACAACACTAACAAGCGCAAAAACGATAAAGACAATCACAATAGATTTTTTATATTTTAAAATTCGCGTCGTTAAATCGATGACGGCCACCCTCTCTATACAGAAACTAAATCATCATATATATTTTGTCGTATGAAAAATATTTGTTTATCATGTTTATTTTACTGTCATCAACTATGAAATTCAAAGAACCTCGCTTTTATTATTTATATGCAAAAAAATAACGCTCAAGACGAGAGCATTATTTTACAATAAGTATTTTATTAAGGAGCTAACATTGTTGCTACCTACACGCATACTAGCATAGCTTTTATACTTTATGTTGCAAGAATAAAGAATAACAATAACTGCCATTCTTTATTTTAAACTCAACATCATATCCTAACTGTTTTTCTTGCCTTTGGCTTGGTAAAGTAGGATGAGCCGCTAATAATCCTCTATATTTATTAAAAATTCTGTATTAAAACAAAATTCGTAAGTTCGTTCACTAAAAGCACAAACTGCCATTTTTATTATCACTCCTTATAAAAAGAACCCTAGCATTATCATAGCTAGAGTTCCTTTTAAATAATTCAATATTAACGTAATAGCTGTAATACTCCCTGTGGTGTTTGGTTAGCTTGAGCTAACATTGCTTGTGCCGCTTGAGTTAAGATGTTGTTCTTAGTGAACTCCATCATTTCTTTCGCCATCGTGCGAACATTTACTTTCATAAATGACTAGACTATATCTTCACCCTCTAGATTTCTAGTAGGGGTCGGGCACTTCGGATTCCAAGGAAATTAGCGGCTTCCTTGTTCACCTATGGATTTCATCATCATAAGCTTTGCTTTTAGATGGTCTATCCTAGTCGTTGAACCTTCGCCAGGCTTTCGCCCCAGGCGCTTGGCTGCTGATCGCCCAATCTCGTCTTTTTTCAAACCGTCACGTTTGTCGTTTCCGACTCCGTTGTGGTAAGACAAGCTCTAAGGGGTTTCCAGCAATTCACCCGATGATCATCACTAACCGTTACCAGTTAGGACGACTATACCTCACTCTGCTTTAAGCAGCTTCGGTATGATCAACGTCACGAATACGTGATTCTGCAGCTGTTAAGTTCTCAGCTGAAGTACCTAGATTGTTAATTGTGTGCTCTAAACGGTTTTGAGTAGCACCTAATTTAGCACGTTCTGAAGATACTTTATCAATTGCTGTTTGAATTGTTGTAATAGCTGCATCCGCATCTGTTTGATTTGAAATATCTAGACCATCGACACCTAATTCGGTAGCGGACATATCACCAATAGTTAATGTAATGTTTTGTCCTTCATTTGATCCAATATGAAATGTAAATCCTTCTGTAATAGAACCATCAAGTAATTTTTGAGTATTAAACTCTGTGTCTGATGAAATTCGATCTATTTCAGTAATCAACTCAGCAAGCTCCTTTTGAAGCTCTGCACGATCTGTATCAGTATTAGTATCGTTTGCTGACTGAACAGCCAATTCACGCATTCTTTGTAATATAGCGTGCGTTTCATTTAATGCGCCTTCTGCTGTTTGAATTAAAGAAATTCCATCTTGAGCGTTTTTAGACGCCATTTCTAATCCACGAATTTGTCCTCTCATTTTTTCAGAAATGGCAAGACCTGCTGCGTCATCTCCTGCACGGTTAATCTTTAGTCCTGAAGACAGTTTTTCAAGTGATTTTTGCACCGCAACCGTATTAGTGTTCAATTGACGATGTGTGTTTAGTGCTGAAATGTTGTGATTAATTCTCATCTAAATGACCTCCATGTTATATTGTTTTGGGTCACGTCCTTGTGTCCCATTTTGAACATGATTTCCCATGTTCATTATTTATATCGGCTGCTTTAGAAAATGTTTAAGCTTTTTTTATCGATTTTTTATTTTTATTATATATATATACGCATCACTTGATAACTAAGAAAAAGTTATCATATTTATAAAAGAGATTGTACAACCTTTTCATGCTCATTGACGACTATTATTAATAATCAACGAGAGATTAACTAATATTTTTTCATAGTTTCACATTATCTTAATATAAAACATCCTAACCGGTTTTGTGATAAGAGGCTTCATATCTATCTCAATTAATATCCACTGTGTTATTAGGTAAGAATCTGGCCATAAGGGATTCTTAACTCATATTAAATAACCCCTTGTTGTCATTATCTAAGCAAGAAGGGGTTATTGGATAATTTTTAAACATAAATTAAAATCCCTTTATCCGGTGGGGGGGAAAGCCTACCGCTAGGCAAGACGACTGTGTGCTTTGATTTTTTACAATAGTTCTCCTTGGATTATTTGTTAAAAGTGGGAGTAGGCACCTATCCAAGGACTACTCCCTATTATGCTGATAAATACCCTTTATATTATAGGAGGGTAAATTACGAAATTTTAATCTACTATTGAATTTATTAATTTCACTGATAACAAAATGGAAATAAAGATTAAAATAGGAATGACTAACAGTAAAATTAAAATATCTGTTAATATGTTCCAAGGAATTACATTTATATTGATTAATAATCTTAACAAACTGAAAAGCAAAGTGAAAATTACTATGAAGCTTAATATTTTCGCAATATTCCTTTTCATATTATATCTCCCGACGATGAATTTTGTAAAAAGCAGCTATTGACAAAGCTGTATTGCCCAAGCATCGAGCGCATTTATGCAGGATAAATATTTTATCTGTATATTTACTTTAATTTTTTATCCATTCAATAATAATATTCTGTTACCCGAACTAACCAAAGATTGATTATTTTTTATTTTAAAAATTTATCAATTTTAGGAGCCTTACCATTATTATCTAGACCATATTTAATATAATCTAAAGTTTCAAATGGACCATCTGAATGTTCTTTGACAATTTCAAATTTAAACGCTACTTTTTCTCCTACTGTAAATTCAGATGTCAAGTCTCCATTGAATGGCCATTCTGTGATAGTACCACCGAACTCTTCAAAACCAAAAAAAGTTTCATCTAGGTCCTTATCATACCTAATTAATTTTATTTCATCTTCTAGAGTAATTTTATCTCCAATAGAAAGTCCCTTAAAGTTTCGTACTAATACTCCAAGTTCAGTATCAAATGCACGATTCTGTAATGAGCTTAGCGTAAAAGTTTTTTCATCTTTGAAAGCAGTATTATTAGCTAGATGTGACTTTGAAGGCAATACATAAAAACCGCCCTCTATCTGCATTGCTTTATATTCTTTATTTGTCTCTAAGTTAGTAATAGTGGTGACATCTCCATCTTTTAGCTCAGCGGCTGTTTCTGCTCCTGTTGGAATAGGGCATGGTGGTATACTGCACGATCCAGTCCAATGAAATAATCTTAACCAAATATCCCACGATTGTTTACTGCGTTGCGCGTACTTTACAGTGTATGTTCCATTACGACCGCCTTTATAGTATGTGTGCTGATTATGTGTAACAGACCGTGATCGAACGTCTGTGTTTGAGGGATTAGTAATAATTACTGATATTTTAGAAGCCCAGTTAACCACTGAAGTTTGAGGCCATGTATCTATCTCATGATCACGGTGTTGAACGCTAACTGTATGCCTAGTTGAAGTTCCATAATTTCCCGAATTAAAACTAATAGTACCAGAGCTTATTGTGTCCCAATTTGGCCCAACTTGTCTCGTAGGTTGCCTCTGATAAATAAAGTTTCCAACTTTGTTAGATATCCACCATACAAGTTTTGTCCAATTCCGTTAGTAATTAATATCATAACCATCATCAGAATACTCTTCGTCTGTTTGCAGTGATAGTACCTTTTGAGGGATATTACTCGCATTTATTGTATCTACATTAAATAATAGTTGAATAAATAACATGATGCCCATTAAAAATAAAATCGTTACTTTTTTCATAGTTTTCTCTCCTATTATAAATTGAATATCTTTAAACTGAATTTTGTCTAAAGATTTTCTAAGTATGAGTCTTTCTTCCCTTAAACCTCCTTTTATGATAAAATTATCTTTACTTCTCCTAAAAGTCAATTTATATTGAAAATTAATTCAATAGGGAAAACTTAGTTGTAAATTTGAACAACAAAATTATAGTTTTTCTTTTTTCCAAAAGGGAGGGTATCTTCAATATAATTTTACCTTAAACTGCTGAAAGACAAAGATGAAATATTAGACACTGTATTTTCTAGCAATTACAGGGATCTATTACATATCGCAAAAATATACCTTGTGCATTAAATTGTCATTAAAAATACATAAGAATTGCACCTCAAAATGCAGTACTTATTATACTCAAATAAAACAGCATAGTTCACAAAAGACTATGCTGTTTCGTATTATTTTTACCTTGTGTACCAACCAAAGCACCCATTGTAACCGTCAAGTAAAATTGAACACTTGGAGGTGTGGATGTTTTCTTGGACCATTCATTTGATTACATTATTTCACAAGAATACCCTAACTTTTACTGGTCATTAATAACTAGCATATTAAATTCATCAAATCCCCAATCTTCTCCATAAATTTTATAATAATTTAGGTTGGGAGGAAACAGACCACGGATATGTAGGGACAGATAATTTTTGGGGAATAACATCACCATTGTCTTTATTGGTTTTGTTTCAAATCCTTCGAATAGCCTATAATTCGCGATGTGAAATCAGAGGCAATCCAGATAACAACCACACTTTCCTTTATTGATTCAAGAAGACGTTTAATCTCTGTGAAGGGTTCATTATTCAAATGTTTGGTATGGGAAAATATTTCCTTAAAGGATACATGAAATAGACATGGATGTTCACATATATTCGACCGCTTAATTATGTAGATTGTGAATTTATAATGAGCTCTACAAAAGGAAAAAGTGTTGAAAGTAAGTTTGAAGGAAAGAAATGAAAAGAAAAAGAGAACGCCTATTGGGCAACAATGGCTCTACAATAAATAGTGTTGGTGAAGGAAAAAACACATTCGTTAAATGAATCATTTATTTAACGAATGTGTCAAAATTCACTCACACTATATTTTATCTAAAAAATAGAAAACAAGTGAGTTTCCCTGTAGAATTAAAGTCGACGAAAACCAAATTCAGGAGGGAATTCACTTGTCTATTCTTAAT
>NZ_JACHHA010000008.1 GCF_014202495.1 Cerasibacillus quisquiliarum | reverse complement strand
TTTCTATAAATCGGCGCGCCATAATTGTCATCAATTCCCATCTGCTTAACGCTCAAATGCTTCTTATCGATCACATTATAAACGACTGGGTCAAGTTGATAGCCAATGCGTTGGCTAAAATCTCTGTAAAATCCACTTAAATACCCTTCGCCCTTTCCCGTACCATCATCTGCGACAAGTTTCTTTTCCTTATTAACAAAAAATGGATTGTCTTCAAAAGGTGATGGACCATCATGGGCATGAAATACATAGACTTCATTGTTATGCATACGTTTTTTATGAATATATTTATCCAAGAATCGCTCATAATCAGCAGGTTTTTCAACTAACGTATGAAAAGCAAGCCCATCCTTATGTTTACTTCTCCACTCTCTTAACTCTTCTTCTGTCGGTTGATGTAAGTCGTCGATTGTCAGTTTAATTGTATTGGGGACAGAGACGTCTTTTAGACTTAGCACTGGGATAGCCAGCTTGCCATTTTTATAAGCCCGATGATTATAAACCTTTTCTTCAAGTAAGCTTAAATCATCATTCACTAACCTCCCTTCTTCTTTTGGATCAACCGCTACTACTTGATGATAAGAAGGGGGAAAGGCAAAAAGTGCCGCAACATAATCAAGATAATTGTTTCCTACTTCGTAAGAAGAAGGATACAAAAGTAAATCAAAATCTTCATCATCGAAATCATCGATAAAATCATAAACAAAGGTATCTTCGTTATATGTATAAGTATTTAACCCATCACTCGTTTCATAATAGACTTCATAGTATTTGAATGGCTCCGTTCTTTCAAGCATCCAAGAACGTAATCTTGCGGTAAACAAGCCAATTGAAGCAACGGGAGCCGCTATATCAACTTTCGGGTGGTTTTTTATTTCTTTCCACTCGTCTATCGTTATACCACCGCTTCCAATTCCAAGATAGTTTTCCTCAATGAGACCAAGTTGTTTTTCAAGATTGGTTCGAGCCTGTGCTGGTCTGATCAAGATATCATATGTACCTCGAGAGTAGGCTGTAATATCTTGTGTTACTTGTTGTTTCGCCTCTACTAATGTTGATAATGTGTAAGAAACTGTGCTTATGACAAGCATAAGCACAGTAATCATGATGATCATCGTTTTTTTCGTAAATAAACGTATCCCTTTCATAAACCATCACCTTTATTCTATTGGTGCTTTTCCACCTTTACTTACATTGTACTTAGCAATCATTTTATCGAATTATCTTAGGAAAATGTTTTTTTGCATTTAGTAGAATAACTTGCTTATATATTAATATTCGATAATATATGACGAAAATCCTTCTTATTGATATTTTTTGTGAAGTTTTCTATCTAACTACTACTTATTCATTCCCATAACCTGAAATAAGAAGATGATTATTTGCTATAATGAAAGAAAACTATTCATAAAGGGTGAATCATCATATGTCATTATTAGACAGAGAAACCGTTCAATGGATTAGAAATGAAATGAAGCAACATCTTGATCAAACATCTATCCCAAACACTGTCCTTTCATATATGATAGACAATCAATTATTTAAACTGATTATTCCTAAGTCTCTCGGTGGAAAAGCACTTGAATTACCTGAAGCTGTTCAAATCTTCCAAGAGGCCTCCTATGTCGATGGAAGTTTTGGCTGGCTTGTGACGGTCGGTTCAGGTGGGGGAATGTTTACTCGTAACTTCACCAAAGAAGCTGCATCAACCTATTATCAACCGAAAGATGCAGTCATCGCAGGAAGTGGATTCCCAGCTGGCATCGCTGAACGTACAGACGGGGGATATATCATTAATGGTGAATGGTTTTATTGTAGTGGTTCTGATTATGCTTCCATTTTCACAGCTACTTGTCGAATAAAAAACGATTCAAAGCTCATCTCATTTATTTTTGAAAAAGAGCAAGTTAAGGTTTTACAAGATTGGGATGCCTTTGGTTTAGAAAAGACGAGCAGTCATACGATTCGTATTACGAATCAGTTTGTACCAGAAATACGTGCGTTTTCGATTTTTGAAACAAAGAATGAATACGGGTTACCGATTCATCAATTCCCATTTCTCCCTTTTTCAGAAGCTTCTTTTGCAGCAATCACATTAGGAATCGGCAAGCATTTCATCGAAGAAGTGGTATCATTTACAGAGCAAAATAAATCAAACTGGCAACACGGTAAACCGAGTCGATATGAAGTCATGATAGAAAAAATTGAAACTGAAACAGCACGTTGGAAAAACGCCGAACAGGCTTTTCATGATGCTGTGAAAAATATTTGGCAAGACTACGTTTCTGGTAAGGACCTATCAGAAGATGAACAACGAGCATTTGGAACCGTTTGTAAAAGAGCTGTTACAACAATGCTTACATGTGCAAACAACCTATTCCGTTTTATCGGAATGAAAGCAATTATGAAGCATTCAGAGATTAATCAAATCTGGCGCGACTTACATACTGCAAGTCAACATACTTTTCTTACACCTATTGTAGACGAAGACAATTTGGCATATCGTCCCGATTAAAATCTTTCTAAACATAAACAGAATATAATTGAATCACTTCTTGTTATAAACAGAACGCAGTCTAATTCAAATGAATTAAACTGCGTTTTAATCATTTTCACGTATTCTTTTGAACATCTGGATATTCCATTTTTTGATAAAAATAGTTCGGCGTTACTAACGTATTATCATACGGTTTAAAATACATATGTGTTGTCGATGGAGCCATTGGTGGAACGAGCCATGACCATTTGCCTGTGACATGGCGACCAGCAGATTCTTCTTTTTGTTCGAACACCCGGAATTGTTCGGCAGCAGTATGATGATCAACGATGGTGACGCCATATTTCTTATAAGAATCAAGCACCGCCTGATTTAATGCGACTAACGCTTCATCTTTCCAAAGTGATCGATGATGCTTCGTATTTTCCATGATGTTTCCTCGATGTTTCCTCCAGTCCATGCTTTCTTATTTTAACAAAAGAGACTGAAGAATAATATGTCTAATATATGACATTTTATCGTGTTATTTCGTAATAAAATGCGTTTCACTATGACCTTCTTTATTTTTCTTCACTTCTAAAACAGCTGGGAATATTGATTTAAGCTCTTTTACATGAGAAATAACACCAATCATACGACCTGATTCTTGAAGTTCGATAAGTGTATCAATCGCTTTATGCAATGATTCTTCATCAAGTGACCCAAACCCTTCATCAATAAACATCGTTTTAATCGATACGTTCCCTTGAAAACTTTGAATAACATCTGACATACCAAGTGCGAGACAAAGCGAAGCATTGAATTTTTCTCCACCTGATAATGTTTTCACATCACGAGTCTGTCCCGTGTACGCATCATACACATCTAGTGCCAATCCACTTTGACGACCATGCGATTCTTGACGTTCACTACGCATTAACATAAATTGCCCTTGTGATAAATGACGAAGTCTTTGGTTTGCTGCATCAATAATTTGTTCTAAATACTCTATTTGCAAAAAGCGTTCAAATGACAACTTCATATCATTTTGACCACGTATGACATCATATAAATCAGTGATACGGCTTAATTGTCCTTCCATCTCCTGGATGTTTTTGTACGTCTCTTCAATAAGCTCGAACTGACGTCTTCCATCTCGTAAATATCCTTTTGTTTCATTAAATTGGTTAAACGCTTCATCATACTTCTCTTTAAGTTGCTTCACTTTTTCTTGTAACTTAACAATCGGCACGTTTTCTTTATCTTTTAGCTGTTCTTTTAATTCATCTACCCGTTTCGTAAGCGATGTAACTTCTTCGTTATAACGTTCAATAACAGCTTTTAATTGTTGACGAACAGATGCCTCTCTCTTTGCTTCCCGATACTCAGAGGCAGATAAGAATTTAGCTTCTGTTAATTTTAATACAAATTGTTCTTCTGCTTGTTGATATTTTTCTTTCGTTTCGGCTAATCGTTGGCGAGCATGCTTAACATTCACTTCTGTCGTTGTCACTTTTTCTTTTGCTAATTGTAATTGTTTCTGTACATGTTCCCAAGCTTCTTCTAATACCTGTTTCGTCTCTTCAACTTGTTTGATTTGCTGCCTGAGAGTTGTCAGTGAACGCATCTCCTCTGGTATAACACGAAGTCGCTCCGTATAAGCGGCTTTCTCACCCGTATATTGCTCGCGTTCTTCTTGATACACTTTATCTAATGTTTCTTTTTGTTGTTCAAGTTCTTTAAGCTGTTGCTTTTCCTTTTCAAGATGCTGTCGTTTGATTTTTAGTTCGGCTTGAGCTCGCTCTAATCGCTCTAAGTCTTCACTTAGTTTTTTACCTTGCTTTATAATTTGCTCGCGGGCTGTAGGAATATGTTCAATAGAAATGTTATATTCGGTCACAATTTCGTTTTCAATCTCTTTAAGCTCTGCTTGATTTCTTTTCCATTCAACTTGCGTTGTTCGATAATCATTTTCTACTTTTTTAAATAATAGTTTTGCTTGATCCAACTGTTCGCGAGTGACAAGATGTTTTCCATCGCTTGCTTTATTAGGATGTGAAAGACTTCCACATACAGGACACGGTTGACCATCATGTAAGTGACTAGCTAACATACCGGCTTGATTTTTCAGCCACGTTTCTTCAAGCGTCTCATAAGCTTGTTTCTGTTTTATATACGTTTGCTTTTGCTCTTTTCCAACTCTTTCTAAGTGATGTTTCTTTTCAGTGTATTGAATATGTTTTGTTAAAAGACGATGTTGTTCGCGAAGTTGATTGCGCTGTTGTTCTTTTTTCCCAATTGAACTCACCGCTTCATCTAATTGTTGCACGGACCTTTCGATTGTTTCAATCTGTTCCTGCTTTTGTTTACGTTGCGTCTTAGTTTGCTCAATCTTTTCATACGTCTTTAAAGCTTGTCGTTTTAGGCGGTTTAACTTAGATTTCATTTCTTCCATCGCTTCAACTGTCGGTAGAAACTCTTGTAATCGATGTAATTGCTGCTTTATTTGCTCGCGTTCTGGCGCTTTATTTTCTTCTAATTTATATTGTTTTTCCATTTTTTCATAGTAAGCTTTCGCTTCATTTAATTGTATGGTTGCTTTTTCTAAAGCTGTTCCCTTATGAAGAATATCCGCTTTCCAATCCAATACTTGCTTTTCATAAGGTTCTATATTATAAGCACGCTCAGCGGCTTCTAATTCTTCTCCTTTTTCTTCATACAATGCTTGTTGATCTGTCAATTGGTTAAGACGTTTAGTTTTCTCTTCATATTCAGCAAATTTTTCATGAAGTGCTTTTGCCTTGTAATACATTTCACTCGCTTGTTGATGCTCTTTCTCAATTGCTTTATATCTTTCTAAATCAGTAGCCAGCTTTTGTTCATAATAGGTTAGTTCAGCTTCTAATCCGGTTAATATTTGATAGACATTAAAATGCTCTTCATTAAGAGTTTGAAACAGTTGGCTGTCACTACGTTCTGGTAGTGAAGCCAGCTGATGGATATAATGATCACAAGTTTGCTTCTCAGTTTGATACGATTGTTCCAACTGTTGCTTTCGAATGCGTAATTGTTCGCCAATTTGTTTATATGGTTCTGTTTTAAATAACCGTCGTAAAATCGCTTCTTTATTTTCTGTTTCTGATGTTAATAGTTTACGGAACTCACCTTGTGGGAGCATAACGATTTGCTTAAATTGATCTTCCGTTAATCCCATCAAGGCTTCTACTTTCTCATTAATTTCCGTTACAATTTGACGATCAACACATGGGATTTCTTCTCCATCAACAATTTCAAAAAACTCATACTGATCACCGGTTTTCGTTTTATTCCCTTTTTTAATATGACCGAGTTGCCTGAAAATCCGATATGTCCGTCCTTTTAATTCAAATAGAAGCTCCACTGATGTATGTATATCGTCGTTAGCAAACTGACTTCTTAACATTGCTTGATTTTCGCGATCTTCACCACTCGCACTACCGTATAAAGCAAAACATATCGCATCGAAAATCGTCGTTTTACCAGCACCTGTATTGCCAGAAATGACAAATAATTGATGATCATCTAGTTCATTAAAATCTATCGTTTCTTGATTCTTATAGGGACCGAAAGCTCGCATCGTTAGTTTTAATGGTCTCACTTATTTCACCCTCCCTTATTTTACTGGCACTTGTTCCCGTTCTTCTTGTAAAAACGCATCAAGGACTTCTTTAAAAATCGCTTCCGTTTCCTCTGAAACATCTGTTCCTTTAACCTCTTTATAAAATGCTCGAAAAAGCTCTAAATCAGACATCTTCGCCCGTTCAATGACATCGCTTTTCTCCTGATTTAATCCAAGTTGAAAATACTTTCGTTCAACATGCATCGCATTCGGATAAACAGAACGAACCTTTTCCATTGGTGATAAAACCGGCATTTCGTCTAGTAGTTTAATAAACACATAATCTTCATTTTCAGGATGCTTTAAAAGTTCCGCCATTGTTGCTTCTACTGTACGCATATCACGAAACGGTTTAAGATGTCGCTTTTCTACATGGACATCGCCTGTCTTATTTAATTCAATAACATAAAAACCTTTTTGATGGCGCTCTTCAGAAATGGAATATTTTAATGGAGAACCAGCATAGCGAATCGTTTCTTCTTGAACATAATGCGCCTGATGTAAATGCCCAAGTGCTGTATAGTGGAATGATTCAAAATGTCGTGCTTCTACATATTCTGAACCGCCAATCGACAATGGACGTTCGGAATCACTTGTGTTCGCTTCTTTCTCTCCATATGGTGTGACAAATGCATGTCCAACAAAGACATGTCTTGCAGATGGATTCATTTTCGCTTGAATATGTTCCACAATCTTCCGCATGGCATCATTATGTGAGCGAATCTTATCATCTTCAAATTCATTGCGCACAACACTTGGATCCACATAAGGTACTAAATGAAAATGAACCTCTCCAAACGTATCATGTAAAATGATAGGTTCTAAATCTCTTGAAAATTTCCCCACCATAAATAAGCCATTTGTCTCCATTAACCGACTACCAAAATGTAACCGACTTGGACTATCATGATTTCCTGCAATCGCAAGGACGGGCGTCTTTCGTTTTAACACAATCGTATTTAACACTTCATCAAGTAGTTGAATGGCTTCAGTCGGCGGCACTGAACGATCATATAAATCACCTGCAATAATGACAGCATCCGGTTTTTCCTCTTCAACTGCTTGGACAAATTGTTGCAATATATACCGTTGATCTTCTGTCATATAAACACCTTGTACTAATTTTCCTAAATGCCAATCAGCCGTATGAAATAATTTCATATGGATTCTCCTTCTTATTAAATTTTCCTTCGTCCTTTTGGAATGAATATAGATTTAGTAGATAAGCATGATACATTGAGTGGTTTCATATAAAAATAGAGGAACGAGATGTTAAGTGGCAAATAAAATATATATTTTATTATATCATGTTGTGAAAAAAATTTGGGATTGAATTCTAGTATTTTTATGCACATAAATGGTTTTATTTTTGTGAATATTCGTTGTTTTTGTTATGTTACTATGCTAAAATGACCTTATAAAAGTGAAAGATTATTCTAATAGTAAAGGGGGATATCATGCACAAAGTCATTTTAAAAAGTATTATGTATTACTGGCGTTCCACACTTTCAATTATTGTTATTCTCGTATTAATTGGTCTCGCATTTATTTATACATTTCAAACATCTGAACATATAAAAGTACAAGCGACGGAGCAATTAACGAAAAACTGGCGAACGGGTTATGATTTACTGATTAGGCCGAAGACGGAAGAGATGGCTCATAAAATAAACTTACGTGAAACGGGCGAGAACTCAAATACTGTGTTAGACGGTTTAGTAAGAAGAGGGGATTTGGCACAGCATCACAGTGGGATCACACGTGAACAATATGAACGGATTAAAGCACTTGATGGTGTTGAAGTTGCGGCACCTTTGACATTTATTGGAAATGTAGAAAATGAAGGACTAAGTATTGACTTTGGCATTAAAGATTTCGGATTTTATTACAGAGAAGAGTCTACAAAAGTATTTGACGGTAACCGGTATCGCGATATTACCCCAGACTTTTTAGCTGACCTTTCTTACTCGCAGTTTCTTTCGAATGAAGAGGAACATTTATTTGAGCGTTTTGAAGACATTTGGGAATTGGGACGATGGAATTTATCGAGCGAACCTCCAAATAGCGTTCTTCGTACAGATGGTAGTACATGGTCAATGGTAGCCGTTGATCCCGATGAAGAAGCTAAACTATTAAATTTAGACAAAGCCATCGTTGAAGGGGATTTTTTTGATGGACATCACACAATACAAAAGCGAGAGGACATTCCAATTATTCCACTCATTTTACTGAATCAACCGTATGACACGCTTTATCAATCAACGATATATAAAATAGACGTTCCTGAGAAATACTTAGATGTGGACCGTTTAATTGAAGCAGGTGGCAAAGAATATTTGGCATCACGCCCACGTGAAAAAGTAGTTGATATCAATTTTAATCCTTTTAGTGAAGCATATTTATTTAATATCGGTTCGATAAAACTGGAAAACGGGAAGATTATAAATAACGAAAGTCACCCTGGGTTCAGTAATCAACGTACTATTTTAGACTTTTCTCCACTTCAATATAGACACCTAGATCAGGAGCTAATAAATGGGGTTCCTGTTGTTGAAGCCATACCACAATCGACACGTAAGGAACAAATTAATTACCGACAAGCTGAATCTGTTAATTTAAGTAAACATTTTAGTTTTGACATTATCGGTCGCTTTGATGCCACACGCTTAGAGAATCATTTTACAACAAGCGACAAGCCAGTTTCTCCTGATTATTATCAACCGGAGGACGTTTATGTTACACATGATACAAAGGGAACTAAATTAGCTGCCCCCTACGTCTATCAAAGTTCACCATATAAAGATAGTTATTATACAGGCGGTATTGATGCAATAACAACATTAGCAGCAGCTGAATATTTACTCGGGGATAAACCGATTTCCATTATTCGTGTCATTGTTGAAGGAGCCGGAGAAAGAAGTCCTGAAAGCATGGCTAAAGTCGAACATATTGCCGAAAAAATTCGCCAAGAAACAAATCTACACGTCGATATCATGTTAGGCAGTGCGGACCGTAAAGTCCATGTATTATTAGATGATTTTGATGGTGTTCCTGGTTACGGTTATTTATTAGAAGGTTGGAGTGAAGAAGGCGCCTCCTTTGTTATTGAAGAACGTGTCAGTTCAACGACCTTATTACTTACCATATTTATCGTTGCAATGGGATTAATTGGTCTAAGTCTCATCTATCGAAATTACACGGAAAACAGAAAAAGAGATATGACCATTCAGTACACATTCGGGTGGTCGAAATGGAGAATTATTCAATCATTAATTTTTGAATCGATTGGTATTTTATTTTTAGTCACCATTTGCTTTATCACTCTATATATTACGATTGGCACTGCCTGGAACACAACACAAATGCTAGTCGCTATGATAGTAAGTCTACTCCTTTCTTTATTCGCAATGATTTGTCTTTACATTATTCCAGTTATTCGTCATTTGGATCGTCACATAAATTTACGGGGGTCCAACCAAACGAAAAAGACCATCCTTTCTCAGCGACCGAGTAACACATTATGGTCATATAGTTTTCGCAATATGATTCGTCATCCGATTCGTAGTATGACAAAAGCAGTGATTATCATCGCTACTTTACTCTATGTTTCACTGTTTCTATTATCTAAACAACAAGCATCGGCATTGTTAGTGCTTACTTTCCTCGGTGAAAGAGTAGATGTAAGTTTACAAGCCCATCAGTGGCTATTATTTACCATCGGCATTCTTCTGGCGTTATTTAGTTATATTGCGATCCATATTAATCAAACAGAAGCTAGAATCGGAGAAATTCAACTTTACAAGGCTTGGGGATGGGAAACAAAACGCTGGGCATTTTTATATCTTTTGGAAGAGTTTTTTATTAGTGGTGCGGCTGTCTCTGTCGGAGCAATTTGTGGTTATCTATTTCTAACATCATTTAGTGATTCCGTTGTTTTAAATATAACAGATGTCATTGTTTTTATTGCTATTAGTTTATGTGTCAGTCTGTTAATTAGTGTCGTAACATTATTGCTCCGTTCTAATCGTTATCGCTTACGTGAATTTCACTAGATTTTTGTTTGAACAGAAAGGATGAAACGAGTGATTAACTTAAAAAACATCACCAAATCTTATACATCTAGAAATGAAACCGTGCATGTCTTAGACAATATAACACTATCCATTAATCCTGGAAAATTTGTTAGTATTATTGGTCCGTCTGGCTCGGGTAAAACAACCTTATTACAAGTGATAGGTCTCCTTGATGAACCGACTTCTGGAGAAATCATCATTGATGGTGTTCATGTAAATCAACTAACTAATAAAGAACGGAATCGTCTACGTAACCGCAAAATTAGTTATATCTTCCAGCAGTATCAATTACTGCCAGCATTAACAGCGCTTGAAAATATTATGCTACCTATCCTCCAATTTAAGAAAAATAAAGAGGTGATTGAGCGTGCGGAACATTTAATAGAACAAGTTGGGTTAAAAGATCGTCGCCATCATATCCCTGCTAAATTATCAGGCGGAGAGCAACAACGCATTGCCATAGCCCGTGCCCTTATGAGTCAACCCGACATTATTTTAGCAGATGAAATGACTGGAAATTTAGATGAGGATACAGCCAATAATATAATGGAACTTTTTCAAAAAATCCACCGACAAGACAAGAAAACAATTGTTATGGTCACACACTATCTAGAACTAATCAAATACACCGAAGACGCATATCAACTAAGGAATGGACATTTGTCCAAAATAGATCGGAATTTAAACACGTATGTTGCCGAATAAGTTTTGATTATAAAGCATATGAGCAGTTAATGCGAATTGATTGAGGGGCATGTAAAGCGATATTAGATCACATTTACAATGGATAGCGGCCTAATATGGGGCTTGGGAAACAGATTAAATCGCTTTTGGACTGTATGAAGAGTAAAAAATAAAGAGCGTCCAACTATCTAAAAGATTCATTGGACTGCTCTTTTTTTTGAAGTAGATTTAGGTAAGTCTTCTAATCTAATTCCACACCTAATACAGCACCATTATTTGCATCAATTTTCACTTCATATTTCCTACCATTCGTGGCTAAAATATCAACTTCATAATACAATCTTCCATGTTCTCTTTCCAATTCCGCCTTTACAACTTCTCCAGCAACTTGTTGCCGAGCGATACCGATGGCATCCTCAATCACAATTTGACGAAACCACTGGTATCCAGGCTGAGCTGTAGGTGGATGATATGGAAGATGTTGTTCTGGAAATCCCCAATATTGATTCTGTTGCATCATTTTCCCCCATTTACTAAAATCATTTTTACGATAACATTATATTCGCTTCAGCTTAAAGTGTGCTTCTGCCCATATGTATGTTTTACTTAACTGCTACTAATTATTCGGAAATTTGTAATTTTTCATCTGGTTATGTCAGCCTTACTCATGATACACTGAAGTTGAGTACAAATAGAGGGGAGAATTTTTATGGCACTCGAATTGAAAAATTTAAGGGGCAAAATATCTCAACTCAATGGTCCGGTATTAACCATTTATCTTGCAACAGACCCGAGTCATGAAGATTGGAAAATTCGCTTAAAAAACGGTTTGAAACGTATTGGCGAATACGTAAAAGCTTCACAACCTGATGAACATAAACAATTTCTCTCGATTCAAGAAAAAGTGGAAACAGCTGTTTTAGACCACCAACGTCAATTAAAACATGGACTGATTTGTTATGCGACATCTGACGACTTACTCATCAAACAGACCCAAATCACATTAAACAATGAATTTTACTGGGAAAAAGAACCCGTTACAAAACAATTAGACCAACTATTTGAAGAATATCCAAGAACAGGTATTATTCTGCTCCAACGTGATCGCGTTGCTTTAATCGATACATTGCTTGCTGAAGTGATGGATGAAGCTCATTATGAGTTTGATTTAAACACTGAAGATTGGCGTCGCTATAAAGGAATCGCTTTTGGTGCTATTATATCAAGTAGCGCAAACCATCGTGATAAATATGATCGACGCTTAAAGGAGCATCAATCACGCTGGTTTAAAGAACTCGTTCCAACAATTGAAAAGCATGCAAAAGAATATACATGGAAGGAAGTTTATCTTGCTGGTCCAACAGAATTAACAAATAAAATGAAACATTTGCTTCCAAGATTGAATATCGTTCATGTCGTTAATCAAAACTATACAGGTAAATCGGCACATGATATAGCACGTGATTTTTTAATAAAATAAAACATTAATAATAAACATAAAGTTTAGCAAAGCGGAGAATGACCATTCTCCGCTTGTTATGACAGTAAATGGAAGAACAAAAGTTATAGACCACTTTTAAAAATGATATAATAAAGAGCAGGTACAATCTAGGGCTCTGGCTTGACAATTTTCCCGATAAACAAAATGACATCCAACTCTTCATCAGCAATAACAACGTAAAATGGCCGATTTACTTCCATCACAAATGGTTCATCTACAAGAGCTGATTCAGTAATCATTTCGACTTTAGTAACCGCAGCCGCTTCGGTTCCTTCTTCGTTAACATCGAGAAACGTTTTTTGGGTTACTTTATGAATCCATAACGGGATATCATCTCTTGTGATCATGTCTTTAAAATTGGCATCTCGAGTAAAAGCTTTTGTCATGCCCAGCTTTTTTAGTGCATCTTCTAATTCCACTCCATATTCTACTTGAAAACGTGGAAGTTTTAACGTCCCTTGAGATTTGTTAAAACTATTATTCCATGCTTTCCAGTTGTCAGCCGTCCATTCCTTTTCCATCCGAGCAATCCCGACATCTTCCTTAGGCAAAAATATTTTCATCGTTAATTGTCCATCGTCATCCTCACCATATGGTAGCCTAACCGCCTGAAACACATCATTTTCCATATACTCGAGCTTCTCATTCAGTGACATCATCGATACAGAAGATATCGTTCCATCAGACAAATAAAACGGAGCCTCTTCTGTCCTACTTTTCTCAAATGGGTATGTCCAATCCCCTTGAAAATAAATCGCATTCATGATGACACTGACTAAGTCGCGGTGAAGTGGTGGTTCGATAATTTCTTTAATTTTTTCATTTGTTTTATCTGACGCCCATTTATTCATTTTCTCTGGGGCTTTTCGGTCATCAAGATCAAAATATTTCATGTCAGCATTAAAATACGATTCATTATTCGTTTGAAAAGCTTCTTTAAATTGATAATCCTCATTTAACCAGAGAGAGTTTGCAATCTGGAGTTCAACCTGTTTCGTATGTTCATATAATTTTGTCATTAATGAAGCATTCGCCTTGTTTAATTGTTCAGCGGATATGCCGGGCACATGTAATGTTTTCGCCATTTCTTCTTTTGTTTCACCAAGAGCGCCATTATAAACCATTGATAATGCCATAAAAGCACTTAATGGAGAAATGAGCACATTTTCATCTCGCTCAGCTTCAATTTCATTTAGCAATTGAAAACCAAACGTATTCGAGGCAGTCGTGATGTTTTGATAATCATCTTCGCCAAACTCTACCTCACTTCCGATTTTTAAAGAGCGATTTCCTTCACTTTCCTTTCCACAACCAAACCCTATCATAATGAGACACGACAGCAAGATAATTAACAACCTTTTCACGGGAAACCTCCTCTAATCATATATTCTCTATACATATGACGAAGAAACTTATTCATTTGTTGCATTTACGTCTCAATAAAAAAGACTAGCCTCTTCAAATTTATTCCTCAGCCATATCTCGCTCAAATTCTTCCAGTTTATTAAACCACATGTCCATCAATTGTTTTAATTCATGTGTCTCAATTTCACAAGTTGGATACGTATCAATATCATCATATAAATCAGTTATTACCGTTTGCTTAGGATTAATATCTAAATGGCATCGATTACCACTTGTTGTTACTTGTGCTTTTTCACCGTTAATGACAGCGAGCACATCGTGGTAGATTGCTTTATTAAGTAATAAACTATCAGACATTAGAAATTCACCGATGATTGCTCGGTTTGGGTCCGTAAATTCAATGACAAGCCGCTTTCTTTCATGAGCTCCATTTTTTAATGTGACGGTTCGAAAATGATACATCACTTTCCACCACCTTCATAAACTGGAAACGCAGAAATAATTCGTTCCTTTTGATCTAAATACATCCGAATAATCATGCCTTCTTCAGTTAAACCCTCATATGTATTTCCCGAGATAAAGGTGCGGTTTTCATAAGCATCATTAATCGCATCAACGACATCCTGTGTATCCCATGCATCAGGGAAAAATGACGACCGCCCACGATTCGCTTGTTTTAAAACACCTTCTACTTCAACTTCTGCTTCATAAACGCCGTTCTCATCAAGTGGTGTTTGCGTATTTTGGATGATTTCGCCTTTTTTACTAGGTAACTGGTCATAATGATAGCCGACTGCTTGCCCCCGTTTATTCAATTCACCTTCTAAAATATGTTCAATTGCCCCTTCTCTAAAAATATCTGTATGTGCTAACTCCGAAATAGGCGTAACATCATCAGTTTGAACATCAGCCTGACCATCATCAATCAAGGCGCAACTACTTAATAACAATAGGATACTTAATATGAATATGAATCGAGCTTGTAATTTTTTCCGCATTGGTGTCACTTCCCTCAAACGATCTTACGTTTTATCATACATGACGCTTCCGTTAGATACAACATTACAACTTCCTAAAAACGGGAAATGACATGATGTTTTTCCCATGTTGGACATAAATAATGAGGCCAATCAATAACAGAGCAATCAATCGTATGACAAGGGTAGGATATAATAAGACTCCCCCTAATCCTACTAAAAGAATACGAATGCCATAATGAAGTTTTTTATTTAAATAGCCCGTCATTCCGCTTGCAATCGTGATGACACCAATGATACTAAAAATAAAGCCTAATCCAATTTCAACAACAGTCCCATCCATTAATAAAGCTGGATTCAACACAAATGCAAATGGAATAATAAATGATGTTAAACCGAGACGAACAGCTTCAACACCTACTTTAGTCGGATTAGCTCCTGCAATGCCTGCCGCTGCAAATGATGCGACAGCAACTGGTGGAGTAATGGCTGATAAGACGGAAAAGTATACAATGAATAAGTGGCTCGCCATTTCACTAACACCTAGATTAATTAATGTTGGTGCTGCTACCATCGCTGTTAAAACATATGTCGCAGCCACTGGCATACCCATTCCTAAAATAATACTTATCACCATAATGACAATAAGGGTTAAGCCGAATTGCCCTTCTGTAAACCCGATAATCATACTGTTTAGCTTTCCACCTAAACCAGTTGTCATAATTCCAGCAATAACGAGTCCTGCGACAGCGCAAGCCGTACTAATTGGAATCATTGCTTTTATTCCTACATCAATCGCTATTTGTAACATGCTTAAATGCTGTTTCCAGCCTCTTCTTATTAAATGTATGACGATAATCGTTATAATTCCAAAGAGACCCGCACGTGAAGGGCTTGCTCCACTTAATAAAATAACAGTTAATACAAAAAACGGAATCAGATGAAACCAGCCTTGCTTTATGACTGTTTTTAACGGTAAAAGATATTTTTTATCCATTCGTGGTAAATTCAAACGACATGCTTCAAAATGAACAACAGCCAATAAAGCAACATAAAATAACAAAGCAGGTATAGTTGCTGCAATAATAATGGATGTATACGGAATACTTGTGACAGCTGCCATTAGAAACGCACTTGACCCCATAATCGGTGGTAACAGACTTCCACCAGTAGATGCAATCGCTTCAATTGCCGCTGCAAACTTCGGAGAATACCCTAGCTTTTTAGACATAGGAATTGTAAATGATCCCGTTGTGACTACATTTGCGGTCGGACTTCCTGAAATCATCCCAGAAAAAGCACTTGCTAATACTGCGATTTTTAAAGCTCCACCGCGAGAACGACCTGCCATCGCAACTGATAATCTAAAGAAAAACTCACTCGCACCAGATGTTTGTAATAAAGCTCCAAACAAGACGAACATAAACACAAATGAAGCTGCAACAGCGATTGGTGATCCCCATAAACCGTTATAACTAAACGCTAATTGTTCCAGTAGCTCGGTTAATGACATCCCACGATGATACCACATGCCACTTAAATGATGACCAAAAAGTGCATAAGCTAAAAACAACAATGCAATGATAATAATCGGCATTCCTATCGTCCGTCTAGCCGCTTCCATACTGAGTACGACAAGAATAAGTCCAAAGAATATATCCCAATTTGATAACGGATCAATTCCGACAATCCGTGTTGCAAAGCGTTCCGCATGAATAGAAAAGTAAATCCCACTACTTATTGCAAGTATAAGAAATAGACCGTCGATTAATGGGATTGATCTATACAAGCCAAACGATAACATAAGAATAAAGACTAAATGAATGGACATCTGATGCATCGGATCCATTGTGGAAAATGTAACAGACCAAACTTGATAAACGATGAACAAAAGACTAATGAGAGTCAGCATTTTTTTAAAAAGATGATGATATTTATCTTGCTTTAAATTGTCCCTTTGTAACAAATGCTTTTTCATTTGCTTCATGTTAATCCCCTTTGAATGACCATGTCATATTTATTGTAATAATCCCTTTTCCTTAAAAAACTTCTCCGCTCCTGGATGAAGTGGTACACCACCGACTTCTATAATTGTCTCATCATTTACCTTTTGAAAACCTTTATGCACATCATATAAATAATCTAATTGATTATAAATGGCTTGTGTCATGTGATACACCGTTTCTTCATCTTGTTCAGCATGTGTGATTAAAATCGTCGGGCTATTAATCGTTTCATAAGGTTCATTTTGAAAGTCATAGCTGTTTTCTGGTATCGTATAACGAGTAACACCAAATGTATCAATTAATGTATTAATCGCTTGTTCCCCAAGTGAAATAAACTTTAAATCTATTGTTGTTGAAGCTTCCATCATATCTCCTGCAGGAATGGGAGCTAATTTTCCAAGCGCATCTACACGTCCATCTCGCATCAATTCAAACGTTTTATTACCAGATAAAAAATGCACCTGCCCCCCGTTTCCTTTTATGTCTTTATAAGTCATATCATAAGAATTGAATATAGCAGCAGAAACGATATCACCTAAAGCATTTCTTTCACCTGCTGAATAACGTAAGGGCAATTGTTCTTGAGCAACGTCTTCAATAGAATCGAACGGTGCATCAACGGGTGCGACAAGCTGAAACACATTCTCAGGCATGATTGCAGCTACAGCACGTATATGTTCATATTTCTTATCAAATGGTTCTTTTCCTTCATAAGCAAATCGAGCTGTTAATGATTCAGCTATAGCGAAATCTGTTTCTTTCTGATCAACTAAAACAGGGTTACCCGCCACAGTGCCTGGAACTGCACTAATTAATGTTCCTGGGAATTCTTTACGCACAGCTTCTGATATCCCTTCAGTAAACAATGACCAAACTCCACCAACACTCCCACCGTGGACTGTTAAGTTACCATCTAATGGTTGCACATCACTTTTTTCCGTTTGTTCACTTTGACATCCACTTAAAAAAATAATTGAAAACATGATAAAGATGGATAGTAAAAGTCTTTTTTGCATTAAAAATCTCTCCCCTAAACATACAAACTTACAAACCGCGTTTTTGCTCATAGATTCACATACTTTGCATGATGAAATATTTCTTTAATTTGACTGTCTTACAAGTTAACAACTAAACTAATATCTAATGCTGATACAGAATGTGTTAAATATCCTAACGAAATGACATCGACACCTGTATGAGCATATGTTGGTAAACTTTCTAACGTAATGCCCCCAGAAGCTTCTGTTACGATATGTTCCGGCACATAAGGTGCAAATTCTTTTACCTGTTGAGGTGTACAATTATCAAACATGATAACATCGACACCGGCTTTTACAGCTTCTAATACGTCCTCTTTCGTTTCTGTTTCAACTTCAACTTTAACCATATGACCTAGCTGTTCCTTTACTCGCTTAACTGCATCTGTTATCGAACCACAAAACGCAATATGGTTATCCTTAATCATCACTGCATCATACAAACCGAAACGATGATTTTTACCTCCACCGACAGTAACAGCATATTTTTCAAACATTCTTAAACCCGGTGTTGTTTTTCTCGTATCACAAATATCAATAGAAGAATCGTTCAATGCAGTAATGCTTTTTTTCGTTAATGTAGCAATACCACTCATCCGCTGTAGCAGATTTAAAATGACGCGCTCTCCAGTTAAGATACTTGTTACAGGACCACTCACTTTCGCTAATACATCACCTTTTTCTACTAAATCTCCGTCACGAACTTGATCTTGTATTTTAACTTTCGAATCAAGCAAACGATACGTTTCCTCGATAATTGTAAGTCCCGCTATCACTCCTGATTCCTTGGCTATAAACAGACCTTCACCTTGATGATTGGGAGAAAAAATCGTTTGACTCGTCATGTCTTTCTCCCCAATATCTTCTAATAAAAACGCTTGTAATTGTTGACGTAATTTTAATTGATTCATCTTAATCTCCTTATTGATTATATGATATCCATATTTTAGTTTGTTGTTTGGTTTTGCTTACTTTCGATTGTGAAATGCTGAACATTTATTTGAATAATATAAATTTATATCTGTCTTGACACCTATGTTGACACAAGAGAGTAAAAAAAACAAGCTAAATGCAAAAATGTTATAATTCATGATAAAGATGAAGTTTTAAACGTTGTGAACAATTCTTCACTCTGCACATAAATACAAAATTAGTGCTACTTACAAGGAATACAATGATACATTCCACACGGAGACGAGCTGTTTGGGAGTACTATGTAAATCTAGAAGAAAGGAATCATATGTGTTCAACCTTAACAAAAATATACGAATGATAAAGGAGAAGAGATGAAATGAATCAGAATAAGAAAATGTCTTCTAAAGAAAGACAACATATGATAATTAATGCACTGAAGGAGTCAACTATACCAATAGCGGGTCGACAGTTTGCAGAACAGGCAAATGTTAGTCGCCAAGTGATTGTTCAAGATGTCTCTATTCTAAAAGCAAAAGGAGAACCAATTATCGCAACGAGTCAAGGTTATATTTATCAACGTAGCTCTAAATTTAAACATATCATTGCTGTAAAACATAGTCCTGAACAAGTTCGGGAAGAATTAAATATCATCGTCGATCATGGTGTCACGGTTAGAGATGTCATTATTGAACACGCTGTTTACGGCGATTTAACAGCTTCGATTATGGTAAGTAATCGTAAAGAAGTGGAATGTTTTATAAAGAAAATTGAAGAAAATCAAGCGGCCTACTTAGCAACTCTTACAGATGGTATCCATTTACATACGTTAGAAGCTGACTCAATGGATAAAATTAAAGATGCTTGTCAAGCGTTGCAAGAAGCAAATATACTAATCGATTAAGACTTGACAAATGATGTATGCTATTTATAATCAATAGTAAATGCAAGTATTTGCTTACAATGTGAGGGGATGGAAATATGACACAGTCAACACAAGATCGAATCATAAATGCAGCCATTGAGTTAGTAAAAGAAAAAGGATTTGTCGGAGCAACAACGCGGGAGATTGCTAAACGTGCACAAGTGAATGAAGTGACTTTATTTCGCCACTTCGGTAATAAAAAAGGGATTATCGAAGCAGCTATTGAAAAACTTTCATTTGTTAACTCATTATCAGTTTCCCTAAGTGAGGATGTTGTTTGGGACTTAACGAAAGATTTATCGATGATAGTAAAGATATATCAAACGAAATTAGAAGAAAAACGTGATTTAATCCTCATTAGTTTTAAAGAAGCTGGTCGGTTTCCAGAACTAGACCAAATGATTAGTGGACTCCCAATGAAATATAAAGAGATGATAATGGATTATTTTCAAACGATGATTCAAAAAGGGAAAGTTCCTCCGTTCAATGTAGAAATCGCAGCAACTAATTTTCTTTTCCTCAACTTCGGATATTTCATGTTAAAATCACGTTTAAATCCATTAGCTGAGGATATGTCATTGGATAAATTCATCAATCAAAATGTGGCACAGTTTATTGATTCCTTGCAAGGTGAACCTTCAATAAATTCGGATTGATTTACGAATAATAAATAACATCACGATGTTTTTAATAATTAAGTAGTCATCTTTCATCCTATCCATGCTTATGCGAAAAAATTTTATACCAGTTGCAAGCATATATTTGCTTGATTTCTTTCCTTCTAAATGCATGCATGCACTTGCCTGCTTTCACACTCTATTTGCGTATAAAGATGTCTTAGTGTTTTCTCACTCTGACTGCAAGCAAATACTTGCTATCATAAATGAATGGAGAGATTATTATGAAAAGTTTTATCGCTTTATTAAAAAAGAGAGAAACGTATATCGGAATTGGTGCTGCTTTATTATTTCAACTCATATTCTTTACAGTTTGGTTAACTGCCTATGATGGGGTTTATGAGCGGAGTGAACAACTTTCGATTGCTATCGTTAATGAGGATCCTCTTCAAGGAAAAGAACTAACAACTCTGTTAAAAAAGAACATACCCTTTCAAATTGAAACCGGTGAAAATACAGACCAAGCGTTGAAAAAACTTGATAAACGAGAACTTGATATGGTCATTTATATCCCAAAGGACTTTAGTCAAACATTAATGAGTGATGAAAAAGCTCAGCTAATCTACTACATTAATCAAGCCAACCCTTCCTTATCTAAACAAATGATGGAAGCAACATCGAAAGAAATAACAGTAACAATTAATCAAAAGCTAGCACAATTAAAATATACTACATTAAAAGAAGAAATAGCTAAAACATTAACGCAATCACCTAACCCAGAGTTAGCTATTCAAATTTCTGAAAACATTCTTGATGAGGTTAACCCGCTTTCCCTTGCAGATCCTATTACAGGAAAAGTTGTCCAAACGAATGCTAAAGAAGGCTTTCATGTCACCATGATTCCGCTGATGGTTGTCCTAGCATCATTTATCGGTGCGATGGTTATGAGCCAATATCTCCAAGTTACCGCCACTCAATTAATAACACAATTTGGAAAATGGACATTATTTTTATCAAGGCAATTTTTAAATGTGATTGTTGCAATTAGTTTATCATTCTTAACGATAGGACTCTTAATCATTTTTAATATCGAACTGGAGGAAGGTTTACTCGCTGTTTGTTTATTTCAATCCGTACTATTTTTTAGTTTTTTAACGCTCTCACAGTTATTTGTTATTTTATTTGGAAATTCTGGTATGGTATTCAATATTATTGCGACTGCGACGCAACTTGTTGCATCTGGTGCGATTGTCCCACGCTCAATGCTTAGCTCATTCTATCAAAAGCTCGGCGATTTCCTCCCAGCGACATACGGTGTGAATGGTTACTTTAGTTTAATCTATGGAGGCGGGCAATTACTGCACGATTCTATGAGATTACTATTATTAATCGGAACTTTCATATGCATTACGGTAGTTGGAATCTTATTTAAAAAGAATTATCAAATAGACTCATCAATATAACCGAATATTTTATCTAGTGTTAAAGGTATTTATATGATCTAAAGTGATGCCATTTCCTAAAACCATGAGTAAAATTCGTCTTACAATAAAAGAATCTAAGCTAAAAATATTTGTCGCATTTGAAGCACTTGTTAAAGAGAAAAATCAAATTAAAATATTAGTTAAACCAGAATAAAGTGAAGGGCGTCTCTCCATTAAGACGCCCTTTTTAAATTTAGTAATAACTCATTTTTATTTATTACATGATTCCCGAAAACCATACACCTATAAATGTACCGATGTAGTTTCCAATAATATAACCTAACGTTCCAACGACGAGGATAGGACCGATTAAGTTTTTCCAACCGTTTGCAATCGCTAATGCTGCTGCTGTCGTTGGTCCACCAATATTTGCATTGCTAGCTAAAATAATATCCTCAAGATTTACTTTCAAAAACCTACCAGCTGTAAAGGATACAATCATGTTAATAAGAACAATAATGAAGACGAATAACAGTAACAAAGGCGCATTTTTCAAAATAAGCGGAATAGATGCTGGGATTCCAATAACGACAAAGAATAAATAAATTAAATACGTTCCGATTTCCTGACTACCGTTAAGCTTTTCGAAATAAGAAGGAAATAATGCTAGTGCGATAATCGTTAATGTTGTTAGCACTAAATAATTATCACCCAATAAGCCGTTTAGTAAATTCAATAGAAATGATACATTCTCACCTGAAGGAATACGTTCTCCTAATACCCCAGCTAACTTAAACGATACAATCACTAAGAAAAAAGCAGTTCCAACTGAAAGAGCCATATCCTTTAACGATATATCTTTACGTTTCCAGAAGCTTTCTGACAGTGTCTTTCCACTATTGTCATCTGCTTCATGTTCAACCGCTTGAATATGCGGTGTTGGAAAGCGCTTTCTAAAAAAGGTTAATGTTGGAATGAGCAATAAAATAACAAAATAAATCGCCATCATCAAGTTGTCAGCTACAACAGTAGACGAAACCCATTCACCAGGCGTTTCAAACTTAGCTGACATAGCAGCAAAGTTCACACCGCCCCCAGTATAAGAAGCACTCATCATCGCACTTATTTTATCAAGGTAAGGAATATGATCTTTCAATAAGAAAAAGCTTGCAATTGCCCCTGCCACAGTTCCAATAGAACTAATTAAGAAGATAAGCAACAGTTTGCCACTCTCGCGCCATATTTTACTCAAATTTATATGAAATAATAAAAGCGGAATAGCTAAGGGTACAATCACACCCCATACAGCATCATAGACTGGTGATTCAGTTGGAATCACACCTGTATTTGATAAAATAATAGCACCGATTAAAGCAATAATAGCACCAGTCAATTTTGATGCCCAAGTATAACGCTGTTCTAATAAGATACTAACGGATGCTAAAACGACAATAATTCCCCACAATGTCAACGTATCATCTGGTTGAATAAGTGAAAATAAATACATTTTTCTCCCCCTTTGTATCATATAAATTATCTTCTTATTCTATTCGCCTTTTGTAGATAATTTAGAATCATCATCAAACACATAACGGTCTCTTGCTGCTCCTAATCCAAACAGAAGAACAAGAATAGATATGATTATCATCGTTATTAGTGGTACGCTCCATGAATCACTTACATCATGCAAAAAACCAATGAAAACAGGTCCTGATGCAGCTAATAAATAACCAATTGACTGTGCCATGCCTGATAGTTCAGCTGCTTCATCCGCATGTTTTGCTCGCAACGCTAAAAAGGAAAGTGCCAAGGCGAACGTACCACCTAAAGTCACACCTAGTAACACGATGCTTAATACAGTCATCCACATAGATGTGCCCAATAATAGACCTGAGAATCCTCCAATCGAACAAATCGCTAACATAATAACTATACTTCTTTGTGAACGCATCCGTCCAGCAATGACAGGTATAAGAAAACTAGCTGGAAGTCCTAACAATTGTAAGAGTGATAGCATCCAACCCGCAGTGGTCATACTCATGCCAGTGATGTCATGTAAAATCTCTGGTAACCACGAAACCGTCACATAAAACAAAAAAGACTGTAATCCCATATAACAAGCGACTTGCCACGCAAGAGGTGAACGCCACATGCGCTTACTAGATGATATAAAGGCGATATCCATGTTATTTTGCTCACGATTTTTCTTAGATAAATAATACCAGATAAAACTACCTAAAATGGCTGGAATCACCCAAACTAATAACGTCATTTGCCAACCAAGGTCAAGGCCAATGGCTAATGGTACGCTCAAACCTGATGCTATCGCAGCAAATAATCCCATTGCTGTTGAATATATACTCGTCATTAACCCGACTTTAGTTGGATATTTATCTTTCACAATCCCAGGCAATAATACATTACAAATAGCAATACCAATTCCAACGAGTAATGTTCCTAAAAATAATGATATCATGTATGAAAGAGAACGTATTCCAATTCCAACGGCTAAAATCATTAGCCCCCATAAGAGAACACGTTCGTTTGAATAAAAACGAGCAAGACGTGGCACTAAAGGCGACATAAAAGCAAAGGCTATGAGTGGTAAAGTCGTTAATAAACCAACACTCCAATTCGTCATACCGACATGATCGCGAATTATACCAATAATCGGACCAACAGACGTAATAGCAGGACGTAAATTAAATGCTGCAAAAAGAATACCAATCAGAAGTAATATCTGATAAGCTGATTGTTTCCTAGATACTTTTGTGAACAAAAATAATTCTCCTTCCTACTATTAAGAATATATCATAAAGTTTACTCATAGGAATAGTTAATTCAAAAAAGTAGAGCTGTGTTAAGATAAACTTCTACAATTTAATAAAAGTGATTACATCATATCACATAAAAAAACAGCAAAAACCCTCTCCCTAATGTGAGGAGAGGGTGTGTATTCGAACACATTCACTTAATTATTTAATTCTATTTTCATTACTTCGGCCATTATAATAGGTAAATCTGTATTTTCTAGCAATCCAACAAAACGCTCTGATTGTGGGCCATAAGCATAAACTGGAATATCGACACCTGTATGTGCCCCACTCGTCCAACCTATTAACACCTTATCACTCAGTATGTCATTTATTTCGTTTGCTAGATTTCTTGAATTCTTTATCTCTTGATCTTCTTCATCTGCGGAGAATGTCTTATACATGCCCTTTAAGTGCTTATCCCAAACAGCATCTTCACCTTTATACCAGCGATAGTTTGTGGCATAATCAGCATTAAAACCATCAGGTATCATATAAATCACTCTTATCTAGCTGTGTCCGCTCTTGTTGATGTTGTTTGCCCGCCCACTCAGGCTTAGCCTCAGTAGTTCCTAGTCATAAACCGGAGAAAATGAGTAAAAAACTAAGTTCAACTACACCTATTCTTTTTGACATGCATGATCTCCCTCCTATTAATGTATTTTATACAAATATATTATGAATATTAAGTCACTATTTATATCTTATAAATTAACTGTTAAACTTTTCCTTCAAATGACCACATTACTAAATACGTTTTCCTTTCTATTATCATAAAAAAACTTAATATGATACTTAATTTTTTTCAAAAAACTATTCCCTTTTTTTCATTTTCAGTTATAATTATTCCGATAAAAATAAAAAACATTTTTAACATAGAACGATAATGACATGGGGGTATCTTATGGAAAATAATATCATTATTAAATTTCAACATGTGACTAAAACATATCATGATGATCTTGTCCTTGATGATGTCAGTTTTGAATTAGAGCGTGGGAAGTTTTATACATTACTTGGACCGTCCGGCTGCGGAAAAACGACCATTCTCCGTCTAATTGCTGGATTTACTGAAGCAACAAAAGGTGAAATATTTTTTGATGGTAAAAAAGTAAACACAATTCCTCCAAACAAACGAAAAGTGAACACCGTATTTCAAGACTATGCACTTTTTCCTCATTTAAATGTGTTTGAAAATGTCGCGTTTGGATTACGTATCAAAAAGTTTAAACAAAAAATCATCGAAGAAAAAGTAAAAGAAGCATTATCTTTTGTTAATCTTTCGGGATATGAAGATAGGGACATTAAGCAAATGTCTGGTGGACAAAAACAACGTGTCGCTATTGCCCGGGCAATCGTTAATGAACCAGATGTTATTTTACTTGACGAACCACTCTCCGCCTTAGATTTAAAGTTACGGACACAAATGCAATATGAATTAAGAGAACTTCAGCGTCGGCTCGGAATTACGTTTGTATTTGTCACGCATGATCAAGAAGAAGCGTTAGCGATGTCTGATGAAATATTCGTTATAAATGAAGGGAAAATTCAACAACGAGGAACACCACTCGATATTTACGATGAGCCTATTAATCGTTTTGTAGCGGATTTTATTGGAGAGTCTAATATTATTAAAGGGAAAATGATAGAAGATTTTCTAGTTGAATTTGTCGGCAAACAATTCGAATGTGTCGATCAAGGTATACGTGCTAATGAATCTGTTGAAATTGTCATTCGACCAGAAGATATAGAAATAACAACATTAGAAAAAGGAAAGATACATGGGCATGTCCAGTCTGTCTTATTCCGTGGTGTTCATTATGAAATTGTATGCCAAGACATAACTGGGAATGAATGGCTTATTCATACGACAAAAAAGGCGTTCGTTGGTGAAGAAATTGGTTTATTCTTTACACCTGAGTCCATTCATGTCATGCGACTCGGTGAGACAGAAGAAGAATTTGACTTAAGACTCCAATCATATTCGGAGGATCAGACAAATGAATAATAGAAAAATGCGAAACCTATTTATGATACCTTACGCTTTATGGATCATTCTATTTGTAGTGACACCAATTATTTTAGTCGCTTATTATTCATTTTTTGATATCGAAGGATATTTTTCTTTTGCTAATTATAAAAAATTCTTTACACCTGTTTATTTGAAAATGACTTTAAGTTCTTTTTGGTATGCATTTCTAATTACGTTTTTTTCACTTATTATTGCATATCCAACGGCTTTATTTTTAACACGCACAAAACATAAACAGCTTTGGCTCTTACTAATCATCGTCCCATCTTGGATCAATTTATTACTGAAAGCATATGCGTTTATTGGGATCTTTGGAAAATATGGCCCACCTAATCAATTCCTTGAATGGCTAGGTATTGGTACAAAACAAATTTTATTTACTGATTTCAGTTTTATCTTTGTATCGGTTTATATTTTCATCCCTTTTATGATTTTACCTATTTTTAATGCATTAAATGAATTACCATCAAGCATAATGGATGCAGCAACCGATTTAGGTGCGTCAAAGTGGACAACATTCAAGCGTGTTATTTTTCCATTAACAATCGATGGGGTAAAAACAGGCTGCCAAATTGTCTTTATTCCTGCCCTATCTTTATTTATGTTAACAAGGCTCATCGCGGGAAATCGTGTCATTACACTAGGCACAGCTATTGAACAACATTTCCTCGTGACACAGGATTGGGGAATGGGAGCAACGATTGCCGTATTTCTAATTATTTTCATGTTTATCATTATGATTTTAACTGGGACAAGAAAGCGTGGTGTTTAATATGGAACGGCGCACAACACCTTTTGCAAAAATGTATTTAATTGCTATTTTTATTATTTTATATGCACCCATATTTTTCTTGATTTTTTATTCATTTAACAGTGGGGGCACAATGAGTCATTTCAAAGGTTTTACTTTAGATTGGTATCGTTCCCTACTTGATGATAAAAGGCTACTCATCATTGTTTTGAACACGTTTGCGATTGCTTTAATCTCTGCTTTAATCGCCACTATTGTTGGTGTGTTTGGCGCATTAGCCATTTATTCATTTAAAAAGAGACAAACAAAAAATACAGTTCTTTCTTTAAATAATATTTTAATCGTCAGCCCAGACGTTATTATGGGCGCATCTTTTTTAATTTTGTTCACAATCGCGGGCATCCATTTAGGTTTTATGTCTGTTTTATTATCCCATATTGCCTTTAGTATACCGATTGTTGTCCTACTTGTTCTACCAAAATTAAACGAGATGCAACCATCGTTAATTGACGCGGCGAAAGACCTCGGAGCAACTGAGTGGCAAGTGCTTACTAGAGTTATCTTTCCATATATTACACCTGGTATTTTCGCTGGATTCTTTATGGCACTCACTTATTCATTAGATGATTTTGCTGTCACTTTCTTTGTTACAGGAAATGGTTTTTCCACTTTATCTGTAGAAATTTATTCTTTAGCACGACGTGGTATTTCATTAAATATTAATGCTTTGTCAACCGTATTATTCTTATTTACAATGATCCTTATTGTCATATATTACTTCCTTCAACAACGCAGTCACGTTAAAACGATGGGGGTTAGAAAATGAAGAAATTAATCCGATTTTTTCTAGTAAGTGCTCTCGTATCGGGAATCATTTTATATGCGATTTCTAGTTTAAATCAATCGGAAGGTTATTCATCTGGAAATACGTTAACAATTTTTAATTGGGGCGACTATATCGATATGGATCTCGTTAAACAATTTGAAAAAGAAACCGGTATAAAAATCGTTTACGAAACATTTGATTCGAATGAGGCCATGATGACAAAGATTGAACAAGGCGGTACATCGTATGACATTGCAGTCCCTTCTGAATATATGATTGATAAGATGCGTCAGGAAGATTTACTGATTCCATTAAACCATAATAAATTACCGAATTTAAAATATATTGATGACCGTTTTATGGATTTACCATTTGATCCTAACAATAAATACTCTGTTCCTTATTTTTGGGGAACGGTCGGTATCACCTATAATCCAACATTACTACCTAATAAAGAATTCAACAGTTGGCATGATTTATGGGATCCTGATTTAAAAAATGAAATTATTTTAATTGACGGCGCAAGGGAAATTATCGGTATGGGGTTAAACAGTCTCGGATATTCCTTAAATGATACAGATCCAAAACACTTAGCAGAAGCCTATAATAAATTAAAAAAACTAACACCGAATATTAAAGCGATCGTCGGTGATGAAAACAAACTACTGATGCAAAATAATGAGGCAGCTGTCGCTGTTCTATGGTCCGGCGATGCTTTAGATATTATGTGGGAAAATGAGGATATTGATTATGTCATTCCAGAAGAAGGGTCTAATCTTTGGTTTGATAATATCGTCATCCCAAAAACAGCCAAAAATGTAGAAGCAGCTCATCAGTTTATCAACTTTTTGCTCGATCCAAAAATCGCCGCCCAAAACACCGAATATGTCGCCTATTCTACACCGAATAAAGAAGCACTCAAATATATGGACCCAGAAATGGTTCAAGATGAACGCTTCTATCCATCACCTGAGCTAACCGATAAACTTGAAGTATATGAAAATCTCGGTAAAAAGAACTTATCTATATATAACGATTTGTTTTTGGAATTTAAAATGTATCGGAAGTAAAAATTAATAAGAGTATCCAGTAAGTCGCCTTGACAACTGGACGCTCTTTTTTTACTATTTTCCAAATCAAATTAGGACTAATGTAAGTCATACTCAAAATGACTTAAATCCTCACGAATGGGATATAGTTATATAATAATTATTTCTAAACACTTATTAACTATTTCCATGGCTAAGATTTTCTAAAATTACACTGGTCTAAAACCCATTCAATGATGTTTTAGACGAGTACTTTGTTTTACTACTATCTAAAATTACACTGGTCTAAAACTATCAGCTTTGTTCGTTTCATAAAACGTCTGTTTTACTACTATCTAAAATTACACTGGTAAGTTAAAATAAGCTTTAAGCGTAAAAGTTGACTGCTTTGTACAGTCTCCGCCATTCATTCCTATGAATGGCCTTTTTATTACTTCCTCTTCTCATGTCTGCTTTAAAACAAGTATACCATCTCTCCAACCGCACTGGTGTTTGGTGTACAAATATTTGTGTACCATTGAATTTCCGTACGATAATAATGTTATTTCCATAAAATTCTCACTCTATTGCAGGTAAAAATATGAATTTCCCATCCTAATACCCACACATTTTCATATCTCTACTTATTTATTAACCAATTACAAGTCGAAAAATATAAAATGATTGACTAACAAACATAAACATATATATTTTGAAAAAATTCAAACATCAAAAAAGCTATCTAAAAGACTATTAGATAGCTTCCGTTAAAACTTCTACAATACACCATCTTCTAAAAAAGTTATTCGTCCATCTGACATAGACAAACTTTTACACAAGCAACGCCCTATCACTCTCAAATTCTTCAATCCGCAAGCGTTTAAATTCAGCCAATAAATCTTCTATCGTTAATTTACTTTTCTCTTCACCAGATATATCAAGGATGATCTCTCCTTTATCCATCATGATGAGTCGGTTACCTAAATCGATCGCTTGTTGCATATTATGTGTCACCATAAGTGTTGTTAGTTCGTATGTTTCTATCAATTCTTTTGTTAGCTGAGTGATGAGTTCTGCACGTGATGGATCAAGAGCAGCCGTATGTTCATCTAACAGTAAAATATCCGGCTCAGTAAATGTTGCCATTAATAAAGATAAAGCTTGGCGTTCACCACCAGATAAAAAACCGACCTTTGTCATTAAGCGATTTTCTAAGCCAATATTCAATTTGCTTAAATAGGCTTTGAAAAGCTCACGGCGTTTTTTAGTTACACCGAATGTAAGACGCCGTTTTTTACAGCGGGAAAGCGCGATTGCTAAGTTTTCTTCGATTGTCATAGTTGGAGCCGTTCCCGCCATTGGATCTTGGAAAACGCGTCCAATCATACGTGCACGTTTATATTCCGGTAAGTGAACAACCTGTTTTCCATTTATAAAAACATCACCAACGTCAGGAAATAAGCTTCCAGAGACCATATTCATTAATGTCGATTTTCCTGCTCCATTACTTCCAATAATTGTGACAAAATCACCCTTTTTTAAGGAGAGATTAATATCTTTTAATGCTTTCTTTTCATTCGGTGTGTTTTCATTGAATGTAACAGATAAATGCTGTAATTTAAGCATCCGTAACACCTTCTTTCTTCCTACGAAGCTCTATTTGCAAGCGTTTTTCTGAACGCCGTTTCTTCTCTTTTCGAGACTTTAACATATTTGGTAAAACTAATGAAGCAATAACGAGAACCGCTGTAATTAATTTCATGTCGCCTGTTTCTAAGAAATCGACTCGTAATGCCAAAGTGACAACCATGCGATAAATGATCGCCCCGCCAATAACCGCCAATGTCGCTCGTGCAATTGTTTTCGTACCAAAAATAGCTTCACCGATAATGACCGAGGCTAATCCGATAATAATCATCCCAATACCCATTCCAACATCAGCAAACCCACCGTGTTGGGCAATAAGACCACCTGCAAAGGCAACTAGAGCATTCGATAGACCAACTCCTAAAATAATAAGTGAGTCCGTATTAGCAGAAAAGCTGCGGATCATTTTTTTGTTATCACCTGTTGCACGTAAAGCAAGCCCGACTTCTGTTTTCAAGAAAAAATCAGTTAAGAGTTTCACAATTAACGTTATCATAAGCATCACACCGATGATCGCCCATGTTTTTGGAACCTGTGTCAAACCAACTGAACTTAACAACCCATTCATCAATGAATCAATTCCTGTTTTTTCCCATACAGACTGAACTTGCTTAAAAAATGTCGTCTCATTAAAAAAAGATACAGTCGGTTTGTCAAGAATACGTAAATTAATGGAATATAACGCTGTCATCATTAATATTCCTGATAATAAGGGATTGACTTTTCCTTTTGTATGAAGAAGTCCTGTTATACAACCGGCAAGAAAACCAGCCACTAATGCTAATAAGCTCGCAACAATCGGTGGTACACCATGAATAATCGAAATAGCCGCAACAGCTGCACCCGTTACAAAACTCCCATCTACAGTTAAGTCAGGAAAGTCTAAAATACGAAATGTTAAATAAACACCTAAAGCCATAATCGCATAAATAATGCCAGATTCTACTGCACCGAACATTGATAAAAACAAATGAATCTCTCCTCTCCAACTCGTTTTAAAGAAATCACAGGAACGAATAGCTCCTGTGATTGATGTCTACATGAACTGTTATTCATTTGTTTCTAGAAATTCAGCCAATTCATCCCACTCATCATGCCACTCGACGCCTTGTTTTTCAGCCGCTTCTTTATTAATAATTAATTTTATCTCCTTAGGATATTCTACCGGGATATCGCTCGGGTCTTTTTCTCCCTTTAAGATTTCAACCGCCATTTCGCCCGTACGATAACCAATCTTAAAGTAGTCAATGCCAAATGTAGCAAATCCTCCTTTTTCTAATGAATCAGGTTCCCCAACGATTAATGGAATTTTCTGGTCTTCTGCAACACCAACAACACTATCTAGTGCTGAGACGACCATATTATCTGTCACGATATAAAGAACATCCACCTCACTTGCTACAGTCATCGCAGCTTGTTGCACCTCAGCTGTATTAGCAACTGTTCGCTCAGTTAACGTTAAGCTCGTTCCTTCAGCCGCTTCTTTCACTGCATCAATCTGTGATACTGAATTTTGTTCTCCTGCATTATATATAAGTCCTACATTCGCCCCATTAAAATATTTATCAATAAACTGAACTGTTTCCTTTATTGCTTCAGGGTGTAGGTCGACAACTCCAGTAATATTATCCCCTGGTTGATCCATTGCTTCGACAATTCCTGCTCCAACTGGGTCGGACACAGACGTAAATACAATTGGAATCTGATCTGTTGCTTGCAAAGCTCCTAATGCACTTGGTGTCGAATTTGCAAAAATTAGGTCCACATTATCTGCTACGAAGTTATCAGCAATTGTTTTTACATTATTTTGTTCTCCTTGCGCACTTTGCAAATCAAATTCGACATCTAATCCTGCATCTTTTAACGCCTCTTGAAATCCCTTATACGCCTGATCTAATGAGGGATGCTCAACGATTTGTGTGGCACCGATTTTAAATGTTTTTCCTTTTTTGCTTGATCCACCGTTAGAGCTACCTCCAGCCTTATCTTCTGAATTTCCACAAGCACCTAACATGATTAAACTCATAAGCAGCATACATAAAATAATGATTCTCTTCCTCATCTCTCTACTCCACTCCTCTAATTCCTTGTGATATTATTAACATTTTTCTAAATAATTAGCGACTATTATACCACAGGCGTTTTGTTAGTCAAGATACAGTTTCAAACTGAAAACGCTATCATAATATGATTTATTTTAAGTTCTGTTGTATAACATTTCATTAGAACATATTTGTATCCGTTTACAAGTATTGTTACATCTATGTTTTTAAAAAAGTGGTTAATTTTTCGATTGTGTGAATTATTTATAAAATAGTTTTTTAGAAATATTTTATTTATGGTCTGTATTTATTCGATATAATAAAGATGATCATGAAAAAGGAGTATGACAATTGATTGAAATATATACAGATGGTGCATCAAGCGGAAATCCTGGTATGAGTGGCGCTGGTATCTACATAAAAGCATATGGAATCGATTATTCATTTGCCATTCCACTTGGTATTTGTACAAACCATGAAGCCGAATTCTATGCAGTTATAAAAGCATTAGAAATTTGTAAAGATAAATTCCCTGGAGACATTCTTTCCTTTCGTTCAGATTCTAAAATAGTCGTTGATACGATAGAAAAAGATTATACAAATAATAAAGCCTTCCAGCCGTTATTAGAAAAAATAAGGCAAGAAGGAAAGTCGTTTTCATATATTTTTATTAAATGGATTCCTAATCGCACCAACCAGAAAGCTGATCAATTAGCGAAGCAAGCGATTCAACAGCAATACTAAACTATCCGCTTTCTAACATTTTTCCGAGTGGTCCATCTTCAAGAATGATGTCTTGAATCTCATAAATAGAAATTGGAAACATCGGAAAGCCGACATAATATGGTGTAATTTCATAAAGTTGGAAATAGATAACGAGCGCTTTATCAGCAATATAAAAATCTTGATTTGATGAAATGGTAATGGGCTCATCAAATGTATCGAGATTTCGTTCTTTTATTTGTCTTTCAATGATTTTTTTAAGTACGTCTTGATATTGACTATTGGGCTTAAACAGTTCATGAAGTTGGTAGTTTTTTCCCGTTTTCACAGCAAACGTTAACGATTTCATTAATGTTAAGCCATGAGCATGGTATGGTGCATATGCATAATTAGTTAATGATAGGCTAAGGACGTTACGTTCATTTGTTTTCACTTCATATTGTCCTAACATCTCTTGAAAAAAATCTGCCTGCTGACTTTCATACTGCTCTCTTCGTAAATTTTGTAATTGTTGATAAATCTTTTGATTCATTGTTTGCTGAGCGGTGATATTTTGCAAATGAATGATTTGCGGATAATAAATCTGCTCTCCAGGACCCTTTATGACAAATGTCTGAAGTGATACAGGTAATATGGGCTGAAACATGCGACTCCTCCTTGCAAGTTTTTGTTCATATTATTTTATTCAACGTCCAGAAAAATGTTATAACACAAAAAATTCCCCGCTACAGTATACCGACTGAACAGGGATATGGTTTAATTTATATTTTATGCAATCATTATATAGCTGTGCTTCTCTCCAATAGTTAATGATAAATGTCCATATCAATAGCATTTCTTCATTTCTATTCACTTCAAATACCGGACTGTAAGATGCTATGGATTGTTTTGCATGTTAACAGTCTGTTCATTTCATCCGATTACTATTTATACATAGACATCTTGTCATAAAGAACGATTAGAAAAAAGATTGACATAGTCAAATACAAAATCCTCATGAGCTTAATTTCCTAACAGTTCTCTTGTCTTATTTAAAATCTCTTCATCTTTTAAACGAAATTTAAATTCCACTCTTCGTGAATCTTTAGCACTATATTTTCCTTTTTTGTCCGTTCGTGAGTCTGCATATGACTTACTATTAACCGTCAATTTTTCTTCTAGTTGTGCTTGATGTTTACGATTTGGAAACTGATTACCAAGAATATGTTCTGCAACACGATACGCACGTTTCTGAGCAAGTTCTAAATTATATAAGTACGACCCATCCATATCTGTATGACCTTCGATAATCACTTCAGCAATATAATCTTCATAATTATTGTTAAATAATACATCTAAATACTGTGGGATGAAGTCATCTAATAGTTCATAAGAATCCGGATGGAGTTCCGCTTCATCATAAGCAAATAATATTTCCGTATTAAAAATGATTGCTCCTGTCTTTTCATCTACTTCGATTCCAGACTCTGAATCAGTAAATGCCTCCTTCAAGTCATGAACAATTTGTGTACGCACGCCCATAATTTGGTCTAATGTTTTTTTCATTTCTTTAATTTGAAATGATTTTATAACCATCATCACGATAAAAATTAACATAAAACAGAGTAGAATCGTCGTTAATAAATCAGTAAAAGATGGCCAAAACTGCCCTTCTTCCTGCTCTCCTTTAAACAAGCGTTGGTATTTAGAATTCATGGCTATTCATCTCCAAACGCCTATTTACATTGGATTCACGAGCTAATTGAAGTTCTTTATTATATATCTGGAATTCATGTCCAATCTGTTGTAATAGCTTTTGAATAGAGACAAAATAGTTCCGTTGTATCTCTTCCGTCATCCGACGAATATCTACTAATTCTCGTTTCATTCCTTCGCTCGTTCTAGTCATTGCATCACCAAACTGACGTACAACATCATGTAGGCGATGTTCTAGCTCTTGTTCCAAACCTGTTATTTGTTTTACTAAAGCTTCTCTTAATATATCAACACTTTTATCCATATCTCTTTCTCGATGCTGGAATGATTGGTTGATTTGCGAAACAGTTGCGTTTATTTCTTGAATAAGCTGTTCGTTCTTTCGGCCAAATTGCTCAAATGTATTTGAAGCCATCATCATATGCCTTTCAAAGGTTACTGCTTGATTCGCATGCTTTTCTAAAGACTGACTAAACGTCGTATTAAATTCCGCTAACTGACGCATTCTTTCTGATAATAGATGACTAGATTCCTTCTGTGTTTGATTCATTGTTTTAAGGTAACTAGGCAATTGACTGACACCGTCTCCTAGTTTTTCAAAACCTTGACGAAGATCTTTTAAGTTAAGAGATAAATGACTTAGTTTTTCATTAACATGGTGACCGAATATTTTCTTTAATTCTTCACGATGCTCTTCAATGACTGACATCATTTGTTGTTGTTCACTAGCAACGCGTTCATATGCTGAACGGATTTCTTTCTGTTCCTCAACTAATGATGTGACATAATCTCTTAAGTTTTCCGCTGTGTTTTCCATATGTTTTAGAGCTTTTATTTGTGCATTTGAAGTTTCTTCGGCTTTTTCATATGTTTGTTCGACAACCTTTACCATCCGTTCGTTCCTATGGTCAATTTTTTTAAAGTAAGAGAACAAAGTCGAGAAATTATCATTTAATGCCGTTGTTCCGTCCGCAAATCCTTTTGTTACGGCCTTCATCTGTTGAAACAACGTTTGAAAATCTTGTAAATGACTTGAAAGCCCGTCATTAAAGGCCACTAGATCTTTTGCAGACTGCTGTAATCCAGTTGTATATTCTCTAAATCCGACAAAAGATTTAACTACTTCATGAAGGGATTGGTGAATGGCTTCAGATACTTCTATTAAACGATTCATGCCATGTTGTTCGTCACCTTCAAAGTGAGACTCCACCATAAGCATTAAATCTGTCATCATATATTCTGTATTTAAGACTCTTCGAAGAATGGACGTAAAAAGTGAAAAAGTCATCCCAGCAATACTTGTGTAAAAAGCGACATCAATACCTGAAAGCACACCGACAATATTTTCAACGTGAAAATCTTCACTTATATTCATACCACTTAAAGAAATCGTTAAACCGATAAATGTTCCTAACACACCGAGTAAAATGAACACTGATACCATCATTTGAATGAGCTTCATAACAGCAATTACTGGGATGCGAAACATCTGCCAACTCGAAAATTTCTCTTGTACAAATGTCTCTACGTTCAATGCTTCTTCTTTTTGTCTTAAATCGAATTGTTCTTTAAAAGACTGTAGTGGTTCAATATCTAGACGATTTGTTTCTTTTATGTGCTTCCTTACTCTATTAATTTTCAAAAATAAAGCAAAATGGATTGTCACTGTTAAGATAAACGCGATAAACAGTGTCATGAAAATGAACTCAATAATGGGGTGCACTAGAATTGCTGCCACTTTTTCCTTACTCGCAAATAATTCGAGTATTGCTCGTACCATTCCTATTCCTCCTATACATGAATAAATCAAGTGCCCTTTTTAATTCTTATTCTAGACTTGGGCAAATCATGTATAGAAATCGGTTTATATCACTTAAACTGTGGTAGAGTGGTTCTGAAGTATGGACTAGCGTGAGTATAAGGGCTGAGGCGCTCGTGTTTGACCCATCGGTGCTCGATTTTGACCTGCCACCGCTCGATTTTGACCTGCCACCGCTCGATTTTGACCCGCCACCGCTCGATTTTGACCTGTCACCGCCCGATTTCGACCTGTCACCGCTCGATTTTGACCCGCCACCGCTCGATTTTGACCTGCCACCGCTCGATTTTGACCTGCCACCGCTCGATTTTGACCTGTCACCGCTCGATTTTGACCTGTCACCGCTCGATTTTGACCTGCCACCGCCCGATTTTGACCTGTCACCGCTCGATTTTGAAACTAAAGTTTAAAATAACAACACCTTCATTGTTCACAACATTGAAGAAAAACGAATTTCATCATATGATTAACATAGATTAAATGATTTCTAATAAAATTTGGACTTCAATATTTTTAATAAATCAATCCTTTTAAAAAGGTGGGATATGAGTGAAACTACCAATTGGTCTTGTGGGACCTAATGATACAGTGCGACATATACTGTCAGTAGCGAAACCATATAAAGACCAAATCGAAATACATACATTCATTTACAGAGATTTTCATGAAGTAAAGGACATCATCAATCAACATCAAAATATTCCCATTTGGTTTTTTTCAGGACAAGTCCCATATACGGTAGCGAAAGAAATAAAGCCTGATATAAATGCTGTTTATCCACAACTAAATGGTTCAAGCTTAGCTAAAGTCCTTTTAGAAATGAGTTATAAAAAAAATCTGCCATTAAATAAAATCAGTTTTGATACGCTTCCTTCTAAAGAAATAATCGATTTTTATGAAGAACATAAATTACCGTCACAGCAACTTAAATTATTTCCATACACAGGCTATCGGCCTAAAAAGGAACTCTTTGATTTTCACAAACAACATTTCCATCAAGGTAAAGTTAATGTTTGTGTAACCGGAATTCGCGATGTTTATAATAGATTAGTTGAATATGGCATACCTGCTTTTCGGATTGTTCCTTCTAAATTAGCAATCAAAAATGCCTTAGAACAAGCGATCCAAAAAGGAGATATTTTACAATTAAAGTCGGCACAAATAGCGATCATTAATATCGCTCTTTTAACCAATAGGAAAAAGCAGACACTTAATCTATCTTCAATCGCACGACAACGCCTTAATTTAAAAATTCAAGAAAAAATGCTAGATTTCGCTGAAAAAATAGCTGGCTCTATGATTAAACAGAGTGACCATAAATATACAATCTTTACAACGAGAGGAACATTAAATCAAACAAACTCTCAGTCGCTTTATCATCTCATTCATCAAATCAATACGATTACAAATCTATCAGCGAATATTGGGATTGGATATGGAGACACAGTCTTAAGTGCTGAACAAAACGCAGATATCGCTTTACAACATTCAGAAAGCAATGGGGAAAATATCGTTATGATTGCCGCTAAAGATGGTCGAATTAAAGGACCAATTGATAATCTATTAGAAATTGAATATCAAACATTAACTAAAGATAAAGTTTTAACGAAAAGATTAACAACTTCTGGAATTAGTATAAGTACTTTTAGTAAATGTTTAGCCATTCAACAACAATTAAATAAAGGTTTTATCAATGCTCATGACTTAGCTAAAAACCTTCATATGACACAAAGAAATGCAAGACGGATATTAAATGACCTAGAAAAAAACAAATTAGCTAAAATTATTGGAGAGGAAATGAGTGGTTCGAGAGGAAGACCGAGACGACTTTTTAAAATAGGCATAGTTGAAGATTCTTAGAATAAAAGACGATTTGCTTCAATCCATGTTAAACAAATCGTCTTTTATTTATTACAAATGAACAGTAACACCTGGTCCAAATGGAATACCTAGGAAAACAAATAATAAAAGAAGTACAATCCATGTTAGTAAGAAAAAGACGCTATATGGCAGCATTAACGCCATCAATGTCCCAATGCCTGCTTTTTTATCATAATCACGCATAAATGATAAGACAATCATGATATAAGGATTCATTGGCGTAATAACATTCGTCGATGAGTCCGCAATTCTATATGCAACCTGAACAAATGCAGGGTGATAATCAAGAAAATAAAATAATTTTACAAAAATAGGCGCTTCTAAAGCCCACTGAGCTGAGCCACTAAAAATAAATAAATTTAAAATCGCTGTAAATAATACAAAACCAAGGATAACAGTAATTCCAGTTAATCCAATTGATTCTAAAGCATTTGCCCCTGATACAGCTATCCATGTCCCGATATTCGTCCAGCTAAAATATGCAATAAACTGTGCTGCTGTAAAAATTAAGACGATAAATCCTGACATATCTTTCATTGCTTCACCAATCATTTCACCAATTGAACGAGAACTTTCAATTTTCTTTGTCGTCATACCATAAGTAATCGCAACAGCTAAGAAAAAGAAAATAATGAACGGAATAATCCCATCTAAGAAGAGCGAAGGCACTAATCCCCCATCTTCATTGCGTAATGGTGAATTCGGTATACTGATAACGATTATTAAGAAAGCTATATAAATGATACCTACAAATGTCGCTCGCTTAAGCGCCTTCAATTCCAATGGTGTCACTTTTTCAAATACGCGACCTGCTTCTCCTTTATATGTTCCTAATCGCGGCTCAACAATCTTGTCAGTTACAAATGCACCTACAATTGATAAGATGAAAACAGATGCAATCATAAAATACCAGTTATCAACTGGTGTTACGACAATATCAGAACCGAGTGACTCCATAACTTCCGTTGATATTCCCGACAACAGTGCATCAGTTCCCGTAATCATTAAATTTGCTGTAAACCCTGAACCAACGCCGGCAAATCCTGCTGCAAGACCAGCTAATGGATGGCGACCAACATTGTAAAAGACGATAGCGGCTAAAGGGGGAACAATAACGAATGCCGCATCTGACGCGATGTTTCCCATAATCCCTGTGAAAATGACTGCATACGTAATCAATGACTTTGGTGCTTTAATAATCGTACTTTTTATTGCTGTTTCTAGTAATCCTACTTTATCCGCCAAACCAATTCCTATCATCATTGCAAGGACAAGTCCAAGAGGTTTAAAACCGACGAAATTATCAAGCATCGAAGTTAAAATAAATTCTAATCCTTCTACAGAAATTAAACTTTTAATGTATAAAACTTCTTCCTCTCCCGGTTGGATAAACGATACATTAAATAGTGAGATAAACCATGATAGAACAATAATGATAAGCGCTAAATAAAAGAATAATATAAATGGATCAGGTAATTTATTTCCGACTTTCTCAATTCCATTTAAAAACCAAGCAAAACGTCCACTGTTTTTTTGCTTTTCCGTCGCCAAAACTTTCATCTCCTTTTATTAAAAATTCCTAAAGCTTGGATGTAAACGTCTAAAGCAATTGTTAACACGCGTTCATTAAAATCGAATGATGGATGATGGTGTCCATGTTTTATATTTGCTCCAAAAATCATATATGTCGCTTTTCCACCATGATTGTGAACACGATTCATCATAAAACTAACATCTTCAGAACCAGAAACATCAGTTATTTTAAGCACGTTTTTAATATAATCATCTGTTTGAATATGATTAAATAACTTTTCGATTAATTCTGGATGACAATTCACGACATTTGTTTGACCGACAACTTCTTTTTTTAATGAAACATCATACATTTTCGCTGAACCTTCTAAAATAGCTAATGCTCGCTCTGTTAAATAACGGTTGATTCTTTCAGTTTCCCCACGTGTTTCAATTTCTAATTTACTAGATGGCGCAATCACATTACGCCCTGTTCCCCCTATCATTTTACCTACATTAATCCTTGAAATACCTTCACTATGTCTAGAAATTGCATAAAGATTCATAACAGCATTTGCTGCTGCTAGTAAACTATTTTTACCTTTTTCTGGTGAAATACCTGCATGTGAAGCTTCGCCTTTAAATAAAACATCTATTTTCGTTGATGCTAAAAATCCATTAGCAGCTAAAGCTACCGTACCAACATCTAAATCATTTAAGCCAATATGTCCCGAATAAAAATAGTCGACCCCATCGAGCCAGCCATTCTCTACAATGGCATGTGCACCTCTTCCGCCTTCTTCAGCTGGTTGAAATATAAGAGTAAATGTACCTGTCAATTGATTAATCCTTTTAGAGATATATGTTGCTAAAGCTAAACCGATTGCGATGTGTCCATCATGTCCACAAGCATGCATGACACCTTTATTTGTAGATGTATAGTTGTTTTTATACGGATGATGTGACTTTTCCGTCGTTTCCGTAATAGGTAATGCATCGATATCGAATCTAAATGCGCTATGTGGGCCAGAGTGTTTACTTTTTATTTGTCCAATAACACCTGTAAATCCATCTTTTATTTCACAAAAGATAGCGCTTTCAATTTCACCCTGTTTAAGTACTGTTTTCTCATAGTGTCTTAATGTGGCTTTTGCTGGCAAGCCATATCGAGCGCTATCAGACATAACTTCCTGCCCAATAAATGTCTTGAATTGTAGTTTTTTTAAATGTCTATAAATATATGCTGTCGTTCTATATTCCATAAAACCTAACTCTGGATTTTTATGAAATTGACGACGCCACTGAATCATTTGTTGTTCAATGGATTTGATAAATTGCATGCGATTCATTTACTTCACCATTTAGTTTTTTTAATGTGTTTAATACTAGATGAACTAAAAGCTCACTACCTAATGGCAATGCTTTTTCATTCAATTTAAATTCTGGGTTATGCAATGCTTTTTGTTCATTTGGATGATCCACTCTTGTGCCTAACCAAATAAATGCACCTTGATAATGCTTAAGGTAGCGACTAAAATCTTCCGCTGTTAAAGCTGGCTCTACTTCTGGTGTTGCATTATTTCCAAATAAATCAATAGCCGTTTGCCTAACGAGCGATGCCCATCTTGGTGTATTAATTGTTGCTTCATAACCATCAATATATGTCATATCAATTGTCGATTCAAACATTGCCGCCGTTTTATTACATATCTTTGATAAACGTTGTTTAATCTTATGTTTAATTTCCTGATCATATGTTCTCACTGTTCCTGACAGTGTTACTTTTTCTGCAATGACGTTTGCCTGATAGCCACCATTAATTTTTCCAATTGTAACAACTGATTGTTTTAACGGATTGATTGAGCGGCTAACAATTGATTGCATAGCTGTTATAAGATAGCCAGCTGTTACAATGGCATCATTCGTTTGATGTGGCATACTCGCATGACCGCCACGGCCTTGAATAGTAATCTTAAAACGATCACTTGCTCCCATCATTTCTCTTTTCCTAATACCTATTGTTCCAACAGGCAAATCAGGCCACACATGCATGCCGTATATAACATCTGGTTGATGTTTCTCGAAGACACCGTCATTAAGCATCAGCTGAGCTCCCCCAATTGGTGCATCCTCTTCGGCGGGTTGAAAAACAAGTAATACTTTTCCTTCTATATGCGCTCTCATGCGATTTAATATTTCCGCCGCACCTAAGAGCATCGCTGTGTGTGCATCATGGCCACAGGCGTGCATAACTCCCGGTTTAGTTGATTTATAGGGGATATCATTTTTCTCTTGAATTGGAAGCGCATCCATATCTGCCCGTAAAGCAACTGTCTTACCTGGCTTTTCACCTTGAATCATACCTAATACGCCAGTATTCCCATACCCTGCTTTAAATTGGATGTGAGATGCAGCTAATTTTTCTTGAACGAGCTTAGATGTTTTATATTCTTGATGGCTTAATTCAGGATATCGATGTAAGTGTCTCCGGATGGATATGATATCTTCCTCAACTTCTGCTAAATATCGCTTAACTAGTTTTTTAACCATGTTAATACACCTCCTTCTCTAATTAGGGAAATGTCCATATATATTCCGTTAATAGATAATATACATAAATCCAATTCATTTGTACACCCTTTTTTTGAAAATTTCATAATTTGTTTTACTATAGCGGAAGGTTTGTTATGAATATACTTTAATATGCTTATTAAAGGCTATGCGATTTCAACCTGCCACCGCTCGATTTCAACCTGTCGCCGCTCGATTTTTCCATGAGATCGAGCGATTTTGAAACTAAAGTGAAAATCAATCGTATGTAATAATAGAATCTATTTTGGTGGTGACTCTTATGGATACAGGTACAATCATTTATATCATCACAATGGGTTGGACACTGCTTATTTTCGGTGGACTAACATATCTAATTGCAAAGAAGAAAGAGTATTTTTTAATCAGTGGCTTTAATAAGCGTTCTGAAGAAGAAAAAATCTATTTACAGGAGAATGGTTATTTAGATGCAATGGCTAAAGCGCTGACCATTTCGTTTTGGATCTTTGCTCTCACGTTTATCGTTGGCTTATTGCCGGTTCCTTATGGTTTTGAAATTGGTATCGGTATATTTCTTATTGTGTTACTAGGTGGAATGATATGGGTACAACGTTATGAAGTACCACATAAAAGAAAAAAAGCGATTTGGACGACTGCTATCATTAGCATTGTCACGCTTGGCTTTATCATTGCTATTTTCGTTGTTGGTTATATTGATAATGAAATTAAAGTTAATCAAAATATATTTGAGATTACTGGTATGTATGGGCTAGAATTGGATATCGACGACATCGAGCATATGGCTCTACTTGATGAACTCCCTGAAGTCATCATGAAAACGAATGGTTTTGCAACGACGAATCTTTTAAAGGGACGTTTCCAACTTGTGGAACCATATGGCACAGGTACATTATTTATTCAGAAACGTACTAAACCAGTTTTATATATCCAAATAAAGGATGATTATGTGATGATTGCTAGAAAAGATGCGAATGAAACGAGAGAGCTCCACGACTTACTTATTCAAGCTAAAAAATCGACTAGCTAACAACGACTCCTACGAATGCTAACTACAAACATCTAAGGCAAATTTCCACATTTTGAGGTGATACATTGGGGGAGCGTAACTATTTCATCGTATTTACTATCGCAGCCATGTTAGCGATTCAATATTTTTTATCAAAACATCCGAATCCATTTGCTGCATTTATCGTACCAATGATTTATATGATCATTCTTACAGGGCTGTTTATTTTTGATATGATCCAACATGTGATCGTCTTCTTGCTCCTGCTTCTTCTCGGTTTACTCTATCTGTTACGAGAATGGTTTGAAGCACAAAAGAGTCTTAAATCAAAATAAAAAGAAGCAAACACCTACCAATAAGGCGTCTGCTTCTTTTTTTATGAAGTGACAGCTTGATCAATAATCGAAAAGGAGACTCGCTCACAATCAATTTCCGCTTTTGCCCCATAAGGTAAAATAAACTTAGGCTCTGTGTGCCCAAAATTTAAGTTATATAAAATTGGCATATCTAAATCATACTCTCGCATAACTGTTAAAATCGCATCTTTATATTCTTCATAAAAAGCCTCATCTTGTGGTTTCGCAAAAATCATTCCCTTTGCTCGTTCTAAAATGCCTTGTGCCGCATAGTTACGAAGCCAATAAGTAATGTTTTTTGGATTTGGCTTTTCTTCTGATGTTTCAAAAAATAAGATGCTTCCGTCCCACATCTCTTGATTGGGCCAGATAGCTGTTCCTTTGGCAAATTCAAGCACCTCAATACATCCCCCCATTAAATGTCCTTGAACGACACCTTCCCCTTGGAGCAATTCATAATCTCGATTCGGCTGCATCGTCCGACGTGTATCTTTATTCTTAATATCCCACTCTAAATATTCACTCGTCCACTGTTTAGCTGGTACAATTTCACCTACCACATCACTTGAAAACAAGAAGCGCTCAACCATCTCAATCGTATATGGATCCATCTCCACATTTTCTGCAAAATCAGTTAAAACAGCTGGACCATAAAAGGATGATATACCTGCTTTTAGACAAAATAAGTGGGTAATTGTCACATCTGAGTAACCCATAAATATTTTTGGGTTTCTTCGAATGACATCAAAATCAATATACGGTAGTAAACGAATGCTTTCGTTACCGCCAATATTGGCAATAATCGCTTTAATATTATCATCTTTAAAAGCTTGCATTAAATCTTCAGCTCGTGCTTCTGGGTGTTGATAAAGATAGTCTTCCCCTTTTAAACTATTTGGCATTGCCACAACTTTTAATCCAAACACATCTTGCAAACGTTTAACCCCTTGCTCATAACGCCATCTCAGTTCTGGCTCTCCTGCTCCACCCCAAGATGGGCTTACAGTTGCAACAAGATCGCCACGCTCTAGCTTTTTCGGTTTAATGAACATCAACTATCTCTTCCTTTCATCCGATTATTTCATTAAACTATTCATTTGAACTAATTCATTACATTTTCTACTGGAACAGGAATTTGATTTAAAATCTGTCGTACAATATCATCTGCTGTCTTCTTAATCGCTCCTTCCATCGTTAAAATGAGACGATGTGGAAAGACATAAGACGCTAAAGTTTTTATATCTTGTGGGGTAATATACTCACGTTCTTCCACCAATGCTTTCGCTTGTGCCGCCCGCATCAACGCTAAAACCCCACGCGGACTAATTCCAAGTTCAATTTCCGAATGTGTTCGTGTTTCATGGACTATATCTAATAAATAATCTGTCACAATATCCGTCATAACGACTTCTTTTGCTTGGTGTCGTAACTCTAAAATGTCTTCCGGCTCTAAAATAACTTCTAATTCATTATATGGATCTTGGAGACGATAATTTTGTAAAATTTCCTTCTCTTCTTCTCGCGTCGGATAACCGAGATTGATTTTGAACAGAAAACGGTCTAGCTGTGCTTCTGGAAGTGGGAACGTCCCATAATTGCTCTCAACTGGGTTTTGTGTCGCAAGGACGATAAAAGGCTGTGGCACGGTAACCGTTTCTCCATCAATCGTCACCTGATATTCTTCCATCACCTCTAATAAACTCGACTGAGTTTTTGGTGTCGCCCGGTTAATCTCGTCAGCCAGTAATACATTCGTTACAACTGGTCCTTCTCTTAATTCAAACGTCTCATATTTTGGGTTAAAATAACGAATACCCGTGACATCACTTGGTAATACGTCAGGTGTGAATTGAACTCGGTTAAAATCACCATGCATCACCTTAGCAAAACTCTTCGCCAATTTTGTCTTCCCTGTTCCTGGTGCACTTTCAAGTAAAATATGCCCACCAGCAATAATGGCGATAAATAATAAATCAATTTCAGTTTCTTTCCCATAGATGACTTGTTGTAATGCTTGTTTTGCTTTTAATATTTTTTCCATATAATCACCTTCCTGAGTCATTAGCTATTATTTTTCGTTCAGCTTCTTTAAGTTGCTTTAGAAATAGAGCTATTTTCTTTCTATCTACATTGATTTCTCCATAGCGAATCATCTGATAAATGTCACTAGGTAAATCGATTTCTAATCGTCCAAACCACTCATCGACAGTTTCGAACGGCAGGCGACCTTGGCCATGCTTAAGAGCTTTCCGTTCTAAATCATACATAGCTTTTCTAACAGGATGTACAGGTTTTCTTCTCGAAAAGTTAAATAAGCGAGATACATTTTTCTCTTCTTTCTGTTTTAACGGTTTCACTATATGTGGTTGATTAACTTGGCGAATTTTACTTTCTGGACCTCTTCGCTTTTTAAGTACGAGCCATAGCACAAATAAAATCAATAATCCGATAATGATCAGGTTAAGGATTAATCCTGGAGCAAGTGCGTCAAATGTCGAAGGCAGGTCAGTGACATCCTCTTCTGGTTCAAAAGCAACGGGGTCTTCTTTTGATTCAGGCATCTCAACATCTTTGAAAAATGAATCCAAAAACGATAGTTGACCAACGATATGCCCAAGCGCCATCGCTAGGTATGGGAAGACAACATCCCAGATTTTCTTTAACCCGATAAATATAATTAAAATAACGATTGAACCACTTGTTAAAAAAACTATATAAGATAATAAATAGCGAACATAATGCTTCGTTGATTTCATATTTGTCATATAACTCAATGCCGAACCAATTGAAACGACAAAAAACTGAATAAATAAATATATAATAAGTGTTGGATCATGCTTCTGTATCATATTAAAAATCATTAAAATAACGGTTAAACCTAGATAAATGATTTCAGGATATTCGAGCGTTTCACGGCGTATCATTGCAAAGCGCCACGTCAAAATCAGCGCAAGAATAAAAGTGTGTAATAGTGGAAATCCCATAAAATGAAAAATAAGTACTGGAACGAACCCAAGAAAAAAATAAGTATGCGTGTCTCCAACCCAGCGACCGAGAATAATGAAAAATACCCAAATAGCTAAAAAGAGTAAAAAATAGATTCCATGTGACAGAGAATTGGCAATCGGGAGCGTTAATAAAAAGATGACTGTTACTTCACTTAATAGATGCGATCCGTATTTGATAGATTTATTTTGCATGTTCACACCCCCCACCTTTTAGGCATGTTTCACTACTTCACTTGTAACCAATGGTTTTAAGTATGCTCCATCATCCGCTTCATGAATGTGAAACACCCTTATACCTATTCGGCTCAAATCAGTCCGTGTTTCTTCAGAGACGAGTCCAATTATCACAACTGTGTGAAAACTTTGGTTATATCGTAGGACATGCTGCACTATCTGTTCAAATGAGTATGTGACAGGCATTCGTTTCAGTCTAGCTAACATTTCTAATGTATTCCGAAAGTGTACCTTCCCTTCACTCATTGGCAAATGAATAAAAGGTATTTCACCTACCTTAAAAGCATTCAAATAAATCTCATATGGAATGTTTTGTTTGGTCGCATATTCACTTAAATAAGCCGTATAAGATAAAACATGTTCAATATCAACATAATGATTCGGTGGAGACTCGACATTCACTAAAAATAAAAATGAACGATTAATCACTCGCTCATAGACATTTGTTTGTAATGTCAATGACTTTGCCGAGGCTTTCCAGTTTATCCGATGAAATGGATCTCGTTGCTGATAATCTCTGATTGTTACCGGTTCTTGTATATCTTCAAATGGCGATGTCTGATAACGACTCATCCCCGGAGTCATCTGATTTAAAATCTGAATACCACTTACTGGAAGTAGCTCTGGATAGACAATGATTTCCGTTTCATATCTTTTTCCATATCGCAATGTCATTAATCGATAGTTAAATAGATGTGGTAATGAATACTGGATATGATTCACTTTTGCAACACCGCGCTTTTTTGCAAGAAGCGGCAGTTTAATTCTCATTTGACTTCGTGGCGAGATAGAACCATAAATATGAACAGGTTCTTTCCAATACTCTTCCACATCCAAAATATATGTATAGGCTTGAACAGGAGATGCAATTTGCAATGTTAACTTACCATTAAAAATAGGAAAGAATGACTGGTTCTCTATTTCAAAAGAGAGCTTCATTTTTTCTTCTGGAAAAAGGCGAATCGATGTCGGTCGATCTTTCAGCTTTATTTTCCTAGTCAATGTTTTTTCATATAAATAATACAATATTAAATATGTCACCATAAAACCGATTGCTACAAAAAGCATCCTCTGCCTGAAAATAACAGCACTAACTATTAAAACAATTAAGCTCATTAGAAAATAATCAATAAACCGATTATGATCGTATGATTCTTGGTCTTTTTTCCATAACACGCACATTCCCCCTATTCTCAAGATGTAAAATTAACACTTTAATAGATTTTATCATTATTAAGAAATAGTGCAATAAGTTTTAATATAGTTGGGGTGGCCAGCACATCACAATGAAGCGTCAATGTGACCCCTCACTTGTGGAAAAAGCAATGAGACAATGCATTGAAGAGTCAATACGGCCTCTCGTGGTTGAAAATCATAACGAGACACCGCATTGGAGCCTCAATGCTGCCTCTCGCGGTTGAAAATCATAACGAGACAACGCATTGAAGTCTCAATGCAGCCTCTCGCGGTTGAAAATCATAACGAGGCAACGCATTGAAGCTCCAATACAGCCTCTCATCATGAAAAAACAATTCGAGACAACGCATTGAAGCTCAAATCTACCGAACCGATGTATAGTCAAAAGAATACTCACCTTACAAATACGAGCTAACCATGATTCACTGAGCTTCCATCACACACCATTCTCTTCTCACATACTCGAATAGCATATGTCGTCGAATCAATAAGCTCTTGATTATCTTTCCGCATTCTAATTTCCAATGCCTCTTCAAAATATGTTAATGCTGAATGATATTTCCCTTGATCGAAGAAGTTTTTTCCAGCATGCTGATAAACAAAGTCTAAATACGTTGTTTTGTAATTATCATTTTCCAAAGCTTGATTGACTAGTCTGTTAAATATTTTATTGGATACTGTGAAATTTTTCATCCATTGATGTGTATGTGCCAAACGTAATTCATTAACAAATCGAGCTCTATCATTCTGGTGGCTCTCATTTATTTTCACAGCTAAGTCCAAATACCTTTTACTTTCATCTAGTTGCTGGACAATTCTTGAATAGACGCCTATTAGACCGTATAACTTAGCCTTTTCTCCTTCAGTCTGAACATAAGACAATGATTCTTTTATAAAATTGATACCTTTAATCATGTCTCCTTTTGAGATTGGAACTTCTCTTAAATCGTCATCAAAGTGAAATTTCATATTAAATGGTATGTCAGAAAAATTCATTATCAGTCTCCTTTTAAATATAATTGAATATGTGATGTCATCTGTGCTTTATGTTTGAGCATTTTAATCATTGTTTATATCGATTTCTTAAACATAGGGTACAATGAATTCTTATAAATTACAATATTTAAAAATAGAATCACTATCATGTTATCCTTCAATCTGATAAAGACTATAATAAAATGACCGCTAATAGTAGCGGTCATCGATAGGCATACTCCATCAAGAGGGGTGAGCACCTATCCCTCAGTTCCTGTTTAAAGTAGATGGGGGACTGTTTCTTGTTCATTTCTTGGATTCTAATCGAGCAATATCACACCCTAAGCGAACGATAACACATCCTAGTCGAGGATTGTTCCACGTACGCTATTCGAACGATACCTCAATCGACTTGAAATTGCCCCATCATTCCTGCATCTTCATGTTCTAAAATATGGCAATGGTACATGAATGTGCCTTTATGTTTAAACGTGGCTATCAATTTTACATTTTCCCCTGGCATTAATAAGACAGTATCTTTCCAACCACGTTCATTTTCTGGTGGCTCTTCTCCATTCCTTTCAAGTATCTGAAATTGAACACCATGAACATGGAAAGGGTGCTCCATCGCCATTCTTCCGTTCGGATTAGATACTTCCCATATTTCTGTTTCATCTAAGTTCACTTCTTCATCAATCCGATGTATATCCATTTGCTTTCCATTAATGTTAACCATATGCCCCATTCCTTGAAGGACGAATTCACGACTCTTTGTAGCTTCCTCTGGCTTAATCGTTTTAATAGTTGTTAATTGCTCTGGTATCTCTGTTTCTTTATCCAGTTCCTCTCCAACTACAAACGTCATCAACCTGACATTTTGATCAAATAATTCAATGCGTTCTCCTTCTTTATACGAAGAAAAATCAACAATCACTTCTGCTCTTTCCGATGCACCAAGTACCAGTTCTTGTAGTTTCACTGGTTTTTCTAAAAAGCCACCATCCGATCCAATTTGCCAAAATGGTAATTCATCTTTTAAATGAAGTCGATTTGTCCGGGCATTAGAACCATTTAATAAACGTAAACGTACTTTACCTTTTGGTACTTCTAATAACGCATCGTTCGCTCCATTCACAAGAGGGGTATCTCCGTGTTTTCCGTGCATAACATCCATCATATCTAAATCATAGATTAACTTCCCATTTTGATTTAATTGACGGTCTTGAATAACTAACGGAAAATCATTTCTTCCATAATCTTTTGGAATAGGAAGTTTATCTGAGACCTCATCTTCTATAAGGAGTAACCCAGCCAATCCTTTATAAACTTGTTTACCTGTTTTATGAAGTGGATGTGGGTGATACCACAATGTTGCGGCAGGTTGATTAATCGTAAACGTTGTCTGTAACGATTCATTTGGCTGAATAACTTGATGTGGTCCACCGTCTACATCTCCAGGAACTTCTAATCCATGCCAATGTACCGTCGTTTCTTCGTCACCTAAAGCATTTTTTATGTTGACTGTTATTTCTTCACCTTTTTTCGCTTTTATGACTGGTCCTAAGTAATTGCCATTATAGCCATATGTTTCTGTCTCTACGTCATTCACAAAAACACTTGTAGACTTTTGAGCTATTAAATCATATTCCGCAATCTTTTCATCAGGATTTTGGTCTTCTAAAATCTCAGGAATAGGTAAAGTCGTAATGGTTGAGCTATTGTTTTCCTTTGCTAGTCCACGAATGGGAGCATCTTGACTGGTTTTGTTTTTATCATCATTATAAAAGTAGAATGCTCCCACCATCAGTACGAGTACAATTATGATTAGAATGATTAGATTCATTTCTCTCTTCATTTTCTATCCCTCTTTATCTTTAATCATGTCATAATCTAATTTTATAAAAGATTCGTCGAGAAATTGTGCAGAAATCCTGAACAGATGATGAACAAGAAAAAACGAGCGTATCCCTATCATTTGAGATACGCTCGCTCTTAATAAAATTAATCCTCTTTTAACATTCTTTTTTTATGTTTATATTCTTCGTCTGTTATTTCGCCTTTAGCATACCGTTCTTTTAAAATGTTTAAGGCATCATTTGGTACACTTTTTCCATTTTCATGTTTATTATTCTGTATCACTTTGACAATCAAATACACGAGTGCAATGATTAACAAAATAAAAATAATCACCCAAAAAGTTCCGAACCAACCATAACTCATCATCCCTTGTCCGTTATGATGAAACATTTTAACTCCTCCTTTTTTCTTAGATGATTTTTAATCACATTCATTTACAAAGGGTACTTTATGTTGAATCTACCCATTTGTAACCAATACCCCAAACTGTTTTTAAATGATCGTCAATTGGAAACCCTGATTGGCGAATTTTCTCTCGCATATTTCGCACATGTGAGTCTACAGTTCGCCCTTCTGTATCCGAATCGAATCCCCAGATGAACTCAATTAAATGTTCCCGTGTAAATACGCGATTCGGTCGTTTCATAAAATGGCCAATCATTTTAAATTCAATCGGCGTTAATTTAATGAATTGTCCCCGATACAATAACTCGTATGCGTCTTCTCTAAAACGTAGCCCATTTATATCAATTTCTGATGCTGGTTGAACTCGTCTTAATAAAGCATTGATTCGCGCAACTAATTCTTCTTCATGAAAAGGTTTCGTTATATAGTCATCCGCACCTAAGCGCAAACCTTTTACTATATCTTCTTGTTGCTCTCGAGCTGTCACCATAATAATCGGGATGTCTGAAGTAGATCTAATTTCTTGACAAAGCTCCCATCCATTCATATCTGGCATCATAATATCTAGTAAAACAATATCGAAATGCTCATGCTCTAAATAGTTTAAAGCTTCTTGTCCTCCGAGTGCTTTTTTACACGAAAATTGATGTGGCTTCAAATATAAAGTTAATAAATCTAACATGCGCTGTTCATCATCAACGAGTAATACTTTCGCCATGTCACTCACCCTTAGGTAATATAATCGTTACGGTTGTCCCTACTCCTAATTCACTATCAATTGTCATCTTTCCGCCATGTGACATAACAATTTCTTTAGCAATTGGTAAGCCAAGTCCAGAACCACCACTATGTCTAGAGCGAGATTTCTCCACACGATACAAGCGTTCAAATACATAGGGAAGATCATCTTTAGGAATTCCTTCTCCCTCATCTTGGATGGCAATTGTCATATAGTCATCCGTTTCTAATGCATCTATAATAATCTGACTTCCCTTAGAAGAATATTTTCTAGCATTATCTAAAATATTTAGCAAAACTTGTTGCAACCTATTCGGATCAACATAAGCTTCTAAACCGTCTGGACAGTTAACCGTAAGATGGATATTTTTTTCAGATAGAACCGGTCGAATTCGCTTTTCTACAGAATATAACACGTCACAAATCTTGACATTTTCTCGCACAATGACAAAATTATGCTGATCCATCTTAGCTAATTCAAATAAATTTCTAATCAACTCTGCTAACTTTTCAGCCTCTTCCTGAATAATCTTACTGAAAGATACGATATCTTCTCTCGATAATTGGGGGCGATTCATTATTTCCGCATATCCTTTAATATACGTAACAGGTGTTCGTAATTCATGAGAAATACTTCCTAAAAACTCATTACGCTCGGACTTCATTCTCTCTAATTCATTCGATAATTTAGTAATCGAGTTGGCTAAATCACCAAGCTCATCATTTCTGTTCGTGTGAAGAGAGACATGATGACTGCCTTTACTTAGCTGTTCTGTTGCTTCTTTCATTCTGATTAAAGGTTGAGTAATAAACCGTGATAAAATAACAATGGTGATAACTGTTAGTCCTACTGTAATAACACTTATAATTGTAAATTGTTCACTTAATTGATGAATCGTCTTTTTTATAAAATCTGTTGGAGCAAACATATAGACAAATCCTCTATCTTCACCATTAATCATTATTGGGCTACTCGTAGCGATATATTTTTGTTCCATCCAACGCGCTTCAACGATTTTCCCTTCTGGTGGTATGTTCTTCGTTTTTTCTATAAGAGAAAGCATTTCTTCCTCAACAGGATCCGAAGAAATCAATACGTCTTCTTGTTCATTTGTAACTATCACGATAAATTCAGAAGCCGACTCCATAATTCCAACATGCTTTATAGTGGAGTGGTCATAATAATCTTCCAATACATCGCGATGTGTATTACCACGAGCCAATAAACTTTCCATTACCTCTTCCACTCGCTCATTGGCAAGATTAGTATAGAGGGTAAAAAAGATAAACGCTTCTATAATTAATATAAACACAAAAAACAGAAAACCGATTTTAAAGGAGATTTTATTAAACATCTTCATTCCTCTTTAAGTATGACTTCATTTTATCATGTCATTTAATGGTTATTAAATTCTCTCATACGTGATAAAACATACAAATAAGATAAGATACCTCTATTTAATACTTAGTATTTTAAGTTCCTAAGTCAAGTATAAATAAGATTTGTCCAGAATGTGTGCAGAAAGTTTTAGCGAGCAAATATACAAATTTAAATCATTAGACTATAATAACTTCAAGAACCATGATTTGCTTGAAATTTATTTATTTCGTATCACATCGAAAAAATACGTTTAAAATTGAGGTGCAATGACATGAGCAAATTAAATTACAGTAAAATAATTAAGAATTTCCTTTCCTTTGCTAAAGACGAGGAAAGTATACGAGCTGCCATCATTGTCGGATCTCAGGCAAGGCAAGAAAAAACAGCAGATCAATGGTCAGACTTAGATCTCGTTATTTTTTCAACAGATCATACCAGTCTATTAAAGCACTACAAATGGATTTATCACATCAGTAAACCGATGATCACCTTTCTGGAAAAAACAGCTGTTGGTGGTGGCATGGAACGACGCGTTTTATTTGAAGGAGGCTTAGATGTTGATTTTGCCATCTTCCCCACTTCTACTTTAGATGATATGCTCAATCAAAAAGAAGTGTCGGATGTATTTTCTAGAGGCGTGAAGGTTTTAATAGATAAAGATCATCGCCTCAAATCAATCATCCCGCAAAAAAAGAAGACACCAGTTATACCATCAAAAGAAAAAATCTTAAATGATATGCATGATTTTTGGTATCATTCCGTATTAACAGCTAAAAAACTACGGCGAGGTGAAATATTATTAAGTAAGTCAATTTGTGATTCATATATGAAAAATCTCCTTGTCTCTCTCATCAAAACCGAAATAAAACTACGAAAAGGACCCGATTACGATACATGGCATGGCTTTCGTTTTTTCGAACAATGGGCAGACCCCGATATAATAGAATCATTTAAAAAACTATATGCTCCATACGATGAGAAGGAAATTTGGCATGCCTTAATTAAAACAATGAATGTCTATGAAAAGATGGCTAAAAAGGTCTGTCATTCAATGGGGATTGAATATCCACTAGTGGCCAATCGATATGCTGTTCAATTAGTAGAAAAGATGTTAAATGAGATAGATTTGAAGTAGATTCAGAGATAGCCGAACGAAAGGTTGATTACCATGCAGGAAAATAACATACAAATAAAACACAATCCACCATTAAATGTAGAAAGTACGGAAGCGTTTCTCATTTCCATTTTCGGAAACGAGAAGGACACAGTTGATGATTTTATATACAGAATAAAAAACAACATATGTACATTTACAGCATATAACGAAGACAATATGATCGGTCTCTTAACAGCGTGGAAAAATAACTTTCATCCTTATTGTACTTACTTCGCACTTGCTATTAATCCAGTTTATGGGAATGAAATCGCTCATAAATTGCTTCATTGTATTGAAGATAACGTCATTCATCCAATTCAGACAACTGTTTGGGAAACATCGTATTTCCTTAAATCATTTTATGAACAGGCTGGTTTTAAGGAAATTAGAAGAACCTATATGCCGAGGCTAAACGTAGCTCCAATAAACATTCAAACATACAAGAATCAGCTTAAGCCGACCCAGGGCTTCATTTATAGTCTGAAAGATATAGAGGCGAATCATGACTTACGTAGCAAATTAATCCATCTTGTTCGAGATACCTATAAGAAAACACATACAGCTAATCCAGTCGGAACAATTGATGAAAATCAATGGGGTAAACTCATTTTCGAAGACGATACTATTTTAGAAGCAAGTTATGTCATCTTAGCAAATGATGATATTGTTGGATTTGCCTTGCTCCATGCTTCTGATATGCCAAAAACATTAGAGTTTGGCTGGCGGGGAACGAAAAATGTAGTTGATAGAAGCGCTTTATTAACACTCTGTTTAAACCAAATTAAATACGCAAAAGACAATCAGTATGAATTTATCGATGCCGAGATTGATACAACAGATCCGTTTCAACTTGAATTGATGAAACATCTACCATTTGCACCCGCTCCAACATTAATAACATTTCAAAAAAATGGTGTTTAGCGTAGCTTCAACTTTTTTAACGTAAATGTTATGATAACGTAAACAACTTTTTTTATGTACAGGCTCTAATTTTGGATTAATAAAATCAGCTCAGTAATCTAAGAAAGAACGAGTGCTACGGTAAGACTTCAAAATATATGATTAGTCTAGCAGTTATACCATACAAGTGGATTCATGCAGTGAGTTTTAAGTATTTTCTAAACTTTATACTTCCTTGTGTTCACTCCTTTTTCTTTGTATAGAACATTTTATCAAAATAACATTCGTGAAAAATAATACTGGAAATCCTAGGAATAACGAGCATTTATAAATCTTATCGTTATTCCGCTCTTTTCTTGATAGGTTTTTGTTTAGTTTCATTCGAATCTTTTAATATTAATTCTAACAAGCCGACACCAAGAAGAATGATAAATGGGAATAGGATAACCTGCATTCGTAGTGTAAACAAACTGCTTAATATTTCCCAAAATGATAACCGTTGGATAAATACTTGATAAGGATTATTGTTTAAATAAGATATTTGTAACGTATCATTAGACTCATATTTATTATAAGTGCTTCTTGAGACTTCCTTTGTCACTTCTATATCCTCGTTCTTTTCATCTAAGAACTCTAAAGTAAAATAGTACTTCGTTACAGGTAGATGATCATGATCAAGATAAATATCTCATGTTTTAAACGTCACTTCGGCATCTGTCAAAACTTTTCCATATGGCTTTATTTTATGATATAAATTATTTGCAAAACTTGATGCAAGAACAAGATATCCCATCCCTACAATGATAAGAATGAACTTAGTGAAACTAAATTCTGCTTTTTTAAAAGGAGATAATGCAAATAGCTTTTTAAGCATCTTATCAAATTTACCAAGAAGAAACAGAATAAATTTTTGAATCGGTTTAATCTGATAAAGTCCCCATATTATCATACCGACCATGACGAGAATCCCAAGACCAATAAAGAGAAGATAGAAAAAGCCATCATGAAGCATATCAATTAATGTATGAAATTGTCTACCATTAACCGTATAACCCGCAATCTCTTCTCCTAGATCAATCCCCTGAATCTGTTTTTTCGTAACCCGCACTTCGTTTGTAATCGGCTCTGGAACGACTTTCCCTTCATACATCATCACGTCAGCATAATATGTAGGACTAGAATAAAGCCCTTTCTCTGCCCGTTTAGAAACAATAATTCCCTTTGTTTTATTCGCATGTAACACACTATAACTATCCCGATATTCAGTAACTAACTCTGCCGTACATGAGGATAAAACACCAAACGCAATTAAAGCGATTATAAAATAAACAATTTTATCTTTCATCATATCACCATTATATGTTTTAGTAATAACGATATCATCTTAGAAACATCCTACACATCATGCTTTATATGCTATGGTTCCCACCTCAGGTTTCGGGAGTCTGATTTAGGATTGCTAAACTTCTGTATCAGAGCGCTCGGTTTTGACTCACCGGCGCTCGATTCCTGCTTGTCACCGCTCGATTCTGCCTGTCACTGCTCGATTTTATTTGCATGCGTCCTATTCCAAAATCGTCAACTTCAGTCCTGGTAGTTGTTTTACTAAGTTCAAATAAAACTCAGATCGAATAGAAAACATCGCAAACTCCTCATGTGTTGTACATGTAAACCATTCAAAATCATTTTTTATAAATGTAAGATCCTCAGGTAGTTCTGGTGCTTGCCAATCATACAATGACTGGGCTAAATTTTGTAGTAACCTACATGTATCTTCATTTACATCAATAACATAAACCGTTGCTGCTGGACCTAATGTGATTGTATTAGCCCATTCTTTTGTTTTATACTTTTCTATTATAAAGGGGTTGAACTGCTTTAAAATCTTCTTATTATACTTTAATTCTTTCCTTGTTATAAAGTAGAATCGATCGGAATGTTGACAGAGCATCTGTATCAAGTGACGATACGTATCTCCACTTGGATTTTCAACAATTTCATAGTTCACCATTTTGTCACCCACTTTTGTTTTTCTTTTATTATTGCATAAAAGTGAAAAGTAATAAACTGCATTAACATCTTATGTTACAGCGTATTTCTTTTAGCAAAATTCACACTGACATGAGACTCTTATAATAAATAATTTTATTAATAAAGCACAGTAAAGAAGCATTCGGCATTTCTCAGAACTCACGTCTTTATACAACTACATCACTACATCTTTTTTATTGCAACTATTAAACTGTAATACTTTTAATATCACTTAACTTTAATTATAATACGGTTAAATCATATTTTATTAATAATAATGGATATTATTATAAGGGAGGCGGAGAGAGTGTTAAATTATTCATTACCCGAACCATTAAATGAGAGCATCGTTGATGGAATTTTTGAAGGTTATCGAGATTACTTGGATGTCAGGCGTAGAATGTTTCGTGAATTAAAAGTTAGTGGTGCATATGCCTGGGTTAAGGGAAATCATATCGACCATTATGTTGCCTTAGCTTGCGAACAGCACGGCGTGGAAAGTAAATTAGCAAAAGCGGGGCTTACATGGCAATACTTGAAATTCACACATGAAAATGAGAAAATCTTATTCATTGTAAAAAATGCACGATACTTTGATCCAAAACAAGTCGATAAAGGAAAAGATGCTAGGGGACGTACAAGGCAACAGACGAATTCCTACATGTACAACCTCATGCAAATTAATAATCGTATTGACTTTGACAATATTCCAGATAAAAGGTATGAAAAATATTTACAACTTGAATTACTTGAAGATTTTCAAATTAATTTATTCAAAAATGAGGATAATAAAGGAATAAATACACAATTTGATCGGTTCTATATTGTAACATATCAAATTGATCAAAATCATTATATTGAAGAGGTTCGTGTTTGGATGCCAAATCCAATAGATAACAATGCATATTTGATTAGTGATTTGCAAGACTATATTGGTTCTAAACGAATCCATAGAATCGAAATTGAAGATGATTTAAAATCAATTCTTACACAGAGTCATATCCCTGAAGGTACCATTGATCACACTTCGTTTGGGATTGTACTTGATGCTAAGGAAAAGAAAAAGTAATAATTTGGAAAGGGGTCTTCCTTTTGTTTATCGGTAAAAACTTGACCCATATTCGTATGATGAATGGTCTGAGTAGAGCTGACCTTGCTAACAAACTCGGAATAACAGAACAAGCAGTTTGGCAATACGAAAACGGTTATATATCGCCTAAATTAGAAATTATTAATAAATTAAAGTCAATTTTTCATGTTAAATCATTATATTTTTATCGTGATGATTTATTAACGGAAGGAAATCCTGAGAATATTAGAATACAACATATTGCCTATCGGTCTGAAACGATTAACTCAGTAAGTAAGACACAATGTGAACTCATGCATATGAAATTTCTCGATTCATTTATAAAGAAAATAGAAAGCAAGATTAATTACCCAAAGAATCTGTTGTTACAAATGCGAAGTGACATCATTCAATACGTGAATAAACATCAAAACATCGATCGCGAACAGCAAATAAAACATATCGCCCAATTAGCACGTGAAAGAATCGGCTTACAACATGGCTCTAACAAAAATTTATTGTTTTTATTAGAAAAAGCAGGTGCCTTTATTTTAGAAAAGGAAATAGGACAAACGATTGATGCCTACAGTCTATGGACGGATGATAATCGACCATATATTATTTTAGGTACAATAAAGAAATCAGCTGCTCGCAGAAATTTTGATTTAGCACATGAATTAGGGCACTTATTATTACATTACAAAGTTGAATTTAATATGCATGACAGAAAAACATACCGTGCTTATGAAGATGAAGCAAATATTTTCGCTTCTGAATTTCTTCTGCCTGAGGAAGCTTTTAAAGAAGATTGTAGAAATATCACAAAATTATCGAATCCTGATTCTTACATCGATTTAAAACAAAAATGGGAAGTTTCTCTACAAGCAATAGCTATAAGAGCTAAAAATTTAGGCATCATCACATATCAACAATTACGCTATTTCTATATGTCGATTAACCGAAAAGGATATAAAAAAATTGAACCACTCGATGATGAACTCCCTATTTATCGCCCAATGAAAATAAGAAGTATCCTACAACTCCTTTTTGAAGAAGGTATTTATTCAGTATCAGGATTGATGGATATTCTAAAGGTGGACAAACATTTTCTTACAACACTTACAGGCATTGAGCAATCCTTTTTCGATAAATATTTAAAAAACGAGAGAAAAGTGTTTACCGTGAAAGAATTGGAGATTCATAAAAGTTAAGATATTCACAACGATAATCCATTAGAGTATATCTCTTTTCCATTGCAAATATTAGAATAAAAAATGAGCGAGGTGGAAAAACACAACTTTACCACCTCGCAAAAATATACTAAATAAAGCAGCCCATAAATTCTAGCTTAAGCCAACTCGATTCCTAATCCCGACTATCGATGTTTTAAGTGCGTTTGGGTCATGTCTTGTAATATATGCTTTGCGGAAATGATTTAAGTATTCGTTATCATGCCCTTTTGGTGAAATAATAATTAATTTTCGTTCAAGTTCTTCGGCATATAACTCGAACACTTTCGCCTTTCGTCCTTCGTCTAAAGCACTATCGAATTCATCAAGGACTATAAAACTCGGATTCGTGTCTAGTTCTTGCAATAATGCTAAGGCAAATAGTAAAGAACTAAGTGATTCTTCACCACCTGAGACTCCTTTTCCGACACGTCCAGCCCGCGCTTTTAAGCTGACATCTTCCATTTTACCGCGGTGACCTTGTTTACGAACTTTAATAAATAAACGGAAATTGATTCTGCCATTCCTTTCTTCATACTTATCAAAATCAATTTCACATTCGAATTGGAATTCATTCATATAACCTTGGAATAATTGATGGATTTGAATAACTTTCATTCGGATACTCGTCATTAAATTTTCCTCAATTTCTTCAGCACGTGCTTTGTTTTTTTCTAGTAATGCTTTTAATTGATCCAATTCTTTCTTATTTTTTTCATACGTTTCTTTCATCTTAAAATAAATATTTTCTGCTTCAGGGTTGATTCCTTCTTCATTCTGTGCGATTTGTAAACCATTTCGTGCTTTCGTATATATATTTTGTAATTTTATTTCTGACCGCTCAACTCGTCGCTCCTGTTTCGATACTTCTTCGTAGAGCTTTGGATAAAGGTTCTTCATATCGATTAACTCTTCTTCATATTTAATAATATTACCTTGATATATGTCCTTCTCATCATTTTTATCTTCTATCTGCCTCTCAATTGCCTTTTGTTCATTCTTTTTAAAGTCAATATCAGCATGCAAACTTTCTATTTGGCGGCCCATTTTTATTTCTTGTCTCTCGATTTCATTTGATTGATCCTCTAATTTTTCAACTTTACGTTGTAAAAAATGAGTAGTTTGTTCAATTTCTTTTTGCTTTTTTTCCAGATTTGATAACAATTCTATTTTATCTTTTAGTTGTCCAAGTTGTTCATACACATCAAGCTCATTTTGTAGCTGACCTATTTCAAATTCTAAACGTGCAATTTCATTCCAAACTTCTCTTGCCTGTAAATCTAAATGTTTGTTTTCTTTATCGATGGCTTCAAGTCGATCACGAACCACTTTTAACTGTTGAATTTTTTGATTAAATGTAGGGATTTTCAATTGAAACCCTTCAGCTTCAACAACCTGATTAACGATGCTGTGTAAATGTTGTAATTCCTTCCTTGTATGTTTCTGTTTTTCTTCAAGCTGTTGAAGTTCCTTTCTTAAATTCAAAACTTGCGTTCTATAATTTTTCTTTTGAATCTTCAACGCTTTTTTACTTAAAATATATGTTTCTTTTTCTTGAGTTCCACGAACACCCTGCGAGTCAAATAATTGTCCATGATCGATATATGGATATTCTTTAGACATTAATTGCTTAATCCACCAAAGGACTTTTGAAGCAAAAGCTTGTTCATATTTTTCTAGTCCACGCTTCATTTGAAGTTGTAATTCCGGAATACTGTCCAAATAATATTCTGGGACAATCTTTCTTAATGACACATGGTACAAATCATTAACAGCAGGAACGTACTTTCCATCATAAAATATTGTATATTTAATCGCATCTAGCTTTTTTTCTGCCTCAATGGATGCGTCATCATGTAATTCTACAAGGCTTTGCAACGGATACGCCTGTATGCCTAAACGCTTCATCTGTTTTAAAACATCTTCCTGTCTTTTAGAAACAGGTTGATTTGTTTCAAATGCTCTAAGCTGAGCTTCTGATGCTTGCAAATTCTTCTTAATCTCGTCCAATAATTCTCGTTGCTCCGACATCTTCTCTTCTAATAGGTGAATCCGTTCTTTTACATCATGACTACTATTATATTGCTTTAGCAATGCTTGATATTTTTTCTGTTCTTTTTTAAACTGTTTGATTTCATTCTCTAATTGAGCTTCTTCTTTCATAAGTAAGGTCATTTCTTCATGTAATTGCTGTTTCGTATGTTCGATGTTTTCGATGTATTTGTTTTTCTTTGTTAATTCTTTTTCATTTTTTTCAAAGCGTGCTTTCGTTTCTGCTTCTGAAAAGCGTAATTTTTTCTGGCTTTTGCGAACATCCTGAACTTCTTCTTCCAGCTTATCAAGCTTATCTTGTAACAATTGTTCCTGCTCTTTATTAGTTGTTAAATCTTTCTCATTTTTAGCATATTCAATTTGTAATTTTTCTTTTCCAGCTGTTATTATATCCTTCTGATGTTGTAACTGTTCATAATCTATTTGATACTGATGAATGGTCTCCTTTTTTTCCTCTAAGTCAATAGATAAATCCTCGATTGTCCGTTCTGTTAAATCATATTCTTTTCGATTCAAGTCAATAAGTGCATGTAATGATTGAAACAGTTTTGTCCCATTTTTATGAATTGATTCGCGATTTTGTTTTAAGCGCTTATAGTTTTTTAATGCAAGTTGCATCCTTAATTCATCATTATTAACGGATATTTCTGCATCTTGAACTGAAGCTGCATTCTCTTTAACACGTTCTAAACTCTTTTCCCAATTCCGTTGAATATGTGTAATATTGTGCATTTCACTAAACACACGAAAACGTTCTTCTGGTGACATAGTCGCGAACTGATTGACTTCTTGTTGATACCAAATTAAATAATAATGATCAGGATAAATTTTATATTTTTCTAGCAGCTCACGTTTGTAGTCAGTAAAGTTAGGCTGTCCACCAGAACGATAGACTGCTTTTGTTTCTAATTGGTCAATCTCATCGCCTTCTGAAATACGATAAACCTGTTTAATCGGTTGGCCTGGCAATTGTTCTAAGTCAAGCGAAAATTCAATATAAAGTGGAGCATCAATACGTGTTTCGCCTTCATTTTTAAACATAAAATGAATAGCTGCACGCCATGTTTTTCCATCTGATAAATTATTTGAACGTAATCCTTCAATGGCCACCTTACTAGATTTTAAAACAGCTCCCATACAAAACGTAATCGTTGACTTACCTGACCCATTCGGACCGGCAATTAAAATATGTTCATTCATCCCCGATAAATCGAGTGATGTCGGTTCATAATCTCTAACCCCATGGAAGCGTAATTGATGTGGAATCACTCTGAATCATCTCCTGAATATTGCACATTATATCGTTTGAAAAACTTTAAAACTTCATCTTTATTAAACTGTTGTGACTGACTAAATTCTACTGCCCGTCTTAAAAAAGAATCGGAAAACATATTGACACCAATGGCAGTTAATTGATAAGCTTCCTCGTCTGAATCAGAATGATAATCAACAACCGCTCCAATTTTCCGCAATGTATCGATATTGACTTTTAGTTTTTGACTTGCTTTCAACTGTTCGTGACCAAACGCTTCAAACAATTGTGATAGTAATGTAAATTCATGTTGGAGCACTTCTTGTTGATAGAACATCAGTAATAAAATGGCCATCGCTTCTGGTGATAAAGTCGATTTAGCCATACGTGCTGTCGCCCTTAACATGACGATGACTTGGTCACGCTTTTTATCATAAATGACTTTATAGTAACGGCTTAATCCTTGATTCACACGATTTATAAAAGAATAAAAACCGTCATCATCGTCCGGACTCATTTCTAATATTTTTGCTACATCTTTCCGAGATAATCCAAAATTACCCGCCCGAATGGTGGCTGATGATGAATATAAAAGATGCATAAATGCCATTTCTTCTTTTTCAGTTAAATAAGATTGTAAAGCATTCATATTGGCTAGCGGTTGGTGATTACTTTTTTCGTTGGCGGACTTTATGCTTTCGGTCTCCATCTTTTATCCACTCCCACTCTTTTTCATATGTTTTCGTCACATCTGATTGTTTCATTTCCACTTTTTTATTACCTACTAGAGCAGATGTTGCCATTAATGAACGAATCGCATCCCCGAATTGGGGTGATGTTGCTTCAACAATTAACTGTTCTAACTCGGCTTCATCGTGCTTGTCTAAATATCCTTCAATCGCTTCTGTATCGATAACCGCTTTCGTCATCGTCCAGACCGCTTCACTGAATACATCTTCCATATCTGAAGCATCAATCGTATCTGACTGATATGTGATTTCCTCTTCCTCCGAAATGTCTTCATCAACATATGGTTCATAATGTTCTAGGTAATCAATACCGTCCTCAATGGCTTGACCTGATAAAAAAGGTATCATTTTTACAGGGACCCACATCCCATCTATCGCTTCACCAGAATAAACATCTTGTTCCATAAAACTTAAAATTTGATGTGCATTCGGAATGTCCGAATCAATTGGCGGATGAAACATCTTCTCAATAAATTGCCTGACTTTTTCAGGGGCAATCGATGAACCAATATCTGTCGATTGCATACTAATGAATTTCAAATATTTATTAATCATGCCAAGACTTAAGTTCGTTCCTTCTGCCAATGCACCTGTTCCGCTTTGAATAAGATCACGCATCATTAAACCATCTTCTACCGTTGATAAACGATCTAAACGTTCTTTCATTTTAACATCTAATTCATCCATCAACACATGAATCCGTTCTAATTCTGGAAGTGCATCTCGGTCAGCTAATAACTCTAATTCTCGTTCTTTAAGTAGTTCTATCGCATCATTTAAATGCCGAATCATACTTGCAATAGCGTGACCACCAGATATCCCATAATCATCATAAGCTTCACTAATTTCTGCATCACGTTTCGCTTGAAAAAGTGAACGCCCAATATCATCTTGCATATAATAGGCCAGTGAATCATTCGCTACTCGGATTAGTGCATCCATCATCCGTTTCCCTGTATTTCTCATTTTTAATCGCTTTGCCTGTTTTGTAACCCAATTATATTTCACTAAAATATTCACATAGCGTTCAATTCTCTCTTTCGTCGGTGGTTCAATGTCCTGATACGTATTCAAATAACGATAATAAACTGTCTCACTATTAGCAATTGGATCATCTAAACCTAATGACTCCCGATGGAAAAAATGAATCACCCGTAAAAACACTAATATTTCTAAAGGTGCTTCAAATGTTTTGGCATTTCCCAACGCACTAAAAACACCGGCTAATGAGACGATATCACGCATTGTTTGATACATTTCAGCACTTTCCGCCTCTTGATTAAACACAGAAATCAATGGTTGATCCATTTTTTCCATTGTTTTTCATCTCCTAATACTTCTTCTTGCTCACGTTTTGTTATAGACAGTTGATGTTGTAACCAATTCTTATACGCTTCATAATCACGAAATATCGAACCATCCGAAGCAATCCATTTAACCGTGACATCATCTGGAACAATTCGGTAAGCGTCATAAGCAATCGATAAGCCTGACTCATCATAATCAGTCCATATTAAAACTTGCTTAATACTTGGACTATGACTAATTTGTTGTGTGAATGTATGGTGACTTGAACGAATATGGCCATCTAAACAAATAACAATCGAGGCTGTTTCCTTCAAAAATGTTGGTGAAGCTGCCATCCTTGTCAACATCGCTCGATTTTCTACCAGCCATAACACATGATCTACGGTGTGAAACTGTTCATTTAATAAAGCGACGTCTGTTACAGCATGTAATGCGCCCGCTTGAAAGTTTGCGTATATTCCTTTGACATTGCCAGAAAAATAGACGGAATGAACCCTCCCATGACTGATAATTCCAATGACTTCCGGCGTGGCTTGTAACCACGTTTCTAATAGATTCAGAAAGTCGTCCTTATACCGATCAAATACTTTTGAACCACCGATTTTTTTAAAATATGATGCACCAATCTCTTTAAAATCAAACATCGATTTCGTTTCTCTTAATTTAAGCAGGGCGATCAAAAACTTTAAAAAGATGACCCTTTTATGTACTGTCCAATCTTGAAATCGGTCGCTTTTCTCAAATTCTTCGTAATTAAGTGAAAGAATATCATTAATGTGTTGTGAGAATGAAGCTGAAATATGATCTGGTATTACGCAATGACTCAATTGTTCCTGAAGTTGAACAAATGTCGCAATTTCTTGTTTGATTTTCTGCTGTCTTTCCCTTTCTATATAGGCATATAACGTTGGACCCATGTAATAACCTTCAGTAAGAGGTGTGCGTTCATCATCAGATAATGTTACTTTACGAATCATCCAGCCCTCTACTAGCCAATGACGTAACGTGCCATCATCTACCGAAATCGGTTTCGCTTTATGAATCGATAGTTTTAAGTCTAGCAAACTTTTCTCAGGTGAAGACGGCTGCTCTGACCATTTTATACCAATCCATAATTCAGCTAAACGACGATACGTTCTTGGTGTTCTTTTGACAATATAGCCATATAGTAAATCTGAATCATCTGTATCTAACCACTCGATTTGTTCGTTCTTTTTTAATATATAGTCTTGGATAAATTGTTTTGCACCGTACACGTTATTCACCTCGTTGCTTTACTAGAATCATATACCTTTATCATACCATGTTTATCTATGCTTTATGGATATAGCTTTATTAGAAAAAATGGTAAAAAAAAAGAGAGGTATACTCCCTCTTTTTACAATTGCCCCCCTCAATTACTTGTAAGAACTAATTTTCGCCACCAATTTTTCATTTTTAAAATGTAAGTTTTCATTGTCATTTAATTTATAGATAGGGCCTCCCTTTTGACTACTGGCCCAATAGTCAAAAGCAATACGGCGTTCTTCATCATTATAATGTGGACAAAAACTACCTTTTAAAATACCTAACCCTGCAAATTGTTCATATTCATGCTCGTTCTTTTCGCTATAACATGTTCCAAACCAACACATAGCACCAGCACTAATCCCGGCTAAAATAACACCGCGATAATAAGCATCAATGAGGACGTGAGCAAATCCTGTTTCTTTCCATATTTTAAGCATGTATTGTGTATTACCCCCACCGACATAAATAATGTCTAAATCATTGACGATATCTTGGATTTTATCAGATTTAAAATCTTCAATTGTTAAATGACTTGGTCTTTCAGATTGAAATGCGCGATAAAAATTTTCAATATAATTTGGCGCATCGTTACTCGCTGTAGCAACAAAACCAATTTTTATCGGAGTGTTTTTCCTACATATTTTTAATAAATACTCATCAATATAGGCATTTTCTTCTTCTGAAAAGCCCCCACCCGATATAGCTAAGATATGCCTTACCATGATTAATCCTCCCATCCATACACCTGCGTACCTGATTGTCCACTATAATAACGTGCTTAGAGATGTTTTCACCGTTTTGAATCTGCTATTAAATTGCTAAAAAAGGACACACTTATCCCGTTAGCAACTAAAACAGCAAATTTTGCACGGTTAAACATTAAAAACCCAGTCCAAAACGCGTGCACTAAAACGGCTTGCTTTAACATCTCTACCACCTCTATCAAACATTATTCTATATTAAGAATACATGTTTTAGAATGAATTTTCAACGTAATATACAAATTCTGATGTACTAAATGCTTTACTTCAAATAAATCACTGTCCTTTACACATACTAACCATGAAAAACATTCAAAAATGGGGTGAAAACCATGGGAAAAGATGAGCACAAGAAACCCAAAAACAACTTTCTTGCACAAACACCCAAGAGTCAAAAGACAGATGGAATTGATGTAGAGTTTTCTGAGGAATTGGCTGATCATGATGACAAACAGGCTCAAGCAAGAAGTCGTGCAGCTGATTTGCGAAGAAAAAAGAAATAATGTCTGGTAAAAGAGCTGTCTCATCAGTCTTTTCGACTGTTAGACGCTCTTTTTTATTTAAGTCAACTTGTATACACTCCTTGCGAGACCAAGATAATGTAACTTAGAAGAGCTGGATATGTCTAGCATTTAACACTCAATGCAATATTTCAGCATGTATAATCTCAACAGAGTTTAATGCGGCCTCTCGTCACGAAAAAGCACTACGAGACAACGCGTTGAAGCTTTAATACAGCCTCTCATGAAGAAAAAGCACTACGAGACAATGCATTGAAGCTTTAATACGGCCTCTCATGAAGATGAAACGCAACGAGACAACGCGTTGAGACTTCAATACAGCCTCTCATCACAAAAAAACACTACGAGACAACGCGTTGAAGCTTTAATACAGCCTCTCATGAAGAAAAAGCACTACGAGACAATGCATTGAAGCTTTAATACGGCCTCTCATGAAGATGAAACGCAACGAGACAACGCGTTGAGCCTTCAATGCAGCCTCTCATCGCAAAAAAACACTACGAGACAACGCGTTGAGACTTCAATACAGCCTCTCATCACAAAAAAGGCACTACGAGACAACGCATTGAAGCCTCAATACAGCCTCTCGTTACAAAAAAACACTACGAGACGACACGTTGACTTCAGTAATGATGCTATTCGCTCCTTTATATTAAAAAATATTGTGCTAATGTCCCATTGACATTTTAGCTACATATATCATATAATTCATATCAATATAGTATGGATTAAAAAAGGAGTGAATTTATAAGATGTTATTAACAGGTCTTATTTGCGGAGTTTTACTAGGTTTTGTGATGCAAAGGGGCCGCTTTTGTTTAACCGGTGGCTTCCGCGATATGTATATTGCAAAAGATAATCGCATGTTCTATGCGTTATTAATCGCTATTACCGTACAAAGTGTTGGTGTGTTTACCCTCATACATTTTGGTCTTTTCGATTTTTCTGCTGGACAATTCTCATGGCTAGCAACAATCATTGGTTCTTTTATCTTTGGAATAGGAATTGTTTTTGCTGGGGGTTGTGCTACTGGAACGTGGTATCGAGCTGGCGAAGGGTTACTTGGTAGTTGGATTGCACTCTTTGGCTATATGTTTATGAGTGCTGTTATGAAAACAGGTTTTCTTGCACCAGTCGATTCTTCTATGAAAGCAATTGCGCTACCTACAAATTCTATGTCAGAAAGTACAGGAATTCCAACTGTTGTATTTATAGCACTGTTAGTTTTCATCGTTACTACTATCGTTTATAAAGAACTTAAAAAGCCAAAAGTTGTTATTCCATCATTAAAACCAAAGTATACGGGATTAAGACATCTTTTATTTGAAAAAAGATGGCATCCATTTGTTACAGCTGTTTTAGTTGGAATCATTGCAATAATCGCTTGGCCATTAAGTGCCGCTACTGGAAGAGTTTATGGACTCGGGATTACAACACCATCAGCTAATATATTACAATTTGCTGTCACAGGGGATATGGATTTTATTAATTGGGGTGTCTTTTTAGTTCTTGGAATCTTTTTCGGTTCATATATCGCAGCAAAAGGAAGTCGCGAATTCCGCTTTAGAATGCCTGATGCAAAAACAGGAATTACAAGTTTCATAGGCGGTAACTTAATGGGATTTGGAGCAAGTCTCGCTGGCGGATGCTCAATTGGTAATGGTTTAGTAATGACAGCAATGATGACATGGCAAGGCTGGTTTTCATTATTATTCATCATACTTGGAACATGGACTGCTTCATATTTTGTCTTTATTAGGCCACAAGTGAAGAAAAAAGTGAGCGCAACATCTGGCGCTTATTTAGCATAAAAATTATGGAGGTATTATAAATGAAGAAAAAATTAGAAGTGATTGGAGAAATTTGTCCATTCCCACTCATTGAAGCAAAAAGAGAAATGGAACAAATGAATGACGGTGATGAATTAATTATCAACTTCGACTGCACACAAGCGACAGAAAGTATTCCACGATGGGCAGCCGAATCTGGACACAAGATTACGAACTTTGAACAAACAGATGATGCAACATGGACAATTACAATTAAAAAAGGCGCACTTTAATATATATCCAATAATTGACTGTCTATAAGATAAGCGGAGAAAACTTCATTTCTCCGCTTTTAAATGTTATGTTATAACATTCGTTTAAGAGAACATAATGTATAAATCAATTCCTGATTTTTTCACATATTTCTTCTCCATGTCACATCAACCTTTGCCTATCATACAATGTAACGTACTAAAAATGTGGAGGTTTATAAAATGATTGATAATCATATTGAGAAGAAGCCATCTATTGGTGATGCTTTTCCTAAAATAACCGTTGAAACGACCTACGGGAAAAAAACTCTTCCAGACGATTACCGGGGAAAGTGGCTTATTTTATTTAGTCATCCTGGTGATTTTACCCCTGTCTGTACAACAGAGTTTGTCGCATTTGAACAACTATATCCCAAGTTTCGTGAACGTCAAACTGAATTATTAGGATTATCCATTGATCAAGTTCAACCACATATGAAATGGACTGAATGGATTGAACAACATCTCCATATCCCCATTACATTCCCTATTATTGCCGATCCTTTAGGAACTGTTGCTAATAAATTAGGTATGATCCACAGCGCACAACATACAAAAACCGTTCGTGGTGTTTATATTATTGATGATAAAGGAATCATTCGTGCGATTTTTTTCTATCCAGCTGAAGTAGGACGTAACTTACATGAAATTTATCGAACATTATATGCACTTCAAACGGCTGATCAATATCATGTTGCACTACCAGCTGATTGGCCACACAATAGCATTATTGGAAATAAAGGAATGATCCCGCCACCTTCAGATGTTCAAGAGAAAAACAAGCGAATACAACAAGCAGAAGCTGGAGAGATAAACTGCTTCGATTGGTGGTTTTGCTATAAGGATATTGGAAATTAACAAACGATACCCCGAAAGCATAAAGTTGCCCGTATAATAAAGGCAACTTTTTAATTATATATCGACATATAAATTAAATTATAATAAAATTAAGACAATATACAAAGGAGGTCAATCTATGAAGAAAAAATGGTTATCGTTGGCGAGTCTCGGATTTTTAAGTGCTCTTATCATTGTTTTCTTTGTCATCAATAAAAAAGATAAGATAACATTAACAGAAGTCAATATGGTTTCTTCTACCATGGGTGTTTTAGAAAAAGAATTGACCTTTTCTTCTCTCATGGAAGATGCAAATGCAGTTGTCGTCGGAAAAGTTGTTGGAACGACATTACTTAATGGCGAAAAGCCAGCTTTATCGGTCAAGATTCAAGAGCATATTTATGGAGAGACAGATGATGACACCGTTCTTGTCTATCTCGATGAAGAATTAGTTGAGCAAGATGAAACTTATGTTTTCTTTTTAGAACCATTTGATTCCCCGATATATGATGACTTCTTCTATCTTAATCACCCAGAATTTATCATCAAACTTGAGGAAAATAATCAGTTATTACGGCTTAAAGATGCCTTTGAAAAAACATATGAACAGCCATTTGTTGAAACGAAGTACAATACATTAACAGGGCTAAAACAATACATCCACGAAAATATAAAACCAAAACCACCTTATGTTCCGATTCCAAGCGAAATAAATGATTTACAAGAACTCATGGACGAATCAGACATCGTTGCTGAAATCACCATTGATAAGATTGAAAATGAAGGAAGTGTTTCAGTGGTTGATTATACTGTTTTAGAAACATACAAAGGAAAACTTCATGTTGAAGATTTACTCCTTCCTTCACACAAAATTAAACAAAACGGTCAATACATCATTTTTCTCAAAAAAGATGATGGTGAATGGCTATTAACGACGAGGCATAATAGTTTAATTTCTACAAACGATGAGAATTATTATGACTATATCACATTTGTTCAAGGACAAAAATAAATACACATATTTTGAGATAAAGCCCCCATTACTACATGAGGGCTTAAATAAACATGTATGATTATTTAACTGCGTAAAGTGGTTCACTTTGTTGTAAAACCCGATGAATCGCTCGTTCATGAAGCGAGACCGTTTTTTCGATATCTTCTACCGTATGAGCAGTAGATGTTGAATAGCGATTTAATGGTTTTAAATAGATGCCTAACTTCAATAATTCTATGTCAATGGCTTGACGAAAAGATGTATCCGCCTGCCACATATCACGATAATGACGAATCGTTTGATCAGTAAATACAAGATTAAAAATACTTCCCATCCCAATTGTTTGCATTTTAATATGATACGTTTCATATAACTTTTCGAGTTCTTTACGCAACAGCATCGTCTTTTCAAAAGTTGATTTGAGTTCATTCTCGTCCTCTAATAAACGTATAGTTTCCAAACCTGCTGCAAGTACTAATGGATGTCCATTGTACGTGCCACTATGAAAGACGATATTTTTCGTTTTATGGCTGTCACTTCCAACAGAAAACACATCACTCTTAGCCGTTGCCGCACTTTGCATCATTATCTCTTCATGACCACCTACAGCACCAATTGGAAATCCTCCACCAAGGACTTTTCCAAGTGTTGTTATATCAGGATCTACATCATAGACGCTCTGCGCTCCACCTAATGCAACACGAAAGCCCGTTTTCACCTCATCAAAAATTAAGACAATCCCTAATTCATTAGTTAAATCTCTTAGACCGTGAATAAACTGGGGTTCAGCAGGGATAAATCCACCTTGTACGGGTTCTAAAATGACTGCAGCAAGTTCATCTTGATGTTTTCTTAATAATTTTTCTGTCGCTTCAAGGTCATTAAATGGTAAGACAATTGTGTTTTCACGTTCACTTTGAACAATACCATCTGATTCAAACACCGCTTCGGGTTGATCTGGTCTTCCTGCATCACGTTGCGTCGGATTAATACTAACTAATAACTGATTTAATCCACCATGATAATGCCCTTCAAACTTGCCGATTTTCGGTTTATTCGTATAAGCAACCGCTAATCGAATCGCTAACAAAACCGCTTCTGTCCCTGAATTTGTAAAACGAACTTGATCCATACTCGGGTACAATGCTATGAGCTTTTCGGCCATTTTTACTTCTAACTCATGTGGTGTACCGAATATGACCGTTCCCGAATCATCTAACTGCTTCAACGTCGCTTCTTTAATACGCGGATGGCCATGACCGGTCATTAACGCCCCATAACATAGCGAATAATCAATATACTCCACACCATCAACATCAATTAACTTACTTCCATACCCTTTTTTCATAAAAATAGGATAAGGTGCAAAATGTTTAATATTCGCAGTGACGCCACCCGGAATAAACTTTTTCGCATGCTGAAATAAACGCCGTGACGCATCTTTTTCATAACCCCTTTGTTCAATCATTCTATCATCGCCTCTTAAAATGATTTTTGAAAGAAACATATCACGTTTCTTCCTCATCATTAGTATATGCTCTCTGCTCATTTTATGCAATATATATTTCATTTACAATTATTTTTTGTATCTATAATTTCATTATTCGTTTTTTATACATTAAAAAATCCTTTTTTAAATAATAAAAAAGGATTTAAATAGATACTTGTCAATACATGAAATTTATACTTCATCAATAAAACACATCATATCGATCCCATAGCTCTTCAAACGCTTGAAGACGCTTTTCAATGTCGATTTCTGCTTTCGTACCAATATAGGCAATTAACGTATTAATTACACTTAACGGGGCAACGAACGAATCTAAAAAAGATTTCATATTACTTGAGGCAAATAAAGCGATGTCAGCGTACTTGGTAATTGGGGATGAAAAAAAATCAGTCAGAGCAATAATTTTTGCCTTTTTGTTAGCAGCATATGATATGGCATCAAGCGTACTTTTCGTATAGCGGGCATAACTAATCCCGATAACGACATCTTTTTCTTTGACATCGAGAATTTGATCAAAAATAGCTTCTGTCGTAGAGATGAGCTTACTATTTCCAAACATAATATTAAAATAATACTGCAAAAATGTACCTAACGATATGGCACTACGGTTGGCAATAATATAGATACGTTCAGCCTCTAAAATATATTCTGCTGCCTTTTCAATATCACTTATATTTAATTGTTGCATCGTCGATTGGATATTATGAATGTCTTCTGTAAAGTTATCATAAATGGCTTTTTCTGTTTCGTTATACATCGAACGTGTCATCGTTAAACGGTCAACCGTATTTAATCTTTTTTCAAGTGATCGAGCTAAATGTTTTTGCAAATCATTATATCCTGAAAAACCTAAAAATGTAGCAAACCTAACGACAGTTGCTTCACTAACACCGGTTAACTCAGCTAACTTCGCCCCTGTCAGAAATGGTATAGAATGTGGTTCTTCCAAAATATAGTCGGCAATTTTATGCTGTGATTTGCTCATATGTTCACGTGCATGATGGATAATTTTATAAATACTCTGCTCTTCCATATATAATCTCCTTTCGCGTTATTTTTGCTATTTATTTTCGACCAAAGTCTGCCTTTATTTCGCCCCACTGTTTCGTATCCCATTTTAATAATTGATTCGAATATGAATTGTTTTTTAACCACGTTTCCGCACGTGTAATCACTTGCCAAATATGTTCCGTTTGTTTATTTTTTGGAAGTGTCGTATTGGCACGTTTATTTCTGACCCAACTGATCGCTGTTTGCGAATCTGAATAAATCGGTGTCGTCTGATTAGCTTTTTTTAATAAAGCTAATGCATGAACAATTGCTAAAAACTCACCAATATTATTCGTTCCATCATCAACCGGACCATAATGAAAGATTTCCTCACCCGTTTTCGTATCAACCCCTCTGTACTCCATCTTACCTGGATTACCACTACATGCAGCATCAACACTTATGCTTTCTTTTATATATGATGAATCTGTTCTTGGAAGGGACTCTCTTTTTGGAGCACTCCCTTCTGCAAATGCTTCTTCAGCTTCTTTTAACGATTTAAATGATTTATATCGAGCACCTTTTACACCGTGAACTTGCTCTTTACATGCTTCCCATGAATTAAATATGCCTGTTTTCCTTCCAGACCAAACGACATAATACTTTTGAGACGCCATCTACGTTCCTCCATTTTCCATACATATCGTGCTTATTCTGTTAAAATGTATTGATTGTTGTTAAATCTTACCTATTAATATATCTAAGTCAACTGTTATTTCTTGATCTTCTTGTTTAACAAAAGTTTCCCTATCTTCTTCTTGCAAATTCCAAGCGAGTGGTGACATGTGAACTAAATTTTCTAGCTCTAATCTATTCAACACTTTTGTATAACTCAATGTCATCTGTTTTACTAGATCAAACTGGTTATTAAAAAGAGATACAGCATCATCATTTTGATAAGTTTTCTTTTCTGTTTCCTTGAAGCGCACTTCACGCAATTCCTTTAGATAATTTGTCCGCGGAACAACTTTTACAACTAATCCTCCTGTCACTAAAATCCGCTTAAATTCTTCATAATTGGCTGGTGATAAAATATTCAATATCATATCACACGATTTTTCTGCCAATGGGGTAGCAGCCAAATCACCGACGAACCAAATCGATTCCTTATAATTTTTCGCTGCCTGTAAAATCCCTTCTTTAGATAAATCAAGACCAATTCCTGTCATCGTTTTATGATTACATTCATCTAAAATTCGTTGTAAATGTGAGCCCTCACCACAGCCAGCATCGAGAATATACATATGTTTATTTATATCCTTGATATATTCCTCGACAACATTTGCAATTTCTTTATGTACTTGTCTAAACAGATCACTTTCCACAATCGTCTGTTGCCTTGCTTCAAATAACGTTTTATCATATTGACTTTTAACTGTACGTGTCAGCATATTAATATAGCCTTGCCTAGCAAAATCAAAAGTATGCTTGTTCACGCATATAAGACTTTTTAGTTCAACGACTTGCATTGACTCTTTACATAGAGGACATCTAAACATATGGACGTGTTTGTGAACCAACCGCGCACTTTGTTCTTTATTGTTCATCATGACTTTTCCTTTCATACTTCTATGTTTTAGAATAAAGGGAAACAAACTTCTTATCAACTATATCATTTCAAAGCTATATTTCAGACTTTAAAATAACGATTTTCTTATTCAACTTTAATATGGTAAAAGGAAAATATAAAAATGAAAACAGTTTGAAAAACATCCAAGTGACCTCTTCGGCGCTATCTACTGATTACATTTAATTTATAGGGTCTGTAGGTTTAATGTGAGCTAATATAGGAGGCAATGGACGTGGTCAATCGCAATTGACGCTTTTTATACACTAATAAACTTGTAGCTTTCGTTGATATTTCATTGTGAGAGGCTGTATTAATCTGTCAACGCGGTGTCTCATGGATGGCTTCCAGCGCGAGAGGTCGCTTTGAAGACTCAATGTGGGGTCTCGTGCCGATTTTCCAGCGCGAGAGGACGCTTTGAAGACTCAATGTTGACTCTCATGAAGAGATTCCAGCACGAGAGGTCGCTTTGAACGCGCAAAGCGGTGTCTCGTGAATGGTCTCTACCGTAAGAGGCTGTATTGAAAGATTCATCAAAAAATCGCTTGCAAATAAACAAGCTAAGAAAGTCACATGGAGATTTTCCCTGCTTATTCCATTGAGTATCATAAACTATTCATTCTGATTTGCTTCATAATCAACACTATGTTCCTTAGCTAATTCTTCCATTTTTTTATGATATTCATCAACTAAGTCGACATATTCTTGTTCCAATAAAAGTGCTTTCTCTGTTAAACGATCATCATTTTCTTCAATTGCTTTTACTTGTGTTTCGAAAGCATCCAAGTATGATTCTAGTGCGCTAACAAGTATTTCATGCGGCTCATTTAATTCATCAATCGCGGGCTCAATCTTTTTTCCCTTTTCGAGCGCTTCTTTATACAGAGGTATAACATTATTAACATAGACGTCATATAAATCATCATCAGTTGCTGATTGATCACCTAGAACACCTTGTAAGTGCTGCTTAGCTTCCTCTTCAATAGCCGCTATTTGACCGACCTCTTCATTTACAAAATCCACTATTGCTTCTTGTTTCTTAGAACTAACAATCTGAATACAACCCGACAAAAACAATAAAACAGTCATCATTGCTAACGAAACTTTCTTCACTTTTCCCATCCTTTCAGCCACTTGTGTGATAAACTTAAAGATGATATTAAGCACTTACCCATTATATTAAAGGTTGCAAGTCATCACGTTCCCCCTTCATTCAAAACACTTTATCAATAATAGTATAGATTGAATAATATGTAAATGGTTCAAAGGTTGTGATTTTATTTTATCTTTCATGATAATAGTCATATATTTATTGCAAAAGAAAACTTATAACTTTTGAGTTGTTTCACAAAAAATAATGAGAAAGTAAACCATGTTTATTTTATCTTTATTGCCCCTTCCTCTTCGACCTCTAGATAAAAAGTCATCTTGGCAGGTTTCAATACAACGTACGAAAAAACTAAAGATGACAACAGCATGACAAGTGATAAACTGACAATTGTTACACGCAGTGACACATGATCCCCTGCAAACCCAACGGCAAGAATAAAGACAACTTGAATCACACTTTGAATCAGTTGAAAAATGCTTGTCACTCTTCCCATGACTTCAACGGGGACATTATTTTGATAAAAAGTCATCATCCCCGCATTTATAAATACATTAAAAAATCCCAAGATAACAAATCCAGCAACAATCGAAGAAAACGACGAAGAAAATGCATAAATCACATAACCTATCGTCATCATGAATAGACCGACGACAATCATGTATCTGAGTGATAATTTATTTGAAAAAAATGGATAGTAAAACAGCACCGACAACAGACCCAATTCCCGTGATACTAATTAACAAACTATATTCCATTTCGGAAAGACCGATGACTTGTTGTGTGAAGACGACTTCTTGTGCATCCATCGCAAAGGAAAAAATCATAATCATAACAAAGCCAAGATAAACAAAAAAGACATATCGATTTGCCTTCATAAATTCCTGAACGACGGTAAAGTCACGAATCTCTTGTTTAAGTCAGTGACGGAATCGTGTCTTTATCAATCTTTTCTTTTTCCGGTAAAAGCAATAAACAGCCAGCTGATATAACAAAGAATAAGGCATTAATCCATAAAGTCGTTTCTACAGATGTTAATAAGATTAGCGAGCCACCAAAAGCAGGTCCGACAATAAATGCTCCTGAAGTTGCAAACGAACGAATTGAATTAAAGCGTTTCCGTTTTTCTTTAGGAACAATAATCGTTGCATACGTCATTGATGACGGGGTGAAAAATGCATTTGCCACACTTAAGACAACAAGTATCCCATAGATAATTGCCATATTAGGCACCAATGGAATCATACAGATAAACACTGCCCTAATAACATACGTCACCATCATAATTTTTCTCTTGCTACGATAATCTATGAAACTTCCCGTCCAAAATTTCGTTACAATATTCGTTAACGGTCCAATAATCCACAGCCCTGCTACAGCCGCTGCTGACCCTGTCAACTGATAGATGATTATATTAATTGCAACTAAGTAAATGAAGTTACCTATGCTAGATATTCCAATCGACATTAATAAAATAGCTGGGTTCTTCCAACTTTGTATTTGTTTTGCCATATGAATTCTTCTCGGCATGTTACAACTTTTCATATTGTCTTATATTTTCAATACTAACACAATTTGTTACCTAATTTTAACATAATACGTTTATTTAGTTATTTACACAGATATATTCAATTCTCAGCCTTAATTATCATTAGTTAGACATAAGCATTTACTATTTTAGACTTGGATTAAATAGTGTTTAGTTTGTAACCTTTAAAAAGATAAAACATTCCATCCTCACAGAGTTGAACAAGTAACATAGATGCAATAACCAAGATTCAAAGTAGTTCATTTTAATCATTTTTCTGAATCTTATTGACTAGGCTTATTTCGTGTGCTAATTTTGGTTTTAGAAAATCTTGCGAGGTGATATGCATTGGTAAAAAAAGAAGGAAAATCATTTTGGAAAAGTCGAATAGGAGGTCAAGTTAAGAGAGTTACAAGTCTAACAATGGCTGCTACGATTGCTTTGAGCATGTCAACTGTAGCAAATGTAGTTAGCAAAGTAAGTCCTGGGGATAGCCTTGCCGTTCCGGTTGTTCATGCGCAAGGGCAAAACATGATGAATGTTGATGAAATACTAACAAATTTTCATATTAATCATAACGATGAGTACGAACATTGGACCCATAAATTACAGAATGACGGTGATATCTCATTAGATGGGCCTGAGTTTGATTTAACGGATGTCACTTACGTTGTAAAATTCCCTAACGAACTCGCTCATTTATTGGATGATAATTATGTCATCGATTACTTAACAGGAAAAATGACAAATTTCGACTACACAATGAACCCATTTAATATTACAGGAATAGTTATAGATGAAAATGGTGAAGAAATATCAATCCAAAAAGATAGAGATAAACCTTATAATTATATCTCAATTAATAAAGCAACGAATAGTATCGAATTTGATTTTAAGCGTTTTTACGATGAAAATAATTATGAGCCATATATTAGACAGAGTGTTTCAGGGGAATATTTCTTCAATAACCTCGGTTTTGAAACGCCAATTATTGTACCGGACTCTAGAATGTTAAAAAACGGTACATATGAATTTAAGACAGCAATTGTTCGTGGAAAATCAGTCGATTTGGATCAAGTTTCAAACGCTTACAGTATTGATTTAGTCGTTGATTATAGCACTGATCCGGATCCTGAACCAGAACCAGAAGACCCTGTAGTCGACAAAAGCGAGCTGGAAGCGCTTGTTGATGCAGCACAAGGTTTTGACGCTGACGACTATACAGAAGAATCGTTTGCGGCCCTGACTGCTGCTCTTGAAGATGCACAAGCGGTCTTAAACAATGAGGACGCTACTCAAGAAGAAGTTGACGTAGCACTTGCAGCTTTACAAGAAGCGATTGACGGATTAGTCGAAACTGAAGAACCTACTCCTGAACCGGAAGACCCTGTAGTCGACAAAAGTGAACTTGAAGCGCTTGTTGATGAAGCGCAAGGTTTTGACGCTGACGATTATACAGAAGAATCGTTTGCTGCTTTAACTGCTGCTCTTGAAGATGCACAAGCGGTCTTAAACAATGAGGACGCTACTCAAGAAGAGGTCGGTGCAGCACTAGCAGCTTTACAAGAAGCGATTGACGGATTAGTCGAAACTGAAGAACCTACTCCTGAACCGGAAGACCCTGTAGTCGACAAAAGTGAACTTGAAGCGCTTGTTGATGAAGCGCAAGGTTTTGACGCTGACGATTATACAGAAGAATCGTTTGCTGCTTTAACTGCTGCTCTTGAAGATGCACAAGCGGTCTTAAACAATGAGGACGCTACTCAAGAAGAGGTCGGTGCAGCACTCGTAGCTTTACAAGAAGCGATTGACGGATTAGTCGAAACTGAAGAACCTACTCCTAAACCAGACCCAGAAGTTGATAAAAGCGAATTAGAAGCTCTCGTTGAAAAGGCTAAAGCCTATGACGCTGAAAATTATACGGAAGCCTCTTTCGCAAAACTTAAGGATGCCCTTGAAGTAGCAGAAGGTGTGTTAAACTATGATGACGTAACTCAAGAAGAAGTTGATGAGGCATTAGCGGGCTTACAAAAAGCGATTGACGGGTTAGTTAAAGATAAAAAGGAATCATTAGTAGAAAACGAACAGAATGGCGACGGGAATAAACTTCCTAACACAGCAACATCAACATATAATATGCTTTTAGCTGGTTTCGTTGCCTTACTCACAGGAGCAATTGGTCTTACAACTAGATTATTTACACGTAGAAAAAAAGTAAATTAATAGAAAATAGATCGTAAAAGGAAAGGAAACCATCTGTGTTTCTGAATGAGCACAGATGGTTTTCTTATATTTCCAGACTTGGCATATGATTCCACCCTTCTCTCACATGCACTAATTGATTGACAAAAATCATTTATTCACCTTCAAAAAATACAATGTCATGGTATAATTAGTGCAAAATATAAGATAGTTCTTTTTGCCAAAACGACTAAAAATATGGAGATGAATGCAATGGAACAAAATGCGATTATGCAAGCAATTCTTGAGCTTTCAAAGCAGCTTAAGGGGACTGAAGAAAGGTTAACAAAACGCTTGAACTCGTTAGAGAGTAAAATGGACTCTATAGAAAACAGAATGGGATCCCTTGAAAGTAGAATGGACTCCATAGAAAACAGAATGGGATCCCTTGAAAGTAGAATGGACTCCATAGAAAACAGAATGGATTCCTTAGAGAAAAAGGTTGTATCAGTCGAAGAAAATTTAATCAAAAAAATCGATGCAACGGAAAAAAGGCTGGAAGAGAAGATTACTAAAGTAGATACTAAGTTATCTATTTTATCGGACGAATTATTATCGACTAGAGCAGATGTTAAAATGCTTAAAGAAGGAAAACAAAATCGCTTTTATTAAAAAAGTCGCATCAGCCGACTCTTTTCTTTTTTAAAATCACACACTACTAACACAAAAGCGCACTTCCTTTCATATCAAAAATTGTTTCATTAGACTATACTCTTTTCAAGAACGATTTTGTGTAAGCCTTTCTTATCCGAATACGTTTCTATAACATCAAATCCGCTTTTAATACTTAATATCAACATGCCACGCCATCTATTCATTGTTTTTGTTTGTAAAACTTCATAACCATTCTCCTTTAAATATTGATGCTGATCACACATTGTTTTCTATAACTAGAATCTCCCCCACCTAGCCAGCTATAGAACTTATTTTTATCAAGCTCATAGCCAATCTTATATCCAACTAATTTTTCACCGTCTAATGCAAGATTAAATAATAACTTCTGTTTGTCTTTGATTTTATTAACCAAGTTATCGGCTCCGAATACATTTTGATGGAGACTGACGATAACTTCCATTAAATCAGTACGAGGCATTTTATCTAATACAACATACTTTACTCCCAACGTTATCCCTCTCTTTTATACAAAAAGAGCAGACATATCATCTGCCCGCCCTCTTCTATTATAAAGTTATTTCTCATCCTCTTTAATGAGCGTCCGCGAATACAATAAGCCAATAACCCCAACGACGATAAACAATATTGCACGAATAAAAATAGAAATATTCGCTAAATCGATAAAGAATAGCTTAAATAAGCTTAATCCAATGAGAACAGATCCGAAAATGGTGACAGGTTTCCACTTCATTTTTCTGCCAATGGAAATGGATAAAAATGCGAACAAGAACCAAATAAACGTATGGACAAAAAAGACATATTCCCGGTCCCACTGATAAGCATTTGTAATGGCAAAATACCATTTATTTAAAAAGATAAAATGCACAATCTGCATTACAACAGCAAAGGTAGGTATTTTATCCATTAGTCCTTGAAAAGCATTGGTTGACTTTTTTCTTACTAGCATAATAAACGCCAGCGTCAACAATGTGATATAAATGATTTGCACCGCTAGATTAAACTCAAACCATTTCAGATCATACCAATCATAAATTGGCCGTGCGATTAAAGCTAAACCAAGTATTAAATATTCTATCATTGAAGCATATGTGACATACTTTCCATGTCGCCACTTGTGGAGATAATACATGAATGCTAGCACAATGATAAACACAAGTGCATAGAAATGAAACGCCGTAAAGGAGAGCCAATTTTGATTCAATACAAAGAGATGAACTAGTTGAGCAATGTAAATCAAGGAAATAATTTGCCCGCCAATTAAACCAGCATCAATTAATGTTATGTTTCCTTTCTTAAACAATGGAACAAATTGATAAAGCGAATAGTAAATAAAAGCGAGCGTTAATAAGAACATGATCCAAACGAGATGCTCTAATGAAACAAAATAATCGATATTAATTCCATTCAAAACGACTAATCCCGATATCCCGTAAATGATTGAACTCATAACAATTGTACGTATCGTCTGATAACGTAGCCCGACCCATAAACCAACCGATCCGTTAATCAATAATAAGATTAATTTCACTTGTTCATTGTCTAAATCAAATGAGAGAATAAAGACACTGATAACAAATATCGCTACAGCTGAAAAAACCCCTTGAAAATTATTTTGTTTTTTAACAAAGGCATTAGCTGCTAGAACAGTATAAAGAACTGCAATCATCCCGTAAGTCATCGTGTCAAATGGTTGGTCAAGTAACTGTATCCAAAACACAGTAAAGACCGTATTCGTATAAATTAATGTTTCAGTAAAAACTTGTTTGGAAACCCGGCGATCCAAGTAAAAAATTAATAAACAAAGATGCTGAACCAAAACCGAGATGACGAGAATATGTTTGTCATTAAAACTCATCCCAATCACTGAATAGAAAAGTAATGTTAAATGAAACAATAAAAATGTGATATAAAACGATATTTTATGCTTTTGATTAAGTGACATATAGAATAATGAGACAAATAGTAATGTAATATAAGCAAAAAATTGAATTGCGGATGCTTCGTCGCCTTCTAACAAGAACGGCAATAAAAAACCCGCGATTGCTGAGAAGATTGTTAATGTTTCTGAGCGGGTCTTTTTTGATAAATACAACCCAAGTACGATATAAGCGACACCTATTAAAAACGCCAAGGCAAAATTAAAAAATCCGTACAAATGATGGGCTGCAAACGTCGTTAAAATTCCCAATGCGATTAAACCGCCTAAAAGTGTTAAACCTAACATTTTTTTACTTTGTTTCACATACCGCATCCCTAAATAATATAAAATAGCGGTAGCAGCATATCCCATCACAATACGCGCAGCAAGGGAAATCCAACCTTGATCAATTCCTAGTTTCAATCCCCAAAGGACACCCAATATAAGAACAAACATAAAAACACGTGGTAGCCAAATACCTAATAATTTTTCGATATTTACTTCTTTTTTTGGTGTTGGAGCTGGGGTTGGCGTCTGTTCCACCTGTCGTTTTATCGTAATAATATCTGGTGATGGCTGTGGTGTATGTTCCATTTTACCTTTATCCGGTGTAACTGATTCCTTAACAGTTTCTGGCTTCATCCGTGGTGCTTCTTTTGGCTTTATTATTGTAGTTTGGTCTATCCTCGTATGGTGAGCTAATTGATGTTTTAACAAAGTTACTTCTTTTTCTAAATCTGACACTCGCTTTATTAGTGCTTTAATTTCTTCTTGCATCATCTCACCTCACAATATTTTTCATTAAATGGTTAAATAAATATCTTAAGAACTGAAGTAAATCAGTCATACAGAGGATTCTTATGTTATGGACAATCCGTTAGTTAGACTTTTCTGAAATATATTGACCTTTTTATTATAACATAAAAATACTGATGTAAAATATATTTATTAATATTAAAATACTTATTAAAAGGGCCTGCACTTTTCTGTGCAAGCCCAGTGGTGTTAAATTATTATTTTTTATATCCTACTGTTCTATCTTATCAATCAACACGGTTAGAATGGTTATTTCTCCCCCCAAAGCATAGTAGAGGTAATTAAGCCTAAATGTAATCATCCTATAATACACTCGATTTGATAATATCAGATGAATATTCGCCCAACAATATAATGTCATATTTATCATAAACAGAAAATTCTATTTGTATAGAATCATCACCTTCAATAACTTGAACAACTTTACCTGCATTTTTTACTTTTTCACCTGCTCATTGTTCATAAGTAATTCCTTAATTCTTAGTCAAACATAAAAAAAATGAACCGTAGAAAAACGGTTCACCTTTTTATGGTAGATAATTGAAATGAAAGTTTTTTTATGTTAAAGAAAATTTTGGTAGATTATATCTAATAACAGAAAATGTTATTTTTCACGAACAAGGTAATTAAATGCGTTTAAACTTGCGTTTGCACCTGCACCCATGGAAATAATAATCTGTTTATTCGTTACATTTGTACAGTCACCAGCAGCAAAAACACCTGGAATACTTGTTTCACCATGTTCGTTAATAATAATTTCACCAAATTTATTACGTTCTACAGATCCTTCTAACCAATCTGTATTTGGTAAGAGACCGATTTGTACGAAGACACCTTCTAATTCAATGTGATGTTCTTCTTCTGTTTCACGGTCTAGATAAGAAATGCCGTTCACATTGTCTGTACCGGTTATTTCAGTTGTCTGTGCATTTGTAATAACCTTCACATTTGGTAAGCTATTTAGCTTATCTTGTAACACAGAATCCGCCTTTAATTCTGAAGCAAATTCAAGAACTGTTACATGTTCTGTAATTCCTGCAAGATCAATCGCGGCTTCAATACCAGAGTTACCGCCTCCGATAACAGCAACACGTTTACCTTCAAATAATGGTCCATCACAATGTGGACAATATGCAACACCTTTATTCTTAAATTCTTGTTCTCCCGGCACACCAACGTTTCTCCAGCGTGCACCAGTTGCTAAAATAACGGCTTTACTTTTTAGCGTTGCACCATTTTCTAGTTCAACTTCAATAAGGTCATTTTTCTTTAGGCGTGTTGCACGTTGCATATTCATAATATCAATATCATATTCTTTCATATGCTCTTCTAAATTAGCAGCAAATTGTGGACCTTCAATTCGTTTAACGCTAATAAAGTTCTCAATCGCTGCTGTATCGTTTACTTGACCGCCGACACGTTCTGCTAACACACCCGTGCGGAGACCTTTACGTGCAGCATAAATGGCAGCACTTGCTCCTGCTGGTCCACCACCTACAACGAGTATGTCAAATGGATCTTTCGCATCAAACTCAGAAGCGTCTGGACCACCGCCTAATTGAGCGAGAATTTCTTCTAATGTCATACGTCCATTACCAAATGGCTCTCCATTTAAGTAAATCGTAGGCACTGCCATAATGTTTTTACTCTCTGCTTCTTCTTTAAATGCAGCACCATCAATCATCGTATGTGTCACATTAGGGTTCAGTACACTCATGACATTAAGTGCTTGAACAACATCTGGACATTTTGTACAGCTTAAGCTGACATACGTTTCAAAATGGTATTCGCCTTCTAAGTTCGTTACTTGTTCAATTAAATTGTCATCTACTTTTGGTTTTCTTCCACTTACTTGTAAAAGTGCAAGGACGAAAGACGTAAACTCATGACCTAATGGAATCCCAGCAAATGTAATCCCTGTATCTTCACCAGGACGGTTTACACTGAAACTAGGCGTTCTCTTAAGTTCTTTCTTCTCCACTTTAATTTTGGAAGACATGGTGGCAAGTTCATCAAGTAATGCCACCATGTCACGGGAAACTTTATCAGAGCCCGCACTTACTTTAAGTACGACATCTCCTTGCAACAGTTCCAAGTATTGGGATAGTTGTGCTTTTATATCTTTATCAAGCATTAATAAATGTTCCCCCTTAAATTTTACCTACTAAGTCTAGGCTAGGAGCAAGTGTTTCTGATCCTTCTTCCCATTTAGCAGGACATGCTTCACCTGGATTTTCACGAACGTATTGTGCAGCTTTTAATTTTCTAACTAATACACTTGCGTCACGTCCGATACCATCAGCATTGATTTCTGCTGCTTGAACAACACCATCTGGATCAATTAAGAATGTTCCGCGTTGTGCAAGACCTAGTTCTTCATCAAGAACGTCAAAGTTTCTTGAAATAGTTTGTGAAGGGTCACCGATCATAATATATTCAAGTTTGCTAATGGCATCTGAATGGTCATGCCATGCTTTATGAACGAAGTGTGTATCTGTTGAAACAGAGTATACTTCAGCACCAAGCTCTTTAAATGTTTCATAATGGTTTTGAACATCTTCTAGCTCAGTCGGACATACGAATGTAAAATCTGCTGGATAGAAGACAACGATACTCCATTTTCCTTTTAAATCCTCATCTGTAACTGTAATAAATTCATCTTTACCTGCATGATATGCTTCTGCCTTAAATGGCTCAATTTCTTTACCAACTAATGACATAATAAAATTCCTCCTTATGTATTTTAGTAATTTGGTAATTAGATTAATGTAATCAACATTTCTTATTTACATTAATTCTAATTACATATTCATTATTACATGGAATTGACTGTTCGTCAAATAATATGGTTATTTTCTTTTTTATTATACATAGTGATTCTATATGAACATAACATCCTTTAATAAGGTATATTTTATATTCACACATTATATAAAATTTATCCCCCGTATGATTCATCTTTTATTAAATTAAATATATTTTTCTCAATTAGATTGTTTTAAATGTAAAAAACTTAGTTCTAGGGTTTACTTTTAAAATCGAGATATATTTTTTCCTCTAAAGACGTTTAATTATTGCATTGACATATTCTTTTGAGCACTTTATAATTTCCTTATATTCTGACTTTATAGGGATAAGTGTCATATAAAGGCTTATTAATGAAATCAAAAGGGGGGAAGTCATATGAACAAAAATGTTGGTAGCTTCTTGGCTGTCATGTTGTTATTAAGTGTATTTGTAAGTTGCAGTAAACATACGAATTACGCAACAGACGAACCTTTTATTATTTTGAAATCTTCACCCGCTGGACCAGACCATATAAAAAATTTCTATCCACGTTATCTCGGAATTTATGACGATGGCAGACTTGTTTTATATTCGGAAGAAACAGACGATATTAAAATGGGGGTTGATGCACCTACATTTGAAAAGAAAATCACTGATGAGGAAGTTGAAAAAGTAAAAGAAGCGATAGAAAAAAACAAATTCTGGCGACTTAAAGAAAATCTATCCGACGATAACTCTGTAGATGGTGGTTTTTCATACGTGACAGTTAACTTAACAGATAAAACTAAAAGGGTCGGTGGATTAAATCCGCAGAATAAAAGGTTTTCGGAAATCAAAAAATATGTATATAGCTTACTGGACGATGGTGAGTATCGTAGATGGATTGAAGATATTGAAGCGCATATTTTACAGATGAATCCTGAATTTGCGGAATAAGCGTTTAGTTTTATACAATCACAACCTAATATGCCGTAGCGATAATGACAAAATCTAGTTAAGAGATACGTCTAAACTAGCTTTCGGCTTTTTTTTATTCGATATCCATCATTGATGGCGGCAACAACAAAATAATGACTGGAATATAGAGAGCTGGAATAATTAAAGCGAAAGGTGTCGTACCTTTGGCAACAAAGTAAAAGAACATCACACAGTAAAAAGCGTAATAAAGAAGCCATCCCTTATTCTTTTTAATAACAATGAAATAATACGATACCCACTTTAGTACATCGACCGAAATCGTTACGGTCACAAATAATATCAAGTTCATGATGACCTCATCACTCATTGCATCTTCACTACCAATTGGCATTGCAAGCCAATTGATCATATACAGAAAAAGGATGGAAAGTATTGTAGTTAAGATATTTAAAATCGTTAAAGCAATATTTCCCCATTTATTTTGTTTCATTTTAACACCTCTACCCATACAAATGAATTTTGGAAATCTTTATGATACAACAGGAGACTGGTGCAAACGCTAGCAAGCAAGGAGCCATTTTCCTATAACCATTTTTTCATATATTTTCAAAAAATAAAGCGACCTATCACTATAATATTTTGGCATGGACATAATATGTTAAAAATGCGATTAAGTGTATTAATGAATTTTAATGTGGTTAAGCTACTAGCGTATATCTATGCAGTTGAAGGAGATGACTATCAATGTAGAATCTCGTGGTAAATGAATGTGATGTAATCTCGTCTCCGGGCTGTCGTATGAGAATGCGTTGAGGTGTAATCGCGGTAACACTGTGCCTTAAGCATTCAATATGTTCTCTCACGGCTATGAGACTGCCCGTTGAACGCTTACTCTGGTCTCTCGCACGAAAAAGCAACAGTGCCGTAACCAAAAAGTACGATATATTGGTTTTAAAAACTTATCAAGAAGAAGTTGACACATTCCCATGAATCCTTTTATTGAAATAAATATGATTCACATGGTATAATAAAATTATAATAATATGATAATAAAATGACCGCTAGTTATTAGCGGCCATCAATAGACCAACCCCAACAAGAGGGGTGGGCACAGGAAGGAAGTAATCCCTCAAGGCTCCGCTAAAGCACACGAGGGATTACTTTTTATCTTTATCGGACATGATAAAAGCAATTAACATGCCGAATGAAATCATCAGCGTTAATACGCTTTCCATATCCATAGGCACCACCTCCCTCCATAGGATGATCCTAGAAGGTACGTGTGCCCAATCCCTCATGTAAAGCTAGTCTATTGTAAATTGATTATACCATATTAAATCAAATGGTTGACTTTTATCATCATATTATAATGTTCATGCCAATACAGAAAAAATGTCTACAACACAGCGCATCATAACACTCAATAGACATACTTCGATTAAATTAATCAGCTTTTCTTTTGTTTTTATTCCCTTTAAACATATATCTAATTCCTTTTCCCGCCAAAGGTTCACCTTCATATCTTGGCAAAACATGAAAATGTGCATGGAAAATATGTTGACCGCCAACTTCTCCGCAATTCCAACCAATATTATATCCTTGAGGTTGATAATTTTCATCAATATATTTTTTTACTTCATGAAGCAGTGTGTATGTGGCATCCCATTCCTCGCGCGTCATATCAAATGCAGTTTCTCTATGTTTTTTAGGAACAATTAATCCGGCACCAGCTAATTGAATACCTTTTATTCGAAATTGCTTCAACTGTAAAAACATACAATGCTTATTACTGAAAATGATACTTTGATTAGGTTCAAGTTCGGGATGACAGAAAACACAATCTTTTACCATCATAAATTCTCCTTATATTTCATAGTCACGTTATTATTGTCCAACACAACCTCTCATGATGAAAATTTGCAATGAGAGATTGTATTGAACGCCCAATGCAGCCTCTCAGAGCGAAAAATACCAACGAGACAACGCATTGAACAGCCAATGCGGCCTCTCAACTCAAAAAACAGAAACGAGACAACGCGTTGAACAGCCAATGCAGACTCTCAACTCAAAAAATACCAACGAGACAGCGCGTTGAACGCTCAATGCAGACTCTCAGAGCGAAAAATACCAACGAGACAACGCGTTGAACAACCAATGCGGCCTCTCAACTCAAAAAACAGAAACGAGACAACGCGTTGAACAGCCAATGCAGACTCTCAACTCAAAAAATACCAACGAGACAGCGCGTTGAACACCCAATGCAGCCTCTCAGAACAAAAAATACCAACGAGACAACGCGTTGAACGCTCAATGCGGCCTCTCAACTCAAAAAATACCAACGAGACAACGCGTTGAACAGCCAATGCAGACTCTCAACTCAAAAAATACCAACGAGACAACGCGTTGAACACTCAGTGCTCTTCATTTTAAATACTGTAACAGGTCCCCAAGAATAATATCATCTGACATTTTTAATTCTTGACGGACGGTTTCTAAATACGGTTCACACTTAGTATCGTCTGTCATTTTATCTGTTTTTCGGTCATAACAAACATTATCCATATAAGCATAATCTTTAACAATCATCCTTCCATCGCGAAATATGACGGAAGAATTTATCGTCAGGAAGTCTTTTTTAAAAACGAAGTCGACACGAGCTTTTCTTAAACGATCTAATAAAAACTGCATGTTCTCAACTGTTTCCATTTCACAGTTAAAGACATTTTCCTTCTTTCCCTCTAAAAGCCAACCATGTCTTACGAACAATTGATTCCACGTTTTCATATGTCATCATCTCCTTTAATCGATACATAAAGTATAAGACAATGATGATGACATCGATGTCATTACATAAAATCAGTGCGCTGGATAATGATAAACGGATATTTATGATTGTAATAATAAGCCGTTTCTCTATCTGTCCCAAGCCTTTCTCTTGTTAATAAGACATCTTCTGGGATGTGGCATTGTTTCAATTTGTTTCTTAATCTATTTATAGCAACAATATATGTATTTGTTTTAATTTCTCCCTTAACTTTTGAAAAGACATGTGAAAAATCCTCTTTCTTTAATGGGGCTTTTTCATGACTTTCTAACATAAATTGTTTTAACATCTCCGCAGGTCGAGCGACTAAATGAATATGCTGCTCTTTATAATACAAAATCACTTCCCGATCTGAGAAAAATAGTATAATATGATTCGATCGTTTATCTTGAATCAGTTGTTCACACGCTTCAATTGAACCTAAAGACTGATCATCTTTTGAAATCATAGTATATGCGTTATTTTGGAGATATGTTTCGTTCCGAGCAATCACTTTATATATTTATATAAAGGAAATAACTCCAAATTAACGCTATTCTCACGCTCTACCTCACCTTCAATTTCAGCTAAAGATTTCTGAGCAAATTCAGCAACGTATAATGCACTATTACATAAATACAAACTAGCATTATATCGTTGTTGTGAATTTAACGCATGTCGATGCTTCTCATTTAATTCATGCGACTTTAACGCCGACTCAAAAAAATATACACTACGAGAATAATTCCGCTTTTTATAAGCAAGGAAGCCGAGCCGGTACAAAGCAATAGGATTGGTCTTATCAAATTTAAGTGCCTTTATTAAAGTCTTTTCCGCTAATTGATCATCTTTTCGATACTCTGTTTTCAAATACGAACCATATTTGACTAAATGATCAATAAGACTGTCTTTTATCCGCTGTAAACTAAAACGATATTCACTATGTCTATCTCGTGAAATTTTACGAACAAGCCTTTCTTCTATATTAACGATGTCTCTTAACTCATAGTCTTGTTCTTCTAATAGCTTGTCATAAATATCAACAATTTCATCGATTGACAATCGATTCATACGATTGAGTCGCATAGATGTACCTCCTGTGGATAAAGGTGTAATGTTTTTTAAATATGAACCAATATTTCAAGCTGTAACATAACTTTGCCACGAATACTAATTTATAAAAGCATGACTCTTATAACGCTTCATAAAACCGACGAATCTTATTTGCTATCATTTTCCTTCTTTCTTGTAGGAAGCTCAGATAATCCTCGGAATTCATCTGAAAAATAGCATCTGGGACACAGTTCATCTTTAAATTTTCTTTTAGTTCCTCAACAGTTGTCATTTCTCCGATTTCTATCTTTCCTTCACTAAGCTGTGTCTTTACACGCGCCATATATTTATTCGGGGCTTGATCTCTAATTGCTAGATTAATCGCTTGCTCTGTATATACATAATTGGCAATTTGATTATATTGTCCACGACGATTATATCCGTTCTTCTGTAAATATCGCTTAGGAAAGACATGGTGAACATCCCCGCGTTCTTCTATTAATTGTTGTACTCGAATGGATTTGGAAAGGAATGCGTTATCGCCATGATAGATTTGTGCCATGAGAAATAAATTAAAGTACGGACTACTTCTAACAGATGTATCCAAACTATCTATAAGTGTGTTATTCCAATAGGCATCTGAAAGTTCCCCTGCTTCCATATTTTTCACATACTCATTCGGGTCTTCAGCGTTAGCAAATCGTTTAATATCAAATTCAAACATCGATTCAGGCGACCCAGAATATCTACCAGTTAAAATGGAAGCTACTAACCATTTTCTTACGATTTTATTAATCTCTGATTGATTTAATTCTCGTTCTCTTAATAATAAAAACAATGCATATGCAAAGTTTAAAGCGTTTTGTGATCGAACCAATTTCGCATGAATAATACCCGCCGATTTTAAAATCATAATAAATCGTTTAAAATTGGTTTCATCGACAAACTTTAGGACACCATCATTCAAGGAGATAAATGAAGACTCAATGATTTCCTCCTTATATTCCCGAGTATCAAAATCACGGCCAGACAATAAACTGACTAAGTTTGAAATGCGCCCCCGTAAAAACTTAAACGTAAATGCAACACGTAATACATCAGAGTAGCTCGGTTCATAAATATTCGTATTATAATCTTTTACCCACTTTATTTTTTGAAAATGCTGTGATTCTGTAAATTCATCATCATTTTCTTTTATGTTGTCGAACACTGCTGGATTTTTCATCAAGTGTGAAAAGTAATCAATCGTCTTACGTATAATTGGCCCATTATAATGATCATTAACCGATATTTTTGACATAGCAAAATCCGCTTGGCTTAAACTTACTCCTGCTGAATTAATCCGGATAAATATTTCTGTAACTGTCTCAATATCTAATGTGTGATTCAGTTCAATAATCCCTATCGAACTGTGCTTAATTTGTTGTAGTTTTTGTAATGTTGAATGTAACTTTTCCGGATCCATCTCTGGATTCGCTTCGCAATAAGAATTAATAAATTGGAATGTACTAAATTGACCAGAAAACACTGTTGAAATATCAGGAATCCATTTCTTGTTGTTTAAAATAGCGTTATTTTGTACTTCGAAGACTTCATCAATCGGGTTAAAGGAAATAATGATTCTCTTCTTCTGATATTTATTATTAATCACATTCTTACCAGCAATGGCAGCCATAAGTGCTGTAACACGTTGTTGGCCATCAATTAATATTTTCTTCCCATGAGAAATCGTTCCATCTTTTAAGCGTGCATCTGGATTTTGCCACGTAATGATGTATCCAATCGGATAATCTTTATAAAGAGAATCCAATAAATCTCTTACCTTTGACGCCTTCCATACAAATGGACGTTGAATTTCTGGAATAGCGACAATATCCTGTTCAATCCAGCTGAGTAAAGCATTTACCGTACTGTTATTGACGTGATAGTTTTGTGACATACAAACACCTCGTTTATAAAAATTAAATGAAGCTTTAGACGATATAAACTATCCATATTGTACACTACATTCAAACGGATTGTTAGTGATAAAATCTATTAATTCTGACTCATTATTATATAAAAATACAATTAGCTTTTGTATAAGTGAAGCGACATTTTTAATATTCGTGTCATAATAAGAAGATAAATGCGTGGTAAAGATATCATTCACCATATAACAAGTAAACATAACGATTATGATTCACATGTCGTATCGTATAAAATCCAAAGCTTCATTTCATTTGTTTCTTGTAACAGAAGAAAGTAGTACCCGATCATTTATCGAACAAAACGAATCTACTTCAACCACAAAAAAGCAGAGCGTGATCCCTTTTGCTCACGTTCTGCTTCTTATAATCAGCTTATTTATCAAAGTTTTTTAATGCTGTTGGGCTTTTTGTAAAGGCGCTTCCTGCATTTAATGCGCTTGCGACAAATACTGCTTCTCCGACTTCTTCTTTCGTCGCTCCTGATTTTTTAGCGTTTTTCACGTGGCTATCAATGCAGTAAGGGCAACCTGTAATTAATGATACAGCGACTAAGATCAGTTCTTTTTCCTTTACTGATAATTCGCCTTCTGCACCAGCTTTTGTCGTAAAGTTAAAGAATGTTTTAAAATCTTCTGGTGCTAAGTCACATCATAACATTGTTCGTGTGTTAATTTACTTGAAAAGTAACGGATTATCCCCCATATACTCCGCTTTTTTAGATACAATGATCTGACGCTTCCTTTAACTTCTTTTTACGAATCGTATGTTCAATAAATGATCCAGTCCAAAATATCAATCTTAACTGATAATGGGACATCTAAAGAAACTTACTATTCTTATATGGATATGTATTCGATTATATCCGGCGTCTACTGACACCATCAAAACACCAGCGTACCGCAAACAGATGGCTCACAGGAACAGCTAACAAACCATATATAATAACAACACTTACACCAATATTTAAATCAGATATAAGCAATAGGACGACACCCATGAGAATGGCACCTATAAGAATCTCCTTCGCAACGCGACTTTGAACGATACGCATCCATGACCTTCCACATAATCGTAATGGGAAATCACGCTTCGCCTGTAATCGTGCGGTAATTAATGCACGAATTGCAGTCGAGACAGTAAAGGCGACAATTAAAGCAATCAACGCTAGGAATTGCAACCAGGCAATATAACTTGCAAATTGTGCCTGGATGATTCCCTCTTCTGCAATATAAACAATATTTAGTTCGCCTTGAATCCCTTGCTTGCGTAATGAATGTACATCTAGTTGATGCTCTTCTAATAATTTCTGTGTAGAAGATACACCGGTAAAAATAATATTCTTACTAGAACTCATAGATGTCAAAGCAGAATCATTATAGGTTTCATAGATTGTAGGTACAACGACGAGTAGCACATTATCTGAAAAATGTAGTCTCTCTCCACCACCACCTTGTGCGATCGTAATTCGAAATCCTTCAACTGGACGCAGAAACTGAAGCTGTTCCAATAAATCTTCAGAACGTCCATCTCTTGACAAAATTTCTATTTCTTCTTGGATCATTTTCTCCATATCATCTGGCAAATCTTTTTGTGATATCGGTCTCACAACTGATTCATTCTTATTCTTCGTTACTAAATCGAGCCAACGCTCATTAACAAATGAAACAAATGCATACTCTCGGAAATTAGCCATTTCCGGCGTGTAAGTGTAAGAGAGACTAGCAGCATCACGTGCTTCTGCATCCTTCACCAATTCTCTAATCCTTGGCTCCATAATATCCATATCGCCAATGTCTGTAGCGAATTCAATCGTCACTTGATCTGCTAATTGCTTCCACTGTGCCATTTCATCAGCCATGGCCGTTGAATGTTTATATTGAGACCAAGCAGGACCTGCAGCGGATATGACTAAAAGGAATGTTAGTGCTTGAATGACACTTGACAGAGAACAGAGACTCTTTACTGCTGGTTGCCTAGTAGCAAGCATAGTAGCACTTGGCCAGGAAAAGGCGGACATAATTAGCACCGTCATGATGGATACAGCAATCACAAACAGTTGCAAAGTTATTAGAGCCTTTAAGTATGGACCCACATAAACCGAACCATGAAACACAATTACATATCCCGTTGCAATGAATGTTATGATTCCTGCCGAAATGAACAATAACCCTAAAAAACCGCTAAAATCTTGTAGTTGAATTCGTATAGTCGGGACACCACCAAGAACTCGTAAAGCACGATCACGCGCCTTCAATGACAGCCAAAATAGTGCTAAAGTAATAATTAATGTGAACGCAGATAGAACAGCTGCAGCAAATCCTCTTTCCCACACCACAAACTTTAAACTTTCAAAGATAGAAGCATCTTCTAATCCTACCTTGACACCTTTACTCGTTAACGCCTTCTTAAAATCATCTAAATGAGTTTTATCCCCTGTGACAAGATAAAACCCATCTGGGTATGATGTCTCAAGCCGTTCTTTCCCGACTATTTTCCCCACATCATCGCTACCAAACCATGTAAATTGATCAGATAAACCTCCGTCGTTAAGCGCAGCAAAAATCTGTCCATCACCATCACTCGTAAGATCTGGCGCAATCTTGACTAACCCCATGTCCCAGCGCGCATCTAATTTTTGTAGTGTTGCCAACGATTCAGTAATTGACAAGTTTGACTCACTAAATTCTAAAGTTATTCTGTTTTTAACCCCAATGGCTTGTGGAAAATCCCTATCATATAAATCTGTTATAATAAAAGCAAGTAAAGCAAGCAAACTAAACAACACACTAGAAACAACAACGATGATACGCTTATACATAACGGTACCTCCAAAATATCATGTATCACATTTTAAAGAATGAGCATGATAACTTATAAAACGACACAGCTAGGAGAGCGTAAATTGTTAAACTTTATCACCTTTATTCATTCGATTGTTAACAGATTGTAATCCATTTATCCTTCTTTCATTGTTATATAGCTAAAAAGGACTTGAGCGATTATACAAGACAATGAACAATTTCATGACAATCAGTCAATATCTATATAGCAAACAATCATACATTATCGTTTTACTAAATGTATCGGAACACCAAATCCTTCTCGATTACCGAGAAGCGTTGAGATAGCATCACGTTCTGACTTCGAATCATAAATAATCATAACTAAACCGCGATCTTTATCATCTGAACAAGGCGTGCCAACTTCGACTTCAATACCGTCACCAAGTGCTTTAATCTCCTCGACAAGAGTTTGATGACTGTTAAGAGCTTCAATAGCTTTCTCTTTCTTTGGTAGCTGTTCACATGGCGGATGAGCATCTTTTTCACCTGAAAAAAAACCATTTAAAAGGCCAAACCCTCCTAATATGAGTACCAAACCAATAATGACACTGATTGTTATTTTTAAACTGGACTTCATGACAATCCTCCTTCATTCGCATCATCATTACTTGATAGGCGGTGCGTCTGGCCACTAAATCCTACTGCATGCTTAACTTCACAAGCCTGAATCATATCGTTGTCATGTGTTGACACAATAACAGTACGTCCACGTGTTGCTAAATCCTCAAATAGTGCGATAACCTTTTTTCGATTATTTGTGTCAAGTGAAGCAGTCGGTTCATCTACAAACAAGACTTCAGCGTCCTTATATATAGCGCGTGCGAGAGCAAGTCGTTGTTTTTCTCCTCCACTTAAATGACCGGCTTTTTCAGCTTCTCTCCCCTTAAGTCCTGTTTCTTCTAATGCTTGTTCTAAGCGATTTTGATCACCAGTGACACGTCGACCTAACATACTCGACTGCATCGTAACATTAAATGCAACAGATTCATCATCCATAATGCCGTAATCTTGGAGAATAAAGGCTGCATGATCACGCCAAAATCGACGACGTTGTGAGTCGTTATACTTCGTAACATCTTTCCCGTCGATAACGATATGTCCGTGATCCACAGGTAACAAAAGACCAAGACAATGTAAAAGAGTCGTCTTGCCACACCCACTCGGACCTATAAGAGCTGTCATAGTTCCTGGATGACATCGAACGGTCTCATTTTTTAGTACTTCATGATCATCAATGGCCACTGAAATTCTCTTAGCTTCAATCAACACGATATACATCTCCTATCAACTACAATATCTTTCTTATACATTTTCTGAGCATACAAAGCTAAAAACTATAAAAGTCAAAAAAATATAACTATACCATTTTACGATGCTCGTATAAGATTTTACTTCTTACTACTAAATCATAATCCTTTTTAAATTAACATATTCCTTTTAAAAATTATGTCGAATGATGTTGATTTACTAAAAAATAATATATGCCTGTTATTTATTAATGATGGTACTACTAGATATGTTTTGCAGATGCTTTGTAGTGACATGCTCCATCGTAAGAAATAGTACAGCCTTACATAGAAATATGTACTTAATTATGTATTCACGTTCTTTTTCTATAACGCTGTAGTCAGCCATTGTTGCTATCGTTTACATCATGTTGGGAAACAATTCATAAACTACACCTTGAATAAAAAGAGAGGCGTATTCAATTTTCAGCTATTGATTTTTTCCTAGGAGTTTATATTATTACGAGGATGATTATCATAGATGTTACATACGATAAACATATCACATATTTTTTATTTCCTATATTTGTTCTATACATAAAAAAGTAATAAAAGAGGCTGGGACAAAACCTCTGAAAGATAAAAAACGCATGAAATCAAAGTTTTAAGTTTGATTTTATGCGTTTTCTATTTTTGTTTACTTTTTCCTTATGTCCCAACCTCCTTCTCCTAATAATGACTGTATTGAATCATGAGTAGAGTGAGCTGGGCTTTGTTTATATAGTGAAGAGACACTACAAACTATTGTCGGGTATTATTCGCTCACGTTTAAACTTTTGGATAAAATCATGTGAAGTAGAGAGAGCCACTCTCCATGGTTTTAAAGATTTATGCGGAACCATGTGGAGTGGGGCTATCTACTCTGCATGGATTTGAAGAGTTGTGCGTAACCATGTGGGGTAGAGCTTTCTACTCTGCATGGATTTGAAGAGTTGTGCGTAACCATGTGGAGTGGGGCTATCTACTCTGCATGGATTCAAAGATTTGCGCGTAACCATGCGGGGTGGAGCTTTCTACTCTGCATGGTTTTAAAGGTTTATGCGTAACCATGTGGGGTAGAGCTACCTACTCTCCATGGATTTAAAGAGTTGCGCGTAACCATGCGGGGTGGAGCTTTCTACTCTGCATGGTTTTAAAGGTTTATGCGGAACCATGTGGGGTAGAGCTATCTACTCTGCATGGATTAAAAAATTTGCGCGTAACCATGCGGGGTGGAGCTTTCTACTCTGCATGGTTTTAAAGGTTTATGCGGAACCATGTGGAGTGGGGCTATCTACTCTGCATGGATTAAAAAATTTGCGCGTAACCATGCGGGGTGGAGAAATTTACTCGTTTCCAATTTCGATTTTTTGTATTTTATCATCTAATAGATTATAACAACTATAATGAGCTTGATTTTTGATTTCTAAAGGCTAATTTGTCACTCTCTCGATTTTTGCTCAGTGGAAAATCGAGAGAATGGTTAGAATTTGCAAGAATGGAATTACATCGTCTAAATTCAAAATCATTATTATAACAATCCGAAACAAAAAAGAAATTGCGAAAACAACATTTCAATGTTGATTCCGCAATTTTTCTTAATTAAGACTAGTTTTGTCTCAGTCTCTTCTTATAATCAGCTTATTTATCAAAGTTTTTTAATGCTGTTGGGCTTTTTGTAAAGGCGCTTCCTGCATTTAATGCGCTTGCGACAAATACCGCTTCTGCGACTTCTTCTTTCGTCGCTCCTGATTTTTTAGCGTTTTTCACGTGGCTATCAATGCAGTAAGGGCAACCTGTAATTAATGATACAGCGACTAAGATCAGTTCTTTTTCCTTTACTGATAATTCGCCTTCTGCACCAGCTTTTGTCGTAAAGTTAAAGAATGCTTTAAAATCTTCTGGTGCTAAGTCACGTAATTTCATTGTATGTGCTAAATATGATTTCTTAAACAACTCATCATTTTCAGTTTCCTCGAAAGTTTCAAATGCATTAGCTGCATGAGCAAAAGCTGCTCCCGCTTTACCTGCCGTTGCAAGCATAAGTGCCTCTGCAACTTCTGCTTCTGTGGCACCAGCGCGTTTAGCACCTTTGCTATGTAAATCTAAGCAATATTCACAACCAGTTGTTGCCGCACAAGCAACAGCCATTAATTCCTTTAATTTCTGTGATAAAACACCTTCCTTAAGTGACACGCCATTCCAACCGTGGAACGCCTCATTAATTTCCGGTGTTAATGATTTAAATTTCCCTAATTGTTTCAATTTCTCTGCCATGAACAAATTCCTCCTTCATATAATTCATAACATAATTCCAATTATCAATATACCCAACCAGGTATGTAAAGTCCAATATAATGTTTTAAGATGAATTAACCTTTTGTTTTCAAGGAAATCGGATGAGAGATTGGAATATAAAAAAATGTCTAACGGGGGGATGATTGTTAGACATGGCAGAACGATGAGTAGAGATTGATAAGTTCAACGCTTTGATTTTCGCGATGAACTAAATGAGATGCTAAAGGATGGTGGCAATAGAAAATCACTATGAAACACATTTGAATGTATGTTTACCTGATAAGATAAATTCGTTCTATTGCTTTAATTGTTGTTTTTTATCCACACCTGATGCTTCTTCTCATACCCTCCTAAATATTCAAACCCAAGTGTTTTATAGAGCTTTATTTGTAGAAAAGATATAACAGACTTCTTTTCTCGTGAAGCGCTCTCTGAATTAGTTGCTATAACAGCAATATAATCAAGTGATATGTATTCAAAGTACGCCATAAGCTTTTGTAAAATGAGCTTTTCGTTCTCGTAATAATCAAACTTATCTTCAATAAATACATGGCCTATTGGAGCTAGCATTTCATCTGATGTCATTTGGAATTCATGTTCACCATTCATGATGATATCTAACATGAACAATTCATCACCTGATATAGCATCCGCTGTCATACTTAGTGACTGATCATGCAAAAAATGACTCGTGTTATAAATATGGTAAGTATAACTGCCAATCTTCTCTCGTGATCCATCTTCTAGCATATCATCTGATGTATAGGTTTCCACCCTCTCATAGCCCTCTATAATATTTAAATCTTCTTCAAAGTTATGACTGTGAATAATGTTCATATCAAATAATTTCATTGGTTGTTTAGCCTCCTATTTCTTATCAGCGTCAGATTGGAAAAAATAATAAAACCAGACTTATACAACATTTTCGTAATGTAAAAGTCTGGTTGGTTAGTTGGATATGGAATTTTGCTTTTTTCTCATCATACCACTTTAATTACAAGTATAACAGCAAGTGTAGGCATAATTTTGTATATCTTATTTATTTTATCATTGGATTTGACATAAATTGATTTCGATGCAAAATATCATCTAAAATGATTATAATCTTTTAAATAAAACTATTTCTCCCCTTCCTGTAACTGCTAGAATAGAATCAACAGTTTCTGCTTGATAGAATTGAACACTTTTCTATTAAAATAGCCTCCTAATCAGTTAAACTAATAAAATAA
>NZ_JACHHA010000007.1 GCF_014202495.1 Cerasibacillus quisquiliarum | reverse complement strand
CCGCCATAAAGAACAAATCCATGATAGATGATGGAAATAACCATACAAAAAAATGGTTCCGAGCAATTTTTAATGCTTGGAACCATTTTTTATACTATTTTGAGCTAGTTTTGTCCCAGCCCCTATATATTGAAATATGGTGAGATATCAGTAAATGTTATGATCTATAAACATATCCACTGTAACAAACCAACCATCCATCTAACTTTTACTAAATGTTTTGAAAAGATCCTTTATATAGTTTTGTTGGTAATCCTTGTAACTGAGATTCTTCCTTAGTATTTTCATTAGTTAATGGTGTACCTTTGTTTAATGTTTCAGCAGAAGTAATCGTAGCAAAACCAGTAATCATCATTAACAAAACTACTGACGTCAAAAACAATTTTGTAATTTTTTTCATAAATTTAATCCGCCTATTTATCATTGCCCTCACCATGATTCAACCTAAATTGACTTATACATAAATCTAATATAATTAAGAATCTTGAATACGAAACTGAGCAATAATGTTATGACAATTCCTGTTGACAACGTGAAATCCGTATTCCATGTTTGCAACTGAATCTCATGTGTTATAACCTTATCTATATCTAAATAACTAAATGGGTTGTACGGATGTGAAATCAAGGTTCCTACAAAGGTGAGAATTCCAACGATGATCATATTAAATATAGGTTCTTTTATAAATTGAGAAACGAGAAAATACATCGTATAAATCAGTAGACTCATAACAATGGCCAAAACTAGAGTCTGTGCTAAATATTTTTGCAAAGGGATAAAATGAAACGTATCTTCGACGATATTTCGATTCATGTATTCTGTTGTGTATCCATCATAAACAAGAATAGGATATTTCAAATCACCAAATCCATGCATCATTGTGCCGACTGCTATCGGTACGCCCAACATGATTAAGACAAAAAGTAATAATCCTAAGTAACCAGTGACATACTTGGTAAAAAACAATTTTGTTCGATGTAGTGGTAAGACTTGATAAAAACGAATATGGTTGTTTTTCTTTGTATCTGAAGAAAATGTATTTCCAAATATAAAACAACCAACCAGGATCATAATCGGTATATAAAATGATTGAATAAGCTGATACAAATAGTAAATACCTTCTCTTCCATATCGCTTTGTCTCTTCTTGCCACAATGCCAATGTTCTTCCACTAAAACTATCATAGATTGTCGGTAAATACATGTTAGTTGTGATATTTTGCATAAACGGCTGAATATCATTTTCTAGCATATATTTGACTTCCTCATAGGAAGCTCGAAGTGTAAAATTTGTAATTTCTTGATTTTCAAAATAAGCATCTGCTGGTTCCTCTGGGGGAGGATAGGCAAAGAGCTTGAGCTGCTTTAATTCATGTTGAAAAATCTTTTTCCAATCTTCGTTTTGATAGGCTTCTTTCATCATTAGGTAATGCTCATGCGTTGAACGAGCATGTTCTTCCATAAATGTGGCCTCTTCTAATACTTCTTCATCTTTAGTTCGTTGTGCTTCTTTCTTTTTGATTTCCCAGTCCACTTGATCTTGTTGATATAAATCAATTAAAAAATCGTTATGGTTTGTCACCTTTTTTTGCACACTATTTGCCAATGATAAATTAATCAGATAAATCCCAATAACCGCTAAAATACTCAACATCAATAGAACCCATGTTGTTTTATTCTTTATAATTTTCTTACTTTCAAATAAAAATAACTTCATGATTGATATTCCCTCCTTTGACTAGCTCTAATAGCTAGAAGGAGCATGATAAGCGTAAGCATCATGCTGAAAATGATACCCAACCATGAAATTGCTTCATGCTGCAACAGTGTAAGATCTAATTCTTGATAACCCCAAGGTAAAAAGGGATATATTAAACCACTTCTTATTACTAGCAAATTAACAGCAAATAAAATGAATAAGATAATATGGACAACCAATGTATTCTTCACGAGAAAAGAGAGAAATACAAAACCACTCATGAGTACAAAGAGATAAATAGCACTGAATAGAATAGATTGTTGCAGGTAATCTCCTGCCGAAATAAATGTCATTTCCTTTGTGAAAAACGGATAATCGTATGGATTCGTTATCTTTTTCCCAAATAGACTGGAAATGGTGTATGCAGACATGAAGACAACAAGCAACCAAGTAAGTCCCGCTAATATCAAACTAATCCATTTAGATATGACCATACGAGTAGAAGAAATGGGTAGAGCATAAGTTAATTTTATCGTATTGTTATCAAATTCTTTCACGATTGGGGTTCCTATAATGACTAACAAGATAAAAAATCCAAACGTATTAATAACTAACTGCACGGTTTGTTTTATGAATACTGCTGGTTGAATAGATGCGGTAAGGTTTTCTTTTGGGAGTTCTTTTTTCAATAATTCCTTATTTAACTTCATTTCGTCTTCCATTTCAGTTTTGGACATGGGGTAGTGGTTTCCTAAAGATTGATACTGTATAGCTAACTCATATACTACATTCTCTATTTGTAATGCGGTAAGATGTTCATCTTCGTCTATAAGCGTTAATAATTCACGTAGTTTATCATATAACTTTTTACCGATTTCAATTGACTCATCAAGTGTTGAATCAGTACCTTCGCCAATCTCTTTTTGTTTCTCTTGATCCGTTCCTAATTGCGATGATATTTGAGAAGAATGATGATGAAAGAAATCTATTCTTTCACCTTTCACAATATCTTGGTATAAATAGTTACGTATAAATAAACATATGATAAAAATAATGGTAATCAGGAGAAATGCGATAAAAACTTTTAAACGAAATAGTTTTTTCCATTCGAATGGGATGATATGCACCGCGTACCCTCACTTTCCGAAAAACTTTGTATACAATTTTTCAGAACCAGTCACTTCTTTTTGTAAATCTAAGATGGTAACTCCATTATTCTGAATGATTTGAATGCAATCATTCAAATCTTCTTCCCCTATGGTCACAATAATAGCATCTTTTTCTTGTTGAATCGTATAGCCTGAATCTAATAATAATTTATTTGCTAAAACTTGATTTGATAGTTTAAAAACGTAACGTGTTTCTGTATATTCATTTCGATCAATCTCTATCAGTTTTCCATCTTTTATAAAGATAATTTGATTCGTTACCCGATCTATCTCTGCTAAGTTATGTGAGGAAAGAATGACTGTAGTTCCTTGTTCTACTAAATCAAAAAGAATCTTTCTCATGAGAATAGAACTAGATGGATCAAGACCATTTAAAGGCTCATCCATAAATAAAAGTTTAGGTCTATTTACAATTGAAATAGCTACTAATAAATGTTGCTTCATTCCTAATGAGTATGTTCCAACTTTTTTATGTAAGTAATTTTCCATACCAACGTATTCAACAACTTCTTGTATACGTCTCTTGGGCAATCTGTGACTATCACACACATATTTGAGGTGGTCGTAACCTGTTAAATAGTTAAATAATATCGTATTGTCTTGTAAGTATGAAATTTTTTCAAAGACTTTAAAGTTTTTATTAGATTCTCCTAATAATTCAATCTTCCCAGAATTAATAGGTATAATATTGCATATACAATTTAACAATGTTGTTTTTCCAACACCATTTGGTCCAACTAAAGCCCATATCCCAGAGTCTTCAATTTTTAAACTTACGTGGTCAATAACTTTGTGAGATTTATATTTTTTAAGAACATCTCGTAACATAAGTCTAGTAATCTTAATCACCCCTATATATTAAGATGTTTTGTTTATTTTTAATTTTTTAATTATAACATATTATGCAAATATATAAAATATAAAATATGTTTTAGGGAGGATTTTACCATTCTTATTAGCTAATGGATATATTTGTTTGAATTCCACCTGAGTTCATCCTGTATGCACCTCCTGGTATGTCGAAGGTGTAGGGGATGATATTTGGTGACTGTATATATTTCTAAATTGGTTAGTACGTCACATTCTACATGAGTGCGTGGATTGAAATCCACAATTTAAAACCGTAAAATACTCCTCTATAGTCCTAATACAAAATAAGCCTTAAGTCTCAGTCAAAATATATCTTAAGCTTGTTATAAAAAAGCAGCACTCTCCTTACAATGTAAGTAAGCTAAGGAAAGAGGGCAAAACAAATGAAGAAATTTATCCTATTTGTCGGTGGTTTAGTCGCGTTAATGCTTTTACTCATTAACCTTGGTCCAATGGAATTGTTAGGTGTTGGTCTCTGGTTGCAATATGTCGTCTTTAAAAAATTCGTCAAGAGCGATTCCCTAGTAGGAAAAATGGGTTAGGTCTCGGCTTACTCTTGTTAAGTTTTATAGTTCCTAATGTATACGCAGTTGTCGGGATTCTGGCTCCATACGTATTATACTTAATCTTTAAAAGCTTGAGATACGATAAGGACGATCTCGTTGTTAAAAATATAGATGGTACAGGTATAGATCCATTTACAAACTTTGAGCGTCAATGGGAAGATCTTGCCCATAACAGAAGATTTTACAAAGCTTTTCTTTTACGGCATTACAGGTAAGGGCGAAAAATAATACACCTGCATTTTAAAAAGTCAGACTCTTTAGAATTTTGTGGTACACTTATTTTAATAGATGGCAAGGGAGCGTTTACAATGAAGGAAGTGGAACCACAAAAACAACCACGCATGTCCTTTTTTCTTATTATTTTACTTGTGGTCATTCTATTAAATGCGTTTGTTTTTCCTGCTTTTACGAATTATTCTATTAAACAAGTAGATTATGGAACATTTTTACACATGGTGGAAGAGAGCAAAGTCGCGGAAGTAGAAATTAAAGATAACAATATTGTTTTTACCACTGTTGATAAGGATGACCAAACGTATCAAACAGGCGCTGTTGATGACCCGCAATTAGTTGAACGATTATATGAAGCGGATGTGAAATTTACGAAAATCATCCCTAAGGAAAGCTCCCCAATTGTTGTGTTTATTTTATCGTGGATTGTACCAATCATTTTATTCATTATCATTGGTCGGATGATTGCTAAGCGGATGAATAACAATATGGGGAATATGCGTAGTACGATGACATTTGGAAAGAGTAATGCGAAAATATACATTGAGTCTGAAACTGGAAAATCATTCGATGATGTCGCCGGTCAAGATGAAGCAAAAGCAGCTTTGATAGAAATTGTGGATTTTCTCCATCACCCACAGAAATACAAAAAAATTGGTGCGAAAATGCCTAAAGGTGTTCTTCTTGTCGGACCTCCTGGAACAGGAAAAACGTTATTAGCTAAAGCGTTAGCAGGTGAATCAAAAGTTCCGTTTTTCTCAATATCAGGTTCTGAGTTCGTTGAGATGTTTGTTGGAACTGGAGCAGCACGGGTGAGAGACTTGTTTCAACAAGCACAAGAAAAAGCACCTTGTATTGTTTTTATTGATGAATTAGATGCAATTGGTAAAAGCCGCGATACTGGCTTTCCGGGGACAAATGATGAACGTGAGCAAACACTAAATCAACTATTATCAGAAATGGATGGTTTTGATGCCGATCAAGGTGTTCTTATATTAGCGGCAACAAACCGTCCAGAAGTTTTAGATAAGGCATTATTGCGTCCTGGTCGCTTTGACCGCAGAGTTCCAGTAGAATTACCAGATATTAATGGTCGTGAAGCTATCTTAAACGTTCATGCTAAACAAGTTAATCTACATGAAACTGTTGATTTGCGCGCTATTGCCCGTGCGACACCCGGTGCATCAGGTGCCGATTTAGCCAATATTATTAATGAAGGTGCTTTACGTGCTGTTCGTCAAGGAAGGGACACTGTATTACAAGGCGATTTAGAAGCTTCTATTGAAGTTGTCGTTGTAGGTTATCCACGTAAAAATGCTGTTATTCCGACACAAGATAAATTAAAAATTGCTTATCATGAAATTGGTCATGCAATTGTTGCTGCTAAACAAACCGATTCAGCACCTGTTCATAAAATTACGATCGTCCCACGTACATCAGGTGCGCTCGGTTTTACAATGCAAGTTGAAGAAAGAGAAAAAGTACTCATGACGAAAGAGCAAGCATTGAGTAAAATTACAACATTTATGGGTGGTCGAGCTGCAGAAGAATTAGTTTTTGACACTGTCACTTCAGGTGCAGCAAATGATAGTGAGCGAGCGACACAAATCGCTCGTGCCATGGTTACGCGCTTCGGTATGAGTGATACATTCGATATGATGACATTAGAAACAGTTAATAATCCTTACTTAAGTGGTCAAGCATCTTTAACCGTTTCAGCTGAGACAGCTACAAAAGTTGATGAAGAAACATTAAACATTATTAAGTACTGTCATGAACAAGCAAAACAGATTCTAAAGGATAATATGGACAAACTTCATGAATTAGCAGAATATTTATTTCATAATGAAACAATGTCAGGAGAAGAGTTTATAGGAATGTTGGAAGATAAATAATGCTCGTTATATTCAAAACACCCGATGAACCTAATTCGTCGGGTGTTCGTTTATGATAGGTTTTACTGCGTGCTTGAATTATTAAATGCTTGCATCGTTTCCCCTGAAGTTCCTTGTAGTGTGCTAAATGTACTAGTAACTTCTTGCACACCCGTATGATTCATCATATTTTGGACTTGTTTACCCATTTGTTGGAATGTTCCATTTTGAATACCTTTTGTTATACCATAAACAGCAGCACCTGCTGCTCCAATCGTTAAGAGCGTTGTCATCATTCCACGACGATTATTCATCTTTAAACACACTCCTTTTCATATTTAAATGAATCTACGCAATCTTATTGTTTAATCCTACGCCAAAAATATTCCGTATAATAATTTCCAATTATGTTTTATAAAGAAAGTGACAATATATAGTTGTAATCATCATTTGGAAGGAAATTAGACATGAAAGGTTATTTATTACAACTATGGAATATGATTGATCCAATATATTTTCATTGTACACGCTTATGTTATGTGCCTGATTTATCTCATGGTAAAACCATATTGAGAGTGCGACGTACTTGTTATAAAGGTAAACCAGTTGTTTTGACAGACGGAACAATGATTAGAAAAAATGATACACTCCTAAAAATTCACTTGCACAATGTTCGGCTCGTAAGTGAGTTTCACTCAATGAATAATGATATTCAAAAAGCTTTAAACTTATATCGGAAGATTCGAAGTTCTTTATATCACTTAGCTGATTTTATAAAAAAAGAGGAAAACTGTCATGTAAAGGCGATTCTCGGTATTACGATGTTATATCAAGGAGCAGATCGTTTAGGATTTGAAATGTTTCCAATTAAAAATAGTTATTATCGTCAGTTTAAAAAATACACTTTTTTACCAATTAATTATTTGGCAAATGCTTCTCTTCCAAAAGAACCTGTTTATTTATTTATGTCGAGACGTACGTTAGAAAATCAGTATAGGAGAAATGAAATATAGTGAAATGGAATGTTTTTGTTAGGTAAGAGAACATCTTAGATACGCCTTGTCGTTAGGTTTGTCACTTGGCCCTCTAAGTTGTTTCATTGGGAATATTTAATGGAATGGAGTGAATCCCATGTCGGCTAATAAACGAATCCTCTTTCTTCCATTTATGAGGCTTGCTTCAGGACATCACCAAGTAGCTAAATCTTTATTTGTCATATTAAAGGATTTAGGATATCCGATTCATCAATGTGAGAAGGTTGATATTTTATCATACAGCTATGGAAGATTTGAGTCTGTTATATCGAGAATCTATTTAGCATGGATTCGGTATCTACCTCATACATACCATTGGTTATATGTTCGATCTTCAGTACATACAAACCAGAAGGAAAAGCAGAATATGTTTTATGGGATATTTTTTCTCCCTTTTTTCAAAAAAATGTTACGAGATAAAAAGCCTAATATATTATTTTGTACACATGCTTTACCATCTAATCTTGCAAATCGTTTAAAAGAAAAAGGACATTGTGATGCGATTATTGTCAATGCCTATACGGATTTTTTTGTTAATCGCGTTTGGGGACTGTCTAAGGTGGATTACCATTTTGTGCCGTCACAGCTTGTAAAAGAAGATTTAATTAGTAAAGGGATTTCAAAAGAAAAGATTTATGTGACAGGTATTCCGGTTCATCCAGCCTTTAAACAGAAACAGCATTCAGTTATACGAAGGAATAGTCAAATTAAAATGCTCGTTGCAGGTGGTCATTTAGGAATGAATATGATGGATCAGTTGCTTGATTATAATGGAGACAAGCTTCATTTTTATGTGCTTTGTGGGAAGAACAAGTCACTATACCATCAATTGAAGGAGGAGAACTATTCCCATATAACACCGATTTCATATGTATCTTCACCGCAAAAAATGTCCTTATTATATGATCAAGTTGATGCTGTGTTAACGAAGCCTGGAGGGGTGACAGTTAGTGAATGTTTACATAAGAGAAAACCGATTTTTGTTCATCATGTTTTACCAGGACAAGAAAAAATAAATGAGCAACAATTATTAAAACTAGGACTTATCATCGTGCTTAATATAGAAAATCATTATTTTGAGAAAAAGATTATGCGATTTTTTAATGATGAACTGGTTCAAAAAATTTATTTTTCTCATGTGGAAAACTATCTTTCAGGTCTTGAAGAGCCACCAATTTCCTTAATTATCTAATCGTTTCAGTATGTTTTTATTCATGTTGGGAAATAATAACGTAAAAAATAGTTAAGGGTGAAGACATTGATTAAATTACAAACACAATTAGAAGATAAGAAAGCGGTATTTGGGCAAGTGGAACCGATTTTAAGGAAGCATGGCTATGTTTTATGTGGCAATTGGGAATATGATAAAGGAAAATTTGATGGTGTATTATGGCGAGAAGGTGGAGAAACAATCTATATTCGTTTACCATTTACGGTTATTGAGGGACAGCTTGATCACCCTGATGCTTTTATCCAATTTAGGACGCCATATGTTATAAAACACGTCGTTCATGTTGGACTTGATCGTGATGAAAATTCATTGCTAGCTGCTACAGGATTTAGTCAATTTCAAGAACCACTAGATAAAGATGGCCATATTAAACATGAAAATCAGTGGGAAGATATTGGACAACGAGCGGTTCAGTTTGTTATTAGTGAAATTCCATTACATGCTTAATCATTTTTTTACCTTTTAAAAAAGGAGCGCCTATAAGTCAAGATGCGACTTGTTAGACAGCTCCGTGTAATGGTTATGAATGGACGATTCTTCGGAAAGCTTGCTCTATTTTTTCACGTCCTTCTGAAATATGTGGGTGAAATTGAATCGTAGCTTCATTACGAATGGTTTTGACTTGCTCAATTGCTTTTAGCAAGCGATAATCTAGGTCGGCTTTTCCGTCAACATGTTTTTTAGCAATCGATAAGCCAGCAACAGTACCTTGTGCTCTTGCTACTTTGGCACTTTCAATTCCAGTAATATTTCCTGCGACATAAACCCCATCAATCGGTGTTTCCATTTTTTTATTATGAACAGGAACATGCCCACCAAGTTCTTCTAAATACTGGAATGGTAAGCCAATAACAGCTGCAAGTTCGGCTAGTGGATATAGTCCACCAGCAATACAAACAAAGTCAACTTCAATTCGTCTTTCTGTTCCTTTGATTAATTTCCCATCTGCAGTAATGTCAAAAACGGTAACCGATTCAACACGATCCTTTCCATTAATTTCGGTTACGGCTTTACGTAAATGGATCGGCATGCCCCACATTTTCACGCCACTTTTCGGGTAAAATTGTGTCGCTAATTTACGTACGAAATCCGATTTGGTAAAACGGCTACCAAAACGTAAGAAAGCCGATGGTGCCAGGTGAGCAATTCGACTGAGTCCATCCATTACTTTTTTCGGATGAGCATGTTCTTTTGTAACTGAATTCATCGCTGGTAACATCATACTATGTAGGTTGACACCTGCTAATTGTAATTCCCTAGCAATTGCAGCTGATAGCACATTGACACCGATAACAATCCCTTTTTCGCCAACGCGCACTCTATGAACATTCGTCATCACTTGTGCAGCTCCTATAGACATAACCCCTGGTAATGTCCACCCAGGTACGGGAGCAGCCGTTTCAGCAGCACCAGTAGCAATAAGCAAATTTTTAGCTTCAAAGTTACCTTTATTTGTATGTACAATAAAATGATGATCTTTTACCTTTTCAAGATGATGAGCTGATATACCACAACGAATATCTGTATTTAAAGATTCTGCTTTATCCATTAGCTGTTTTGTCTCTTCAATTCCATTCCACCATTCGCCATTAGGCTCTTCATGTAATTGTCCAAGTAAACGACCACCTGGTTTGACAAATTCATCGATCACAAGAACGTGTAAATCCCATTCACGGCAAGTGATTGCAGCAGATAAACCGGCAGGACCAGCACCGACAATAATGACGTCATACATCGTTAAACCTCTCCTTTCTCTTCTTCTTGCTGCTTAACAAATTCTGCATAAGTACGAGGCAGAGTATCATGTTCTGTTGAAGCAAGTGGTGATGGTAAAACGCGGCCACTTTCTACTACCATTTGATCTTTAATTTCTGTTAGACAAGCTCGAACGCCTGTTTCATTATTAACGGTGACACGACATTCAAAGCAATGTCCAATATTACAATAAATCCCACGTGGTTTTCCACTTTCTTCATGAACACGTAATGTGCGAACACCATTTGCCAATAAGGCGGAGGCAATTGTGTCGCCTTCGTATCCAGTATATGTTTGTCCATCGTATGTAAAAGTTATTTCTTTTCTATCAGATAACTTCCCTAGAACAGGGTGATCAACGATTCTTCGGTTATTTGTCATCTTGCATCCCCCTTAACGTTGCTAAAGATACTGGACGCACAGGTGGTTGAACTTTTAATGGGATATCATGACCTGGTTTTTCTCCGGTAACTTGTTCCATTACAGCATCTACTGCTGGACGACATGTACGTCCACCACAATAGCCCATCCCTGCGCGTGTTCTTAATTTTATTTCTCGAGCGGAACACTGATATTTTTTCGCTGTGTTTTTGATGTCCTCTAATGTCACTTCTTCACATCTGCAAATGGTAATGTGATCCATACGCAATTTCCTCCTATTGTAATGGCTTTCATTAATATTTTAAAAAAGATTGACATCTTATTTAATGCTATTTTAACATATATGATAGAATTGATTTAACTTTTATATATAAATTTTATAAAATCTTTTAAAAATCTTTTAAAAAATATACTTCAGCTAGCAAAGGAGATATGAAAATGGCTCAAAAAAAACATGCAGAGGTTGCGATAATTGGTGGCGGAATTATGGGCAGTGCGATTAGTTATTATGTTGCTAAAGCGGGATTAGACTGTATGCTTATTGAAAAAAACGATATTGCCAGTGGGACATCATCTCGTTGTGATGGCAATATTACAATTGTTGATAAGGACCCTGGTTTTGACAGTAAAATGTCATTAGTAAGTCAAGAGTTAACGAATGAGCTGAAAGACGATTTAAATTTAGATTTCGAATATCGCGAATTAGGTAGTATCCTAGTTTGTGATAATGATCAAGAAATGGAAGCAGCCGCAGAATGGGTCGAGATTCAGAAAAAAGCGGGTCTAAAGTTTAATTTACTTGATCGTGAAGATATTCGACAAGAATCACCATATTTTGCTGATGATATACCTGGTGGTTTAGAATGTGAGACAGACTCTTTAATCAATCCTTATTTATATTGTTACTCGTTAGTTGATAGAGCACAAGAGTATGGATTAAAGCTGTATACGCAAACAGAAGTGACCAATATAAAAAAAGAAGATGACTTTATAATTGAAACGACTAATGGCACGTTTACAGCTAAAAAGGTCGTCAATGCTGCTGGTGTATGGGCGCCGTACATTGGAGAAATGCTAGGTTTAGATATTCCAATTGTACCACGTAAAGGACATATTATGGTTGGTTCACGTCAAAAGCCAGTTATGATGAGAAATGTGATGGAGTTCGGTTATTTAATGAACAAGTTCCAGCGTGAACGTATCGCTGATCCTGAAACTTTAAAATACGGCGTTGCTTTAGTTTTAGAGCCAACTGAAAGCCAAAACTTTTTACTCGGAAGTAGTCGTGAGTTTGTTGGGTTTGATGGCCGTGTTGATATCAATGTTGTCAATGCAATGGCAAAGCGGGCTCTAAGATTCTTCCCGAAGATGGATGATTTTAATATGATTCGTGCATATACTGGATTCAGACCATGGACAGAGGACCATTTGCCTATCGTTTCTCCAGTTGAAAGTGTTCCTGGATTTTTCATTGCTGCTGGACATGAAGGTGATGGGATTAGTTTAGCAACTGTTACAGGAAAATTAATTGAAGAAATGCTAACAGAAAAAGAAACCATTATTCCAGTTGACCCATTACGCTTTGACCGATTTGAAAAAGTACCAACAGCTTAATATATCTTTATAAAGGAGAAAAGGGGGAAGTGGGGGAAGAATATCCTCTTTTCTTTTTTGTTATATAACATCAAAAAGATGGATTATTTTTTTTGCTTGTGATAATGTTAACTCATATAAAATCAAAATTTTATCATATCTTTCGCTAATTAATAGATTGTATGAAGTGATATTGTAAGCGCTATAGTAACAATTTTATAAGTAGGGGAAGGGAAGCTCTTTTTAGTCGTTTTTTAAGATTATCTTAATATAATCACTGTCGTACAATAAAGCGAAAAAACTACAAATTAAAAGGAAGAGATGAAGTGGATTATCAAGTATTTATTTCATTAGGGATTTATATGTTAGGGATGATATTGATTGGATTATGGGCTTATAAAAGAACATCGAACATATCAGATTATATGATCGGTGGAAGAGAATTAGGTCCAGCTGTAACAGCATTATCGGCTGGGGCATCTGATATGAGTGGATGGATGGTTATGGGATTACCGGGAGCAATGTATGCTACGGGTCTTGCTAGTGCATGGTTAGCCATCGGTTTAACGATCGGTGCATATTTTAACTATATCCTTTTAGCACCACGTTTGAGAACGTATACAGCAGTTGCAAATGATTCTATTACAATCCCAGACTATCTAGAGAACAGATTCCAAGATTCATCAAAAATACTTAGACTTGTATCAGGTATTGTCATCCTTGTTTTCTTTGCTTTATATGCATCAGCAGGTATGGTCTCAGGTGGTAAATTGTTTGAAAGTGCATTTGGATTAAGTTATGAGACAGGATTATTCGTAACTGTTGGTGTGATTGTTATATACACATTATTCGGAGGATTTATTGCAGTTAGCTGGACAGATTTCGTCCAAGGTGTCATCATGCTACTCGCCTTAGTTATTGTTCCTATTGTTGCCTTTACAGAAATAGGTGGACCAACAACGATGTGGACAGACATTAAACAAATTGATCCATCTCGTTTAGATTTATTTAAAGGAACAAGTGTGCTTGGAATTATTTCATTTATAGCATGGGGTCTTGGATATTTCGGACAGCCACATATTATTGTTCGTTTCATGGCGATTAAAGATATTAAAGATTTAAAAGTTGCCCGCCGAATCGGAATCGGTTGGATGGCTATTTCTTTAATTGGGGCTATGCTTGTCGGGTTAATTGGGATTTCTTATTTCCAGAATCGTCAAGAATTACTAAGTGATCCAGAAACAGTGTTAATTGTATTTGCAAATATATTATTCCACCCATACGTTACAGGATTTGTGTTAGCAGCCATTTTAGCGGCGATTATGAGTACGGTATCTTCTCAGTTACTCGTTACATCAAGTGCTTTAACGGAAGACTTTTATCGTACATTTTTAAAAAAGGATGCAACTGATAGAGAACTCGTTCTTGTCGGTCGTATTTCTGTTTTAATTGTAGCCATTGTTAGTTTAGTTCTTGCTTATACACCGAATGATACGATATTAGACATCGTTGGAAAGGCTTGGGCAGGATTTGGTTCATCATTTGGACCAGTTATTTTATTAAGCGTCTATTGGAAGAAAATGACTAAGTGGGGCGCATTAGCTGGTATGGCTGTTGGTGGTCTCACCGTCATTATTTGGATTTTAACGGGTTTAACAGACGTTATTTATGAAATGATTCCAGGATTCTTCTTAAGTATGTTAGCAGTTATTGTTGTTAGTAAATTAACGACAAACGATGACCCTAAAGTAGAAGAACAGTATGAAGAAATGGAAAAACAGTTGGCAAAAAATATGAAATAACAATGCTGCATTTACCATTATTTTCGATAATGGTAAATGCATTTTTTATTTTGTTGTATACCATTGATGAGCGTCATATTCGTATATTTTTGAAAACGCTGTATACTAGAGGGTAAGATGAAATGGAGAAGTGATATTTATGCCTGTTGTCCAAGTTAACGGTATCGATCTGTATTATAAAGAAGCAGGGAATAAAGCTCATCCACCTCTTTTACTATTGCATGGATTAACGAGTCATCATCATCGATTTATACGTGAAATAGAAGTTTTCAAAAAAGACTTTTACGTGATTGCTGTTGATGCTCGGGGACATGGTAAATCAGATAGACCAGCTGAGTTCACATTAGAAGATCATATAAAAGATGTTATCACATTAATGGACGCGCTAGACTTAGATAAAGCATCTCTTTTAGGTGTCTCAATGGGAAGCTATATCGCACAAGGTGTAGCTATCAAACAACCAGATCGTGTTAAAAAAATGATACTGATTGGGGCAAAGGCTCATGGACACACATCATCTATGTCGCAATTGTTTTCTGAACATGCTGAAGAGTTAAAGGGCATGTCTTTCGAACAGCAAATGAATCGACTGGCGAAATATATGTTCTATGATTTACGCGCAGTCGGTAGATGGCTTCGTGATACTGAGAAGCGAGAACTGGCATTGTCGGCTAAAGAACAACAAGTTGCTCGGAAAGCATTAGCAGGTTTTGATTTTCGGCCTAATTTATCCAAAGTTAAAGCTAAAACCCTTGTTATTAGTGGAACATATGATGGATTAAATCCGCCAAAAGACGGTCGTGAAATTAGTGAGCTCATTCCGCGGACAACATTTATGGAATTTACAAAATCCGGCCATGCCCCACATGTTGAAGAGCCTGAGAAATTTATCCAAGTCGTATCGGAGTTTTTACGAGAATAGATCACTACCATAATTTTTCAATATCAGCATAGATATGAAGTTAAGGTGATGATTTTACATCATTAGAATATCACATCATATAGCCAATTCTCATTATGATAGAGTTAAATATCATTTAATTTTGGAGAAGGGTTAAATTGTGAAAAAGGCTTTACTTTTACTGTTTGATGATTATGCTGATTTTCAAATAGGCCACTTGTTGTTTTTTCTTAAAAAGAAAGGAAATTATCGTGTCATGACGGTTTCTGTAGAGGGGAAAGATATTGTTAGTTTAGGTGGATTAACCGTTAAGCCAGATTTATCATTATTAGATGTAAATATTGAAGAATTTAATATAGTTATCATGCCTGGCGGTGATACATTTGATCCATTATTAAGTAATGAATCATTCATCTACTTCTTAAAAAAGGTTCATTCATTAAACATACCGATTGCTTCTATCTGTGGTTCCGCTGTCTTATTAGGAAAGGCAGGAATACTGTTAAATCAAAAGTTTACTTGTAATGAACAGACATTCAAGCAATATAAAGAATATTTCTCTAATACAACGTATACAGGAGAAGATGTTGAATTAGGACAACAGATGATAACAGCTAAAGGAAGCTCTTTTACATCCTTTACAGTTGGAGATTATTTGAATTTATGGAGTAACGAAGAAGAAAAGCGTGATGCATGGGCATTTTGTAAGGGTGACTAATGAAGAATAAAATGGATGAATTTATTCTAACTTCATTTGAGGTAGGAGGAATAAGAACATGAATACGATTAAACAAGGGACGAATCAATTTTTTATTGGTAAAAGTGAGGAACAACCATTAGCGAAAATTACATTTATCCCTAAAGAAGACACATTAGTTGTTAATCATACGTTTGTTTCGGAACAACTTAGAGGACAAGGCATTGCTAAGAAACTCGTTGAAGAAGTCCTACGATATGCAAAACAAGAAAATAAAAAGATTGTTCCAGAGTGTTCATATGTCGATGTATTTAAACGTCGTTATCCAGAACATCGCAATTTATTTGTTTAAACATATGATTAACATTCACAGATCTCTTGTAAACTTTAAAAAAAGTACTGAAAAAAATAAAGAATCATGGTATCTTAGATATAGTAAATGAAATAATCATATCATGTCACTGAGTTGAATCAGGCATGGCGGTACATGTAGCAAGCAGTAAGACTATAGCTTGTTTCGTATCTCCATGCCTTTTTAAAATGATAAAAATTATACGATAGGAAAGGCTGATATTAGCCAAAATTTTATTGGAAGGGTGACAGCAATGTTTAAAAAATGGTTTAAAAAGGAAAACAAGAAACAATTAGATATTTATGCTCCCCTAAGTGGAAAAGTTTTTCCTTTAGAAGAAGTACCTGATCCTGTATTTGGCCAAAAAATGATGGGGGAAGGTTTAGCCATTCTACCGTATGATGGACAAGTCTTTTCTCCTGTTGATGGTGAGATTGTTCAAGTGATTAAATCAAAACATGCAATTGGGATACGTGCTCACGATGGGACAGAAATTTTAATTCATGTTGGTTTAGAAACTGTCGAATTAAAAGGCGAAGGATTTAATGTTCATATTGAAAATGGTGATACAGTAAAAACGGGTGAACTAATCATGACATTCGATCTTGAATTTATTAAACAGCATGCGAAAGATATTATTACTCCCATTGTTATTACGAGCAGTCTTAATGATACAAATAAGGAATATGTCGTAACAGATGCTACAGAGGTTAAAGCAGCTGATTCAATTTTGCTTACGGTGAAGGGACAATAAGGATGTGTTTTTTGCGCATTATGAAAGTATTAAATAATAATGCGGTCATGGTGAAACAAGATAAACATGAAAAAATTCTCGTTTAAAAAGATAAAAATAACTTAGTAAAACGGAATAAAGTTGAAAAGATTTTTGTCATATTCCCTAAATCATTTCGTTGTTCTGTGGAGATAGCCGCGAAGATATGAACAAAATATGACATTAAATTGCCCGAAGAAGAACGAGGTTATATTACGTTACACATTGAACGAATTAGAAATGTATTGACCTAATTTTATTCAATTTTTTATAGGGAGGAAATAAAAATGATGAAATATTTGCAACGGCTTGGTCGCTCATTAATGTTACCTGTAGCTGTATTACCAGCCGCAGCTGTTTTAATGGGACTAGGGTATTGGATGGACTCTGATGGATGGGGAGCAAACAATCTTTTAGCTGCCTTTCTTATTAAGTCAGGAGCTGCCATTATTGATAATATACCTATCCTTTTTGCGGTAGGTATTCCAATCGGTATGGCTAGAAATAAGGATGGATCTAGTTCACATGGTGCGTCGGCTTTAAGTGGACTTGTTGCCTACTTGGTTGTAACAACATTATTATCAACTGAGACTGTTGCACTATTTCAAGATATAGATCCAGAGAATGTTAATGCAGCATTCAGTCAGATTAATAACGCATTTATTGGAATCTTATCTGGTATTATTGCATCACATACGTATAATCGTTTTCATCATATTCAATTAACTGATGCTTTAGCATTTTTTAGTGGTAAACGTCTCGTTCCTATTATGACATCTGTCATGATGTTAATCACTTCAGGAATTTTATATTTTGTATGGCCTTTTGTCTATACTGCTCTTGTAAATTTTGGAGAATCAATTAGCGGTCTTGGTGCTTTAGGAGCGGGTCTTTATGGATTTTTTAACAGATTATTAATACCAACAGGACTACATCATGCGCTAAACTCGGTATTTTGGTTTGATGTTGCAGGAATAAGTGATATTAATAAATTCTGGTCTGGAGAAGGTATTAAAGGTGTAACTGGTATGTATCAAGCAGGTTTCTTCCCGATCATGATGTTCGGATTACCAGCCGCGGCTTTGGCTATGTATCATACAGCTAAAACAAAACGTAAAAAACAAGTCGCTTCTCTTATGTTAGCAGCTGGATTTGCTGCCTTCTTCACTGGCGTAACCGAGCCGATTGAATTTTCATTCATGTTCTTAGCACCTGCACTTTATGTTGTCCATGCTATTTTAACAGGATTATCTTTAGCCATTGCAGCACTCTTTCAATGGACAGCGGGCTTTACATTTAGTGCTGGTTTTGTTGATTTTGTACTCAGTTATCCATTACCACTCGCAAATAAACCGTATATGCTTCTTGTTCAAGGGCTTGTTTTCGCGGCTATTTACTATTTCTTGTTCCGTTTCTTAATTACGAAATTTGACTTAAATACACCAGGAAGAGAGGATGTTGCCCCACAGGGCGAAGCACATGATGAAGCTGAAGCAGGAGATAATCGATTTAAAAATATGGCAACCCAAATTTATGAGGGATTAGGTGGCGATAAAAATGTTATCTCAGTTGATTATTGTACAACGCGTCTTCGAGTAGAAGTAAACGACATGAATCAAGTTGATGAAGCGAAAATTAAAGCAACTGGTGTTCCAGGTACACATATCGTTGGAAAAAATAGTATCCAAGTGATCGTTGGAACAAATGTCCAGTTTGTTGCAGATGAAGTGAATAAACTTCGTAAATGATTTGGAAAATATAGTTAAAAAGGAATGCACTTTAAACAAGAGCATTCCTTTTTTATTTATAGCTGTTATCTTTAAAGCGATTGTTTTATAACGTGATCAGTACTCACATCATTGTATACCGTTAAAAAATGTTATTTATCAATAGTTTTATACTATGACTACATTCAATGCTTGGAAAATCTGTTTCATTAAATATCGTAGATCTGTTCAATAGTATTTACCGAATGACAATCTGTTTTTGTAGTGAATGAATTGTCGATAAAATACTTAAACTTGTTAAGTGACTTGTTTTTGGATTGGTAGGCGAAGGATTATTCTTTAAACGAATCATAAACTCACCGAATTCTCCTCTACCTTTAATTGTATGGATATTTTTATCAATTTGCGGATCGGCAATAATGTTTACTTGTGTTTTATCAATCCCTAATCCAGCTAAAGATAAGGTGATCGCGACGTTCGCGTTTTTTGGGAATTTTTCAATGGCAGACTTAGCATTTCCGGAAAAAACAATTTTCTCACATTCAACTTGCTCTTCTAATAAAGCATGTGCAGGTTTACGGGTTTCAAGGACAACTTCATTTAATCCATCTAACATTTTCCCCGCTTGAATGATATCGAGTCCTCCAATAGCTCCTGGAGGTAAATACAATTTCGTCTGATTTGTTTTTGTTAAGTTGTCCAAATGATCTAGTAATTTCACATCAACAAGTGCTCCTACACTAATTAATAACATATTTTTATTTCTGAGCACAATAGGGGCGTATTGTTGTGCTGTTTTAACATTTGCGCATTCTATGACTAAGTCGACATCGGATTGTAACAATTCTTCCGCACTGTAAAAGGGTGTAAAATGAAAGGTCTTTGCTAGTCTGGGCAGCTCATGCCTAGCTTTTGGCCTCTCATCTAAAACCGCTGTTATGTTACAATCTGGGATGATATCTTTTATATTAATGTTTTCAAGTAGGAATCTACCAATTGTTCCTGTACCTATTAATCCTAATTTCATGATGAATATTTGCTCCTCTCAAACATTTAGTTCCATTATATCAATCTTAATCGATTAAGATGATAAAAAAGCTAATTCATTATATAATAAGATTGAAAGTTATCATTATTTGGGAGGGATTAAGATGGTAGAAAAAACAAAGCCACAAACAAATAAACTCGTCGATTATGAAGAAAAAATGTCACGTGAACAAGCGGCGTCTCTCCTTGAATCCATTGCCGCAAAGCTAAAGAATGAAGGTTCCTTTACATTACATGTCGGTGATCAGTCTCAATTAGTAGAGCCTTCTGAAATGGTAACATTAGAAATAGAATTAGAAGAACGAAATGGAAAATATGAACTAGAATTCGAATTAGAATGGAAAGAAGGACAAGGCAAGAAGCAAACGTTACGTATAGATTAAAAAGAACAACGCATACGACATTTGCTCGTTATGCGTTGTTTTATTTTTAAGTAAGTTGGACTATTAAATAAACAAAGAAGGATAAAATAACGAAAAACATTATGATTAATGTCCACTTAATAAGCTGTTTAATGATTTTCTTATTCGAATATTGATGATGCATGCCTCTTATTGGAGACATATTGACAGCGCGTTCAGCTGGAATAACGGTGCCTAAAATGCCGACCACAATAGGAATGGCGCCAGTTGATAAAACAAGCCATAAATCATCAGTTGGTAACTGTTGATATAATAGCCACATCATTCCTGTTGCTAGTAATAAACCGATGATAGCCGCAAATAAACCAGTGAAAAAACCTTCAATCCAAATGAGATAACGTATATGGCGGTTTTTCCATCCGAGTGCTTTTAAAAGAGAGAGCTCTACTTGACGTTCTGAAATATTTTGCCACATCATTTCTGCTGTCGTTAAGATGGCGATTACAAGTGCGACAATCATTGAGGTATAGTGAACAGGTCCGATTTCAAGTGCTACATATTGCCCGAGCCATGTCGTATACATCACTCCACGAAGGCGAAACGTAATATAGAGAAATAAAGCGAGTAAACTTGTCGGTAAAGCAATAGCGACAATCGATAACAGACTTCTTCTCCACTTTCCAATAAAATGATTGAAAGCCATCGTTCCAATTCCACTTGTTCTTATTAAACGTTTTCCTGTTTTGGAAATTTCGCCCACTTGCATCGCTTCATATGGTTGAATTCGTATCGCTAAAAAGGCAGGAATAATCGCTCCTAAAACATAAATCAAAAAACCAATCAAGCCCGTTAATGTAAAACGGAATGGATCAACAGTAGCATCACTAGCGAAATACATCCAACCTAACATCGTCCATGAGATAAGAGCGACTGCCAAACCAAGAAGCAAAGATTGTAAGAAAAACAAACGACTTAGTTGACTTGGTTTCCATCCAACTGCGAGTAAAACTGCAAATTCCTTTCGACGCGAAAGTAAAGATACAAGACTTGAAGCCCAAACATAAATGATTGCGACAGCCATGATCGTTAAGATAAGTCCTGAAAACCCGATACGTGCTTCACGAAAGATTGTAATTGAGGTTCCTAATTTTACCCATGGTTGTTCGAACCAACCGGTTTCTTCCCTGTCATTAATTGCTGGTACGTTGATGAGTGTCGGTTGTGGGGAAGATCCGAGAGTGATATCTGTCATCAAGCCTGTTTTCTGCTTGATTTCCACAGCGACTTTTTCTACTTTCGCTTGACTATCTTCTGATAAATCGTTCACATCTTTTACTTTAATTCGAATCGCTGAAATTGGTTTATCACCGACGATTGCTTCAGCTGCTTCTAACGTCGTTAAAAGAACAGGTGGTTCAGCGATAAAATCTAAAGCATCATTCGTTAAACTGTTAGAAGGTATTAAAGTAAAGGGTGGGTTTATTGGCTTTAAGTTCTTATCGAGAACTAGTTTTGAATTCGCTGGCCGGTATGTTTCCATCGGTAATTCATTTGTAGGATCTTTTGAAATAGTCAATTTGGACGGATCATAGAATCCAATCCAGCGATGACGTACGTAAGGCCAAGAATCTTGATCTAGATTAAATGCAAATGTTTTCATTTCACGGAAAGATTCTTTAGTATACCCTGCATCATCGTATTGTATTTTTTTTAATTGAAAGGCAATAGGCCATCTCTCTGAGTAAGGACTTTGTTTATTTGCATATTGTAAAGCGCTTGGACGTTCTAAATTGACATGTTGAAACCCGTCAGGTTCATCTAAATATAACGTTCGATCGACAGGCTTTCCTGATTCCGTATCAAATCCAGAAATGCTGCTCATTAGTTTATTAAATATTTCTTTACTTGTAAGAGAGTATGTCTTTGTCATTGTGCTAGGTAATGTATCTAAATAAGCTTCTCCACCTTTTTTTATAATAGATTGAAGCGTTTTTTCAGCTGTTTTTCGTTCAAAAGGTATGTCTAATTTTTCGAATGTTACTGTTAGTTCATGATTACTGTAAGAATGATTACTCATTATAATAGGTATATCAATAAGAGGTGTATCTGAATCAGGCAATATCTCCATATGCACTTTATCATCTGGATTAAAGTAGCGACCACTTCCTATATCAATTATCGCTTCATCTAAGCCAACAAGCTTAGCTTCTTGCTCTGGGTCAATCGCCGCAAGTAATAATGTTTGTGGAATAGTAATGAAATCATCAGCAATACCATCAATAATAGGATAATCTTCAGGTTTATCTATAAGATTCTCATATAAAACATTCCAATCACCAAAAGCAAGATAAATTGTTTCTGTATAGATATCGCTTTGAATTCCATCATCTATTCTGTAATGATTATTTAAACGATAAATGCCGTTACCATCATATTCGTAAGGAGCAACTTTAAAATAATAATGTAAATCAACAATGGTAGCAATAGGTGCAGCAACATCTACGTTAGGCAGATTTTTGATTGTTTCATATTGTTTCTGAGAAATGCCACCACTAATGCCACTTAAATAATTCGGGTCAAGAAGTCCCACTTCTTCGGTAATACTTTTTGTTCCTTTAGGGCGAACAACGATATCATAAGATGATTTCCAACGTTTTTGCAGTTCATCAACAATGGTTCCTTTATTCATTTCTGCTAAGCCAACTAAATAAGTGAGTCCAACACTAATGATAAGTACACCAACTAGATTTAAGAAGAAACGCTCCTTTCTCCTCCACCAATTTTGCCAAATAAAGCGAATCATAATGCAACACCCAAATAATGGTCATATGTAACATTTCTTATAACTATATATACATATATTAATATGAAAAAAAACACCATATTTGGACCTCCTTCTCTATATTAAAAGAAGAGGAACTACTGTGTATAGTTAAGTGCCATGCTGATTGTTATGAGTAGCTCCTAGTTGAAACTTTACAGTTCATTTGTCGGTATCGGACATGTTCCGATACAAGAAACATAACCTTTATAGGTCGCACGCCACTTATTTTTGACTTTTTTTAAATTGACAAGATAAAGAGTCCCAGAATAACCATGTTTATTATATTTAATGGAATTCGGAGCATCATTTCTTTTTGAATAAGTTCTATTGACAGTTACAGAGCGTGTATAGGATTGTAGTGACTCTTCATTTTTATCCACTATTTGTACAATCTGAGAGGTTGGTGTTGCTGCTACAGGGGTTAAAAACAAGGATGAAATAAAGGCTGTTAAACCGATAAAAGTGAAGAGATTTTTCATATGATTTCCTCCCTTCTAAATATTATGACTCCATTATAGTCAATATGTTTTTTCACTTCAATATATTCTGACTAAAAAACAAAAAGATTTTTTCGACAATATTTTTATGTGGAAGTAGAGAAATGTATGAAGTTGATGCAAAAAGAAGAAAAGCTCATAAAAGGAGAAGTCCATTTTATGAGCAAAAACAGTTCTTGTTTTAAAAAAGGTAAGAAGTGACTTGTTTCATTTTAGAAGCATCAAGTGCTTTGGAAAAATCTTGATGAAGACGAACGCCTGAACCTATATGATATTCGGTGGCTTGAAGTTCGTTATGAAGTATTTTCAGATTACTTGGTTTGACACCACTACCAACTAAAATTTTCGGGCCATTTAATTGTTTTGAAAGTTGAATCAGTTGACGAAGGTTGTCTATTCCGTCAATTGCCTTTGGTTTACCACCTGATGTGAGAATGCGTTTAACATGATGTTTGTATTTATTTAATATGTGATAGGCTTCAACCTGTGAAAGAGCATCATCAAATGCACGGTGAAAAGTGATATCAAAGTCTGGAACACATTCGATAACTTTGTATAATAATCTCTCATCGATATATACGTCAAGTGAAAGTGCTCCAAAAACGATACGATTTCCACCTAAAGATTTAATCGCTAAAAGATCTTCTTTCATTATTTGCCAGTCTGTTTCATTATAAACAAAACGATAACTATGAGGTCGTATCATAATTTGAACTGGAATATTTGCTTTGTTTAAGACTGTTTTTATTGTGCCATAGCTTGGAGTTAGTCCGCCTTCCTGAATGGCACTGACAAGTTCAACTCGTGTAGCACCTAATCTTTCGACTTGTAATGTATCCGTTTCATTTAATGTAATAATCTCTAATTCCATCTATTGTACTCCTTTGTCATTTTGTAATGGTGCTTTTTCTATCACTCTCCCTTTTCTCCCTTCTGTCGTCTCGGCATGAATAAGAGAATGGATAATAGCTGATTCTGTTGCTTCTATCACAGCTTGAAAAATGACTTCCATTAAAGATTGATCATCTCTTATAAAAGTATATGAATCAAAAGGAGTTTCTTTTGAATGATGCAAGTGTTGTGCATTGGAAAAAGCAATGGCGATATCCCCACTTCCATTGGCAATGATACTGCCTGTTCGTGCTAATCCAGCTGTCGCGCGTTTAGCTAATCGTTTGAGTTGTCGGTCGTATAATGGGGCATCTGTCCCAATAATGATCATGATGGAGCCATCTGGTAAATCATTTTGTCCGTGGGGAAAGTTTTTAAATAGAGCATGTTCTTTTTTGCCAAAATTACTTAAGACAAGAACCCCGACGGTATAATGTTTATCTTCGAATGGGACGAGCCGTGAAGCTGAACCAATCCCACCTTTGTAACCGAAGCAAACCATCCCTTTACCAGCACCGATAGCCCCTTGTTGAATGGGACCAGTTGTTGCCTGGGTGATTGCTTGGATGGCATGACGCGGTTCAATGGCTTGTAAGCGCATAGAGTTCAAATAGCCATCATTACATTCACCGACGACAATATTAATTGAACTCGTCGAATCACCAATATCTGGGTTTTCGTCTAACATATAAGTGAGCGTTCCTTGTAATACAGGTCCAACACTAAATGTATTCGTTAACATAATTGGCGATTCGATTAAGCCAAGTTCATTGATTTGAATAAGACCTGCTGTTTTACCATAGCCATTAATAACATGTGAAGCGGCTGGTGTCTTATATGTAAATAAATTATTTTCATGTGGGAGAATAGCTGTTACACCTGTACAGATCGTATCTTGTTCATTAAGCTTTTTATACAGTGTGACATGCCCAACTCTCACACCCGGAACATCTGTTATATCATTATTTTTTCCAGAAGACAAAGTCACGCCACATTCTCCTTTATGAAAAGTTTTATTGTGATGTCCATGGAGATTTAACGTATACTCTCGTAAGAAAAACCATCACTGAGACCTCGTATTGAATCTTCAACGTATACTCTCGTAAGAAAAACGATCGCTGAGACCTCGTATTGAATCTTCAACGTATACTCTCGTAAGAAAAACCATCACTGAGACATCGCATTGAGGCTTCAACGCGTTCTCTCGTGAGAAAAAATCGCCCTGAGACAATGCATTGAATCCTCCAACACACTCAATCGCATGATACAGCATCGAGACATTGCATTAAATCTTCAACACGGCCCCTCGCACGAGCAAACCATCTTGAAACATCATATTAAATGAGCAATACATTCCATTTTAAACATTGAATTTTTATTCTAAGAGCATCGTACCATGATATGAAAAACGACGCTAGTCTCATATTTTACTCTTGCATAAGTTTGCAATGTTCAAAAGTTAACTTTATGATTAAGAAAACTTAATAAATTAAAATTTTATATATTTAGGGAGGATATCATGAAGAAGTGGAAAACATTACAATCTAACTATCTATATCAAACACCTTTTGGAAATTTACGTAAAGATATGTGTGAGCTCCCAGATGGACAGGTTATCGAAAATTATTATGTGAATGAGTATTCGGACTGGGTAAACGCCATTGTCCTTACTGAAGAAAACAACATTGTTTTAGTTAAACAGTATCGCTATGCAGCGAATGATTTCTTTATAGAAATTCCGGCAGGGAAACGAGAGAAGGGAGAAACATATGAGGAAGCTATTTTAAGAGAAATTCGTGAAGAAACTGGTTTTGTTTCAGATGAGGAGCCTATTTTGTTAAGTGAGTGCTTTGTCAATCCCGCTACACAAACAAATAAAGTAAGAACATATCTTATTCGAAACGCCTATCAAGCCTTCGAACAAGAATTGGATCCGATAGAGTTCATCGATATTAAAATCATGGATATCGATACCCTAGGAGAGTTAATTGATCGGGGAGAAGTAACTCAATTTTTTACAGTAAGCGCTTATTATATGCTAGAGAACTTTAGGAGGAAACACATATGAAAAAACAGACAAGGAAGAAATGATGGCTGGAAAAAAGTTGCACCGTTATTTTTCTGCAAAAGTACTCGTTTATTATGTTCATTCAATAAAAACGAATATAATCCCGTTTTAATAATAAACTTAATGAAAACATATACTTTTGAAAATATGAGTTAACCCGGTAATGAAATTAAGTTTCAAATCATTTCGCGATTAACTGGTATTTATTTTCAGAATTATGTACAATGAAAGTGAAAACATACAATTAGAATAAAGCTGACTATACATAATTTATCAACAATCATATTGAAATCCCAAAACGATGAATCGTGATTAACCATTTGCACTAAATATATTTAAAATCATGAATAAATTAGACAAGGTAGTTTCAAATGTTATTTAGCATTGAAAAGTCAGTTCAGTGAATACATTCAATCTTTTCGTATTTACAAACGATTAATCTACGTTTGGTTTAGAACAAGTTGAAGATTGGTAAGAAGCATGTCAGTCATATTTAACGTTTCATAAGAAGTAATACTTAATATTGTTTTAGATAAAATAAAAGCGTTTTAGTGCATAAATGGGGAGAAATGATGGACGGATGGCAAAGAGAGATTTACGAAAAATCAATTTGGCGGATCATGACACGGTCATAGGAATCGTGCGAGCGGACGAACACCATATGTCATTAGAGCTTTAGAATATACAAAAAGCAATTTAAGCTTTTCGTTAAACTTTAAAAAAATATAAGGAGGCTAATAGAAATGACTAAAGAAGAAAGAATGGCTTCTGACATTTTGACTCAAGTTGGTGGCAAAGAAAATGTACGGCGGATCGCTTTTTGTATGACACGTTTAAGATTATCATTAAAGGATGACAACCTTGTTAACCATGAAAAACTAAAAGATGTTGAAGGGGTGCTTGGTGTTGTTGAAGATGAAACGTTGCAAATTGTAGTCGGGCCTGGGATAGTTAATAAAGTAGCTCATCACGTAAGTAAAATGACGGGTCTAAGTATAGGGGAAGAAGCAGATGTTGATGAAGATCGTTTAACATTTGAAGAAAAAGCGGCTTTAGATAAAGAAAAAATAAAACGAAAGAATCAAACACCTTTTAAAAGATTTTTGCGCCGGATTGGAAATATCTTCATTCCATTAATTCCAGGTCTTGTTGCTTCAGGGATTATTAATGGGACGGCTAACTTCCTAAAAAACGCAGATATTGGTACTGAAACGAACTGGATGCAAATCTTACTCTTATTAGGTGGGAGTATTTTTTCAATTTTAGCTGTTCTTGTTGGTTGGAACACGGCTAAAGAATTTGGAGGAACACCAGTACTTGGGGCGATTGCTGGTATTATTTTATTTAATCCGATGCTACCAGACATAGTCATTTATGGCGAACCACTTGTTGTCGGTAGAGGTGGATTATTCGGGGTTATTTTTGCCGCATGGTTGATGACCTTTGTTGAAAAACAAGTAAGGAAAATTATCCCAAGCGCAGTAGATATTATCTTTACGCCTCTTATTACCGTGTTAGTCGTTGGTATCGTATCGTTATATGCTGTTATGCCTGTTGCTGGCGTATTATCTGATGGCATTACGAAGGGGTTAACCGCTTTAATCGAAACAGGCGGAGCGCTGGCAGGAGCAGTATTAGCAGGATTCTTTTTACCACTTGTAATGGTCGGCCTACATCATGGATTAACACCAATTCATTTAGAATTAATTAATACGTACGGCAATACAGCATTACTAACCATTCTTGCTATGGCAGGAGCGGGGCAAGTTGGTGCAGCGATTGCTATTTATGTCAAAACAAAAAATCAACGTCTAAAAAATATCATTAAAGGTAGTCTTCCAGTCGGATTCCTAGGAATAGGTGAACCACTATTATATGGTGTGACGCTACCACTTGGACGTCCGTTTATTACAGCTTGTATGGGTGGAGCACTAGGTGGTGCTTTTCAAGCGATGATGCATACGGCAGCTAAAGGGATTGGGGTATCTGGACTTTCATTGATTCCACTCATTGATGATGGAAAGTATATTCTTTATTTTCTCGGTTTAGTTATTGCTTATACAGGCGGTTTTTTATTCACCTACTTATTCGGATTTAAGGAAGACATGGCAAGAAATATATAAAGCATAAAAAGAGCACATACTTTAAAATTTCATTGATTAGGTGAACCTTATAAGGAGAATTTATATGCTAGGAATTTCCGTTTACTTAGGACATGATACAATAGCCAATCAAGAAGCTTATATTCGGAAAATGAATGAAAATGGCTTTAAATCAATTTTTACGTCACTCCATATTCCAGAAGATGATCCATCACGTTATAATGAACAATTACAGCATCTAGGTAAACTTGCACAAGAATTAAAGATGGAATTAATGGCTGATATATCGCCTGCATCCTTAAAACTGTTAGGAATGAATTGGAAAACGGTCAAACAATTACGTGATTGGGGCGTGACGGGCCTAAGAGTCGATTATGGTGTTGATGAACAAACAATCGTTGATTTATCAAAAAAAATAAAAATAGCTTTAAATGCGAGTACAATAACAGAACAATCATTGTTGGAATTAAAACGAATGGGGCTTGCTTTAGATTATATAGAAGCGTGGCATAATTTTTACCCTCGCCCTGAAACAGGATTAGGATGGACTGATTTTGTTAAGCGAAATAAATGGTTAAAAAGTGAGGGCTTATCAGTCATGGGGTTTATTCCTGGGGACGGTCACCTTCGTGGTCCTCTTTTTTGCAAGTTACCGACTTTAGAAAAACAACGAAATCAAGTCCCGTTTACGTCATTTATTGAAATGAAACAAGAAGGGTATGTTGATAAAATATTAATTGGAGATATAACAATAAGTGCACAGTCACTAGAGCAATTTACTGCATTTAGAAAGGGGAATTTTTTAATTCGGGCGCAGGCACATCCTAAAATAAATCCTTTACTTTTGAAAAGATTAGAAGGAACACATACGAATCGATTAGATCATGCAAGGGATGTCATACGCTCTGTAGAATCAAGACAATATGCTTCAGTTAGTAACAGCGACATAAAACCATTTAATTGTAGTCAGCGTCCTATTGGCACCATAACAATTGATAATGAAAAATATTTGCGTTATCAAGGAGAAGTACAAATAACACGAACGGATCTCCCAGCAGATGAGAAAGTAAACGTACTTGGTCGAGTCATCCCTGAAGATCGCTTATTATTGAAGCATATAAAAGGGAATCATACATTTAATATAAAGTGGGTAAAATAACTATTTTTTGGCTGAATGAAAGAAAGCGCCTAAAGAGGTTCCGACCATGATTTTGCAAGGGGCAAAGGATATGATGTCACCAGATGATATACGACGGACCATATTAAAGGAAATCGTCCATGCTCAATTTATCGAATTTCATGAATCAGGTCATTGGATGTTTATGGAAGAAGCGGACAAGTTTAATCATGTTGTGCGTGAATTTTTTGGGAAAAACAATTAAAAGTGGGAAGTCATATATGAAGCCGCAATATAACCAGAAAGCACTTGCTTTTATTGCGACTTCACCTACCTTATCTTCTATATTCCTTTTCCACACCATTTGTAAATTCGATTGATAGTTCAAAAGTCGCTCCATCAGGAATATTGAAGGCATCACTGATTGTATTTAATACTTCTTCATCAGGTGTATTTTCGTCAAAGTCAAAGTCACTAAAAATGGGGTCCAACTTTTTTAACGCCTCATCTCCTTTGAGTCGTAAGTCTTGAAGACGGTCGATATATGTTGCTTCAACCTTATTCGGTTCATTGTCATATTCAACTTCTATAACATCTTCTTTACCCTCATGGTCAACTTCCAAATCAAACTCTTGAAAAACATACGGTGTGACAGTCGTTTGCTCATTTGTTGAATTTTCCATGGCATCCTCATCTTCGGGCTGTTTTGTTAGCTTTCCTTGTTCATCTTCTGGTAATGATGAATTAGCCGGTGGATTCGTTACTTTATCACCAGCAATACATCCTACTTGAAGAAATAACGAGCTGATAACTAGACTTAAAATTATTTTTTTACGCATCCGATTCACTCCTTTTATATTTAAAATACCCAATTAGAGAATATTTATTTATTATCATGTAAAATGTGTTTTAGATATAAGCTAACTATATAAAAGCTTGCCGAATATAATTTATTTAGTTTTCATCAAACTTTCACATTGAATTGATAAGATGAACATGACTCGAGTAACTGGAGGAAATAAACATGACAGCAGCAGTATGGAAATTAGGCTCTATAGGCATCATTGTCTTTAGCTTAATAATGGGTTTTATCTTTTATTATGTGATGAGCCCAGCTCATAAAAAGGAGAAGAAAAAGCACTTAGAAGAGACAACCTCACTTTTAATTAATTTCATTATTTTTATTTGGTTAGGGAAGATTTTGGTTAATATAAACATATTTATTGAAGACCCGTTAGCTATTTTAGCATATCCGAGTGATTCCAATGCTTTTTACATAGCTGTTTTATTGACAGCTTTGCAAATCATCTACAAAACGAAGAGAAAACAATTTGATAGTATGACCTGGTTTGTGTCATTTGTACCGATTTTTATATTCGGTTCATTCGTGTATGAATTTATTCAGAAAGTGGTATTTAACAATAGTATTGGATTTCACAGTATCGTTTTCCACGCTGGGATACTCATTCTTTATGTGATACGGCAAGGTAAAGATGAAAAAAACGCCCTTTCTCTATTGATGATGTTATTATGGAGTATCGGTCAGCTGCTGTTAGCGTTTATTATGCCCTATGCGTCTCTTTTCGGTTACTTAATGGCGCCATGGTTTTTAGTGATATTAATTGTATTATTTATTACTTTATTCATTTATGAGAAAAGGAAGGTGTCTTAAATGACAACGGCAGCAGATTTAACGATATGGTTAGCTTTTGGAGCTGGTGCATTATCATTTTTATCACCGTGTACATTACCACTTTTTCCGGCTTATTTATCGTATATAACAGGAATGAGCGTGAAAGAATTAGAAGGTAAGAAAGAAATGAAAGTTCGTAGCAAATTGATGTTGCATTCTATCTTTTTTTTAATAGGTGTTTCATCTGTATTTATTAGTTTAGGAGTTGGCATTTCATTTCTTGGCTCTTGGCTTCAAGATTTATTTATAGGAGATTCGGGTAAATTAATCCAGCGATTGGCTGGCATCTTTATTATTGTGATGGGATTATTCGTTGCCGGCTGGATTTCTATTAAGCCGTTTATGAATGAAAAACGGTTTCAATTTACTAAGAAGCCAGTCGGTTATTTGGGCACACTTTTTGTCGGCATGGGATTTGCAGCGGGTTGGACGCCGTGTATCGGTCCCATTTTCGCGTCTATATTAGTTGTTGCTGCAGCAAATCCGACACAAGGAACTGTTTATACATTGGCTTATGTACTCGGTTTTGCTTTACCATTTCTCATCCTAGCATTTTTCATCGGTTCTACACGCTGGATTGTAAAGTATAGTGAGAAAATAATGAAAGTCGGTGGTGGTTTAATGGTTGTGATGGGACTTTTATTGTTTACAGGACAAATGACGCAAATTTCAACATTTTTATTGAAATTCGTTGAAGATACATGGTTAATGAATTTAGGCTGATGGGGGGAATGAATCGTGAATAAAAAATGGATTTTCATCGTCATTATAGTTGGGATGTTAGGCTGGGCTATCTATGACTTCGGTATTAAAGACAAAGCATCATCATCTAGTGAACAAGTTAAACAATTAGACAATAATGAAACTGATAAAGAAGAAAGATCACAAAACAAATCTGGAGAAGCCATGATTAAAGAAGGTCTAGAAAAAGGAGATTTAGCGCCAGACTTTGAATTAGAAACATTAGAAGGTGAAAAAGTGTCATTATCTGATTTTCGAGGAAAACGTGTCATGTTAAACTTCTGGGCAACATGGTGCCCACCGTGTCGTGCTGAAATGCCTGATATGCAGAAGTTCCATGAGAATAAAGATGTCGTAATCTTAGCGGTTAATTTAACTGAAACAGAGAGCAGTGAAGACAATGTTCCAAAATTTGTTGAAGAATATGGTATTACATTTCGTGTACCACTAGATGTGGATTCATCTGTTTCAACACTGTATCAAATCCGCCCCATTCCAACGACATATTTAATTGATTCAAACGGCATGATTCACAATGTTGCATTTGGTGCCATTAACTATGAATTAATGGTACAAGAATTTGAAAAGATGCAATAAGTTGTTTGTTTGATATACAATGAAAGAAAGAGATGTCCGGTGAGGTGGTAACGATCAAACAGACGATTCTTGTTGTAGAAGATGAGGCGATGATTCGACAGTTAGTGCGGATCTATTTAGAGAAAAATGATTATCATGTGATTGAGGCTGCTGATGGTGAACAAGCAAAAGCAGCCTTTTTAAAACATCATCCATGTTTAATTATTCTAGATTTAATGCTTCCGAAGTTAAGTGGGGAAGCTTTTTTAGAATGGTTAAAAGAACAGGAAAATGATGTTTCGGTTATTATGTTATCCGCAAAAGCTAGAATAGAAGATAAGATAGCGGGGTTAAAAATGGGCGCCGATGATTATGTGACAAAACCATTTGATCCAGAGGAATTAGTTGCCCATGTAGAAGCTGTTTTACGGCGGACAGGACAGTTTTGTCAAAAAATTGTTCATGATGGACTATGTGTTATGCCTAGACGGGGAGAAGTCCTTCTTTATGATAAGGCTATACAATTAACAAAACATGAATTTAATTTACTCTATTTTTTCATGCAACATCCGAATATTGTTCTATCTCGTGAACAACTCGTTCAAGAAATTTATTCATATGAAGAACAAGATGTATCAGACCGTGTCATTGATGCACATATCAAAAAATTACGCCGGAAAATTGAGGATCATCCTGCTAAACCGAAGCGGATCCAAACGGTAAGAGGAATGGGGTATAAGTTTGTCACGTCTTAAACGTCAAAAAACATGGTTACCAAAAGGTTTCGTATGGCGCTTATCAGCGATTAATATCCTTTTTTTAACGATATCAATTGCTATTAGTGGTTGGGCAGTTTATCATACAGCATGCTTTCTCGTTGAAGGAATGACATCCTTTAGTGAAACACGTCAGAAACAATTTAATGCGACATTATTTCAATATTTATGGATTTTTAGTTTAATTACGATTACGTTTGGCAGTGTTTTACACTATTATTTTGTGAATAAATTAATACGCCCTCTTCGTCAATTAATCGACTCTACACAACAAATGAAACAAGGCACGTTTCCTAAACCATTAAAACCGAAAAATCATGATGAAGTCGGAGAACTAATGATACATTTTAATGAAATGGTGTCACAACTACAATATAATGAAACAGAAAGAAAGAAGATGATTGCTGACATATCACATGAATTGCGAACGCCGTTAGCGAATTTGAATGGCTATCTCCAAGCGTTAAAAAATGGGGTCGTTGTAGGAAATACAGAATTGTACGATGCCTTACTCCAAGAATCGAAGCGAATGACGATGATGCTAGAACAACTTGAACAATTAAAAGAATGGGATCATCTTCGTGAGCAATCATTTATTCACAAAGAGCGTTGCCAAATTGACAAAGTAACAGACCAAAGTGTCCGGATGTTTGATTGGTCATTGAAGGAAGCTCGTATACCATTAAAGCGCTCAATTGAAAAACAAGAATTATATATGAATAGAGAAGGCATCCACCAAGTGTTAAGTAATCTTTTAGATAACGCGATTCAATATTATCGTGATGACGATGGTAGAAATCCGATTCAGATTGAAGGAAAGATGATGCCGAACGACATGTATCGTGTAAGTGTGACAGGACCGAGTGATGACATTAGCAAAGAAGATGAACATCGAATCTTTGAGCGCTTTTATCGTATCGACCATTCACGTAACCGTGCAACCGGCGGCAGTGGCTTAGGACTTGCTATTGCTAAGGAAATTGTTGACCAACATCATGGAAAAATCGGATTAGAGCGGGGAGGGAAGCACAATTCATTTTGGTTTGAGCTGCCTGTTTCATTAGATAGAACGATAGCAGGTAAGTAAAGGTGATTGTTTTGTTACGTAGAAAAATCTGTCCCAGGAGTTATGTGAAATAACTTTTCGGACAGATTTTTTATAATGAGGAGAAGTAGTAATAAAACGTCTGTATGGAATGAACTACCGATCATGATGGGTATAAACAAAGATATTTAATTTAAAACAGACAAATCAATCGACTCAAGGATACGGCGCAATTCTTCTTTTGATAATTGACTAGAAGAAATGGTTAAACTATAGCTTGCTGTTAATAAAATCATTTGTTTATGCACCTCATTTTCTTTAAAAAATATATTTTTCCCCTGAATCTCTAATGGCTCTGTAAACTCATCTTCTAGAGAGCGATTACCTTGATTTACACCGTTAATTGACTCCTGCATAAGAAAAAATAACTCATGGCCATTATGGAAAAAAGATATACTCACATAGGTATGATTTGCATTTTGTCTATGAACGATACTTTCTAATTGAGTGTGAATTCGTGGTAAAGGTTATATGTTCTAGATAAATAACCACTTGATGCATATTTTTCAAAGGTTCTTCACGTAGTAGGACTTGCTATTCCATCAGCAGTAATCCTCTCCAAATTTTGGAAATGTTTTATTCCAGTGATCCAAAGCTTCCATCTACTGCACCAGTTGCAGTTTGATATCCTGATGCCCAAAGATTTGCTTGGACAGCAGAAACAAATCCACCAGATGATCCTTGTCTGACAGTTTTCCAAGTCGACCAATCTCATGAGTCATGCAGTTATGTGTAACGGATAGCTGAATTAAACAATTGGACTGGTTAAACGGTTTATTCATGTTTTCGTAAGAGAAATATTGAATCACAATGGCTAAGCTGAATAGAGATAAGTAAGAAATAAAATAGATGTTTCCCTTTTCAGTAATTTATTATGAATAAATGCTTGATCAGAAATTAATAACTTGATGCCCCCTAATCGCGTTTCGTTTCGATTATAGATTTAACAGGATACTTTAAAACTATTCTATAATTACTGCACCTCATAATTGTCTTGTAAACTATTAATAGATTAGCACATTTACCCGATGCGACCACGTTAAAAAATAGAAAGAGACAACGAGTGAGAGCTAGCCACCATTCGATACAAACTAGACTTAAATTAGCAACTAATAACATGAAGAACACCACCAAAAAATGTCGTAGAAACATTTCGAAATCTAAATCTCTTGCCAATTCTATATACTTCCGTTATCATGAACATGTAATAGAATATTAGTTTTTCCTTCGGGGCAGGGTGAGATTCCCGACCGGCGGTGATGAAGCAAAAGCTTCTTAGTCCGTGACCCGAGTGCTAGTGCTTGTTGTATTCGGTGGATCTGGTGTAATTCCAGAACCGACAGTATAGTCTGGATGGGAGAAGGAATTGGAGCGCATTTGGAACGTGAGGTATATCTGTCATAAAACCAAGTTTTTTACTTGGTTTATTTAGGTATGCTTGTAGTCTGTGGTTATTATGTCGTCCCACATGACCTTTTTTTGCATTTGAAAATACTCGCGTTATATGGATATTGCGTTAAATTCTGACTCTATGCCCCTGAAGCGATTTCAGGGGCTTTTTTGATGGAAAAAATAAGAAATGGAGGTGATCATGGTGGACGATCAAACATATATGCAATTGGCACTGAAATTGGCTGAACAAACACTCGGCCAGACGAGCCCGAATCCGGTTGTTGGAGCGGTCGTCGTGAATAAAGGGCAAATTGTCGGAATGGGTGCTCATTTAAAAAGGGGAGAAGCCCATGCCGAAGTTATAGCTCTTAATATGGCTGGTGAAAAAGCTAAAGATGCGACGCTTTATGTCACATTAGAGCCTTGTAGTCATTACGGAAAAACGCCGCCTTGCACGAATAAAATAATCGATAGTGGTGTTCGGCGGGTTGTTATTGCAACACTTGATCCGAATGAAAATGTATATGGAAAAGGTGTGAAGTGCCTTAAACAAGCTGGGATTGATGTCACGGTTGGCATTTTGGAAAAGGAAGCATGGGATTTAAATCGTTTCTTCTTCCATTACATCCAAACAAAAAAACCATATGTCACGTTAAAAGCCGCCATGAGCCTCGATGGAAAAACAGCTACCAAAACGGGTGACAGTCAATGGATTACAAGTGAACAAGCTCGGCGTGATGTGCATCAACTTAGAAAACAGCATGATGCGATTTTAGTCGGTGTTGGGACCGTTTTAAAAGATAATCCGAGTTTAACAGCACGATATCCAGACACGGGTCATCACCCGATACGCATCATTTTAGATACACATTTACTAACGCCAATTGACCACCATGTGATAACAGATCGTCAAGCGGAGACATGGATCTTTGTCGGTAAAAATGTGACGAATCGAGAAAAAGCCCGTTTTAATCGTTTCTCACAAGTGAAGATTATCCGACTTCCAACAGAAAAGTTAGAACTTAAAGATGTCCTTTCATATCTCGGTAAAAAAGAGATGACGAGCGTTTTTGTTGAAGGCGGTTCGGAAGTTCACGGTAGCTTTCTAAAAACAGGCTTATTTAATCAAGTCATCATATATATCGCACCGAAACTAATTGGTGGTAGACATGCTTACACAGGTTTTGCAGGTGAAGGCTTTTCTGCGATGGAAGATGTGGCAGATTTACAAATAACAGATATTGAAAAAATAGGAAGCGATATCAAAATCATTGCTGAAAGAAAAGGAGTGGATCACGTTGTTTACAGGGATCGTTGAAGAAGTCGGTATCATTAAACGTCTGACTAAGGAGTCGCCACATGCTTGGGAACTTACGATTCAAGCTGCACATATTTTAGAGGATGTTCAGCTAGGTGATAGCATAAGTGTCAATGGAATCTGTTTAACGGTTACTTCGTTTAATTCAAGGCATTTTACTGTTGATGTTATGCCAGAAACTGCACGCTCTACTTCACTTCAGTCATTACGGCACGGGTCACAAGTTAATTTAGAACGGGCGATGTCTGGCACTGGAAGATTTGGCGGTCATTTCGTCTCTGGCCATATCGATGGTGTCGGGGAAATTATTAAGCGTTCGCCCGTTGAAAATGCCATCTATTATGACATTAAAGTACCAGAACAGTGGATGACATATATCGTACCTAAAGGTTCAATTGCGGTTGATGGGACAAGTTTAACGGTATTTGCAATTGAGAAAGATTCATTTCAAATATCACTCATTCCGCATACGCGTCAGCAAACGATTTTAGGAGAAAAAAAAGTCGGAGATGTCGTCAATATCGAATGTGACTTACTCGTGAAATCACTTGCTCATATTGTGAAGCGGCAAGCAACGGACAAACAACTCGATCAAGCATTTTTACAAGAAAATGGCTTTATGTAAGGGGGAGAGCGTATGTTTCATTCTATTAAAGCAATATTACACGATTTAAAAGCTGGAAAACCAGTCATTGTTGTTGATGATGAAGATCGTGAAAATGAGGGCGACCTCGTTATGCTTGCTGAAAAAGCGACACCTGAGATGATTAATTTTATGATCACACACGGAAAAGGCTTAGTCTGTACGCCAATGACCGAATCATTAGCAAAGCAACTTGATTTACCACGAATGACTTATGAAAGCACAGATCCATTAGGTACAGCATTTACCGTTAGTATCGATCATTTGAACACGACGACTGGGATCAGCGCTTACGAACGTTCGTATACGATTCAAGCTTTACTAAATGAAAATGTAAAGAGTAATGATTTTAAAAAACCAGGTCATGTTTTTCCACTAATTGCTAAAGAACAAGGTGTGTTAGAACGACCTGGGCACACAGAAGCGGCTGTTGACCTTGCGCGTTTAAGTGGGGTAAAACCAGTTGGTGTTATTTGCGAAATTATAAAAGAAGATGGTACAATGGCACGCCTTCCCGATTTAATTGTTATGGCCAAAAGATTTAATTTAAAAATCATGAGTATTGAACAGCTTATTGATTATCGAAAGCGGCATGAACGCCATGTTAAACGTGAAGTCGAAACGGTGTTACCGACACAGCTTGGTTCGTTTTCAATTGTCGGCTACTCCAATCAATTAGATGATAAAGAACATCTTGCTTTAGTAAAAAGAAAAGATGAACAACAGATTCCACTCGTTAGACTGCATTCGGAATGTTTAACTGGTGATGTCTTTGGCTCCAAACGATGTGATTGCGGGCCACAACTTGAAAAAGCAATGCAGATGATTGAATCATATGGCGACGGCGTCATTGTTTATTTACGTCAAGAAGGAAGAGGCATTGGTCTACTAAATAAACTACGGGCCTATAAATTACAAGATCAAGGATTTGATACATGGGAAGCAAATCATAAACTTGGATTTCCAGCTGATTTACGAGATTATCATGTTGCGAGTCAAATATTACTTGACTTAGGCATTAAAGAAGTTAAGTTAATGACGAATAATCCAGAAAAAATCGCATTTCTTGAAAGTTATGGTATTCATGTGGTTAAACGAATTCCGATTGAAACAGGAGTGTGTCAAGAAAATCTAAAGTATTTAAAAACGAAAAAAGAGCGTTTTGGACATTTATTAGAAATGGAAGGGGTCAGGTGATAAAAATGGGACATATTTTTGAAGGACAAGTGGTAGGAACCAAACAGAAAATCGCCATTGTAGTCGCACGTTTTAATGAATTTATAACGAGAAAACTATTAGACGGTGCTTTAGATACATTGAAACGCCATGGTGTGAAAGAGGAAAACATTGATATCGCTTGGGTACCGGGTGCCTTTGAAATTCCACTCGTCGCTAAAAAACTTGCACTTAAACAAGCGTATGATGCCGTGATTACATTAGGTACAGTTATTCGAGGTGCTACACCGCATTTCGATTATGTTTGTAATGAAGCGGCAAAAGGCGTATCACATGCTGCTTTAGAATCAGGTAAGCCGGTTATCTTTGGGATCTTAACGACAGAAACGATTGAACAAGCGATTGAACGTGCAGGAACAAAAGCGGGTAATAAAGGGAGTGAAGCCGCTTTAGTTGCTATTGAAATGGTTGATTTGTGTAAGAAAATATGAGTTAAGTAATTGGAGCGTTCTATCATGATTTTTAGAGCGCTCTTTTATATGACCTAAATTTTTAAAAGTAGATCCATTGTGCTATAAATGAAATGAACATTACGACTTACATTATGTAAGATTAAACGATTTATATTTCTAGCGAACTGTTTATCATAGATTTACTTAATGATATGAAAAAGCTGTTCTTTTTTTATCACTATATGTTTTTATTATCTGTATACTTAGCACTAATACTCTACTCAGTCGTAAATCTTGGAAAAGAATATGCGAGTAAGATAAACTATATGCAGGTGTAGGAGGGGGAAAATATGGGTAATAAATTTTTTATATATCAAATTTTGGGTGTCGGTGTCATTTGGGCTGGGATGGCCTTTTTCTTTAAAGAAATGGATGAAATGAGTAAAATAATCTTTTATGTTGTCACATCATGGTTACTCTTTTTAATTGTTGTTTTTGTTAAAAAATTGTATCGTGATCAGCAAGCAAAGAAAAATGGCAAACAAAATCAAACGAATGATGAGGGTCAATGATGAAACATGTGTATAGTGATATTTTAGAGTTTCGTGGCAGTCATTACGATTTCGGAAAAAGACAAGGTGAACTATTACGTAAATCTTTTATGCTGTCAAATAGGGAAAGAGAGTGGCGTTTAAGGAAACCACGCTTTTCAATTGATGTAAATGAAACAAAGCAAGCTTTTCAAAGATTTTCCCCACAAATTTGGGAAGAGTTGCTCGGGCTTAGGGATGGTTTAGACTGTTCATTAGAACGCGTATTAAAAAATTTTAGCGGTTATCGTCTTGATTATGTTCGGAGTGGGTGTTCAATCGTTACAGGAAAGGACTTTTTCGTACGTAATTATGATTACCATCCGAAAACGTATGATGGGCGTTTCGTCTTATACGAACCAACTGATGGTGGATATGCAACGATTGCACCGTCATCCCGTGTTACAGGTCGAATGGACGGTATGAATGAAAAAGGTCTTGTGATGGGATATAATTTTATGCATCGTAAAAAGCCTGGAGATGGTTTTGTTTGTACGATGATAGGACGCTTTATTTTAGAGAATTGTCAAACGACAAAAGAAGCCGTTCAATTATTAAAGGAAATTCCCCATCGTCACTCATTTAGTTACACACTATTTGATCAAAATGGTGATTCCATTATTGTAGAAACGACACCGCGCCAGGTTATTGAACGTCGTGCTTCAGTTTGCACGAATCATTTTGAATTATTAACAGAAGAAAATCGCTATCATTTAGATGATTCCAAGCGTCGTCTGAGTATTTTACAAGAAGCAATTGAAAGAGACTTAACGGCTATGGAAGCGTTCCGGTTATTGAATGATTCTAAACGTGGAATATTTTCAAAGGATTATCGTAATTGGTCTGGAACGATTCACACGACTATTTACTTTCCAAAGCAATTGCGAATGGGTTTTGCGCTTGGTGAGGTTGATAAGCCATTTATATTTGATTTTAAAAAATGGTTAAATGGGGAATCATTAAATCTTGATCGGATTGACGGCTATTTAGAAACGGATATTCCTTTTGCCCAAATGGAAGCACATTAATACGGCATGAATTAATTCTAAAGAAATAGATGCCTTTACTTAAGTCGCTTATATGTCATTGTTTATTAGGAGATGAAGACTTGAATGCAACATTTATTAACTAAAAAGTGGATTGTCATTTTAATTGCTGTCTTTTGTTCTATTTTATGGGGCAGTGCCTTTCCAGTATTAAAAATTAGTTACGTGGAAATGCAAATGGCAGCAGATGATACCATTGCTAAAATTGTTTTAGCTGGTCTAAGATTTTTATTAGCTGGTTTAATTTTATTAATCGGTATGATTATATTTGAGAGAAAAGCGCTCGTCGTAACGAAACGACAAGTGCGCTTTCTTATTTTATTTGGAATCATTCAAACAGCTGTCCAATATTATTTCTTTTATAATGGTTTAGCGAATACTTCTGGAATGCAAGGGGCGATCCTTGTTTCAAGTGGTACTTTTTTTACTGTTATTTTAGCGCACTTTTTTTATAAAAATGATCGTATTAATATAGCGAAAGCGTTAGGATTATTAGCAGGATTTGGTGGCATTATTGTTGCGAATTGGGGACAAGAATTACAGTTTTCTTTCCAGTTAAAAGGTGAAGGTTTTATGATTATCGCTGCATTGACAGGGGCGATTGGCACCATTATGGCAAAGGAAATGGCAATAGGTATCCACCCATTTGCTCTAACGGGATATCAATTAACTATCGGCTCTATCTTAATGCTTATATTCGGTATGCCACAATTAGGAGAACAAGCGATTATTTTTACTCCTCTAGGTTGGGGATTACTTATTTACTCTGCCGTTTTGTCAGCTGTCGCTTTCGCTTTATGGTATTCTATTTTAAAATATAATAAAGCAGGTGAAATTAGTATATACAAATTTATTACCCCAGTGTCAGGAGCATTACTATCAGCATTGTTTATCCCTGATGAGACATTAAATGCTTTTATTTTTGGTGGACTCGCTTTAGTCGCTTTAGGGATTGTTGCAATCAATCGCGAACGTGATGCTTAGATAAGATAAATTTGCTAAATGGAAAAAGAAAGGTGGTCCGATTTGTGTTAGGAATCGAGTTTACGACCGAGTCAATGATCGCATTGTTAACGATTATTGCGATTGATATTGTCCTATCAGGTGATAATGCAATCGTGATTGCAATGGCAACGAGAAAGCTTCCCAAAAAGCAGCAAAATAAAGCCATTTTATTTGGAACAGCAGGTGCTGTCTTTTTACGAATTCTTTTTGCTGCTATCATTGTGTATTTATTAAAATTACCATATGTCCATTTAATTGGTGGTTTATTGTTGTTATGGATTGCCTACCAATTACTTGTAGAAAAAGAAGACACATCACCGACTACAACGATTCAAGCATCAAATTCGTTATTTAGAGCATTCATGACGATTATTATGGCTGATATTGTCATGAGTTTAGATAATGTCGTTGCTGTAGCAGGAGCAGCAAAAGGACATGTAGGACTCATTGTTATTGGCGTTATGATTAGTATTCCGATAATGATCTTCGGTTCCAAACTGATTGTTCGTGTGATGGACAAGTATCCGTGGATTAGCTATGTTGGAGCAGGAATTCTTGCTTGGACGGCTGGAGAAATGATCACTCAAGATTCACTAATTATCAACCTGTTCTCTCTAGATCGCACGTTAGAAATATATGGTGTTATTGTGTTTATTACCATTGCGGTTCTCGGATTAGGCTATGTGAAAAATAGAAAAAGTGAAGCATAACTTTAAGAAACAAGGTGGGCATGCCTTGTTTTTTTGTTTTAGATATCATCGTGCGACTACAGCCTTCTAGCTCGATTTCTGCAGGGCAGAAATCGAGCGGTACCCATGCAAAATCGAGCGGTACCCATGCAAAATCGAGCGGTACCCATGCAAAATCGAGCGGTACCCATGCAAAATCGAGCGGTACCCATGCAAAATCGCGAGCAACTCCACGAAAATCAAGAAAGTCCCAAATCCAAACCCCTATACAAAAATTAACAATGATTTCCCATCAAAATAAATATTTAATTTATTTTTACTATTGATAATGGAGAAAAAGTTAGCTATAATGTAGGCGATTAAGTGAAATAGCGTTTCATATAATGAAATGAGGGATGTCTGTGCAAGCAATTTCTGAGAAAGTGAAACGATTACCACCATATTTATTTGCGGAGCTGGGCAGAAAAAAAACAGCACTACAGAAAAAAGGTATTGATGTGATTGATTTAGGCATCGGGGCACCTGATTTACCAACACCAAAATTTATTATAGATGCACTAATAGAAGAAGCCCAAAAACCTGAAAATCATCGCTATTCACCTTATAGCGGCTGTTTTGAATTTCGTAAAGCGATAGCTCATTTTTATAAAAGACAATATGGGGTTGAGCTTGATCCAGAGAAGGAAGTATTAACACTAATTGGATCAAAAGAGGGGTTACATCATTTAATTCAAACTATTCTTAACCCAGGCGATGCTGTTATATTGCCAAATCCAGGATATCCTGTTTATCGCACAGCTGTGCACTTAGCAGGTGGTAAAGTCATTGACCTTCCACTTCAAGCAGAACAAGGATTTGTACCAGATTATACTTTAATAAAAAAAGAAGAATTACAAAAAGCAAAGATGATGTTATTAAATTATCCGAGTAATCCAACCACAGCAACAGTTCAATTAAACGATTATTTGAAAGCGATTACATTCGCGAAGGAAAACAATTTATTATTAGTCAATGATATGGCCTATGACCTTATCACATTCGGAGATTATAAAGCCCCAAGTGCACTACAAGTCGAGGGAGCAAAAAAACATGCAGTCGAATTTGGTTCATTGTCGAAAAGCTTTAATATGACGGGATGGCGGATTGGTTATGTCGTTGGTAATAAAAAAGTCATCCAGGCATTGGCAACATTAAAAAGTAATATAGATAGTAGTCAATTTTTAGCTGTACAAAAGGCAGCTGCCATTGCTTTAGAAAGTGATTTATTAGAAGTAAAATCTCATAGTCAAATTTTTGAGGAAAGAATGGAATTGTTATATCACGCTTTAACAAATATCGGATTAAAGGTACAAAAGCCACGTGGCACAATTTTTCTCTGGGTTCAAGTTCCAAAAGGTTATACATCGATGTCATTTGCCGAGAAGCTTCTTCAAGAAGTAGGAATCTTAGTAACACCTGGTATTGCATTTGGGTCAAATGGAGAAGGGTATGTTCGAATTTCCTTATCTGTATCAAAAGAGCGACTCCAAGAAGTGATTCGTCGTTTAAAGACAATCGAGTTTAAGGGGGGAACATGATTTTGAGCACACAAATTAAAGGCGTTTTTTCTGCTAATCAAACAGCAGCACAAGCGATTGTCACCTGTATGAAAAATGAAGGTGTTAATAAAGTATTTTGTGTTCCAGGGGAAAGTTATTTACCACTTCTTGACGCCCTTTATGACGAGCCTTCAATTGATGTTATTTCTGCACGTCATGAAGGTGGGGCTGCTTTTATGGCAGAAGGCTATGCAAAGGCAAGCCTCAAACCAGGAATCGTCCTTGCAACCCGAGGAGTTGGTGCTACAAATCTATCAATCGGTGTTCATACAGCATATCAAGACTCTACACCAATGGTCGTTTTCTTAGGGCAAGTCGATAGTCGATTCCGCGGGCGAGAGGGTTTTCAAGAAGTTGATTTGGAACAATATTTTGCTCCAATTGCCAAATGGGCAGTTGAAATTAAACATCCAGAGAGGGTTCCAGAAATAGTTTCACGTGCTTTTCATATCGCAAGATCGGGTCGTCCTGGTCCGGTTGTTATTTCACTTCCGGAAGATGTTCTACCAAAAGTCGGACAAATGATTTTTTATCCCGTGATGAATGTGCCAAAGCCAGCACCTTCGCAAAGAGAAGTACACGAAATTAAGCGTATTCTTGCCGAGGCAAGACATCCATTAATTATTGCAGGTGGCGGAGTTAAATTAGCTTCCGCTGAAGAAGCCCTTCTTTCTTTTGCTGAAAAAAATCAACTTCCTGTTATGGCAAGCTTTCGGAGACACGATGTTTTCCCGAATGATCATCCATTATATGTCGGTCATTTAGGTTTAGGAACGAACAAGGAAGTTTTAAGAACGGTTGCGGAAGCAGATGTTATTTTAGCGATTGGTACGCGACTATCGGAAGTTACAACACAGGATTATCAACTCATTACTCGCGATCATCGACTCATTCATATTGACATTTCATTCGATACGATTGGTAAAGTATTTGTACCAGAATTAGCAGTCATATCAGATGCGAAGGAAGCTTTAGAAAGACTTCTTGACGTGAAGTTATCACCTCAATGGCACGACTGGGTCGATGAAAGGAACCAAGCCGTTCGAAAAAGTTGTTCGCTTCAAGTGAGCGAAAAAGATGTGATTAACAAACATATTATAAAAGAAATGGTCAACAGCCTTCCGATTGATGCATTAATAACGAATGATGCGGGTAACTTTGCCGGCTGGCTGCATTCTTTCTATCCTTTTAAAGAAAAACATACGTATGTCGGACCGACTTCCGGAGCGATGGGATACGGTTTACCTGCCGCTATAGGAGCGAAGTTAGCCTATCCGAATAAAACCGTTGTTTCTTTATCTGGTGATGGTGGCTTTATGATGACTGTTCAGGAATTAGAGACAGCGGTACGGTACAATATCCCGATTATAGCATTAGTCTTTAATAATCAGTCATATGGAACAATTCGAATGCACCAAGAAATGGTTTATCCACATCGCGTCATGGCAACTGATTTAGGGGCGACATCATTTTCAGAATTAGCGAAATCAGTCGGTGCATATGGTTACTGTGTTGAAACGATTCAAGAATTTGAAAACGCTTTAAATAACGCTCTAGAACATAATCATATGACTGTGATAGAAATATTAACAGATGTTGAGCATATTTCGGTAAACATAACGATTGAGGATCTTAGAAAAAAAACATTAAGATAAATCATTTTATTAGGAGGTTTTATAGATGACAGAAACAATGTTAGATGTGAAAAAACTAGCAAACTATATCAATGGTGAATGGGTAGATGTAGAAGGAGAAACCGCACCTGTTATAAATCCGGCGACGGGTGAAACGTTACTTGAAGTTCCACTATCTGATAAAACGGCTGTTGATCATGCCGTTGAAGCTGCAAAACAGGCACAGAAAGAATGGGCTCTTGTGCCAGCACCGCAACGTGCTGAAATTTTATATGAAGTCGGCCATATTATGAAAGAACGAAAAGAAAAGCTCGCCTATTTATTAACATTAGAAAATGGAAAAGTGTTAGAAGAAGCGCGGGGCGAAGTACAAGAAGGAATTGATATGGCATTTTATATGGCTGGTGAAGGAAGACGGCTATTTGGACAAACGACACCATCTGAATTACAAAATAAATTTGCCATGAGTGTTCGCGCGCCAATTGGTGTTGTTGGTATTATTACACCGTGGAACTTTCCAATTGCCATTGCTACTTGGAAGTCATTCCCAGCAATCGTAGCTGGAAATGCGGTCGTTTGGAAACCGGCGACAGAAACACCGATTATGGCATATGAATTAGCGAAGATTTTTGAAGAAGCTGGTTTACCAAAAGGAGTCATTAACGTTGTTTTCGGTTCAGGTTCAACAGTTGGGGATGCGATGGTGCACCATGAAGATATTCGTGTTATATCCTTTACGGGTTCAAATGAAACGGGGAGAAATATTGCCGCTGAATGTGGCCGTCAATTGAAAAAGGTTTCTTTAGAAATGGGTGGAAAAAACGCCGTCATCGTTATGGATGATGCTGATTTAGATTTAGCGGTCGAAGGTATTATTTGGAGTGCTTTCGGCACGAGTGGTCAGCGTTGTACTGCATGTAGCCGTGTCATTGTACATGAAGATGTTAAGGAAACACTAGAAGAGCGTTTACTCCATGCGATGGAACAGCTTACGATTGGAAATGGAACAGATGAATCGGTTCGTGTAGGTCCTATTATTAACGAAGCGGGTATTAATAAGATTAAGAAATATATTGATATTGGTAAAGAAGAAGGAGCTAAATTACTTGCTGGCGGATATGAGATGACAGAAGGTGATTATGGAAAAGGTTATTTCTTTGCACCGACATTATTTACAGATGCAACGATCGATATGCGCATTGCTCAAGAAGAAATATTTGGTCCAGTTGTATCACTCATACCGGTTAAAAGTTTTGAAGAAGCAATTGAAGCAAATAACAGTGTTAGCTATGGGTTATCTAGTTCAATATTTACAAAAGATGTAAATCGTGTATTTAAAGCGCAACGTGATTTAGATACGGGAATTGTCTACGTAAACGCAGGAACGACAGGTGCAGAAATACATCTTCCATTTGGCGGAACAAAAGGTACTGGTAACGGGCATCGTGATTCAGGTGTTCAGGCACTTGATGTCTTCACTGAATGGAAAGCAGTTTATGTTGACTACAGTGGTAAGTTACAACGTGCACAAATTGATACAGAATAATAAACTATTTCAAGGATAAGGGAGTGTCAATTATGAAAATAGGTGTGTTAGGTTCAGGCTTAATGGGAAAAGAAGCAGCTCGTGATTTAGTAACAAGTCCAGGTGTAAAAGCTGTTGGATTAGCAGATATAGATTTAGCCCGTGCCGAGGCAGTCTGTCAGCAACTTGATTCAGATAAATTAACAGCTTATCAAGTGGATGCAAGTGATGAAGTCGAATTGGCGAATTTTATGCGCCAATTCGATGTCATCGTCAATGCATTATTTTATTCATTTAATGAAATTGTTGCGAAAACGGCGATTCAAGTTGGTGTCAGTTCAGTCGATTTAGGTGGTCATATCGGGCATATTACAGACAAAGTCCTAACATTTAAAGACGATGCAAAAGCATCTGGTGTGACAATTATTCCTGATTTAGGTGTTGCTCCTGGAATGATTAATATTTTATCTGGTTATGGTGCGAGTCAACTTGATGAAGTTGAATCTATTAAACTCTATGTTGGTGGAATTCCTGTACAACCGAAGCCACCTCTCGAATATAATCACGTCTTTTCAATGGAAGGTTTATTAGATCACTATACTGATCCATCGCTTATCATTCGGAATGGAATGAAGATGGAAGTGCCATCATTATCAGAAGTGGAAACGGTTTATTTTGATAAATTTGGTCCGTTAGAAGCCTTCCATACGTCGGGTGGAACATCAACCTTGTCAATCTCTTATCCGAATTTAAAAACATTAGAGTATAAAACAATTCGCTATCGTGGTCATGCAGAAAAGTTTAAACTACTTGTTGATTTAAATTTAACACGTAAAGATTATGAGATCGACGTTAATGGTGTCACCGTTAACCCGCGAGAAGTGTTATTAAAAGTACTTGATCCGATTGTTGAATTAGGTGAGAAAGATGATGCTGTTTTATTACGTGTTATTGTATCAGGTCTTAAAGCAGGAGAAACGACAACATATGAATATGAAATGACGACATTTAAAGATCGGAAGCATCAAGTTACTGCTATGGCTAGAGCAACTGCGAATACGATATCGGTTGTTGCTCAAATGATTGCTAGTGGCCAAATTGATAAACGAGGTGTCTATCCACCTGAACAGATTGTGCCAGGTGATGATTATATTAAAGAAATGGCTAAACGTGGTGTTAATATAATTGAAACTGTAAAAAGTAATAAACAACCAGTCATAAACTAACTAATAGGATTATCTAGTCATCTGTTACGATTCCCTCTGCATCAAATGAGCAGGGGGATCTTTTTAAACAGATGTGTAAGGAGTCATAAAGATGAATAAGAGTGTCCACAAAGCTTTACAGATTTTAGAATTATTTACAGATGAAACACGAGAATTATCGTTAAACGACATTTCCAAACGACTAAATATGCCGAAGCCAACTGCCTATCGTTTAGTCACAACATTAGAAACGAGAGATTATTTAATGAAGATTAGAGAAGGACAAGATGGTAGTTACCGACTTGGCCTAAAATTATTAGAGCTCGGTCAACTCGTATCTAATCAACTAGAAATTAGAGAACATGCCTTACCGATTATGCAAGATTTAGTAAAGAATATTAATGAAGCGGTTCATTTAGTCGTAGTACGACAAAATGAAGCTGTTTATATTGAAAAAGTAGATAGTACAAGGACGATACGCTTATATACCCGTGTAGGGAAACGCTCACCACTTCATATCGGCTCTGGTCCTAAGTTACTCCTAGCCTTTTTAGAAAATGATAAACAAAAAGAGATCCTTAAAGAGCTAGATGAAGAGACTAAGAAGCGTCTACAACAAGAGATAAAGGATATTTTAAAGCAAGGTTATGCTTTTAGTGAGGGCGAACAGGATGCCAATACAATTGGGATTTCTTATCCAATTTATAATTATAAAAATGCAGTCATTGCTTCCTTAACGGTGAGTGGATTATCTAGCTATTTTACAGAAGATAATTTACAAAAAATAAAACATGAGACAAAATATGCGGCTTATCAAATTTCGAAAAAAATGGGTTATCTCAAATAAGTTAAGGGGGATAATTTATTATGCGGACTATATTTATTGCTGGTCATGCCCGCCTCCCTTCTGGTATGGCAGCGAAAAGCATTTACGATACTGTGACAATTACAGCAGAAATTGATAAGAAATATGGGGTGATAGTCAATGCTGGATGCACATTAGCAACTTTACACGGGCGTGAATTTGTTCAACAGTTACTTCGGGGATACAGTTTAAATGATGGGATTGATGAACCAATGACTAAACTTAGAAAACATTACCACGGTAAGGCGGGTAATGCATTGGCATCAGCACTAACTGATTTATATAAGCAATACGAGCTGTATAAGGAAAACTAAGTGGTATGATGGGAGACTTATTTTTGTATAAAAGTTTTTAATGAAAGCATGATGAGAGACATGTTATAATGGGAAAAAATTCTTCTATCCCTTGGAGGAACATATGTTTAGCTATTATGGCAAATTAAGCACGCAATTTTATAATGTTACAAAACCCGTAGGTCATTCAATTAATGGTGATATTGAATATTATCTTGAGCGATTACATGGAACAGACGGAAAAATATTGGAACCAGCCGTAGGGTCTGGTCGTTTTATTATTCCGTTATTGAATCAAGGATACGATGTAGATGGGATTGATTATTCCGCTCATATGTTAGCGTCATGCCGGAAGCGTTGTCATGAAAGAGGATTAAATCCCAATTTGTATGAGGCTCATTTATCTCAATTTTCATTACCTGGAAAATATGAAGCAATTGTTATGCCAACGGGGTCATTCTGTTTAATTGATGAGTATGACGATGCAATCAGTGCTTTGACGAATTTTTATCAACATCTTGTACCGGGTGGTCGTCTTATCGTAGATTTACAATTACCTGTTGATTGGCATACAGGGGATATATCTACTATATCGTATCCATTATCTAATGATGAAGGCATTGTTTTAGAGAACAAATCAATTGAAATAGATTGGGTGAATCAAACGACACGATCGCTATTAAAATATGAAAAATGGCGTCATGGAAAATTGGTAGATACAGAGTTAGAAGAATTTGTTATGCGTTGGTATGGAATTGAAGAATTCTCAATGCTTCTTGAAAAAATCGGTTTTACTCAAATAACATGTTCGGCAAATTATATGTTTAAGAAGGCACCATCAACAGAAACAAGACTTGTTACATTTGAAGCAACTCGATTATAGGCATATTGAATTTATTTACTAAGCTACAAATTATAAAAGGACTATCCACGTTTACAGGATAGTCCTTATTTTTTAATCCATTCCAATGGAAACAAATGTATACTCCAAAAATTCCTCCATACCGTGATGTCCGCCTTCTTTACTGTTACCTGATTGTTTTATACCACCGAATGGAGCCTCCGGTGTAGCAGGGAATACGTCATTTACACCGACAATGCCATATTCTAGTTGTTCAACAACACGTAAAGTACGACTTGTATTTTCAGTAAAAATATAAGCAGCTAATCCATAGTCGGTATCATTTGCTTTATGAATAACTTCTGTTTCGTCTGTAAACGTCTGGATTGGAAAAAGTGGACCAAATGTTTCTTCATTCATCACGAGCATGTCATCGGTGACTTGACTAATGACTGTTGGCGGATAGAAATAGCCTTTTAATTTATCAGTTAATTCATAGCCACCTGTAACAATTTTTGCACCTTTTTGTATTGCATCGTCAAGTTGAAGTTGAACTTTATCGCAGGCTGCTTGATTAATAAGTGGACCTAAATCAGTATGCTGATCCAATCCATTTCCTATTACGAGTTGTTCAACTTTATCTTTTAACATGGCTGTAAATGGTTCGTGAATAGATTCATCGACATATAAACGATTGGCACAAATACATGTTTGTCCGTTATTACGGAATTTACTTTTAAGGGCAAGAGAGGTCGCTTTATCTATATCCGCATCCTCAAACACGATTAACGGTGCATGTCCACCGAGTTCAAGTGAAACTCTTTTTAATTGGTCGCTTGCCTCACGCATTAAATATTTTCCGACTGGTGTCGAACCGGTGAATGTTATTAACTTAACGGCTTTATGTGATAGTAAAGTCTTACCGATCGCTTTCGCATCTCCTGTTACCATATTAACGACACCATTTGGCATGCCTGCTTTTTCGAAAATCTTTACTATTTCTATAGCAGATAACGGTGTTTCAGGAGATGGTTTTAAAACGACTGTACACCCAGCAGCTAATGCAGGTGCCAATTTTCTCGTGATCATCGAAGAAGGAAAGTTCCATGGCGTAATGGCTCCGACAACACCGATGGGCTTAGGAATAACGAGTAATCTTTTTGTTGAAACAGAAGAAGGGATCCACTCCCCATAAGCACGCGATGCTTCTTCAGCATACCAAAGCAAAAACTGAGCAGCCCCCTTAACTTCTCCAATTGCTTCTTTAATCGGTTTCCCTTGTTCGAGTGTTAATATTTTTCCTAATCGATCAGCATCTTGTGCCATTAATTCAGCAGCACGGTACAATACTTTTGAGCGTTCTCTCCCTGTTAAGCTACTCCAAGAAGTGAATGCCTTTTCTGCCGCTTCTATGGCAGCTTCAGTTTCAGTCACTCCACCATAAGCAACTGTTGTTAGTTTTTCAAGTGTTGCTGGATTATAAATCGCGTATGTTTTTTCCTGATTCACATCAAGCCATTTTCCATCAATATAAATGCTTCTTGTCTTATCTTGAAACATACAAGCCCTCCTTTTAAATTTAATATTTTAGAATAACTTCTAGGAAATCGCGCGATCCACGGTCGGAATCGCGCGACTCACGGTCAGAATCGCGCGACGCATGGCAGGAATCGCGCGACTCACGGTCGAAATCGCGCGACTCACGGTCAGAATCGCGCGACGCATGGCAGGAATCGCGCGACTCATGGTCAGAATCGCGCGACCTCAAGCCAAAATCGCGCTATTTTTTTATAAGATTTATCTTGATTAATATGTTTCTACTTTTTCAACATCCCAAGCTGGGAGCATTTTGTTTAACGGTTTATCTTCGCGATAGCCTAGGACATATTCGGCTTGTAAAATGGTGTGAATCTCACGCGTTCCTTCATAAATGACAGGTGCTTTAGAATTTCTTAAGTAGCGCTCTACTGGATATTCATCTGAAAAACCATATGCTCCATGGATTTGAACGGCATCATCAGCAGCTTTATTTGCAAAGTCGCATGCTTGCCATTTTGCAAGGGATGTTTCTCTTGTATTTCGTTTTCCTTGATTTTTCAATTCTCCAGCACGGTAGACGAGTAAGCGACTCATTTGTAAACCAGCTTCCATATTGGCAAGCATTTGTTGCACAAGTTGATGCTTACCGATTGGTTTTCCAAATGTTTCACGCTCATGGCAATACTTCACACTTGCTTCGATACAAGCCATAATTTGCCCGACAGCTCCAGCAGCTACTGTAAAACGACCGTTGTCTAAAGCTGACATAGCAATTTTAAATCCTTCGCCTTCTTCACCAAGTAGATTTTCTTTTGGAACTTTTACGTTATCAAAGAAAATCTCACCTGTATTCCCAGCACGAATGCCAAGTTTTCCTTTAATTGCTTTTGAAGAAAAACCTTCCCACTCTCGTTCGACGATAAAGGCGGAAATCCCGTGATGTTTTTTAGATTTATCTGTGTAAGCAAAGACGATAAAATAATCAGCGATGTCACAAAGTGAGATCCACGTTTTAGAACCGTTTAAGATGTAATAATCGCCATCCTTAACAGCTGTTGCTTGCATGCCAGCAACATCTGAACCAGCAGCCGGTTCAGTCAATCCGAAAGCCCCAATTTTTTCACCTTTTGCTTGTGGAACAAGATACTTTTCCTTTTGTTCTTCATTTCCCCATTGTAATAGTGTCATACTATTTAAACCTGTATGAACAGAAACGGCTGTTCTAAAAGCTGTATCTCCACGTTCCAATTCTTCACAAACTATGGCGAGTGAATTATAATCCATACCACTACCACCGTATTTTTCAGGAATACAAACTCCCATTAGTCCAAGCTCTGCTAAACGATCCAAAATGGCCAATGGAAACTCACCTCGACGATCCCAGTCTGAAATATATGGCATAATTTCTTTATCAACAAAATGCCTTACTGTTTTCCGCAACATGTTTTGCTCTTCGCTAAATTCAAAATTCATTCCGCATTCTCCTTTTCAATTTCATTTATTATTTCTTGAAAAATTTCATCATGATGCTCGCCAACTTCTGGTGGATGATAGCGAACTGAAACGGGTGTCCGTGATAATTTTAAAGGACTTCCAATCATACGAATGGTTCCTGCTACTGGATGGTCATGTTCAATAAACATGTTCCTTACTTGTAGCTGCGGATCATTCATTAATTGTTCTAAATTCTGGATCGGCCCACATGGGATTTGTTTCTCTTCACAAGCCTTAAGCCAGTATGAGGTTGATTTTTTTATAAAGATATTTTCTAATAATGGTATCAATTGTTCGCGGTATTGCACTCGATTAGGATTCGTCTTAAAGCGCTCATCTTTCATAAGCTCAGGCATTTCTAGGATGTGACATAAATCAGCAAATTGCCGATCATTTCCAACGGCGATGACGATATAACCGTCTTTAGTTTGAAATGTTTGATACGGTACAATATTCGCATGTTGATTCCCTAGTCGTTTCGGTATTTTCCCTGACATTAAATAATTACTCCCGATATTAACTAATGAACTAACTGCCGAGTCATATAATGAAATATCGAGCTTTTGTCCTTTCCCTGAAATTGTTCGTTCTAACAGTGCTGCCTGAATACCAATACATGCATAAAGCCCTGTTAGTATATCGGTAATCGCAACACCGAGTTTCTGGGGACCAGATTCTTCTGTACCTGTAATACTCATTAATCCACTCATCGCTTGAATGATAAAATCATAACCAGGTTTATCTTTATATGGTCCTGTTTCGCCAAAACCTGTAATTGAACAATAGACGAGTCTTGGGTTTATTTCTTGTAAAATATGATAATCTAACCCAAAGCGTTCCATTGTTCCTGTTTTAAAATTATGAATGAGAACATCGCTTTCTTGCACGAGTTGTTTGATTTGTTCAATCCCTTTATTTGACTTTAAATCTATCGTGACACTTCTTTTATTACGGTTCGCACAGAGATAATAAGCACTGACTCCATTTTGAAAAGGCGGTCCCCATTTTCTTGTATCATCACTTCCACCTGGTGCCTCGACTTTGATAATATCTGCCCCTAAATCACCAAGAATCATCGTACAAAAAGGTCCAGCTAAAACACGTGATAGATCTAATACACGAATATGTTCTAATGCACCACTCATGTTATGTACCCCCTTTCTAAATCGTATGCTTCTATTTTGAAAGTATTAGAATCCCGCTCGAAACGAATAAAAAAAGCCAGTTCAAATCGTATTGCAAGCATACTGCAAGAACGATTTTGAACTGGCTCATATCTGTTACGTGCGTCTGGCGTTGACGTCAAACAGATTAGGCAGTTAAGCGAACGATTCGATTGTCATTTTAACAAAAGAAATCTTACAAAAATCAACGTTTCGAACAAGATTCTTTAATGTTATTATAAATGATTCGCACAAATTTGTAAACGCTTTCTTTATAGAGAATGCTATTACTTGTATTTTACCGTTTATGTATGATTGTTGATTAATACAATTTCAACTATAATAAAGTGCAAAAGGAGGAGGTAAAGTGACATACCGAATGTATCTTTATATGACATCGATTGCTTTGCTTATTTTAGGATTACCGATTGTTGGTTATATTGTATTTAAAGATATCAGTCATCCAGTCGCTTATGTTGGTGTTATCTCTTATGTCATCATGCTAGCTCTCTTTTTATTCTTTAGTTTCATTTTATTTATGAAACGGTTAAAACATATATCGGCTGAAGATACAAAGAAAATCATAAAGCAATTTATCATTTTGTTTATCTTATTAAGTGTTGTTAATATCATGATTACATATTTGTTTAGTGACGAGAAAGTTCATTTTTTAAAACATTTAATCATGCCTTTTGCTATTTCTGCTGGCCTAACATTTTATGAAATATTTTCCCTTCAAGAAAACAAATAAATTAAAGAGGAGAAAACATTTTAGTTTTCTCCTCTTTAACGGCACACGTAGCCAATTATTTCAATAAATACTATTTAGCAGACTTTTCAAGTTTACTAATCATGCCAACTGCACGCCCTGTTCCAATTGCGACTGCTTCTGAAGGATTAGGTGCTAAATTGACAGGGACTAATAATTCATTAGATAACCATTCTTGCATCCCGTGCAGTAATGAACCACCACCGGTTAAAACAACACCTCTATCAACTATATCCCCACTTAATTCTGGTGGACAGTTTTCTAATGTTGCTTTAATGGCATCTAAAATCTGCTCGAGTGATTCCTTAAGCGCTTCGTATACTTCTCCCGATGTAATGGTAATTGTTTTTGGCAGTCCTGTTACGAGATCTCGTCCACGCACTTCCATGTTTACTTTTTTATGATTAGGGTGAGCATAGCCAATCTCCATCTTAACTTGTTCAGCTGTACGTTCTCCGATTAGGACATTATATTTTTTACGAATTGATTGAATAATTTCTTCATCAAAACGGTCACCACCGACACGAATAGATGTTGAAGATACGACCCCACCAAAAGAAATAATACCAACTTCCGATGTTCCGCCACCAATATCAACAACGACGTTTGCAATCGGTTCTTCAACTGGTAAGTCAGCACCAATAGCAGCAGCTACAGGCTCTTCAATAATGTGGACGGACTTAACACCAGAACTTGCAATTGCGTTATGGATGGCACGACGTTCTACTTCTGTACTTCCAGTAGGTGTACAAACCACAACAACCGGCTTTCTCAGAGACATACCGACTTTTTTACTTACCTTTTTCATAAACGCTTTTAACATTTGTGTTGTTACATCGAAATCAGCTATAACACCTTCTCGTAAAGGACGGATGGGGGTGATGTTTTTTGGTGTTTTACCGATCATTTCTTTCGCTTCTGTACCAACAGCAATGACTTCTTTTGTATCTATATCAATCGCCACTACAGCGGGCTCATTTAAAACAATGCCTTTTGAGTTGGCATAAATAAGAATATTTGCTGTTCCAAGGTCGATCCCAATTTCTGCATTTGAAAACATAATGATTTCCTCCAATGATAGTTTTAACGTTCGTTAAACGATTAAAATCCCAATATATATCATAACACACGTACTATTAAGATAAGAAAAAAATCAACAAAAGACAAGTAACAATTACTTTACAAAATATATGATTTTGTAACATTTGCACGCTGTTTTTCACCTTGTCAATCATAAATTGCTGCCAACTTCAACCAATGTATTAAAATTATCCCTATCTTTCCTAGTTATTGTAAGCGTGAAAGGCATATAAAATAAGGCATTTATTAAGTCATGTAGTTCGTTTTTATTATTGGAAAATCATGCCTTAAATATTACAAAAATAGCATGGTATATTTATTTTGCGACAAGCAAACGAAAAAAAATAAAAGGAGCGTGTTTTATACATGTTAAAAAAAGCGACCAGAGTGACTGCGTTATCAGCCGCTATCTTATTTGGAGGTCATTTAGGAGTAGCAGATGCATCCATTTCATCTCCTGAACAAGCTAAACAACAAACATATACAAAAGTATACTATACATTTAATGGTAAATGGCAACCTGTTAACGGTCAATATAGAACAATTATTAAAAAATATTTTCCAAATATCCAATGGGAAAAAGCAACATCAGAGAATAAAACTGACAAAATAAGCCATAACAACTCAAAAGACAATCAAGTTCAACAGCCACAACAAACAGAAAATACAAAACCATCAGCAACTGAAGAAAAACAACAAACTGAATCAAATAAAGGTGATACTCTCAACCAATATGAACAAGAAGTCGTTCAATTAACGAACCAAGAACGTACGAAACAAGGTCTAAAACCATTTAAAGTTAATGATGAACTCAGTCGTGTTGCTCGTGAAAAATCACGCGATATGGCAGTAAACGGCTACTTTTCACATCAGAGTCCAACATATGGTTCACCATTTGACATGATGAAAAAATGGGGTATTACTTATCGTACAGCTGGTGAAAACATTGCTAAAGGCCAACGTTCACCAAAAGAAGTCGTTCAAGCTTGGATGAATAGCGATGGCCACCGTAAAAATATTTTAAATCCAAACTTTACTGAAATAGGTGTCGGCTATATTGAACAAGGAAATGTTTGGACACAACAATTCATTGGTCGATAAGCCATATAAATAAATAGAATGAAATGATGAAAGACTGGGACATACCCTAGTAATCATTAAAAAAGTGCCTGAAATCAAGATTTGTACATTTGAATTCGGGCACTTTTGCTTTATGAAATAAGCATGTATGATAGTTTTTCTACTTAACGTGCGCAAGTTTTTTAGTAGTGTTAAAGTTCTAGCTTAAAGCAAGCTAAGTAGAGACGTTTAAGCCACCATTTTCGAATATTTCTCCAAAGTTATTGAACCGTATATTTCCGTCTATCTCTATTACAGGGACGATAAAAGCTGAAACGGCTTTGTTCTTTTCAGATACAGAATAAAGCTGTATTTATTATTTTCAGCACTTATTTAATAGTAGGCAGTTCATATGTTGTCCTAGGCTTTTAGATTAAATCGTAAAACATGATAAATTAGTGAACTTCCGTCGATATTCGACAAAAAACATCATTTTTCATATATAATCTAAAAGCGAGGAGGAAAATGCATGATTCGAACAATTAGAATCTATATATATGCAACAATCTATGTAATCGGCAGTTATTTTAGACTATTACAGGTAAAAAAACTAGCTCAGCAGTCCCATCTTCCCCACATTCAGGAAGAAATATTTAAAACGCCCAGTGTCGTATCACAAAAAGTGATTGAAAAGACAAATACAAAAGTATATGTTGAAGGAGAAAACTATTTACCAGACGGACCTGCTTTATACGTAGCCAATCATCAAGGTTTATTTGATATTTTAGCTTTGCTCGGTTATTTAGGTAAACCGGTCGGATTTATCGCTAAAATAGAAATTAAAAAAATCCCGATTATCCGCTCATGGATGAAATTACTTCATTGTGTGTTCATTGATCGCCAAGATCGTAGACAGTCTGTACGTGCGATACAACAAGGGACAAAGAATATTAAAAAAGGCTTTTCAATGGTTATTTTTCCAGAAGGTACGCGAAGTAAAGACGGTGAATTAAATCGTTTTAAAGCAGGGAGCTTTCGCTTAGGTACGAAGGCGAAAGTACCTATTGTCCCCGTTACAATAGATGGAACACGTGAAATATATGAACAAAACAATCATCGTATCCAGCCATCTACAATAAAAATTGTAATTGGACAACCGATTACACCAGAAGAATATAGTAATATGACTGGAAAAGAACTCGCCGAATATACTGAGAACATCATCGCCAAAGATCTAGAGAATATTAGAAAACAAGATTCAAATTCATCTCCGTTAAAAGAGTTACCAATAGAAGTTTAATGTAAAAATCAGGGTAAAATGATAACCCTGATTTTTACATTTTTATTTTTTCAATCGGATGAAAGATAGGTTCTTTCTCTGTAAAAGTTGTTATGTAATTAAAACCAATTTCCTTTAATACATTTAATACGGCAGGAAATTGATAACCTAGTGTCATTTCAGAGTGTGAATCAGACCCTAGTGTAATAATTTCTCCACCTAATTTTTTATAAAGCTTTAAAATATCAATGCTTGGCATCACAGTATCCATACCATAGCGAAAACTAGACGTATTTATTTCGATTCCTTTTCCTTTTGGAATAATTTCCTTAAAAATACTTTCAATCAACGGATGAAAGTGATTCGTGACAACCTCTGACGTATATCGCTTTACCAAATCAAGATGTCCAAGAACAGAATAATAATCAAAGTGTTTTACACAGTATAAAAGTTCTTCGTAATATTGCTGAAAACCTTCCTCAGTCGTCCTATCTTTAAATAGATTCCCATAGTGTAATGTTTTCCTATCCGTCGTATGCATTGAACATATAATAAAGTCAAATGATTCTTTCGTTAATAAATCCTCATATTGTTTCAACAGATGTGGTTGAATGCCTATTTCAATGCCCTTCTTAATTTTAATCTTTTGTCCATAATTATCTTGCATTGCTTTTATTTTTCGGTCATAAGATTTTAAATCAAAATCAAATGTTATGGTAGGATCCGGATAATCATAATCAATATGATCAGTAAAACAAATCTCCGAAAATCCTTTTTCAATCGCTGTTTCAATCGTTTTTTCCATAGGTGTATCACAATCTGCTGAAAAATCACTATGAATATGATAATCAAACATAAAAAAGTCCTCCTTAAAGTTGACATCTATCAATCTATCTATTAGAATACTATATAACTTCATGACAGTGAAGTGATAAAGTGATAAAGTTAAAGGAGAATATTAAGATGTACCAATCCAATATGAATGACGTGCTCAAAGCAAATACTCTGACGTGTGAAAAGAAAGAGAGCATCATCAAGACGGCAAGACAGCTCTTTTATACATATGGATATGATGAAATTGAGACGGCGATTTTTGAACCATATGATCTATATTCTTCTGTAGATGGGATGATTTTACAGGATGATATGGTAAAAGTCATTGGACCATCGGGAAAAGTACTCGTCTTACGTCCAGATGTAACAATCCCAGTTGCACGCCTCGTAACTAAACATGTTGGACATAACGAGAAGATCAAAAGATATTTTTATATTATGGATGTTTTCAGACAAGCTGCCAATCGTGTATTGGCACATAAGCAAATAGGGGTAGAGCTTTTCGGAGATGATTCAACAGAGAGTGATACGGAAGTATTAGCATTAGCTTATGAATTATTAGCCAACTTACCTGTTACTCATTTTACCATCGAAGTTGGACATGCTGGTTTTGTCCAACAAATTTTAGAAGAAACGAACTTACCATATAGTGAACGACAACTTCTAAAACAATATATTCAATCCAAAAACAAAACTGATTTACAAACTTTTTTAATCGAGCATCAAGTTAGTCAGCCATTACAACGAGTTATTTTACAAATAGTTGATTTATATGGCCCTCCAGGACACGTCATAGAACGAGCAAGAACTTTATCACTAAATAAAGAAATGAATCAAGCGATTGATCATCTTGAAAGGATGCATCAGTTACTAGATTTATATGGCATGACTGAAAATATTGTCTTTAACTTAGGTTTAATTAATCATATGGACTATTATTCAGATGTTATTTTTCAAGGTTTTATAGCGCGTGTGGGGGAACCCGTTTTAATGGGTGGTAGATACGATACATTAACTGAAAAGATTGGCATCATGATACCTGCTGTCGGTTTTGGTTGTGATATTCAATTATTGATAGACGGTTTAAAGAAAGAACAACATACAATTAATCGACAGGAAGACATTGTTATCTATTATACGCCTACCAGAATAAGAGAAGCTTATCAATTGATGAGACAATTAAGACATAGATCAAAGCGGGTATTAATCAATCATAAGGAAATAAATGTTACTCATTCAGCTCGTGCTATTTATTTACAAGAACAGCATATTACTGTTTTCAATGGAAGAGAAAAGCGTGTCTATCCGAATATAGACTCCTTTTTGACACAATACCAATTATAAAAGTGAAAGGAGGCTCATGCTTATGCTTACAATTGCACTTGCTAAAGGAAGAACAGCAAAAGATTCAATCGCTTTGTTAGAACAAGCGGGAATTCGGTTCAATAACTTTCATGAAGAGAGTCGGAAACTCATTTTCTATGATCAGACGAAACAAGTTAAAATGCTTTTTGTTAAAGCGGTTGATGTTCCTACGTATGTTGAACAAGGTGCGGCTGATTTAGGTATTGTTGGAAAGGATAATATTTTAGAATCAAATGGTCACTTTTATGAACTGTTAGATTTAAAGTTTGGACAATGTAAGATGGTTGTTGCTGGTTTAAAAGAAAAGCCGTTAAGAACAACTTCCCATCTAACGATTGCTTCTAAGTACCCAGTCATTGCAGAGAAGTACTTTTTAGAAAAAGATATACAGATTGAAACCATTAAATTAAATGGATCTGTTGAATTAGCACCGTTAATTGGATTATCAGATGTGATTGTTGATATTGTCGAAACGGGACGTACATTAAGAGAAAATGGTTTAGTTATTTTTGATGAAATTGAGGCTATTAGTACACGTTTAATTGTAAATAAAGCTAGTTTTGCTCTTAAGCATGACTTGATGACACCATTTATTAACCAAATTAAAACTGTTCTTGAGGTGAAACAATGAAAATCATGACATTATCGGCATTTATAAAAGAAAAGGCAGCTGTTATGAAAAAAAATGATGACCGGAAATTGGATGATGATGTTTTAAATATTATACAAACAGTTAGACGAGAGGGGGACCGTGCGCTATTAAATTATACCCGACAATTCGATCGTGTTGACCTACAAACATTTACTGTTACAGAAGAAGAAATGGCATTAGCAAAACAAGAAATAACAAGTGAATTTCTTGAAGCTTTAAATGGGGCTAAACAACAAATTATTCATTTCCATAAAAACCAATTAGAAAAATCATGGTTTATAGAAGGAGAAGACGGGACATTACTCGGACAAAAAGTAACACCACTTGAATCTGCTGGTGTTTATATTCCAGGTGGTAAAGCCGCTTATCCGTCGACTGTTTTAATGAATGTCTTACCAGCAAAAATTGCCGGTGTTAAACAAATTATTATGGTAACCCCACCAGATGAAGATGGACGCATTCGTTCTGAAGTTCTAGTTGCTGCACATATCGCTGGTGTAGATCAAATATACAAAGTTGGCGGTGCTCAAGCTATTGCCGCACTAGCCTATGGCACAGAGACAATCCAGAAGGTAAATAAAATTGTTGGACCGGGTAACCGTTATGTCGCTCGAGCAAAAAAATGGGTATATGGTGATGTTGCAATAGATATGATAGCTGGCCCAAGTGAAGTTGTTATTGTTGCTGATGATACCGCACCACCGCACTATGTCGCAGCTGACTTATTAGCACAAGCAGAGCATGATGAAGATGCAACCGCTATTTTAATCACTTATAGTAAAAAAATAGCTTTAACAGTTCAAAAAGAAGTTGAAAAACAACTTCAATTATTAGAAAGAAAAGCAATGATCAATGAGTCGCTTGAGAAAAATGGACGAATTATTGTAGTCGATTCGTTGAAAGAGGCCTTGCAATTAGTAAATAAAATCGCACCAGAACATTTACAACTGATGATTGAAAATCCAATGGAAAAGCTACCCCTTGTTAAACATGCAGGTGCTATTTTTCTTGGGAACGACTCACCAGAAGCTTTAGGTGATTATTATGCAGGACCGAATCACACGCTACCAACAAGTGGGACAGCCGTCTTCTCGTCCCCACTCGGTGTCTATGACTTTTTGAAAAAATCAAGTGTCATCTATTATTCAGAAGCAGCACTTAATAAAAGCATCGATTCGATTGTGACACTTGCTAAAGCTGAGGGGTTGACGGCTCATGCAAAATCGATACAGGTGAGGAGGAAAGAAAATGGTAAGAAAAAGTAAACAGATACGAAAAACAAATGAAACAGCGATTAATCTTGAATTAATGATTGATGGAACAGGAAAAGCGACACTTGATACAGGTGTTGGCTTCTTTAATCATATGCTTGATGCTTTTACACGACATGGGTTATTTAATCTTAATGTGACATGTCAAGGTGATTTACATGTTGATGATCATCATACAGTAGAAGATGTTGGAATTGTTTTAGGGCGTGCGTTTCGCGAAGCTTTAGGAGATATGAGCGGAATGACAAGATATGCAACTGTTTCAATACCGATGGATGAGGCGATTGCTCACGTTTCAGTTGATATTAGTGGTCGACCATATCTTGTGTTTCAAGTTGACGGCTTGAAAGAAAAGATTGGGACATTTGATACGGAGTTAGTGGAGGAATTTTTCCGCGGATTTGTTAACCATGCCGGGATTACTTTACACATACAAGTTCCTTATGGGAAAAATAGCCATCATATTGTAGAAGCAATTTTTAAAGGTGTTGGTCGTTCTCTTCGTTATGCAACTGAAATAGATCGTCGTGTCGTCGGTATACCGTCGACAAAGGGGACGTTATCATTTTCTAATCAAGGGGGACAATGATGATGATTTTATTTCCAGCAATTGATCTTTTAGATGGGCGTTGTGTTCGTTTACAACAAGGCCAATATGATAAACAAACCATTTATAGTGAGTCACCTGTTCAGATGGCTAAATATTGGGAGAATAAAGGCGCACCATATTTACATGTCGTTGATCTTGATGCAGCCCGAACGAATGAAATGAAAAATAAACCATATATAAAGAAAATAGCCCAAACCGTGCAAATTCCACTTCAAGTCGGTGGTGGTATTCGCTCTTTGGAGCGCATTAAGATGTATCTTGACGCTGGTGTTACACGCGTCATTATCGGAACAGCAGCGATTACAGATCCGAATTTTTTAAAGAACGCTGTCGATCGTTATGGTGATAAAATCGTCGTGTCAATTGATGCTAAAAATGGTTATGTTGCAACAGAGGGCTGGGAAGCAACGAGTGGTGTTAAAGCAATAAAGCTCGGTTATCAATTGCAAAATATGGGTGTAAAAACAATCGTTTATACAGATATAGCAAAAGATGGTATGCTTCAAGGACCAAATTTTAACGAACTAAAACAAATCAATGAACAAACAAATCTAAAAGTGATTGCTTCAGGTGGTATAACTACACCTAAAGATATAAAAAAATTAAAGCAGCTAAATGTATATGGAGCGATTGTTGGTAAAGCTTTATATGATGGGACAGTCACATTGGAATCATTATTGGAGGTTGTCTAATATGGAAACAAAGACAAAGCGCATTATTCCTTGTCTAGATGTTGATCACGGTAGAGTTGTGAAAGGAAAGAAGTTTAAAGGTTTAAAAGATATAGCCGACCCTATAGAACTTGCTCGAAAGTATGAACAACAAGGTGCGGATGAGCTTGTTTTTTATGATATTACAGCGACGACTGAAAAGCGGGGTATTATTCTAGATATTGTTAAACAAGTGCAATCAGCTATTACGATACCGCTTACTGTCGGTGGCGGTATTCGTACAGTGAAAGATATTGAAGCGGTTCTCCAAGCGGGTGCAGATAAAGTATCCATTAATAGTGCAGCAGTAAAAAACCCAGACCTTATTACAGAGGCAGCAAGTCATTTCGGAAATAATCGAATCGTTTTATCAATTGATGTGAAACAAGTCGGTGAAAAGGAATGGAAAATTTTTACCGATGGTGGTTCCACAGAAACTGAATTAAATGCCATTGATTGGGCAAAAGAAGGAGAAAAGCGTGGAGCTGGAGAAATCGTCGTAAATTGTATGGATGAAGATGGGGTTAGAAATGGTTATGACATACAATTGACTGAAACAATATCCAACGCTGTTGATATCCCAGTTATCGCAAGTGGCGGGGCGGGAGAGATGGAGCACTTCAAAGAGGTTTTTGAACACGGTATTTCAGGTGCTCTCGCAGCATCAGTGTTTCATTATGATGACATTAAGATACCAGATTTAAAGTTATATTTAGCAGATATTCACTTTCCAGCAGATGGGCTTCTTCCAGCGATTGTTCAGGACGTAGAAACAAAACAAGTTTTAATGCTCGCTTATATGAATGAAACAGCTCTAAAAAAGACCATTGAAACGAAAGAAGCGTGGTTTTATAGTCGTTCACGTCAAGAGCTATGGCATAAAGGTGCAACATCAGGAAATAAACAGCTTGTACGTGGCATTCAGTATGATTGCGATGGCGATGCAATTTTATTACAAGTTAAACGATTAGGACCTGCCTGCCATACGGGAGAAGAATCATGTTTTTTTAATTCTCTTATTCAAGGTTCGGAAGGATTAAAGGAAGAAGCGGTTCTTTCACAGCTCATGACAACGATTAAAAAGCGACGAAATAAACAACAAAGTCGTTCTTATACAGCCTATCTATTCCGCGAGGGCTTAGATAAAATATTAAAGAAAATCGGTGAAGAATCTAGTGAAGTCATCATAGGAGCAAAAAATCGTAATAAGCAGGAAGTTATTTGGGAAATAGCTGATTTAGTTTATCATCTGCTTGTCTTGATGACGTATTTAAATATTGATTTGAGTGATATTGAACGAGAATTAAAGAAACGGCATGTTAAAAGAGAGGAATAGTGTGATGCAGACATTTTGGAGTACAATGGCTAAGCGTGCGACACCTTATGTACCTGGTGAACAACTGAATGATCAAAATGTACTAAAACTAAATACAAATGAAAATCCATATCCACCATCACCATCTGTTATACAAGCGATTAGAGATGCGGCAAATGTGGATTTACGTCGATACCCTAGTCCAGATTTAGAACAATTACGTGAAATAATCGGTAAAACATATGATTTAACGAAAGACCAAGTGTTTATCGGGAATGGTTCAGACGAAGTCCTTGCTTTTTCCTTTATGGCATTCTTTGAACCCGGAAAAACGATTCGATTTCCAGAAATCACTTATAGTTTCTATCCTGTTTATGCTCAGCTTTTTGACATTCCATATGAAACAATCCCGATGAAAGCTGATTTTACTTTAGACATTGAACGCTTTTATCATTCTGAGGGTGGCGTTATTTTTCCTAATCCGAATGCACCAACGAGTATAGCAATTGGCATAGATGATATTAGAAAAATATTAGAACATAATCCAACACGTATCGTCATTGTAGATGAAGCTTATGTTGATTTTTCCACTCAATCAGCTGTTTCACTAATTAATAAATATCCAAATCTACTTATTGTTCAAACGACATCAAAATCCCGTTCTTTAGCTGGACTTAGAGTCGGCTATGCTCTAGGAAATGAAGGGTTAATTCAGGCGTTAATTCGGATTAAGAATTCGATTAATTCATATACATTAGATCGTTTAGCGATTGCTGGAGCGATTGCTTCATTTCAAGATTGGAAGTCAACGAAGGAAAATATTAACAAGATTATACAAACGCGTACATGGGTGAGTGAGAAAATGAGAGATTATGGATTTTTTGTCCTTCCATCTGAAACAAACTTTATCTTTGTGACTCATCCTGATTTTTCAGCAAAACAATTATATAAACTTTTAAAACAACGACATGTTCTCGTTCGTTATTTTAATCAGCCGCCGATTAATCAATATTTACGTATATCGATTGGTACGGATAAAGAAATGGAACAGTTTTTTAATTGCTTATCTGAAGTGATGGCATCATGTCACTCATTGAGTTAAACATGCTATAATCAATCATAAAGATGCCAAGAGGCGAGGTGGAAATTGTGTGTGGTCGTTTTACTTTGTTAGCTGATGAAGTTGATATTTTATCACAATTCGGCTTGGAGAATCCGCTACCTAATTATCAACCGAGCTATAATATCGCACCAGGGCAAAATGTACTAGCAATTATTCATGATGGAAAAAACAAACGCGCTGGATACTTGCAATGGGGGCTTATTCCTTCATGGGCTAAAGATGAGAAAGTTGGTTATAAAATGATTAATGCCCGTAGTGAAACAGCACATATTAAACCAAGTTTTAAATCATTGTTAGCGAAAAAGCGTTGTTTAATCATAGCGGATAGCTTTTATGAGTGGCAAACAATTGGAAAGGCTAAGCAACCGAAGCGGATTCAATTAAGGGATAGGGAATTATTCGCATTTGCTGGATTATGGGATAAGTGGGAACGTGGAAATGAAAAGCGTTTTACATGTACGATGTTAACGAAAGATGCCAACGCATTTATGAAAGATATTCATCACCGCATGCCAATTATCTTGCCAAAAGAAATGGAAGATGAATGGATTAAACCACAAGTCTTTGATCCAAATAAATTAAAACAATGGCTCGATGATATTGAAGTCGAACCAATGAAGGCCTATGATGTGTCAACCTATGTTAATAAAGCAAGTCATAATGATGAACAATGTATTGAACCTATCATTTTATAAAAACTATTTGCAGGGAGCTGTCTAATAAGTTTTTTTGACTTTTGACGATTTTTCTTTCTCATGATGCGCTTTTTCTATTAATGAATAATCAATATAAAAAACGAAGCGAAGAAAAAGGATAGCTATTTCTTCGCTTTATGTTATTCATCTTATATAAAACAGCAAAAATCTTCAGTTTTTAAGCAGCATTTGCCTTTTTAGCCTTCTTTTCAGCTTCTCTTTCTTTTCTCGCTACTTTTAAAAATTTATTTGTTTCATGGACGACAACGCCAGATAATCCGAGTAAGCCGATTAAGTTCGGGAAGGCCATTAAGGCGTTCATAATATCAGAAATGTTCCATACGAGGTCTAATTTTTGTACAGCGCCAAACATAATTGCTATAACAAAAACAGCGCGATAGTACGGTACAGCTTTATCTCCGAATAAGTATGAGAAACTTTTTTCACCGTAATAAGACCAACCAATTAACGTTGAAAAAGCAAAAAACACAATTCCAATTGTAACGATAAGCCCACCTACATCACCTAAATAATGTGAAAACGCAGCAGCCGTTAAATCGCCGCCCTTTGGTCCCGTTCCAGCTAATCCTGACATAACAATGGTGATTCCTGTTATAGAACAAACGATAATTGTATCAATAAATACTTGCGTCATAGATACGAGTGCTTGTCTTCCAGGATAGTCCGTTTTTGCAGCAGCAGCAGCAATAGGTGCAGAACCAAGCCCAGCTTCGTTAGAGAATACACCGCGTGCTACCCCGTAGCGAATAACGGTTCCTAACACTCCGCCACCAATAGCTTGACCAGTGAAAGCATCAGTAAAAATAAGTTTAATAACACCCGGTACGATATCGAGATTCATAATCATGATGACGAGTCCACCTGAGACATAAATAATCGCCATGATAGGTACGAAAAATGCTGTCACTTTTCCAATCGATTTAATACCACCAAGAATGACAAGCCCAGCTAAGACTGTCAATGTTATCCCTGTTACCCATTCAGGTATACTAAAAGAACGAGCAACAGCTTCAGAGACAGAGTTGGATTGGACCATGTTTCCAATCCCAAATGCTGCAATAGATGCGAAAATCGCAAAAAGGACCCCGAGCGATTTAGATTTTAAACCACGTTCTAAATAGTACATTGGCCCACCAGACATCTCACCTTTTTCATTGACGACACGATATTTAACAGCAAGCAATGCTTCCGCGTATTTTGTTGCCATACCAACTAATGCTGAAATCCACATCCAAAGAATGGCCCCTGGACCACCAAGTGCGACTGCTGTTGCTACACCGACGATGTTTCCCGTACCAATAGTAGCTGCCATCGCTGTTGTTAATGCTTGGTAATGAGTGATATCTCCTTTTGATTTTTTATCTTGGCCACTAGGACTAAAAGCAAGTTTTAAAGCATATGGTAATGTGCGAAATTGCAGAAATCCGAGTCGTAATGTTAAGAATAGTCCCGTTCCAATGATTAATAATAAAGTAATCGGTCCCCATACGATTTTATTTATCTCTTGAATAAAGTCGTCCAATTTCATCAAACCCTCTCTCCTGTTATATAATAGTTTTGATATGTCTATTTTCTAGATATATTGTCAGTTTGTCAAGGTATTTTTTGAAAAATTTTAATAAATTATTTTCGCTTTCTTGTATATATGTATGAAATTCATAGAAATAAATGAAATTTATTTACCAATAGGGCGTAAATTCGCTATACTATTGATAGTAGGAATAATAGGTGGTGTCATTAGTGGTTCGTGTATTGTTTGTCTGTTTAGGAAATATTTGTCGCTCGCCAATGGCAGAAGCAATTTTTCGGAAAATAGTAGATGATGAGAATTTGTCAGATAAGATTCATGTTGATTCAGCGGGAACGGGGTCTTGGCATGTCGGTGCTCCACCACATGAAGGGACACGTCACATTCTTGATGAAAAAAACATATCGTATGAAGGACAGATAGCTAGACAAGTCCATGTTGGTGATTGGGATACATTTGATTATATTATTGCTATGGATGACCAAAATATGAAAGACTTAAATAAAATCCAGCAAGAAGACAAACACGTCGTTGTTAGAAAATTGATGGATTTTGTCGAACATCCAAAAGAAATTAATGTTCCTGATCCGTATTTTACGGGTGATTTTAATTATACATATGAATTAGTTTCTAATGGATGTCAACATTTATTACAACATATTAAAGAACAACATCATTTGAATTAAAGGAGAGATTATAAATGGGTAAGCGTAAATTTTGGACAGGAATTATTGGTGGAGCAGTTGTAGGTGGTATTGTTGCGCTATTTGATAAAGAAGCACGTCACTACGCCAAAGAAAGATGCACTATTGTTAAAGAGACATCTAGCCAAATGATTAAAAATCCATCATCTAGTATTCGCCAATTACAAACAGCTCTTGAACAAATGAGCGAGAAAGTCAATGTTCAAGCAGAAAACGCGATAAATGCAATTGAACAAGTTGAAGATACCATTGTGAAAGTAACTGGTAAAGGAAAAAGTGAATAAATGATTTATATCCGCTCTTTTTACTAGAAATAGCCGACAAGCCGACCGGATGTGTCTGCTCTGTCGGCATTTATTATATACGGCGTTTTTTTTCTAATATATGACTGGAGATCTTATAGAAGAGAAGAGCGTGTTAAGTATACGAATATTTGTCGCAATACATTTAATGTAGTTATGTCTGTCATTAATGCGGCATGTACAAAATGGTGATGATTAGCTTTGAATAATGTTAACGTTATCGCGCAAAAGGAATGAAGCTATATGAAACAGGTGATTCGTTTTTTAACATACTTGTATGAAAGGATCATGGATGGCGATGTTTTTGGCTTAGCTGCTCAATTAGCTTATTTTTTTCTATTATCATTGTTTCCGTTATTAATCTTAGTTATGACTTTAATCGGTTATCTCCCGTTAGATGAGCAGTCTATTTTAGATGCTTTAAGTTCTGTTATCCCTAGTGAGAGTATGGCTTTTATCGAAGCTAATATTCGAATGTTATTGAATCAACAAAATACAGGATTGTTATCAATCGGTATATTAGGTACATTATGGTCGGCTTCAAACGGTGTTAACGCAATTATCCGAGCCTTAAATCGTGCTTACCAAGTTGAAGAAACACGTCCATTTCTTGTTTCTCGTTTTGTCGCGATCATTTTAATGTTTGCTATGATAGCTGTCATTGTAGTTGCTTTATTACTGCCTGTATTAGGACGGATGATCGGCGTTTATATTTTTTCGTTTTTCGGTTTGTCAGATGATTTTATTCAGTTTTGGAACACTTTCCGTTGGGTTATTTCAGCTATTGTATTTTTTATCGTCTTTTTAGCACTATATCGTTTAGCACCAAGTAGAAACATTCACCTCAAAAATGTCGTGCCTGGTGCTCTATTTACGACATTAAGTTGGCAATTAACTTCATTAGCATTTTCATATTATGTAGAAACAATCGGTGATTATTCTGCTACTTATGGGAGTTTAGGAGCAGTTATCGTTTTAATGATATGGTTTTACATGTCAGGAATCATTATTATCATTGGTGGTACGATTAATGCGGTAACTGAAGAATGGTTCGAAATGAAAGAAGAAGATTAAAAGTAGAGGATTTTATCAAATATGCATTAATCAAGATATGTCAATGAGTTCATACATAGTAATGCTCTTCCGTTTTTTGTAAGTTTCATTCATTATGAGAATCCACACAGATTCTATTAGCCCATATCTTCTACGAAAATAGTAGTATATGGTGATTAACATTGTTAATATTTTATACTTTAAAACTAAACAAGCTGAGAAAAGACTAAGTTTTCTCAGCTTGTTGTATCACATATAAAATCATGATCTGAGCAACCGTAACCCATTAAGGATAACTAAAATCGTACTTCCTTCATGGCCAACGACACCAAGTGGTAAATCAATCACTTGTAGGAAGTTAGAAACGATTAATACAACGATGACAGATAAAGAGAAAACAATATTTTGCTTCACGATTCGATTCATTCGTTTGGATAAATCGATGGTATTCGTAATCTTTTCTAAATCATTTTTCATTAAAACAACATCAGCCGTTTCAAGCGCGACATCAGTACCTTCTCCCATAGCAATACCTGTGTTAGCAGTAGCTAAAGCAGGTGCATCATTAATTCCGTCGCCAACCATAGCGACGTTTCCATACTTTTCCTTCAAATCTTTAACATGATGAACCTTTTCTTCAGGTAAACAGTTAGCGATATAGTGATCAATACCCGCTTCATCAGCAATGACTTTAGCGGTTAACTCATTATCACCAGTTAAGATAACAGGATGAATGCCTTTATTCTTTAACATTTGAATGGCGTCTTTAGTATTATCACGAATTGTGTCCTTTAAAGCAAATACAGCAACAATTGTATCACCAGCAAGGGCACAAACGATTGTTTTTCCTTCACTAGCTAATTTTCCAGCAATTCCGCCATGAAACTGATTGACGAGTTCTTTACCGGCGAAATCAATATTTCCTACTTTCCATGTGACACCATCAACAACGGCTGTAACCCCTTTTCCACTTACTGTTCGCATATCATCAATAGGTGGATTGTGACGCTCTAAAGCTTCACGTCCATATGCTTTAATTGCATTGGCAAGCGGATGCGTTGATTCTTCTTCAATTGCAGCAATCGTTGCTAGCACTTTATCTTCATCTGTTCCATCTGCATAATAAGCATCTGTTACAACAGGTTTTCCATTCGTTAATGTTCCAGTTTTATCAAAAGCAATCGCTTTGATTTGGCTTAAATTTTCAATATGAACGCCACCTTTAAAGAGAACCCCATGTTTTGCACTGTTAGAAATCGCTGATAAAGTAGCTGGCATGATTGAAGCAACTAAAGCACATGGTGACGCAACAACAAGAAGAACCATCGCTCGATAAATACTCTCAGATAATGACCATCCAAAAAGGAGGTACGGTAAAAACATCATCACTGCCACGACAATTAAAACGACTTTCACATACGTACCTTCAAACCGTTCGATAAATAATTGGGATGGTGATTTCTCATCTTGTGCTGATTGCACCATATTAATTATTTTCTGGAATAATGTTTCACTTGCAGGCTTGGTAATTTCCATCATTATTGTTCCATCAAGTGCAACTGTACTAGCATAAACTTCTTCATTAACTTGTCTTTGTACAGGAATGGATTCACCTGTAATCGCTTGTTCATCAACAGAAGAAGACCCACGAATAATGACACCATCAGCTGGGATACGTTCACTTGCACGAACTAATACGATGTCACCTACTTGTAATTCACTTGCTGGAACAACTTTTTCGTTTCCATCTATAATGACTGTCGCTTCTTCAGGTTGTAAATCCATTAATGAAGAGATTTCTTTATTACTTTTATTTAATGTATACGTCTCTAATGCACCAGATAAGGCGAAAATAAAGATGAGAACGGCTCCTTCTGTCCAATACCCTATCATGGCAGAGCCGATCGCTGCAAAAATCATTAATAATTCAACATTTAATTCTTTGTACTTAATCGTATCTTCAATACCTTCTTTAGCTTTAGCAAACCCACCAATAATAAATGCTGTTATATGCAGAATGACAAATAAAGAATGTGGAATTGAATCTTTATAAATCCATGCCAATAATACGATAGCACCGCTTAATAAAGCGGCAATTAATTCTAAGTGTGGTTTTAATTTATGAAAGAATGATTGTTTCCTTTCTTCCTTCTTTTTCTCGTTAGGTACAAACTCACATGTTTTGATATCCATTATCAATACCTCCGTTTTAAATGAGAATAATAATTGTTATCATTTAGCGTATTTTTTGTCATTAAACACTGATAATACAGGTTTTATCTAATTGATAAAGATTATCGTTTAGATTATAATAATTATAAACTACTACTTGTTATTATAAAGGTTTAATTTTTAATGTCAAGCAGAATTTACTTTGCTAATGAATGATTTTATTGCTACAATACATAGGATTGAATAAACGGAAGGATGTTTTTTATGAAAAAAATCATACTCGCATTATGTCTCATGTTATTGCTCGCATCATGTGGCAATAAACAGACATCTGAAGAAAAACATGTTAAAAATGATGATCCGATTTGGGAAAAGGTACAGAAAGATGGGGTCTTGGTCGTTGGAACATCTGGAACATTAATAGCTGCTTCTTACTATGAAGGAGAAGGTGAGAAGAAAGATAAACTTACTGGCTATGATGTTGAGGTCATTAAAGAAGTTGCCAAACGTTTAAATGTAGATGTAACGTTTGAGATAATGGGAATTGATTCCATGTTACCAGCGATAAAAAGCGGCCGAATAGATGTTGCAGTAAATGATATAGAAGTAACAGATAAACGAAAACAGCAATTTGCCTTTAGTCAACCATATAAGTATTCCTATGCAACGATGGTTGTTAGAAAGAAAGATAATTCTGGAATCGAAAGTTTAGACGATTTAAAAGGAAAAAAGGCAGGTGGTGGGGCAACAACGATTTATAGTCAAATTGCTGAACATTTTGGTGCAGAAATCGTTACATATGGCAATGCTCCAAATGAGGCATATTTACGTGATGTTCATAATGGACGAACTGATGTCATTATTAATGATTATTTTTTAAGCAAATTTGGAGTAGATGCATTTCCGAATTTTGACATCCATCTCCATCCAAATTTGAAATTTCATCCATCGGAGCAAGCGGTTATTATGCCGAAGAATGCTCATAAGTTAAAGAAAGAAATAAATCATGCATTAGAAGCTATGCGAGAGGATGGAACATTATCCGAGTTAGCTAAAACATTTTATCTAGAAGATGCATCACAGAAACCTGAAGGAGAGTTTACGCCAATTGAAGGATTGGATTTATAATTGACGAATAAAGGTAGATCATCGATGATGAGGTAGTGAAAGCACATGCTATACATAACATATTATTTCGGCGAATTATTTGACGTGAAATTAGCATGGGAGAGCTTGCCATTTGTTTTGAGTGGTTTACCAATGACTTTACTCGTGTCCATTGTCAGTATGTTAATTGGTCTTATGTTAGGAATGTTTTTAGCTCTTGCAAGGACATCGAAAAACATCGTCATAAATATCCCAGCACGTATCTATATTTCTTTTATGCGTGGAACGCCGATTTTAGTCTTTTTATTTATATTATATTTCGGATTACCTGTTTTCGGTATTAAGTTATCTGCTCTTGTGGCAGCTTGTCTTGGTTTTGGTTTAAATAGTGCTGCTTATATTGCTGAAATTAATCGTTCGGCCTTAAATAGTGTTGACCAAGGTCAATGGGAGGCAGCGCGTGCATTAAGCTTGTCGAAACAGCAAACATTGATTGGAATTATTTTTCCACAAGCTGCCCGCATCGCTGTACCACCGTTAACAAACGTTTTCTTGGATATTGTTAAAGCGACATCTTTAGCAGCTGTTATCACTGTGCCTGAATTATTTCAAAAAGCACAAATTGTTGCAGGTAGAGAGTATGACAGTATGACATTATATATTTTAGTTGCGCTTATTTATTGGCCAATTTGTTCTATGATTGAATGGTTACAAGAAAAGTTAGAGAAGAGATTAAGTCAATTCGTCTAAGGGAGCCTTATGGTTCCCTTTTATTGTAAGGCAATACATAAATAGATATAATTTTAGAAATACACTTAAAATCTTGAGGTGATTTCATGGAGTTTAAAATGTCTGAAAATGGTATGGATGTCGACTTAGAATACGGTACATTACACATATCAGGAAAAAGTGAATTCGGATTTCGTCCATTTCAATTATTAGTCGCATCAATTTCATCATGCAGTGCAATGGTTTTTCGTAAGATACTTGAAAAACAACGAATAACAATTGATGATTTACGTGTAAAAGCAAATGTTACACGTAATCCAGATAAGGTAAATCGTATTGAAAAAATTGAACTTCACTTTATTGTGATTGGTAAAAATCTTAATGAGAACAAATTAATAAAAAATCTTCACTTAGCTCGAAAAAATTGTGCCATGGTACGTTCGGTAGAAGATAGTATTAACATCGAAGAATCACTTGAATGTGTTCATGTATAAAATTTGCTTAGTCGAAAAAAATAAAGGCAAAAAGAGAGGACTGTTTATATGAAGACATTATTTCGTAGCACTCTTTTTGTTGCTTTATTAATCGTTTTTGCACCTATGATATGTAGTGAAGCAAAAGAGAAAAATAGTAAGAAGCAAGACAATGAATTCAGTGTTCCAAACCACGTTCTCAATATTTCTAAAGAAAATACATTTCCTAATACCCATGAAGAACAAGAAATGATGGAGCCAAGTGAATCAACGAAAGAACTTTTGGAAGAAACGAATATACCGATTGAAAATCCAGAATTAATTAAAATGTTAAATGAAACAACAGTTAATCCATCGCCAGTTGGTATTGGCTATCGTGGGATGATTTTTCTAGGTAGGTGGGCGTTACACTATGAATCAATAGATACAACAATTAATTGGGAATATCAAAAGATAAATACGAATGAATTGAATAATCATGGAAGTGATGCAGTCCAAAAGCTTAGTTATCATCAAGAAAATCAAAAAGAAGTTAAAGGTGCATTGACTAATAAGATTGCTCAGCCTGAACAAGTAAAAAGCATGATTTTAATGAAAACAAAAGCTAAAACAAAACTTCCACTATCCTATCAAACCGTTATTGGCAGTGGAACAAAACAAGAACAAATCTATCATGTACCCGTAGATAAAACAGGTTATCTTCATGCTTTTACTCCTGCAGTAAGTGAAAAAGGGCAGATTACTTTTGGTGAAGTATATCTTCAGCTTAAAGGATGGAACAAGAAAATCGTTATTAAAAACATAACAAAGCAAGGGATAGGTGCTTGGTTACCTATCCAGGATCATGTCGCTTTTAGTTTTCAATTACAATAAATATTAAAGAGTGTCTTAGCCTATGTGCTTAGATGCTCTTTTAATTTTCTTCCGTATTGCAGTGTACTACATTCATATGAATTGTGAGATATTTGCCCAGTGCTCGAGATATATTGATATCACATTAAAGCGTTTGAGGCTAGATAACTTGTGGCGTAAGAGAACGATTGTTTTTTTACATTGAATCTTTGAACTTGAGTTAAATCTGGAAGGAAAGAAAAGTCGTCTTATTTATCATTGAATATTTAATACATATAAAAATACCGATATAGATGGGTATCATTTGCGTTAATACCCCTTTCTTAAGTATTTATTAATTACTACATAATCTTTAATAAAAGATTGATTTGAACAACAGTAATTACATAGCATCGTCTCTGAACCTACCCTTTTTGAAATTTTACACAAAAATACTTAATAGAGAAATGACATGCAAACTTGACAAAAATACTTTAATGCTTTATTATAATAAAGTATTGAAGGTGAACAGTTTTGACAGGGGAGAAACGAAATGGAATGGGTTGTTATTGTATCTGTTTTAGTTATGACAATATTAAGTTTATTACGTGTTAATGTTATCATTGCAATCATTATTGCTGCACTTACAGCAGGCGTTATGTCTGACCTTTCAATTGTTGAATCGATTGATATGCTTGTTGAGGGAATGGGTGGACAAGCAAATACAGCTCTCAGTTATATTTTACTAGGTGCATTTGCTGTTGCCATTAGTTATACAGGAATTACAGCCGTGTTAGTTAATTATTTAATTAAAGTTCTGACAGGTAAAAAGACAATGCTCGTATTAACGATAGCTGGGGTCGCATCTCTATCACAAAACTTAGTTCCAGTTCATATTGCTTTTATTCCAATTTTAATTCCACCATTATTAAAGTTATTTGATGAGATGCGTTTAGATCGCCGAGCAGTAGCAACGGCCTTAACGTTTGGCCTTAAGACACCGTATATGGTCGTTCCAGCAGGATTTGGTCTTATATTCCACGAAACGATTGTCAATGGAATGATCCAAAATGGTGCTGAATTAACAATGAAAGAGGCAGCTTTATCGATGATTATTCCTGGATTAGGAATGGTTTTAGGACTTTTGATCGCAATATTTATAACATATCGTAAAGAGAGAGAGGCAATTCCTGGAGCGGGTGGTACTGGTAGTATAATAAATGTTCCAGATACGACAGACATGACCTTTAATCGCCAACATGCCTTAACATTAGTCGCTATTGTTGCGGCTTTAATCGTTCAAATAATGACGAAAAATTTAATTGCTGGCGCTTTAACAGGACTTATATTAATGTTTGTCTTCTTAGTTGTACCATATAAGAATGGAGATAAGATCGTCGCTGAAGGCGTATCCATGATGGGAACCATTGCATTCGTTATGTTAGTCGCAAGCGGTTTTGGAAATGTTTTACAACAAACGGGAGCTGTAGATGCTTTAGTTGAAGCTTCATCTGGATTGCTTAGTAGTAGTAAACTCATGATTGCATTTGTATTATTATTAGTTGGGCTCGTTATTACGATGGGAATTGGTTCTTCATTCGGTACCATTCCAATTATAGCTGCTTTATTTGTACCTATATTAACAACAGCAGGATTTTCTCCATTAGCAACGGCTTCACTTATCGGAACTGCTGGAGCTCTTGGTGATGCAGGATCACCAGCATCAGACAGTACGCTCGGACCAACTTCAGGACTAAATGCCGATGGTAAACATAACCATATATGGGATACGTGCGTACCAACGTTTATACACTTTAATATTCCATTATTTATTTTTGGATTAATAGCTGCAATGGTATTATAAATTTAAAAAATCACTTTCTCGTTGTATATAGAGGAAGTGATTTTTGTATATTTTTTGTCTAAATATAAGAGTTCTGACAAGTCGAGACTATTTAATGATAAAAAAGTAAAAACCCTAACTTCTTACCTATTGACAAATATCAGAAAATATTATACTTTAAAATCAGGTCATCTGATGACTATAAAACTATTAACGACACGCTTTATGAAAACGCTTTAAAAATGAATAGCAGAGGGGATAGGAGACGATGTTATTACTTGTTGCATTAAGTGCAATAATTGCACCATTTCTGTTTCTTGTTATTATGCGAATGCCTGCAGTTAAAGGAATGCTGTACAGTGCAATAATTGTCATTGTATTAGCCTTTCTAGTTTGGGGAATGGAAGTAAATGTTATTTCGGCATCAGTTTTGCAAGGTGTCCACAAAGCATTAACAATTTTACTTATTTTATTCGGTGCTATCGTGTTATTGAACACACTTACACACACCGGAGCCGTGGATCGAATTAATCAAGGGTTTCGTAATATTTCGGGTGATATGCGTGTCCAAGCAATCATTGTTGCTTTTCTGTTCGGTTCACTCATTGAGGGAGCTGCTGGATTTGGTACGCCTGCAGCAGTGACAGGTCCACTCTTAGTTGCATTAGGATTTAATCCAATGGCAGCAGCTGCTTTAGCACTTATTTCAGATAGCACATCTGTTTCATTCGGTGCTGTTGGTACACCCGTCCAGGTTGGGTTAAGTAATATTCCAGGGGCGGATTTAGCGTTTTTTAAAGAAATCGGAATTAAAATAACGACAATTGATTTATTTGCTGGAACGTTTATTCCGTTTATTTTAATTATTATATTGACGCAATTTTTTGGTAAAAAGAAAAGCTTTTCCGATGCGTTAGCACTTCTGCCGTGGTCATTATTGATAGGTCTTGTATACACTGGATCAGCTTTTCTTTATGCAACATTATTTGGCCATGAATTTGTCTCAATTTTGGCTTCACTTACAGGGCTTGCAATTGCTACTTGGACGGCTAAAAAAGGTATTCTCTTACCAGAAGAGGCGTGGACAGACGCATTAAAAGATGATTTTGAAATCAGTGAAAAGAAAGCAGATATGAGCTTAATGAAAGCATGGTCGCCATATTTAGTCGTTGTTGGACTACTTCTTTTAACAAGGATTGTGCCACCTGTTAAAGAATTTGCTTTAACTGCTATTGATCTAACCTGGACAAATATTTTGGGAGTCGAAGGGATTACATCAGCTTGGGAGATCTTATATTCACCTGGTACAGTCCTTATTATCGCAGCCCTTAGTGCGGTCTTAATTCAGGGTAAATCACTTACAAATTTTACTAAGGCATCTAAGGAAGCATTAACATCGATAAAAAATGCTGGTCTTGCTCTTATTTCAACTTTAGCACTTGTTCAAGTGTTTACTAATTCAGGTATGAATGTCAATGAGTTAATTAGTATGCCACAATATATTGCAAATGCGTTGGCAAATACGTTTGGCTCAATGTGGGTTTTTGCAGCACCATTTTTAGGTGAATTAGGTGCATTTATTACAGGAAGTGCGACAGTATCAACGTTAACTTTTTCACCGATTCAGTTTAATATCGCCAATGAAACGGGTATTAATTCCGATGTTATTTTAGCACTACAAGTCATTGGAGGTTCAGCAGGAAACATGATTTGTGTGCATAATGTTGTAGCAGCTTCAGCTGTTGTTGGTCTATCTGGTAAAGAGGGAGACATCATTCGTAAGACATTAATTCCAGCACTTTTATATGGTGTACTAGCAGGTATTGGCGGATTTATATTACTTCAATTTTTATAAATGAATGATCATTGGAAGGATATAACCCCTTTTCACTTAGATTTTTATCCTATAAAATAATAAATACGTCTTATAAATGGAGGAGAAGGGGTTATATGGTATATGAACCGATTCGCTCAAAAAAAATTTATGAAAAAGTTTCAGATACGATTATTGAAAAAATAAAATTAGGAGAACTTAAACCTGGAGAAAAGCTCGATTCTGTTGAACGATTAGCAAATCAGTTTCATGTTAGTCGTTCAGCTATTCGAGAAGCATTAAGTGGTTTAAGAGCTGTAGGAATTGTTGAGATAAAACACGGAGAAGGAACATTTATAACTGAATTTGATCCATCTAAATTTTCCTTACCAATTACAACTGCATTAATAGAAAAAGTAGAAGACATAAAAGAACTATCCGAAGTACGAAAAATATTAGAAGTTGGTGCTGCATCATCTGCTGCATTGAACCATAAAAAAGAAGATTTAATTTTACTGGAAAAATCACTTCGTGCGATGGAACAAGCAAAAGGAAAAGGTGAACTTGGAGAAAAAGCAGATTTAGAATTTCATATTGCTATTGCGAAAGCAACACATAATAAAATGTTAATGAATTTAATGAAAAGTGTGTCTGGTTTTATGATTGAATCCATGCGTGAAACGAGACGGCTTATACTTTATTCAGAACAAAGAAATGAACTTCTTGTGCAAGAACATTATCGGATTTTTCAAGCGATAAAAAATAGAGATGAATACGAAGCGCGTCAAGCTATGTTCGATCATCTCGTTGAAGTTGAAAAAGTATTAGCAAATCATCTCGATTAAAATGAGGTGTAGTAACCAACAGACGCAATTGGAGGCGAAGTAGATGAAAGTTTCGCTATTTATTACATGCATGTGTGACATCTTTTCTCCACATGTTGGTAAACATACAGTCGAATTATTAGAACGTTTTGGGTGTGAAGTTGATTTCCCTAGTCAACAAACATGTTGTGGACAACCAGCTTTTAACAGTGGCTATTTAACAGAATCAAAAGTAGCAATGAAACAAATGATGCGTGCTTTTAAAGATGCGGAATATGTTGTAGGTCCATCTGGTTCTTGTGTTGGCATGATAAGAGAATATCCTAAAATATTTGCCCATGATCCTGAGTGGAGGGAAGAAGCAGAAAAACTAGCGAGTAAGTCCTATGAAATAACACAGTTTCTAGTCAATGTTTTAGGTGTGAAAGATGTTGGATCAACTTTTGAAGGAAAGGTGACGTACCATCCATCTTGCCATATGACTCGGATTTTAGGTGTGAAAAACGAACCAATCACATTGTTAAAACACATTAAAGGCATTGAGCTGAAGGAGCTACCGATTAAAGAGGATTGTTGCGGATTTGGTGGAACTTTTGCTGTGAAAAACTCAGTAATTTCTAGTGAGATGGCTAGTGAAAAATCAGAACATGTATCTGAAACTGAAGCAGAATATCTGGTTGGTGGAGACATGGCCTGTTTAATGAATATAGGTGGTCGGATGCAACGTGAAGGAAAAAAGGTGAAAACCCTTCATATTACTGAAATACTTAACCACCGTGAATAACCATTCGACTTAAATAAAAAAATTACGATAATAATACGAATGGAGGTCGGCCGTCAATGACATTAAAAATAAGTGATTTATCTTATGAAGAACGTGTACAAGAAGGGATAGAGAATGATTTCATGCGACAAGCCGTCGCTTCTGCTCAAGGACGTTTTCGTAGTGGAAGAGAGACACGAGCTGAAGAAATTGGAAATTGGGAGGATTGGCGTGCATTAGGTGAAGAAATTAGGCGCCATACATTAAATAATCTTGACTATTATTTAGAACAATTAAGTGATGAAGTCTCAAAACGAGGTGGACATGTTTTTTTTGCTGAGAAAGCTGAAGATGCGAATGCGTATATACAAGATATTGTGAAAAAGAAAAAAGCAAAAAAAGTTGTAAAATCAAAATCGATGGTGACAGAGGAAATTGGTTTGAATCAAGCATTAGAAGAAGTCGGGGCTGATGTTGTTGAATCGGATTTAGGTGAATGGATTTTACAATTAGATGATGATCCACCATCACATATTGTGACACCTGCTCTTCATAAAAATAAGGAACAAATCCGTGAGACATTTGCAAAAAAACGTGGCTACACAAAATCGGAGAAACCTGAAGAACTTGCTCTATTCGCAAGAGAGCAATTACGTGAAGAATTTTTATCATGTGATATTGGAATTACTGGTTGTAATTTCGCTGTTGCAGAATCGGGTGCCATAACATTTGTAACGAACGAAGGAAATGCTCGAATGGTGACGACAATTCCTGACACGCAAATTACCGTCATGGGGATGGAAAGAATTGTACCAACATGGGAAGAGCTTGATATATTAGTTAGTCTACTAACACGCGCAGCTGTTGGGCAGAAAATAACTAGTTACGTTACTGCGATTACTGGAACACGCTTGGCTGGAGAAACGGATGGGCCAGAAGAATTCCATCTAGTTATTGTTGACAATGGGCGGTCTAAAATATTAGGAACCGAATTTCAATCAACACTTCATTGTATTCGTTGTGCAGCATGTATTAACGTCTGTCCAGTTTATCGTCATATTGGGGGCCACGCTTACAATTCGATTTATCCTGGTCCAATTGGTGCTGTTTTATCACCTTTATTAGATGGTTACGAATCACATCAAGAATTACCATATGCTTCAACATTATGTGGGGCATGTACTGAAGTGTGTCCTGTAAAAATCCCACTTCATGAACTATTAATTCTACATCGGAAAAAAATGGTTGAAGAAGAGAAAATGAGCCCTAAACTAGAGCAACTAGCGATGAAAGGTTATGCAAAATGGGCTTCGAATGCTGCGGCTTATAAAATGGGAGCAGCTCTTGCAAGACCAGCTCTGAAGCCATGGATTAGACAGGAAACGATTAAGAAAGGTCCCGGTCCATTAAAGGAATGGACTGTGAATCGTGATTTCCCTGCACCAGCTAAAGAAACATTTCGTGCGTGGTTTAAAAAGCGGAATAAGGAGGCGCCACATCATGACGAAGATTTATAATCGTGATGCCTTTTTAGAAAATATTGCACGTCATTTAGGTAGAAAACGTCAAACGAAAAAAGTAGAACGTCCCAATTGGCATGTTTCACCTCAGCACAGCGTTCTTCGAGGGTTAAGTCAAGATGAACTTGTTGATATATTAGAAAAGCAATGCCAAGAAATTCATACAGCATTTAAACGGACAAATATAGAAAATTTACCAAAGACATTGCATGATGTATTATCAACTTATAAGACAAAATCGATGGTTGTTGCAAATGATTCACGTCTTAAAAGATTCGGTTTAATCCCCTTATTTAATTCGCTAAAAGATGAAATAAATATACATTTATGGGAAGAAGCAAATGGAAAGAAGAATCAATTAATAGCCGAACAAGCCGATGTTGGTATTTCGTTTAGTGAGATAACATTAGCTGAATCAGGTACCGTAACATTGTTTATTAATAAAAATCACGGCCGTTCCATTAGTTTGATGCCTAAATCTTATATCGCTCTCATACCTAAAAGTACACTCGTACCACGGTTAACTCAAGCAACTGAACGGATTCATAATCAAGTGAAGAACGGTGAACAAGTGCCTTCATGTATTAGTTTTGTAACAGGACCAAGTAATAGTGCTGACATTGAAATGAATTTAATTGTCGGTGTTCATGGTCCAATGCATGCCACGTATATTGTGATAGAAGATGCCTAATATGTTAAGGGTGGGGAATGCTTATGCTTAATCAAGAAATAGTTAGGAAGTTTTATGATATTGTAGAGAAAGAGAATGTCGTAATAGATGAAGCGAGTTTACTAGCTTATTCATATGATTCAACACCACAGTATCAAGCAATGCCAGATGCGGTTATATCGCCAAGAAACACGCAGGAAGTTGCTGATATCGTTTCAGTTTGTAATCAATATAAGATCCCGATTGTACCACGTGGATCTGGAACGAATTTATGTGCAGGTACAACACCAACTAATGGTGGGATCGTCTTATTATTTAAACATATGAATCAAATATTAGAAATCGATGAAGAAAATTTAACAATAACTGTCCAACCAGGTGTGTTTACAAAAGAAATTAATGATCGTGTTCAAGAAGTTGGCTTATTTTATCCACCAGATCCAGGTTCTATGCATATTTCACAAATCGGTGGCAATATTAGCGAAAACTCGGGTGGATTACGTGGTTTAAAATATGGTGTCACACGAGACTATGTGATGGGGTTAGAAGTTGTTTTAGCTAATGGTGACATCATAAGAACTGGTGGAAAACTAGCAAAAGACGTGGCTGGTTATGATTTAACCCGTTTAATTGTTGGATCAGAAGGTACATTAGGAATAATAACTGAAGCAACACTCAAATTAATTCCAAAACCAGAAACAAAGAAGACAATGCTTGCTTTATATTCTGATTTAGAATCTGCAGCTGAATCCGTTTCAGCAATTATTGCAAATAGAATTATTCCAGCTACTTTAGAGTTTTTAGATCAAGCGACATTAAAAGTCGTTGAAGATTTTGCCAAAATAGGATTACCGACAGAAGCGAAGGCTGTTTTACTTATTGAACAAGACGGTGCGCCAGAAATAGTAGAACGTGATATGAAGAAAATTGCCAAACTTTGTCGAGAAAATGGCGCATTTGACGTATCAGTTGCTAAGACGGAAAAAGAAGCAGAGGAATTAACAGCTGCTAGACGAACAGCTTTATCGGCATTATCACGTCTTAAGCCAACGACGATTCTTGAAGATGCAACTGTTCCACGCTCGGAAATTGCGAATATGGTTCGATCTATTACTGAAATAGCAGATAAGTATCAATTAACAATTTGTACATTCGGTCATGCAGGTGATGGCAATTTGCATCCGACTTGTTTAACAGATGCACGTCATCAAGAAGAAATTGAGCGCGTTGATAAAGCTTTCGCAGAAATATTTGAAAAGGCAATTGAATTGGGTGGTACCATTACAGGAGAACATGGTGTCGGTGTGATGAAACTGCCATATTTACATTTAAAAGTCGGAAAAGCAGGTATTGACGTGATGCGCCAGATTAAAAAGGCACTTGATCCGAATAACATATTAAATCCTGGGAAAATATTCGTCCAAGAACCTAAAGTAGAAAGTCGGGTGAGTGAACAATAATGGATGTATTAGAAAAAGAACGGATTCAACAAGCGTTCAAAGAGAAAATGGATTACGACGAACTTATGAATTGTACGCGCTGTGGTTTTTGCTTACCTAGTTGTCCTACATATATAGAAACGGGGCAAGATGAAGTCCATTCACCGCGTGGACGTATAGCGTTAATGAAAGGTCTCGTTGATGGGAAAATAGAACCTAGTGAAGAAGTGAAAGCCTCGATTGATTTATGTTTAGGTTGTCGTGCTTGTGAAACAGTTTGTCCATCAGGTGTTAAGTTTGGTAGACTTTTAGAACAGGCAAGAGATGCGATTTATCAAGCGAATAAACAATCATTTTTAGAAAAATTTATGCGCCACGCCTTTTTAAGAAATGTATTTCCATATCATAACCGTATGATTGGTTTAACTGGATTATTGAGATTTTACCAACGTTCGGGAGCGCAAACATTAGCTCGTGCGACTGGAATTATGAAATTGTTTCCTGAACATATGCGTGTTATGGAACGTGTCTTACCAGAAGTTCCAAAACGAAAAGAAATGAAAAATCGTCCACATCATCTTATGCCACTAATAGAGAAGAAAACGAAAAAAGTCGCTTTCTTTTCTGGTTGCTTAATGGATACGATGTTTATGCCGACAAATGATGCAACGACGAAGCTTCTCCAATATGCTGGTTGTGAAATCGTTATTCCAGAAACACAAAATTGTTGTGGTGCATTACATGGTCATAGTGGAGAAGTAGAAGATGCAAGAGAATTGGCAAAGCGAAATATTGAAGCATTCGAGCAAGCAGAAGTAGATTATATTATTACAAATGCAGGTGGTTGTGGTGCTTTTCTCGTTGAATACGGTTATTTGTTAAAAGATGATCCACAATGGCATGCTCGTGCAAAAGCATTTTCAAACAAAATAAAAGATATTACGAGTGTATTAGTTGAATTGGATTTCCATAAACGACCACTTCAGTTAGAAGAGCAAGTTGTGACATATCAAGATTCATGTCACTTAAAAAATGGTCAACAAACATTTATCGAACCACGTGAATTATTAAAAGCAATTGATGGTGTTCAATATGTAGAAATGAAAGATGCTGATCGTTGTTGTGGTTCAGCAGGAATTTATAATCTCGTTGAAGCAGAAATGTCTATGCAAATTTTAGATTATAAGATGAAGCAAGCTCAGAAGACAAAAGCGAAGACGATTGTCACAGCCAATCCAGGCTGTCTTTTACAGATGAAACTCGGGATTGAAAGAGAAGGCTTAAGTGAAGAGATGCAGGCCGTTCACATTGTAGATTTCTTACTAGAAGCTTATGAAAAAGCGAATAAATAAATACATTTAATAGCATATTTCATGTTTCTTAGGGGAACATAAGGAAAAAAAGGATTGATTTAATTGCGCACTTTATGCCTTTTGTTCTTCAGTTTTATATTAATCATTAGCTTCCCGATTGAACAAGTAAGCGGTTATGGTTGGGGTTACAAGAAAAATAACGAAAATAAACTGCCTGATGTTGGAAAATATGGTGAAATGATACAGCCATATGATGCATATTATGCTGATTTATCAGGTGAAAAGTATATTTACCTAACATTTGATAACGGCTATGAACAAGGCTATACAGCTGATATTTTAGATGTATTAAAAAAAGAAAAAGTTCCAGCTACCTTTTTTGTAACTGGACATTATGTCAAAACAGCATCAGACTTAATTAAACGAATGGTAAAAGAAGGGCATATTATTGGGAACCATTCGTATACACATCCAGATTTTACAATCATGTCTAAAATGGAAATGGCTTATGAATTAATTAAGCTAGACAAAGCTGTTAATGAGATAACTGGTACAAAACATGCACTTAACTACCTTCGTCCTCCAAGAGGTACTTTTAATGAGCGTACATTGAAATGGGCGACTGAACTCGGTTATATTCATGTGTTTTGGTCGGTAGCTTTTCGCGATTGGAATCTTAATGAACAAAAGGGATGGCGCTATGCCTATGATGAGGTTATGAAGCAAATCCATCCAGGAGCAATTGTTTTATTACATGCAGTTTCCTCTGACAATGCTAAAGCGTTGTCGAAAATGATAAAAGAATTAAAAAAACAAGGTTATACATTTAAAAGTTTAGACGACTTATTAATGAAAGATTTGCTGCCTCATTTTATCCTTGGGTTAGAATGAAAAAGTATTATTGTTTATAAATTTTTTTCAGGGTTTAGTTTCGTTATCAAACGATCCTTCGTATTCTTTAGATAGATGACATATATATGTGGTTAAAGGGAAATTCGTGATAAATTTCATGAATTTCTCTTTTTTGTAGATACGGAAAAGTAAATGACTTTTGAATAAAAATAAAGAAAATCACGAAAGCTGTTTCATAAAATTTAAATGTTTACTACCAGTTCATCAAATCATCCTATAAAAGATTTTCAATCAACAAATATAAAATACATGAAACAAACCGCTTTAAATATTAACAATATTTGATATAATGAAATAAAAAAAGGAGTGAACAAATTGAATCAAATAAATTTAGTAGCACCAGACTCGTATAATATGACAATTGAAATTGAGAAACATGCTGAAAACCCGAAAAAGAAAGCATTGATTTGGTTAGACGATGAAGGCAATAAAAAAGAGATCACATATCAAGAACTCATAAAAAATGTGAACAGAATTGGTAACGTTTTCATTGAAAGTGGATTAGAAAAAGGCGATAAAGTCCTTGTAATGGTTCCACGGATTATTGACGCTTATGAAATTTACTTAGCAGCTTTAAAACTTGGAATTATCATTATACCGAGTTCCGAAATGTTAAAGACAAGTGATTTACAATATCGTATTCGCCATGGAGAAGTGCGAGGTGTTGTCAGTTACTATCCCTATGTCGATCAGTTTAAGGATGTAGATGAATATGACAGTCTAATCAAATTAGTTGTTGGTCGAGATATGGCTGATTGGATTTTTTTAGACGAATTAAAGGAACTAGCTTCTGACCAGTTATCTGGCGGAAGAACAACAAAAGACGATATCGCTTTTTTACCGTACACTTCTGGAACGACGAGCCATCCGAAAGGCGTTGTACATACGCATGCATGGGGATATGCTCATCTTCGGACAGTTGCAAAAAGCTGGTTAGGAATTGATAAAGACGATATTGTATGGGCAACAGCTAGCCCAGGCTGGCAAAAATGGATATGGAGTCCATTCCTAGCAGTCTTAGGTTCAGGTGCAACAGGTTTCGTTTATAACGGTCGTTTTGATGCAGAGAAATATTTACAAATTCTTGAAGATGAAAAGATTCAAGTTCTATGTTGTACACCTACCGAGTACCGTTTAATGGCAAAAGTCAATGATTTAGAGAAATATAACTTAACGGCATTACGTAGCGCCGTATCAGCTGGTGAGCCACTTAACGTTGAGGTGATTGAAACGTTTAAAAAACACTTTAATATCGATGTTCGTGATGGTTATGGTCAAACGGAAAACACATTACTTATAGGTATTACTGAAGATATGGAGTTAAAGCCTGGATCTATGGGAAAGCCAACACCAGGAAATAATGTCGACATTATTGATGACTTAGGACAAGTGGTAGATGTCGGGGTTGTAGGTGATATCGCGGTAAAACTAGATAGTCCAGCACTTTTTCAGGAATATTATAAAGATCCGGAACGTACTCTTATGTCAAGACGTGGAGATTACTATGTAACGGGAGACCGCGCGTATAAAGATGAAGATGGTTACTTTTGGTTTGAAGGCAGGGCTGATGATATTATTATTAGTTCTGGATATACGATAGGACCATTTGAAGTAGAAGATGCATTAGTAAGACACCCAGCTGTACAGGAATGCGCTGTTGTTGCAAGTCCAGATGAAGTTCGAGGATCAGTAGTAAAAGCATTTATTGTCTTAAAAGAAGGTAAAACATATGATAAAGAACAACTAAAAAAAGAACTGCAACAATTTGTTAAAGAGCAGACGGCACCATATAAATACCCACGTAAGATTGAGTTTATTAAGGAATTACCAAAAACAACTTCGGGTAAAATTCGCCGTGTAGCATTAAGAAACAAAGAAAAAGCAAAGTCGAAATTTTAATTAGAACGTAGGAGTAGTTGTAAATGATTTTAATTAATGAAGCGGAGAAAATGTGATTGTTTTCTTCGATTTTTTTTTGCCCATGTTTTTAATTTCAATGCTAAAGATATATTTGTGATTGAATGCACTGTATCACCTTCATATATTCTCTTGAGAGCTCAGATTGGTGTTCAACGTTCTCTCTCGCATGAAGAACATGAATTGAGACATGACATTGAGAGTATCAACGTATTCTCTCACGTGAAGAATATAAATTGAGACCTCACATTGTACTTTAACGTGTTCTCTCTTATGAAAAATTACCTTGAGATATTGCGATGAAATCAACACGCATAAAATTTCGTCTCTTACATTGTATATTATTAAATTGAAACCTCATTATTTCCCGAACGATACGCATAAATAAGATAATAAGTTTTTTAAGCAAACGACTTGAAAGTCAAAGAAGGTCAGAGTATAATATAGTCAGAAGGTCAAAGATAGTCAAAGTCAAAAGCAGATAAATTTAGTCAATAGTTGTTAGTTAAAGTCAAACGTATAATGAGCAGTCAATAGAATAAAAAAATTTACAAGGAGGAGTATATTTATGAAATGTCAAAAATGTGGAGTTAATGAAGCGAATGTCAATGTTACAATGCAATTGAATCACCAACGTACGGATTTACGTCTATGTCAAACATGCTTTAAAGAAATTCAAGGAAAGATGGTTAATCCGACATCGTTTTTCTCTGATTCATTATTTGGAAATGCTGATGATTTCGCAAATCAATTCTTTCAAGGTCATGGACCTAGTAAAGGTGCGGGAACACGTACTCGAGAACAAACAAATCATGGCAATGGATTATTAGATCAACTTGGTAAAAACTTAACTGACGAAGCACGGAAAAATCAAATTGATCCCGTTATTGGACGCGATAAAGAAGTTAAGCGTGTGATTGAGACATTAAATAGAAGAAATAAAAATAATCCTGTCTTGATTGGTGAACCAGGTGTAGGTAAGACAGCAATCGCTGAAGGATTAGCTTTAAAAATTGTTCAAGGTGACGTCCCTGCTAAACTGATTAATAAAGAAGTATACTTACTCGATGTTGCTTCTTTAGTTGCAAACACAGGGATTCGTGGTCAGTTTGAAGAACGGATGAAACAACTTATTCAAGAGTTGCAATCTCGAAAAGATGTGATTTTATTTGTTGATGAAATCCATCTTTTAGTCGGTGCAGGTACAGCAGAAGGTTCACAAATGGATGCTGGAAACATCTTAAAACCAGCTCTTGCTCGCGGTGAGATGCAATTAATTGGTGCAACGACATTAAAAGAGTATCGACAAATTGAAAAAGATGCTGCTCTTGAACGACGTTTTCAACCAATTATTGTAGAGGAGCCGACGATTGAAGAAGCCATTCAAATTTTAAATGGTATTAAGGACCGTTATGAAGCATTCCATGAAGTCCGTTACTCTGATGAAGCTATACGTGCCTTTGTAACTTTATCAGCTCGCTACATTCAAGATCGCTTCTTACCTGATAAAGCCATTGATTTAATGGATGAAGTCGGCTCACGCTTGAACTTAGAAAATGCTAGTAAAGATTCTGGACAAATTGAAAGTCGGCTAGCTGAAATTAAGAAGGAAAAAGAAGCAGCGGCTGAAAGAGAAGATTATGAACGCGCAGCGAATCTTAGATATCAAGAAATTCAATTAGAAAAGCAACTTGAAAAAGCTAAAGGAAAAGAGCAAGTCATTCATGTTGATATTTCCGATATTCAACTATTAGTAGAGGAAAAAACAGGCATACCTGTTACGAAACTACAAGCAGATGAACAAGAACAGATGAAGAACTTAGCAGCAAATCTTGGTAAAAAAGTTATTGGTCAAGAAGAAGCAGTTGAAAAAATTGCTAAAGCAATCCGTCGAAGTCGTGCTGGATTAAAGGCAAAAGATCGTCCAACTGGATCATTCTTATTCGTTGGACCAACAGGTGTAGGTAAAACAGAATTAACAAAAGTGCTTGCTGAAGAGTTATTTGGTTCACGTGATGCGATGATTAGACTTGATATGAGTGAATATATGGAGAAACACTCTGTTTCAAAAATTATTGGCTCTCCTCCAGGTTATGTAGGTCATGAGGAAGCAGGTCAATTAACCGAACAAGTGCGCCGAAATCCTTATTCAATTATCTTACTAGACGAAATTGAAAAGGCACATCCAGATGTGCAAAATATGTTCCTACAAATCATGGAAGACGGTCATTTAACAGATTCACAAGGTCGAACAGTGAGCTTTAAGGATACCGTTATGATTATGACAAGTAATGCTGGTACTGGAGTGAAAGAAGTGAATGTCGGTTTTAATAATGAGGGCCATGAATCGATTTCAACCCTTGAAAGTTTAAGTGACTACTTCAAACCAGAGTTTTTAAACCGTTTCGATTCGATAATTGAATTTAATACCCTTGAAGAAGAACATCTTGTACAAATAGTCGATTTGATGCTTGATGATTTGCAAGATAGAATTGAAGATCAAAACATCACATTTACCATTACAGATGAAGCGAAGAAAAAGCTCGCACAACTCGGTTATGACAAACGCTTTGGAGCAAGACCACTTCGTCGTGTCATTCAAGATAAGATTGAAGATCCATTAACAGATTTAATACTTGAATACGGCACGATTGAAAATGTCCATATCGATGTAAAAAACGATGAAATTCAAGTGCATAGAGTATAGATTAAATCATAACAGAAAGAACGTTCAAAAAGTCATTTTGACTATTGAACGTTCTTTTTTTATCTTCTATTCGAATATTAAAATGTAATTCATTATTCTACATATGCTTGATCAGATGGGCCAATATGATTAATTAATGATTTATGGTTAAATCAATTGATCATTCACATTTATTTTTTATAGAAGTAAACGGTGTATCCGCGAGAATTTAGGATTTACACACTTACTAGTAGGAAAATGAACGCTTAAAAAATAATAAAAAACGCAGAAACAATTAGTTATTCTACGATTTTTTTTGATTGGAAGAAAGTGATAGAACCGATTAATAAAAGAAGACTCGCAGCAATTGTTATAATTGCACTCATTATCAAATCGGTACTGATATGATTTGTAAGTAACATATCCTCAATATGTTGGGATAGTTGACTAGGACTCCAGTTAAAATATTTCCCTAATACACTTGTTAATAAATTTAAAGCCATCACAACTACGATTGTTAAGAAGAGGATGATCCCTTGACTTTTAACTATTGTATTAAAAAAGATAGATAAGCTAATGATAAACATAAACCATAAGCTATAAAAGGCAAATACTTTTAATAAATCAATAAAATTCAAATCACCAAATAGGAGATTCGTATAGTACCAAGAGCCAATGAGACCGACAAAAAGTGAAGCTAAGCTAATAAGGATAAAACTCGCCCATTTAGCAGTGACGTAATTGGAATAACTCACTGGTTTTACCAAAATGATTTCAGATACGCCACTTTTTATTTCACCAGTAATCGTCTGCATGGACATTAAGATGATGACTAATACACCTAATGTATTTAATTGTGATAAACTCATCATGATGGATTCGACAGGACTTGGTGTTGGCATTTTAAAGACAGCTCCCTCTGGAAGATTACCGACTGCATCTAATATTTCAGGCATATAATAAGTTGTAATCGGGTCCATAATTGATAATAGTAAAATGACGAGTGGAACCCATACCCACTTAAAATTTCGCCAATTTTCAAGCATTTCTTTTTGAAAAATGGTGTACCACTGTCTCATTTTGTCATCACCTTCATAAACAAATCTTCCAACGTCGAATGATTCATAGTCAATTGTGTAATCGGCCATAATTCAAGAGCGGCTTTCTGTATCACTTCATCACGTGCTTGTTCAACATCTGTGACAGAAATATGAAGTACATCCCGTTTATTGATGACATTTGTTACAGAAGGTAGTTCCAATAATTTTTGTTCATACAAGGCTATATCTCCAGTAAACTGTAGTTCAATCATTGCCGTTTGATATTTTTTTCGTAAATCATTAATTGGACCTGATTCAAGTAAATGTCCCTGCTTTAATAATAGTAATTCATCACTTATTTCATCAGCGTCTGATAAAATATGTGTAGAAAATAAGATTGTCATGTTCTCCTTTAGCTCTTCCATTAAGGTTAATACATCTCGGCGTCCAATCGGGTCTAATGAAGATACGGGTTCGTCAAGCATAAGAAGTTTTGGCTGATGAATAATTGCTTGAGCAATGCCTAGCCGTTGTTTCATGCCACCTGAATACGTGTGAATCCGTTTATGACGCGCTTCATATATACCCGTCTTCTTTAGCAAAAGGTCGGCTTTTTCCAGTGCTTCCTTTTTTGAAAGAGAATGAAGTTGCCCACTATAAATTAAAAATTCTCTTCCTGTCATCCAAGAGTGAAATGCAGGATATTGTGGAAGGTAGCCAATTTCTTTTCGAATATCTTGATTTGGTTTATAACCAGAAAAAGTAATCGACCCTGTGCTCGGAGCTAATAAACCAGCGAGCATTCTTAAAATCGTTGTTTTTCCTGCTCCATTTGGACCAAGAAGTGCGATACATTTGCCTTTTGTTAATTCAAAGCTAACATGTTTAACAGCGGTGTGACTGCCATATGTTTTCGTTAAATCTTTAACGGCTAATAAAGTCATTTAATCGTCACGCCTTCCAAAGATAAAGTAGAAGATAGGACCAAGTGTCGTTACGAAAATAATGATAAGTAACCATAACCATTTTGGACCATTTGTCACTTCCCTTTTAGACCAATCAACAAGCGCAATAACCATTAAGATAAGCTGAATGACTATAAGCGGTGCAATAATCCCCCAATTGATTTGTTCTAAGCCTTCGAACATCTCTTAACCTCCTCGTAAAAATTTATTTAATCACTAAAATTAATATAATTGGCACTAAGATAATAATAAGAAAGATGATCCATGAAGCGGGATGTCCCCAGTTATTCGTCCATCCTATACCGAATCGTTTTTCAATAAAAATACTCGGATCGTTTCGATTTACATAAAAGATACCCCATTTCCAATGTTTATCATCATCTCGATGAATGACATGACCATCTTTATGTGATAAATTACCAGAGGTTGTATTTTTTAGACGGCTGCCACCTTGACCAGTTGTAAAGGATAGAAAGAGCGCCCAAATGATGACAATCGTAATGAAAATAATAAGCATCATCGCAACAAGCTGTTGATTAATAGGAATCATTAAAGCAAGTTGTAAGAGGGTTAATAAGACGATAAGTCCTGTTCCGTTTATTATCGTAAACAATGACCATCTTTTTCGAAAAGTGATATTTCGTTGTAAGGATGTTTCCGGTTCAGTATGTTCCACTTGTTGTTTAGCATTTTTTATAACGGTGTTTATAAAAAGGAATAGTAGCGTCATATAAATTTGTAAAATAGGCAAAAGGAGGGCAGAACGATATGTTTTAGGTACAGTTTCTAATATGTCCCCATTAAAGTCATATCTCGTTGGTATATCATTAGGAAGATAATCATATCCAATCAAGGTTACAACAATTGTTATAAAAGAGATAGTAAAAGCAAGAATAAACCATTTATTAGAATAGGTAAGTTTGTTTTTACGAAACGATGTATCAACTGTTATAATATTTGACTTAGTGTGCCATTCAGGTTGAGCTTCTTTAAGTTCACGCATTTTTTGAAAAAAGGGTAAATAAATAAACGCATTACCGACGATATAGAGAATGATAAGCATAGGGTATAAAATGCCAGCTGTTAACTCATCGCCAATAAAAGAAGCAACAAGAAAGGCAACTGTGACAAATAAGGCAAAAATACTCGAAATAAGGACATAACTTTTCCGCATCTTTTTAATCTCAGGATGATCATATGCATTTCTTGGTATCGTTACTCCGAAACTAACTGTTTTTCGTGTCCAAAACGGCATACAAACAATAGCAATAAAAATAGGAATCATCGTTAATAATAATGTAAGACTAAGTGTTAACTTCATGATGTGTTATCTCCTTTCTTGTGTAATGACAAATATATTTCTTGACATATAGTAGTGAATTGTTCATAGGCAATACCGCGACATTTCGCTTCAGCAATTATTGGCTTTAAAACATTTGTAAGTTCATGCAAGTAACGATCATCTGCTTTTGGCACGCCTCCAGGATGAATAAGTGCTCCCTTTTGTCGTTGTATGATAAGAAAACCTTCCTGTTCTAACTGTTTATATGCTTTATTAACCGTATGCAAATTAATTCCAATGTCTTGGGCTAATGTCCGTACTGATGGAAGTGCATCACCTGGTTTAAGTTGATATGAAGCAATCCCCTCTACTATTTGATTTCTAAGTTGTGTATATAGTGGCTCTTTAGACTCCATATCGAGTTGAATTAACATATCCGTCATCCTTTTGCTCCGTAATAACTGTTATATATAATATATAACAGACATATAAAAAATACAACATTTTAAAAAAGACCTTTATGAGCCCTTAATAATGTTGTCATTATCTTTCTTATGTATGCATGAATTATTCTAAGATTTTTAATCCAATAGCTCCTGAAATAATTAAAAGTAAAAAAACAAGCCGTTTCCAGTCAGCTGATTCACGAAAAAATACAATACCTATTAAGACAGCGCCTGCTGCACCTAATCCTGTCCATACAGCATAAGCTGTTCCTAATGGGATTCCATTCATAGCTAATTTTAAAAATAAAAAACCGAAACTAAATGTTATTACGACAAGGAAAAGACGGCTCCACGATTTTTTTTGTAAATATAAGTTGATACTTGCTACTCCGAATATTTCACCAAAGCTCGCTATCACTAAATAAATCCAATACATTCGTTATTCAGCCCCTGTGACGTGTTCTTTTTCAGAATCCTTTTCATCAGAAGTCAGTTTAATACCGATGACACCAACAATAATAAGCATAATAAAAAATAATTGATAAAATGAGAATGTGGCCTTGAAAAAAATAATATCTATACATACAATTGCAGCAGCGCCTGAACCTGTAAATACAGCGTACACTGTACCTGAAGGAAGTTCTTCACAAGCTTTGATAATAAAATAGAAACTCAAAATAATAGCGATAATTGTTCCACCCCAGTGAATGAGACTTTCCGAAAATCGAAGACCAAGCACCCAAACGACCTCAATAATCGCAGCAAACAAAACATAAATCCAACCCACATTCATACACTCCTATCATATGAATCATCGACTTTATTGTATCTTAAACAGCCTTAAATAACACGATATTTAAAAAGTATATAAAAATAAAAAACCAGATTTATATCTGGTTTACACTTGTTCTATTTCATCGATTAAATCAGCGAGAAGTCGATGAATGGATATTTGTTTTTGGATAGGTAAATTTTTCAAACGTAAGATTTGTTTTTTTAATTCAGGGTGTGTCATGATATAGCTAATTAATTCAGCAACTTCATCATCAAAAGACTGATTCTTAGATCCATATACACGTTTAAATTCCTTCAGTAATTCGTTATGGTATGTGTCTGTACCGACTAAATGATCGAGTGTAATACCAAAAATATTACTTAATTTAACTAAAGAATTAATGTCAGGTGTCCCAACCTTCGTTTCCCATTTTGTAATCGTTGATCTTGAAACATGCATTTTATCTGCCAATGTTTGCTGTGACCAATTTTGTTGTTCGCGAAATATTTTAATATTATGTGCTATCCGTTCGACTATCATTTAGTATCACACTCTAATATAGTTTTTGTTAGAAATTGTATTATATTTCATGGTAACATGTGGAAATCTCAGCCTTTGTTCTAAAGGGGAACATATGTTAAAATGTAACCAAACAGAACATAAGGGGAGTGGAAGCATGTATGATTAGTTGTTTAGTGTTATACCATCCATCGGTAACAGTCCTTACAAAATCAAAGATATTGAGAATGATGTTTTGCGATTTTGACTTTTCAATTCATGTTGGTAAGATGCAGACAGTCACAATATTTATAAAAGATATAGAAATAGAAAATATTTGGCAAGCGGCGGCTCTTTTCGGATCGACTAATATTTTAACTGGCTATGGCTTTGGTAAATCTGAAAAAGAAGCAGAAATAAAAGCGTGGCAAATTATTTTGAAATTAGTCGAAGATAGATAATAAATATTTATTCACAGGGTTACACACAAATTTATATTAGATAATGACATAAATATAAACATATTAAAGATCATATCCACAATATCCACAAGCAAAAACAACTTATCAACAAGAAGGATGTGAATAAAGATAACACTGATGTGTCTCTTAAGCAAATAAAAACAGAGTTCTAAGCTTTCATTCATGATACTTAAAACTCTGCTTCTCATTTATTTCCTACGAACTTACCCAAATGTAAACATCCTCTTTTAATTTTTCAAATATGTGAAAAACTGACTATCTACTACACATTAGCATTAGTTTGCTCTTACCTGTGAATGAGTTATTTGTGTCATTTGCTGATAAGCGAAATAACCTTCTTTATGAATAACAAACAAATCATACACATATTCTGATTGGGCATTTATTTGTTCATATTGTACTGGATATAGAAAGTTGGCCTTTTCAACATATGGTAATTTTTGTACGGCGCGTAATGACCGAGCATTCGTATGACGAACTTTTAATAAAATTTTTTGAATATGTGTTTCACTAAATACTTCATTAAAGAACTGTGTCTTAGCAAGTCCGTTATATCCTTTACCGAAATAAGGTCGACCAATCCAAGTTGCTAGAAAACCGTAATCGTTCGCAATATCAAATAGGTTAATTGTTCCTATCGGTTGGTACTGTTCATCGAGAATAGTCCGCGAAATGAGTTCCCCCCTTTCTTCTGCTTCAATTGTTTGTTTGGTGATGAAATAAAATTCATCAGCTGTTGTTGCCTTCTGTCTCACATAAGGGAAAACCTCTGGATGAGACATTAACTCAAATAATACCGGTACTTCGTGAAGATCACGTTTTTTCAGCATAAAAAAACCCTCCCTTATTTTTAGCGGGTGGGTTTGCAACGTTATTGTAGGGAAACAGTAGGCAATCCCACACCGCGAATTTTTATTAAACTTCAAACAAAAATTCGGGGTAGGAATCGAACCTACTAGAACCAGTCAAACTGGTGGCGCACCATTTGCCTTCCCAATAAACAAACGACTTTGACGTCCGTCTGTAAAATGTTTCTCATCAAGCTATATAATTTTAGGTTGATTAGCGTATTTATAAAACCTCTTTTCTGAATTATATTTTACAATGTTTTATTCAAAAAGGGAATCCTTTTTTACAAAAAATAATGTACAAAAATTGAATTGTTCATGAACGTGTGCACTGAGTTGTTTTTTAGCATAAGAACTTTATTAAAATGGTCGTTTAATATCGTATTCATATGACATTGAAGAAGCCTGTAAACTTTGTGTTTATTTCCTTAGATTCGACATCATAAATCATACATGCAATGACATGAAAAACCCACCCCTAAGCATAAGAGGTGGTTCATGATCTTAATCGCTGGTAAACGATTGCTTCCTTTTTAACAAATGATTTAAAGCGTCTTCTAAGTGTGGGTATATAAACTTAAATTGATGTTCCATCGCTTTTTTAGGTAGTACGTATTGCCCTTCTAGTATGAGAAAGCTCATTTTTCCAGTTGCAGCACGAAATAAAAAAGCGGGCGTATGCAACCAATAGGGACGTTTCAAAACATCGGCTAATGTTCTCATAAAATCTTTATGTCGAACGGGATTTGGTGCGGTTACATTAATTGGTCCACGAATACTTTCATCATTAATGATGTGCATCATAAGACGAGCGGCATCTTCAACATGAATCCATGATAACCATTGTTGACCGTTTCCAATATTACCACCGAGACCGAATTTCACTGGAAGAGCCATGAGGGGAAGTGCACCTTCTTTGCCAAGTACGATACCAAAACGTGTGAAAACAGTACGGACGCCGAACGTTTCTGCTTGTTGGGCAGTTTGTTCCCATTCTTTAACGACCTTTGCTAAAAAATCATTACCAGCATCAGTCGTGTTTTCTGTAAACATATCATCATCTGATGTTCCATAATAACCGATAGCTGATCCGTTTATAAGTAGCTTTGGTGCTTCATCTAACTGCTTAATGAATGTGATAACCCATTCAGTCGTTTCTATCCGACTCCTTATAATTTTTTCTTGTTTATCTTTCGTCCAATAACCGAATAATGATTCTCCGGCTAAGTTAATGATGACATCAACTTTGTTTAATTGCTCATGTGCGTCATCATAAGATAAGTACGTAGCTAAAGAATGATTATGATATTGATACGGTGTTCTCGTTAGAACATACGTGTGATACCTTTCTTTATGCAGGTGTTTCATCAGCTGGGTTCCGATAAAACCCGTTCCACCAGTTAATAAAATCTTCAATTGAAACCCCTCCAAAATTAACAAATCAAAGCATCTTATTATTCTTATCATAACATAACCATGTTATGATAAATAGAAGAAGGAAAGGAAGATAATATGTTTAAAATTTCACGTATTTCTGTCCAGAAAAAGAATGCATCTCGCTACAATATTTTTCTTACAGACGGTGAAAGAGAAAGGTATGGCTTTAGTGTTGATGAAGATGTGCTCGTCTCACATCGATTACATAAAGGTAAACAATTAACTGATGCGACCATTGCTCTTCTAAAAGAGCAAGATGATGTTTCAAAGTCTTATCATCTGGCGATTCGGTATTTAAGTTATCGTATGCGGACAAAGAAAGAAATAGAAGATTATTTAAAGAAGAAGGAAGTAAATCCTGAGCATATCGATCTCGTAATGGAACAATTAAAGCAAGAACGATTAATTGATGATCTCAAGTTTGCAGAAAGTTATATTCGCACAAAAGTGAAAACAAGTATGAAAGGTCCGCTCTTACTAAAACAAGAATTGATTCAAAAAGGTGTTTCAGAAGCAGAAGTGATGACTGCAATGAAGGAATATCCGAAAGAACAACAAATCGAACAAGCAATGAAATGGGCTCAAAAAACATTCGCTCGTACTGGGAAGCGTTCATATCGGATGGAATTAAACAGAATTAAAGCAGGTTTAATGCAAAAAGGCTTTTCAAAAGACATTATTTCAGAAGCAACACGATATTTATCAGAAGAACAAGATGAGAAAAATGAGTGGAGCGCATTAGTTTATCAAGGTGAAAAATTATGGAAGAAGCAAGAGCGAAAATATGATGGCTATGAATTAAAAAATAAAGTAAAAGCAGGATTATATCGTAAAGGATTTTCTTTTGATATGATTGAACAATTCGTTGATAATTATTCTGATTATGATGAATGAAGTGAGTAAAAATTCATTTAAATTGTCCAATTGATTGATTCACTTTAAAATATATATAAAGGAGATGCAATGAATGAAACCAATAAAAATTAGATATAGTGATTACACAGTTGAACAATTACGAGAAATAGTCGGTGAGTTAAAAGAAAAATTGCAAAAAGCAGAGCAGTTTGGTCATATTAGTGAAGTACAAATTCTTGAACGTAAAATGCAAGTGGCTTTAGCCTATATGATGAATCCAGATGACTATAAACCAAAGGAAACGTATGAAATGAACGGTGATCCAGGGCATCATTTTCGGATAGATTATATTGACGGTGTTTTTGCTTGGGGAAAACGGATTAATCTACTAGGTGAAGAATATGAAGAACAAGAAGCAGTCCCTATTTCACTTTTAGGTAAAAAAATAACAAAATAGAAGAAAGCAGCAGAATAATCGTCTGCTGCTCTTTTACATTTATAACAAAGGGTCACCGATATAAAGTTTTCTTTGTAATTTATGCTCTGAGAAAATCCAGCCTGTATATGAGCTCATAATCTTCATATCTTTATTAATTTGCACGACAGCAACAAAAGGGTAATACGATTTAGAGCGATAACGTAAATCAATAAAACGAACCTCTGTATAATCTTCCATCTCGTTCAATTCCCAACGATAAACTGGTGAAAAAGAGAGAAAGGCTGCGATGTTCTTATCTTTTTTAGCAATATTAATGAATGGTGAGTTAGGTAAAGATGCTCTAACAAACTCATCAATAATTTCAACATGACCATTGCTAACTGTTCCTACAAAAAAACGGTCAGTAGTCGTAATAGCAACACGCCATTCATTATGTTTAATCGTAGGTGAAGTAGCGATGTCGATCGTATTCGGAATATGTTTTTTAATAATATGAACGATTTCTCGTTTATCCATATATCGCTTGATATAATAGAGAATGAGAATCGTATAGATTATGAACCATGTATATCCAGGATGTGCACCAAGGATCCAAGCGATAATTCCGATTATGTGCAAACCAAAAATATACGGGTCAAATGTATTAATGAAACCAAATGCAATCCATTTATTAGAAATAGGACGCAATGCTTGTGTGCCATAGGCATTGAATAAATCAACAAACACGTGAATACATACGGCTAAAAATGTCCAAAACAATAAGTGCCAATAGGACACTTCTGGTACAAACGCATATATAAGAGAACTGACGAGTACTCCCCAAAAAGCAATGGCAGGGAGTGAATGTGACAGACCACGATGATGGCGAATATACGTTGCGTTGTTTCGTAATTTTAATACCGTATCGAAATCTGGTGCGTGTGAGCCAATAACCGTTCCAGCGAAGACAGCATGAAATAGAGTGGGATCGTTTTGTATAGCAGGGTCAAATGTTGCTAATCCAGCTAATGCCACGCCCATAACGATATGGGTGCCAGTATCCATTTAAATAATTTCCTCCTCAGGAATGACGCATTAATATTTAGTAAGAATAGCTAAAAAGACGATGTTCAATAGTATTATTGTATCACAAAGGGTGACAAATTATGATAGAAAAGCTTATAGAAGGTTTTGATACAACTCGATTCCAAATTGATTTAATAGAGTGGTATAACAAGTATAAAAGGGATCTTCCATGGCGTAAAGATCAAGACCCGTATAAGATTTGGGTATCAGAGATTATGCTTCAACAAACACAAGTAGATACAGTTATCCCATATTTTCAGCGATTCATTGAACAATTTCCAACCCCTAAAGCACTTGCAGAAGCAGATGAACAAGATGTCTTAAAAGCTTGGGAAGGTTTAGGATATTATTCTCGAGCCCGTAACCTACATACAGCGGTTAAAGATGTCGTTATTCGTTATAATGGACGTGTACCAAATGACGGTAAACAGCTGCTAACATTAAAGGGAATAGGCCCATATACACGTGGAGCTATTATGTCGATTGCTTTTAATGAGCCATATCCGGCCGTAGATGGAAATGTTATGCGTGTATTCTCACGTGTTTTAAAGATAGAAGACGATATTGCACAAGCAAAAACAAGACGTTTATTTGAAAAGGTTGTAGGTAAAATTATTTCAAAGGAAAATCCATCTGCTTTTAACCAAGGAATAATGGATTTAGGTGCAACAATATGTACGCCAAAATCACCACAATGTTTATTATGTCCTGTACAATCACATTGTCGCGCCTATGCAGAAGGGATAGAACAATGGCTTCCAGTAAAATCAAAAGCAAAAAAGAAAAAACGTATATCATATATTTCTTTATTAATTCAAGATGAACATGGTCAAATTATGATTGAAAAAAGACCGAACGAAGGTTTATTAGCTAATTTATGGCAATTTCCAATGATACCGATAAAAGAAGTGTGTCTAAAACATTTACCAAAATATGTTTATGAAAAATATGGCATACATATACGTTTAGAGAATAAGCAAGGTGAATTACGTCACGTGTTTACACATCTTATTTGGGATATTGAGATTTTTCAAGCAAAAACGACTGATAAAGTAGAGAATGACCGTTTGAAACAAGTTTCTCAAGAAGCATTAGCTGACTATCCGTTTCCTGTTCCGCATCAAAAGATGATGCAATATATTTAAGGGGTAAACGTCTTTTTACCTCCAGCAAAAAAAGTGGATAACATTTTATTAAATGGACAGATTAGAACATGTGGAGGTGAAAAAAGGATGGCTAACAAATCAAAAAAGTCGAAAGCAGGCACAAATGTACAAAAGGTGAAACAACAAAACCAACAAGCAGCACAAGGACAATCTCAAGGACAGTTTGGCACTGAATTTGCCTCTGAAACAGATGTACAAAATGTAAAGAAGCAAAACCAAAAGTCACAGCAAAACAAACAATAGTCTCCCCAATCCACATTTTAAAGGGCTTTCTTCCCACTAGAAAGCCCTTTTTCAATTTAAGATTTCTAAAAGTCGTTCAAGTGGAAGAAAAAGATATATTTCGTTATGATATGATAAACACCTGTTAGTTAGGAAGGGTGACCTCATTATGAATGCGCCAAAAATCGGGTCATGGGTTGAAGTTCAAAGTTATAAACATAATGGTACATTACATCGTGTTTGGGAAGAAACGATGATTTTACAATCGACAAAGAAGTTTTATATCGGTGTTAATGACAAAACAAAAGTAACCGAATATGATGGTTACACATGGAGAACAAAGGAACCAGCAGTATGTTATTTTCATTCGAATTACTGGTTTAATGTCATTGGTACTGTTCGAACGGATGGTGTTCATTACTATTGCAATATGAGTTCACCAATATTATATGATCAAGGTGCTTTAAAATATATTGATTATGATCTTGATATAAAAGTATACCCTGATATGACAATTAAATTATTAGATGAAGATGAATATGAACTCCATAAAGAACAGATGAATTATCCTGAAATCATTGAACGAATTTTATTTGAGCAAATCGATATTTTAAAACAAATGATCTATCAGAAAAAAGGACCGTTCGTTCCGGGATTTCTTGACTATTGGTATGAACGATTTTTGACTTACCGATCATAAGAGTTATTTCATGATATAATGACATATATATCACAAAAACATCAATTCCTTGTTACATAACTTGTAGCAAGGCTTTCTTATTGTAAGAATAAAGTGAAGAGAGGGAAGAATACTTTATATGAATAGTGTTAAACAATATTTGCAATTCGTTAAACCATATAAATGGCGCATTTTTTGGACGATAATAATAGGAATTATCAAATTCGCTATTCCACTTTTGTTACCACTCATATTGAAATATGTGATTGATGATATTATTGGGGCTGAAGCCTTAAACCATGCAGATAAGCTATCTCGACTTGCTTGGGTGATGGGATCAGCATTCATTATTTTTCTTGTGTTACGTCCACCAGTAGAGTATGCACGTCAATATTTAGCGCAATGGGTAGGCAATCGAATCTTATTTGATATACGTGATAAACTATTTGATCATATACAGCGTCTAAGTTTGTCGTTTTATTCTCGAACAAAGACAGGCGAAATCATTTCCCGGGTAATAAATGATGTCGAACAAACGAAGAACTTTGTTGTAACAGGTCTAATGAATGTTTGGCTTGATCTTATTACGATATTAATCGCTATTTTTATTATGTTGAAGATGAATGTTAGTCTAACAATCGTAGCTATTGCACTGTTTCCGTTATATGGCTTTGCTGTTAAATATTTCTTCTCTAAATTAAGAAAGGCAACACGAGAGCGTTCACAGGCTTTAGCTGAAGTACAGGGACATTTACATGAGCGTGTCCAAGGTATATCAGTAACACGAAGCTTTGCTTTAGAAGATTACGAACAAGAGCAATTTGCTGAACGAAACGAACACTTCTGGCAAAAATCGATGAACCAAATTAATTGGAATGCAAGAACATTTGCTGTTACAAATACAATTACCGATTTAGCACCGTTATTAGTCATTGCTTTTGCGAGTTATCAAGTCATTTCAGGAGATTTAAGCCTTGGTACAATGGTCGCTTTTGTTGGCTTTATGGATCGTGTTTATAGTCCACTTCGTCGATTAATTAATTCTTCAACGGTTTTAACACAGTCCATTGCTTCAATTGACCGTGTGCACGAACTGTTAAACGAACCGTATGACATCGTAGATAAAGATGATGCTGAACCGTTGAATGAAGTTAAAGGTGATATTGAGTTCGATCAAGTTCATTTTTACTATGAATCAGAAGAACAAGAAGTCTTAAAAGGAATAAATCTTAATGTGAAAGCAGGCGAAACAATTGCACTCGTCGGCATGAGTGGGGGTGGAAAATCAACGATTGTTAGTTTGATACCCCGTTTTTATGATGTGACAGGTGGTGCCATTCGTATTGATGGGAAAGATATTCGAGATGTAAAAGTCCGTACATTAAGAGATAAAATAGGAATGGTTTTACAAGATAATATTTTATTTAGTGAATCTATTGCTATGAATATCCGCATGGGAAATCCAAGCGCAACAGACGAAGAGGTCATTGCTGCTGCTAAAGCAGCGAATGCCCATGACTTTATTATGAATCTACCACATGGTTATCAAACATTGGTCGGTGAAAGAGGAGTAAAGTTATCTGGTGGACAAAGGCAACGTGTAGCCATTGCACGTGTCTTTTTAAAAAATCCTCCGATTCTTATTTTCGATGAAGCAACATCTGCGTTAGATTTAGAAAGTGAACATATGATTCAAGAAGCGATGGAGAAGTTAGCTTCCAATCGGACGACTTTTATCGTTGCTCACCGTTTAGCGACGATAACCCACGCTGATCGAATTGTTGTTATAGAGAATGGAGAGATAGTTGAAGTCGGTTCACATGAACAACTAATGGAAAAACGTGGTAGTTATTACGATTTATATCAAGTTCAAAATTTAAAGAACGAAGCAACGGTACCCGTTCATCATGTTTAAGAAAAAAGACATACAAATTGATTGTTACGGCATGTTTTACGCTGTATGAATGCTAATATTTAAAATGACATGTTGGCGTTTTTAAATATTACAAAACGAGACAAGTACATTACGATTCTTAAACAATGAATAAAAGGAGTGAAACAACTTATTTAATTGATTCAATCCTTTTCTGTGATACTTTAAAATACTGTTACTAAGATATTTAATAACAAAAAACGGTTTTAGCTCTTTTATATTGAGCTAAAACCGTTTTAATTAATCACTTTGGTTACAAGACACTTGTTGATTATTTAGAAAAGACTGATATGAACCAATTCCAAACCGCTTTAAAGAAGTTGACGATCGCGTCTATTATACCTTTACCCTCTTCGCTTGATACGAAATCATCCCATTTGTCTTTAGCTGATTTCAATGTATCGTTTACTTTATTCCAATCGATATTTAAGTCTTTTATTTTTTTAAATAGCTCAACAAGTTTGTCTAATAGTTGGTCATCTAATGTAATACCTAATTCTTTCGCGACTTCTTGAATAATTGTCCGAATATCTTGATCAGATTTTGGATTTTCTTCAGAAATTCTTTCCTTTACTTTTCTAAAAAATTCCGTAGCGTTTTCCTCATCAACACCGTCTTTCACGAGGTCTGATGTTAATACCATTTCTTCATTTGCTATTAATTTTTGCTCTTCATCAATCTTTTCACCACTTTGAACTTCATAAGCCTTGATGATGCCTGTTAATGCTCCCGTACCTGAAACTTGGAAAGGTGCTGAAATTTGAATTTTGGCATCTTCTATCCCAGCAGTTGCAAGAGCATTAACGTACATATCATTTGAAATATATGTGATGTTTTTAGTCTCAACGACAATTCCATCACCTTTATTTCCTATTGTAATTTTAGCGGATGAAATAGCATTCGAACCTATTTGACTGGCGGGAATAAATTCACCTAAATATTTATGTTCTTCTTCATTTGTAACGTAAACGATGTCCACATCATTTTCAGAAATACCGAATTCATCTAACATTTTTTGCTTATCGCTTGGTGATAAATCTTCACCTAAAGTGATAATCTCTTCTCCAGCAATTAAATCAGCTGATGCAGTTATTGGAAAAAGTAATAATGCTACAAGTAAGATAAGCCAGAAACGTCTTTTTCTCATTAACAAAACCTCTTTTCTTGTATCATGGTGATACGTTTTGAACAAGCGTTGTTATTCAATTTTATTTTATCATACCTTATTGCTTTAAAAAAATAAACAATTGATCGTTATACTTATTCCATATTGAGTGGGCATGTCCGTCTTTAATGATATTATGTCATTTTTCTAGGAAATAGAACATGAATACGTTATGCTTTAATTAGATAAGATATGGAGGGATTCATGATGACACTTGAAGTAGGTAAACAAGCACCTGACTTTTCTTTATTAAACCAAAACGAAGAAAGAGTAAGCCTGTCACAATTTAAAGGAAAAAACATCATACTATATTTTTATCCAAAAGATATGACCCCAGGATGTACAACACAGGCGTGTGATTTTCGCGATCACTTCAAGGAATTTAAAGAAAGCGATACAGTCATTATCGGTGTAAGTCCAGATCCAGTTGAGCGTCACCAAAAGTTCATAGCAAAACATGATTTACCGTTTATACTTTTAGCGGATGAAGATCATGAAGTTGCAGAGTTGTATGGTGTCTGGAAATTGAAGAAAATGTTCGGACGCGAATATTACGGTATTGAACGTTCAACTTTCATTATTGATAAAGAAGGTACTCTAAAAAAGGAATATCGCAAAGTCAAAGTGAAGGACCATGTCAAAGAGGCACTCCAATATGTAAAGGAACACCTATCATAACATTAACAACGAAACAGCTCTTTAATGGAGCTGTTTTATTATATGGATCATAGTTGTCCATTTTATGTAAACATGCCAGAATATAAGAAAGAAAAAATGATAATGATTGAAAAGGGAGATGAAGCAAAATGATTTTAATAACCGCAAAGATTTCCGAAAAACATCATCGTCATCTCATACAAACATTCCCGAATGAAACGTTTATATTTTGTGATGATATATCTAAAGCTGTATCTGATTTGCCACAAGCTGAAATTATCGTTACATTCGGGGAAGACTTAACGAATGATTATATTGAGATGGCGAGTCAGTTGAAGTGGATTATGGTTTTATCGGCGGGTGTTGATAAATTACCACATGAAGCAATAAAAAAACAGAACATTCTCGTTACAAATGTTCGTGGTATTCATAAAATCCCGATGGCTGAATATGTAATAGCAATGTTATTACAAGTTTATCGCCAAGCAAAAACATTAATCACAAATCAAATGAAAACAACATGGGATCGTTCAATTAAAATGCAAGAGATAAGTGGGCGAACAATGGTAATATTAGGAACAGGTGCGATCGGACAAGAAGTCGCTCGATTGGCTAAAGCTTTTCACATGAAAACAATAGGAATTTCAAGAAGTGGAAAACGCGTAGATTTTTTTGATGAGACATATCGAACTTCAGAACTAAATCAGCAATTACCATATGCTGATTTTGTTATCTCAGTTTTACCTAGTACACCAGATACGAAATATTTATTAACAGACGAATCGTTCCGTCTATTACCAAACCATGCAGTATTTTTAAATATGGGAAGAGGAGATTTGGTGAAGAGCGACGTCCTTCTTCAAGCAGTACGAAATAAAGAAATTGCTCATGCTATACTAGATGTATTTGAAGAAGAACCATTACCAGAACACCATCCATTTTGGAAAGAGGAAAACATTACAATAACACCACATTTGTCAGGTATATCACCACAATATGTGCCACGAGCCTTAGATATATTTAAAGATAATTTGAAGAAGTATCGCTCAAAGGATCAACCTTTACTAAATGAAGTAGATGTGACAAGGGGATATTAACAATAATATTATTATATAGATTACAATATATTATTTAGTAATAATTATTATCACTTATAAACAAGATAATTGACAGAAATACAGTTTCTTAGGTAAACTATTTATAAGGATTATAATATAATAAATATAATTAGGAATTATAAGTGAAAGCGAGGTGCATGACGGTGGCAGAAAACAAATTACAAGAATCTATAGCAACATTAAAAAAAGCTGGTGTCCGTATAACACCACAACGTCATGCGGTGCTTGATTATTTGCTAAATTCAATGACACACCCAACTGCTGATGACATTTATAAAGCACTCGAAGGTAAATTCCCTAACATGAGTGTTGCGACTGTTTACAACAATTTACGTGTATTAAAGGAAGTCGGGTTAGTGCGTGAATTGACATACGGGGATTCTTCAAGTCGATTTGATTGCAACACATCCGAACATTACCATATTATTTGTGAAAAATGCAACAAGATTGAGGATTTCCATTATCCATCACTTGATGAAGTAGAGAAGTTAGCAGCACAAGTAACCGGCTATGATGTGTCGCATCATCGACTAGAAGTCTATGGGATTTGCCAAGAATGCCAGCAACTTGATAAAGAAAAGCAATAATTTCTATGAAAAAATCTCGATTAGATAGATGGACTAATCGAGATTTTTTATTTATAATTATTCTTTTATGTTTTGTTCCTTCGACTTTTTTACTTCTTTTAAGTATGTCCGTTTATTATATCGTTCATCAAACTCTAGACCTTCTAAGTCTTTATCTAATGTAAGTGGTTGTTTACAATGCATACAAGCATCAACACGTCCTAACATTTTAGTCGGCTTTTCGCAAGTTGGACAAATGATTGGAACGGCTTTAAGTGAAAGCATACCAATCCATAAATAAATAACCACACTTAAAATAACACTTATAACACCTAATACAAAAAATGTAAGCATAAGCCATTCTGTCTTCTTAAAAAGAATACCAATATACATCAGAATAATTCCAGCGAAGATAAGAATCAAGGCAAAAGTTCTTATTTTATTTATTTTACTTGAATAGACGAGCTTTGACATGTCAGAAGTCCTCCTAATTTTATATAGCTATAGCATAAATATATTATCAATTGTTACTAACTCATGTTATATCCTACATCTATTTGTACCTTAATGTAAATAGATTTACTTTATCTTTGTTATTTATAGAGACGTATTTTTATATTTTTCATAATTAAATAGGATTATTGATGAACATATCTATAATGTAAGGGAGTTATAAAACAAAATGTTTGGAAGAGCGATGTAGAAAATAAAAAAGCTGTTGACTTTCCATTTCAATCATGATAAAGTCTTATTTGTCGCCAAAAAAAGCGAATTATAAATTAAAAATAAAAATGCTTTTAAAAAACTCTTGACTTTGCTCAGTGAAGTATGCTATTATATAAGAGTCGCGCTTTTAGAGCGAGAAGAAATTGCACTTTGAAAACTGAACAGAACAACCAGTAATGTCAAGAAAAACAACCCTGTTTTTCTTTAATTAAATTGCTAAGATAAACGTTTATACGTTTAAAATAACTCTTTTTTTGGAGAGTTTGATCTTGGCTCAGGACGAACGCTGGCGGCGTGCCTAATACATGCAAGTCGAGCGCGGGAAGCAGAAAGATTCCTTCGGGA
>NZ_JACHHA010000006.1 GCF_014202495.1 Cerasibacillus quisquiliarum | reverse complement strand
TGCGGAAGATTCCCTACTGCTGCCTCCCGTAGGAGTCTGGGCCGTGTCTCAGTCCCAGTGTGGCCGATCACCCTCTCAGGTCGGCTACGCATCGTCGCTTTGGTAGGCCATTACCCCACCAACTAGCTAATGCGCCGCAGGCCCATCTGTAAGTGATAGCTAAAAGCCATCTTTCATCTCTATCTCATGCGAGATAAAGTCTTATCCGGTATTAGCCCCGGTTTCCCGGAGTTATCCCAGTCTTACAGGCAGGTTGCCCACGTGTTACTCACCCATCCGCCGCTCGTTCCACAGATGTCATCCCGAAGGAATCTTTCTGCTTCCCGCGCTCGACTTGCATGTATTAGGCACGCCGCCAGCGTTCGTCCTGAGCCAAGATCAAACTCTCCAAAAAAGAGTTATTTTAAACGTATAAACGTTTATCTTAGCAATTTGATTAAAGAAAAACAGGGTTGTTTTTCTTGACATTACTGGTTGTTCTGTTCAGTTTTCAAAGTGCAATTTTCGTTGCCTTTAAACAACTTTTACATTATAACATATTTACATTGAGTATGTCAATATGTTTTTTAAAATGTTTCGCGCTTGAACAGCGACTTTATCATAATAACATGTTCAATGTTTTATGTCAACTAATTTTATAAAAGATTTTATAAAGTTGAATAAAATTGTTATTATGTTTTGCGCCAAACGTAACAGCACAACGATATTTAATTTATCATGTTTTTTCATAATAATCAAGTCTTTTTTAAAAAAACATTTTTTTGTCTAAGTATATCAAGAAACACGCTATTTTCTTTCATCTTTCAATATCATATGTGAATAATAAAAGACCTTTGACTTAATGACTAAGTTTAAAATCTATAATCAAGTAAGCAAAGGCCTTTATTTATAAGAGCAATAGATTTACTTTGTTCGCATTTGTGGAAATAACAGTACATCTCGGATTGATGGTGAATTAGTAAGTAACATTACTAATCGATCTACTCCTATCCCTAATCCGCCTGTAGGAGGCATGCCGTATTCTAATGCTTCTAAGAAATCCTCATCCATTAGATGTGCCTCATCATTTCCTTGCTCTCTTTCAGCTACTTGTGCCTCAAAACGTTTTCTTTGATCAATTGGATCATTTAGTTCACTGAAGGCATTTGCATGTTCTCTTCCTACGATAAATAATTCAAATCGATCGGTGAAGCGTTCGTCATCTTTATTCTTCTTAGCAAGTGGTGATATTTCAACTGGATGACCGTAAATGAAGGTAGGTTGAATAAGCTTTTCTTCTACTTTTTGTTCAAAAAATTCATTAACGATATGTCCATATGTCATCATATCAGTAATTTCTACACCGTGTTCTTTCGCCAACGCACGTGCCTCTTCATCGGTCATTTCTTTCCAAAAGTCAACTCCTACATACTCCTTAATCGCATCTACCATATGCAATCTCTTCCATTGAGGTGCTAAATCAATTTCATACTCGCCGTAAGTAATTGTTGTTGTACCTAACACTTCTTTTGCGATATGTGCGATCATATTCTCTGTTAACGCCATAATATCTTTATAATCCGCATAAGCTTCATATAATTCAATCATTGTAAATTCTGGATTATGTCTTGTTGACACGCCTTCATTACGGAATACACGGCCAATTTCATATACTTTTTCTAAGCCACCAACGATGAGACGTTTTAAGTGTAATTCAATAGCAATTCGCATATATAAATCGATATCTAATGCATTGTGATGTGTGACAAACGGACGTGCTGCTGCACCACCTGGAATGCTATGCATCATTGGTGTTTCTACTTCCAGAAATCCTTGCTCATTGAGATAATGACGCATAGATTGAATAATTTTACTACGTAAGATGAATGTTTGTTTACTATCGCTATTCATTATTAAATCTAAATAACGTTGACGGTAGCGTTGTTCAATATCTTTTAATCCATGATATTTTTCTGGTAATGGGCGTAGCGCCTTTGTTAGGAGTTCAAATTTAGTAACCTTAATAGATAACTCACCGACATTTGTTTTAAACATGACGCCAGTCACACCGATAATATCGCCTAAATCAATTGTTTTATATATATCATAGGCATCTTTTCCAATTTCATCTTGACGGACATAAATCTGTATTTGACCACTCGCATCTTGTATATGGGCAAAGCCAGCCTTTCCTTTTCCTCGCTTCGTCATTAAACGACCTGCTACAGTTACTTCTGTCTCATCTTCTTTAGCAGCTAGTTCTTCTTTCGTAAAGCGATCGTATAAAGCCTTTAACTCACTCGCTACATGTGTACGGGTATACTTCCCACCAAAAGGATCTAATCCGCTTTCGCGATGTGCTTCCATCTTTTCTAGCCGCACTTGCATCTGTTCTGTAAATTCTTCTGACATCTCTAATCACTCCATCATTATATTCCTCATAATCATAATTACTCGATAACTGTAACCTATCATTTCAGTCTTCTTCATTTATTAATCGTAAGAACGGCATGTAGTAATAGTATATAAGAGTTCATTTAATCTTTCATCTAATTGTATATGATAAGCCTTTTCATATAAACTTTCACTTTGTCTGTTCGTCTCATTGAAACGATAAAGTTCAGCAAATATTTAACTTTTAACTAGCTTGCATTTTTCTTTCCATTTCTTCAGCATACGCGTATAAAATGTCAACGAGAGCCTCTTTCGTATCAATTTCATTAATCTTTCTACGCACCCGGCCATTCCCTGGCATACCTTTTAAATACCATGCGGCGTGTTTACGCATTTCCATCATAGCAATTCTTTCGCCTTTGATTTTAATTAAACGATCAGCATGTAGGAGACAGACATCAACTTTTTCTCTTGGTGTTGGATCTGGAATTAGTTCACCAGTTTCCAAATATTTCACGGTTTTATATATGATCCAAGGATTTCCTAAAGCAGCACGACCTATCATTATCGCATCAACACCAGTCTCATCAAGACGTTGTTTAGCTATTTCAGGGCTATCGATATCGCCATTTCCTATAACCGGGATGTTAACCGCTTGTTTCACTTGTTTAATAATATCCCAGTCAGCACGACCTTCGTACATTTGTTTTCGCGTCCGACCGTGAACTGCCACGGCACTAGCACCTGCTGCTTCTACCGCCTTTGCATTGTCTACTGCATAAATATGGTCTTCATCCCAACCAGAGCGCATTTTTACTGTTACTGGTTTATCTACATGTTTGACAACATGAGAGACCATTTCATATATTTTATTTGGATCAAGTAACCATCTTGCACCCGCATCACATTTCGTTATTTTAGGAACAGGGCATCCCATATTGATGTCTATAATACTGGCATTAGTATGTTTATCTACAAATTGAGCGGCTTCTACAAGTGTATCCTGATCTCCACCAAAAATTTGCAAGCTCATTGGCATCTCGGCTTCATCGATGTAAAGCATTTGTAATGATTTTTTATCTTTATTAACAATTCCTTTATCGCTAACCATCTCTGCTGTCACTAATCCGGCACCAAACTCTTTAACTGTTAGTCTAAACGCATAATTAGATACGCCAGCCATAGGTGCAAGAACAACCTGGTTCGGTACCGTAATATTTCCTATCTTAAACATCTATAACCCTCCTCTATTGCTTCCATACTCTCACATCTTCTCGCTCTTGTTTCGGAAGTTTACTTAATAAATAATCAATCTTTTCTTCACCGACCTTCATGTAAGGTGCAATCTCAGCTAACGGAATCAACACAAACCCACGTTCATGCATGCGTGGATGTGGGACGGTTAATCGTTCTGTTTTTATGCTTTCTTCATTATACAATAAAATGTCAAGGTCAATCGTACGTGGTCCAAAACGAATCGTTCTCTCTCTACCTAATTTTTTTTCAATCGTTTGGCATATATCAAGCAACCGTTCTGGAGCAAGTGTTGTTTTAATTTCAACAACCATATTTAAAAAATCTGCTTGTTCTGTATAACCGACTGGGGCTGTTTCATATATACTTGACTGTTTCATAATGGTGATTGTCTTATTTTCCTGCAGTTTCTCTAACGCTTTATCTAAATGTGATTTCCGTGGTTCAATATTTGTCCCAAGACCTATATACGCACGATTCATCTTTCTCTCTCCCTATAGATTTCTACAGCTACAGAGTCATAATGACCTGGAATTGGTGGATCTGGTTTAATCACTTTAACCGTACAAGCTTGTAGACGTGAAAATGTCGCTAATAAATCTTGAGCAATCGATTCAGCAACAGCTTCTAGTAAATTTTTTGCTTCACCTTCTACAATCGTTTTGACTCGTTCAAAGACATGTCCGTAATGAATAGATGCGTGCATGTCATCTGTTTTACCGGCTTCTTTTAAATCAGTATATAAGATCACATCTACTAAAAAACGTTGCCCTAATTTATTCTCTTCTGGAAATAAACCATGATAACCATAAAATTGCATCGTTTTTAAAATAATTTTATCCATTAATTAAATCGCTCCCTTAACATCGCATCCATCACTTGTGACATCTGTTTATTCACTTTAACATTATGAACTCGAATCAACTGGGCGCCTTTTTGAATACCAAGACAAGTTGTTGCTCCTGTTCCATAATCACGTTCATGTGGTTCGACATCAAGAATTTTTCCGATAAATGATTTACGAGATGTGCCTAGCAAAATAGGATAACCGAAATCATGAAATTGTTCTAAACGATTCATTACCATTAAGTTATGTTCTGGCGTTTTCGCGAAACCGACACCTGGATCTAATATGATGTTCTTTTCATTTACACCGGCTTTTAATGCAATCGTAATACTTTCTTCTAAATCACGCTTCATATCATCTATAAGAGATGTATAATTCATATTTGTTCGGTTATGCATTAAGACGATAGGAACATTCATTTCACTCGCAACACAAGCCATGTCAGGGTCTCTTTTTGCTCCCCATACATCATTAATCATATCGGCACCAGCTTCAATCGCTCGCTTTGCTGTTTCTGCTTTATAAGTATCAATCGATATCGGAATATGAACATGTTCCTTAATTGCTTGAATCACCGGAATAACACGGTCAATTTCTTCTTCTATAGAAACGGGTTCATGATTAGGACGAGTTGATTCTCCACCAATATCAATGATGTCTGCCCCTTCTTTTTCTAATTTCTTCGCTTGCTGAACGGCAAGATCAATATCTGTATATTTACCACCATCTGAAAAGGAGTCAGGTGTGACGTTCAAAATCCCCATGATATGTGTCCTTTTATCTAAATCAAATGTAACAGACTTTGTATGCAACTTCATTTGCAATCGACCTCTCCATTATAATATAAACATTCAATCAAGCTGACTAAAAAATTTCTTTTTCTATCGTAACATACTTTTGCAGAAATAAAAAAGGACTAGTATTGATTGCCATTACTAGTCCTATGACTAAATTATTCTTCATCAAATTGATACAATGCCGTTGATAAATAACGCTCTCCGTTATCTGGTAAAATCGCTAACACTTTCTTACCTTTTCCTAATTTATTTGCAACAGATTTTGCTGCATGAATTGCAGCACCTGCTGAAATCCCGCCAAGAATACCGTTTGTTATAGCGGTTTCTCTTGCTGCTGTAAATGCCTCATCAGTTGATACCGTTATAATTTCATCATAAATAGATGTATCCAATGTATCTGGTACAAATCCCGCACCGAGACCTTGTAATTTATGTGGTCCGGGTGAACCTCCTGATAATACTGGGGAATCTTTTGGCTCAACTGCTATAATCTTTACTTCTGGAAAAGCTTGTTTTAACACTTTTCCAGCTCCTGAAATCGTACCACCTGTTCCGATTCCCGAAACAAAAGCATCTAGTCCATCAGGCATTTGTTCGACTATTTCTTTTCCAGTTGTGCGTTCATGAACTTTAGGGTTAGCCATATTCTTAAACTGCTGTGGCATAAAATATCCATGTTCTTCTCGTAATTGTTCGGCTTTCTCAATGGCACCTTTCATTCCTTGAGCACCCGGTGTTAAGACTAATTTCGCACCATATGCTCTTAATATATTTCGCCGTTCCTTACTCATCGTATCCGGCATAGTGACAATGAGCTCATAACCTTTAGCAGCAGCCACCATCGCCAATCCAATTCCAGTATTACCACTTGTTGGCTCAACAATTTTAGAGCCCTCTTTAAGTTCACCTGATTCCTCTGCTGCTTCAATCATCGCTAAGGCGATACGATCTTTAACCGAGCTTCCTGGATTCATATATTCAAGCTTCACGTAAATATCAGCACTATTTTCATCTGTTTGCCTTAATTTAACAACTGGAGTCCGACCAATTAATTCAGAAATATTATTCGTCACACGCATTTTAAATGCCTCCTCGTTTAATTCATAGTAATCTTATATGATTTATATATAAAGTATACAATGAATTGAAAAATGTCAATTAAAAACGTTTAATTGGGCGATATAATTGTATATATTTTATCATAACCATTTGCAGTTCAATAAAAACGAAAAAGCTCTAATTGTGCAAAAGCCTTTATTTGCTTTGCACAACTAGAGCTTCCAATTCTTCTTCAGTAAAATAATATGTTGTATTACAAAAATGACAAACTGTCTCCGCCCCATGATCTTCATCTATCATAGATTGAATTTCTTCTTTACCTAAACTAATAATCGCACGTTCAAAACGTTCTTTTGAGCATGTACATTTGAATTGAACTGGCATTTTTTCATGAATGTTTAATTTAACATCACCAAATAAACGTTCTAATATTTCTTCTGGTGTCGCTCCTTCACTAATCAAAATTGAAATAGATGGAAAAGAGGCCAATTGTTTCTCCAATTGTGTAATAACATCATCCGTTGCACCTGGCATCACTTGAATAATAAATCCCCCAGCTGCTAGAACGGAGTGGTCTGGATTAACGAGTACACCCGCTCCTACTGCAGATGGAATTTGTTCAGATGTAGCAAAATAATATGTGAAATCTTCACTTATTTCACCAGATACAATTGGAACTTGACCTGTAAAATAATCTTTTAATCCTAAATCTTTAATAACACTAACGGTTCCATTTGTACCGACGGCACGACGTACATCTAATTTCCCTTGCTCATTTAATTCAAAATCAACATGTGCGTTCAATACATATCCACGAACGTCACCTTTAGCATTCCCATCTGTTACAATAGCGCCAATTGGGCCATCACCTTCAACTTTAATAGTTAATTTATCATCACCTTTAAGCATAGCAGACATTAAAGCGGTTATAGTAAGTGTTCGACCTAGTGCAGCAGTTGTTGTTGCCCATGAATCTTGTTTTTTTCTAGCTTCTTCAACTAGTTCTGTTGACTGAATTGCATACGCACGTACCATCCCATCATATGCGGTAGCTTTAATTAAATAATCTTTATTCAACGCTCTATTCTCCTTTTTGTTGCATATTCTTGTAATAAATAACATTTAGTCCTTTTAAAGTAAGATGTGAATCAACGACATCAATCGAGTCAGATGTATGAGCCACAAGTGGTGCTAATCCACCTGTTGCAATCACCTTAGCGTCTATCTTTTTTGTTTCTTTTATACGTCTAACAATACCGTCGACCTGTGCGACATTTCCATAAAAGATACCTGACTGCATCGCTTCGACTGTTGAACGGCCAATTATATGTTGTGGCTTCTCTATTTCTATTTTCGGGAGTTTAGCTGCACGTCTATATAGTGCATCCATTGAAATATCAATCCCTGGAGCAATTAATCCTCCCTCATATTCTTCTAGTTCATTAATGTAACAATACGTCGTTGCAGTTCCAAAGTCGATAATAATAAGTGGTGCTTCATGCTCATCTAAAGCACCTACAGCGTTAACAACACGGTCAGCTCCTATCTCTTTTGGGTTTGGATAATTCGTTTTAAGAAAACATTGAACCGTATCCTTCCCAACAACGAGTGGTTCTATATCAAAATATATTATGCACATCTTTTCTAAAGCGAACATAATTGGTGGAACAACAGACGATATAATAACACCGGTAATATCAGAAAATGATAAACCCTTATATTCAAATAAGGATTTAATCAGCATCCCGAATTCATCCTCTGTTTTATAACGATCTGTTTTTATATGCCATTCGTATTTTAATTCATTGTCTTGAAAAACACCTAATACGGTATTTGTATTCCCTACATCCAAAACAAAAAGCATTCCATAATCCCTTCCTCAAGTAGCTCATTTTATGTATTTCTTTTTTAAATATACCATAATTCCATATTCAATAGAAAAATATACGATTAAAAAAGCAGTTTCCAATGTATTGGAAACTGCTCATATATGAACCGTTCTTTTATTCCTGTTTAGGCGGATTGGAATCTTTATTTTTTCCTTCTAATTCTTTAATTGTTTTAGAAAGCGTAGATTCATCTGCTGAACTCTCTTCAATTTCTTGCTTCAGCTTTTCATCAGACTTTTTCTTAATCTCTTCGTATGTTTCTGCATCTTCTTCTTTTGATTGAATGTTTACTTTCACATCATCAGAAGATTCAAGATCTGCATGTTCTGATTCTGGAAGCACACCATCTTCAAATAGCGACTTGATTTGTTTTGCGTCTAAAGTTTCAACTTCTAAGAGCGTTTGAGCAATTAATTCTAGTTGCTCTTTATGCTCAGTTAAAATTTGTTTTGCTCGATCATAACAGTGATTAATAATACCTTGAACCTCTTTATCAATTTCATGAGCAATCGCATCACTGTAGTTTTGATCACTTTGAATATCTCTACCTAAGAAGACTTCTCCACTGCCACCTGAGAATTGAGTAGCACCAATTTTATCACTCATTCCAAATTCAGTAACCATTTTACGAGCAATACCGGTTGCACGTTGGAAGTCATTAGAAGCACCTGTACTTACTTCGTTAAAAATAATTTCTTCAGCAACACGACCGCCTAATAATCCTGTAATTTTATCAAGTAATTCAGGTTTAGTCATAAAGTAGCGATCTTCTTTCGGCAACATGACTGCATAACCACCAGCTTGCCCACGTGGAACAATCGTCACTTTATGAACGACATCCGCATCATCTAAAACCATGCCGATAACAGTATGTCCACTTTCGTGATATGCTACAATATTACGTTCCTTTTCAGAAATGACACGACTTTTCTTAGCTGGACCAGCAATGACACGATCAATCGCTTCATCGACTTCAAGCATCGATATCTTCTTCTTATCTAAACGTGCAGCAACAAGAGCCGCTTCATTCAGTAAGTTTTCTAAATCAGCACCAGAAAATCCTGGTGTACGCATAGCAATCGTTTTTAAATCAACTGTTTCATCTAAAGGTTTATTACGTGCATGAACTTTTAGAACAGCTTCACGACCTTTAACATCTGGACGATTGACAGGGATTTGTCGATCGAATCGACCTGGACGTAATAAAGCAGGGTCTAAAATGTCTGGACGGTTCGTTGCAGCTAAAATGATAATGCCTTCATTTCCTTCAAACCCATCCATTTCAACGAGTAACTGGTTCAATGTCTGTTCACGTTCATCGTGACCGCCACCTAATCCAGCACCACGTTGGCGCCCAACCGCATCAATCTCATCAATAAAGATGATACATGGTGCATTCTTCTTCGCATTTTCAAACAAATCACGTACTCGTGATGCCCCAACCCCGACGAACATCTCTACGAAATCGGAACCACTAATGGTAAAGAATGGGACACCTGCTTCACCTGCTACGGCTTTTGCAAGTAATGTCTTACCTGTTCCTGGTGGTCCTACAAGTAACACACCTTTTGGAATTCTTGCACCTAGTTGTGAGAACTTACGTGGATCTTTTAGAAACTCAACAATTTCAACAAGTTCTTGCTTTTCTTCATCCGCTCCGGCAACATCTTTAAAGCGAACTTTTGATTTATCTTCACTAATCATCTTCGCTTTACTTTTACCGAAGTTCATCACACGGCCTCCGCCACCACCTTGGGCTTGACTGAGGATAAAAAAGAAAAACAATCCTAAAATTAAAAATGGAATAATCCCTGTAAGGAACGTAACCCAACCGCTAGGCCTTTCTTCCTCTTTAACTTTAATGACACTTTGAGCCATACCTTTTTCAGTAATTTCTTTAACAATATCTGTATTATCCGGCACCTGAGTGATAAAAGGTTTTTCATCCTTTACCATCATCCCAGTAATACGCATAATGCCGTGTGCTGGCTGCATCGTCATTTCTTTAATTTCGCCATTATCTAATGCTTGCATAAATTCCTTCACATGCAGTTCATCTGATTGGTCACCTTGATTATTAATGACGCCAATGACACCAATAACGACTAATAACAGGAGTAAATAAAAGAACGTATTCCGAAATATCCGGTTCATTGCCTACCTCCTCCCAAACGGGGAAAAACTATATTACATAGTATCATAGTGAAAACTTATATGACAACTAATTATACTTATTCCACATCATTTATTATATCATTTTTTTAGGACCTTATCGGTTTCATTTATCTATTATATATTTCTGGTTTTAATACGCCGATATAGGGTAAATTACGGTATTTTTCATCGTAATCTAAACCATAGCCGACAAGAAATTCATTCGGTACCTGAAATCCAACGATATCAGCTTTTATGTCAGCGATACGTCCTTCTGGCTTATCGATTAAAGTGACAATTTTAATGGATTTAGCTTTTCGATACTTAAACAAATCGACTAAATAACTAAGTGTCTGCCCGCTATCAATAATATCTTCAATAATTAATAAGTGGCGGCCTTCTACTTTCGTATCTAAATCTTTAATTATTTTCACTTCACCTGTAGAACGTATATTTTTTCCACCATAGCTAGATACGTCCATAAAATCCATTTCTAAATGTGTCTTAATATTTTTTAATAAATCAGCCATAAAAGGTAAAGCACCTTTTAGCACACCAATTGCAAGTGGGAATTTCCCATCATATTCTTCTGTTAGTTGTGCACCTATTTCCTTACATTTTTGTTGGATTTCTTCTTCTGTTATAAGTATTTCCTTAATTTCCTGGTCCAACAACAAGCCCTCCCTACACATCGCCTTTATACTTTAGTTGAACTAAAGATGTTCCATTAGATTTTAGATTGTTTTTCCTTAAACCGACTAACCATAATATGTGTCCGCGATTATCAGTGATGACTGGCCATGTATCTCTTTTTTCTAATGGAATTTTTTCATCAATGAAAATATCCTTTAGTTTTTTAGTCCCTTTTAACCCTTTCCACGTCATACGATCGCCCGCCTGCCTCGTTCGAATATGTAAAGGCAATTCTACAAGTTCTAATGCACATATATATGTAAACGTATCATTATCATTGAATTCTTCTGTAAACTGCGCGACAACTTCGCTTCCATCCGGTAAAACCACCCGATCTGGTACATTTAATGTTTTATGAACAGTCTCTCGTTTAGATTGTTCCTTTTCAAATAAAAAAGTAATAACTTGATACGTTCTTCTAATTTTCAATCGATTTGGGAAGTCGATTTCAGCATTACTTCTCACCCTTTTTAGCAAATCGAAAAAGTTCTGTTCGTGGATATATGATAAATTATCGGGTAGATGATGATATAGATAGTTTAATATTAGATGATAGGCACGTCTTTGTAAAGCGGTAGGATATGAAGTAAAATCATCCACTCTAAATATAGCTTTACGGTCTTTTTCATTAAATGAAACGACCGCTTGGACCATCTGTTCTGCCTGTTCCTTTAAATACGTCTCATCGTCAGCTAATGTTTCAGATAAATGTTGTACCGTTTGATGTATATTATTATTTTTAGACTTTAATAACGGAGCAATCGTTTTTCGTATGTAATTGCGTGTATAATCAACATCGTCATTGCTTGAATCCCATCTAGGGTGGAGATCATGTCTTTCACAATAATCTTCAATCTCTCGTTTCGTTAGACATAAAAAAGGACGAATAATCATTCCAGTCGCAAAGGGACGCTTCACAGGAATGCCTTGAAAGGCACTTGAATCTGCCGTTCGAATTAAGCGCATCACAAAGGTTTCAACCTGATCGTCACCATGGTGACCGAGCGCTAAAGCATCTGCACGTAAACTTTCCATCTGTTCACGGAAAAATTGATAACGAACCTTTCGAGAAGCGACTTGTGCATTTAATTGATGCTGTTTCTTAAAAGTGGGCACATCAAGAGAAGTTCCTATGAATGGAATATGCCATTGTTGACATATATTTTGAACAGATTCTAGATCCTTTTTACTTTCTTTTCCACGCCACTGATGATCGACAGAAAGTGCTGTCAGTTGAAGATTCCACGTATCTCTCATTTGCCACAAGTAATGTAATAAGGCTAAAGAATCAGCTCCACCTGATACGCCAACAAGAATATGACTCCCTTTTGTGAGCAAATGATGACGTTTAATAAACTGTGCTACTTTTTGTTCCATCTTCTGTCCATCTCCATCATTTTAGCGACTTTCTACTCTATAAGTATAACATAATCACTCTGTAAAAGCGTATCTTTTTCATGTTATTCTGATTCATATAACAACCAACTATTCAGTGAAAAAACTTAAGGCACAAAATAAATGGATGCTAAATATAATCCACCCGCAATCACACTTATACCAAGTGATTCCAACACGAAAGGCCATAATGCTTTGTTCGTATTTATTCGCCTCCTTTGTTGAATGTGATATAACAAAGCAAGCATGTCTTGTTTCATCAGAGAACTTGACGGATATTGACCTAAAAGTGCTTTTTTTAATATCGGTTCATAAAGGTTAAGCGCTTTTGTTTCAACAAGTTTCTTTAATAATGTCGTTTTAGCGTCTCTTCCTTTTGTCAGTTGTTTCTCATGAAAAACAGATAAAAAAACGATTACAAGAGCAAATAAATCATAACTTGGCTCAGCTTTTCTTGAGCCAAGCCCCCAATAACCACGGTCATAAATTTCTGTATATTCTTTTATAGAGCGCCCTATTCGCGTTGTTCCACCAACATCAATCCAGCGTAATTTAGGTGGATTATTTTCAACGATTAAGTTTTCAATTTTTAAATCACCGAGTACCCACCCTCGTTGATGAAGTTTTTCTAAATCATCGAGTAATTGAAGCATAAAGACTCCGATCCATTCTGTTCCATGATTTCTTATAAAGGAACGTAAATGATCTCCTTTAATATATTCCATCACATAAAACGTATACGTTGTCCCATCTTTGATTACAAAATCATCAACATCCATTAAAGAAGGCCCAAGACGATGTTCTTGGACCTTCTTTAATGATTTCAGTACATTAACTTCTGTCATAATCGATGAAACATGTTTACTAATTTTTAAAGCGACTTCTCTTCCACCTATATGACAGAGAAAAACCGTCCCTACTGCGCCACTTCCTAGTTTCCTTTTAATCGTATACCGATGGTGTTGCCATTTTCCGATGATTTTCTTTCCTGGTCGAAAAAACAATTCATGCTTCTTCCATAAAGTCATTCGATCTTATACCTCTTAATAACCTTTTCTTTCCAAATTGATAGATTGCTTCACGTAGTGCAGGCCCCGTTGGTGTCACACCACCACTTGTTAATTTAGGAAAGACTGTAGATACATCTTCTAACTTCGGTGACCAATTAAAAATACGTTCAATTGCTTTCTTTTTTCCGGGAAAGGTATACATGGCGAAACGGTTTTTACCAATACGTGCGTTTAAACTAATCGATAAATCTAGTAAGGATTCTTTAACCATCGGTAATTTGTTTGTCATACTCGCACTTGTGTCGATGAGTACGAGCACTTCTAAATCACATGTTTCACCGAGCTCTTCAACAACTTCCATAATCTCCCCGCGCTCTTTAGGAGGAAGGTCTTCCATCGTTTGCTTAGAGCCTAATATTTGTCTTAATTCACTATTAACAAATCCTTGTAATGTTTGTGTCATAGCTTGTTTTGTAACCATTTGTACTGTTTCTGGTAAGGCTTCTTTGTATACGATTTGACTCATCCCACCACCAGAAGCAGCAATACCCTCCACCTCTTTTAAACTAGATGTTTCTCTAGACTCTGTATCGTCTAAAATGCCTATTACATTAACCGTCAATCCTTGTTCATAGGCTAATGCTGCAACTGCAACAGGATCTTCTCCCTGATTCGAACAACCATCTGTAATAAGTAATATTTGCTTTAATGTCCCCATTTCCATCATTTACACCTCCGATAATCCACTAATAGCTTCGCCAAAAAATGGAAAACCTATACGCTTAAAAAACGTTTTCTTGCATGATAGGAACTGGAGACCATCTTGGAATATGTTTGTCCACTTTAGCGACAATTACAGTCATATCATCTTCAATAAGTCCATTTTGCGTACGGACAACTTCCTCTAGCAGTAAATCTGCAATTTCTTGTGGGTTATTCGTTTCCATCCCGATTAATGTCTGTTCGACCCACAAATCTTTGTCATATATATGTTTTGGTCCATCATAAATACCGTCACTCATCATAATAAGCATATCCCCTGCATAGAGCTGTTCACCAATCGTTTCAACTTCAAACTCTTGAATAATTCCCATCGGTAAATTTGCTGCTTCTAACTTAAGCATTTGATTGCCTCGTTTTATAAATGTAGGCGCGGAACCAATTTTTAAAAGGCGAACATAAGCATCGTGTAAATTAATAATAGCCAAATCAAGTGTTGCAAATATTTCATCTGTCGTTCTTAATGATAAAATCGAATTAATTGTTTTAATCGCCACTTTTTCTGTTATACCTGTCTCTAATATTTCATGAAGTAACCGTAATGATTCACTACTTTCTTCTTTCGCTCTCTTACCATTTCCCATACCATCGCTTATCGCTAAAGCATATTTCCCTTCACCAAGTTCTATTGTTGTATGACTATCACCTGAGATTAGCCCACCACCTTTTGCAGCATAAGCAATACCTGTCGTTACAGTGAATGAGCGTGCCGAACCAAATTTGATAAAAGATGATCCACCTGGAAATGGTGAAATATCTTCTTCTTTCACTTCGATTGTTTCATTAAGAATATCTGACAAAATAGGAGCAATGAGTTTAGCACCTTCCCCATGATAATTATGAAATGTGAGTGAAATCTCAATATCGATATTGCCTTTTTCTAAGCGAAAAATATCTAGCTTCTCGATTTCAAATCCCATCTGCTTTAATACCTGGTAGATTTTCTCTTCATATGTTTCGTGATGTTGACGTTCCTTCATAATTTCTACAGCAAAATCTTCCATCACTTCAGAAACGCCTTGTAATTGTTCCGCGACTAAACGTTTACTCTTCATCACTTGTTCCTTTAACTTACGGTTTGCTTCAAAATATGTGAGTTCCTCCTCTATCTTCTCAATGACTTTATTAGATTTTATACAATAATTTTCAAACTTCTTACGAATTCTTAAATGAGCATCTTTCTGATCCATATAACTGTTCTTTAACATGTCCATTAAAGAATATGTCTCATCAAACTGATTTTGCCAACAGCGTTTTTTCATAAAGCAAAGCTGACATGTTTTTTCTGTGACACGACTTAAGAAAAAGTCTGTTTCTCGCTTCATTTCTTGATTTTCATCGTATGTTGATTGTTCTGTTAAAAAACTTTTTGACAAAGCCGAAAATACATGAGAAAATTCCTCAACTCTTTTAGCTGTAATATGGCGTACTTTTTGTAAATATTGTTCCTGCTCGTGTGTATATTCTTCTGTACCTGGTATATACCGGGAAATTTGTTTAATCCAGCTAGCTGGTGTGATGAAAAAAAGAATTATAGCAAATGACGATTCCCATAAAAACAGAATAAAATGATTTGTTTCACCATAAATACCAACAAGCAAAGTCCCAATCATCAATCCGATGGCTACACCTAATTTTCTACCTTCTTTAAGCAGGCCGCCTAATAATCCTGCAAATGCTAATAGTCCAATTTGATAAATATTTGCAATATGAGCTAAAGATAGAATAAGCCCAGTTACAACGCCAACGGTTGAACCAATTGCAGCTCCCCCAATAAATGCGAGTAGCATGACTAAATAACGAGAAAATATCTGATCAATATGGACGCCATTAACTTCCCAACCAATCATGCCTGTTAATATTGAAGCGAGCAAAATCATTAAGCAGACAATCTCCTCATTATTGAGCGTAAGTTTATAACGTTTTGATAATAATAACGGAATGCTTTGCATAAATATTAAAACAAGAACCATGCTTAAAAAACCTTCAATTCCGAGTAATAGCCATTCATAGGATGTCAACTTGTCAGCTAATGAATATAAAAAGAGACGTGAGGCACTTGTAGAGAGAAAAGCAAATATTGGGATTTGCACATGTTGATATGATTCCTTTTGGAAAAATCCTGATAGAAGTAAGAAAACGACCATTGCTAAACCGATGTGGATACCCTGTGTAAATGATACGGTAAATCCTCCCACGAGCATAGCAATAAATGTTTTTAATAGTCTCTTTTGTCGCAACAATGAAATCGTTGCTAGAAAAGCAACTGAAAATGGTGAGGCAACAGATAATATAATCGCTCGTCCTAAGAGAAAACCGATTATATATAAAATCCAGCCTCTTTCAATTAACAAATCTTTCATTCGCTTTAAAAATGCTTGACGAAGTGTATTGAACTTCGTTTTTCCCTCATTTAATCCTTTTGTTTGCACATGTGGCATTGTTTCCATCATTCTTGTCCCCTCCCTTAAAAGCTATTAAACCATATATTTTCTGTATATTTTGTCAAATTGATAGAGCTAACCTAAAAAAAGTTTCGACTCCTTTCTAGTCATTTATATCGTTTTTCTACATTTCTGCTTATTTCTAGTAAAAAGACTCTTTTTTATAGCAAAATTTTTTTGGTTATTTTTGTCGCAATGTCGGTATTTGCTTCTATCATTTCATTTTTTATAAATCTATTGACAGATAGGTAACGTTATTGTATTATTATTTCTGTTGACTTTATTTGGCGGCGTAGCTCAGCTGGCGAGAGCGTACGGTTCATACCCGTAAGGTCGTGGGTTCGATCCCCTCCGCCGCTATCATAAAAGAGGCTGGGACAAAACCTCTGAAAGATAAAAAACGCATGAAATCAAAGTTTTAAATTTGATTTTATGCGTTTTCTATTTTTGTTTACTTTTTCCTTATGTCCCAACCTCCTTCTCCTAATAATGACTGTATTGAATCATGAGTAGAGTGAGCTAGGCTTTGTTTATATAGTGAAGAGACACTACAAACTATTGTCGGGTATTATTCGCTCACGTTTAAACTTTTGGATAAAATCATGTGAAGTAGAGAGAGCTACTCTCCATGGTTTTAAAGATTTATGCGGAACCATGTGGAGTGGGGCTATCTACTCTCCATGGATTTAAAGAGTTGCGCGTAACCATGGGGGGGTAGAGAAATTTACTCGTTTCCAATTTCGATTTTTTGTATTTTATCATCTAATAGAATATAACAACTATAATGAGCTTGATTTTTGATTTATAAAGGCTAATTTGTCACTCTCTCGATTTTCGCTCAGTGGAAAATCGAGAGAATGGTTAGAATTTACAAGAATGGAATTACATCGTCTAAATTCAAAATCATTATTATAACAATCCGAAACAAAAAAAATTGCGAAAACAACATTTCAATGTTGATTCCGCAATTTTTCTTAATTAAGACTAGTTTTGTCTCAGTCTCTTTGTTTACACTAATACAAAAAAGCAGGGCTATATATTTATATAACGCCTGCTATAAAAGCTTTACCTTATTTATTTATATATAATATGAGCTAGAGCATCTAAAGCATCTTATAATAGACAGCAACTGCTATCCCCTTTTAGCACCTCGACCTCCACGTCTGGACTCTGTGTGCTTCTTTAAAGAGGCTAGACGGTCTTCTGAATCCTTTAGAAAGCGACTCAATTTCGCTTCAAATGATTCAACGCGTTCCCTTGAATTTTTTTGACGTCGTGGTTTATCTTGAGCTTTTTTAATAGATAAACCGATTTTGCCATCTTTTTGGACATTAATTACTTTTACCTTCACTTCATCTCCCACACTTAAGTGATCATTAATGTCTTTTACATACTTATCGGCAACCTCACTAATATGGACAAGACCTGTTTTACCTTCTGACAGCTCAACAAAAGCACCAAAATTAGTGATTCCTGTTACCTTTCCTTGCAGCTTGCTGCCTACTTCAATTGACATAAAAGAAATGCTCCTCCTTAGATTTTTTAAAAATATATCATACCGTTTATATAGAACGGTCTATATATAGTATAGCCAACAAAATGAAAAGGTGTCAATTAGATGGGTCATCTTCATCGTGTGTAAAGATAATTTCACCTTTTTTTGAGAAGAAATAGTTCGTACGAGCTAAGTCTAATAAATATTCTTCATCATTTAATAACTGAATTTCCTCTTTTAAACTATTTTCCTGCTTTTTCAACGTTTTCAACTCATTTTGTAATTGATCGTATTGTTCTACTTTAGCTTGTCTTAAATCACGCTGACTGAAATGGTAAGTAGTCATGGATCCAATGATAAGAAATACAATCATCGCTAAAAGAATTAAACGCGTTTTTAATCGTTTCTTTTTTCTTCTAAGTCTTTCTTGTTGAATCTCATATTGATGTATGTAATGAGATTTAATTTTTGTAACGTTTTTCTTTTCTTTTAACATGAACTACTTCCTCCTTCTCACAAAAAAATCTCTCGCCTTAATATATATATATTCTATCTTACTATAAAATCCTGCTTTTTTGTGTAAATATTTAAAAATTCTTTGTGGCAAAAGAGAATAGATATGTTTCATAAGCCATTTTACAGGTACTAATAACATTTTAAAGAGTGGCTTTAGGAGGAAAGTCACGATTTGTACTACCATTCCAATAATAGCTAAACAAAGGCTTAGTAGAAATACAATAGGTTTTATAAAAAACCATTTAATGAACAAACCGATAAAATTAAAAATCGCTACGACTAAACGGATTATTTTTGCTAATATTCGCTTATATAGAGAAGCAACAAGCGCCTGATAAGTAGCAAAACCTAATAAACAAGCTAAAAAAATATAAAGGCGAAGTTCACCAAAATTTACTAGAAATAACAATGTATATAGGATAAGCGTTTGTGATACCCAAAATAAGATTTCCATCACATAATTTAACCATCTGTAATTAACCCAATGGCTTGCAAAATAAAGGTACGTATCACGAGCCATCCCTAAATAGATGCCACCAGCGATCATCGTTAACATCGTTATAAATTGCACATGAAGTGTCATCGGAATAGCTTGCTAAAGATGCCTTTAGCCTTCCCTTGTCCTTCATCATCTAAATAAGTAAGTTCATATATTTTTCCCTTAATTGAAACAATCCCCTCGGTGACATCAAGATTTTTTAATTGCAAATGCTGACCACGAATGACTAAATAACCCATAACCGTTTGCAATAAAAACTCCTCATTATCAAAACTATCAACTTCTTTGACACCGGTAATTTCCAATATTTTACGTTGATTTAATTTTACGATATGTTCTTTTTCCGTATGATGATTGCGAATCTCTTTATGATATCTATTCATCGTCCTATCCTCCTTTATCACTATTACCTTATGAGGATTGGGACAAGGATAGAACTATTTATTCTGAGATTTTTTCTTCTTGAATCACACGATACATTGACTCAGCTTCAGACTTTTTAACATTTTCCTTTATATCAAGCACTTCTATTGTTACGATTTTCTGACCAAATTGGATAGATAATTTATCTCCTATGACGACTCGTGATGCCGCTTTTGCTTGATTACCGTTAATGGTTACACGTCCTTGATCAGCTATCTCTTTTGCTAACGTACGGCGCTTTATGATTCGTGATAACTTTAGAAATTTATCCAAACGCATCAAGATAACTCCTTTCGCTTTGCTTCATCCCAATACGTATCCATTTCATCTAGTGAAACATGGGCGATACTTTTTCCCTGTTCAGAGAGTTTCTTTTCAATATATGAAAAGCGTAACATAAACTTTTCATTCGCTCGGTTTAAGGCTATTTCTGGATGAATATGATAATACCTTGCTAGATTAACTAGAACGAAAAACACATCACCAAATTCTTTCTCTATCTCGACTTTATCATCTGCTTCGATGGCTTCTTTTACCTCTTCTAGTTCCTCTAATAATTTTCTCCATACATCGTTTACATTCTTCCAAGTAAAACCGACTTTACTAGCCTTTTTCTGTATACTATATGACTTTAATAATGCCGGCATTTGTTTCGGAATACCGTCTAAAATAGACTTCCGGTCTTTTTTTCCTGATTCTTTTTGCTTTAACTGCTCCCATTTTTTTGTTAAATCACTCATACTCTCTATCATATTGTCACCAAAAACATGCGGGTGTCGATAAATCATCTTATTTGTCAGCGTACCAATGACATCATCAATTGTAAAATAGCCAGCATCTTCTCCTATTTGACTATGGAGCATAACTTGTAGCAATAAATCACCGAGTTCTTCAACGATTAATTCGTCGTCTTCTAAATGAATTGCTTCTATGAGTTCATAAACCTCTTCTAACGCATATTCTCTTAATGATTCATGAGTTTGCTTTCGATCCCACGGACAACCATTTGGTCCACGTAAAGTTTGAATCACTTCTTTTAGGCGGTAGAAATGATGATTCAATTCATAAGATTGTACAGGTGGTACATATACACTTATCAAGTTACTTTGTATAAATGAATGATCTAGCGTTTCTAAAGCGACCGTTTCAATCCTTTCTCGCTCACTACCAGCTGCATCAATAATTGTCACTGGATAATGTGGTGGTAAATCTTCCAATAATGCTATTTTCACATCTGAAGCAATAAACTGATCATAAACCTGACAAAAAATTAAATGACTCCGATAATCAAGTTGGCGCCGTTCAAAAGACGTTCCATCAATAAATTGAAATCCATCAATTGGATCAATTTTTAATGAAGTAAATAAATCATCAAGATAACTTTGTCCTCCTAAGACAGTAACCTCATACTCTGTTTGCTGTAACAAGAGTTGAACAGTCTTTTCAGCTAACATCGGATGTCCTGGGACAGCATAAATAAGCGATTCGTTTTTAACACGTTGTAATAATGTATCCGTAATTTGTTCATAAACGACTTGAAAATCTGTCGCTTTCTTGTATAGGTCATCAAATGAAATAAATTGAACCCCTTCATTAGCTAATGTTGCGATAACAGGATGTTCTAATGTACGTACATATATCGGCTTTTTACTACTAATTAACTTTCTATATATCCCAAGTGGAAGCTGATCTATATCGCCCGCTCCTAAACCAAGCACTTCTATTTTATTCATGATTTATCTCTCCTTTCTTTGTCTTTTTCCCTAAACAATCTTGGTAAAATAGGTATCAAATCAAGTTCTTCTTTGGAAAATACGTTTAATTTCATAAGGATAAATATATAAATACTTGCTCCACAAAAAACGATCAATAAAGTAATGAAAAGGAGTGAAAGTCTATTTATGCTTGTAGCATTCGGTAAAAGCCACTTCATCGCAAATAAAAAAGCCGCCATCGAAGCACTTGCTAATAGCAAGGCGTATCCGTTAATTCCTTGTAATACTTTTAATTTAGGCAGTCGGCGTTTCAGCTGCCATACTAAGAGCACGCATAAAATAAACAAACTACAAACAGTAGCCATCGCACTTCCAATTGTTCCCCACAACGGGACAAGCCATTGATTCATCCACCATTTCACTAAAAAAAGGAGACCAATCAAATAAGCAATCATATGAACTGAACCTATACTTTGTAAAATAGTAGCAGATGTAATCGCCAATGAACTTAATAACACACTAATTGACAAAATTTGTAAAGTCGTATCTCCCTGACTGTCTTTAAATAATAAAACATTAATCTCTGGAAAAATAATTAATAAACCAATCATCGCTCCTGTTGCTAAGTATAGACTAAATGATAAAGCTTTCGATATCGCTTGATATAATTCATCGCTTAGATCCTTTTGCTTTGATAACGAAGGAATGAGTGCCAATGCAAATGAAGAACCTAAAACCGCTCCTAATTGAATGAATGGATAACCCCGATCAAAGACACCTTTCTCCATTCGTGCTTCATCAGGAGATAAACCATATGCCATTAGACTAGGAACAAGTGTTAAAGAATCAGCAACTTGAACAATTAATAACATCATATGTATAAATGAAGCGACAATCCCAAAAACAAATACGGTTTTCACATATACCTTCCATGGTATCTTGTAATAGCTATTAAAAGTTGGTTTATATTTAAATAAAAATCCAACTAAAACAACGCTCGCACTAAGGAAACCAAGATATGAAGCACTGTTGGCAGCCATTCCGATGAAGTATATATCCTTACCATATAAAGCAATATAAACGCTTGCTAATATAATCATTCCTACACGAACAAGCTGTTCGCTCACTTGTGAGATGGCTGTCGGTAACATCATATTTTGTGCCTGAAATCCACCACGTATGACTGCGATTAAAGGGATGAATAAGAAAGTAAATGCAGTCATGCGATAAATTCCTGCTAATTTCATATCGCCAACGACTTGAGCAAACGTTGATGCCCCAGAGAAAAAAATAATAAATATAAAACCATTCATAAAGATAAGAATCACAAATAACGGTAGGTAAAATTGACGTACACTTAACGGCTTACCCTCTGCTTGTAAATCGGCACCAATTTTTGAAATAGCTGATGGAAATCCGTATAAACCTAATATCATCGCCATCCCTAAAATAGGATAAATCTGTTGATATATATAAAACCCAAAATCCCCAGTTAAGTTTTGTAAAGGAATACGATATCCTGCACTAAGCACTTTACTAATAATCCCAGCAAAAGTTAAGACCATCGCTCCTTTAACAAGGGTACTTATTTGTTTTTTATCCATATAAGACGCCTTTCTTTGAATATGGAATCATTATAACATAGGGGATTTAAAGCAGTCATAATTTCCATAAAATAAAATGGACAAAATCAATCGATAATGTTGATTTTGTCCACCTATTATATAACTATTCCATTTGCTTTGCTAAAAAACTAGCTGCTGTTTCAACGACCTTTTGTTCCACATCGGTTAGCCGGTCGTCCTCAGTTGTAAACATGACAACACTCCCGATTGGATCACCATTCGCCACAATCGGACTGCATATATAAGCTAGTTCCTCTTCTTTGCCTTGAACGATTTCAAATGGTTTCACACGGTTTTCGACATGTTGGACACGGTTTTCAATCACTTGTTCAATATCCGAACCTATGTTTTTATTTAAGTATTCTTTTTTAGATTCTCCTGCAATAGCTATAATTTCATCACGGTCACTAATGAATACCGGAATATGGAGAGAATCAAAAAGAGCTTCCGCATATTCTTCAGCAAAAGTGCCTAATTCATTAATCGGTGAGTATTTCTTTAAAATCACTTCGCCTTCTCGATCAATAAAGATTTCTAACGGGTCACCCTCACGAATCCGCAATGTTCTCCTTATTTCTTTCGGTATGACAACTCTTCCTAAATCATCAATACGGCGTACAATACCCGTTGCTTTCATTCCATGGAGCCTCACTTTCTACGTAAAATAATAATAAAACCTTGTCTTTCTCTCGAACAGAAAATACCATTCGTGTTAATTATTATTAAACATATTGTGAGAACTATTCACGAAAACATGATTTCTATTGTTCACGATTGACGTCTTTTAGTTTATTAATAAAACGCTCGATTAATTCATAACGTTTTTTAAATTCATTTTTTGCAGGACGGAAAACAATTTTTAATTTGTTATGTTCTGTACCGAGCTGTATACTTCTCCCAAACTCATGAGCCAACTCAAAAAGTTTGGCACCGTCCACTTTTTGACTCCTTTCTTCAGTTAAAAGGAGCGTTATTTTATGATTCTTCTCTGTAATAGATTCGACATACTCACGTTTTGCTACATATCTTAAACGGGCCACCGTTAATAAGTGAGCAACTTCCTCTGGATAATCACCAAAACGATCTATTAACATATCGTTTATTTCTAACAAATCTTCTCGAGAAGATATTCCACGAATATGCTTATACATATCAATTTTTTGCTTTTCATCTTGAATGTATGTTTCTGGAATATAGGCATTGACATCAAGAGAAATTTCCGGTTCAAATACTATTGTTTCTTGGACTTGTTTACCTTTTTTACGGGCATCAATGGCTTCTTTTAGCATCTGTGAATACATATCAAAGCCGACCGAATCAATAAAACCATGTTGCTGGGCACCTAAGAGATTCCCTGCCCCTCTAATAGACAAATCGCGCATAGCAATTTTAAAGCCAGAACCGAGTTCAGTAAACTCTTTAATCGCTTGGAGACGCTTTTCAGCCTCTTCTGTCAATATCTTATCTTTCTGGTAAGTAAAATAAGCATAAGCAACACGATTTGAACGACCGACTCGACCACGTAATTGATAAAGTTGACTCAACCCCATATGATCAGCGTTATAAACAATTAACGTATTCACATTAGGTATATCAACACCCGTTTCAATAATGGTCGTACTGACAAGCACATCATACTCACCCTCTAAGAAAGCAAAAATAACATTTTCTAATTCACTTTCGTTCATTTTCCCATGGGCAATGGCTATCCTGGCATCTGGAACGAGCATGCTAATTTGTCTAGCCATTCGTTCGATATTCTCAACGCGATTGTATAGGAAGAAAATTTGTCCACCACGACCCATCTCACGTTCTATTGCTTCTCTAACAAGAATCGGGTCATACTCTAACACATAAGTTTGAATCGGAAAGCGATTTTCTGGAGGTGTTTCTATAACTGATAAATCTCTAACACCTAGCATCGACATATGAAGCGTTCGAGGAATTGGTGTTGCAGTAAGTGTCAATACATCAACATTCGTTTTAATCTGTTTAATTCTTTCTTTATGTTTTACTCCGAAACGTTGCTCTTCATCTACAATTAATAATCCTAAATCGCGAAATATCACATCTTTTGATAACAAACGATGTGTTCCGATAACGATATCTATCGTTCCTTTTTCTAAACCTTCTATCGTCTCTTTCTGTTGTTTACGTGTCCGAAAACGACTTAATAAGCCAATAGATACTGGATAATCTTGGAAACGCTCTGAAAATGTTTCGTAATGTTGCTGAGCTAAAATCGTAGTCGGAACTAAAACAGCTACTTGTTTTCCGTCTGCTACCGCTTTAAATGCCCCACGAATAGCGACTTCTGTTTTACCATAGCCGACATCACCACAGAGTAATCTATCCATTGGTCTGTCTTTTTCCATATCTCGCTTTATTTCTTCTATACAGCGTAACTGATCTTCTGTCTCCTGATAAGGAAAAGATAAGTCGAATTCACGGTGTAAATCTGTATCCTTTGAAAATGCATATCCTTTACGTGATTCTCTTTCAGCGTACAATTTAATCAAATCATCAGCAATATCTTCGACAGATGACTGAACCCGCTGTTTCACTTTCGTCCATTCTGTCCCGCCCAACTTATAAAGTTTCGGTTGTTTCCCCTCTGAACCAACAAATTTCTGCACAAGATCAATTTGGTCGATTGGAACAAAGAGCTTATCGTCTCCCGCATATTGTATAAGAAGATAATCCTTATGTTTCCCATTAACCTCCATTGTTTCAATGCCATAGTAACGTCCTACACCATGATTCACATGAACGACATAATCACCGACTTTTAACTCCTGATAGCTTTTAATTCGTTCGGCATTAGATATTTTCTGTTTTTTTCGTGGCATTCTTACACGATTTTTAAACAATTCTCTTTCTGTAATAATTGCTAATTTATGCATAGGCAGTTCAATACCTTGCGACAATGTGCCGACTATAATAGTTGGTTTTATAACAGGAATTGTCAGATGTTGAGCCAAATCCGCTTCCATTTTGTAATCAGCTAGAATAGATTGCACTTTTTTCGCACGGTTTTCATTTGGCGCAAGAATAATAACTGAATAGCCGCTTTTTTCCCAACGTTCTAATTCATTTTTAAATAAATGCATTTGGCCATGGAACTCTTGCATCACTCTTGATGAGAGATTAACAATATTTTGTGGATTTGTATTTGCTATATGACGTAAAAAGACAGAAAAGTAAATCCGCGTATGTGTCATTTTTTCTCGTACAGTTAGCCAATCAAAAGAAAATGTATGATTTCGTACCATCTTATGTCCTTCTAATAAACTACTGTACCATTCCGCTTCTTCACGATCGAGGGTAGATGCAGTATCTATAATTCTATTCATTTCATCCATAATAACAAGTCCATCTTTCGGTAAATAATCTAATAAACTAGACGGCTTTTCATAAAGAAACCTACTATATTTATTGATTTCCGAAAAATGCTCTAAATTTTTTAATCGTTCTATATCTGGTGTAATAGCTTGTGACAGCGTTTCTTTTGCCTCTTTAGTTGATAGTTTTTTCAAAGATGAACGGAGTGCCTCTTCTAAACGAGTCGCACCAGATAACATATCCGTTTCAGTCAATAACATTTCTGTGGCTGGACCAATTCGTATTTTTTTAAGTTTTTCTAAAGAACGTTGTGTTTCTGCATCAAAGTAACGAATGGAATCAATTTCAATATCAAATAATTCAATTCGAACAGGATGTTCCTCAGTAATTGGATAAATATCAATAATGCCACCACGACGACTAAATTCACCTGGTGTCGTCACCATTGAAGCATGTGTATATCCCATCGTTACTAATGAAGCAAGAAACGCTTCTACATCTATTTCACTTTCAACGATTAATTCTTTTTGATAACGATGCCAATATTCAGGCGGAGGAAGCATTCGTTTGACTGCAGCAATCGGAGCAATAAGAATGCCTGATTGTTTACGTTGCCATGTCATCAACGCTTCAATACGTTGACTTCTCAGTTCTGGGCTTGAAACAGCTGTTTCCGAAGCGATCCACTCATTGACGGGATAAAGATAGACTTGCTCCTCTCCACATAATGCGACCAAATCATGATATAATTCCTCTGCTTGGGACAGTTGATAAGTAATAAGTAATATCGGTCGCTGTAAAGATTCATTCAAAATAGATACAAGAATACTACGACTTGATCCTGACAATCCTGCAACAAGCTGTTCCTTCATACCAGAATAAACACCTGAAATGATTGATTGCACATCTTGTGTTGATTTCAAATAGTGATTGATTCCCTTCATAAAAATCCCCCAAACAACACATATTCTTTATCTAAATGCGATCTTAGATCGTAAGAATAGCGTATTAATATAACTACAAAAACGCTTTGGTTCATTTAACCAAAGCTTTTATATACAAACCGTTGACATGTATTAGTGGATAAAAAAATCTAGTTCATGGTATTCTGGATAGCGTCCTAGCGTTTCTTGACAATCTTCGCAAATGGATTGAATAGAGACATCGCCATTTGGTTCATAATGAATCATCTTCTTACGATCCTCTAAGGATAAATGATTCCAGCCCAACTGTAATGTGTCAATAAAGCGCTGATTTAACCGCCCAATTTCAGAGCCACAATGACGACAGTTATAAATAATGGCCATAAAAAGCCCTCCTCGAATAAGATTTCTATATACCAGTTTATCCGAAAAGCGCCCTTTTATACTATATGTGAGATAGTTAAATACCATTACTTATTCCATTCATTCATGACCTCTAAAAAGGGACGTTTCATCCATTCTTCACATGCATCTGCAGCGCGTTGGATACTATCTTCTACATCACTGATTTCTTCTTTACGGAATTTCCCTAAAACATAATTAACAATCGGCATATTTGTCGTCGGACGACCAATACCAATACGAATGCGGTTAAATGTCTTCGTTCCTAGCTGTTCAATTGTTGAACGAACCCCATTATGTCCGCCATGGCCACCCGTTTGTCTTAGACGAATCTTTCCAGTTGGTAAATCTAGGTCATCATAAATCACAATCATATCTTCTGGATTAATATGGTAATATTCTAAAATTGGTTTAATGCATTCTCCTGATAAATTCATGAATGTTTGTGGTTTTAATAATAAACATTTCTCACCATTTAAGTGAGTCACAGTGTAGTCACCTTTGAATTTATTTTTATCTAAAGTTAATTGATGCCGTTGTAATAATTCATCAATGACCAAAAATCCGATATTATGGCGTGTATAATGGTACTTTTTACCAGGATTGCCTAGACCTACAATACATTTCATCTTTCACAACTTCCTTTTTAAAATAATAAAACAGCAAAACAACCCCTCCATTAAAGAAATACTTCTTAATGGGGGGTTATCTTAATCCATTCAATTATGCTAATTATGCTTCTTCTTCTTCTTCCGCACCAATCAATTCAGGTTCTGCGTCTAAATCAACTTCTCTTTCCTCTACATCTTCTGATTCAGGAGGTAAGACAGTTGCAATTGTCATATCTTCATCTTCAAAGATCGAATATTCGTCAGTTGTTTTCAGGTCGGCGACTGTTATCACATCACCAATTTCAAGCGAAGAAACATCAACGGTAATTTCATCAGGTATTTTATTTGGCTTTGCACGGACAACAAGTTCAAAAACAGGTTGCTGTAAAATTCCACCGTCTCTAGCTCCTACTGGGTCACCAACGATTGCAATTGGAACTTCTACGTCAATTTCTTCATCCATATCAACCGCAAAGAAGTCCACATGAAGCAATTCATTTCTAATTGCATCCATTTGGTGGTCATGTAACATGACTTCTACTGGTTTTTCTTCACCAATTTCCAAGGAAATAATGGCATTTCGTCCTTCCTCACGTAGTAATTTCAATAATTCAACACCATTAATCGCTACAGATTCGTTGCCGTATTTTTTTCCATAAACAACACCTGGAACAAGGCCTTCTTTTCTTAATTGTTTTGTAACAGATGATCTATGATCATCTCTTTTAACTGCTTTTAATGTTGCCATCTTTCATCATCCTCCATCTATTTAAACGAAATCAGTTAAATATCTATTATAACAGATGTTTTTCTGTCTTTCGTTTCTTTATTAAATATTATTTTTGCTTCATATGATGCATTTAGTCAAATAAAATACTAACAGATTTTAATTCATGAACACGTACGATTGCTTCACCAATTAATGGTGCAACTGACAATTGCGTAATTTTATCTGTTTTCTTTTCCTCTGGTAACGGAATTGTATTTGTTATGACAAGTTCTTTAATCTTTGAGTTCTCAATCCGTTCAATTGCTGGACCTGATAATACCGGATGTGTACAACAAGCATATACTTCTTTTGCTCCACTTTCAACTAAAGCATTGGCAGCTAAAGTAATTGTTCCTGCTGTATCAATGATATCATCAATTAATATCGCTGTTTTACCTTCGATATTACCAACAATATTCATCACTTCTGCGACATTTGGTCGTGGACGTCGCTTATCAATAATTCCAATCGGTGTTCCAAGACGATCAGCCATTTTCCGTGCCCGGGTTACTTCTCCATGGTCTGGTGATACAACAACGATATCCTCTAAATTCTTTTCCTTAAAGTAATCAGATAAAATCGGCACCCCCTGTAGATGGTCAATTGGCACATCAAAAAAACCTTGAATTTGCGGAGCGTGTAAATCAAGTGTAATCACTCGATCTGCTCCTGCCGTTTCCAACAAATTCGCTACAAGTTTAGCTGTAATTGGTTCACGTGATCTAGCTTTACGATCTTGTCTTGCATATCCGTAATAAGGCATGACAATATTAACCGACCGAGCTGATGCACGTTTAACAGCATCAATCATAATTAATAACTCCATTAAATGCTCATTTACTGGTGCTGAAGTAGATTGGACAATGTAAACATCACATCCACGAATACTTTCTTCAATATTAATTTGAATTTCTCCATCACTGAAGCGAGAAACAGAGCACTTACCAAGTGATGTACCGATATGTGTCGCAATTTCTTCTGCTAATTTAAGGTTTGAATTTAAAGTAAATACTTTTAATGACTTATCACCATAGGATGCCATGGAAAATTACCCTCCGTTTATTTTTTTCTACTTTTTAACTGGTTGACATAACCTTCTTTATTCGTTTGCCGTGAGCGTGCGATTGATAATGCTTCTGCAGGAACATCATCTGTTATTGTTGAGCCTGCTGCGACATAAGCTCTTTTACCGATGGTTACTGGTGCAATCAGATTAGAATTACAACCTACAAATGCATCATCTTCTATTGTCGTGACATGTTTTCTTTTGCCATCATAATTTACTGTTATTGTACCACATCCGACATTAACATGATCACCAACAGACGCATCACCTAAATAACTTAAATGAGATACTTTACTATGTTTACCAATCGTTGCTTTTTTTAGTTCAACAAAATTACCAATCTTAGCTTCGTCCTCTACATTTGTCTCTGGACGAATATGTGCATATGGACCAATTTGAACTCCAGAACCAATGACACTATCGCGCGCGACACTTTGTTTAATGATCGTATGTTCTCCAACTGTACAGTTTACAATCTCAGTATAAGGACCAATTTCGGCGTGTTTTTTAATGATAGACTTTCCTTTAATAATGGACCCTGGATGAATAATAGCGTCTTGCTCAATTTTAACATCTGGATGTATATAAGTTGTTAATGGATCAATAATCGTTACACCGTTTAATAGGTGCTTACGATTTATTCTTTCCTTTAAAATTCTTTCTGCTTCTTGTAAAGCAACCCGATCATTAACGCCTAATGTTTCATCAAAATCCGGTGTTAAATATGCTGCAATTTTCCCAGCATCCTTTTTAATGATTTCAATGACATCCGTTAAATAATATTCTCCTTGGGCATTATCGTTGGAAATCTGTTTTAACGCTTTAAATAACGTCTTGTTATCGAAGCAGTACGTACCTGTATTAATTTCATCAACTAATCGTTCTTCTTCTGACGCATCTTTATGTTCTACGATACGTTCTACACCCTTTTCAGGATGACGAATAACTCGACCATAACCTGTAGGATCTTCAGCTCTTGATGTTAAAATCGTTGCTTGGGCTCCTTCTTTTTCGTGGTATTCTAATAATTGCTCAAACGTTTCTTGACGAATTAATGGCGTATCACCACAAACAACAAGTGTTGTACCTTCCTTATCTCCCAACAATTTCTCCGCTTGAATAACAGCATGTCCTGTACCTAATTGCTCTTCTTGTAAGACGTATTCACTATCATTTCCAATATACGCCATTACTGAATCAGACCCATGGCCGACAATCGTCACAATCTGATCAACATCAATTGATTTAATATTATCAATAACATGTTGCACCATTGGGCGACCTAAAACGGGATGTAATACTTTATATAAACTCGATTTCATCCTTGTTCCTTGACCAGCTGCTAAAATGACAGCATATCGTTTTGTCATTAGGAAGCCTCCATTCTCACTCATTGAATCCACTCTTTAATAAGCGAACACGATGTAAATGATGTTTGTTCTCATTTTTTTATTTATAACGGTAAACGAATCTTATCCATTAATGAATATATCCTAAAAACGTATGTATTTCAACACATACAAGCTAGAGATTTATGGTTCAGCTACGATACATATTTCTTCTTTAAAAAGAAAAAGGCCAATCACAATGATTAGCCTTTTAATCTTATAATTAAGATACACCAGCTTCTTCAAGTTTAACCTCTTCTCCTGCACGGCGATATGCTTCTAATACAGCATCTTGGATTTTAGCCCGTGTATTAGAGTTAATCGGATGAGCGATATCTCTAAATTCCCCGTCAGGAGTACGCTTGGAAGGCATTGCTACAAACAATCCATTATTTCCATCAATGACACGAATATCATGAACGACAAATTCTCCATTAAATGTAATGGATGCAATTGCTCGCATTCTACCTTCCGTGTTTATACGGCGTAATCTAACGTCAGTGACTTCCATGCTGCTTCACCACCTTTTTCAACTTGAACTCACTTATACTATTCAACATAATTGTCCGAATTCCTGCTAAATTTTTAAAAAAATTTTATTTTTATAGGGTATTGACCAAAAATAGTAAAAACCTCCTATAAAAAGGAGGTTTTTACTATTTTATTTAGTATATTTAGATAATTTCCTGGTCTTACTTGAATCATTTTTTTCCTTTGATCCATCTCGGTCAATTTTACTAAGGATACATAATCTTCATCAATAACACGTAATTCTTTCAATTCATCGGCTTCTGCTAATACACCGATCGCTGCTAATTCAGCATCAAATTCAGACAAGAGATTCATCATTCCATTAATCGTTCCACCGGCTTTCATAAAATCGTCCACAACACAGACACGATCACCAGCTTGTAAACTTCTTTTTGATAAAACCATTGTTTGAATTTTTCCTGTTGATCCAGATACGTAATTGATACTTACAGAGGAACCTTCCGTCACTTTCGGATCTCGCCTTACGATAACAACTGGAACATTCAAATAAGATGCAACAGCATAGGCTAATGATATGCCTTTTGTCTCTACTGTCATCACGATATCAATATCTTTATCAACGAAGACAGTCGCCAACAATTTACCAAGCTGTTTGACAGTACTTGGTTCACTTAAAATATCTGTCATATATAAATAACCACCTGGCAAAATACGTTTCGGTTCAGATAAACGATCACAAAGATTATGTATAAAATGCTCACTGTCGGCAAATGATACAACTGGAACAAACATGACACCACCAGTTGGACCAATAATACGTTTAATATAGCCTATTTCCTGTTTCTTAAATATATTATCTATGATATTGATGTCTTCACTAATTGTCGTTTTACCTGAATTAAATTGCTCGGCGAAAAAAGCTAATCGCTTTAGTTTACGAGGGTTCTCCAGGAAAAAATTAACCATACCTACTATCCGTTCTTCTCTTTTCATATACACACCTCATAATAAATCCGAATGATATGTTCAAATATATCATTATTGTACGTGTTTCAGCAAGATTAAGTCATTAAAAAAGCCGCCCCATTTATTTACTTGGGACGGACCTTAACTAAACATGCGCACAAGAAAAACTTCCTTACAAAATCCTCTCATGCCATTATAGATACGCTTTGCTTTTCTTTCTTGTTCTACTAAACCGTAGACCGTTGGACCACTTCCACTCATCAAAACACCGGTAGCACCTGCTTTTATCATTTTTTCTTTTAACCTTTTCACTTCAGGATACATTTGCATCGTTATATCTTCTAATGCATTACCTAAGTGTTGGCACATCTCTTTAAAGTTACGTGTATATAAAGCACGTACAACACCATTTGTATTCGGGTGCTGAAGTTTTTCTATTTCGATTTGCTGAAACACTGTTCGAGTAGAAACACCGATATCTGGCTTGGCTAAAACAACCCAACAAGGTGGTGGGTTAGGTAGTGGTTCAATCTCTTCACCACGCCCTCTTGCAATCGCTGTATTGCCATATACACAAAACGATACATCAGAACTGATTGTCGCTCCAAGTTGAGCTAATTCTTTCATCGACACATTCACATTCCATAAGCGATTTAACCCTCGTAAAACAGCAGCAGCATCTGCGCTTCCACCACCAAGTCCAGCACTGACTGGTATACATTTATCAATTTTAATATGAACACCTTGATGAATATGATATGTTTCCTTGAATACTTTTGCTGCTTGATAAGCTAAATTTCGCTCATCATTTGGTACAAACTGACTCCACAGTGTAACTTCAATTTGATTGTCGCTTAATGGCGTTAACTCAATTCGATCACATAAATCAATCGTCGTCATAACCATTTCCACATCATGATAACCGTCGGTTCGTTTTCTTAAAATATCTAGTGAAAGATTAAGTTTCGCAGGTGCTTTTTCATAAATAGTCATTAAGTTAAGTCACCTTCTTTTATCGTATTAAAATTGTACCATAATGATATATTTCAAGCGACCATCTTTATAAAAAAAGGCAGACCTTTAAGATCTGCCTTTTTGCATACTTTCTTCAGCTATTTCAATTGCACGCTTAACCATATTCCCAGCATCACGTGCCTTAATTCCACCCCAACCTTCTCTTTTAACCGTGTCGTAAAACCCTAACTCCTTTGCTATTTCTTCTTTCAACTCGTCAGACATAATACCTCGTCTTGCCATGTGAAAGACCCTCCCTTTTGTAATAAAGAGTATGTTACGACACGTTTAGTATTAGCTATAGAAAGAAGGTCTATCCATGTTAAACATAACCAACTCACCTTTTAACGCCTAAGTAAATATATTGAAATATAAAAAAAAGAGTAGTTAGACGTTCTACTACTCTGCAACTGCTTTATCATCAAAAAATAATTCTACTGTTTCTGTTAACACATCGGCATAGCTATATGAAACACGTTCAAAAGCATTCTCATCCTGATCTAGCTCTACAACGAAAACGGATGGATAAGTTTCTGCTAAAATACCGTTGCGTTCAATTGTTCTTCTTCTACCGCCATTTGCTTTTAAGCGTAACGGTTTTCCGACCTTATTTTCTAAACCACGCTTGATTTCGAGTAATGTTTTTGCCACTACACTCCACCTCACTGTACATATAATAACATGATTACACAAAAAAGTCAAATAAAATATTATAACAAACAAACGTTTAATGTTGCAATATATAAATCCATTTTTTTATTATTAGTATAACTAATTGTTAACATTCTATGTATGAAAAAATTCATACATGATTGTTTAATGTTTTGTCTGATTTAATATAAGGCATACCAGTTCTTAGGAGTCCCTTCGTTTCTATTCCACCTAATCCTTTTTCACCTGATAATGTATTTCGCAACACGTCCCATACATTGATTTTATCCATAAATGATGTAAACGCCACTTTGGCAACAATATACACCGGATCTAAAGCGTGTATATTTATTCGCGAAGGTGAACTAGCAAAATTTGCCCCTGCACGTATAAGTGATTCAAAATGAGATTGACATGCACCAGCAAATATTACAAGTTGATCTAGTGCTGGAATCATTTTACGTGCTTCCCGTACAGCCTCTACAAAATATTTAGAATTTCTATAAGCACGTAAATCATTTTTATCACCTTTTCGACCTGAAAAAGAATCATGGCCAGTAATCGTCATCATATGGGGTTGTATTTTTTTAATAAGTTCGGGGATTTTAAATGGCATATCTTTTTCGAGCAGATGAATACCGTGTACTTGAAGACCGAGACGTTCATAAAGGTGAATACATTTTTTCAAATAGATAGGATCTCCATCTATATGGAGTACACGTGGCGGTATTTGAAAAAATTCTACGTGTTTATAGCCGTCACTTACCATATAATCTCGCTTTTCTTTCATTAACAAGTAATCTTGTTTAAATAATCGATATGAATTTTCTATTTTCTCTTTAGATTTTTGTCGATGTTTTTTTACGTCGCGTTCTTCTGTTAGAACTAAATCTGTTAAAGGGGCATCTGCGATTAATCGAACCTCTTCTCCGTGTAATGAACCCTCTCCTTCTTTTAGCGATGCAATTCGGAACAACACATCATGCCCATACGACTTTCTTGTCACAAGATCTCCTACTGAGAATTTATATTGTTCATTCATCCTTTCACCTCATTATTGACTTATGATCTATACGATAGCCTATGCAAGAGCGGGTTTTAATGTACTAAAAAAAGAGCATAATAACTATGCTCTACCTAAGAGGTTTTATCTCACTGTTTCAACTGCTTTATTATCGTCTCTGTCACATCAAACAACTGAAAGAATGTGCATAACCATGATTACAATATCTATAGGATAAATACCTACACGAATATTTCTTTATAAAAAGCATTCGCCAATATAGCAAATTCTTCGATTGTTAACGTTTCTCCACGTCTTGAACCATCAATCTTTATCATATCCAATACGTGATTGATACGCTCTTTTGTAAGTATGCCTTTAAATTTTGTTGTTAAATTATTACTGAGTGTCTTCCGGCGCTGCGCAAAGCTTGCTTGAACAATTTCAAAAAAGAAAGCTTCATTTTGGACGTCGACAAGTGGTTTTTCTCTTTTTGTTAATTGTAAAACACTTGATTCCACATTTGGTTGTGGCATAAACACCGTTTTAGGAACCGACATGACAATATCAGCTTCTGTATAATATTGAACGGCAATCGTTAACGAACCATAACTTTTTGTATGTGGTTTAGCAGCCATTCGCTCAGCTACTTCTTTTTGAATCATCACAGTTATTTTTGAAATAGGTAAATCTTCTCTTAATAATTTCATTAATATAGGTGTCGTAATATAATACGGTAAATTAGCTACGATTTGGATCGTTTGTTCCTCTTTAAAATAGTGATGAATGATCTTCCTTAAGTCCGCTTTTAATACATCTTCATGAACAATACGAACGTTATCATAGTCAGCTAGTGTATCATCTAAAATAGGAATAAGGCGTTGGTCAATTTCTAAGGCAACCACTTGATTTGCCTGAAGGGCTAACTGTTCTGTTAATGCACCAATACCTGGACCAATTTCAATCACTCCGGTCGTATGATTAATACCTGCATGATAAATAATTTGATCAAGAATATTAACATCAACTAAAAAATTTTGCCCTAAGCTTTTTTTAAAGGCAAAGTCATATTTCTGTAAAATTTTATTCGTTTTTGTCGGTGTTGCAATGTATTTTTTACTCGTCATCTGCTTTTTCTTCCCTTTCTATGTCTCGTAAAGCTTGTTTGACTTCCTCTTTAGTAATTTGAAACATCGATAAACGTTTTAAGAGTTGTTTTCCATTAACATGCCCAATTTTTAAAATTTCTCCAAGACGTTTGCGGCGTTTGCTCGCCCCTTTACCACCGATTAATCCGTATTCAAATAAATCTTGTTGATTAAAGATATTTGTGTTTGTTTCAGTTAATTCATAAACATGACGTAAAGCTTCCCGAATGTCTTCAACAGAAGCATGTTCAATACCGAGACTTTTATTTTTTTGATGTTTCGCTTGAGCTTGTTCTCTCGAAAGAAAAGCATGTTTGCAGCCTGGAACAGCTTCATTAATGATATGCCGAATCCGCTTTCCTGGATAATCTGGGTCAGTAAATATAATGACCCCTCGCTTAGCTTGGGCATGGCGAATAGCTTCTAATGTGGCAGCATTAATTGCCGAACCGTTTGTTTCAATTGTATCTGCCTGAACAGCTTGGTTAATTTTTACTGTATCATCTTTTCCTTCTACAACAATAATTTCCTTAATGTGCACGTTTTTCACCTTCTATAAATAAAACAATGCTCTTACCATCATAGCATGGTAAGAGCATTGTTTTCACTTCGTAATTAATCAAGAACGATAACTTTTACTTTCTTTCTACCAAATGCATTGGCTGCTTTGGCATTTGGAAAATGTAAATCGATACGGTGACCTCTAATTGCTCCACCTGTATCACCTGCAATTGCCTCTCCATATCCTTCGACCCACACAGTAGAACCTAATGGGATAACACTTGGGTCGACTGCAATCACTTTAAGATGTGGATTAGCTTTTAAATTAATTCCTGTAGCAGTATAACCTGAGCACCCATTACATTGTGCGGTATAAGCACTAGCATCCATGTAAAAAACTTTCTCAGACTTTTTCTTGTTAGGAGTTGGTTTCGCTGATGTCTTAGTTGGAGTAACTGTTGTTACTTTTGGTTTTGGTTGTGCTTTTAATTTTGATTTTGATTTTGGTTTTGAAACAGTTGTTTCAGCAACTTTAACAGGTTCCTTTGTTCCAACTTTAACAACACGATTAACCGGTTTTTCTTTTACCATCTCTTTAACTGTCTTTTTATCAACGATTTTGCCATTTTCTTTCGTAATTTTAATTTTCTTTTGAACGATTCCTTTTTTCCCTTCTTCTGCTACGACTTCTTTTCCTTTTTCAAGAGAAGTATCATCTTGTCTAATCGTTTTAAAATCAATCTCTTCTTCTTTTTTAATCGTTTTTACATCTACACGTGTTACTTTAATCAGCATATCCTCAGTAACTGTTTTATTAAGTTTCTGATTGATTTTATCGTCGCTTTTTGGATTGAAGGAAACATTCGCTTGTGCTAAGATATCTTTTACTGTTCCACCGGTTGTCATCACATGCTGTAACTTTTTCTTCCCATCTTTCACTTTTACTTGAAATGCTTTCTTTAAATCGATCGTCATATTTTCAACAATCTCATCATTTACTTGATGGGATAAATCATCATGTTCTGAAACCTCTAGTCCTTCTGCTTCTAGAAAATCGCCTACTGTTTCATGAATCGTATAATATCGTTTTTCAACACCATCAATATTGACATTAATCGATTTTGCTTTTGTATAGGCAATTTCCATTCCGTTTTTTACTTCAGTGTCTATATCATGTGATAGTTCATCATGTTCTCCAACTATAATTCCAATTTCTTCTAGTAACTCTTGTATTGTATTAGCATGTGTTTTAATTGTTTTGGTTTTGCCATTATCGGCAAAGACTACTTCCACTTTTGATGCTTCATAAAGAACCACAACTGAAAACAACGTGAGTGCGATAACACCTATTGTTGAAATCAGTGGTCTAAATTTCGCAGGTGGAAATAGTTTTGAAATTTTTCGCATGCATCTTGCCTCCTTGATTCGTGATTGATTATATAAAGGGGCAAATGCAATGTCAAAGTTATTCCGATTACGAATAAATTACATTTCGGTTACAAACAGGAATGCACGGTTAAATAAGTATTCATCCATGTAACAAAGCCAATAGCATCAATACTTTTAGAAAAAGACAGAATATTCAATTGTTTAAAAGGCATACAATATTTTTACGTTTTTTTTCAATGCGATGAGAAAAATAATTTCCTTTTTATTCCAATTACTGCCCGTTTTTATTAATTTTAAAAAGTGTTAAAGCGTTTTTAGTTGTAGTTTTAGCAAGTTCTTCCACTGACATATCTCGAAGTTGAGCTATTTTCTCAGCTACTAATGTGACATAAGCCGGTTCATTACGTTTTCCACGATTTGGATGTGGTGCTAAGTAAGGAGCATCTGTTTCGATTAACAAGCGATCTATTGGAACAATCTTAGCTACTTCCTTTGGATGGGTTGCATTTTTAAATGTAACTGGACCGCCTAAAGAAATATAAAAGTTCATGTCTAAAATTTCAGGTACGTATTCAGGCGTATCACTATAACAATGCATAATACCGCCTACATCTTTCGCATTTTCTTCCGCTAAAATCTGAAGTACATCTTCGGTCGCTTCACGATTGTGAATAATTATCGGCATTTTCACATGTTTAGCAAGCTGGATTTGTTGACGGAATACGTCTTTTTGAATGTTCTTCGGAGACTTATCCCAATGATAATCAAGCCCCATTTCTCCTAAGGCAACAACTTTTGGATGTTTACTTAATGTTTCAATCCATTTTAAGTCGGCTTCAGTCATATCAATGGCATCAACAGGATGCCAGCCAATAGAAGCGTATATGTTTTCATATTGATTCACAATTTCTAGTGCCAATTCTATTGTTTTACGATCAAATCCTACCACATTCATATATGTAACACCTGCTTCACGAGCACGCATGATGATATCGTGGCGATCTTCAGTAAATTGATGTGCATTTAAATGAACATGTGTATCAAATAACATAATAAATCTCCTTTATTAAAACTAAGGTCAATCTCCTCCATGAGATTGACCTTAGTTTGCTTTTTTATTTTACAACAGATCCATTTGGTAAATTAGAGTTTGCAGTTATTAATGAAAGCTTTCCAGTAGCTTCGTCTTCTCCTGATAAAATCATTCCTTCTGACCATTCACCACGTAATTTAACTGGTTTTAAATTGGTCACACAGACTACTTTTTCCCCAATCAATTGTTCTGGTTGATAATATTCGGCAATACCAGAGATCACTTGTCTTGTTTCTGTTCCAAGGTCGAGTTGGAATTTCAGTAATTTATCTGCACCTTTTACTTTTTCACATTTAAGAACTTCAGCAACACGTAAGTCCGATTTCATAAATTCATCAAAAGTTATTTCAGGTTTTTTCTCTTTTTCTTCTTGTTGTTCTGTTTTAGAGCCACCCATCATAGCAACAATTTGCAGAACTTCCTTTTCCATGTCTAAACGTGGAAAGAGTTGCTCACCTTTTTTAACCTTTGTTCCTTCTGAAATAATACCGTGTTCATAAATGGTTTCCCATGCTTTATATCGATCATCTGTTAAGCCAAGTTGAGTGAGAAGACGATCTGTCGATTTGATTAAAAATGGTTGTAACATAACTGCAACAATTCGTAATGAATCGGCTAAATGAGCCATAACATTACCTAGGCGATTCTTCTTTGTCTCATCTTTAGCTAATACCCAAGGCTCATTCTCATCAATATATTTATTTGTTCGACTAATTAACTGCCATATTTCAGATAGAGCAACATGAAATTGCATATGGTCCATCGCTTGTTCTACTTTTTCAACTGTTTTTTCAATCGTTGCTTCAAGGTCTTGATCAACAGCTGTTTCTCCTTTTTGATAAGGTGGAATGATACCTGAGAAATATTTATCAATCATTGTAACTGTTCGATTAAGTAGGTTTCCTAAATCATTAGCTAAGTCATAGTTTATACGCTCTACAAAGTCTTCTGGCGTAAATACACCATCGTGACCAAATGGGATTTCTCGAAGTAAGTAATAGCGTAAAGCATCAAGACCATAGCGATCAATAAGCTTAACGGGATCGATGACATTCCCTTTTGATTTTGACATTTTACCGTCTTTCATTAAAATCCAACCGTGTGCATACACTTTTTTAGGCAGTGGTAAATCGAGTGCCATTAATATAATTGGCCAATAAATCGTATGGAAACGAACGATTTCCTTACCAATCAGATGAACATCTGCTGGCCAATACTTTTGATACTTCTCGTCATGTTCTGTCGTATAGCCTAATGCTGTAATATAATTTGTTAAAGCGTCAATCCATACATATACAACATGTTTCGGATCATTTGGTACTTTAATACCCCAGTCAAATGTTGTCCGTGATATAGCCAAATCTTCTAGTCCAGGTTTAAGGAAATTATTCAGCATTTCATTTTTACGGCTTTCAGGTTGAATAAATTCAGGATGATCCTCATAATACTGGATTAAACGGTCGGCGTATTTGCTCATTTTGAAGAAATATGATTCCTCTTTCACCTTTTCAACACCACGATGGCAATCTGGACAATTACCATTCTCTAATTGTCTTTCTGTAAAAAACGATTCACAAGGTGTACAATACCAACCTTCATATTTATCTAAATAAATATCCCCTTGTTCATATAACTGATTGAATATTTTTTGAACAGCTTCTTTATGACGCTCGTCAGTCGTACGGATAAAATCATCATGTGTAATTTCTAATTTACTCCATAGTTCTTTTATAGATTTTACGATACCATCTACATATTCTTTCGGTTCCATACCTTTTTCTTTAGCAGTACGTTGGATTTTCTGACCGTGTTCATCTGTCCCTGTTAAATACATGACATCGTAACCACGCATTCGTTTATAACGTGCCATGGCATCACCAGCCGTTGTGGTATATGCATGTCCTATATGTAATTTATCACTTGGATAATAAATCGGTGTCGTAATATAAAATGTTTGTTTGTTTTCCGACATTTTCTTTCCTCCTCGGTTTATTTACATAAATCCGTATTACTCCTATTGTAGCGATTTTAATTAAATATTTCCATTCACAGTCTATATGATAGCAACTTGTTTTTAACCTTAAGAAAAATCATATACTTGATTACATGTTTTTATTCACTATATAATATATATGATGCTTCCTATCATTTTCCAAAACATAAGTACAGATTCCCATTTTACATAACTAAAAATAAATGGGTGTTTTCTTCATCGTATTAATTTTTTTAATATTCTTATTTATCAAGCGTGAATTTTGGCGGAGGTAACTAATGGCTAGTTCAACAGTACGAAATTATTTCTAATGACCTATGGAGGGGAAAATTGAAAATGAAATCAGTTGGTGTCGTACGAAAAGTAGATAAACTTGGCAGAATTGTTATTCCAATTGACATTCGCCGGTCTCTTGGAATTAATGTGAAAGATCAAGTTGAAATTTATTTGGATGGCGATCGTATTGTACTCGAGAAATACAAACCCGATATGGCCTGTCATGTTACTGGAAAAGTCTCTGAACGAAACATCTCTATTGCAGGTGGCAATCTCGTTCTAAGTCCAGAAGGTGCAGAACTACTAATTAAAGAAATACAAAATAGTTTCGCCAAAAAAGACGCTCAAAAATAACATAACCGTAAAGGGGCTGGGACAAAACCAGTTTTAAATGAGAAAAATTGCGGAATCAACATTGAGATGTTGTTTTCGCAATTTCTTTTTTTGTTTTTACTAAATCATTAATAACTCATTTTCTTGACGTTTCACTTCCAAATCCATACCAAAAGATGCTTTTTTATGGCTGAGTATTGTTTCAGTCTCTTTGTTATAATCTATTAAATGATAAAATATAAAAGTCCAAATTGGCAATGAGTAAAGTTCTCTACTCCGCATGGTTAAGCACAAATCTTGAAAACTATGCAGAGTAGCTCGCTCTATTGATCATTCACGTACTGTCATGATCATTAGGAGAAGGAGATTGAGACATAAGGAATAAGTAAACAAGAATCATTTTTTCATCTTTCAGAGGTTTTGTCTCAGCCTCCTTTATTATCAATTATGAAACGTCTGATAAACCGTTCGCTTCGGTAATTGTCTATCATGAGCAACGTGTTTAATCGCATCTTTTGTCGATAGTCCGTCATTTATATAATGATTCACATGCTGTTCAATTGTTAACTCACTCCACCATAAAGATGTTTGATCATTTTGTAAAAAACTTTTTTCTACTATAATACAATACTCACCTTTTAATTGTTGTGTCTCTATCCATTCTAGAACTTCTCGGACCGTCCCACGTGTATATTCTTCGAATCGTTTCGTTAATTCACGTGCTAAAACAATGCGGTGCGATTCGCCGAATACATCTTGTATAGTTTTAACCGTTTCTTTAACCCGAAAAGGAGATTCATAAAAAATCAACGTCATCGCAATACGTTGAAGACGTTCCAATTCGGCTTGTTTTTCCTTCTTCTTTCTTGGAAGAAATCCATAAAATATAAATTGATTTGTTGAAAGCCCTGAACCAACTAAAGCACAAAGTGCTGCATTTGCTCCTGGAAGAACAACGACGGAAATTTGTTCTTCTATAGCGGCTTGAATGATGTCATGCCCTGGATCTGATATAGCTGGCATTCCTGCATCGCTAACGATAGCGATATCATCCCCTTCTTTAAGACGTTGCAATAACATATGTTCACGTGCTTTCTTATTATGTTCATGATAACTAATAAGAGGAGTATTAATATTAAAATGACGGAGTAAATTTTTTGTATGTCTCGTATCTTCAGCTGCTATTAATGAGACATCTGTTAACGTATTAATCGCACGAAAAGTCATATCCTCTAGATTTCCTATAGGTGTCGGAACAACGTATAACGTGCCAGTTTCTGTTTGTGCGAAACTTTTTTGGATATTCATATTTACACGCCTTCCTCTGATTCTTTAATGAGTTTGATTTTTTCAGTTCGAGATAACTGTTTGATAGCATATTCCCGACGCATCGCTTCTTCTTTTGTGGCAAATGTTTCTACATGCATCAATTGAAATGGTCCACGTCCTCGTGTATATTTAGCACCTTTACCAGTCTCATGAAGATGAATACGTCGTTTCAAATTATTCGTATAACCTGTGTATAACGAATCATCGTTACATTTTAATATATAGACGATATGCTCATGTTCCATAAATAATATCCTCAGCTTCCTTCGTATAACTCCCATCTGCTTCATAAATATATAGTGGTGGTAATATTTTTAAATCTGCTTTTCCGTCTCGGACACCTTCAATGAGTAGAATATTTGCCTCTCTATCTTTCTTAGGATAAACAAGGCGCATGCGTTTCGGTTCCAAACGGTATTTACGAAATAAAGTTATAATATCAACTAAACGTCCCGGTCGATGAACCATTGCTACTTTTCCCCCAGGGCGGACATGTAATTTACACGCCTTAACAACATCTTCAAGTGTACAGTACACTTCATGACGCGCAATCGTTAAGTATTTATTTTCATTATGTTCAGTGACAGCTGGGGTAGGAAAATATGGTGGATTACATGTCACAACATCAAATGTACTATGGCCTAAAATAGGTAACATTTCTTTTAAATCACCGTGAATCATCTTAATTTGGTCTGATAAGCCATTTAATTTGATGCTACGCTCTCCCATTTGAAATATGCGCTTCTGTATTTCAACTCCCGTGATAGTTGCATCAGTTCTTTTTGATAATAATAACGGAATAACAGCATTTCCAGTACATAAATCAAGAATCTTACCACGCCTAATTGGGATCCGTGCAAAATGTGCTAAAAGAACAGCATCTAAAGAAAAAGAAAAAGCAGTTGGACTTTGGATAATCTGCATACTCTCATCAGCTAATAAATAATCAAGGCGCTCATCATCATATAATTCCATCAGCCTAAAACCTCTCTATCTTATTTATGATGTATCATACAAAAGCTGTCTCCTACCAAATGATTGGGGAGACAGCTTTTTCACTCATTTTTCTTACTTAATAAATCTAAACAGAAAATACAATCTTCATCTCTTGGAGAGCCAAATTCATAATTGCATATATGAAAGCCTTCTTCGTATATTCTTGCTAAATTATCATATCCTTCTCCTGGTGCCAAATCTTTTTCATCTGTTTCTGATTTATTTTCTACATCTTCTGTTTGCTTATCAAGACGTTGCCGCAAGTGATGGTTTTCCATTTCCAAACGATGATTTTCTTCTAATAAGGTGCTCAAATTATTTTTCAGTTCACCTAACTGTTCATAAAATTCACCGATTTGCTTTTTCATATCCATCACTTGATCAAATATTTGTCGTTTTTTCACGCTTTATCACCCTACTATTCTGTAGCTTGCGTTGTGATGATTCCTTGCTCCATCATTTCGTCTATCGTATAATCAACGACACGTTCTAACTCAAGGATTTCAATTTGTACTAATTTCTCTAAAATATTTAAACCGACCACTTTACCTTTTCCGTACGGTGTTTCAACATAATCACCGATATCTGGTAAGTCCCGTTTTGCTTCTTCATACTGGTCATTTTCATATTTTAAACAACACATGAGACGGCCACATAATCCAGATATTTTTGACGGATTTAAAGACAGATTCTGATCTTTAGCCATCTTTATTGATACAGGTTCAAAGTCCCCTAGAAAAGTTGAACAACAAAGCATACGTCCACAAGGTCCTATGCCCCCAAGCATTTTAGCTTCATCACGAACTCCAATTTGTCGAAGTTCAATTCTTGTTTTAAACTGAGCAGCTAAATCTTTTACTAAATTTCGAAAGTCAATACGACCATCTGCTGTAAAATAAAAGATAATTTTATTTCGGTCAAATGTATAATCAACTTCGATTAACTTCATTTCCAATTCATGTTTATCTATTTTTTCTTCACAAATCTCTAATGCATCTTGGGCATATTGTTCATTTCGCTCAACAGTTAATTGGTCCTGTTCATCGGCAATCCGTATGACTTTCTTTAATGGTAAAACGACATCTTCTTCATCCACCTTTTTATCAATCAGTACGACTTGACCATATTCAATACCACGAACGGTTTCTACAATAACATAATCATAAAGCTCCATAGCAAATCCGTTCGGATCAAAATAGTATATTTTTCCCGCCTTTTTAAAGCGAACACCTATTACTTCTAACAAAACATGATCACCTCTATATTTGCAATGCGAGCTGTTCCATCACGAAAGTTGGCTGTACATATTGCTTTAACTTTCGCTTTGCTTCCAATATATTTTCTAACATAGAAATCACTTGCCCGTAAGAGAAATGCAGCATGTATTTCTCTAACTGTTGATCATCCTGATCAAAAAAGACGACCTGATTGATTCCAATATGTGCATAGAGAATATCTCTAAAAGCAAGCAATAGTAAATCTAATGCTTGTTCTTGTTGTGATCTTTCCTTAAAAAACGGAACCCAATGTTGATGAACAAATAAATAAGCATCATCAGAATCCCGACAAAACATTTCTATTAATTGTATCACTAATTTTCTCGCTTGTACAAAGGACTCGTCTTGATATAACTCAATCGCTTCTTTAACACTATTCGTTAAAGACCCCATCAATACAGCATCTGATTTAGGCAAGCCCTCTTTTAATAAATGGGTTTGAAATTGTTTCGGGTCTAATGGTTTAAAGTCCAACACTTGGCAACGCGAGCGAATGGTCGGAATAATCATCTGGCTATTTTCCGTTAGCATAATGGCTGTTGTTTCTAAGCTTGGTTCTTCTAAAAACTTTAAAATTCGATTAGCTGCATTAACCGTTAAAGTATCGGCGTCTTTTATCATATATACTTTTCGATTAGACTCTAACCCTGTATAAGCAAATTCTTTCTGTAAATGTTCAATTTGTGCCATTTTAATCGATTGTCCGTCTGGTTCAATCCAATGAACATCAGGATGATTTCGAGATTCAATACGTTTACACATGACACAGTGGTGACATGGTTCAACATCGGTCTTCTCTTTACAGAACAACGTTTTTGCTAATAAAATCGCAAGGCTCTCTTTCCCCGTTCCACGGCTCCCCTGAAACAAATAAGCATGTGATAGTCTATCTCTTTTAATACTATTCATTAATATTTTACTAACAAGTGGTTGTTTTTCTAAAGCTTTAGACCATGTTTCCATTCATATCCACTTTCCTTCTAAATATATAAATTGACGAGTAATCCTTTAATTTCACCAATCATCGCCAACAAATCGACCCCATTTTGACCCTCTTGTAATACGTCTTCTGTCAAGAGAAGTAATTTCGACTCAACTTCTTTGACAATCGTGAGCTGACGACTTTCTCCAAAAGCGCTAAATTGATGTGTTTTCTTCAATTCAAGTCCTTCTGACACCGCTTCTTCTAAAAATTCGCGAACAAGTCTTTTAAAGATTGCCAAGTCACGAAAAGAACGATGACGTACTAAGCGATCGCCCTGAAGATGAATGTCTTCCATCAACTTTGATAGTTCTTTTTCCTTTAAATGTTGTGCTTGTGATTGAACGAGTTTATGAAAAGTCGACTGTTTCTGTTCAGTCATCAAACGCGACTTATTCTTCGTAGGATCAACTTGTGACCGTAAGTCCTGTGTAATCTTCATCGACTGTATCTCCTATCTTTAAAATTGAAAGAAAGATTCAATTGGTAAGACGAACACGGTTGCTCCACCGACTTCTACTTTAACAGGCTTTGGGATATATGAATCAGCATTGCCACCCATCGGTGAAATTGGTGCAACCATTTGTTCACGTTGTGAGCAATTATCACGGATAAGATCTAATGCTTTATCTACTTCATGATCTTCGCATCCGATCATCAATGTCGTATTGCCTTCTTTTAAAAAACCACCTGTCGAAGCAAGCTTTGTTGTCTTAAAATGACTATCTCCTAATGCTTGTATCAATCGATTCGAATCTTTATCCTGAACAACCGCAATCAATAACTTCATGATTCAATCCCTCCTAATAAAATGATTTATTTTTTAAAAATGCGATTATCTGAGACATTGTTTCTTCTTCAACACGTTGTAAAGGTTGATTTGCTTGGATAACTTTAATTCGTTCTGGAAATTTCTTCACTAGTAAATGATATGCTTCATATACCTTTTGATGAAAAGATAACACTTCTAAATCCAAGCGATTCCTTTCTCTATCTTTATTCGCTGCAATTCGTTTTAATCCTGCTTCCGGTTCAATATCAAAAAATAATGTCAAATCTGGCATCGCATCTTGTATGGCAAATTGATTCATTTGCCATACATCTTCTATACCTAAACCACGTGCATAACCTTGATAGGCTAAACTAGAATCTATAAAGCGATCGCAAAGAACAATTTTATTCTCATCGAGTGCCGGTAATATCTTTTCAACAAGATGTTGCCGTCTAGCTGCGGCATATAAGAGCGCTTCTGTACGACCATCCATTTCCTCATGTTCTGGCGTCAAAATAATGTTACGAATTCTCTCAGCAATCCGTATGCCACCAGGTTCTCTAGTTGTTACTATATCATAACCTTTATTCAGAAGTTGTTCACTAATGGACTGAAGAACAGTCGTCTTTCCCGCTCCTTCGCCACCTTCAAAAGTAATAAATAATCCTGCCACATTCATTTCTCCTTCAATACACATTCCACTAAAAACTATTATCTATATTTAATCACAGTAACTAGAATTTAATTCATATCTTTTTATCTGCCTTTTTTAAAACGCCATCATCGGTGGCTTACCTTCATTGTAGCATGTCTGGCACTTATTTTTCACTTAACTTCTATTCCTAGCAAATATTTTTAAACAAAAAGAGTCCTTGCTATATACGAGCAAAGACTCCTTCTATGAATAAAGTTTTGATTGATTAATTTGTTCTAATTTCCTTATATAATAACGGTATTTCTCATCTGTTGGGTCTGTTCTAATGAGTTTTTGTTCACATTCTATACATATATACATCTTATATAAATAGTATCCTTCTGTTTTTTCTTCGTTACAAATGCCACATTTATCCCATTTTAACAACCGATTTTCTTCCATCTCGTCACCTCCGTTAGTTTATTATCTCCTAAACTAACGGAAATTATACGAAGGTCTTTGAAACTTTTTTCATAGTGTTAGGACAATATTAAGAGATGAATCGCTGTTAAAGATACAATGCCGAATAGTCCAAGAAAACCGGAAACAATAACAGTAAATAGATTGATTGGCACATGTAGTCCAATCCAGCCACCGAATAAATTAATAAAGAATAATAAGAGTAACCCGATGGCTACTTTCACCATACTTTGTCCTATTAGATGCATGATGCGAAGTGGGGCACCAACGAACAGTAATAAAATGATTAATCCAACTATTATTGAAATCACAAGTATCGGACTCACAAGACTATCGCTCCTTTTCAATCTCGTCTTACCTATCCATATGAAAAGGAAACAAAAATTATGTTATTTAATTTTCTATTATAAATGTTAGTCAAGTAATCTACTTAGGTTTTTGTCTTGTAATTAAAAGCATGGAAAATCCTTTCTTTGAGACTCATACATAGTAAAGAAAAGAAGATATGAAATATAATTATAAAAAAACGAGGAAATGCTTCCTTTCCTCGTTTTTTATGATTGACCATACCGCAGCGCGTTAAGCTGTCTACGTTTCGCTTCTCGTAATAAAAACACATATTTCGCTTGGGCGATTGCTACTCTATTTTGTCCTTCAACGGTTGGTTCGATACTCTGTTCAACAATTGATTGAACACGTTTCCATTCCTGCTCAACGGTAAAAATCGCCTCTAATAATTGTTCATCAACTTGACGTTTTCTTTTTTTTCGTCTCATGCTGTCTCACCTAAATTCTAAAGTTCTCGTCTGCCTTCCAGTGCTTTTGATAATGTTACTTCATCGGCATATTCTAAATCGCCACCTACTGGTAACCCATGAGCAATGCGGGTTGTTTTTATTCCCGATGGTTTAACTAAGCGAGAAATATACATGGCAGTAGCTTCTCCCTCAATATTCGGGTTTGTCGCTAAAATCAACTCTTTCACATGCTCGTCTTTCAAACGGTTTAGTAAAGAAGGGACATTAATATCTTCTGGACCAATGCCGTCCATTGGAGAGATGGCACCATTTAAGACATGATATTTCCCGTGATATTCTTTCATCTTTTCCATAGCAATGACATCTTTTGAATCTTGTACGACACAAATAACCGATTCATCTCGTGATGTATCTTGACAAATCGCACAAGGATCTTGGTCGGTAATATGACCACAAATCGTACAATGCGTTAATTTTCTTTTAGCATTAACCAATGCTTGTGCAAATTCTATGACATCATCTTCTTGCATATTTAAAACAAAAAATGCCAGACGTACGGCTGTTTTTGGTCCGATTCCTGGCAATTTTGTAAAACTGTCGATCAACTTAGATATTGGCTCTGGGTAATACATCATTTATGCCTCCTAGAACAATCCACCTGGCAATCCTTTTGTGAACTGTCCCATTGTTTCAGCTGTTTTTTCATCTATTTGTTTCAAAACATCATTTGTTGCAGCAATGATTAAATCTTGTAGCATTTCAATATCGTCCGGATCGACGACTTCTTCTGCAATGTTTATATCTGTAATTTCTTTTTTTCCATTCGCAGTGATTGTTACCATACCACCACCTACAGATGCTTCAAATGTCATTTCATGTAATTCATCTTGTGCTTTCATCATTTTCTTCTGCATTTTTTGCATCTGTTTCATCATATTCCCCATATTTCCCATACCTCTCATGGAAAACGCCTCCTTTTTAATTCAACTCTTCTCTTATTTTCAACTAATCACATTATACGTGAGTTTAAATCAGTTATCCAATTATATTCTTAATCATGAACTTTAACGACTTCTTCACCGAATAACTTCTTTGCTTCTTCTACTAATGGCTCCGTTTCTGTCTCTTTGCCCGTTACGGCTTGTTCTTGATTTTTCACGTATTCTTGTCGTAATGATTTCCATTCCGTAACTGGAATTGGAATAATAGTCATATTTTTTTGTGAAACACTCGCTAATATAGATTCTGCCAAAGACTGATTGTCTAAAAATAAGGAACAATGGATTTCATATTTAAATGCGACAACAACTGCCTTTGATGATGCAGCGACTGGTTTGGAATCTTGAATTGTCGCATGGGCTGGCGCACTCGTCGCCTTTAATTGAGCTAAAAAAGTCGCCCATGTCGCTTGAACTTTACGAAGCATATCTTTTTGTGCTTCCTGTAATGTTAAACGGATGCGTTCAAATGGCACCTTATAACTGTTCTTTGACGGCCTTGATTGTCTTCTTTTTGGCTGTTGTATGGCAACTTCTTTTTCTGTATGTGGTGCCGTTGTTGCTTGCTTTAATGAAGCAACTTCTTTTTCTAGTTGGTTGATTTTCTGAATGACTGAAGAATTGCTTATATCTTGCTCTTTCTCTTGACTTTGATTTCGATTCGTAATAGAAATGAGAGCAATCTCGATAAATACTTTCGGATTATTCGTCCATTTGATTTCCTGTTGACATTCATTCATACGCATAATAGCATCTTGAATCCACTCAACAGATATATCCTCTGCAAGTGTCTTAAACGCTTCATCAACCGTGGCACGCTCTAATAATGTCTCTAATGTTGATGTACTCTTATAAAGTAATAAATCACGTAAAAAATATATCATATCATAAACAAAACGAGCAGGATCCTTCCCGTTTTGGATCAACTCATCAAAGCGTGCTAAACTCGGTTGAATATCTTCATTATACATCGCTGTTACGATATTTGTTAAAATATCTTGCGAAACGCCACCTGTAACAGCCAATACATCTTCTAATGATACTTCACCATCACTATAAGAAATAGCTTGATCAAGCATACTTAATGCATCACGCATCCCACCTTCAGCAGCAAGAGCAATGGCATGTAACGCTTCATCCGAAGCAGATATCTCTTCCTCATTTACAATATGGCGCATACGCTGAACAATGGCTCGTGATGAAATCGGCTTAAAGTCAAATCGCTGACACCTAGATATAATTGTCAGTGGAATTTTATGTGGTTCAGTCGTTGCTAAAATAAATACGACATGCTTAGGTGGTTCTTCTAACGTTTTTAATAGTGCATTAAATGCACTTGTTGATATCATATGCACTTCATCGATAATATAAACTTTGTATGGGACAGTAGTTGATGCATATTTAACATGTTCGCGAATATCCCGCACATCTTCAACACTTGTGTTTGAAGCTGCGTCCATCTCTATGACATCAGAAATAGAACCATCTAAAATGCCGCGACATGCCTGACATTCATTACAAGGTTCTTCACTTGGTGCTCGCTCACAATTAATCGCCTGAGCGAATATTTTGGCAGCACTAGTCTTCCCTGTCCCTCGTGGACCTGAGAATAAATAAGCATGCGAAAATTGATTATTTAAAATGGCATTTTGTAATGTTTTTGTTATATGTGATTGACCAACAACATCCGCAAATTTACGTGGACGCCATTTTCGATATAATGCCTGATAACTCATCTCACATGTTCCTTTCCATCGTCTCCTCTTAAGTATATCTTAAACATCAGGTGATTGTGAACTATTATCGAATGATTTTCTTTTTCCTATTTTCAGGGCATGCCTCTGATATAATAGATATAGATGTATACTTAAAGTAAATTTTATGGAGATTTATTATAAAAGAGGGATCTAAGTGGATAAAATTGCGACAACAATCTATTTAGTTAGCTTTATGGTTCTCTTTGCCTTTCAATATAAAATTGTTGGTCTAATCAATGATGCTTTTCTTCATTTTACGGGTGTTTTTCTATTTATTCTTATGTTTTGTGTTGTTCCTGGAATTGGGTTAGTTTCTCTGACATTAGCTCGTAAGTTAACAGACCTGTATATCAACCGAAAAAATTAACCCCTTACTACCAATATGGTACAAGGGGTTCGTTTTTTTATATGTATACCGTGCACCCGCAGTCGATGGAACAGACCTATGCGTTACTTAAGTTCATGGCTCGGTTTCGGTAACCCCACGGCACACAGAAATGACCACTTACTGCTGCTTCCTTCCGGACCTGACAGGGTTCATGGGTTTCTGTTGCGCAGGACCTAAACGTCAACACCAATTCCTTAAGGCAGACCATAAATCTGGCCACCTCGATTGGGAATTCAGCCTCGCTATAGCGGATTGCGAGTACAGGGTGCCGCTAGCTCCCCACTTAGCACGGTAATATCCATTATACTTTTTTTTGATATAAAATGCAATGGGATTTATTAAATTGGATAAATTTACTTGAGTTTCTTTTTCGTTTGGCGTAACTGTTGGAAAAAATTTGTTAAAAGCAGACGACACTCTTCTTCTAATATACCATGTGTTACCTCTGCTTGATGATTAAAACGCGCTTCCTCTAAAAGATTCATTAACGTCCCAGCACATCCCGCTTTCATATCTCTTGCCCCATAGACAACGCGTTTGATACGCGACTGAATAATAGCTCCAGCACACATCGGGCAAGGCTCTAATGTGACATATAATGTACATTCTTCTAGTCGCCAACTACCAATTTTCTTATTTGCTTCTTGAATCGCAATAAGTTCAGCATGTGACAATGTTTTTTGTGTCGCTTCTCGGACATTATAACCTTTACCAATCACTTCTCCTTTATAAACAATGACTGCTCCGATTGGCACTTCATTCATTTGTTCTGCTTTCTTCGCTTCTTCTATCGCTAAAGACATATATTGTTCATCTGTCATATTGACCACCGTCGTAAAAAAATTTTACTACATCATACGTCCCTGACAGGAGTCGAACCTGTGCACATAGCTTAGGAGGCTACTGCTCTATCCACTGAGCTACAGGGACAAACAAATCATATTATACACTAAAATCGCTATTCAGTGAATATCCTATATTAAAACATAAGGATGATATACTACCAATTATACATGGTACAAGCCGGCACTCTATGCTAGAATAATAAATTATAGGTAAATTGAATAAGGAGAGATTGCAATGGGAGACGTCCCTTATATAGCAATAGAAGGACCTATCGGGGTAGGAAAAACATCTTTAGCAGAAAGACTAAGTTCTCATTACGGTTTCCATCTATTAAAAGAAATTGTCGATGAAAATCCATTTCTTGGGAAATTTTATGAAAATATTGAGGAGTGGAGTTTTCAGACGGAAATGTTCTTCTTGTGTAATCGTTTTAAACAATTAGAGGACGTTGACAACGATTATTTACAAAAACAAAAGCCAGTAATTGCTGATTATCATATTGCGAAAAATATGATTTTTGCCCAAAGGACACTAAAAGGAGATAAGTTGGATAAATATAAACAAATTTACGATATTATTACAGATGATTTGCCTCTACCGAACATGATTATTTACCTTCATGCAAGTCTAGACACACTGTTGAAACGAATTAAATGTCGTGGCCGAGAAATCGAGAAAAATATCCAACCCGAATATCTTGCACAACTCTCGCAAGATTATGACGTATTCATGAAACAATTCAAACAAAAAAATCCACACATACCTATCATTCAAATCAATGGCGATCAAGTGGATTTCGTCAATCGTAAAAAAGATTTAGAAGCGATTATTAAGCAAGTCGACCAAAAGTTAATGGCGTATTCGCTTTAATTTTTATACAGGAGGACACCAAGATGAATTTACGGGAAAAATATCAAATTCCTAACGACAGTATTATTACTATTGCTGGAACAGTAGGGGTCGGTAAGTCAACAATGACGAAAGCATTAGCAGAAGCTCTAAATTTTAAAACATCATTTGAAAAGGTGGATAATAATCCGTATTTAGAAAGGTTTTATAAAGATTTTGAACGTTGGAGTTTTCATTTACAAATTTATTTTTTAGCTGAGCGTTTTAAAGAACAGAAGAGAATGTTTGAATACGGTGGTGGCTTTGTCCAAGACCGTTCTATTTATGAAGATACAGGAATTTTTGCAAAAATGCATTATGAAAAAGGCACGATGTCACCTGAAGACTATGAAACATATAGCAGTTTATTTGAAGCCATGGTTATGACACCTTATTTCCCACATCCAGATTTACTTATTTATTTAGAAGGTTCACTAGAAGATATACTAAAAAGAATTAAACTACGTGGCCGTGATATGGAAAAAAATACACCAACTTCATATTGGAAAGAAATGCATCATCGATATGATAATTGGATTAATAGTTTTAACTCTTGCCCTATTTTACGAATTGATATTAATGATTACGATCTCATTAATGATAAACAATCGATTGAGCCAATCATTGAAAAAATCAGCCATTCCATTAATCAAGCAAGAAAATGGAGAAAGATATAAAAAAATCGCTACACCTCATGTAGCGATTTTTTTATATCTCCAAAATTTTATGCGCTAATAAATTAAATGGAGGAGGTAGAGGGATTCGAACCCCCGCGGGCTTTGACACCCCTTTCGGTTTTCAAGACCGACCCCTTCAGCCAGACTTGGGTATACCTCCGTAATCAACATTATTAAATATACACGAATTTTTATGAGATGTCAATATAAAAACATAAAAAAATTTACATTAAATGAACATATAAAAAGTAATGAAAAGACTATTCGAAAGAAAGACCAGCTTCCTTCGAATAGTCCAGTCGCGCACTATCTAATAACTTCTACACCACCCATATATGGTCGTAATACTTCTGGTATGATAACAGATCCATCTTCTTGTTGATAATTCTCTAGAATAGCTACGATAGTACGTCCAATGGCAAGACCAGAACCATTTAATGTATGAACAAATTCTGGCTTTCCTTTTGCACCGCGGCGGAAACGGATACCTGCACGTCTCGCTTGGAAGTCTTCAAAGTTAGAACAAGAAGAGATTTCCCGATAAGTATTCTGATTCGGTACCCATACTTCAATATCATATTTTTTAGCCGCAGTAAAACCTAAGTCACCTGTACACATGCTCATCACACGGTATGGGAGCTTTAACAATTGTAAAATTTTCTCTGCGTGACCTGTCAATTGTTCTAAAGCATCATATGAATCTTCTGGTTTTACAAACTGAACGAGTTCAACTTTATTAAATTGATGTTGACGAATTAACCCTCTCGTATCTCGTCCTGCAGAGCCAGCTTCAGAACGGAAACAACCACTATATGCGACATATTTTTGTGGTAAATCTTCTTCTTTCAAAATTTCTTGACTATGATAATTCGTAACAGGAACTTCTGCTGTTGGAATCAAATAATAGTCCCATGCTTCTATATGAAAAGCATCTTCACTAAATTTCGGAAGCTGTCCTGTACCTGTCATACTATTACGATTCACTAAATAAGGTGGTAACATTTCTTCGTAACCATGGTGTTCTGCATGATAATCCATCATAAAATTCCAAAGTGCTCGTTCCAATCTAGCACCTAATCCTTTATAGAAAACAAAACGACTTCCGGCAACTTTTGATGCACGCTCGAAATCTAAAATACCTAGTTCTGTGCCTAAGTCCCAATGGGGCTTTATCTCAAATGAAAATTCAGGGATTTCACCCCAACGACGAACTTCAACATTATCTTCTTCATCTTCACCGACAGGTACACTTTCATGAGGAATGTTTGGAATTGACAACATAATCTGTTTCAATTGTGCCTCTATCACACGTAATTCCTGGTCTAATTCATTAATGCGATCCCCTACCTCACGCATCTCGGTTATAACCGGTTGAACATCTTTACCTTCTTTCTTCAAAATTGGGATTTGCTTTGATACGTCATTTCGTTTCGCTTTTAGATTTTCGGTTTCTACAATTAATTGACGACGCTTTTGATCTATTTCACCAAATCGTTCTAAATCAGATAAATCTTCACCACGATGTTCTAGCCTTTTTGTGACTTCCTCAAAGTTATTTCGTAAATATTTTATATCTAGCACGGTCATCAACCTCCTATTTTTTATAAAAATTAAAAAAACCTCGCCCCATGAAAGGGACGAGAGTTTATATTCCCGCGATACCACCCAAATTGAAGTCCTACATATAGACTTCCTACTCTGACATCATAACGGCATGCTCCGGGTCTACTTACTGTATATTCGGTAAACCAGTTCAAGGATGGATTCACAGTTTTTTCTATCGGTTCACACCAACCACCGACTCTCTTGAAGAAAATAACCTGCTACTATTTCCTCTCATTACTTTTATAATTATTTAAATTCATCATAACGAACTTTTATAAAAGTTGCAAGTGACAAGCGATTACTCACTACGGTGTTGCATCATTTCATTTGGTGATAAAGTTTTTAAGTCGATTCCTTTCATCGCTGTACCTAAATTCTTAGATAACTCAGCGATAAGGGCATAATCTTGGTAATGCTTTGTTGCTTGTACAACTGCTTTAGCAAACTTCTCAGGATTTTCAGATTTAAAAATACCAGATCCTACAAAGACACCATCTGCACCTAACTCCATTAACAGCGCAGCATCACTTGGTGTTGCTACACCTCCAGCAGCATAATTAACAACTGGCAATCTTCCTTCTTTACGAATAGCTAATAACACATCGTATGGAGCATTAATGTTTTTCGCATAAGTCATCACTTCATCTTCTGACATACTTATTAATTTACGAACATCGGCTTGGATTTGTCTCATATGACGAACCGCTTCCACAATATTTCCCGTACCAGGTTCTCCTTTTGTTCTCAGCATAGAAGCACCTTCTCCGATACGGCGAGCGGCTTCTCCTAAATGACGAGCACCACAAACAAATGGTACAGTGAAATCAGATTTTTTAATATGATAAACATCATCAGCCGGAGTTAAAACTTCACTTTCATCAATATAATCAACGCCAATAGACTCAAGTACCCTTGCTTCTACAATATGTCCAATCCGAACTTTTGCCATAACAGGGATTGACACAGCATTCATAATTTCTTCTGCTTTAAGTGGGTCAGCCATGCGAGCAACACCACCTGCTTTTCTAATATCAGATGGTACACGCTCTAGTGCCATAACAGCAACTGCACCTGCTGCTTCAGCTATTTTCGCTTGTTCTGCGTTAACAACGTCCATAATGACGCCACCTTTAGGCATGACGATTTGTTTTTGGTTATCTTGTTGCATCTTTAGTTCATTCCCCTTTTTTATATTAATTAAACCAACCTTTAATCATATCTATCATACTGGAAAACAAGTTAGAAAAGAACTCACCAATTGATCGTAAAATTAACATAAACCAATTGCTTTTCTCTACGGAATCTTTCGTAATGACATCGACATGTTGCTTGTCAGAATCAATGATATAGCCGAGATCTTCACCGTCATAAACAAGTTCTGCTGTGCCTATTTTCTCACCTTTTTTTATTGGAGCTTCTAATTCACCTGAATCCGTCAATTTCTTTTTATCCAGTTTATAAGTCAAGCTATATTTATCTTCTGTACCTTTTTTAATTGGAATAGTAATGGCATCTTTTGTTTCGATATCAACTGTTTTTTCTTTCCCTTTTATAACTGATAATGTAGATTTTCCTTTAATTTGATAACCTTTAGGAAACAGCTCGACATCTTCAAAATTATTGTAACCATAATCCATTAATTTAATGGTTTCTTTAAAACGTGTCGCTTCACTATCTGTTTTCATAACGACAGATATCAAACGTTTCCCATTTCTTTCTGCTGTTCCTGTAAAACAAAATCCAGCAAGGTCTGTATAACCTGTCTTCAACCCGTCAATTCCTTCATAATAAAATTGCTTAAAGTTGACACTATTATGTGGCAACATCCAGTTCCAATTCGTAATTGTTTTTCCGTCGAACTCAGTTTCAGGAATACTAGAAATTTCCAGCGCCTCTGGGTAATCGTTAATCAAATGATAAGCAAGTAATGCAGCAGATCGAGCAGATAAGAGATTAACACCCTTGGGATCAGTCCCTTCAGGATGATTTTTTCCTAATGATTCATTATCTAATCCACTAGAATTAACAAATTCAAATTCGGTTAATCCCATTTCTTCGGCTTTCTTATTCATCATCTTAACAAATTCGCCTTCGGAACCTGCGATTAATTCAGCAAGGGCAATGGTTGCGGCATTATCTGAATTAATCGCCATTGCATGATACAAATCTTCGACTGTATAATCTTTATCCTGTGTTAAACCGATTCCTGAAAAACTAGGATTTGCTGAAATACTATAGGCATAATCACTGATTTGTGTTGTTGAATCCCATTTGATTTCTCCGTTATCAATTGCTTCTAAAACGAGATATTCTGTCATCATTTTTGTCATACTAGCGGGTGGAAGAGAAACGTCAGGGTTTTTAGAATATAATATTTTCCCTGTATCGGCATCTACTAAAATAGCCGATTCTGCTTTTAACTTTAATGTTTTCGCTTCTATTGAATGTGGTCCGACAAACGCAATCGTTAAGATGACCGCAAAAAGTATAGCTATCTGTTTATATATTTTCTTCAACTTCTTCTACCCCTCTTTTACAGTTTGTATATATTAATAAAAAACAATTAAAATCAAATTTATCGAATAATAGGCACCCTTGTATTTTATCATAAAAACAAATAAAAAAATAGATTCGTTTTCGGTCATTGCCTTTCATTTAAACGAATATTTAATTTAAAAGCTCTATGATTATGCAATGTAAAAGTGGGATTAAAAAAGCGGATACGACCGAATATATTATTCTTAAGTATCCGCTTATAATCATTATTGTAAAGAATAGTTCGGTGCTTCTTTTGTTACTTGAACATCGTGTGGATGGCTTTCACGTAAACCTGCATTTGTAATTCGAACAAACTGTGTTTCATTACGAAGAGCTTCAATATCTTTTGAACCGCAATAGCCCATACCTGCACGCAAACCACCAACGAGTTGATGAATTGTATCAGCTAGAGCTCCTTTATAAGCAATGCGACCTTCGATTCCCTCAGGAACAAGTTTTTTGATATCGTTTGATTCTTGGAAATAACGATCTTTTGATCCAGCTTTCATCGCTCCTAGTGATCCCATACCACGATAAACTTTATAGCTTCTTCCTTGATAGATTTCCATTTCACCAGGACTTTCTTTCGTACCAGCAAGTAAACTTCCGAGCATTACAGCATGACCACCTGCTGCTAATGCTTTTACGATATCACCTGAATATTTAATACCACCATCAGCAATAATAGCGACATTATGCTTTGCAGCTTCTCGTGCACAATCGTAAACAGCGGTAATTTGTGGAACACCTACACCTGCGACAACACGTGTCGTACAAATTGATCCAGGCCCTATACCGACTTTAACAATGGTTGCTCCTGCTTCTATCAAAGCCTTTGTACCTTCTTTTGTTGCTACATTACCAGCAATAATATCAAGGTCAGGATAAGTTTCGCGTACTTTTCTTACCTGTTCTAAAACACCTTGTGAATGGCCATGTGCTGTATCAATGACGATGACATCGACACCTGCATCAACTAATTTTTCAATTCGTGTCATCACATCACTTGTAACCCCTACAGCCGCGCCGACTAATAACCGACCTTGGGAATCTTTAGCTGCATTCGGGTATTCGATAACTTTTTCAATATCTTTAATCGTAATAAGTCCTTTTAAAGTAAAATCATCATCTACAAGTGGAAGTTTTTCAATTTTATATTGTTGGAGCAGCTTTTTCGCTTCTTCTAACGTTGTCCCAACTGGAGCTGTAACTAGATTTTCGCTCGTCATCACTTCATGAATAGGCGTTGAATAATCCTCAATAAAACGTAAATCACGGTTCGTTAAAATACCAACAAGTTTTTGTTCTTCAATAGAATTAACAATTGGAACACCTGATATACGGAATTTCCCCATTAAATGTTCAGCATCATATACTTGATGTTCTGGTGTTAAGAAAAATGGATTCGTAATAACACCACTTTCAGAACGTTTGACACGGTCTACATGTTCTGCCTGTTCCTCAATAGACATATTTTTATGAATAATTCCAAGACCACCTTGACGGGCAATGGATATAGCCATTTCAGCCTCTGTCACCGTATCCATGCCTGCACTGATAATTGGGATATTAAGTTTAACTCTTTCTGATAAAACCGTACTGACATCCACTTCCCTCGGCAAAACTTCAGAATGAGCTGGGACAAGTAATACATCATCAAATGTTAATCCTTCTTTTGAAAACTTATCTTCACGCATGGCGAACCTCCTATTTTATATTTTTTGTTTATTTGGCCAAGCTAAGCGGTAAATCTATTTCTAATTACAATACGTGATTAACTTTGAATTTTCAACAACATCGTGCTAGAAAAGCAAAGTAATTACATTCCTAATTTTCACATTTCTACTCGAGGTGAATACTTTGTCTATAGACAACGAGACCATGTTAATATATTTATCTGCACAAGAAACAGCTCAATCCTTTCTTCGGCGTATATATAAACAAAATGAAACATATAAAAGTATAGCCGATGTCAAGAGCTATGAAAATTGCCATTCCTTTATGTATTATTTAGACCATGGCAGAAAGTTATTCAATGCTGGTCATCACGTTGATATGATCTTTCAACCAACGTTATATTTCTATGGGTTGGGGCATTTTATGAAAGCTTTAATTCTCACCGAACGCCCTCATTATCCAGAATCAACCGCTTTGTTGGCACACGGTGTCTCAAGTAGAAAACGTAAGAAAAAGGATTATACATTTTTAGAGGATGAAGTGAAAATACAACATCAAGGATTATTACCTTATTTTTCAGAGCATATTTTGTCTTTGAAGCGAATGCCTTTCGATAAAATCAAGATGCTTCGTTTATTATCTTTAATCCCTGAATTACAATCACTGTTTTTATTAACCGATGAACCTAAACTCGTACAACTTCCATTCCAAAAGCAAGTATTGACATTTCCAATGACGTTGTTGGACGATTATCATATGACAGCGCACGCTTTTCTCAATCGTATAAAGCCTTTTTTACCACCTATTCTACATACGAATATAACGAAATCTACAATAAAAATAACAGTAAATGGACAAATACGAGAGTATCATACACCATTTTTCTTCGATCGGTATGAACATGTATATTTTCCTACTTCACGTGACATTTTTCTTCCTATTTCTGAGATGATTGTTCATTACTTATTATTATATAATCTCAGTATGTTAAGTCGCTACGAAGCAGGATGGTGGGGAGATTTGCTCATGTCGAAAGCTGATATTGATTATCCATTTATAATAAAATTCCTAGAAATTACTGCTTGGAAAATCCCTTATTTAATTGAAAGAGCACTCCGAAACAAATTCTTTCATCCATAATCTCCTTAGAAAAAGAACAAAGAAAATTTAACGGGCTTATTAAGTATTGTAGTCGTCATTAACGTGTCACTTTCACACCAGTATAAGAAAAGCTACAGCATAAATATCTTAACTTTAAGCATGCTTATTTATAAAAGAAATGACGCATGAAGTCAAATATAAAAATTTAGACTCCATGCGTTATGTTTAATGTTTACTTCACTTATCATTCATCATCATTCGATTGTTCATCATCTTCTTCAAGCTCTTCTTCTTCGACCTTTGCAACTGTAGCCACTTCTTCATTATCTTGAATACGGATGAGTCTTACGCCTTGCGTATTCCGACCAGTCTCTGAAATTTCTTCAACTGGTATCCGAATTAACACGCCATCAACTGTAATTAACATAATATCTTCGTCACCTTTTACAGCTTTAACAGATACGACGTAATTGTCTTCATCCGGTAGTTTACACGTGAAAATCCCTTTTCCACCACGATTTGTGAGACGGTATTCATTTTCAGGTGTTCGCTTTCCAACACCTTTATTCGTTACGTGGAGAATCTGTGTACCTTTCTCCATAATATCCATTGAAACGACTTCGTCTTCTTCTCGTAATGTAATACCTTTAACTCCAGCAGCTACACGCCCCATTGGTCTAACTTGCTCCTCATCAAAGCGAATAATGTAGCCTTTTTTCGTCGCGATAAATATTTCCTTCTTTCCGTTTGTCATCTTCACAGAAATTAATTCATCATCATCACGCAAATTAAGAGCAATTAAACCGCCTTTACGGATGTTGGCAAATTGGGAGATTTGCGTTCGCTTAGATATACCATGCTTAGTCGTAAAGAAGAAATACCAATCATCACTAAATTCATTAATCGGCATAACAGCATTGACCCATTCATCTTGATCGACTTGTAACAAATTAATAATTGGTATCCCTTTAGCTGTCCGACTAAATTCTGGAATTTCAAATCCACGTAATTTATATACTTTCCCTTTATTCGTAAAGAAGAGAATCGTATCATGTGTCGAAGTCGATACTAAATGCTCTACAAAATCGTCCTCATGTGTTCCCATACCTTGAATACCACGGCCACCGCGACGCTGCGTTCGGTATGTTGACGATGGTAAACGTTTAATATAACCACGATGTGTTAACGTGATGACAATATTCTCTTCTGGGATTAAGTCTTCATCCTCGAAGAAGTCGACTCCTCCTAAAACAATTTCTGTTCGGCGCTCATCATTATATTTTTCTTTTATCTCTGTTAACTCTTTACGAATAATGTCTAAAATCTTTTCTTCATCTGCTAAAATAGCCTTCAGTTCAGCGATTAGTTTAATTAAATCATTGTATTCTGTTTCAATTTTTTCTCTTTCTAAACCTGTCAAACGTTGGAGTCGCATATCTAAAATAGCTTGTGCTTGTTTTTCAGTGAGACCAAAGCGCTCCATGAGACCGACTCTGGCAATATCTGCCGTCTTTGAATTGCGAATCAGTGTGATGACTTCATCGAGATGATCAAGTGCAATACGTAAACCTTCTAGTATATGAGCTCGTGCTTCTGCCTTACGTAACTCAAATGCTGTACGTCGTTTAATAATTTCTATTTGGTGATTTAAATAATGTGATAATGCTTCTTTAATGTTAAGTACTTTAGGTTGTCCATCTACTAATGCGAGCATATTAACGCCAAAAGTCGTTTGCAAAGATGTATATTTATATAAGTTATTCAAAACGACATTTGCATTGGCATCACGACGTAATTCCATCACAATTCGCATACCTTCACGGTCTGATTCATCACGAAGTTCGGTAATCCCATCAATGCGTTTTTCACGGACATGTTCAGCAATTTTTTCTATCAATTTTGCTTTGTTTACTTGATACGGTAATTCAGTAACAATAATTCTCTCGCGACCATTCTTTTGTTCTTCAATTTCTACTTTCGCACGTAGCGTAATTGATCCGCGACCTGTTTCATACGCTTTACGAATACCGCTTCGTCCTAATATTTTCCCTGCTGTAGGAAAATCAGGTCCTGGTAAATAATCTTCCATAATCTCTTCAATTGTAAGCTCTGGATCGCGGCTTAACGCAAGGACAGCATCGATTGTTTCTCCTAAATTATGTGGTGGAATATTCGTAGCCATGCCTACAGCAATACCGTGAGCACCATTAACAAGTAAGTTCGGAAAACGTGATGGAAAAACGACAGGTTCACGTTCTGAACCATCGTAGTTATCGGTGTAATCAATCGTGTCTTTATGAATGTCACGTAACAATTCCATTGAGATACGTGACATTCTTGCCTCTGTATAACGCATCGCAGCAGCAGAGTCACCATCAACAGAACCAAAGTTACCATGCCCATCAACTAACATATAACGATAACTAAAATCTTGAGCCATTCTTACCATCGCATCATATACAGCCGAATCACCGTGTGGATGGTACTTTCCGATAACTTCACCTACGATACGCGCCGACTTTTTATATGCTTTTCCTGCATGCATACCTAAATCGTTCATCGCGTATAAAATTCTTCGATGCACTGGTTTTAGGCCATCGCGCACATCAGGAAGTGCACGTGAAACGATAACACTCATCGCATAATCCAAAAATGATGTGCGCACTTCTTGACTTATATTAACATCCTGTACTGTTGGACGTTCTTTCATATTTGATAACCTCCTAAGGATAAAGACAACATGTCTCTATATAACAGTTCCAAATGATTCATACCTATTTATATCGTAATGACAGATATAACTAAATATCTAAGTTTTTCACCGATAAAGCATTTTCTTCAATAAAATGACGACGTGGTTCTACTTTATCACCCATTAAAACATCAAACGTTTGATCCGCTTCAATAGCATCAACAAGTTCTACACGTAATAACGTCCGGCTTTCAGGTGCCATTGTCGTTTCCCATAATTGCTCTGCATTCATTTCTCCTAAACCTTTATAACGTTGAAGGCCAGGCTTTGGCGATTGTGGAAGTTCAGATAATATCTCCTCTAGCTGGCGATCATCATAAGCATAATAAGCTTTTTTACCTTGTTGAATTTTATATAAAGGTGGTTGAGCAATATAAACATAACCATTTTCTATTAAAGGACGCATAAAGCGATAGAAAAAGGTTAATAATAAAGTTCGAATATGAGCTCCATCGACATCTGCATCTGTCATAATAATAATTTTATGGTAACGTGCTTTTTCTATATCAAACTCTTCGCCAATACCAGTGCCGAGCGCTGTTATAATCGCACGAATTTCATTATTAGATAAAATACGGTCTAAACGAGCCTTTTCAACATTTAATATTTTTCCACGTAGCGGAAGTATCGCTTGAAAATGCCGATCACGTCCCTGTTTAGCTGAACCACCTGCAGAGTCACCCTCTACAATATAGAGCTCACTAATCGTTGCATCTCGAGATGAACAATCGGCTAATTTACCTGGTAAGTTCGATACTTCTAGCGCGTTCTTTCTTCTTGTTAAATCACGTGCTTTTTTTGCCGCTTCACGCGCACGCGAAGCCATGAGGCCTTTTTCAACGATTATTTTCCCAATCGTTGGATTTTCCATTAAATATTTAGAAAAAGCTTCACTAAAAACAGAATCAGTTACAGCACGGACCTCGCTATTTCCTAATTTCGTTTTCGTTTGTCCTTCAAATTGTGGATCAGGATGTTTAATAGAGACAATAGCCGTTATCCCTTCACGTACATCATCACCAGATAAGTTCGCCTCAGTTTCCTTCAATAAATTATTTTTTCGCGCATAATCATTAATGACACGTGTTAATGCTGCTTTAAAACCAGATTCATGTGTTCCACCTTCATGCGTGCTAATGTTATTCGCAAAGGAAAATATATTACTCGTAAATCCTGTATTATACTGAAGAGCGATATCAACTGTAATTTCATCTTCAATACCTTCAGCAAAAAATGGCTCATGAAGGACTTCTTTGTTTTGATTAATATATTCAACATACTCACTAATACCACCTTCATAATGGAAGGTAATTGGTTCACGATTAGAACGTTTATCCTCTAATGAAATTTCAATCCCTTTATTCAAAAAGGCTAATTCTCGTAACCGTTGACTTAAAATATCAAACTCAAATATCGTTGTTTCTGTAAATATTTCTGGATCAGGCTTGAAATGAACTTTTGTCCCTGTTTTATCTGTTTCACCAATGACTTTTAACTCATTTGTTACAATCCCTTTTTCAAAACCGATATAATAAATTTTACCGTCTAAATGGACATACACATCTAAATGAGTGGATAAGGCATTAACAACAGCCGCACCAACTCCATGTAAACCTCCGGAAACTTTATAACTATCGCCATCAAACTTTCCACCAGCATGTAAGACAGTCATAATGACTTCTACAGCCGGTTTTCCCGTTTTTTTCTGAATATCAACTGGGATACCACGGCCATTGTCAGTGACAGTAATACTATTATCTTCTTCAATGGTTACTTCAATTTTGTCACAATAACCGGCAAGGGCTTCATCAATACTGTTATCGACAATTTCCCAAACAAGATGATGTAACCCTCTAGAACTCGTTGAACCGATATACATTCCTGGTCTTTTTCTAACTGCTTCTAGTCCTTCTAATACTTGTATTTGATCTGCAGTATACTTTTTTTCTTCCATTCGTTTATTCCACATCCATTTCTACCTGATAGTAAATATCCTTTTCATGGACACGCTTTGTCAAAGTATCAACAGACAAAGCACTAAAATAAATCGCATCAGTTGCAAAAATAATAGATCTGGCATTGTCCTCTGATCCGACTATTTTTCCTTTATAACTTTTCAACATGGCTTCCATCATGTGAGATGAAGAAAGGACATCATAATTGATAATTGAGATAATCTGATCAGTTTGAATCATTGATTCATTTCCTATATGAATAAACACAATTGCCTCCCATTTTATTATTTCTTGATCTGACCTTGGCTAACATGATAAATAGCAGCTTGATTTAATGTGTCATGATCAATCCCATCGACTGTTGTTGTCGTTACAAATGTTTGAACTTTCCCCTGAATAGCATGTAGCAAATGTGATTGACGAAGGTCATCCAGTTCACTTAACACATCATCAAGTAACAAAACAGGATATTCGTTAATTTCATTTTTTATCAATTCAATTTCTGCTAATTTAATAGAGAGGGCTGTCGTTCGTTGCTGCCCTTGAGATCCATAAGTTTGAACATTTCTACCATTTACGATAAATGCAAGATCATCACGATGTGGGCCGATAAGGGTTGTGCCACGTTCAATCTCCTGTTGTTGAATATCACCAAATTTTTCCATATATATTGTTTCTATTTTTCCCTTATTCGCTGTTTCTAATACGTTAATCGTCGGAACATACGTGATTTCTAACTGTTCTGTTTGACGACTAATTTGCAAATGAATCGCATGTGACCATTCTCGCAACCGCTCAAGAAAGTTAAAACGTCGCTCTAAAATCGTTGCAGCATGTTCAACAAGCTGTTCCGTCAAAATCGTTAACATCATATCATCATCATGCTTCCGACGTTGTAATTGTTTTAGAAGATGGTTTCTCTGTCGTAAAATTTTTTGATATTGGCCTAAATGATAAATATAGGTTGGTTGAATTTGTCCTAGCTCCATATCAATAAATCGACGTCTGTGCTGTGGTGAGCCTTTAACAAGTGCTAAATCTTCTGGAGCGAACATAACGACATTCAATGCTCCGATATAATCACTTAAGCGTCTCTGCTCAAGACGATTCCATTTGGCTTTTTTACCTTTCGGTGAAATAACAATTTCAAGTGGCATAGACTGGTTTCTTTTATTCAGTATCCCCGCGACTTTGGCAAACGACTTATCCCATTGAATCAATTCTTTTTCTTTTGTCGTACGATGTGACTTTGTAAACGCTAGTAAGTATATGGCTTCTAAAAGGTTTGTCTTTCCCTGTGCATTCTCACCTATAATGACATTCACTTCATTGTTAAAATCAATCGTTAAATCATTATAGTTCCGATAATTTGTTAATGATAACTGTTCAATTTGCATTTAAAATTCCTCATTTTCACCTACATTGAACCTACTCTTTTATAACTTGAATCGTTAAGCCATCTTCAAATTCAATGATATCACCAGGATATAGTTTCCTTCCTCGACGTTTTTCTACTTCACCATTAACGAAAACACCTTGTTCTTGGAGAAATTGTTTAATCATGCCACCTGATTCAAATATATTTGCTAACTTTAACAATTGTCCAAGTGTTATATACTCAGTCGTAATATTAATTTTTTCATGCATGTAATCACCAAATCCTCTTCTTTTACCGTTAAAAGCCTTGTATATCTATTTTACTAAAGATTTCATGTTTATGAAAGGCCGACCCCATATTTATGATGAAAACGCACCAAAAAGCTTTATTTTGCTTTTTATCGGGTAGTTTGATCACTGTTTATTATTAAAATGAATCAATATTTACTACCTCGCTTAAAGATACATAGACTTACAATATTAAATTAAATCATTTTTCCACTTTGCGGGTTGGTTCAAACCTGTAGGACCTTATCTTTAAGGTTGTTCTATCTGAACGTTGTAAAATTTAAGAGATGATTTATTAGAATATTGTGATGAAATACTTACTCCATTGCGATTTTTAAATAAGATATTCACTAAATTTAGCTCAAAAGAAAAGGAATTGGCAAAATATGCCAATTCCTTATACTCTTGTTTTTATTAATATGTTCTTACTGGTAAAATTAATTGTAGCACTTCTTCCCCGTTAATAGGTCTAATAATAAACGGGCGCATCGAACCTGTAAACTCAATACTTACTTCATCTGAATGGATCGCACGTAATCCATCTAACATATACTTAGAGCTAAATGAAATATTTAATTCTTCTCCTTCTATCGCTTTAATTGGAATTTCTTCCTCTACATGACCTATTTCAGGAGAATGGCTCATAATCTCTATTAATTGTTCATTTATTGTTGATAAACGGACAACATTATTTCGTTCATCCTTTGCCAGTAGAGATGCACGATCAATCGCTTGAATCAATTCTTTTGTATTAGCATAGAGTGTTGTTTTACTCTGTGTAGGGATTAAACGTGATGTTTCTGGATAATTTCCTTCTAATAAACGTGACATAAAATTTAAATGCTTAGATTTAAATAAAATTTGATTAGCAGTCACACTGATTTCGACTAATTCTTCCGTGTCATCAAGAATCTTATTTAATTCATTTAAGCTTTTACCAGGTACAACAACATTGGAAAACTCCAATCCATTCGCATCTATTGGTACATGACGTGAAGCTAAACGATGGCTATCTGTCGCTGTAAAGTTTAGGCGATTATCTTTTAAGGTCATATTAACACCCGTTAAGATAGGTCTTGTTTCCATTGTTGAGACTGCAAACACCGTTTGACTAATCATATATTTTAACAAATCAATTGGCATTGTAAAGCTATCTTCCGTTTGGACTTCTGGAAGTAGTGGATATTCATCAGCATCTAAACCATTAATATTAAATTCTGCTTTACCAGAACGAATCGTTACTAACAGTTGATCACTGACTGAGATTTCTACCGTATTTTCAGGAAGTTTGCGGATGATATCTGGAAAATAACGTGCATCAATTACAATACTTCCTTCAATGATTTGATCAACGTTTATTTCACCATCTTGTTCACTAGGTATATAAGATTCAATAGAAATATCTGAATCACTTCCGGTTAAAGTAATGCCATGTTTTTTTGCCTCAATTTTTATTCCTGTTAATATTGGAATAGCTGCACGTGAGGAGATAGCTTTCATGACATCTTGAACACTATCTACTAAACGATTTCGTTGAATAACGAATTTCATCTGTTTTCCTCCTGTATATTATGTATCTTTATTTATAAAAAATAATAATAGAAATAATAAGCCTTGTGATTATGTGGATAAGCATAAAAAACATTGATGAATGAAACTTTTCCCCATGTGGATAGATTGTTGATAAGTTTGGTTAGTTGTCAACGATATTCACAAAGCTTTTATATTAAGTTGACTTTAACGTTTCAATTATTTCTTCAATTTCTTTATTTAATAATGTGTCGTCAATGATAAGTTTAGATATTTTGTCATGGGCATGTAGAACAGTTGTATGATCTCGTCCACCAAATTCATCACCTATTTTTGGTAAAGATAAATCTGTTAATTCTCTAGAAAGATACATCGCAATTTGTCGTGGAAAAGCTATTGATTTAGTACGTTTCTTAGCGAGAAAATCTTCTATTTTAACATTGTATTTCTCACCAACGACTTCCATTATGCTTTGCGTTGTAATTTTTTTCGGTTTTTTACTCGGAATAATATCTTTTAATGCATCGGCTGCTAACGCTGCATCAATATCTTTATTAACTAATGATGAATAAGCTACAACGCGAATTAAAGCCCCTTCAAGTTCGCGAATATTCGTATCGATTTGATTTGCAATATACATCATGACTTCATTTGGGATATCTAGACCTTCTGCTTTAGCTTTTTTATTTAAGATAGCAATACGTGTCTCTAAATCAGGTGGCGTGATATCTGTAATTAATCCCCATTCGAAACGTGAACGTAAGCGATCTTCTAATGTAGGAATTTCTTTAGGTGGTCGATCACTAGAAATAACGAGTTGTTTATTTTCCTCATGTAGTGCATTAAACGTATGGAAAAATTCTTCTTGAGTTGATTCTTTACCAGCTATAAATTGGATGTCATCAATTAATAAGACATCGACCGTACGATATTTATTACGAAATTCAGATGTTTTGTTTTCCATAATGGCATTGATAAATTCATTCGTAAACTTCTCGGATGTTAAGTAGACGACTTTAGCATCTGGTTTATGTTCACGAACATAATGTCCGATGGCATGCATTAAATGTGTTTTACCAAGGCCGACTCCACCATAAATGAATAAGGGGTTATAAGCTTTAGCTGGTGCTTCTGCTACGGCTAGTGAAGCAGCATGTGCAAAACGATTTCCAGATCCAATCACAAATGTATCGAAGACATATTTAGGGTTTAACATTGTTTTTTTATGATTTGAATGTTTTTCGTCTTGTTTAAGTTTTGATACGGATTTAATATTTTCTGTATCTGATAATGTATCTGGGATAGAAAATTTAATTTTTAAAAGGGAACCTGTGACTTCTTCTACTATCGACGCAATAAGATCAGTGTACTGTTCTTCTAGCCAGTCTTTGGCAAATTCATTCGGTGCCATAACTGTCAATGTATTATTTTCGATTTTCTCTGCAACAGTATGCTGTAACCAAGTTTCATAGCTAGGTTTACTTACTTTTTCTTCTATTTTGTTTAAAACAACGTCCCAAAGTTCCTTAATATTTTCCAACAGTTCGCACTCCTTCCTTATAAATTTATTCATAAGAGATTTTCATAGAAATAAGCTCAGTAAACAAGGAAAGAATCATATTTTGCCAATTTTTACATATGATAAGATGAAAAAACCTCTCCCGATCTATTTTTGTATTGAATAAATAGATGGAAAGGCGAATATAAAACATAATATTGCCTTGTTTTTTTACTGTAAAATTTTCTATAGAGATGTAGATAAGAAAGGGATGTTTGTGAGATGATATTCGCATTATCCACAAACTTGTTGATAAATGACTTAACATATGTGAAAAAACATATACACAACTTATCCACAATCTGTGAATAATCATGATTGGAAACAAGTTACCCACAGATTAAAACATCATAATTATACCAAAATAAAGCTTGATGCGCAACGGGTCAATTATACTTATCCACAAAACAAACGGGATGTAGATATTTATTGTTCACAGCCTTATAATATGTGGTTAACTTGTCGATAAAGGGTGTGAATAAATCAAACTGGAAATTTAATAATAACATTAAGTTGTGCACAATACAAAAGAAAATGTGGATAAATGGATAGCTATTCAAAAGATGGTAGATCTATATCGAATGATATGTACTATTATTTAGATGAGAATAAATTTGACATCAGTCTCTATTGTTAAGTATAATGACAAAGACTGTTTACGGAGTGTGAATTCCTCAGAGGAGGTGCAACATTAATGAAGAGAACTTATCAACCACATAATCGGAAAAGAAAACGAGTTCATGGTTTTCGTGCACGTATGAGTACTAAAAACGGCCGAAAAGTATTAGCTCGTCGTCGTCGTAAAGGAAGAAAAGTTTTATCAGCATAGGCCACTGAAATAGTCAGTGGTCTTTTTTAAAGAAAAGGTTAGCAAGGTGATCTAATGAAAAAAGCATACCGCGTAAAAGATAATCGGGAATTCCAGCATATTTTTAAACATGGTAAGTCATTTGCTAATCGCCAGCTTGTTCTATATTATTTGGAAAAACCAGAACAAAAACACTTTCGTGTGGGACTATCAGTCGGGACGAAAATAGGAAATGCAGTCAAACGAAATCAAATTAAACGTTATTTACGTCAAGCATTTCTAGAATTAGAAGATGATATAAAAGATACGTATGATATGATTGTAATAGCAAGACAGCCGACGAAGAATATGACGTTTCATGAGATTAAAAATAGCCTTTTACATCTTTTACGGAAAAAGAAATTGTTAAAAAAGAAGTAGATTTAATAGTTATGTATAGAATATCTTATGGAATTCAGATAAAATAACAAATAAATCATTTTTTTATACTCGGGGTTGTAGTTAGGAGGAAATAGGTTGCGTAATAAAAAGATTTTTATACTTGCGGCATTGATCGGACTTGTCTTTTTACTTTCAGGATGTACACAAGTAAATGAACCAATCACCGCACAAAGTACTGGATTTTGGAATAAATTCTTTGTATACCCGATGTCATCGTTAATTACTTACTTTGCAGAGTTGTTTGGAACGAATTATGGGCTTGCTATCGTGATTGTGACAGTAATTATACGCTTAGTGTTATTACCACTAAATGTGAAGCAAATTAAAAGTTCAAGAGCGATGCAAGAGATTCAACCAGAATTAAAAGCACTACAGGAAAAATATAAATCTAAAGATGCAAACACTCAACAGAAGTTACAAGAAGAAACATTGGCATTATTTCAGAAACACGGCGCTAATCCGCTTGCAGGTTGTTTACCGATATTTATTCAAATGCCGATATTTATTGCGATGTATCATGCGATTATGAGAACATCGGCTATTAAGGAAGGGAGTTTCCTTTGGTTCCAGTTAGGGACGCCAGACTATATTTTACCATTTATCGTCGCTGGTGCGACATATCTTCAACAACGCCTAATGATGGCAGGAAGTCCTGCAACAGCTAATAATCCGCAATTTAAAGTGATGCTTTATGTCATGCCCATTATGATCGGAATTTTTGCGTTTATTTTACCATCTGCTTTAGCATTATATTGGGTTGTCGGGAATATATTTATGGTTGCACAGACAATTTTCATCAATAAGCCTATGATGAAAGATGCTAGTACTGGAGGAGACGAATAGTGAGACAAGTAACTGCTACTGGGGAAACGGTTGAAGAAGCGGTCCATTCAGCAATAGAGCAGTTAAACACATCGAAGGACCAAGTTGAAATTGAAGTGATTGATGAGGGGAAAAAAGGCATTCTTGGGTTATTTGGTGCTAAACCAGCTATCGTAAAAGTGATATTACGTAAAGATCCGGTGATAGAAGCTGAGAAGTATATTCAAACCATCAGTCATCATATGGGCGTTTCAGATATAAAAATTGATATTGAACGCGATGATCAACAAGTTACTTTTAATTTAAGCAGTGAAAAAATTGCTTTATTAATTGGAAAACGTGGTCAAACATTGAATGCTCTCCAATATTTAGTCCATTTAGCGATCAATCGTGGTGGCGATAAATATTACAAAGTTATTCTTGATGCAGAAGGTTATCGAGAGCGACGTCGCATTACATTAGAAAAGTTAGCGCATCGTATGGCTGAACGGGCGAAGCGGATTAAACGTAAAGTAGCTTTAGAGCCGATGCCTGCGTTTGAAAGGAAAATTATTCATACCACGTTACAAGACGAAGATGGTGTTAGAACCTCTTCTGATGGAAAAGAACCACATCGCCATATTATTATTGAACCTGTTTTATAATTAAAAATTCAATTTTAGGGGATGAACGTGGCAGTAAAGCGTTCATCCTTTTTTTGTAAATACATAAAGGGAAAAACGGTTATTCACATGTGGATAACCGTTTTTATTTTTTTGGTAAAACAACTTATGATTTCCATTGTGGATAAGTTTATTTTTGCTCATTTTTATGGTAATCTATTTACTTAGGACGCTTTTGTGGATTGTTTAAATTTGTTTTAAATGGAATGAAATATGCATTTTTAAAAATTTGGCGTTACTTAAGTCCTGATGATAGACGTTTCATTTCCTATACGCCATGAAGATTAAAAATAATGATAGATATAAATAGATAAAGTTATACTTTAGGAGGTGTAATGATGATAGAGACAGATACAATTGCGGCTATATCGACACCGATTGGTGAAGGGGCGATATCTATTGTAAGGTTGAGTGGTAAAGAGGCATTGACGATTGCAAATCGGATATTTAAAGGTAAAAATTTACATGAGGTTGACTCACATACGATTCATTATGGGAAAGTTATTGAGCCTAAGTCAGATGTGGTTATTGATGAAGTGATGGTTTCAGTCATGCGTGCTCCTAAAACATTTACTCGAGAAGATGTTGTCGAGATTAATACACATGGTGGGATTGTAGCGGTAAATCGTGTTTTAGAAATTGTTTTAGAAAACGGGGCTCGTTTAGCTGAGCCAGGTGAGTTTACGAAACGAGCCTTTTTAAATGGACGTATTGATTTATCACAAGCTGAAGCTGTGATGGACTTAATACGAGCGAAGACAGATAAAGCGATGGGTGTCGCTTTAAGACAGATGGATGGTCGGTTATCACAATTGATTCAATCATTTCGTCAAGAATTGCTCGAGACCATTGCACATGTAGAGGTTAATATTGATTATCCTGAATATGATGATGTTGAAGAGATGACACATGCGTTAATGCGTGAAAAGACGAATAAAGTTAGTGAACAAATTGAGCAATTACTCCAAGTGGCAAAACAAGGGAAAATTTTACGTGAAGGTTTGTCTACGGCGATTATAGGAAGACCGAATGTTGGTAAATCTTCATTAATGAATACGCTCGTTCAAGAAAATAAAGCAATTGTAACAGATATCCCAGGTACAACACGTGATATTATTGAAGAATATGTAAATGTTCGTGGTGTTCCTTTACGTTTAGTAGATACGGCTGGTATACGTGAGACTGAGGATATCGTCGAAAAAATTGGGGTAGAACGATCACATCAAGTGTTAAAACAATCTGACTTAGTTTTACTCGTTTTAAATTATCATGAACCATTAACAGATGATGATCGGCATTTATTTAAAGCAGTCGAAGGGTTAGAATATATTGTCATCGTTAATAAAACAGATTTAGAACAGTATTTAGATTTAAATGAAGTGAAGGAATTAGCGAAAGGTCATCCTGTTATTACAACATCTTTAATAAAAGAAGAAGGAATCGACGCATTGGAAGAGGCGATTCGTGATCTGTTTTTTAGAGGTGATATTGAATCAGATGATATGACTTACGTATCAAATGCCCGTCATATCCAGCTTTTGAAACAAGCTAAAAAAGCATTGGAAGATGCAAAAGCAAGTTTGGATATGGGAATGCCGCTTGATATCGTCCAAATCGATATTACCCGAACGTGGGAACTCTTAGGTGAAATCATTGGAGATACTGCGAGTGAAGCATTGATTGACCAACTATTTTCGCAATTTTGTTTAGGAAAATAAGTGAATTGATCTCATCATGCTTTTCTTTAGAGGGACAAATGTACGTTTTAAGATGTTAAACAAAAAAACATCTCTTACAGATTTGAAGCGAGCGATATTATTTTGTGTTATACCGTTTCAAAGATGATATATTTACAAAATGGATTTAGATAAAAACTGTATAGGAAGGATGAAACAAAATGACATATGATGCAGGCCATTACGATGTGATTGTAGTTGGTTCGGGTCATGCCGGAGTAGAAGCGGGATTAGCAGCAGCACGTATGGGTGCAAAGACCCTTATGCTTACTTTAAATCTAGATATGATCGCCTTTATGCCATGTAACCCTTCACTTGGTGGACCAGCTAAAGGCATCGTTGTGCGTGAAATTGATGCTCTCGGTGGGGTTATGGGTAAAGTTATTGACCAAGCTCATATTCAAATGCGTATGCTTAATACGCGAAAAGGTCCCGCAGTTCAAGCACTAAGGGCACAGGCCGATAAACCTGTTTATGTTCAAAAAATGAAACATATTATTGAGAAAGAAGAAAACATTACTCTTCGGCAAGCAATGGTAAATGAATTAATTGTAGAAGATGGCATTTGTAAAGGGGTCATTACCGAAACAAAAGCCGCTTATTATGCGAAAGCTGTCATTATTACGACAGGGACATTTATGCGTGGAAAAGTATTAATGGGTGACTTGGAATATGAAAGTGGTCCAAATAACCAACGAGTATCTGTTAAGTTATCAGAGAATCTTGAAGAGCTCGGTTTTCAATTAACGCGTTTTAAAACGGGTACACCACCTCGTGTCAATGGTCGGACAATTGATTATTCAAAAACTGAAATTCAACCAGGTGACGAGAAACCAAGAGGCTTTTCATATGAAACGACTGATTATATAACAGATCAAATGCCATGCTGGTTAACTCATACGAATCAACAGACACATCAGATTATTAATGATAATCTTACTTTATCCGCCATGTACTCTGGTGCTAAACGCGGTACAGGTCCAAGATATTGTCCGTCTATTGAAGACAAAATCGTTCGCTTTCATGATAAGCCGCGTCATCAAGTTTTTCTAGAACCAGAAGGACGACATACGGAAGAATATTATGTTCAAGGATTATCAACATCTCTACCAGAATCTCTACAACATGATATCGTTCGTTCTGTAGAAGGATTAGAAAATGCTGAAATTATGCGACCAGGCTATGCGATTGAGTATGATGCGTTAGTTCCAACACAACTTTGGCCAACGTTAGAAACGAAAAAAATATCAGGTCTTTATACCGCTGGCCAAATAAACGGGACATCTGGTTACGAAGAAGCGGCTGCCCAAGGAATTATGGCTGGTATTAATGCAACACGAAAGATCTTCGGTAAAGAACCTGTTATACTTGATCGCTCACAAGCCTATATCGGTGTACTTATCGATGATCTTGTCACAAAAGGAACACGTGAACCTTACCGACTACTCACATCACGTGCTGAATACCGCTTGTTGCTGCGACATGATAATGCAGATTTACGGTTAACAGAACTTGGATATCAATTAGGCCTTATTTCTGAAGAACGTTATCAAAAATTTCTTAATAAGAAACAACTCGTAAAAGAAGAGAAAGAAAGACTTTATAAAATGATTGTCAAACCGACTGATTCTGTACAAGAAATGCTCAAATCAGTAAATGGATCTTTACTGAAAGATGCTGTTCGTGCTTATGATTTATTAAAACGTCCAGAAGTGACATACGAGTTATTAGAAACCGTGATAGAAAAACGAAATTTACCAGATGAAGTAAAAGAACAAGTAGAGATTCAAATTAAGTATGAAGGTTATATTAAGAAAACATATGAACAAGTTGAACGAATGAAAAAAATGGAAGGAAAATTAATACCAGAAAATATTGATTACGACAAAATTAGTGGGATTGCGACAGAAGCTAAGGAGAAACTTAAACAAGTGCGTCCACTTTCTGTCGGGCAGGCATCAAGAATTTCTGGAGTCAACCCATCTGATATATCAATCTTACTCGTTTATATTGAACAAGGTAAAATTGCTAAACTTGCTCATTAGATTAAAAACCGACTTTTAACGTCGGTTTTTAATCAAAATACATAAAAAGGATGACATTCATGAATCGTGAACAGTTTAAGCAAGCTCTTATGGAAAAAGGCATTGCTCTAACAGATGAGCAACTCGAACAATTTTCTATTTATTATCGTACATTAGTCGATTGGAATGAAAAAATGAATTTAACGGCTATTACTGAAAAAGAAGAGGTATATTTAAAACATTTTTATGATTCTATTTCCGTTGCTTTTTATCACGACTTTAATAAAGAAGAAAAAATCTGTGATGTAGGAGCGGGAGCAGGTTTTCCGAGCATTCCATTAAAAATATGCTACCCACATTTAGAAATGACAATTGTAGATTCCTTAAAGAAGCGCATTGGATTTTTAAACCACTTAGCAACAAAACTCGAATTAGAGAATGTGTATTTTTATCATGACCGTGCAGAAAATTTTGGGAAAAACAAACAATTCCGCGAAACCTTCGACGTTGTTTTAGCAAGAGCAGTTGCCAGAATGTCTGTTCTAAGTGAATTATGCTTACCTTTAGTGAAGATAAATGGTCTTTTTATTGCGATGAAAGGCGCACAAGGAGAAGAAGAATTATTAAATGCCGAAAAAGCAATACGCGTTCTAGGAGGACAGGTAAAAGAAACATATTTATTCACCCTGCCTAAAGAAGGTAGTGAAAGAACGATAATATGTATTGATAAAGTAAAATCGACACCAAAGAAATATCCTCGAAAGCCAGGGACACCAAACCGAACACCAATTGAATAACGAGAACATACGTGCTATAATGTTTTGATGAGTCTGTTACGCGTTTAAATAAACGAGATAGAAACACATTTGTTCTCTATGGATAACATGCTAAAATATGATATTATGGTAATATGTGGTCAATAAGAAAGATGTTCCATCCAATAAATGTTTCACGTGAAACATTTGGGTGTTTATATATACATCACGCTAATCGTTCAATGAATGATAACCTCTATGGCATATATGAAATGAAATAGGTGGATCTAACTAATAATGATATTGATATATAGATCGAACCGTAAAATGTTACAATGAATTATAAAAAGGTGGGGTGAAACGTGTTGCAACCTTTCAACCGTCTCTTTGGTATGAAAGATAAATCCGAAGAAGAGTCGATTGTATACCGTCCTGATGAAGTGATTGAACTTCCTGTCAACCAAATTCAACCTAATCGATTCCAACCACGGACATTATTCGATGAAGAAAAGATCCGTGAACTTGCTCAAACGATACATACACATGGAATGATTCAGCCGATTGTTGTAAGAAAGCTAGATGAAAATCAATTTGAGCTGATAGCGGGTGAACGAAGATGGCGTGCTGTTCAAACGTTAGAGTGGGAAAATGTACCGGCAATCATCCGTGATATGAATGATACACAAACTGCTTCCGTTGCATTGATAGAGAACTTACAACGTGAAGAATTGACAGTTATTGAAGAAGCTGTTGCTTATGCTAAGCTTTTAGAACTTCATGATTTAACCCAAGAGGCTTTGGCACAACGGTTAGGTAAGAGTCAATCAACAATAGCAAATAAGCTGCGCCTGTTAAATTTACCAGAAGAAGTACATCAAGCCTTATTAGCAAAAAAAATAACAGAACGTCATGCAAGAGCGTTAATTAAATTACAAAACGCAGAAACCCAAGTTAATCTATTAAATGAAATTATTGAGCAACAATTAAATGTAAAGCAAACTGAAGAAAAAGTAAGCGAATTATTAGAACCAAAAAAGAAAAAAACGAAACGACGTCCGAGACTAAAAGGAATTAGTAAAGACGTACGTATTGCGATGAATACAATACGTCAATCATTAACAATGGTTTCAGAGACTGGTATTGATGTAGAATCAAATGAAGAAGAATTAGAAGACTACTATCAAATCACGATAAAAATACCAAAAAAGTAATCATATATTATATTTATTTATTTTTTAAAAAGCCTTTATATCGAAAGGCTTTTTTATTTTACTAAACTAAAATATGTTTTTTGACTTATTAAGTAGATAGGGTAGTTAATATCATTAAAGTAAGTAGATGACAATGGTTAACTTTTGCATGAAATGCAGTCATTTACCAAAATTGTTAAGTCTTATTCATGAATATAATTCTATTAGGTAAATTCGCTGTTTATCTAGTGAAAAAATGATAGAATAGAGGAAGTAATATTTTTTTGCGAGGAAATGCGAGCAAGAAAAGTGTTATTCAAACAAAACAGGTAGGTGTAATTATGGGAAAGATTATTTCCATCGCTAATCAGAAAGGTGGCGTAGGGAAGACGACGACATCAGTAAATTTAAGTGCTAGTTTAGCTAAATTAGGTTATCGAGTATTACTTGTGGATATTGATCCTCAGGGAAATGCGACAAGTGGTGTCGGTATTAACAAGGCAGATGCAGCAAAATGTGTTTATAATGTATTGATCGACGAAGTATCTGCTAAGGAAGTGTTATTTCCTACTGAAATTGACAATTTAGATGTTATTCCTGCTACCATCCAACTAGCTGGTGCAGAAATAGAGCTTGTACCAATTATTTCACGTGAAATACGTCTTAAAAAGGCATTAGAAGAACTGAAATCCGAATATGATTACATAATTATAGATTGTCCACCATCATTAGGAATTTTGACGATTAATGCTTTAACAGCATCTGATTCTGTATTGATTCCAGTACAATGTGAATATTATGCATTAGAAGGATTAAGTCAATTGTTAAACACGATTCGTCTAGTCCAAAAACATTTAAATACATCATTAATGATAGAAGGTGTATTGTTAACGATGTTGGATGCACGGACTAACTTAGGTATTCAAGTGATTGAAGAAGTTAAAAAATATTTTCAAGATAAAGTATATCAATCAATCATTCCACGCAATGTTCGCTTAGGTGAAGCCCCAAGTCATGGCAAACCGATTACTGTCTATGATCCTAAATCCCGTGGAGCAGAAGTTTATCTTGAATTAGCAAGGGAAGTGGTGAATAGTGACAAGAAGGTTGGGTAGAGGATTGGATGCCCTTTTTCAAGATGTCGAACAAAAGGATGAAGAATCAATTCAAGAAGTAGCTGTTACAGAATGTCGACCTAACCCATATCAACCTCGGAAAAGGTTTGAAGCAGACGCGATTGAAGAATTAAAGGAGTCAATTCTTGAATATGGAATTATCCAGCCACTGATCGTTCGTAAAAGTATTAAAGGTTATGAAATTGTTGTTGGTGAACGGCGGTATCGAGCTGCTAAAGAAGCGGGTCTAAGCACAGTACCTGTCATCGTGAAGGAAATGTCTGATGAACGTATGATGGAGCTAGCCTTATTAGAAAACTTGCAACGTGAAGACCTTACACCAATAGAAGAAGCTGAAGCATATCAATCATTGATTGAAAACCTTCAAATAACGCAAGAAGAATTATCAAAAAGACTTGGTAAAAGTCGTTCACATATTGCGAATATGGTTCGTTTACTTGCATTGCCTAAAGCGGTTACTGCAAAAATTAACAATGGTGAACTTTCAATGGGACATGGGCGCGCTTTACTCGGATTAAAAGATAAAGAACAAGTGATACCACTGGCCCAAAAAATTGTTAAAGAAAAGCTAAATGTTCGTCAAGTTGAGCGAATGATTGCGGAATTAAATGAAAAACAACATAAGAAAACTAAGAAGCAAGCGAAAGATCCATTTATCGTCGCCCAAGAATCTGTTTTACGAGAAAAATTTGGAACAGCTGTGACGATACAAAGAGGGAAGCGGAAAGGGAAAATAGAAATCGAATTTTATACGGATGATGATTTAAATCGAATTATTAATATGATGGAAAGTGTATGATAAAAATGTTTCACGTGAAACATTTTTAAGTAGATTGTGAAGCCATCCTTTAGTTGTTAAAGGATGGCTATTTAAATGATTGGGGATACGAGGAGGGTGTATATGTCAATTGTTGGTCAAGCTTGTTAATTGCGTTTGCTATTGTTTTGGCCATTTCAACGACAAGAGCAAGGCGAGTGTTTTGTAAAACATTGTATTCCATAAAACCACCGACATTGACAATCCCGGCTATATGTAAGTCTCCGATGGATGGAAGCATTTTATTTAGAGCGGCACCTGGTTTTAAGGCGCCTTTTTTAACAACAAGTTGTCCAATTGATGTCTTTTTTCCTAAAGAAGCATCAACAGCAATAATAAATGGACGTTGATGTGATTGTTTAATATGATAAATAGATTCTCTTAAATTTATTGCATGAATAGGGTCTTGAAGTGTACCGTATACTGTCATTTGATTTAAACGTCTTTTTTTTAAATAAGTACCGACAAATGGACCTAAAGCATCTCCAGTTGAACGATCTGTTCCGACACAAGCGATAACATAATCATGTGGTGTATGTGGTAACCAATTCAAAAGTTGTTGGGCTAATAGTTGACTTGCATATGGTTGAGTATAATGAACGCGTAGAGAACGATGTTGTTTATGGTAATGATTGTGTAAACTTTGATTCATAGCTTATCCTCCATAATCATATTGTTAAAGTATACGGTATTTTTATGAATTTTATACATGATATGAAAGACGTGTTGGGGGATAAAAATGATAAGAGCAGGAATGAAATGGATGTTTCTCATTATAGGGACAACCATCGGTGCAGGTTATGCTTCTGGTAGGGAGTTATGGGAGTTTTTCGGACCGGAAAGTGAGTTGGCCATCATATTATTTGCTATTTGCTTCTTTATTGCTACGTTTACAATTATGATAATTAGTTTTAATAAGCAAACATCTGATTATCGACCTGTATTGGAGGAGATAGTTGGAAAAAGACTCGTTATATTCTATGATGGCATGATTTTCTTTTATTTATATACGACAACGATTGTTATGTTAGCTGGAAGTGGTGTAACTGGACAAGTATTCGATTTACCTTACTCGATCGGGATTATTTTTTTGACAATTGTTCTCATCATGTTATTTTATAAAGGTATCCATCATACATTGATGATTAACTTCATCTTAATTCCAATATTAATTATTGCTCTAGTTTACGTTCTTATCCTATTTTCTATTGATGAACAGATTCCTTTTCTTCCATTTTGGACAAACCAATCTAATTGGTTACAAGCTTTTCCTTTTACAGCATTAAATATGATACCACTCATTGCAGTGCTCGGGGCAATCGGTCAACAAATCGGATCAAAAGGAGAGATTTGGCTTGCAAGTTTAGGAAGTGCGCTTATATTAGGTAGCATATCTTATCTATATAATAATAATTTAATACATATTGCCCATGAGCTGACTTTAAATGATATACCTCTATTTATTATGTTACAAAAATATTCAATGTCATTAAATATATTGATGTCGTTATTATTATGGTTTGCGATTTTAACAACAGCTGCAGCAGGAATGATAGGAATTATATCACGAATTAGAAGACATACTTCTCTTGAAACAGGCGTTATTGTTAGTTTAACACTTTGTACCATGATTCCTATGACAGCTATTGGTTTTGGAGCATTGATTCATTACACATATCCTGTATATGGAATTTTAAATCTATATGTTTTGACACGACTTTTATTCTACTGAAGCGTATCATCATCACAGCTTTACATTTATAAAGATAAAGCATATTATTAATAGATATAAGGCGTATATGCATACTACATATGTTTACTGAAAATTTATATAAAAGTCGTTTAAAATGTAATAGGGAGGAAGATATGGATGCTTGATAAGCAATTTATGTTAAATGATATCGTCGAAATGAAAAAACCACACCCATGTGGTGAAAATCGTTGGCGAATTATCCGTATGGGTATGGATATACGGATTAAATGTCTCGGTTGTGATCACAGTGTCCTCATGCCACGTAGGAAATTTGTTAAGAAAATGAAAAAAGTACTTGAACATAGCGAAGAAAAATAGTTTTTCCTAAATTGAAATGGAAAAATAGACGGTTTCTCACTGTCTTTTTCTTTTTTTGATAACTTGTTTTATATACTTATTAAACCTATAATTAGAGTGATTGACACATTCATATGAATGGAATCCTTAAGGAGTGAAAGTTGTATGTCTTTGACAGCAGGAATTGTCGGACTACCAAACGTAGGAAAGTCTACATTATTTAATGCGATAACACAGGCAGGAGCAGAATCAGCAAACTATCCATTTTGTACGATTGATCCAAATGTAGGTATAGTGGAAGTCCCAGACGAACGTTTAAATCATTTAACAACATTAGTTAAACCGAAAAAAACTGTACCAACAGCTTTTGAATTTACAGATATTGCAGGAATTGTTAAAGGGGCTAGTAAGGGAGAAGGGCTAGGTAATCAGTTTTTATCCCATATTAGGCAAGTTGATGCGATTTGCCAAGTCGTAAGATGTTTTGACGATGAAAATATTACACACGTATCTGGTGCAATTAATCCAATTGATGATATAGAAATCATTAATTTAGAATTAATTTTGGCTGATTTAGAAACCGTTAATAAACGTTATCAACGTGTAGAGAAATTAGCCAAACAAAAAGATAAAGAAGCAGTTATGGAATATGAAGTGCTTACTAAGTTAAAAGAGGCTTTTGAAAATGAAAAGCCCGCACGATCAATAGATTTTAACGAAGATCAAATGAAAATCGTAAAAGGTCTTCATTTATTAACGTCAAAACCAATGCTCTATGTAGCTAATGTGAGTGAAGATGACATTGTTGAACCTGAAGCGAATGAACATGTAAAAAAAGTAAAAGAATATGCAGCGAAAGAAGACTCAGAAGTCATCGTCATCAGTGCGAGAATTGAGGAAGAAATTTCTGAGTTAGATCAAGAAGAAAAAACAATGTTTTTAAGTGAGCTAGGTATTCAAGAGTCAGGTCTGGACCAACTGATTAAAGCGTCATACTCGCTTTTAGGGTTAGGCACATACTTTACAGCAGGAGAACAAGAAGTTCGTGCATGGACGTTTAGAAAAGGTATGAAAGCACCTCAAGCAGCAGGTATTATTCATACAGATTTTGAAAAAGGCTTTATTCGGGCGGAAACTGTATCTTATGACGATTTGGTGGAAGCAGGTTCTATGACGCAAGCAAGAGAAAATGGAAAAGTTCGTTTAGAAGGAAAAGATTACATTGTCCAAGACGGCGATATTATTCATTTTCGCTTTAATGTATAACATAACGTGGATCTATTAATAATGGTTGTATAACAAATTTTTTTTTGCTATAATTAACTATCGTGAGTAATTGAATTTTATATTGGATTACTCCTTGCTCTTATGTTATATAAGGGCCGTAAAGACCAAAAGGAGGTGTAACGGATGAGAAAATACGAAATTATGTACATCATCCGCCCAGATATCGAAGAGGAAGCGCAAAAAGACTTGATTGAGCGTTTCAATACGATTTTAAAAGATCGTGGTGCGGAAATCGAAAAGGTTAATGAAATGGGCAAAAGACGTTTTGCATATGAAATTGACAACTACCGTGATGGATACTATGTCGTTGTAAACTTCAAAAGTGATGAGAATGCAGTTAATGAATTCAGTCGCTTAGCGAAGTATTCAGATGATATTGTTCGTCACATCGTAGTTCGCGATGATGACCAATAATAAAAAGGGGTGGTTCTGATGTTAAATCGTGTCGTACTTGTCGGCAGATTAACGAGGGATCCTGAATTACGTTATACAGCAAGTGGAGTAGCCGTTTCTAATTTTACTGTGGCTTGTAATCGACCTTTTACAAACCAACAAGGAGAACGTGAAGCAGATTTCATTAATTGCGTCGTTTGGCGCCGTCCAGCTGAAAATCTCGCTAATTATATGAAAAAAGGAAATCTAATTGGTGTAGATGGTCGGATTCAAACACGTAGTTATGAAGGACAAGATGGGAAAATGGTCTATGTTACCGAAGTCGTAGCTGATAGTGTCCAATTTTTAGAATCACGCTCGTCACAAGGTAGAGGTAGTCAGGATGCTTACTCACCAAGTGCTGGTTCAGGTTTCCAACAACAACCGAATCAGAACAACCAAATGAATCAAAATAACCAAAATAGAATGGACGATAATATCTTCAAAGATAGTGGAGAACCAATTGATATTTCTGATGATGATTTGCCATTCTAGTGTATATAAAAAGAACGTAAACGATAAATAAAAGGAGGGATATATATGGCAGCTCGTCGTGGTGGTCGTGGTAGACGTCGTAAAGTGTGTTACTTTACATCAAATGGTATCACACATATCGATTACAAAGATGTTGATCTGTTAAGACGTTTTATTTCTGAACGTGGAAAAATTCTTCCACGTCGTGTAACAGGTACATCTGCTAAATATCAACGTAAATTAACAAAGGCAATTAAACGTGCACGTCAAATGGCACTTTTACCATATGTATCTGAGTAATCAATCATAAAAGCTCGCTAGTCATCAGATCTAGTGGGCTTTTTATATGTTTGTCTTTAGCTACTTTCATTCCTGTATAAGTGTTCCATCATTTATTTTTAAAATTCGCTGTCCTAACTTTCTAGCTTCTCCTAAATGATGTGTCACAATAATCATCGGTATTCTCCACATATTATGAATACGTAAGAGCTCATCTTGACATTCGCAACGTGTTTGATCGTCTAAAGCAGAAAATGGCTCATCTAAAAGTAATGCATTTGGCTTTGTGGCGAGTGCTCGCACTAATGCGACGCGTTGTTTCTCACCGCCGGATATGTTACTAGGATAAGTTTTTAATAAATGCTTAATACCGACCACATCTAATAATTCTTTTACAATCGCTGGATCTTTCATTCCATATGCAATATTTTGCTCTACTGTCATATGGGGAAAAAGGGCATAATCTTGAAAAAGGTATCCAATTTTTCTCTTTTGAATAGGGGTTGGCTTCTTTCTTTTATCATTTGAGTCAAAGAACGTTTGCTCTTTTAATCGAATATGTCCTTCATCAGGATGTAAAATACCGGCAATACAGTTTAACACCGTTGTTTTTCCTGAACCAGATGGTCCGAATAGGACAATGCGTTCTTGTTGTGCTTTTAACTGGACGTGTAAGTCGAAATGAGAAAGCTTTTTATAAATATTGATATCTAACATGATGATTCTCTCCTCATGCCTTCTTGTTATTAGAATGGTCCATCATATGTCGTTTACTCCACCAGTTTAGCCAGAGTATCGCACTGAATCCGAGAACAACAATAATAATTACCCAAAAGGTAGCCATTTTCATATTTCCAGATTCTACAGCAAAATAGATAGCTAGTGGAATCGTATCAGTTATACCAGGGATATAACCAGCTAACATTAATGTCGCACCAAATTCACCTAACGCTCTAGCGAATGTGAGCACAAGCCCAGCTAATAAACCAGGCCAGGCTAAAGGAAAGGAGATGGTCCAAAACACGCGCCATTTAGAAGCGCCCATCGTATAAGCGGCATATTCCAAATGAGCATCATATCCTTGAAATGCTGCAGAAGCACTTTGGTACATAAGAGGAAAAGAGACGACAATCGCAGCAATAATGACCGCATACCACGAGAAGACAATTTGTATATTAAACCACTCGATAAGGACTTTTCCAATTGGACCATTTTTACCGAATAAGATGAGTAAGCCGAATCCGACAACTGTTGGAGGTAAAACAAGTGGTAATAGAAAAATCGCTTCTATGACACTTTTACCGGGAAATGACCGTCTTGATAAAACACGTGCTAAAAAGACAGCAACGATAAAGACAATAATAGTTGCTATGATGGCTGTTTTAAAAGATAACCAAAGTGGCGATAAATTCATTTCATCCATAAATAACACCTAACTATTTATTAAATCCATATGATTTTAAAATGTCTTGAGCTTGATCACTTTCAAGAAAACGTAAAAAATCTTTAGCTAAATCTTCATGTTCTGTATCGCTCATAACAGCAGCTGGATAAACGATTGGATCATGCAGTGTTGTGTCAGCAGTGAATAAAATGTTAACTTGATTAGATGTTTTCGCATCACTTTCATAAACAAATCCGACGTCAGCATTGCCTGTTTCAACGTATGTTAACACTTGGCGCACATCCTTAGCTAAAATTAATTTATCTTGTAATTCATCCCATTTATTTAATGACGTTAGAAATTGTTCGGTATACTTTCCAGCTGGAACCGTTTCAGGGTTTCCAACGGCAATTTGTTTAACCGAATCAAGTTGATCAATTTCTTCTAATGAATCAATTGATAAATTCGTTTTCTTAGAGGAGATGAACGCAATCTTATTACCGGTTATATCTTTTCTCGTATCCGATTGAATAAGTTTTTCATGTTCTAGTATGTCCATCCAATCTTGATTCGCAGAGATAAAGACATCAACAGGTGCGCCTTGTTGAATTTGTTGGGCTAGTTTTCCGGAACCGCCTAAATTAAATGTTAATTCAACATCGTGTTCTTTTTCAAAAATAGGTTTCATTTCTTCAAGAGCATCGGTTAGACTAATCGCAGCGGAAATAGTTAATGTAGCTTTTTCTTTTATTTCGTTTGTTTGTTTGTTATCTGTTATTCCACAACTAGATAGTAAGATAATGGCTATTAATAGTGGAAAGACTATGCGACATCGTTTCATATGATTCCTCCTAGTTAAAAATAAAATATATTTAATAATGTTCTCGCCATAACAAAAAATATAAAACATTAGACTTAACCGTTCGATTGTGAGGTAATCAACGTTTTAGGAAAAATATGACGGCTTCAATATGAAATAGATGATATAGGTCAAATCATTTATGACTCATAATCGTGTATTTCGGATTGCTCTTATGTCGCTCTTTTTGGATAGATTGTTATAATTTTCACTAAAAAGAAAAGTGTATATGGAATTAATATAAATAACCAGCGATCATCTAATGGATGAAATAAACTGATAAATGTATAAAGTAAAAAAGGAATTGTAGAGATAAAAGCGCTCATCTTCCATAAAATAGAGTAGTGCAATTTTCGTTTGAGAAAACGTGTCATCCCAAGTCCTATGTATGCAATAAGAGACAATAACAAAAAGACTATAATCGTTAATGGTAGATAGGAAAAGATAAAGAAGTAAATGAGTTTAAACACAATATTCATATGTGCAGTTAACCCATTATTGTCAAATAGAAACTCAATTAGAGTAGGTAATGAAACGATTCCAATCAAAATAAAGAGATAAAAAACAACGATGTCCATTCCTACACGATTCAATTGAAAAACTGAATGTTTTTTTGGTAGTTTTAGACTATGTATAAAAGCTTGCCAAAATATCATCATGTCCATCCTTTATTAGTTGTAATGAGTCTTCCTTAAGTTAATTAGCTAATTTTTTTCTTCTGTTGTTATAAATCTAGGCGACATTTCTATCAAGATGTGATGAAAAACATAAACATGTAAGGACTTATAATATTGCAATCACTTTTAATTATATATGAAATACATAAGAATCTGGAGTATTATGCTAGGGTGAAAGGTATATAGTGGTTTAAATATATAGTTGCTTTAGTTAAAAAATTGTAAAAAACAGACAATAAATATTTAACAAAACCACTTCTAAGTGCCATATTTAATCAAATCATGTTATCATATGATAATAGCAATAATGATTAGTCGATTGATGAAGAGGTGCAAATAATGAATCAATCAAAGCAACTAACAGACGGAGTACTCATGGCTGGCGTATTTATTGTGTTGGTTTTGATTGCGGCATTTATACCGTTTGTTTCACTCATTGCGAGTGTTTTACTACCTATTCCGTTTATAATTTATGCTTATCGTTATAATTGGCGTCCTTCCCTCCTATTATTAGTCGTTATTAGTTTATTAACGATCCTTTTTGCGACATTTATTTCTTTACCATTGGCCATTATTCCAGGACTTGGTGGTATGATGATAGGGATTGCGATGCATCAACAATTAACACCATATGAAACATGGGCAAGAGGAACGGTCGGTTTTATTTTCGGATTTTTATTTACGTATGTTTTTACACAATTCGTGATGGACATTAATTTAATGCAAGTTTATGAACAGATGATTCAACAATCATTTGATCAGACGAAACATTTCTTTAAGCAATTTAGCATGGGGACCGATGTTGACGAACAGATGAAATTATTTGAAAAGCAATTACCGTTGATCATGAACTTGTTTCCAATGCTGTTAGTTATTGGTGCTTTGTTTATGGCGTTTTTAAGTCAATGGATTGGTTATAAAGTGATAAATCTCTTGGAAAAAAAGACGTTTCGTTTCCCACCATTTCGCCAATTATCATTTCCAGTTACAATTATTTGGTTATATTTCATCGCAATGCTCATTAGTTTTATGAATTTAGATCCAGAAGGTTATGTGGCGATTAGTACGCAAAATGTTATGAACCTGCTTGGCTTTTTTATGACAATCCAAGGTGTTTCATTTATCTTTTTCTTCGCTTATAAGAAAAAGATATCGAAGACATTACCAATTATTGTTACGATATTCATCGTTCTTCTATCACCGTTTCTTATTCCTTTAGTAAGGATTTTAGGTATAATTGATTTAGGCTTTCGCTTACGTGAGCGAATAGATGTAAAAATATAATGACATTCCAGGGCATTCACTCTGGTCCTTACTCATGAAAGACGCGCTAAGCGTTTTTCTTTGTAGGAGTTGAATTTACTATGTTTAACAATCAAATAAAATCAAGATTACATCTCTTGTGTTTAAGTTTGGTCGCATTTATTATGCTTGGGATCATATGGTATGTATCTATTATCTTAGGATTAGTTATGACATTATTATTAAGTGTCGCTATATATCTTGCGATTAAACAAGAGAAGAAAAATGAAAATGAAATAAAGCAACATATTGCATCTTTGTCACATCATGTCGAAGATGTTGGTGAAGAGGTCTTATTAGATATGCCTATCGGAATGATTATTTTTAATGATGATTATGATGTGGAATGGATGAACCCACATATGCATCAATATTTTGAAACAGATATGATAGGGAAATCACTTGAAGATATATCTGATAAGCTCATTCCAGCTATTAATGAAAATCAAGATGATGTTACATTTAAGTATGAGGATCATGGTTTTCAAGCGATCATCCGTAAAGAAGAACGTCTATTATATGTCATTGATCGTACGGACCAACTTAAGATTGAAACATTATATAATAATGAACATACCGTTTTAGCAATTATTTATTTAGATAACTACGATGAATTGACACGGAATATGGACGATACATTAAAAAGTCAACTGAACTCAAAAGTAACTTCTGTTTTAAATGAATGGTCGCGTCAGTTCGGTTTATATTTAAAGCGTACATCACAAGAACAATTTTTAGCTGTCGGGACAAACGCAATATTAGCAGAGCTTGAAGAGTCGAAGTTTGCTATTTTAGATGAAGTTCGAGAAATAGACACGATGCAAAACGTCCCACTGACAATCAGTATCGGAATCGGTTATGGTCATCCATCACTTCCTGAACTTGGTGTAATGGCGCATTCGAGTTTAAATTTAGCACTTGGAAGAGGCGGGGACCAAGTCGCTATCAAAGATGAAACAGGTAAAGCACGTTTCTACGGCGGTAAGACGAATCCGATAGAGAAGAGTACGATGGTACGTGCTCGTGTGATTTCACATGCTTTAACAGGTTTAGTAAAAGCGAGTGATTATGTTTTTATAATGGGACATCAAGTCCCTGATATGGACGCAATTGGTTCTGCTATAGGGATACTACATATAGCGCGTGCAAATGGAAGAAAGGGATATATTGTTATTGATCCAGAAGATGTGCATACAGGAGTGTATCGTCTACTTGATGCCATTAAGGAAGATGAAGATTTATGGTCATATTTCGTCACTCCAAAAGATGCCCATGAAAAAATCACCCAGAACAGTTTAATCGTTGTCGTAGATACACATCGTCCGTCAATGGTAGCTGACGAATCACTATTATCCAAAACAGATTACAAAGTTGTCATTGATCATCACCGACGTGCAGAAGATTTTATTGATAACCCAACACTTGTGTATATGGAGCCATATGCATCATCAACATCAGAATTAGTGACGGAGTTGTTTGAATATCAACCGAAAGATAAAAAATTATCAATTCTTGAAGCTTCAGCTTTATTAGCAGGAATCGTTGTTGATACGAAAAGCTTTACGCTAAGGACTGGTTCGCGAACGTTTGCAGCAGCATCATATTTACGTTCTAAAGGTGCCGACACAGTATTGGTACAGAAGTTTCTTAAGGAAGACTTTGAATCGTACATTCACCGTAGCCGCTTAATTGAAACTGCCGAGATTTATCGAGAAACGATTGCTATTGCAAAAGCAGTACCAGGGCAGACGTTTGGATCTGTATTAATTGCACAAACGGCTGATACATTATTAACGATGAGTGATATTTCAGCTTCATTCGTTATATCCGAACGTGAAGATGGAAAAATTGGTGTCAGTGCCCGTTCTCTTGGTAAAATAAATGTTCAAGTAATCATGGAGAAATTAGGTGGTGGTGGTCATTTAACGAATGCTGCTACCCAGATAGAACATACAACGGTTGATGAAGTTGAAAAACAGTTAAAAATAATTATTGATGAATATATAGAGGGGAGAAATGAATCATGAAAGTCATTTTATTAAAAGACGTAAAAGGTCAAGGAAAAAAAGGTGATGTAAAAAAGGTATCTGCAGGTTATGCGCGTAACTATTTATTTAAAAATAACTTAGCAGTAGAGGCGACACCAGGGAATTTAAAACAATTAGAAGCTAAGAAGCGCAAGTTAGATGAACAAGCAAAACAGGAAAAAGCGGAAGCGATAGAGCTTAAAAAAGCATTAGAAAAGATTACGGTTGAATTAAAAGCGAAGTCAGGCGAAGGTGGTCGTTTATTCGGATCGATTACGAATAAACAAATTGCTGACGCTTTAAAGAAAGAACATGGATTTAAAATAGATCGTCGAAAAATCGAATTAAGTGATCCCATTAAATCACTCGGAGTTGTTAATGTTCCAATTAAGTTACACCCAGATGTTCAAGGAACTGTAAAAGTTCATGTTGTTGAACAGTAACGTATCTTGTGAAAGTTGCTTGTGGAGAGGGAGGTATGGCTGTTGAGTGAAATGATGAACGATCGGATTCCACCACATAATATAGAAGCGGAGCAATCTGTTATTGGGGCAATTTTTTTAGAACCAGAAGCCTTTTCAACAGCCTCACAGATTCTCCAACCAGAAGATTTTTATCGAGCGGGTCACCAGCGGATTTTTGAAGTGATGTTAAACTTATCAGACCGTGGTGAGCCGATTGATATATTAACCGTTACAGCGGCATTACAGGACCGTAAGATTTTGGATGAAGCAGGCGGTGTTTCTTATTTAACAGAAATAGCAAGTAGTGTACCTACAGCAGCTAATATTAGTTATTATTGTAAAATTGTTGAAGAAAAAGCATTGCTTAGACGTCTGATCCGAGCAGCGACGGATATCGTTACGACATCGTATACACATGAAGATGATGTCGATGAGGTGCTTAATCAAGCTGAAAGAGAAATCTTAGAAGTTGCTAATCGTCAAAATACAGGTTCCTTTAAAGCGATTAAAGATGTTTTAATTGAAGTATATGATAATATCGAACAGCTGCATAATCGTGAGAGTGATGTCACAGGGATTCCAACTGGCTATAGAGATCTTGATCGGATTACATCCGGCTTTCAGCGCAATGATTTAATTATTATCGCAGCACGTCCATCAGTCGGTAAAACTGCTTTTGCTTTAAATATTGCACAAAATGTAGCAGTAAATACCGATGAAAACGTAGCGATCTTTAGTCTAGAGATGGGAGCTGATCAACTCGTTCAACGTATGCTATGTGCAGAAGGAAACATTGACTCACAAAGACTACGTAATGGACAGCTTGAAGCAGAAGATTGGGGTCGCTTAACAATGGCGATGGGATCATTATCAAATGCAGGTATTTTTATCGATGACTCATCAGGCATTCGTGTGAGTGAGATTCGTTCGAAATGCCGTCGCCTTAAGCAGGAACACGGACTTGGTATGATTGTTATTGACTATTTACAATTAATTCAAGGCAGTCCGAATTCAAGAGAGAATCGTCAGCAGGAAGTCTCAGAAATTTCTCGTTCATTAAAAGGTTTAGCAAGAGAATTAGAAGTTCCTGTTATTGCTCTGTCTCAACTATCTCGTGGTGTCGAACAACGTCAAGACAAACGTCCAATGATGTCTGATTTACGTGAATCAGGAAGTATTGAGCAAGATGCGGATATTGTTGGTTTCCTATATCGTGATGATTATTATGATCAGGAATCAGAAAAACAAAATATCATTGAAATCATTATTGCAAAGCAACGTAACGGTCCAGTTGGCACGGTCGAACTGGCTTTTGTGAAAGAATATAATAAATTTGTTGATTTAGATCATCGTTATGATGAAAGTCAAATTCCACCAGCTACAGCCCAAGCATAATGGGCTGTTTTAAATTCCGAACGATAATTGAATTATTGCATAAAACGTTCGCTTATTAATTGACTTGATGCTCTATAATTGGTAAACTAGCCTTTGTGATAATGAATAACGTTTTTAAAGTCAAACTTAACGGAGGTGCGCCATGTCCTCAGTAGTTGTAGTCGGGACGCAATGGGGCGATGAAGGAAAAGGTAAAATCACTGACTTTTTAGCAGAAAAGGCAGAAGTTGTTGCTCGTTACCAAGGTGGTAATAATGCAGGACATACGATTAAGTTCGATGGAGTAACATATAAGCTTCATTTGATCCCATCTGGTATCTTTAATAAAGAAAAAACATGTGTACTAGGTAATGGAATGGTTATCGATCCAAAAGCATTTCTTGATGAATTAGCTTATATACATGACCACGGCATTTCAACGGATAATCTTTATATTAGCAATCGTGCACATGTTATTTTACCATATCATATTAAATTAGACGTTTTACAAGAAGAAGAAAAAGGTACGAATAAAATTGGAACAACAAGAAAAGGAATTGGTCCAGCATATACTGATAAAGCGGCACGCATAGGCATACGGATAGCTGATTTATTAGACGCTAATACTTTCCGAAAAAAACTTGAACAAAATGTCAAAGAAAAGAACCGTTTATTTACGAAATTGTATGATGCAGAGCCTGTTTCTGTTGATGACATTTTTGATGAATATTATGCTTACGGACAAAAGATAAAACAATATGTAACAGATACATCGCTTCTTTTAAATAATGCCTTAGATGAAGGGCGTCGTGTGTTATTTGAAGGTGCTCAAGGCGTTATGCTTGATATCGATCAAGGGACATATCCATTTGTGACGTCTTCAAATCCAAGTGCTGGTGGTGTCACTGTTGGTGCGGGTGTTGGACCGACCAAAATTGAACGAGTTGTCGGTGTAACGAAAGCTTATACGACCCGTGTCGGTGATGGACCTTTTATAACAGAACTTCATGATGACATAGGCGACCGTATTCGAGAAGTCGGGCGTGAATATGGCACAACAACTGGTCGACCACGCCGTGTCGGTTGGTTTGATAGTGTTGCTGTTCGTCATACACGACGCGTTAGTGGTATTACTGATTTATCTGTGACACTTTTAGATGTTTTAACAGGTATTGATACATTGAAGATTTGTGTAGCGTATCGCTATAAAGGGGAAATAATTAAAGAATTCCCTGCCAATTTGTCTATGTTAGCAGAATGTGAACCTGTTTATGAAGAAATGCCTGGTTGGACAGAAGACATCACTAATGTGACAAGTTTTGAAGAACTACCAGAAAATGCACAACATTATTTAAAACGTGTTTCTGAACTGACAGAGATTCCGTTATCAATCTTCTCAGTCGGTCCAGATCGTAAACAGACGATTGTCGTAAGGGACGTTTATTAATTATAGGTTTAAAATAAAGGGCAATATCGTGTCATTAAACACGGCATTGCCCTTTTTCCCATTTTCAAAAAAACATAGACGAAACGAGACTTCATATAGGAAGGAGTTTTCGTTATAATGATAGTAATGAATCATATAAGACTTTTTATTGAAAATGCGTTAAAATAGACAGAAGGACGATTAAAAAGTTTAAATAAAAAAAATTTTCAAATAATTAAACCTAAAAGTTTAGGGAAAGGAATGAAAGGAATTATGGCACAAAAAATATTGGTCGTTGATGACGAACAACCGATTGCAGATATATTGAAATTTAACTTAGAAAAGGAAGGTTATGATGTCGTTTGTGCTTATGATGGGGACGAAGCGATACAAATGGCAAAAGATGAAAAACCAGATCTCATTTTACTTGATATTATGTTACCTAATAAAGATGGAAATGAAGTATGCCGTGAGATAAGAAAAACACAATCAATGCCAATTATTATGTTAACAGCTAAAGATGCGGAGATTGATAAAGTATTAGGGCTAGAGCTAGGAGCAGACGATTATGTAACCAAACCGTTTAGTAATCGAGAACTAATTGCTCGTGTTAAAGCCAACTTACGCCGACAAGCACATGTTCCAAATACAGAAGAGGAAAATAATGATATTGAAATTGGCAACTTAATGATTCATTTAGATGCTTATACAGTGACACGTGATGGAGAAGAAATCGAGTTAACACATCGTGAATTTGAATTATTACATTATTTAGCCCGCCATGTTGGACAAGTTATGACACGTGAACACCTTTTGGAGACGGTATGGGGTTATGATTATTTTGGTGATGTTCGGACAGTAGATGTAACGGTACGTCGACTTCGCGAAAAAATTGAAGAAGATCCTAGTGAGCCGACATGGATTATTACAAGACGTGGGGTAGGCTATTATATGAGGAACCCTGAGTAGGAGCCGGTTTACATGAAAAGGATTGGTTTTCGTTCCATCCAATTAAAATTTACAATTATTTACATTTTACTTTTACTCGTGGCTGTACAAGTGATCGGTGCTTATTTTGCAAGTCAGTTGGAAAAAGAGCTATTAACCAACTTTAAATCGAGTGTCAATGACCGGATTGAGTTATTGACATATAATCTAGAAAAAGCTTTTGAAAAGGATCGTTCAAAAGGAGAAGAAGAGTTCACGTTACAACAAGAAGTACAAACAATCATCTCAGACATTGATTCAAAAGATATGACGACATTAGAAGTTGTTAATAGCCAGAGTCGTGTTCTTGGTACAAATAATACTGTCAATAGTAATGACATTATCGGAAAAAAGTCAACCCGTGAATTAATCCAAAAAGCGCTCTATGGCTCAACACCAGATCGAACATTATTTGATCCGAAAACAGAAAGCCGTGTTTTTGTTAAGGCCGTCCCGATTCAAGGGAAAGATGGACAAGTTGCCGGTGTGATTTATTTAGAAGCATCGATGGAAGGTGTTTATAACCAGTTACAGAAAGTGAACGATATTTTCTTTAAAGGTTCAATCATAGCGATTATCGTATCAGCGTTATTAGGCATTCTCGTTGCTCGAACGATTACAAAGCCAATTAAAGAAATGCGTCGCCAAGCACAGACAATTGCTAAAGGTGATTTCACACAAAAGGTTAATGTATACGGTACAGATGAAATTGGGCAACTAGCTATGTCATTTAATGATATGACTGATCAGTTACGTTATTCATACGCCATGATTGAAAAAGAGCGTCGAAAAATGAGTCTTGTCTTATCGAATATGACAGACGGTGTGATTGCTACTGATGAACACGGTACGATTACGCTCATGAATAAAGCAGCTGGTATTCTAATTGGTAAAAGTCCAGAAGAATGTCAAGGTCAATCATTATTAAGTATGATACAACTCGATGAAACGAATTTTGATATGACATCATTAACAGAAAGTGATTCAATGATTATTGATTTTGGTGACGAGCACATGGATTTTTTAATTCGTGCGACCTTCTCAACGATATTAGATGACCAAGAACAAATCACTGGATATATTACAGTGCTTAGTGATGTGACAGAGGAAGAGAATTTGGAACGTGAACGTCGGGAATTTGTTTCTAACGTTTCACATGAATTACGGACGCCATTAACGACCATGCGCAGCTACTTAGAAGCACTAACAGATGGAGCTTGGAAAGATGAAAAGGTAGCGCCGCGCTTTTTACAAGTGACTCAAAATGAGACAGAGCGCATGATTCGGATGGTAAATGACTTGTTACAATTATCTAAAATGGATCATAAAGATTTCCATTTAGATAAGGAACGGACAAATTTTACAAATTATTTCCATTATGTCATTGACCGTTTTGAAATGAATATTCCTGAACATATAACCCTTGTTCGTAAAATCCCTAACGGAAAATACTTTGTCTGGATTGATCGCGATAAAATGATGCAAGTTTTAGATAATCTTATCTCAAATGCTATCAAATACTCTCCAGAAGGTGGTGTTGTTACATTAAAGGTTGTTCAACAGCGTCAAGAATTACTCATCAGCATTTCTGACCAAGGAGTAGGGATTCCTTATGAAAAAATAGATAAGATTTTTGAACGGTTTTATCGAGCTGATCAAGCTCGAAGTCGTAAATTGGGTGGAAGTGGTCTAGGATTAGCGATTTCGAAAGAGTTGATTGAAGCACATAAGGGACGGATTTGGGCAAGAAGTAGTGAAGGTAATGGAACGACGATTTACTTTACGCTCCCTTTAATGCCTTTAATGGGCCGAGTGCGGAGGGATACGTATGAAAATTGAGGTTATTAAATCATATGCTTTATTTATATTGGTCGGATTAAGTTTAATTCTGACTTATAATATTTGGACGTATAAACCTGGTTTTGATGTTCATTATGCTGAAGAGGAACGGATGTATGTTCCAGAAGATGACTTCTTCTTAGCTGGTGATACATTGTCATTGGAAGATGTTATCATTCCGAGTACAATCATTTTCCATGATCAGGGTAAGTTTTTCGGTTTTCAAGAAGCGAATGATTTAAAAAATATTTACCGGGAAATAGGGCGTTGGACGATTTATGATTTTTCAACTGGTGATTCAACTGGTCCGCCAAAACATAAACGCCAAATTGAAATTCGCTATCCAACACCTCTTCCAATGACAATTGTCCCTCGTTTATTTACTTTTGATAAGGGGTTGAAAAATCTTCCAAGTTGGTCATTTAATCGCATATTTATGACATTTGATAAAAAACAAACAATGTTGAAATTACATTTTATGTCTATAGATGGGAAACAACAAGCGACAGCAACCATACAACAAGCGGAAAAATATGAACTCCTTCTAAATTATATGGAAAATAAGAAGACACTTGAAGAATATATTCCATTTCAAGCAAAATCAGATTGGTATATATATATACCGAGCGGATCTGTGAAAAAGGCAAAGAAATCATTCAGTGTAGATGTTGAAGCCCTTAATCGAGCACCGAATAAATTAATTAATGCTTTATTTAGCGATCCGTCACTTGTAACGCGTAACTTAACGAAGGAAAACATTGCAAATTATACAGATGGTCGTCAACAATTACAAATTGATTCGCAAAGACTCAATATGGAATTTACAAATCCGAGCCAAACACAAGTTAAAGATTCGCTTAACTCGATAGAGTTAATTGAACGAACAGTTATTGATATTAATGAACATAAAGGTTGGACAGGAGAATTCCATCTAGAGTCAATTGATACAGCTGATCAAAAGATTACTTTTTTAATGTATCAAAACGGTGAACCTATTCTTGGTAGTAATCGTACTACAATAGAAGTGGAGAGACGGAAACAAGATTTATTTAAATATGAACGGCCTCTATTTCAAATAAGTGATTTAATCGTTGAAGAAATGACAGAACTTCCTTCAGGAGAAAAGATTATTCAACTCATTAATCAATCTCAGTATAATTTGAAGGATATCCAGGACATTCGTATCGGTTATCATTTAAAGTTTCAAGATAGGTCATCTTATATTTTTACATTGGAACCAGCTTGGTTTATGAAGTATAACAATACTTGGGTTGAGATACAGTCTGATGAAGATCTTATTTATAAAGAGGTGAGCTGAGGATGCAATGGAGTCAAATAAAAACATTATTTATCCTCTGCTTTTTGATCTTGGATATTTATTTAATCTTTCAATTTATTGAGAAGCAACAAGCGGCCAATATCGGTTTATTAGAAAGAGAAGAAATTACGTTAGAACAGCAACTAAAGGATGACGACATTACAATTGAAAACATACCTGAACAACGTGTCGAAGAGTCATTTATAAAAATAAGACAAAAAGCTTTTACTAAAGAAGATCGAAACCGATTAGCCAAATTACCTAATCAAGAAGCAGTCGTCATGAATGAAAATCACCTCATCATATCACAGTTTAAGGAACCTATTGATCTTCCAGATAAAGTGACGGAAGAACAGTTACAAGAAATTATTCACCCCTATATTTTATATGGGGATGAATATCGATTTGGCGAATGGAATAAAGAGAAAAATGTCATCTATTTCTTCCCGATAAAAAATGGTCGTCCTGTATATTTTAATCCAAGCGGTATTATCGTGTTCTATTTAAATGATAAAAATAAAATTGTTTTATATACACAAACACGCTTAGATAAAGCAGAAATAAATAGTGAGAAAAAACCACTCATTCATCCGGTAGAAGCGGTGGGAAGACTTTATAATAATCAATTGATTGCATCTGGTGATACGGTTAATAAATTAACGGTCGGTTATCAAACAGCTGTCCCATTATCAGACGGCGTACAAGTTTTCGTACCAACTTGGAAAATTACAGTGAATAAGGAAAAAAGTTTTTATGTGAATGCAACAGAGGGCGTTGTATTTCCGAGTGGTGACGAAGACTTTCTCGCAGAACAATTATCAAACTTATTAAATCGCATGAATTTACCAAATAAGAACGTTACTTGGAAAACAACTGTTATAGACATGTTAGAGAGTAAAATGAGAGATTTAAAAAAGCGGAGTGAAACAAAGTGAGTTTACGTTTTAGTGTATTAGCTTCTGGAAGTACAGGAAATGCGTTTTATATAGAATCTGATCGTACAAAATTATTGGTTGATGCAGGATTAAGTGGTAAAGAAATGGATCGATTATTTGCAGAAATTGATGTTGATCCAAGCCAAATATCGGGCATTCTAGTCACTCACGAACATAGTGACCATATTAAAGGTCTCGGAGTAATCGCTAGAAAATATCAATTACCAATCTATGCAAATGAAAAAACGTGGAAGAGGATGGAAAATTCAATTGGAAAATTAACCGTCGATCAAAAGTTTATATTCGATAGTTACTCTGTTAAGACGTTTGGGGACATTGATGTTGAGTCATTTCGTGTATCCCATGATGCTATAGAACCAATGTTTTATACCTTTCATCAAGGAAATAATAAAGTGGCTTTAGTCACTGATTTAGGTTATGTTTCCGAACGTATTAAGAAAACGATAGAGGATGCTGATGCCTATGTATTCGAGGCTAACCATGATGTTGAATTGTTACGAATGTGTCGTTATCCGTGGAGTGTCAAACAGCGTATATTAGGTGATTCTGGACATATCTCTAATGAAGATAGTGCATTAGCTTTAGTAGATATTATTTCAAACCGAACAAAACGTATTTATTTAGCACATTTAAGTGAAGAAAACAATATGAAAGACTTAGCACGAATGACCGTTGATCAAATATTAAAGGAACGTGGCATTGATATCGAGATCCACGACACAGATCCAAAACAAGCGACACCATTATATAGAGTTGGCTAAGTATGAATGAAAGCCGCTTTGTCGATAATAGAATATATCATTTTATTTCTTATAAGAAAGAGGAGTGACCAACTTGGGCTACTATGACGACCACGCTTACCCAAGAAGACGAAAAAGAAACTGGCTCACCCCATTATTACTAGGAATAATGATTGGCATTTTATTAGTTGCTATCGTTAAGCCAACTGTTTTTAAGCCAGTAAATGATTCTTCAATAGACAGAAGGACAGATCAGAATGCGCCTGTGACTAATGTAAAGCTTGATGTCACAACACAAATCACTGATATTGTTGAAAAAGTTGGACCGACTGTTGTAGGTGTAACGAATTTACAAATGCAAAGAAACCTTTGGAATCCACAATCAGAAACAAGTGAAGCAGGAACAGGTTCAGGTGTCATTTATAAAAAAGATGATACATACGGCTATATTGTCACTAATCATCATGTCATTGAAGGAGCCGATGAAATTGAAATTATTTTGCATGATGATACAAGCATTAGAGCAGAGTTATTAGGAAGTGATTTGTTTTCTGATTTAGCTGTATTACGAGTTGATCGTAAGTATATTACTCATATTATTGAGATTGGCTCATCTGAATCAGTTAAAGTTGGGGAGCCTGTCATTGCTGTAGGTAACCCATTAGGTCATATGTTTGCAGGTTCGGTCACGCAAGGAATAATTAGTGGTAAACAACGAACGATTCCACAAGATTTTAATCAAGATGGACGCCCTGATTGGCAAGCTGAAGTTATCCAAACAGATGCCGCGATTAATCCTGGCAATAGCGGTGGTGCACTGATTAATATGGCTGGTCAATTAATAGGGATCAATTCGATGAAGATTAATGAAGCGGCTGTGGAAGGGATTGGCTTTTCAATTCCGATTGATATCGCAGTACCGATTATGGAAGAGTTAGAATCGAAAGGAACCGTAACACGTCCATATCTCGGTGTTGAGATTTATTCTTTAGACGACGTACCACGAAGGGAATGGGTTGATACATTAAAGTTGCCTAAAGAAGTAGAAGGCGGTGTTTATATATGGCGTATAGAACGCTTCTCACCAGCTGATCGTGCTGGATTAAATCGTCTAGATGTCATTACCGCCTTAGATGGGGAAGAAGTGAGTGATATCATTCAACTTCGTAAAATATTATACCAAGAAAAAAATGTCGGTGACGAAGTCGTTATCACATATTACCGAGATGGAAAAAAGCAAGAAACGAAGCTTATTTTAAGTAAACAAGAATGAAACAAGCTATCTCATTTGAAGAGATAGCTTGTTTAAAAGATATAAGTTTTTCACAGATTCATCCACAACTCCACTAAAGTTATCCACAAACTGTTGATAAATAGTCGTTATCCCTAGGTTTAGTAGCGAACATTTTTTCTCACACAATATAAGTGGGAACATTTGTGCATATGTGGATAACTTTGTGGATATATTGTGTGTTTAATTTGGAAGGAAGTGAATGCATCATGATGAAACGATTTTTTTCATACTATAAACCACATCGTCGGTTGTTTCTCATTGATTTTACAAGTGCTGTAATTGTTGCATTGTTAGAGCTTGTGTTTCCAGTTGCCGTACAGACGTTTATTGATGACCTTATTCCAGGTGGCAATTGGAATATGATCATTGCTGTCGGTATTTTGCTTTTATTAGTTTACTTATTAAGTTCTGCATTGCAATATGTTGTGACATATTGGGGACATAAATTAGGCCTTAATATTGAAACAGATCTAAGGCAGGAACTGTTTGCCCATGTTCAAAAACAAAGCTTTAAGTTTTTTGATAATACGAAGACAGGAAATATAATGAGTCGAATTACGAATGACTTATTTGAAATTGGTGAACTGGCACATCATGGACCAGAAGATTTCTTTATTGCTACGATGACGTTTATCGGTGCTTTTATTTTAATGTTTAATATTAATATTCATTTATCAGTTATCTTATTATTTATTGTACCGATTCTTATTTTCCTGATGGCTTATAGTAATATGAAGATGAGCCGGGCATGGAAGAAGATGTATGAAGAAATTGCTGAAATAAACGGAAAAGTAGAGGATGCTGTTTCAGGAGCACGTGTCGTTCAATCTTTTACAAATGAAGCGTATGAAATGAGCCGCTTTACAAGAGAAAATAGAAATTTCCGTAAAGCGAAGTTAGGTGCATATCGTGTTATGGCAAGAGTAAATTCTAGTATCTATTTAATGATGCATTTAATGATACTCATTGTCTTAGTTGTTGGAGCTTGGCTTACATTCCAACAGAAGATGACGTATGGTGAACTTGTTAGCTTTGTCTTGTTTACAAATGTTCTATTTAAACCGATTCAAAAGATTACCGCTCTCCTTGAATTGTATCCAAAAGGAATGGCCGGATTTAAAAGATTTTGTGAACTACTTGACGAAGATCCAGATGTTGTCGATCGGAAAGACGCTAAAGATGTTAAAGCACTCCAAGGATATATTTCCTTTCATAAGGTGACATTTGGTTATGAGAAAGAACAAGGACCGATTTTAAAAGCGATGAGTTTTAATATAACAGCAGGTGAGACAGTTGCCTTAGTCGGTCCATCTGGTGCAGGTAAAACAACGATTGCATCATTGATTCCACGTTTCTATGATGTGGATAGTGGACAAATTACAATTGATGGTATTGATATTCGAGATATGACGAAACATTCCTTAAGAAAACAAATCGGCATCGTTCAACAAGATGTGTTTTTATTTACAGGGACGATTCGCGAAAACATTGCTTATGGGAATTTACATGCATCAGATCGCGAAATTGAAGAAGCAGCTCGACGTGCTCATCTAGATGAATTTATTCAAAAACTCCCACACGGCTATGAAACAGAAGTAGGTGAAAGAGGCTTAAAATTATCTGGTGGTCAAAAACAACGCATCGCCATCGCACGGATGTTTTTAAAAAATCCACCGATATTAATTCTTGATGAAGCAACATCAGCTCTTGATACAGAAACAGAACGCATTATTCAAGAAGCATTGGAAGATCTATCAAAGGATCGAACAACGATTGTCATTGCACATCGTTTAGCAACCATTCGAAATGCAGATCGTATTATGGTTATTACAGAGAACGGGATAGAGGAAGAAGGTAAACATGATGAACTCGTAAAGCGTAATGGTTTATTTGCTCAACTTCATCATGTCCAAATGAATTAGGGATGATTGAGTCATTCCTTGAAAATAAACAAGTGGAGGGAAGGCTAATACCTTACCTTTACTTGTTTTTTGTTACACAACGATACTAAGGTGTAGAAGTCACCCAACAATCATAAAAGGTTGAGTGACTTCTTATCTTTACAAAAATGATGTCGATATTTCCCGGGTAATACATAATGATTTGAAGAGCATACAGCATAGATGTTTATAAATCACTAAAAAATCTTTAGAGATGTATTTACTTATCTTGCCATTCGTGAGCAAGCATGCTATAAACGACATGGTCAACATAATGGTCATAAAGCCACTCCGATTGGCGAAGAACGCCTTCTCGTTTAAATCCGAGTCGTTCTGGAACAGCCCGACTCGCTTTATTTTCAACTGCTGCTCGAATATCAATGCGGTTTAATTTAAGCACGTCAAAACCATAGTCTATTAACGCGTGAACAGAACGTGTTATAATTCCTTTTCCTTGATAATGTTGATCCAGCCAATATCCGATATAGCCGATTCGATTTGTCCAATCAAAATAATTATAAGAAATCACACCGACCAACTCATTGTGATAAAAAATACCTGATATTAATGCACGTCGGTCTGCATGACTTTGAAAAGCTTGCTCAATAAAATGCTTCGAATGTTCAACTTTTGTTGTATGATCTAACCAAGGCAACCATTCTTTTAAATAATCCCGTGAGCGATCCGTAATTTCAAATAATCTTTCGGCATTCATTGTATTCATCATCTTTAATATAATCTCTTCATCAACTTCATAAACAAACAAGCAAAGTCTCCCCCTTTAAAGCGATCATTTAATTTTATTTATTTTAACATATTTATCATATAAACATGCTTTTTCTAATAAATAATGGTATATTTAAATAAAGTAATAGTGAGATAATTTAAATATATCAGAAAGGGGTTTTGTAATGAAGATGCCAATTGTAAGAAAGTGGCGCTATTTTATTGTTATTTTATTATGTTTTGGGCTTACGTTATTTCCACACCATGAGACAAACCCTTCACAAGCAACCGCGGCAAAATCATCAGAAGCCATCGCTTCTAAAACATCATCACGCCAAATATCACAAGCAAAGCAAATGACAGACGAATCATTAAAGAAAAAGATCGACCAAATTTTAAGTGATCCACGATTGGACGGGGTCAGTATCGGTGTAAGTGTCCGGCGCGCCCAAGATGGCGAACTCATCTATACACAGAATGGACAACTACATTTACACCCAGCTTCAAATATGAAATTAATAACAGGAGTGACTGCACTCAATGTGTTAGGACCAGATTATCGATTTAATACGACAATTGCAACAGATGGGAACATTAAAGGACAAGTTCTACAAGGTAATCTTTATATGATTGGTCAAGGTGATCCAACTTTATTAAAGGAAGATCTTGATCAATTTGCTAAAGACTTAAAAGCAAAAGGTATTCAAAAAATTAAGGGAGATTTAATTGCAGACGAAAGCTGGTATGACGATGTCCGTTATTCACAAGATCTCAATTGGTCAGATGAGGAAAATTATCCAGGTGCTCCAATATCAGCTTTAACACTTTCACCGAATGATGATTATGATGCAAGCACAGTGATTGTCGAAGTATTCCCTGGTAAAGAAATAAACGATCCCCCGACAGTCAAGTTAACGCCAGAGACAGATGTGATAGAAATTGTTAATCGCGCTAAAACAGTGGCGAAAGATGCTGATCGTAAAATAACAGTCGAACGTGAACATGGCACAAATCGTATGATTATTAATGGAACCATTCCAGTCGGGGCGAATGAAACACGTGTCTGGCGTACCGTTTGGGACCCAGCATTATATACATTAGACGTTTTTCATAAATCATTAACTGAACAAGATATTACATTCATTGGAAAACATAAACAGAAAAAAGGCATTGCTCCTAAAAAATTAACAACATTAACATCCAAAAAATCAATAACTTTAGAAGAGTTGATGATTCCTTTCATGAAATTAAGTAACAATGGCCATGGAGAAACCCTTGTCAAAGAAATGGGGCGCATCGTTTATGATGAGGGAAGTTGGGATAAAGGTCTTGAAGTTATGGAAGATACGATTGAATCTTACGGGATGAATAAACAACATGTTTTACTACGTGATGGGAGCGGTATGTCACATAAAAACCTTGTCACTACCGATGCGCTTACTCAACTTCTCTACACTGTTCAATCAGAACCGTGGTTTGATATTTTTGAAAATGCTCAACCTGTTGCCGGAGAATCGGAACGCTTAGTCGGTGGAACATTACGATTCCGTATGACAGAAGAGCCGACAAAAGGTAATGTCAAAGCAAAGACAGGCTCATTAACAGGAGTTAATACATTATCCGGATATGTCACATCAGCCGATGGTGAGAAACTTATCTTTTCAATTTTAATTAATAACCAAATCGGCAGTTCCTTAACAGATATTCAAGATGATATTGCAACCGTATTAGCGAAACATAAATTTAATAAATGATAAGAGATTTTGAGCTTATTTTTTCTAGAAGACATCTCATTTTTAGTGATTTAGGCTAACGAGATGACAAGAAAAAGGACGATACATTTATTGTTAAAAAGTATCGTCCTTTATTTATAGACAGGTATCTATAGTAGCGGCATATATTATTTAGAGAAATATGATATGTTTGTTACACTAGATGAAAATACGACAATTAAAAAGGACGAACATATATGAATATCACAATTGTTTCTGTTGGAAAATTAAAAGAAAAATATTTAAAACAAGGCATAGCCGAATATTTGAAGCGACTAAGCGCTTACGCAAAAGTAAAAATCATTGAAGTACCCGATGAAAAAGCACCTGAATCATTAAGTGCCAGTGAAGAACAGGAAGTAAAACAAAAGGAAGGCGATCGCATCTTAGCTAAGGTCACACCCGATACTTATGTCATCACACTTGATTTACAAGGTAAAATGCTTACATCTGAACAATTAGCCGAAAAGCTTGAAGACCTAGCAACTTATGGAAAAAGCAAAATTACTTTTGTCATCGGTGGCTCCCTAGGTCTGAGTGACGATGTTCGAAAGCGAAGTGACTATGCTCTTTCATTTTCAAAAATGACCTTCCCCCACCAGCTTATGCGACTGATTTTGTTAGAGCAGATTTATCGGGGGTTTAAGATTATGCAGGGGGAACCGTACCACAAATAGAGGCAAAAACTTTTGTAAATAAGGTGGTAATTCTTTATCGGAAGCGGGTATTGAAAATGTATGTTCATTATCCGTTTCTCGATACAACAAGTGGATTAGTATAAAGGTTTTCGATATATTCAGTTCAGTAAAATCAAATTCAAGTTCTATGTTTTTTATGGTTCTAGATTTATCTATTTGCTTGATTGAGATATTATTGATTAACAACTGAAGTAATTGTTTTTTATTTTCCCTAGATGTCTTCTTGTAAACAGATAGGAATTTCTTCAGTAATTTTTCAATCAAATCTGGTTGAATTACTTTTGAGTCGATAGAACCTAATTGCATTATAACCTCATTTTTTCTTTGTTCGAACCCCCTTTTATCATCGGAAACCTTTTGTAATCTTTCTTGCAGAATATCTATTGGGAGAGTGTTTTTCTCAAAGGCTTCCATATACTTTGCTTGTAATTGTTCTATTTCCTTTAGTTGTTTTTCAATCTCTTCTAGTTCTATATTAAGCCGTTTTATCGCATGGGCAGAAGTTGAACTTATTTCTGTTAGTGTCTTATAAAGTTTTTTCTTATTAGAACAAAATTGTTGGATCCTTTTAATAACTGTATCTTCTGCTTCATATGCTTTAATGGAATTAGCTTTACAAGCAGCAGATCCTTTATTATGAAAATCGCTACAGACATAATAACGATGTTTTCGTTTCGTCCCATCTTTTCGTGTATAAGTTGTTATTGATGGCACCATTCCTTGACCACAATCAGGACAACGTAAAAGCTGACTTATTAAAAATGGTTCGTTTGATTGACGCTGCTTAAATGATTTACTTTTTCTCCTTGCTCGTACAACGCTCCATAGTTCGTCCGAAATAATAGGTTCATGTTTTCCTTCTACAAGAATAGGATTTGGATTTTTCCCTTTTCTTCTTTTGGAATCCCAATTTTCAAATTTTAGCCAACTGATTTTACCGTTATATATTACATTGTCTAGGATTTGTGCTACTCCATTGATGGAGAAATAACGATTACGCTTGGTTTTATATCCAGCTTTATTTAAGTGGTTAGAAATCGCTCTTAGCCCTTTGCCATTTGCATACATATGATAGATTAACTGTACTACTTCAGCTTCCTTTTCATTGATAACTAGCTCCTTCTTAACAGTGTCATATCCAAATACAACCCCGCCGTTCCATCTCCCTTCCAAAGCTCTCTGTTTCATCCCAAGCTTAACGTTTTCCGCTAATGTATTTCGCTCCATTTCAGCGATTGAGGCCATAATTTGAAGTACTAAACGACCTATAGGACTACTGGTATCAAAGTTTTCTGAGTAGGATATAAATTTCACGTTGTATTTTTCAAACTTATCTAGAATCATGAGTGTTTCTAGCATATTTCTTGAAAGTCGGGAAATTTTCCAAACTATTACAGCATCAAATCTCTCATTCTCTACATCTTTAATTAGTCTTTTCATTTCAGGCCGTCCTTTTACGGATTTACCACTAATTCCTTCATCGACATATTCATCAATCACCTCCCAGTTATAAATTTGAGCATATTGCCGAAGTGTTTGAAGTTGCGCGGCTATACTAAAACCTTCTTTTGCCTGTTCTTCTGTGCTTACACGAGCATAAATTGCAACTCTTGATATATCCATATCTAATCCTCCTTCATACTGATATTACAATGAAATACTAGATAAGAGAAATGGGACCTTATGTGATTGTTTGACTTAAATGGGAAATTGAAGAAGTACTTTTTAGAATTGGAAATACCCATTTCTTTTTTATTTCATTCAAGTATATGCTTGAATGTTGTGCTGGAAAAAGTTATTATATAATCAAGCGAATACTTGAATGAGGTGATGAATTGAATAAGAAAGATACTTGTGAAATTTTTTGTTATGACGAGGAAAAGGTTAATCGAATACAGGGTGATCTACAAACAGTAGATATTTCAGGTGTTTCTCAAATGTTAAAAGCAATTGCCGACGAAAATAGAGCAAAAATCACCTATGCTTTGTGTCAGGAAGATGAACTATGTGTTTGTGATATAGCTAATATCTTAGGCGTTACAGTTGCTAATGCTTCTCATCATTTACGAACACTTTATAAGCAAAGGATTGTCAACTATAGAAAAGAAGGAAAGCTTTCCTTTTACTCATTAAACGACGAACATATCAAACAAATTATGATGATTGCATTAACACATAAGAAAGAGGTGGAGGTAAATGTCTGAACAAGCTGAACGGTCTGAAGTGGAAATGACTTCCTACCGAGTACAAGGCTTTTCATGTGCTAATTGTGCAGGTAAATTCGAAAAGAATGTAAAAAAATTATCAGGGGTTCATGATGCAAAAGTAAATTTTGGTGCATCTAAAATTGAGGTATATGGGAATACAACTATCGAGGAATTAGAAAAAGCTGGTGCTTTTGAAAACCTTAAAGTCGCTCCAGATAAACCATTAAGGGAAGAGAAAAAAGAGGTTAAAGAAGAAAAAGAGCCATTTTATAAAAAACACAGTACGTTACTATATGCTTCTTTATTAATTGTTTTTGGTTATATTTCTCATTTTGTTAATGGAGAAGATAATATTATTACTTCCCTTTTGTTTGCAGCAGCCATCGTTATTGGGGGATATTCACTCTTTAAAGTCGGGTTTCAAAACTTACTACATTTTGAATTTGACATGAAAACTCTTATGACAGTGGCTATTATTGGAGCAGCTATTATTGGAGAATGGGCAGAAGGTGCAATTGTTGTTATTCTCTTTGCAATTAGTGAAGCTTTAGAACGTTTCTCTATGGACCGAGCAAGACAATCAATTCGATCTTTAATGGATATTGCTCCGAAAGAGGCGCTTGTTAGAAGAAATGGGCAAGAAATGATGATTCATGTTGATGATATTGCTGTTGGCGATATTATGATTGTGAAACCCGGTCAAAAGCTTGCTATGGATGGTGTAGTAGTACATGGTTACTCGGCTGTTAATCAAGCAACTATTACAGGCGAGTCAGTCCCAGTTGAGAAAACAGTGGATGATGAAGTTTTTGCAGGTACATTAAACGAAGAGGGAATACTTGAAGTTAAAGTAACAAAGCTTGTTGAAGATACAACAATTTCCAAAATCATTCACCTTGTTGAAGAAGCTCAAGGGGAACGCGCGCCTTCTCAAGCGTTTGTAGATAAATTTGCAAAATATTATACGCCTATTATTATGATTATCGCAGGGCTGGTAGCTGTAGTACCACCATTATTATTTGGTGGCAGCTGGGGAACTTGGGTTTATCAAGGGCTAGCAGTATTGGTCGTTGGTTGTCCCTGTGCATTAGTTATTTCAACTCCTATTTCTATTGTTTCAGCAATTGGAAATGCAGCTAAAAAAGGTGTGCTTATCAAAGGCGGAATTTATCTAGAAGAAATGGGTGCTTTAAAAGCAATAGCTTTTGATAAAACGGGTACACTTACAAAAGGAGTTCCAGTTGTAACAGATTTTAAAATGTTGAACAATCAGGTAAATGCAGAAGATATGTTGTCTATCATTACTGCATTAGAATATCGTTCCGGGCATCCTCTAGCTTCAGCTATTATGAAAAAAGCAGATGAGGAGAACATTTCCTACACTCATGTAATCGTGGATGATTTCTCTTCTATCACAGGAAAAGGAATTAAGGGGACTATCAACGGTACGACTTACTACATTGGAAATCCGAAATTATTTGAGAATCTGTCAGTTGACTTTAATAATAAACAAGAGCAAATTGTTAAGAACCTACAAAATCAAGGTAAAACCGCAATGATGGTTGGAACTGAAAAAGAAATACTTGCTGTCATTGCAGTAGCCGATGAAGTACGTGAATCCAGCAAGGAAATCATTCAAAAGTTACATCAACTTGGAATCAAAAAAACCATCATGCTTACAGGTGACAACAAAGGTACAGCCAATGCAATTGGAGGTCATGTTGGGGTAACGGATATTCAAGCAGAACTATTGCCTCAAGATAAATTAGAATTTATTAAACAATTGAGATCTAAATATGGCAACGTAGCGATGGTTGGGGATGGTGTCAATGATGCCCCTGCGTTAGCTGCCTCTACAGTTGGAATTGCAATGGGTGGAGCAGGGACAGATACTGCCCTTGAAACAGCAGATGTAGCTTTAATGGGAGATGATTTAAGAAAACTTCCATTTTCTGTGAAACTAAGCCGAAAAGCACTTACTATAATTAAGCAAAACATCACCTTCGCATTAGCAATTAAATTCATTGCCTTATTATTGGTTATCCCCGGTTGGCTAACACTTTGGATTGCCATCCTTTCAGATATGGGAGCAACTCTTTTAGTAGCATTGAATGGTTTAAGACTAATGCGAGTGGAAGAAGATAAATATTAACTAAATTTGCAATCTCAGGGCTTTTCTTCTTATTGAAAAGCCCTACCCCAAAACTTGGAGATGAAAAAATGATTACAACGGCACTTACAGCAGTTGCAGTTTATGTAGCAACAGGAATTGATTATCTTATTATATTAATCCTTTTATTTTCGCAAATAAAAAAAGGTCAAGCAAAACATATATGGATTGGACAATACATAGGTACAGCAATTATTATAGTAGCAAGTCTTTTAGTCGCTCTAGGTATTACATGGTTAATCCCTCAGCAATGGGTTTTAGGTCTTCTAGGGCTTATTCCACTTTATCTGGGGATTAAGATTTGGATCAAGGGAGAGGAGGATGAAGATGAAAGCAATATATTATCTTTATTTTCCTCAAATCGGTTTAATAAATTGTATATAACAGTCATATTTATTGTGCTGTCTTCCAGTGCAGATGACTTTTCTATTTATATACCTTATTTCACGGCATTAAACACGGTTGAAATACTTATTGCTAGTATTGTCTTCTTCATTATGGTTGGGGTTCTATGTTATGTCAGCTATCGCTTAGCTTCTTTGGATTTTGTATCAGAAAAAATTGAGAAATATGAACGTTGGATTGTCCCTATTGTATTTATAGGGCTAGGGATTTATATCATGTTTGAGAATGGTACATTCAACGCTTTATTTTCATTCCTAATTTAACAAATGGGGCAAATTTTAATCCTAGAAATCAAACATCTTAAAAATACCGAGAATGCTGCTGGCATTTTTAGTTAGCATGATAATGTTGTTCTGAATGAATTATTTCTGGATAAACAAAAATGTATTTACTTTGCATAGCGAACCGTCACCCTTATTTTGATTTAGCAGATCAAAGGGTGGCGGCTTCTTTATTATTATCTAAATGGTCAATTAGTTGTCGTCCTACTAAGGGGACATTTACCACTTAAAAGGGATTGTAAGTTACTATTAATTTTTATGATTATTTTTCAATGCTAATTTGGTGGCATAATACACAACAATACCGATGGATGCAAGGTTAAGTATCCATCCCAGTAACCTATGAACCTTCATACTCATCATCCCAACCATACGGGAACACCTCTTTAAACTATAAATCATGCATCGTATCACGGAATTCAGTATTGTTTTGCATCATACCATTTTCGCCATGACAGTTGTTGAACATTTCTTCCTGCTGTTCTGGTGATAAATTAGGATGCATTTCTTCAATATGTGGTTTCATCTCCTCAAAGTTTAAGATTCCACTTCCATTTGATTCGGCCGCAACAAATGAAGCACTTCCTAATAGTACGGCTCCGGTTAAAATACCTATTAATAATTTTTTCATTTATTACATCTCCTTTCTTAAATAAATCATACCTAAAAATTATCGAGATTTTATGGAGAACATTTAGAAGTTGTGATTTTAAATTTAACAGGATAATAGGAAGCTAATCTAACTTAAAGTATAATATTTCATCTGAAATATTTACCCGATCTAAAAATGACCTAAAACTGATCATGGTGTTTGTTCTGCTAATTAGGAACTAGGCTTGGCTAACTAAATCAAACCTTCTATATACTGTTTCATAAGGTTAATCCTTCTACCCTATAGGGGTATATCATATTGCAATCCAACAGTGAATACAATAAAAGTGGACATACATACTATGATTGGAGTTGTAATAATGTCAATTTCTTTACTTTTTATACTTTTGTTGTGTACCACCCAAGTTGTAACAACCATAATATATGTGACGAATCACCGAAAATGGCTAACAAAAATGAACGGGATGTTGATTTCTATGTCATTAGGGATGTCGGTGGGGATTTTAATAGGAACCATTCTAGGAGTGGCTTTTCATGGTGATTTGTTTCAATCAACAGTTTACTCTATATTAATTGGAGTGGTTGTTGGGTTTCTTGCAGGAATACCTATTGGTCTACCTGCTGTCATTGACGGAATACTATCTGGACTAATGGGGGAATGATGGGAGCAATGCTAGGAGACATGGTAGCTATGACAAGGCCAAATGCAATCATCAATATAATGGCTTTGATGATAACAATGATTTTATTACTTGTTTTATATACAGCAGAAGAATCAATTCGTAAACAAGCTAACCAAGAAACCTTTTCCTTTTTTAAACATCCATTCTTATTGATTTTTACCATTGCAATATTATTTCTGATATTAAGTTATATTGATCCACTTGATTTTAATATTCAATATTTAATTAGACATTAAATAGTAAATTAAGAAAACAGAACCGAGTGGCTTATCTTTGATAAGACTCGGTTCTGTTAGAAATATTATTATAAAAGTTTATATCCATTTTCCTATTTGCTTTAAATGATTATATTTTGTGTTAAAAGGATTTGTGAGGAACCAGACTAAATTAACTGCATTGTTGTTATGCAAGTATTGTCCCCTTCAAATGTAGAAATCTCAGATTCAGCTGTTTTTCCATCATATTGAATCTTCACGTTATATGTTTTGTCACGTGGTAACCAAAAATCAATAAATCCATTTTTTAATGAAGTCATGGTTTCATCAACAACAACATTGCCTTCTTCGTCTTCAATATAAACATCAAATTCCTTTTCTACTAATTCTCCTTGGCAACCAGTTAAGCTATGATTAGTACAAGGGTGTGTTGTCTCAACAAATGGTGCGATGGAAACAAAGAACTCGTCTTCGGGAAGATTGTAGGTAGTCTCTTTATTATCACTATCAGTTACAATAAGCTCGTCAGAAGTAATAGAAGCAGACACATCATCAGTATCCCCGATGCTGTATTCTTGGACCACTTTCTTGATATCTTGTGGTTCGTTTTCGTTTGATGTACTTTCACTTTCGCTACAAGCAGCAACTATTAAAATAAGTAATAATCCAATTACTGCCAATAATCCTTTTTTCATATTATTCGACTCCTCTTTCATCTAATTAGTTAAATGCTATTATCAATTACTATGTTAAACGATTTTCTACATTATAACAAAATCTATAAAACGTATTATAATACTCAAATGTGCATTATTTGTGCAAATGTAATAGAGAAATTATGGAAAGTATATTTAAAATCCATAAAAACCAAACCAACCAGCCAAAAATGAAGTTAATTTAGTCATCCAGTCAAAGAACAGTGCTACACCCATAAAGATCATAACGTATCCGCCTATTTTAACTAATTTAAGGCTATGTTTTCTAATCCACTTTAATTTACCAATAAAGAATGCCAATAAAAGAAACGGAATAGAGAAGCCTAAAACATAGCTAATCATCATAATCATACCAACATCGGGGTTGGTTGCAGCTAATGATAACACAATAGCTAATATTGGACCGGTACAAGGAGTCCATCCAAGAGAGAATGCCATTCCTATTATAAAAGAACCAACATAACCTCCGGGGCGATTTTTGAATGTTATTTTTTTGTCCTTCATTAGAAATTTAAAATTAAATACTCCAACAATTACTAGTCCAAAGAAAATGATTAAAATAGCACCAATTTGTCTAATGGCATCTTGGTAGGTTAATAGGAATTCCGATATATAAGAGGTGGTAAAACCAATCATAATAAAAATGCTTGAGAACCCTAGTAAAAATAGAACGGTATGTAAAAGAGCTTTTTTATTCATTTTTTTATTTTCTTCATTTATCTCACTTACGCTCATTCCGGTAATATAAGATAAAAATGCCGGATATAGTGGTAATACACACGGTGAAATAAAAGAAAGGAAACCAGCACCAAAAGCTAGAAATATATTTATTTCATTCAAAAATTTTATCCCCCTTTATTAGAAAATCGTAGTCTATTGTTTTGGTAATATTTCTTTAAAGTAACTCTCCAAACTTTCTAATGATAAGGCCCCATTTACAATCCTTTGAATTTCCCCATCCGGATTAATGAATATGGAACTTGGAATTGGTCCTATTTTGTATAAATCCCTGACTTCTCCTGTTTTATCATGGGGAATTGGAAAGGTTAGATCATATTTATCAATAAATCGATCTACAACCAATTCTGTATTATCCAAACTAACTGCAATGATTTCAATTCCTTTTTCTTTATATACGGGATAAAGCTCTTGCATGTAAGGCATTTCTTCTTCACACGGTTTACACCAAGTACCCCAAAAGTTCAGCATAATACCTTGCCCTTTAAAATCACTTAGTCGTATAGTTTCTAATTCATTATTTTTATTAATTTGCTTTAATTCAAAGTCAGGTGCTTCATCTCCGACTTGATAAATGGTTTTATCCGCTTGTATATTGGACACTAATGCAAATATAATAGCTCCAACCATTACAATTAATATAGAAGTTCTAAAAATTAATCTGTTTTTCCTTTTATTTTTCTTCTTCTTTTTTGTTTCCTCCAAACTCATAAGTATGTATCACTCCTTATAGAAATATAGTATAACGGTGGTATTATCTAAAGACACTCTCTGTTAGATTACGTTACAAGTTTGCAGAAATTAAGCAGATTCTTTGTACTATTTATGAACAGAAATTTACCTACAGAAAAATAAAAGGCTAAGCAATACCATACATGCTTAGCCAAACATAAACTATTTGTTTCTATTAATCGATTTTTAATAATTGAGCGTTTATTGCACAAATAATGGTACTGAGTGACATAACTGCGGCTCCGACGGCAGGGGTTATGACAAACCCAAGATTGTACAATACACCTGCAGCTAAAGGAATAGCAACAATGTTATACCCAGCAGCCCATCCTAAATTTTGAACCATTTTCCTGCGACTTGCCTTAGACAATTTAATGATATTTAAAATGTCTACTGGATTACTGTTAACTAGTATGACATCAGCTGTTTCAATCGCAACGTCTGTACCTGCACCAATAGCAATTCCCAAATCAGCTTCCGCTAAGGCGGGGGCATCATTAATTCCATCTCCAATCATCGCCACTTTTTTTCCATTTTGTTTTAAATACTTCACATTATTTGATTTCTCATGGGGAAGTACTTCAGCGATGACTTTGGAAATACCTAATTTTTCTCCTACATAATTTGCTACACGTGTGTTGTCACCAGTCATCATAACCGTCTCTATGCCACGGTCATTTAATTCTTTAATAACTTTATAAGAAGATTCACGGATGATATCAGCTAGGGCTATCATTCCTTGTAAGACATTATCTTTAAGAACAAATACGACTGTTTTCCCTTGTAAAGCCAGTTGGTCATAAATTTTTTCATCAAAAGAAATTTTATTTGCTTTCATAGCACCGGGACTAATAACAGCAATTTCTGCATCACCGATTTTAGCTACTAACCCTTTCCCAGTTAAATTCTGATAATCCTTTACATCAAGGGGTTTTAAATTACGATCATTTCCTTCTTTCACAATTCCTTTAGCAATTGGATGGTCTGATTGTGTTTCAACAGAATAAGCTAATTTCAATAATTCTTCTTCACTAATTCCCTCACTTGGATGGATATCTGTAACACCAAAATTACCTTCCGTAAGTGTTCCTGTTTTGTCAAACACCACGCGATCCAATTTAAATGCACTTTCAAATGCTACTCTATTTCGAATTAACAAGCCGTTTTTAGCTGCAATGGAAGTAGATCTAGATGTTACTAGTGGTGTTGCCAAACCAAGTGCATGTGGACAAGCAATAATTAAAACGGTAACCATTCGTTCCAAAGCAAAATCTAAATCCCCGTTAGTCCACCAAACTGCAAAGGTTATAATCCCTACTACAAGAGCAACATAGAATAACCATTTAGCAGCAATATCCGCAAAGCCTTGGGCCTTTGATTTCGATTTTTCTGCATCGCTTACCAATTTAATAACTTGGGATAGGTAGGTGTCATTTCCTGTTTTACTTACCTTAACTTTTAATACACCATCACCATTGACGGAACCACCTATCGCTTCCATTCCGGGTCCTTTTTCAACAGGGACAGATTCTCCTGTAAGCATAGACTCATCGACGGTAGATTCTCCTTCGTAAATTTCACCATCAATTGGAATCTTTTCACCCGATTTAACTAAAATCAGGTCACCCGGTTGTAAATCTTCGACTGTTACCTCAACAATATTTCCGGATTTGTCCAGTTTATGGGCTTCTTTTGGCATTAACTTGATTAGCTCTTCCAGTGCCTTTGAAGCACCCATCAGGGATTTCATTTCTATCCAATGTCCTAACAACATAATTACAATAAGAGTAGCTAGTTCAAAGAAGAAGTCGCTGCCTTCGATAAAGAATGCTGTCAGTGTGCTATATACATAAGCGGCGATGATAGCTAAAGAAATTAACATCATCATTGCAGGCGATTTCTCTTTTAACTCATCCCATGCACCAAGTAAAAATGGTTTTCCACCATAGAAAAAGACAATCGTGGAAAGCAAGAAAAGTAAGAGGGTATCACCTGTGAAATTTACTTCATATCCAATCAGCATTTGAATCATTGGAGATAAGTATAAAATAGGAATTGATAAAACTAGGGATATCCAAAAACGTTTCTTAAAATCTTCTACCATATGTTCGTGATGTCCGCCGTGTCCACCATGATGCCCACTATGTCCATGACTGTGGTCGTGATTTTTGTGTTCTTCATGTCCATGTTTGTGATGACCATGCATATCTTCATGTTCATGATTATGATGTTGATGACTGTGATGTTTTTGTTCCTCATGTTGATTATGATTATGATGGTCATGTTCTTTATGCTTATTGTGGTTGTGTTGATTCTCTTCATTTCCTTTGTTATTCATTATTACTCCTCCTTTGGTATGGATATTTAGATGAATTTCCTATTATTTTCTGTATTATTCATCCTTCTATCCATACTATATCATACTATACCCCTGTACAGTATTAATTAGGCTATGATTTTATGTAAAAGATTTGTGTCAAAACAAAAGGTCTTCTTTTATAATTGTATTAAAGACCTTTTTATACCTATAATGAAGGCTTGTTTACCCATTTATATCCAATACCCCAAACAGTTATTAAATAATCATCTATGGGAAATCCAGATTGACGAATTTTATCTCGCATGTTCCGTACATGCGAATCAACTGTTCTTCCTTCTGTGTGCGAATCGTATCCCCAAATTAATTCAATTAATTGTTCTCTAGTATACACTTGGTTTGGTTTTCTCATAAAATAACCTAGCATGGTAAATTCCTTTGGCGTTAACTTTAATGTATTATTTTTATATGATAACTCAAACTCATCCTCATTCCATAAGAGACCATTTACTTCAATCTTCCTCGCGGGTTTCATTCTACGTAATACCGCTTCTATTCTTGCTAATAGCTCATCTTCATCAAAGGGTTTCGTCACATAATCATCTGCACCTAATTTTAACCCTTTTATAATATCCTCTTTCTGTTCACGAGCAGATACCATAATGATAGGGATGTCCGAATCTTTTCTAATTTCTTGGCATAATTTCCAGCCGTTTATTTCAGGCATCATAATATCTATAAGTACTATGTCAAAAGTTTCTTCTTTTAAAAAAGATAATGCTTCTTTAGCACTAATAGCTTTTTTACATATAAAATTATGCGGTCTCAAATATAATGCTAATAAATCTAACATTCGTTTTTCATCATCTACTAATAGAGCTTTAACCATTATATTCACCTCTTGTTAAATGAATAATAACCCTTGTACCCTTACCAAGTTCACTTTCGATTTCAATCGTACCTCCGTGAGATTCTATAATTTCTTTTGCAATAGCTAATCCTAATCCCGTTCCACCACTTTCTCTGGAACGCGATTTTTCTACACGGTATAACCGTTCAAATAGATATGGTAATTCCTCTTTTGGAATTCCTTCCCCTTCATCTGAAATAGTTATAGTAATTTCACTATCATTCTGGGTTACCTCTAATGATATAGACTTTCCATCGGGTGTATGTTTTCTGGCATTGTCCAGTATATTTAATAAAACCTGTTGGATTCTATCGGGATCAATATTACCTATGATATTAACTTGGCATGAAGTAGAAAGTGTAATATTTTTTTCTTCCATTACTGGAGCAATTCGTTCTTCAATCGTTTGGATTAGTTGTCTTAAACTAACACTTTTTCGATTAATTACAAACTTATTCTCATCCATTTTAGCTAGGTCAAATAAATTCTTAACCAGAACTGTCAAATGCTCCGTTTCTTCCCGTATGATATCCAGATATTCTTTTCTTTCTTCGTCCGTTATGTCTTGCTTACTGATGATATCCGCATACCCTTTTATGTAGGTTAATGGCGTTCTAAGTTCGTGAGAGATACTTGCCAAAAATTCATTTCTGTCATTTTTTAATCGTTCTAGATCACTAGATAACCTCATGATAGAACTGGCTAATTCACCTAGTTCATCTTTTCGTTCCATATGTAATTGCACCTTATTTTTCCCCTTGCTTAGTTGTTCTGTGGCTTCTTTCATTTTCATTAATGGTAACGTAATAAAACGAGAAAGAATAAAAACGGTAAAGATGGTTAGAACAATGGTGATTAGTCCAACTATGACAAATTGATCACTCAAATGATTAACCATATTTTTTACAATATTGGTATTAGCAAACATAAAGACATGCCCTTGATGTTCCTCATCAATAGTAATGGGGCTATCAACCGCTATATATTGTTTTTCCGACCAACGTTGTTCTACTACTTTTCCTACACTGGGTATATCCTTATAATCCGTATGATCAATTACTTCAAACATTTCTTTTTCGACAGGATCGGAATTAATGATGATGTTACCATTGGCATCGGTAATAATAACAGCAAATTCCGATTCTGACTCCATGATAGCAACATGCTCCAACGTGGATGAATTAAAGTTGTTTTCCAAGACAGCACTATGTGTATTGGCACGAGCTAATAAACTATTCATTACTTCATCAATACGTTCATTTGCTATATTTGTATATAGAATAAAATAAACAAAAACCTCGATAATTAACATGAATACAAAGAATAATAGTCCAATTTTTAAGGATAATTTATTAAACATAATTGACCTCTTTTACCAGTAAGTTAAAGTATCCAGAATACCAATAACAAGAATAATAACCCCTGCAAATTTCTGAACGAGTGAACCTATTTTTCTGCTTTTCTTTAATATAATCCCACTTGCCCCATAATACCAAATAAGAAAAATAATTAATAAAAGTGGGAGAGAGGTTCCAATTCCAAATACAGAAGGTAATACAAATCCATATGATGTTTCTAATACAACTGGCATTAAGGTTAGTATAAATAATACAAACATAGTAGGGCAAAATGCTAACGTAAAACTTGCACCCATTAAAAAGCTTCCTAGATAGCTGTCTCTAAGCCTAGTAGGGATTTTAAACATTTTTCCGGTTTTCCTCCAACTAAATAATCCGAGCATAAATATACCAACTAGTATAAGTAATGGCCCTATTAATTTCCTTAGAATCGGGAACATTTGTGTAAGAGTACTGTGTACTTCCTTTCCGAGTAACCAAATCACTAAACCAATAATTGAAAAAACGACTATTTTACCTAAAACAAATAGAAATACGTGTAACCAAGGGACTTTTTCAATTAATGATTTATTCCCATAAATAGTCATTGCACTAATATTACCTGTAAGTTGACAGGGAGCAACTGCGCCAATTAAACCAAGAAAAAATGCAAATAACAGCGGTATATGTTCATATCCATATGCAATTTGTTGAAGTGGCTCATTTAACATGATGCCTATTTCGTTAAAAAGTTCGAACATATCAATTCACTCACTTTGCCTTTAATAGTCTTATCCATTAAATAACATATAAAAAAAATGTCCATTTTTTGTGCAGATTTCAGCAAATATTAATCAAAGGTAATAATGAAGAAAGAGAATCTCAAAATATTAATAGAAAGTGCGTTTTAATGTGATTGTTAAATAATAGGGGAAATATAACAAAATATAAAGTTTATCCATTGACAATAATACTATACGGGGGTATCGTAAATATATAAAGATAAGGAAGTGATTCATTTGGAGGAAAAATTCTTACACGATCATCCGAGTAAACCAAGAACAAAAGATGAAATGCAAAAAATAATTAATCGTTTAAAACGAATTGAGGGTCAAGTTCGTGGAATACAGAAAATGGTGGAAGATGATCGTTATTGTGTAGATATTTTAGTACAAATAAGTGCCATTCAATCGGCATTAAAAAATGTAGGATTTTCTATCACGGAACGACATATTAAACATTGTGTTAGTGATGCTATCAAACAAGGTGAAGGTAAGGAAACCATTGAAGAATTATTGAATGTCATGAAGCAGTTTTCTAAGTAAGGAGGGAATTGTTATGAGTGAAACAAATCATACTACACTTGGTGTAACAGGGATGACCTGTGCAGCTTGTTCTAATCGTGTTGAAAAGGTTTTGAATAAAATGGATGGGGTCAAGGCCCAAGTTAATTTAACAACAGAAAAGGCAACGATAGATTATGATCCAGAAAAAACCTCTATTGAGGATATATCGGAAAAAATAGAGAATGTTGGTTACGGTGTTCTAACGGAGAAAACAGAACTAGATGTCTTTCGGATGACTTGTGCAGCTTGCTCTAACCGTATTGAAAAGGTATTAAATAAACAAGAAGGAGTGAAACTTGCAACTGTAAACTTAACGACAGAAAGTGCGGCTATTGAATATAATCCCGGAATCGTTGATGTAAAAGACCTAATTGATAAAATTAAAAATATTGGTTATGATGCAAAACCAAAGGCAAAAGCCGAAGACAAACAAACATATAAAGAAAAAGAATTAAAAAATATGAAGAAGAAATTAATTATTTCTGCTGTCCTATCTGCACCATTATTATTAACGATGCTTGTTCATTTATTAGGAATGAGTATACCAGATATATTCATGAATCCTTGGTTCCAATTTGCTTTAGCAACACCCGTTCAATTTATCATCGGATGGCAATTTTATGAAGGAGCATATAAGAACCTACGTAATGGTGGAGCAAACATGGATGTACTTGTTGCATTAGGTACAAGTGCGGCTTATTTCTTTAGCTTATACGAAGCATTCAAGACTATTGGCAATCCAGAATATATGCCACATCTATACTTTGAAACGAGTGCCGTTTTGATTACGTTAATTTTGTTTGGTAAATATTTAGAAACGAGAGCCAAAAGTCAAACAACAAATGCTTTATCAAAATTGCTTAATTTACAAGCAAAAGAAGCTCGTGTAATTAGAGATGGTAAAGAATTAATGATTCCTGTAGAAGAAGTTGTCGTTGGGGATCACTTAATTGTCAAGCCGGGAGAAAAGATACCTGTTGATGGTATGGTTGTAAAAGGAAGAACATCGGTTGATGAATCCATGCTTACAGGAGAATCAATTCCAATTGAAAAGGATTCAGGAGCAAAATTAATTGGATCTACTATTAATAAAAATGGCTCCATTGAAATGGAAGCAACAAAAGTAGGCAAAGATACGGCCCTTGCATCTATTGTCAAGGTCGTGGAGGAAGCCCAAGGTTCAAAGGCTCCAATTCAACGATTAGCAGATGTTATTTCAGGTTATTTCGTTCCGATAGTGGTCGGTATTGCTATCCTTACTTTTATTATATGGATTACTTTAGTACAACCGGGTCATTTAGAACCTGCTTTGGTTGCAGCAATTGCTGTACTTGTTATTGCCTGTCCATGTGCTTTAGGACTTGCAACACCAACATCAATTATGGTTGGAACAGGAAAAGCAGCAGAAAGTGGAATTTTATTTAAAGGTGGAGAACATCTGGAAGGGACACATAAATTAGAAGCAATTGTGCTTGATAAGACTGGTACAATCACAAAAGGAAAGCCGGAAGTAACAGATTTTTCAGGTGACGAAGAAACATTACAATTATTGGCTAGTGCAGAAAAAGGATCCGAACATCCACTTGCAGAAGCTATTGTGGCATACGCTACAGAGAATAGCATCGACTTCTTGGATGTAGATCATTTCTCAGCGATACCCGGTCATGGTATTGAAGCAACAATTTCTGGAAAAAACATTCTTGTTGGTAATAGAAAGTTAATGAATGATCATCAAATTGATACAACAGGTTATGAAGAAAAATTAATAAATTATGAAACAGATGGTAAGACAGCGATGTTGATTGCTATTGATGGTGAGTACCGGGGAACAGTTGCTGTTGCAGATACTATAAAAGAAACGGCTCCAGAAGCTATTAAGCAATTGAAAGATTTAGGAATAGAAGTGTTTATGCTAACAGGTGATAATGAACGAACAGCCAAAGCAATAGCAAAACAAGTTGGAATTGATCAGGTAATCGCTGAAGTATTACCTGAAGAAAAAGCAGCTAAAGTAAAAGAGATCCAAGAACAAGGTAAGAAAGTTGCAATGGTTGGAGATGGTGTGAATGATGCACCTGCACTTGTTATAGCGAATATTGGTATTGCCATTGGGACTGGTACAGAAGTGGCTATTGAAGCTGCTGACGTAACGATTCTTGGCGGTGAGCTATTGCTTATACCGAAGGCAATTAAAATCAGTCATGCAACGATTAGAAATATCCGACAAAATCTATTCTGGGCATTCGGATATAATACAGCCGGAATACCAGTTGCAGCAATTGGATTACTTGCGCCGTGGATTGCTGGCGCAGCAATGGCGTTAAGTTCAGTAAGTGTTGTTACTAACTCACTTCGACTAAAAAGAGTGAAGTTATAAAATATATTAAATTTATTTAAAGGAGGTGAAAATATAATGGAAAAGAAAACATTAGACGTACAAGGCATGTCTTGTGGTCACTGCAAAATGTCAGTTGAAGGTGCATTGAAAAAATTAGATGGCGTATCAGCAGCTGAGGTTAATTTAGAAGCTGGAAAAGTAGATGTTACTTTTGATGAATCAAAGGTAAATGTTGATGCCATGAAAGATGCAATTGAAGAACAAGGCTATGATGTTGCCTAAATATACGAAATAGGCTGGTTTTCATAGAGAAGACCAGCCTTTTAATATACATTTAATAAGGTGTGAGGGTGGTTTCAAATTTGGATAAATAATGTTACTTTCACTAAGGGAACCAATATGTTAACCATTAGAAATTAGATAGTATTAAAGAACAAACTTTACCAACACTGACATCAACGTAAAAAATACTAAAATCCCAACAATAAAAATTGTAATCCAAAGAGCATTCCCTTTCTTTTGAAGAATTTTATACTCTTTATAAGTGATTTCTCCTTTTGCAAATCTTACCCCATTGTCATTCGGTTCAATAGAATAATGCTTTCCTTCTAAGTCCTCCAAAATAACTTTTGTAATTAAAGCGGACTTGTTCCCCATTTCCGTTTCAAGACTTACCCAATCATTTAATCTACTTTGGACTTCAAAACAGTTGCCACCTGCAAAGTCAACCCTAATTAATTTGTATAAGGAGCTTTCCCATATCTTTTTGGACATTTCATGAGTTTGTTGTTCAATAAAACTATAGGAAAAACACAAAATATCTCACCTCGACTTCACTTTTTCTCTGAACCAAAAAAGTGATTTAAGTACCAATTTACTTTTACTATATCATATGAAAATATTATAAACGGTTAATTAAAATTGTTATATAAATATTTTTAGTGGAACTTTTCGAAGGCAACAGTAGATTATTTCAAGGATACCTAAAATCTCTTGGCATTAACCAACGTTTTAGGATGAATTGTCAGCAAAATAAAAAGGGGCTGTACGTAATCCAAAACAATCGGTACAGCCCTTCTTAATGTTTATTCCGTAAAATTAGTATACTTCTACTTGCCCCATCATACCGTTATCCTCATGCTCTAGAATATGGCAATGGTACATATAGATTCCCTCTTCTGGAAAGGTGACGAGCAGTCTTACTCGTTCGCCCGGTTCAATAAGAACACTATCTTTCAGCCCTTGTTCATTCGGAGCTGGTTCCCTTCCATCACGCAATATGATTTTGAACTGAGTACCATGAATATGGAATGGATGTATCATTCCCCCCATTTCGTCTGGCTTGTTATAAACTTCCCAAACTTCCGAAACTCCTTTCTTTTGCCGCAAGTCAATCCGTTCAGGATCGAATTTCTTGCCGTTTATGGTGACCTTATCCATCATTCCAAACAGTTCGATCTTCTTGGAGACCGGTAAGGATTTTTCTTCTTCTTTAAGGAAGGTAGTGTCATCGGTCCAAGATATGGATTCCATTTCTTCCGTTCCGCCGTCGATATCCAAATCAAAAGGCAACAGAGCATTACCTTCTTCATCAGTAATGGCAATTGGCTCATCGGATTCCATCGCTGAAAAATCAATTAGGATTTCAGCGCGCTCCGATGGGGACAGCGTAATCTCATCCATTTCAACCGGTTCATGCAATAACCCGCCATCTGAAGCAATCTGAGTAAATGTGGCCCCATTGCTTAAACGGAACGTGTAATTTCGGGCGTTCGCGCCGTTTAGGATTCGAAAACGCATCAGCGGTTTTGTCACAGTCAGTTTCGGATTAATCGTACCGTTAACGAGCGATACATCTCCGATTGTTCCATCACTGTTCATCAGATTTTTATAATCCAGTTGCTTGTTTTCGTCAAAGAGACGATCCTGAAAAATGAGAGGGATATCATCTACACCATAAGTATGTGGCAAAGCAGGAGCTTCTTCATCCGTCTCCTCCACGTAGAGCATTCCTGCAAGCCCTTTGAAAACTTGTTCAGCAGTCGATTTGTGTGGATGTGGGTGATACCACAATGTCGCTGCCGGCTGATCGGCTTTTAAGGTGACGATTTTACTTTCCCCCGGCTGAATTACATCACTCGGACCACCATCCTCAGTTCCCGGTACTTCAAGACCGTGCCAGTGAAAGGTTGTTGGTTCGTTTAATTCATTCCGGACCTTCACTTTAACGGTTTCCCCCTCTTTCAACTGTAAAGTCGGACCCAACAAATTCCCATTATATCCGTAAGTATTGGTTGGAGAGCCATCAAAGAATTGCGTCGTGCCTTCTTGTGCGACCACCTCATAATCGAAATCTGATTCCTTCTGTTTTTCTAGCAGGGGTGGTATTACTAACTCCTGAGTTCCTTTGGAGGCTTGAAGAGGGGGGATATTATCATGGTCCATGTGTTCTTCCATACCTTCCATGTCCCCGTGGTTCATATCCATATTTTCTTCATGTTGCATTTCTCCAGATTCCATAGTTTGTTCTACAGACTGTTGTTCTGTTGTGATGTTTGTGCAACCCGTCAATATTAGCAACAAGCCTGCACCTGTCAATATACTTTTTTTCATTTGTTCGCTCCTTTATTCGTCAAGTATAAGTTGTTGAAAATATCATTTCGGTTTTTGCATTTTAGATTTCTGATGAGTTATTTAGTTGTAATCACCACGAGTTAGAAAATTACCTTTAATACATTTTCCTCCTTCCCTTGCCATTCAATCTATCGTCGCAATTATCATACCGAACAAATATCGAGAAATAATGCATAATTGGAGTAAAAACTAATCACTATTAAATTTAGATGTTGAGTATAAATGGATTATTCTACTGAAATGTCATTGATATTAAATGACATTGTATTTTTATAACCTTTTGTAATCCACTTGGAAAAGGAATGGAGATTTATTTTGGAAATATTCGTAATTTACGTTTTGCAAGGTCTGCATATAATCTGCAAATTTACTGGTTAGAATATAAGCAAGCTTTATTTTATTAGGAGGGATTGTTTAAATGCAAAGTAGAAAAATCGTAATAGGGATAATTACTATATTCACAGTACTTATCTTATCTGCATGTGCAGGTGCAAATGAAGAGGAGAATACAGAAACCGAATCTAATACGGAAGAAAATGTGGCTAATAATAATGAAATGGATATGGAGGAATCTGATACCAATGAAGATATGGAAGGCATGGATCATTCTGGTATGAACCATTCTAGCACTGGCGAAATTCCCGAAGGCTTACAAGAAGCGGACAACCCTTCTTATGAGGTTGGCAGCCAAGCAATTATTGAATCCGATCATATGCCGGGAATGAAAGGTGCAGAGGCAACAATCGTTGGAGCATATGATACCACGGTATATACTGTTTCCTACACGCCTACAACCAGTGGGGAACCGGTAGAAAATCACAAATGGGTCATCCACGAGGAGATTGAAGGAGCCGGGGAAGAACCATTTGAACCGGGTACTGAGGTGACCTTAAATACGGATCATATGGAAGGAATGAACGGGGCTGATGCAGTTATTGATTCTGCCGAAGAAACAACGGTATATATGGTTGATTTTGTAACAACTGATACAGGAGATGAAGTAAAAAACCACAAGTGGGTAACGGAAAGTGAATTGTCATCAGTAGAATAATTATTAAATTAGGGACTTATCCAAATCGGGTAGGTTCTTTTTTAGTAGTTGAATTGGGAGAGGTACTTGCTATTATTTACATATATATAGGTAAGTTGTATAACTCTATCTGACACAATAAACATTCGTTGCTACTACTATGGAATAATCACCAAGATTAATGCACTTCTGAAATTTTAATGAAAAGGGAAGGAGAACTACAAAGTTGACCTAGAAGGAGAGAGTAGAGAATAAAAGAAAGAATACAAAAAGAATTTAAGTAACAGAGCTAGTTAGAAATACAACAAACTCCAAAATTATTCACCTTGTAGAAGAAACACAAGATGAACGCACACCATCTCAAGCGTTTGTAGATAAATTTGCAAAATATTATACACCTATTATTATTTGGTGGGAGCTGGGGAACTTGGGCTTATCAAGGGCAAGCTGTTCTTGTCGTTGGTTGTCCTTGTGCATTAGTTATTTCAATTGTTTCAGCAATTGGAAATGCAGCTAAAAAAGGTGTGCTTATCAAAGGCGGAATTTATCTAGGAGAAATGGGTGCCTTAAAAGCGATTGCTTTTGACAAAACTGGTGCATTAACAAAAGGGATTCCTGTTGTAACAGATTTTAATGTGTTGAACAGTTAATGGTACATTCAACGACTTATTTTCACTTCTTTAAAATATATCCGATAATTAAAGGGAGAATCTTTAAAGAAGATGTAAACCAATTTATTTAATATGGAGACACAGGATAGAATAGAAAGAACGCATTATAAGCTAAAATTTGATGTGTTCTTTTTTTCTCTTATGTGGTCTTACCTTTAGAGATAAACAATAAAATCTGAGTGATAATAGCAAGTATAGGTAATTCCAATAATGGACCTATAACTAATGTTAAAGCAATTAAAGGTTGATCCGGAAATGCTGTCATAGCAATTGCTAAAGCTATAGGTGAATTTCTAGCTAAAGTGGTCATATTCAAACTGACTTTATCAGATTGCGAGAATTTCAGAAGCTGCCCAATTTTCCGGCCAACGATAAAGTTTATTACAAAATATAGAAGAATAGGGATTGTTAACTTCCACAATAAATTTAGGTTATCAAGTAGTAATTGTCCTTGAGAAGCAAACATTGCAACGATTGCAAGGCTTAGAGAAATAATTGGTAGCGCACTTAATTTCGATAATAGATTTTTAGCGAACTGTTGTTTACTTTTCAATAATGCTTTTGTTAAGACTGATAAAGCTAATGGGATGAATAATACAATCAGTATACTTTCAACCAAAAAGGAAAGTTCAATAAATCCTGTAGTTCCACCGAAAATTAGAAGATAAACGGGTAGTAAGAAAACCTGTAATAGTAAATTTAAAGGCAAAATAGCAGTTGATAAAGCAACATTTCCCTTTGCTAAACCTGTAAAGATTATGTACCAATCAGTACAAGGAGTAACCATTAACATGATAAAACCAATATATAATGCAGGGTTATCACCTAAAAATAGTAAAGCTAATAGCCACGCTAAAAGAGGTGTCCAGAGAAAATTCATGATGACTGTAGTAGATGTGAACTTTAAGTTTTTAAAAGACTTTCTTATTTCTTCAAAAGGAATTTGTAAGAAGGTAATATAAAGCATTGATATTAATAACGGTACAATAAAACTCTCTGCACTCGTTCTTATTGGTTCTAATTGTCCTAGACTTATGCCTATGATTACTGCTAAGAAAATAATAAATGTATACATCTTTTCGAATAAACCCATTTCATAATCACCCCAACGACAAGATAACTGTTATTCACGCCATTTTACCACAGAGTAACGACTTTAAGTTTTTTAGTAACTGAGAAATATTATTGGTTTGTAACTTTAATACATAAAGTAAAATAGACATCAATAATTATACATGCATTATTGCTAAACGTGCTTTATGTATTATTGATACAGGTTGTTGAATAAAACATCATTTTAAATGTCACATTTTAATGAAATATTTTATTGTATATATAAGCAAATAGTTATATACTAATGTTGTAATGAAATTATAAGGAGGAGATGATGTGCTGCAAACAACCATTGAAATGGAAAAGGCTGCAGTTATTTTAAAATTATTGGGTGATAAAACAAGATTAACGATTATGAAATTAATTGATAATCAAGCTTGTTGTGTCTGTGAATTTGTTGAAATATTTCAAGTCAGTCAGCCATCGATTAGTCAGCATTTACGTAAGTTGAAAGACTTAGGATTGGTTAAGGAAGAAAGAAAAGGGCAATGGATATTTTACTCCGTAGATAAGGAAAATGAATATTATTCATTTATTAAACCTATTCTTGATCAATTACCTAATCAAGATTACAAATTAAAAGAACTTGAAGAAAATGGTACACGAATTTCTTGTTGTTAAATTGGAGGTATTATTTTGTCTACAACGCTTATACTCGCAATATTAATTTTTATTGCAACCCTAGTACTAGTAATATGGCAGCCAAAGGGCTTAAACATTGGCTGGTCCGCAATGGGTGGAGCTGTAATTGCCTTATTAGTAGGGGTAGTAGGATTCAGTGATGTTCTTGAAGTAATTGACATCACATGGAATGCAACGCTATCCTTTGTCGCAATTATCCTTATTTCTTTAATACTAGATGAGATTGGATTATTCGAATGGGCAGCACTGCACATGGCACGGGTAGCAAAAGGTCATGGAATAAAAATGTTTGTTTACATTAGTATTTTAGGTGCAGTTGTTGCAGCATTATTTGCGAATGACGGAGCGGCACTTATCCTAACACCGATTGTTCTTGCAATGGTGCGAAATTTGAATTTTAAAGAAAAAATGATATTCCCTTTCATTATGGCAAGTGGATTTATTGCGGATACAACTTCATTACCATTTATTGTAAGTAACTTAGTAAATATCGTTTCTGCAGACTTCTTTGGCATTGGATTTGTTGAATATGCTTCGCGGATGATTATTCCGAACTTATTTTCACTAATTGCAACCATTTCGGTATTACTAATCTACTTTAGAAAAAGTATCCCTAAGAATTATGATTTATCGAAACTTAGGGAACCGAAAGAAGCAATAAACGATATAAAGATGTTTCGCCTTTCTTGGTATGTTCTCGGATTATTAGTAATTGGCTATTTTAGTAGCGAATTCATAAATTTACCAGTATCTATTATTGCTGGGGCCATAGCTATATTCTTTATCATAATGGCCAGACGTAGTGCCGCTGTTAATACGAAAAAAGTTATTAAAGGCGCTCCGTGGAATATCGTTATTTTTTCAATTGGAATGTATGTCGTCGTATATGGATTGGGAAATGCCGGGCTGACCTCTGCGCTCGCAAGTGTTCTTCAAACTGTGGCTGAACAAGGATTATTCGTTGCTACAGTTGGAATGGGTTTTATAGCTGCTTTCCTGTCATCGATTATGAATAATATGCCAACCGTAATGATTGATGCATTAGCCATTGCTGAAACGAATACTTCTGGTGTATTAAGAGAAGCGCTTGTTTATGCTAACGTAGTTGGTTCGGATTTAGGACCAAAAATTACGCCAATTGGTTCACTAGCAACCTTAGTGTGGCTCCATGTACTTTCCCAAAAAGGAATTAAAATTTCATGGGGAACCTATTTTAAAACCGGGATTGTTTTAACTATCCCAATACTTTTTATTACTTTAGTAGGTCTTTATCTAACACTTCTACTATTTTAAAAAGGAGAATGAATTATGGCTAAAAAAACAATTTATTTCTTATGTACAGGGAACTCATGCCGTAGTCAAATGGCAGAGGGATGGGCGAAAAAATATCTCGGAGATGAATGGGAAGTTAGAAGTGCAGGGATTGAGGCACATGGACTAAACCCAAATGCGGTAAAAGCAATGAAGGAAGCTGGAATTGATATTTCTGTTCAAAAATCGGAAACCATTGATCAAGAATTTTTAAATAACGCAACATTGGCGGTAACATTATGTGGAGATGCCAAAGACCGCTGTCCAGTGACACCACCTCATGTAAAACGTGAACATTGGGGCTTTGACGATCCAGCCAAAGCAGAAGGTACGGAAGAAGAAGTTTGGAAAGTGTTTCAGCGCGTTCGGGATGAAATAGGAGAACGGATTAAGCGATTTGCTGAAACAGGTGAATAATAGGGAATGATGAGGCATGTTGATACGCAAGCCTTATCTTTTCGGTTTCTATATAAGTATATAACTATACATCAATAAAGAAGTTGTTCATGATGAAAAGGTAGAAATGTTTGACCCAGCAAAATGTTGTTCTACAGGTGTTTGTGGACCGAGTGTCGATCCAGATTTAACTAGAGTTGCATCAGCTGTTTATTCCCTTGAACAAAAGGGTGTTACTGGTAATGCGGCTCAGAATGTATTAATTAATATGAGTTTTTTTTAAAGAGGTATTTAACCTGTCTGGTGGGAATAAGAATTATCAGAGTTTTAAAAAGGGAAAACAATAATCATAAAACGACTGATAAGTGAAATAAAAGGTAGGGAGAACTTCCAACCTTTTTAAATTTATCTTAACCATTTACTAGTGGGGGCAATTTTATAATAAAAAACCACTTTTCATTGAAGGAGAATACTTTAGTAGGGAAATTTTAATAATATATATCTACTTGACCATGTACTGTAGTACATGGTTTATAATTTTATTGAGGTGAAAATAGTGATTTATCGCATTGGTGAGTTTGCAGATAAATGTGGAGTTAACAAAGAGACGATTAGATATTACGAACGAAAAAATTTACTAAAGGAACCTTCCCGAACAAAAACTGGTTATCGTTTATATTCAGATTATGACGTTAAGCGTGTAGGATTCATCAAGCGAATACAAGAGCTTGGTTTTTCTTTAGGTGAAATCTACAAGTTACTTGGAGTTGTAGATAAAGATGAAGTCCGTTGCCAAGATATGTTTGAATTTGTTTCTAGAAAACAAGAGGAAGTTCAAAAGCAAATAGAGGATTTAAAACGAATTGAAACTATGTTAGGTGACTTGAAACAACGATGTCCTGATGAAAAGCAATTACATGCGTGTCCAATAATAGAAACTTTAACATGAGAGATTAATGAAAGGAGCTTTATTATGAATAAATATAAGGTAAATATTGAAGGAATGACTTGTACAGGCTGTGAAAAACACGTAGAGTCAGCACTTGAAAGTATAGGTGCTAAAAATACTGAAGCAAATTTCCGTCGCGGTGAAGTAGTATTTGAATTGCCTAATGGTATAGAGGTTGAAAGTGCAAAAAGGGCAATTAACGAAGCAAATTATCAAACTGGAGAAATTGAAGAGTTACTACAACAAGAAAATGTGGTGTTAGGTACTAAAGGTAATTATGATCTTCTTATTATTGGTTCTGGTGGTGCAGCTTTTTCTGCTGCAATTAAAGCTATTGAATACGGTGCAAAAGTTGGAATGATTGAGCGTGGAACGATTGGAGGGACCTGTGTGAATATTGGCTGTGTTCCATCCAAGACCCTTCTTAGAGCAGGGGAAATCAATCATTTAGCTAAGATAAATCCGTTTATAGGTTTACAAACATCTGCTGGAGAAGTGGAATTGGCTCCTTTAATCAAGCAAAAGAACGAATTAGTGAGTGAACTTCGGAATCAAAAATATGTCGATTTAATAGACGAATATGGATTTGATTTAATTGAGGGAGAAGCAAGCTTTGTTGATGAAAATACAATTGAGGTAAATGGAACAAAACTTTCTGCAAAACGCTTTTTAATTGCAACAGGGGCCTCTCCTTCTATCCCATCGATTTCTGGACTTAATAAAGTTGATTATTTAACAAGTACAACGCTATTTGAATTAAAGAAAGTTCCAAAACGTTTAACGGTGATAGGTTCAGGATATATTGGGATTGAGCTTGGGCAACTCTTCCATCATTTAGGTTCAGAAGTAACACTTATACAAAGAAGTGAGCGATTATTAAAAGAGTATGACCCGGAAATTTCTGAAACAGTAGAAAAAATGTTAATCGAACAGGGTATACACCTTATCAAAGGAGCAACATATGAGTGTGTCGAACAAGATGGGGAGATAAAAAAGGTTTATCTAACTGTAAACAGTAAGAAAAAAGTCGTTGAATCAGAGCAGTTACTTATTGCAACAGGAAGAAAACCAAATACGGATTCTTTAAATTTACGTGCTGCAGGTGTTGATGTTGGAAAACAAAAGGAAATACTGATAAATGAATTTGCTCAAACAAGTAATGAAAAGATTTATGCAGCAGGAGATGTGACATTAGGACCGCAATTTGTGTATGTAGCAGCCTATGAAGGTGGAGTTGTTGCAGATAATGCAGTTGGTGGATTAAATAAAAAATTAGATTTATCCGTTGTTCCAATTGTTACATTTACAAATCCATCGATTGCAACAGTTGGTTTAACGGAAGAACAAGCAAAAGAAAAAGGCTATGAAGTAAAAACATCAGTATTACCGTTAGATGCAGTCCCAAGAGCGATAGTAAATAGGGAAACAACAGGTGTATTTAAACTTGTAGCTGATGCAAAAACGTTAAAAGTATTAGGGGTTCATATCGTAGCTGAAAATGCAGGAGATGTGATTTATGCAGCGACATTAGCCGTTAAATTTGGCTTAACCGTAGAGGATTTAAAAGAAAGCTTTGCTCCATATTTAACATCGGCAGAGGGAATAAAATTAGCTGCCCTTACATTTGATAAGGATGTATCAAAATTATCTTGTTGTGCAGGATAAAGCTCCTTATTTATAGGAGCTTTAATTAATACACTTAAACTATCTCACCCTTTACAGGAATAACAGCAATTTAATAGTAATTTGGCTGGTTGCGGTTCAGTAGAATGTGTAATTAATGGTAGAGTATTATTAGGACTTATATCATTTGTTAATGGGTTCGGAATTATAACGAAAATAAAAAACCAATGTCGGAAAATGGTGATGATAATATGTTATCGAAACAAGCAATCCTTGATGAATTATCAAAAAACCTAAATACTTGGAGAGATAAACACGGTGTTAAGCGAGTTGGTTTGTTTGGTTCTTACAGCCGCGATGAACAAAAAGAATCCAGTGATATTGATGTAATAGTAGAATTTAACGACTCGGATTTATCTTTTGATAATTACATGGACTTAAAAATAAGCCTAGAAGATCACTTTCAGAAGCCGATAGATTTAGTCATATTAAATGATATTAAACCTGCTTTAAAGTCAGAGTTTCTATTGACTACTACATTTGTAGAAGAGGGAAAATAATAAGATTATAATTTTAGCAGTCTATTTGCTAGAAAATAGACTGCTAATTGAGCTTCCTACTAAAAATTGTTCAAATCTACAGTAAAATGCCAGCAAGTTGTCAAACAAGTTCATTATTTATCTCTTTAAATAACTTCTGATCAAACTCGTAGACTATTTTTTTGATGGTTCGTTCTTTAGGTTTTTCTCCGGCATTAACTTGAATTTCTTTAATAAGAAACCGGAGGAATTCTTTTTTATCAAAGTCATCTAATAGGTTATAAAATGAATTAAAATCATTGGCAATGTGATTAATTACTGGTAATAAGTCGTCACTGCTATTCTTTATTTCTATCTGCTTTGTTAGTAGTATTTTAAATTCCTTTTGTTCACTTTCTTGATTCTGTATTCTTTTCATTTCATCACTAAGTGTATCAATGTCGATTATTCTTTTTGTATAAAGTTGCAAGAGATCCTTCTTCTCTTTTTTTAATTCATTTAAATTTTTCTCTAGCAATTTAAGTTCCTCTTTAATTGGCTCAAGTTCACTTTTTAGGTTATCCATAACAACTCTTTGTAATGGTACAGAGAGGTTTAAACTTTTAAGGTACCCCATAACCTGTGATAGAACCTCTTGCTCTGCATACTCCTTTTTTACAAGATTTGACTTACATGCTTTTGAACCACTGTTTTTAAAACGGCCACACACGTAATATTTGTACTTTTTGTTTGCATTCCCTTGTACCATTGCACCTCCACAAGTAGGACACTTTAATAGACCTGATAATGGAAAGGAGCCGTTGTGTATTTTTTCTTGGGTATAACTACGTAGTGATAAAAGTTTTTGAGTTCTTTCCCATAGCTCTTCACTGATAATTGGATAATGGTTACCTTTTTTATATTTTCCTTTCCATTTAACATAAACATTGTAGATTTTATTATTGAGAATAGTTCTAACAGCAGTAATAGACCAATAATTATCCTTTTTGGTTTTGATACCTTGCATATTTAAATTACTAGCTATTTTTCGATAACCCCACATTTTGTTAGAGTAACAATCAAAAATGTATTTCACTACTCTTGCTTCATCTTCGTTAATAACTAATTTCTTATTTACTAAATTATATCCAAATACCCTTCCACCGTTGAAGTCTCCATTTTCAAAGGTTTTTTCCATACCTAGTGATGTACGAAAAGCGATTAGATCTTTTTCGACTTCTGCAATAATACCTAATATCTGATAAATAAGCTTTGAGTTAGGATCGTTTGTGTCGATATTATCAGCTATTGAAATTAGGTTCTTGTTAGCCTTTTTTAAACGGTTAAAGATATATTGAGAATCTAAAGAATTGCGTGATATGCGGTCTTGTTTAAATACGATGACGGAATCAATATTATTCTCCTTTTGGAAAACGTTATAAAACATCTCTTTAATCTCAGATCTATTTGAAAAGCTTTCTCCGGATGCTGGTTCCTCTACATATGTTTTTACAAGAATAATATTATTTTCCTTACAATACTTTTCTATTGCTTCAATTTGTTGTTCAATAGATGTGTTATCTAGTTGTTTATTTGTGCTAATACGAACATAGGCGTATGCTCTTGTATATTTAGTTATCATCTTTCATCCTCCATTTGTGACTGATAAACTAAATGGTACAGTTTCCGCTAAATAAAAAGAAACATTTTATTCAAATTAACCTTCTCTCACTGTTATGATATTAGTATTATTTTATTGTCGCAGTGATGGAGGTATAAAAGGTGGAGAAGTGGAAAATGTACATGGAAATTCATCAGTTATTAAAACAAGGGTTTACTAAAGTTCAGGTGGCTCAAAAGTTAGATATTTCAAGGAGTACAGTCTACAGATATTTAGAGCGTAACCCAGAAGCAATGTCGAAATGGGTGAAAAAAACGAAGGTTAGAAGAAAGAAACTAGATCCTTATAAAGATATAATTTTATCTTGGCTTTATGAACATCCTGATATGTCTGCAGCCCAAGTTTTGGATTGGTTACAAGAGAGATATCCAAGTCTTGAAGTAGCCGAAAGCACAGTCAGGCTTTATGTAAGAGGACTTCGTAAAGAATATGATATTCCAAAGGAAGCAGCAACTAGAGACTACGAAGCTGTTCCAGAGGTTCCTATGGGAAAGCAAATGCAGGTTGATTTTGGTGAAACAGAACAATTTACACCGGATAGAAAGAAAGTAAAACTTCGTTTTATAGCATTTGTCTTGGGAAACTCTCGCCAAAAGTATAAAGAGTGGTTAGACAGACCTTTTACGACACGAGATGTCATTCGTGCACATGAAAATGCATTTCAATATTTTGGTGGGATTTCTGATGAGCTCGTTTATGATCAGGATGCGTTAATTCTAGTTAGTGAAAATGGCGGAGATCTTATTCTAACGCGGGAGTTTCAAGCTTATAAAGAAGAGCGCGACTTGGTCATCCATATGTGTAGAAAAGCTGATCCAGAAAGTAAAGGGAAAATTGAAAATGTCGTCAAATATATAAAACAAAATTTCGCAAAACATCGTACTTACTATGGTCTAGATGCTTGGAATGAGTCAGGGTGGAGATGGCTTGAACGTACTGGGAATTATAAGGTTCATAATACAACAAAAAAAAAAGACCAGTCGAAGTGTTCAGCCTTGAGAAGCAACACTTGCGACCAATCTCTACACCTATCGAAAATTATTATTTCGATAGCAACTATGAATCTAGTATAACAAGAAGCGTTCGAAAGGACAATACAATCTGGTACAAGTCCAATCGATATAGTGTTCCACTTGGAACATTTAATAGGCTTAAGCAAGTCTATATTGAGGTGACCGATGATCATCACTTACTAGTTAGAGAAACTAGTAACGGAGTCATTATAGCGAAACATCGTATTTTTTCTGGTAAAGGAGAGTTAATCCAAGCATCTAATCACAAACGCGATCGGACAAAAGGAATCGATGCATATATCGAGACTGTTGCATCAAGCTTTAGCAATGAATCTAAAGCAA
>NZ_JACHHA010000005.1 GCF_014202495.1 Cerasibacillus quisquiliarum | reverse complement strand
GGATAACGATGTTAGGCATTCCTATTACTCTCGTGATGATTGGCTTTACCGTTTATGGTATGTATATCAATGACTGGTTACCACTTATTTTATCATCTGTGATGAGTATTATCTTTCTACTTTTACTTGTATTAGCCAGCTTCGTACAGAAAAAGAAAATACGACGTCCTAAGAAACAAGGTAAAACGGTCGTTATGCAAAATATTTATTTTTATAAATCAAGCATTATTGCCGCATGTATTCAGTTGTTTCTAATGACGCTTTTGACATGTTTTCTACCATTCTTCCTAATACAAACGGTCGCAAATACGACACTCACAAGACTCGGTGCTTATGTACATGGAGAAGTTGAGGGGTTGTTTTACCTCGTTATCGTCTTGTTATATGTGTTAAGTTTAACGACAGTCTATCAATCACTTAGTCGTATGTGGGAAACACGTCAGTTAGAAATTAAGCTTTTTCTATATCTCGGTTGGGAGAAAAAAGCAATCCGGAACTATTTTATAAAAGAAGTACTTATATGGGCTGGATTATCGATAGGTTTCGGGTGGATGGTAAGCTTTATCATTATGTTTATATTTATTGAGATGACGCTAATAACATTTATATCAGGTATCATTGGATTTTTACTCATTTTGGCTGTGACTCTTGGGGGGGCGATTTATACCTTACATCGAACAGAAGTAAAAGGAGGCGCTACAATTGGACATCAAGCTTCATCATGTTAATAAATCGTATGAAACAGGTGTCGAAACAATTAACGTTTTAAAAGATATTGATTTAACCATTGAATCTGGGAGTTGGCTTACGATAACTGGTCCATCTGGTTCTGGTAAAACAACATTATTAAGGCTTTTATCAGCTATTGAGCAGGCTGATCATGGACAAGTGATAATTGGCGAACTTGATGCGATGACAGCACTTGAAGCAGAACGTCGCTCTTTTCGTCGGAAATATATCGGCTATATTTTTCAGGACTTTCAATTGTTCAATCAGTTCGATGTGCTTACGAATGTGATGATTCCTTTATTACCATACGAAGCGAAAGCTAATGTTAAGGAAAAGGCCGAAACACTGCTTGACATGGTCGGTCTTAATAATAGGAAAAATCATATGCCATCACAATTATCTGGTGGAGAAAAACAACGAACAGCCATTGCTAGGGCCTTAATGAATGACCCACAGCTCATATTATGTGATGAACCAACAGGAAATCTTGACCTTAAAAATCGTGATCAGATGATGGGAATTTTACAAGATATCCATAAAAAAGGCGCAACGATTGTCCTTGTCACACATGATTTAGAATTGACAAAATATGGTGACTTTCAATTTGAACTAAGAAATGGCGAAATTGTGAATCGTATCATGAATTGAAGAAGCTTCATCTTGAAATTTAATCACCGATATGGCATAGTTATGATGAAAACAATAATAAGATTCAATGTAGGGGTACCAGTGTTTGCTGGTTGAGATTGTATCCGTAAGATACGAACTCTTTGAACCTGATCTGGTTAATACCAGCGAAGGGAACATGTGACACCATTATGTCCATATATGTGTTCATGCCCCTAGATTATCTAGGGGTTTTTTAATGAACGGAAACGACTCTCTACGATTGAATCGAAAAAGGGAGATTTACATGAAGAGACTATTTGCTATACTTATCATTGTATTATTTATTATGACAGCTTGTGGTAATAATGATACAAACGGAAAAACATCTGACGATCCAACAACAGATAAGAAAGACGAGTTAACAGAAGTAAAAGTTGTTTTAGATTGGACACCGAATACAAATCATACAGGTCTATATGTCGCTAAGGAAAAAGGTTACTTTCAAGAAGAAGGCTTAGACGTAGAGATCATGTTACCAGGTGAAGCTGGAGCTGACCAATTGATCGCATCGGGACAAGCTGATTTTGGAATTAGTAACCAAGAGAGTATTACAGAAGCAAGAGTTCAAGATATTCCACTCGTTTCGATTGCAGCCATCATTCAACATAATACATCTGGCTTTGCTGCACCAGTTGATAAAAATATAAAATCACCGAAAGATTTTGAAGGAAAGACATATGGTGGCTGGGGTTCCCCTGTAGAAGAAGCTGTCTTATCAACATTGATGAAACAAGACGGTGGAGATATGGATAAGTTAAATATCGTTAATATCGGTACAGCGGATTATTTCACTGCTGTTAAACGTGATATTGATTTTGCTTGGATTTTCTATGGTTGGACTGGAATTGAAGCAGAACTTCGTGAGGAAGAATTAGAGATGCTCTATTTAACCGATTTCTCGGATAAGCTTGATTATTACACACCTGTACTTGCTACAAGTGAAGAACAAATTGAAAAAAATCCAGAAACCGTAGAAAAGTTTTTAAGTGCTGTATCGAAAGGGTATGAATTTGCAATAGAAAACCCTGAAGCAGCGGCAAATATTTTAATTGATGCGGTACCAGATCTTGACGCGGAATTAGTAAAAGCTAGTCAAGAGTGGCTAAAAGATAAATATCAAGATGATGCCGACCGTTGGGGCGAACAAAAACTAGAAGTATGGGAAAACTATGCAGAATGGATGCTAGAAAATGATTTACTTGATAAAGAATTAGATAGTGAAAAAGCATTTACAAATGAATTTTTACCAAAATAAAAGAGGTGACCATCATGGCAAACGCACTTGTTAGTATACAAATTATACCAAAGACGAAAAATGATGAAGATGTCATTCCATATGTTGATAGCGCTATTGAGGTCATTGAAAAATCTGGTGTTAAATATCAAGTGAATCCACTTGAGACAACGATGGAAGGAAATTTAAGTGAATTGTTAGCAATCGTTGAACGAATGAATGAAAGAATGGTGGAACTGGGTAGTTCGAATGTTATTTCACAAGTGAAAATTTTATATGAACCAAATGGTGCTTCTATGGATAAATTAACGGAGAAGTATCGATAATATGAAACAATTAATTAAAAAAGGATGGCGACCAGTATCGGTCATCATCCTTTTCATCATCGTTTGGGAAGTCGCTTGTCAAGCATTCGAAATACCAACATGGCTCTTACCACCACCAAGCGATATATGGAATGAAGCGATAAATGGTTGGGGTCAGTATTCTAAACATATTTCATCAACCGTGCAATTAGCGGTTGTTGGATTTTTAGTCGGATCAAGTATCGGCATTATTGTCGCTATATTATTGTACCTAATTCCATTTATGCGAGACGCTTTTTATCCTGTACTCATTATATCGCAAAATATTCCGGTTATTGTTTCTGCCCCCTTACTTATTATTTGGTTTGGCTTCGGGATGTTACCGAAAGTAATTATTATTACACTTGTATGCTTTTTTCCAATTACAATTGCTGCATTAGACGGTTTTAGACAGACGAATCGCGATTTGCTTCACTATATGCAAATGGCAGGTGCTTCTAAGTTGCAAATTTTTAAGAAACTTGAATGGCCACATGCCTTACCAGCTGTTTTTTCTGGTTTAAAAATATCGGCGACATATAGTGTTATGGGAGCAGTTATTTCTGAATGGTTAGGTGCGAATAAAGGGATTGGTGTTTATATGACACTCGCATCGTCTTCTTTTCGGACAGATCGGGTATTTGTCGCTATCATCTTAGTCATTATTCTAAGTTTATTATTCTTTAGTCTTATCGTTTATATTGAAAAAAAGCTCGTCCGTTGGAAACCAATAGAAGAAGGGAATGCCCATGAGTCATTTAATCATTAAACAAATCAATAAATCATTCGGAAATCATGCTGTATTAAAGAACCTATCCTTAACTGTAAATGATGGCGAATTCGTATCAATACTTGGTCCGTCTGGTAGTGGTAAAAGCACATTGTTTCGTTTAATTGGTGGCATTAGTCTTCCGGATAATGGAGATATTTATTTAAATGAAGTAAAAATAAATGGACGTCGTGGTTCGATAAGTTATATGCCACAATCACCAGCACTACTTCCGTGGCGAAATATTTTAAAAAATGTTGTCCTTGGTGCTGAACTTCAAGGTCCATATGATACAAAAATAGCTCTACAAATGATTGAACGTGCAGGACTTAAAGGTTATGAACATCATTATCCACATGAGCTGTCAGGTGGAATGCAACAGCGTGTCTCTTTTATACGTGCATTACTTAGTCCGCAAAAATTCATGTGTCTTGATGAACCGTTTTCTGCTCTTGATGAATTTACGCGCCTTGATATGCAGAAGTGGTTAATGGATGTTTGGAGTGAATATCGCCGCTCAATCTTATTTGTGACGCATAATATTGAAGAAGCGATTTTTTTATCTGATCGGATTATTATCTTGTCTGAACGTCCAGCGACTGTTAAACACGAATTCGTTATTCCTTTTCCACGTCCACGCCATGAAGGACTATTGTTAACAGAGGAATTTTTACACTTTAAAAAGAAAGTGTATGAGAAAATGCAGAAATAAGGTCTCAATTAATCATAAGAGAAAGGGGCTGGGACAAAACCAGTTTTAAATGAGAAAAATTGCGGAATCAACATTGAAATGTTGTTTCCACAATTTCTTTTTTGTTTCGAATTTTGGCGGTATACTTCTTAAGTCTACCGCCATTAATGCAAATGCTCATTCATTTTCTACTTTCGATTTTCCTCTGACCGAAAATTGAGATAATGACAAATTAGCCTTCAGGAATCCAAAAACTGGTTCAACATCTATTTACGTTTTTTATATTTGTTAAAATCTATTAGATAATAAAATACAAAAAATCCAAATTGGAAGCGGGTAAAGTTCTCTACTTCTCATAGTTAAGCATAAATCTTTGAATCCATGCAGAGTAGATAGTTCCACTTCGCATGGTTAAGCATAAATCTTCCGAATCCATGCAGAGTAGTTAGCTCCACTCCGAATGGTTAAGCATAAATCTTCGAATCCATGCAGAGTAGATAGTTCCACTCCGCATGGTTAAGCATAAATCTTCGAATCCACGCAGAGTAGATAGTTCCACTCCGCATGGTTAAGCATAAATCTTCGAATCCATGCAGAGTAGTTAGCTCCTCTCCGCATGGTTAAGCATAAAGCTTCGAATCCATGCAGAGTAGATAGCTCCACTCCGCATGGTTAAGCATAAATCTTCGAATCCATGCAGAGTAGATAGCTCCACTCCGCATGGTTACGCATAAATCTTCGAATCTATGCAGAGTAGATAGTTCCACTCCGCATGGTTAAGCATAAATCTTCGAATCCATGCAGAGTAGATAGTTCCACTCCGCATGGTTACGCATAAATCTTCGAATCTATGCAGAGTAGATAGTTCCACTCCGCATGGTTAAGCATAAATCTTCGAATCCACGCAGAGTAGTTAGCTCCACTCCGCATGGTTAAGCATAAATCTTCCGAATCCATGCAGAGTAGTTAGTTCCACTCCGCATGGTTACGCATAAATCTTCGAATCCATGCAGAACAGCTCGCTCTATTGATAATTCACGTACTGTCATTATGATTAGGAGAAGGAGACTGGGACATAAGGAAAAAGTGAACAAGAATAGTTTTTCCATTTTTCAGAGGTTTTGCCCCACCCTCGTTTTATTGCTTAATTATATGTTTTCCATTAAACGCTTCGCAATCTGTTTATATTCTTCTGGACCAATACCTGGAGCGAATTCTTCTGGTAACTCATCTAAATCAGGAATAGGTGCTCCTTTAGGTGTCCCTTCTTTAACAATAAGGCGCTCGCCAGTTTCGGGATTGGTACCTTTCCATATTTTTCGTATGTCGGCATAATCTCCTGAATCATTCCAAGTAAATAAGACATTTCCAACCCCTTGGTCTTCAAATTTCCGTGCATGATCAAACTTTCGATTATCTAAGTCTGGGATTGGAAGCATTTTAGTTACATTAACACCTGTTATGATTTCAATCGCTTTAGCATATGCCAGTATATGGACGCCACCTCTAACGAGTAAATAACCAATCATTTCACGAGCAGTTGGATGATCGGTCATTTCGTATACGCGCATCTTATGCGTACGTGCACCACATTCTAAAAAGAAGTTGTGTAGTAAATCTAATAGTAAATTACCACTAGAAAAGACATAGCTCCCATTCCAGGGATGCCCCATTGAATCTCCTGGAATAGCTGTCTGTGCATTTGCTATAAACGCATGTGTATTACGTTTATCCTTCGCATTATGCATAGGTGTTAAATCAGGATCCGCTTCAAATGTTGTCCCTTTTTGAATGAGATTGATTGTATTAGATACTAACTCAACATGACCAAATTCCTCAGCAGTTATGCTTGCAACAAGGTCGTAAAAAGGTTTTAATCTTCGTTTTCCACGAAAATTAAATGATTGAAACATATAGTTATTTAAAGTCGACATTTCTCCGAACTTTCCACCGAGTAATTCTTGTACAGCAGCCGCTGCATTGGCATCACCGTATTCTGGTTCAGGAAGTTCAATTAATAACTTGTTTACACGTTTAAACATGTTGTTCACTCCTTTCTTTAAGCAGTCGCTATTTAGCACGTGTGACCCATACAATCATTTGATTTCTAATGTAAAAATTAACACCACTTACTTCAAGCACAACATGGTCTGGTGTAATTGTTTTTAATATACCTTGAATCGGGTTTCTCACTGTTTGAATGGCGACGTTTTTTCCTTGAAGATGATTTAATGAACGATAAAAATAAGGATCAAATGGATGAGTAAATTGGACAGATTGTCTTTCTTGTTCCACTTTTAATCACTCCTAACAAAGATTGTCGTCATATCATATGTCTAGGAATAGGCGAATGTGCTTTTATAAAAGATGAATATGAAAAAAGGTATGGAAGTTAAGTGACTTCCATACCTTTTGTAAATGTATGATGATATTTATTGCACATTCCCAATTGATAAATATTTTGTTTCTAAATACGGTTCGATTCCTTCGATACCACCTTCACGACCGAGTCCACTTTCTTTCATACCACCAAATGGGACGTGTGCGGCAGATGGTGCCCCATCATTCCAACCAATGATTCCAAAATCTAAATGGTCGTGGAAATATGTGCCGATGCGATAATCATTCGTAAAGAAATAAGCGGCTAAACCGAATGGTGTATTGTTGGCAATATGAACAGCTTCTTCAAGTGTTTCATATGTAGTAATTGGTGCGACTGGACCGAACGTTTCTTCTTGCATTATTATCATCTTATCAGTGACTCCTTGTAAGACCGTTGGATAAACGTAATAGTATCCTTTCTCTTCATTCACATGATAGTTATTACCTGTTAGGACAGTTGCCCCTTTATGAATAGCATCTTTAATTTGTTGAGAAATTTTTTCAAAACTTTTTTTGTTAATGATAGGTCCTATATCCGTTTCTTTGTTAAGTCCATTACCGACTTTCAGTTTGCTTACATGGTCAGTTAGTTTTTTGGAGAAAGCGTCACTGATTTTTTCATGGACAATAAGGCGATTGGCACAGACACAAGTTTGTCCAGCATTACGAAATTTTGAAGCTATTGTTTGCTCCACAGCTAAATCGATATCAGCATCTTCGTGAATAATAAGTGGCGCATGTCCACCTAACTCCATTGTGACATTTTTAACTGTATGAGCACTTTGTTTAATCAATGATTTTCCAACAGGTGTTGAGCCCGTAAAGGTTATTTTCCGAACGAGTGGGCTCTTTGTAAAGATGTCACCAATTTGTTTGCCACGTCCATTCACATATTGGATGACATCTTTTGGTATGCCACTGTCATGTGCCAATTTGATAAGTCGCATCGTTGTTAATGGTGTTTCAATAGCTGGTTTAACGATAAATGTACAACCAGCTGCTAATGCTGGAGCGGCTTTACGTGTCATCATTGCTGCTGGAAAGTTCCAAGGTGTTATCGCTGCGACAAGACCGATTGGTTGTTTTGATATGATAATTCGTTTCGTTTCCGTGTGAGATGGAATCGTACGTCCATAAATACGTTTTGCCTCTTCGGCATACCAATCAATATAACTTGTAGCATAGTCAACTTCTCCGAGTGATTCATGAAGAGGTTTTCCGTTTTCCATCGTCATTAAACGAGCGATGTCTTGTTTTTCGTCTTGAATCTTATTTGCCCACACTTTTAGTAAGCGTGAACGTTCATGGGCATTTACTTGTGACCATGATTTAAACGCTTGATTACCTTTTTCAAGAGCTAAATGTATCTCTTCTTCAGTATGTGACTTAATTTCATCAACGATTTCCCCAGTGGCGGGGTTCTTAATTTGTATCTTTGCCATGATGAATCGCTCCTTTTATAGATTATCTTCTATCTCTTATTCCAGTTTATCATGCGATATTTATTTTTTCGTTTAATATGTTTACCTCCACTTTGAACGACTATTCAAAGTGATTAAAACTTGCTATGATATATTTAGAGAAGAGGGGGTCAGAAACGGTGGAAAAGGTTATCTTCGGAGAACATGATGCGAACACGTTAAGACAATTTGAGAATTGTTTAAAAGTTGGTCAGGTCGTAGGTGGTGTCATGTGTGCTGATGGTCATTATGGATATAGCCAACCCGTTGGGGGTGTTATTGTATATGACAATCAAGTAGCACCTTCAGGAGTTGGCTACGATATCGCATGTGGAAACAAAGCAGTTAAGACGAACTTAAAATATGATGATGTAAAATCACATATACCCGAAATTATGGATGAAGTTGAAGCGGCGATTCCTTTTGGAGTTGGTGTGGGGGCTAATTCGAAATGGGGAGACCATGATATCTTTAACGATTCGGCATGGGATGTTTATAAAGAGTTAGGTCAACATGAACATGATCAATTAAAAGCAATGGCAAGAGAACAATTGGGCTCGGCTGGTTCGGGTAATCATTATGTTGATATATTAATAGATGAAAAGACAGAAGACGTGTGGATCGGGAATCATTTCGGAAGCCGTGGTCTTGGTCACCGGACTGCAACAGGTTTTTTAAACTTGGCTAAGGGACTAAAGTTTTTAGATCCAGCACCACGTGAATCTATGGAACAACCGCCAACTTTACTTGATATGGATAGTGAACTTGGGAAGCTTTATTTTTCAGCGATGGAATTAGCAGGTCGTTATGCTTATGCTGGTCGAGATATCGTGATTAATCAAGTAGCTCATATTCTTGGTGCTAAAATCGTTCAGGAAGTGCATAATCACCATAATTATGCGTGGAAAGAAACACATTTTGGAAAAGAATATATCGTTGTTAGAAAAGGAGCAACACCTGCTCTACCAGGTCAACTCGGGTTTGTAGGTGGAAGTATGGGGGATATTTCGGTCATATTGCAAGGTGTGGATTCGGAAAAGAGCCGTCAAGCTTTTTATAGCACGGTTCATGGTGCGGGACGAATTATGAGCCGTACAAAAGCCGCAGGACGTATGAATTGGCGGACAAAAAAGCGTAAAGGAGGCGTTATTTCCGAGCAAGATATGCAACAAGCTGTTCGTAAATATGGTGTTGAATTACGTGGTGGTGGTACTGACGAAAGTCCATTTGTTTATCGTAAGCTAAAAGATGTTCTCCAAGCACATGAAGGGACAATTGATATCTTACATGTGTTAAAGCCAATCGGAGTTTTAATGGATTAATGATATGTTTTCGGACGGAGGCTCAGTAATGGTCAAAAACTCAGACCGTTTTATTATAGCATTTAATAAAATTGAAAAAGTATTAAAGACAATGGTTGATAAGAATGATCTCGGTTTTTCCCGACTGGTAAAAATAACGAGTAAATATCATCCTGTATTAAAACGCTATCGTGATGATTTATTAGAATTTGCCCAGCTAAGAAATGCCATTGTCCATAATCGTGTTGATTTTGATTATGCCATAGCGGAGCCACATTTATCCGTTGTTGAACAAATTGAATGGATAGAACGAGAAATTACAAAGCCGCAATTGGTCTACCCGATGTTTAAACGAAAAGTTTATGTTTTCCAGGAATCAGATCCATTATCAAGTTTATTATATATCATAAAGACTAAAGATTTATCTAAGTTTCCAATCTATCAGGGAAATCAATTTATCGGTGTCCTATCTGAAAAAGGATTGGCACATTGGCTAGCTAATCAAATGAGTCATGACTTTAAATCACTAAGTTATACGACTGTCGGAGAAGTCATGGTATTTCAAGAGCCCCATACATCTGGCTTTATTAAAAAAACAGCAACAGTGTATGAAGCAGAAGACCGCTTTAAAAGTGTGATTGGAAAAGGAAAACGGATAGATGCATTATTAATAACTGAAAACGGTCATGCAAATGAATCATTACTAGGCATCATTACACCGAGAGATATTATTGATACGGCAGCAAATAGTCAATAAATAATTGATATACAATATAGGGAGAGTCACATAAATGATTAAAGCGATTATTTTTGATTTAGATGATACATTGCTTTGGGATGAAAAAAGCGTCAAAAAAGCATTTGAAGAGACATGCCATCTGGCTAAAGAAGAATGTCATATTAATCCAGAACGTTTAGAAGAAGTTGTGAGAGAGGAAGCGAAACAACTTTATCCAACGTATGAAACATATCCATTTGTAAAAAATATAGGAATCGGTGTTTTTGAGGCTTTTTGGGGAGAATTTAAAGATGAAGGCGAAGATTTTGAAGCACTGCGACAAATCGTGCCTGAATATCGTAAAGATGCATGGACAAAAGGATTGGCAAAACTAGGTGTTCATGATGAAGCGTTAGGACAAAAATTAGCTGAAACATTTCCGAAAGAAAGGCGTCAACATATTTATTTGTATGAAGATACATTGCCAGTTTTGGATGCTTTAAAAGGGAAGTATAAGCTCGCTTTATTGACAAATGGATCACCACATTTACAACATGAAAAATTATCTTTTTCAAAAGAATTGGTCCCATATTTTGATCAAATTGTTATTTCAGGGGATTTTGGCAAAGGAAAACCGAGTGAGGAAATTTTCGAACATCTGTTAAATTTATTAGATGTTGATCCGGATGAAGCGTTAATGGTAGGAGACAATCCAATGACTGATATTTTAGGAGCTTCAAAGATGGATATGCCGTCGGTATGGATTAATCATCATGATAAAAAACGAGATGATGTCAAGTCAACGTATGAAATTTCTAGATTGAAAGAGTTATTACCCATTATTGAGCGCTTATAAACATCTTATGTTTAAAAGATGTATGACGCGATCGGCGAAGTATTTTAAAACATTAAAAAACGCAGTGAGCCATATTAGGCTCACTGCGTTTTTGTTCGTTTTTATAAATTAATCGCTTTAACAGATTTAATTTCATTAAGTTGTTGTAAAGCGTCTAATGTTTTTTTCTTAACAGGCTTATCAACTTTCAATAGCATGATCGCATCTCCACCGGCATCCGCTCGGTCAACTTGCATCGTAGCAATGTTGATATCATGTTCTCCTAATAAATTCCCCATTTTACCGATAACACCTGGCTGGTCATGGTGATAAATAAAGACGATATGCCCTTCTGGTGTGACATCAACACGATAATGATCAACTTTTACAATTCTTGCACCTAAACCATTTAATAATGTACCAGCCACACTGCGTTTGCCTGATTTAGATGTGATCTCAATTGTTAATAAGTTTGTAAAGCCTTTTGTAAGGGATGTTTTGTTTTCATGGACGGCAATGCCTTTGCGTTCAGCTAAGTATAAAGCATTGACATCATTGACATGAATACCTAAATAACGTTTTAAGAGGCCTTTAACTGTATTACGTGTTAAAGGAGCAACTTCCATGTTCGCAAGTTCACCTGAATAATAAATATTTACTTCATCAATGACTTCGTCAGTTAAATAACTCAAAAATTTACCAAGCTTTTCTGCAAGATAGAAGTACGGTTCAATTTTACTCATTATTTCTTTCGGAACAGAAGGTAAGTTTACAGGATTTTGTACGACACCTTCATGTAAAAAGCTGACGACATCATGACTTACATCGATCGCTACATTTTCTTGAGCTTCAACTGTGCTTGCACCAAGATGTGGTGTGGCAATCACTTCAGGTAATTCAAGTAACCGGTTATCAATGGCAGGTTCTTCTTCGAATACATCAAGAGCAGCGCCAGCTACTTTATTTGAAACGATTGCATCATACAATGCTTTCTCGTCAATAATACCACCACGTGCACAGTTAATGATGTGTACACCGTCTTTCATCATAGCGAATGCTTCTTTATTTAATAGATGTTTCGTATTTTTTAATAATGGTGTATGAACAGTGATAAAGTCAGCAGTCTGTAGTACCTCTTCTAACGTTCCATAGCTAATCCCCATTTTCTCTGCTTTTTCTTTCGTGAAAAATGGGTCATAGGCAATGACGTTCATTCGTTGACCTTTCGCTCGATAGGCAACTTCTGTGCCAATACGTCCGAGTCCAATAATTCCGAGAGTTTTTCCCTTTAATTCGACACCTACGTATTTACTTCTTTCCCATTTTTTACCTTTAAGTGATAAATATGCTTGTGGAATCTTACGTGATAATGACATCATCATAGCAATTGTATGTTCGGCAGCTGAATTCGTATTTGCATTCGGAGCATTAACGACAATAATGCCATTCTCAGTAGCGGCGTTAAGGTCGATATTATCGACTCCAACACCAGCACGTGCAATAATTTTTAATTTTTTCGCCGCTTCAATAATTTCCCGTGTTACCTGTGTTTGACTTCTAACGAGAAGGGCGTCATATTTCCCAATTTGTTCTAGTAATTCATTACTTGTTAAATCTGTCTTCATATCAATGAGCATATCTTCTTGTTCTTGTAATGGTTGAATACCATCATCACTTAGTGGGTCTGCAATAAGTATGTGATAAGTCAAGTTAAATCCTCCTGAAAAAAATATCATTTTATACTTTATTGTTTTAAATAAACTTCTTGTGCGGCTTGAACACCTTTACCAAGTTCAATACTTTTTCCAACTTTTGTTAATGCTAATTCAATAATACTAATATATTGTAAAACATCAGCAGGTGATGAGTAACCCATATGACCGACGCGGAATATTTTCCCTTTTAGATGTTGCTGTCCACCAGCTAGTGACATGCCAAATTCTTTTTTAGCAATTTGTCGTAAATCATCTGCAGAAAAATCAACAGGTTTTACAGCTGTAACAGTTGGCGAAGCGTCTTTGTCACTTGTTAAGAGTGGTAGATCGAGCGCTTTAAATGCATGACGAGTCATATTTTTCATCAGTAGATGACGTTTGTACACTTCATCCAGGCCTTCTTCGTTCATTAAGTTCAATACTTGCTCTAGGCCGAATAGAAGTGATAATGCAGGTGTATAAGGTGTTGAGTTTTGAGCTAATTTATCGCGATAAGTTTGTAAATCAAAATAGAACCTAGGACGTTCATTTTCTGACATTACTTTCCAGGCACGATCGCTTGCTACTAAAAACGTCAATCCTGGTGGAAGCATCAATGCTTTTTGAGAACCAGTTATAAATAGATCGATGCCCCATTCATCCATTTTTGTTTCGACAGCACCTACACATGATACACCATCTACTATTGTAAGTGCATCAGAATATTGTTTAACAACTTCTGCAATATGTGCGATCGGATTTAATACACCTGTTGATGTCTCGCAATATGTCATAAAGACGGCTTTAATTTGCGGGTGTTTTTCAAGATATGTCTTCACTTGATCTGGAGAAGCGGCCTCTCCCCAATCGATATCTAGGCGATGCGCTTTAATTTCGTGTGCTTGACATATTTTATGAAAGCGATCGCCAAATGCACCTGTTACAATGACAAGGGCTTCTTCATTCGGTTTTACAGCATTGGTAACAGCTGCTTCTAGCCCAGCAGTTCCACTTCCAGCCAAGATTAAAACGTCTTGTTTTGTACCAAAAATGGCTCGTAAGCCAGGCTTAATCTTTTCTAAAAGTTCGGCAGTTTCAGGATTACGGTGTCCAATCATTGGACGACTCATTGCACGTTCCACACTTGGTGGAATCGGTGTCGGACCAGGAATTCGTAAAAATTGTTGATCAGGTAACATGATTGTCATTCTCCTCCAATAGATTGAATGTTTATTCGAAAATGTTTATCTTTATTGATATCATCATAATAATAGTATAACTGTTATGATGCAATTTTTGTGATCATTTGATTAAAATGGTAAACTTGCGTAAACATTACTAAAAAATGTGTGTTACATAGAAACAAATAGTGTGATGGCAAATGATAATAGGCAAAAGAAAATACAGCATTCATGATTGCTGTATTATTCTTCGTCAAAGTGAATGGGGTCTTTAAATGCTACAATAAAAGCTAAAACAATGGAGACAATTAAAACAATAAATGGAGCAATAAAAATGAGAAATTCAGTCATAATATCACCTCATATTGTTAATAGTGACGACTTGCTTGACCATGAACATAATCTTTATTAAACAGAAAGAGTTTGAGTAATAAATATAATGAAGGAATTAGGAGAGCAAGTCCTGCAATAAATGCACTTATTAGTGAAATGGCCATTGCTTTATTTGTAAAACTATCGTAAATGGTTAAGTGTGGATAAAGTAGATATGGATAATGTGCGAATCCATAGCCGTAAAAAGCAAAAGCAAACTGAGCAACTAGTAAAGTAAATGCTAAACCATAGTTTATTTTTCGAATAAGTAGCCAAACAGTGCCAAGGAAGAAAATAAACGATATAGCGAACATCCACCAAAGTTGTAATAAATTCTCATAATGTATCGGATTGTGTGAACGTAATATATAAATAATTCCAACAGCAGCAATAATCGTTGGAAAAGCCCATGTCAATGCATATGTTCTTAATAATTGACTTGCTCGTTTATCTTTTGCTTGGTCAGCGTACCATGTTAAAAAAACAGCTGAAATGTAGAGAAGCGCTGTAATACTTAAGATAACGATCCCCCATGTTAATGGACTTGTGAATAATGCCCAATAATCTAATCGGGGTTCGCCGTGATTGATGGAAACAAATCCACCCTCAGAAATTGTAAAAACAATTGAAAGCGAAGCAGGTAGTAGTAATCCAGATGCACCATAAAGGAAGGTGTATCGCTTTTGTTTCGTTTTTCCATATGTTGCAAAGGCATAATAAGCCCCACGTATTCCTAATAATATGATGGCAATTCCGACAGGTACGAGCAAGGTTGTTCCATAATAAAAGGCTGTCCTCGGAAAAAAACCAACAATCCCGACAAAAAAGAAAACTAAGAAAACATTCGTTACTTCCCAAACCGGTGATAAATAGCGTTGAATAATTGACGATAAAATATGTTCTTTTCCAGTGAATTCACTATAAGCATTGAAAAAACCAGCTCCAAAATCAATAGAAGCAATCATCGTATAGCCAAATAAAAATGTCCATAAAACGAGAATACCGATGATTTCTAAGTCCATGATTAAGCACCGTCCTTTAAAATGTTATGTGTACCGTTCTTTTAGTTCACGTTCAATTGGATTTTTATTGAACATTCGTGTTAATACAATGACTGAACCAATTCCTAACATCATATAGAGTGCGGAAAACATCCAAAGCATAAGATCAACTTGTTCACTTGTTGTTGCACCTTCAGCTGTTCGCATGACTCCATATAGCACCCATGGTTGACGTCCGACTTCATTAAGCCACCAACCAGCTTCAATCGCTATCATACTAAGTGGGCCACCGAGTACGAGTAACCACATAAATGTTTTGTTTTTAATCCAAGTCCATTTTCTTTTTATACCAATCCAATATAACAGTGGCACGATAATTAAGAGTGTGCCAATCCCAACCATAATATTAAATAGGTAATGGATGTAGAGTGGCGGTCTTTCATCTTTTGGAATTCGATCAAGTCCAGTAACTTCTGCAGTTGGGCTTCCATGCGCAAGAATACTTAAAGCATATGGTATTTTTATACTAAAACGAACATCACCGTCATCAGACAAAAAGCCTAATAAGAGAAGTGGAGCTTCTTTTTGTGTTTCAAAATGCCATTCAGCAGCAGCTAATTTTTCTGGTTGATACTGAGCCAAATACTTCCCTGATAAATCTCCAATAATTAACGAGGAGACGGAAAAAATAAGTCCGGTTGTTAATGTTAAATGGAGTGCTTTTCGATGGTATACATGTTTAGAGCCACGTAAGATTCGATAGGCTGCAATGGATGCTAAGATAAAAGCGGACGTCATAAATGCTGTCGCTACGACATGGGATACTTTTGTAGGCATGGAAGGGTTAAACATCGCAACAATTGGGTTGGCATTCATTAACTCTCCATTTACTAAATCGAATCCCCGCGGTGAATTCATAAAAGCGTTAACAGTTGTAATAAAGACAGCAGAAACTGATGAACCAATGGCAACTGGGATGAGTAATAGTAGATGTTTAAATTGATTGGCAAACCGGTCCCAAGTATAGAGATAAATACCTAGAAAGATAGCCTCAAAAAAGAAAGCGAAAGTTTCCATGAACAAAGGAAGTGCAATAATATGTCCCGCTACTTCCATAAACTTAGGCCAAAGCAATGAAAGGAGCAAACCAATAGCTGTACCTGTTACAACACCTACTGCTACTGTAATGGCGTACCCTCGCGTCCATCTTCTGGCGAGTAATATATAATGTTCATCATTTTTTCTAATACCTATCCATTGTGCAATCATAATAAAAAGCGGAATTCCGACTCCTATTGTTGCGTATATAATATGGAATGACAGGGTCAATTCAGTTAATATTCGACTGTAATAAACAGCATCTTCATTAATCACAATTAGCATTCCTTTCTATGATAAAATAAATATATATCGATTATGAATTAATAAATTTTCCGATTATCGATATAAACATAATGAAGGCTACAATAAATGATAACCATATTAATCGCTTTTCTTGATTTTTGTACATTTTATAACCTCTTTTTCATATTGTTTTATTATCATTTAGCGTACCCAAATACGTGAAAAACATTTCAACTATCATTTTTCATATAGACGGGTTAAAATAGAGAAGATGTATCATGATAGTAAGGGAGACATATATATGAACAAAGTGATTATTGATGTTGATACAGGGATTGATGATGCTTTAGCGATCATATTTGCAGCTGAAAGTGGAAAATTAGATTGTTTAGGGGTTACGGCTGTTAATGGCAACGTTTCAATCGATCAAGTGATGCACAATACGAAAAAAATCTTTAAACTCATGGGAAAAGAAGATTGGAAAGTATATCGTGGGGCGAGTCGCCCACTTGTTAGAGCATCACATCATGAATATGCCGTACACGGTTCTGATGGAATTGGTGGTGCTTTAGATGAAGTGATAGTTAGTGAAGAAGAACCAGAGTTATCTGCACCAGACTTTATGATTGAACAAGTAAAAAAGTATCCTGGTGAAGTAACATTAATTATGGTCGGACCATTAACAAACTTAGCATTAGCTCTTAATAAAGAACCAGAATTACCAAACCTTGTTAAAGAGGTGGTTGTTATGGGTGGGCTCGTTTCTAAAGCGGGTTACGGTAATACATTGCCGACTTCTGAATTTAATATTTTTGCTGACGCAGAGGCGGCAAAGGTTGTTTTTCATGCAGGATTTCGTTTAAAATTAGTCGGTCTTGATGTGACGACACAAACATTTTTGACACGTGAACATATCGAACAGTTAAAAGGAACACGGTACTATGATTTTGTATTAAAAAGTACAGAAATTTATAGGAGTTATAGTAAAGAAACACTTGGAATGGATGGCTGTGCTTTACATGATCCATTAACAGTTGGCATTGTTCTTGATCCAACACTTGTAAAAACAGCATCCCACTATGTCGATGTTGAAACGAAAAGTGATTTAAGCTATGGACAGACGATTTGTGATTTTCGCAATCTCTTACAACAAGACCCGAATATGGAAGTATGTCTTGATGTAGATGCGGAGCGCTTCGTAACATTGTTTTTAGAAACATTAGGTCAGAGAAAATAGTTTTACTATTTTCGGTATTAAGTATAAAACACCTTTTATTCAAACATATGAATAATAGGTGTTTTTGATATCATATAATGTAAGCGATTACATAAAGGGGGGGAGATAAATGGATTATGTTGTATTGACGGAGTTTATTTTGTATTTCTTATTGATAATTGTAGTAGGTTATTTTACGAGTCGAACGAAGATGAGTCATGATGTGTTTATTTTAGGTGGAAAGAAGCTACCAGGTTGGGCATTAGCTTTTTCTGAACGGGCGACAGGGGAATCAGCTTGGCTATTATTAGGGTATACAGGTTTTGTTTTTGCAACTGGTTTGTCAGGCATCTGGGTGGCAGCTGGGATAGCCTCTGGAATTATTTTTGCATGGGTATTTTTATCTAGAAAATTTATGAAAGAAAGAGAAAAATACCATGTTCTTACATTACCTGATTATTTAGCAACAAAATTCGGTGATAAAGCAAAAATCATTCGTTGGTTAACGACGGTTTTGATTGCTAGCTTTTTCGTATTTTATGTAGGAGCACAATTAGCAGGAGCAGGTAAATTATTTTTGACGACTTTTGGGATAAATGAGACTGCTGGTATTATGATTGCAACACTCGTTATTATCGCGACAGCTTTATTTGGTGGATTTATTTCTGTCGTTTGGACAGATATGATTCAAAGTATTATGATGCTAGTAACGTTATGTGTTCTACCAATTGTTGCTCTCATTTATATTTGGTCAAATGATTTGTCCATTGCTGATTCTCTAACGATGGCTGGACCGTCATTTGATGCTTGGTTAGGTGGGGCGACAGGTTTTGCCATTGGTGTTTTGTTTTTCAATCATTTTTCATGGTTTTTTGGTTATCTAGGCGGTCAACCACAATTAAGTGCACGGTTTATGGCGATGAAAAATGAAAAAGAAGCTAAACAAGGTATTTGGATAGCTGTTATTTGGACATTACTTGCTTATACAGGAGCATTTTTAATCGGATTAGCGGCTATTGCGATGTATAAACAAGATTCTTTTACCGATGTGGAGACGGTTTTACCACAAATGATTATTGATTTAATGCCACCGTGGATTTCTGGACTTTTATTGGCTGGCATAATGGCAGCAATTATTACAACAGCAAATTCGCAATTAATGGTCGTTACGAGTTCAGTAAGTGAAGATATTATTCATAAAACATTAGGGTTGAATATTTCTGATCGACAGTTACTACTTATTTCAAGAATGACGGTGTTTTTTGCAGGAGTAACAGGTATGTTTATTGCGTTATTCTCTGATTCGTTATTGTACCTTGTTGTCAGTTGGGCTTGGGCAGGCGTAGGTGGAACATTATCACCGGCAATCCTTCTAACGTTTTTCTGGAAACGTTATTCTAGCGTGGGATTAATTGCTACGATTATTTCAGGTTTTGTATTTACTGTTATTTGGATTAGTACACCATTGGATGAAATGATAACGTCTCGATTTACGACATTTTTCATTGCTAGTATTTTTGGTGTGATATTTAGTTTATTGTATCCAAATCGTAACCATGAGAAAAAAGATTTAGGCATAGGACAAAATGGATAAAAAATATGCGTATGACATGACGAGTATTAACGATTCATATAAACATCTCGTCTTTCTAGGGGGTGGATCTTCTTTATTAATGGTGTAATCATTACCATTCAAAGCTTAATTTTCACTTTGAATAGGCCAATGTGAGTGAACTTTATCTATTTATCACTGACTAATATATCATTGAACCCTTTATGACTCATATCACTGCTATATTATGAAGCCGCCTAATTTGCTTTGATAAATCATCAGGCAATACCTTAACACATTGTCAAGGAATTTAAAAAACATTGATAATCATAAAAGTGGTGTTCAAAATAGAACAAACGGCCTTTCTCTTTTCAATAAGGAGTAAAGGCCGTTTGTTACTTAGTTTAGTATAGCTACAACAGCTGATAAAATGAGTAATAATGCAGGCATAAATGCTTGTTGGATTGGATCTTTCGCTCGGATATGAGTGAGTGCAGCAAAAAACATAATAATCGCTAAACCGACTCCTCCGATTACTGCAAGTGCTGGCACCCAAATTCCGATTAACAATGCAGCTGCACCAAGTAATTCTAATAAACCAGTCACGACTCTTAACCATTGTGGTAAGCCAAAATGGTTAAAACCTTCTACCATTTCTTTTGAGGTAAATTTCATGACTCCAAACATAATAAATCCTAACCCTAGTATGATTTGTAGTATAATTGCAACAATGTGCATAAATAAATCGCTCCTTTATTTTAGTTGTAATTACCTCATAACTATTATGCAATAAATAGTATATTTTTGTAAGTAGGCACTTAAAAGTGTTATAGTATCATAAAGGATACTATTGGGACGAGAGGTGGTATTGATGCAAGATAAGACTTGTCATGGTGTTGAGGTTGCAATTGAAGCATTGGTTGGTAAGTGGAAACCAATTATTTTATTTCATCTCATGGAGAAGGGAACGTTGCGTTTTAATGAATTGAAAAGAGCGATTCCTAAGATCACACAAAAAATGCTCACATCACAATTGCGTGAATTAGAACATCATCAAATTGTTAATCGAAAAGTTTATCCACAAGTTCCTCCAAAGGTTGAATATTCTCTAACAGAATATGGTAAGGAAATTATTCCACTCTTGCAATCGATGCAAGAGTGGGGAACAACCCATAAAAAATACATGGTAGAACATAATATTGATATTGCAGAAGGATAAATAAAAAAAACGATCGGTACTGCACCCCAAAAGTTAAAGTGAAAAATTTAACTTTTGGGGTGTTTTTTTGTTGACAAATAAACCAAACTGCTTTAATATCGTAAACAAGTTACTAATAGTGGTAACTTTTCTACGCCCTAAAATATACCCCTATATGTATTTAATTTAAAATTATGCGCGCGCATATTAATGTGTACATTTAAATTAATATTATGTAGAGAGAAGAGATGTCATGACACAAGATTATATTATTTCAATAGAGACATTTAAGCAAAAATATAAAAAGCAACCTGATTTATTTGTTTTAGATGTTCGAGAGGACCATGAATATGCATATGCTCATGTCCCTAAATCAGTTCATATTCCTTTAGGTCAATTAGAATCCAGTCTATCTAAATTACCGAAAGATAAGGAAATTTATATTATTTGTCGAACTGGAAACCGTAGTGATTATGCAGCTCATCTGCTTATGCATTATGGTTTCAAACATGTATTCAATATTGTGCCAGGTATGATTGCTTGGGACGGACCAATAGAAAATGGGGTCGAAAAATAAGATGAAAGTGGGGAAAGATGAATGTCAACGATTATTACGGCTAGTCAATTAGCAAAAAAGATTATTAACAATGAGGATTTGCTTGTTCTTGATATTCGTTCTCAGGAAAACTTTAATAATTGGAAAATTGAAGGAGTAACTGTTAGACATATTAATGAACCGTATTACAGTTTAGTAGAAAATTTGGAAAAGCTAGATGGTCGTCTTGAGAAAGATGAAGAGGTTGTTGTTGTTTGTGCCAAGGGGGGAACATCTTCGGAAATTACAGCAAAGTTGGAAGAATCTGGGTATACAAATGTATATAATTTAGAAGGTGGTATGAAGGCATGGAGTGAACATTTAGAGCCAGTCAAAATTGGTGATTTAAAAGACGGTGGAACACTTTATCAATTTGTTCGCTTAGGTAAAGGATGTCTATCTTATTTTATTGAATCAAGTGGTGAAGCAGCAATTGTTGATCCAGTACGTATGACTGAGACATTTATAGCTTTTGCAAACGACAAACATGTAACGATTAAACACCTTATTGATACACATCTACATGCTGATCACATTTCAGGTGGTCGAAAGTTAGCAGAGCAAACTGGTGGAACTTACTATCTCCCACCGAAGGATGCGACTGAAGTGACTTATGAATACGAGGCGTTAGAAGAAGGAAAGGATATTTATGTTGGAAATACAACCGTAAAAGTTCAACCAATTTACTCACCAGGGCATACAATTGGAAGTACCTCATTAATTATTGACGATCAGTATTTATTAACAGGTGATATTTTATTCGTTAAATCAATAGGACGACCAGATTTAGCTGGTAAGGCTACGGATTGGGTTAATGATTTACGTCATACACTTTATACCCGTTATAAAGAGTTGTCAGATGATCTCGTTGTTTTACCAGCACATTTTTCCTTTATTGAAGAATTAAATCAAGATGGTTCAGTCTATGCTCGTTTAGGAGACCTATTTGTAACTAATTCAGGTCTTAATGTTGAAGATGAAGAAGCATTTCGCAAATTAGTAACAGAAAATCTCCCACCACAACCAAATGCATATCAAGATATTCGTCAAACAAATATGGGAAAAATATATCCCGAATTAGAAAAACAACGCGAAATGGAATCTGGTCCCAACCGTTGTGCTGTTGAAGGTTAATGGATGTATTAAAATTAAAGGGGACTTCCAATTGGGAGGTCCCTCTCTATTTTAGGGGATGACAGGATGGAGTATAGTTTACTATTTGTTGTTGTTATTTTTTTAATTGGTTTCATTGGTTCGTTTATTTCAGGTATGGTAGGCATAGGAGGATCAATTATTAAATATCCCCTTCTCTTATATGTTCCTGCTCTATTAGGACTTCAGACACTTTCAGCACATGAAGTTTCAGGTATTAGTGCGATTCAAGTATTTTTTGCTACGATCGGTGGTGTTTGGGCTTATAGAAAAGGTGGTTATTTAAATAAATCACTCATATTCTATATGGGAATTAGTATTTTAATAGGTAGCTTTATTGGTGGTTATGGCTCTCAATTTCTAACAGAAACAGTTATTAACTTCGTTTACGGTGTGTTAGCTACAATTGCAGCTATCATGATGTTTGTACCTAAAAAAGGAATTGATCATATTCCGTTAGATGAGGTTACTTTTAATAAATGGTTAGCCGCTTTATTCGCTTTTATTGTTGGTGTTGGAGCTGGTATTGTCGGTGCAGCAGGTGCATTTATTCTTGTTCCTATTATGTTAGTTGTTCTAAAGATTCCAACTCGTATGACTATTGCATCGTCTTTGGCTATCACATTTATTTCATCAATTGGATCGACAACTGGAAAAGTATTAACAGGACAAATACTTTATGTTCCAGCTCTTATTATGATTGTAGCAAGCCTCATAGCTGCGCCTTTAGGAGCAAAAGCAGGACAAAAAATGAATACAAAGATTTTACAATCGATACTTGCTCTATTAATTTTAGCAACTGCGATAAAAATTTGGGTCGAAATCATTTAAATGATCTATTTTGTCATTAACTATAAAGGCTTCATTTTCATCGCCAATTTTATATTAGCCCAAATCACTCTGAAAATCCTTGTCCGTTTTAAATATATTTCCAAACGAACAAATTATTAAGTAAAAAGTTGATAAAAAATGGTCACTGCTTTACTTTAAGAGAATCATGAGCATATTGACAAGAGAGATTTCTAAAATTAAGACGTGATATTTAGTAAGTAATTTGACCGAAAGAGAAGTGTCTTATCTAAATAAATGATTAACAAATAGAAAGCTCGAAATAAAAATCATGATGAATAAGTTCGCTTGAGTCAGTTAGTTTAAAAATATGCGTTGTTAGATGAATGGTTATTTTTAGCACTTAAAAAATATTGATTTTGTAATTTAAATGCCGTACAATACAGTTAGCTACATTGTACGTATATAAATAAGTTTTAACCTCTATTGTTAGTATAGGGAGTTTTAAATCGAAGCTCTAATGCCGTGCCGTGATTGAGCGGAAGGCAGGAAAGCTTCTGCGAACACCCACTTGGTCGAAGTGGTGGTTTAAAACTTTTTTTACTCGTTTATACGGCAAATGTGGCTTGTTTAATTAATATAACAGAATTCACTTGGACGTTAAGTGAATTCTGTTTTTTATGACATAAATGATAAGAAAATAAAGTAAGTGCTTCATATAAAAAAGCATCCATAAGTCTGTTCTGGACTTATTGGATGCTTTGTTTATACAAATTGTTCTAGTTTGAGTCGTTTATTAATATAGTAAACGATAAATATGGCTAATCCCATCGTCACAAATTCACTTAGTGCTAATGTAGACCATAGAATGAGAAAACCATCTTTCAATCCTACAAATACTTTTAACATGTATGCAATGATAAACATATTAAATGAGAAAACGATGGTATTAATGAACATAAGTTTTACTTTGTTTTTAACAAATTGAGCAAATAACATTGTCATTCCTAAAGAAAGCGCTGTGTGGAGGACACCGAATACAAGATCTGCCTTTGTCGGTGACAAAATTAAATTAGCAATAAAGACACCGAGTATAATTCCGAAGAAATACTTCTTGTTAAAAACAATGAGATGATTAAATAATTCGGACAGCCGAAGTTGGATATTTAGGAATCCAAATGGCGCTACAAGTGCCGTTACAGCGAAGTAAAGTGCGGCCACAAGTGCATTTGTTACAAGTGTTTTTGATTTCATATTCTATTCTCTCCCTTAGTTTTTTTACGTGGGATGGTTTCGAACCACGGTGATTATTCACAATAAATAAGTATAATCGAATTATAATGTATATGTCAAAAGTTCAAGCGGATGATGATCTTTTTATGAATATCAAATACATATAAATCGTACGACAAGAAATCCTCTTAAGTATAGTCTATCGATTCAGTTTACAAGCGTTTATATCAATCTAATTGTTGGATGCTAGTTATGTCTCGACCACTTTCTTTATTCATGTATGATGCATCCTCCTTTATCTTTAAACCAATCAATTTTGCAAAACCAATTGCTTGTTCTGATGAAACGGTACATCCGCTTAATTCCGGTAAACTCACTGTTAACCTCTCAAAAGAATTCGTGCTTAAATCAACGCCATTTAATGACGTATTTGCAAAGTTTGCTTCGTTTAATTGACATTGGTGATATTCTACTTTATTAAACGTACATTCATAGAAGTCACTTTGTTCTAAGAAACATTCGTCAAATACAACATGTTTTAAACGAGAAAATCCAAAGGCACTGAGATTAGCTTGACATGATTCTACTCTAACATGATGAAATGTTGTTTCAGATAAATTCATCCCAAGCATTTTGCAGTTTTTAAAATGGACACGGTGAATGATACCGCCACTAAAATCCACATTTGATAAATCACAGTGGTCAAAAATGACATCCATGAGATCAATATTAGAAAACACTACATTATTGAAAGAAACATGTTTAAAGACGACTTGATGAAAATAAATTGGTTGAATCGTTTCATCGCAAATGCTTTCACTTTTGAACATACATAAAGAATAATATGGATCATCTATTCGTTTAAATGTTTGTATAGGTAAATCGTGTGGAAGTCTTGGTTTTTGCACATTTACGCCTACTTTCATATTTATAACTTAATATACTTAATTATCTGTCTTTTTTGTTGTATCTAGTATAATATAATAATTGTATAAAGAAAAGAGATTAATGGACATGACATGGTTCAGTTTTAGTTGTGGATTATTTTGTTTTGTAGATATTTTTTAATCTAACTTGATGACTTATTATCTGTTAGTAACCCTCTTTTTGGGTATATTCACATGATGGTTTTTAGCGTTTTAATATTTTCATTAGGGTAGCTGATAGTCATATTCAAGTCCAATTTGTGACAGAAGCTCATTTTTTTTATAAGTTTCATGATTTTGTTATATTTAATCCCCTTTCTCTTACATATTTTAAGCTACACTAAGATTACAAGTATGTGTTTGGATAGGTAAGGGGGAAACTCGATTGATTAAATTATTATTAGATGAACTACATGTCTCATCTGTTTGGAATGGTGGTATTTTACTACTTGCATTTTTTACAATTATTTTATATTTATTTATTTTACCGAATGGAAAGAACCATACATGGTGGAAATCGGTCGTATTTATTGTTGGTGTAGCGGTAGCATATATTGCAATTGGCAGTCCATTAAATATCGTTGCTCGAATTCAATTTAGTACCCATATTATTCAGCTTTTACTATTCTTTTTAGTAGCACCGCCTTTATTAATTATTGGATTTAAAACCGAAATTATCCACCGTGTCATGAAATTTCCTATTGCTAAAAAAATTGCCCAAATCTTAACAAATCCGTATTTCGTATTCATTATATTTTTATTAGCAATTAGTCTGTTCCATTTACCTTCAGTTTTTGATGCAGGTAGAATGGATATTTATGTAAACTATTTTTATATGTTTGGCTTATTCTTTTTGGCTATTTTATTTTGGATTCCAGTTGTTACACGGATTCGCTTAAATCAAAAACAAAAAATAATTTACTTAGGAGCTAGCATGATTGCACTCGTTCCCGTCAGTTTATTTCTAATGTTTTCAACAGATAATTTATATCAAACATATTCAGATTTAGGAGTTTTCGTTGAGGCATTAGAAGCTTGTTTCCCACCAGATGAAGAACCTTTACCAGCTTCATTTTATGAAACATTGTTACCGAATAAACCTCATATGGAGCAACAATTAGGTGGAAAAATATTATTAATTGGTGAAGTGATAATCTTTGTGATAACGATGATTCTTGTTTCCATAATTGAACCCCGATTGAATAGAGAATAATGAAACATAATATTTTAAGCACTCTTTAGCCGCATAAGAGTGCTTTTTTTTGTGCGAAAATGACTTTAGTCATTCATTAAAAAGTGTTCAATTAACATTCATTGTTGATTATACTGAGAACAATTAAGAGAACAAGCTTGTTTCATAACTGAATTCGTTCATTTAAAAACAGTTTAATGCTACTGATCTGAGTTTGTATTATTTTAAAAGAATCATGTTTTAATAAATATAAGTGTCATAAGAAGCGCTCATCCTATTTATTTTGTAATTATGATTGATAAATATGGCAAAATAAGGCATGCTTATTAAAAAGAATTAAATAAAAGGACGGTTTATATGAAAAATAGTTGGCATATTTTTTTAGAAGATTGGAAAAACATTATGACCAACTGGGTTGTAGCAGTTGTCATAGGTGGACTAATTGTCTTACCGTCTTTATATGCTTGGTTTAATATCAAAGCATCATGGGACCCATATAGTCAAACAGACCAAATTCCTGTTGGAGTTGTTAATGAAGATGAAGGAGCAACTATTCGGGAAAACGATATCGATGTCGGTGGAGAACTAATCGCTACATTAAAAAAGAACGAATCTTTCGATTGGCATTTTCTAAAGCGAGAAGAAGCATTAGATGAGTTGGAATATGGTGATTTATATGCGGTCATTATCATTCCGAAAGATTTGTCAGAAAAATTAGGGTCGGTTGTATCAGATCAACCTGAGAAGGCCCATATTGATTATTATGTGAATGAGAAAATTAATGCTATTGCTCCTAAGATTACTGGAAAAGGTGCCAGTGTGATTGCGGAAAATATTAGTAGTCAATTCGTTTCCACGGTGAACGGTGTAATTTTTGACATTTTTAACGAGATTGGCATAGAGCTTGAGAAGGACTTACCAAATATCAAACAATTTGAAGAATATGTTTTTACACTAGAAGAGAAGATGCCGTCTATTAAAAAGAAGCTCGATCAGACATATTCAGATGCTGAACAAGCTGATAAAATGCTTGGAAAAGCTGAGGCGGCTTTACCAGAGATCGATAGAATAACTAAAGAAAGCCTTCAAAAAATAAAAAATGCAAAAACAACATTACACACCGTTGATGAGCATTGGCAGACATTAACTCCAACTATCACGAATATGGTTCAAGACGTTCAAAAAGAAGTAGACCAATTAAATCATTATTTTGAAAAGATAACAGAAAAGCCGATTGACTTAAAAAAGGTTAAAGAAAAAACACAATCTATTGATGAACAACTTTCAGATGGTATGGAAAAGTTAGATAGTTTGATTCAAATTCTTGAAACGAAAAGTGAAACAGAACAACATTTACGAGAACAACATACGGCTCTTGAAAAAGACTTAACAGCTTTAAAAGAACAGTTTAGTAAAGGATCACAAGAATCGAAAACGATTGAACAGATTATTGATTTGTTACAAACAAAAGATCAACTATCGATAGATGAAATCATTGAGGATTTTAAAAAATTTAAAAATCAGTTACAACAAATGCAAATACATGTTAAGCACTTACAAGATGATATGAATTCAGAAAAACCACAACTAGAAAAGACCTTATCTACGGTTCACCAATTAACAAAAGATGCGAATCAACACCTTAACACCTTTTCGAAAGACTTTACAGAAAAAGTAGAGCCCAAAGTGAATCAAGTGTTAAAACAAGGTCATCAAACATTAAATAAGGCAGAAACGGTGATTAATGACGTACAAGCGACACTTCCTGAAGTGAATCAAATGTTGAGTAAAGTGAAGAAAGAATTAAAAGAAGGAAAAGATGGTTTAAACGAAGCAATGAACCGCTTTCCTGCAATTAATAAAAAAGTAACTGATTTAGCGAATCGACTAAGAAAGTTAAACGAGGAAGCAGACTTGGCTGACATTATTGAGTTATTACAAAATGATCCCGAAGCTGAGCAAAGCTTCTTCGCTGAACCAGTCGTTCTTCATGAAAACAAAGTATTTCCTATCGAAAATTATGGTACAGGAATGACACCGTTTTATACTGTTTTAGCTATTTGGGTTGGTGGTTTACTACTTATTTCTGTTGTGACAACAGAAGGAGAGCGAATTGAGAGTTATACGTTTCGGGAAGCATATTTTGGTCGGTTATATACTTTTTGGTCTATTTCATTGTTACAAACTTTAATTGTAACTGTAGGAGATTTATATCCAATCGGTGTGCAGGCAGAGAATCCAGTTATGTTTGTCGTATTCGGCTTATATACAAGTCTCGTTTTTATGACAATTATTTATACACTTGTTTCCGTATTAGGTGATATCGGAAAAGCAGGGGCAATCGTTATGCTTGTACTCCAAATTGCAGGATCTGGTGGCACATATCCCGTCGTTTTATTACCAGAATTCTTCCAAAAGATTCACCCATTCTTACCATTTACGTATGCGGTTGGTCTTATGCGGGAAGCGATTGGTGGTATCGTTTGGGAGCGTGTCATACATGATATGTTATTTTTAGCTGTTTTTGCTGTATTAGCGCTTGTTTTTGGAGCATTTTTAAAAGAGCCGATTAATAAACATTCACGTGAATTAAAGAAGAAATCTCAGGAATCTGGTCTATTTCCATAATAAAAAGCTGGAAACGGTGTTGTTTCCAGCTTTTTCATTTCAAAAAACTCCCATCTCAATGATTATTCATTTACTGCTATAATAGAATAACAGATATGGGGAGAGTGTTAATTGTGAAAATCTGGGGAAAACGCTTATTTATATTAGGATGTATTGTATTTATTATACTTATTAGTTCAAGTTATTACTTCTACTATTTAGCTATTCAAAGAGGGGAAAAGAAGTTTCTTGAAGGAAACGAGGATTTAGAGGTTTCCGCCCAAGCGATGGAAGAGTTTATAGCAGGTGATTGGCGCAACTGGGTACAAAAACAATCGTTCCAAGATATGACGCTGACATCCTTTGATGACTTAAAGCTTAAAGGTTATTTTCTAGAAGCGAAACAACCAACAAATAAATTAGTCATCTTTGCACATGGTTATTTAGGTCATGGAAAACAGATGGGATTGTTTGGTCAATACTATTATGAACAATTAGGATATCATATTTTTATGCCTGATTTAAGAGGTCATGGAGAGAGTGAAGGGGCTTATTATGGGTTTGGATGGCACGATCGGCTTGATTTAATCGGTTGGACGGATCTATTAATTGATAAACTAGGGGAAGATACGGACATTATTTATCATGGATTATCAATGGGGGCAGCGACCGTCTTAATGGCTAGTGGTGAAACACTCCCACCACAAGTAAAAGCAATGATTGCTGATAGTCCGTATTCTGATGTATATCAATTGTTCGAATACCAAATGGATCGAATGTTTCATTTACCTGCTTTTCCTTTACTAGACTTAACAAGTGTTATAACGGATATAAAAGCTGATTATACATTGAAAGAAGCATCAGCATTGAAACAAGTAACAAAAGCTCAAGTACCCATTTTATATATTCATGGAGAAAATGATACATTCGTACCAACTGATATGACACGAGAGTTGGCAGAACATACATCTAGCCCACATATCGTGTGGACTGTTCCACATGCTAATCATGGTGAAGCTTTTGTATTAGAAAAAGAATCGTATATACAAAACATACAAACATTTTTAAGCAAGTATGTAAACGATTGATTCATATATAAGAATTTAAGGAATGAATTGATAAGCGGTTGGGACAAAACCTCTGAAAGATGAAAAAGCTATTGTTGTTCACTTTGTCCTTCTGTCCCAGTCTCCTTCTTCTAATGATCATGACCGTACGTGAATGATCATTAGAGCTATCTGTTCTGCATGGCTTCGGAGATTTATGCTCAACCATGTGGAGTGGTGCTATCTAGTCTGCATGGTTTTAAAGATTTACGCTTAACCATGTGGTGTAGAGAACTTTACTCGTTGTCAATTTGGACTTTTGTATATTTTATCATTTAATAGAATATAACAAAGAGACTGAGACAAAATTCAGCCATAAAAAAGCATCTGTTGGTATGGATTTGTAAGTGAAACTTCAAGAAAATGATATCGCATTTGCATTAATGGTGTTAAACTTAAGAAAATATATCGCCAAAATCCGAAACAGAAAAGAAATTGCGGAAACAACATTGAAATGTTTCCGCAATTTTTCTCATTTAAAACTCTTTTGTCCGATCCCTTTCTTTGTCCTTTAAAGGTTTCAGTAAGTGATTTATGCACACATTTTTAATCGTGAGCAAAAGGTCGGTAATAATCGTCATGTTCTGGCGTCGGAGGCTTTATCAGTTTTTCACTAAAAACGACGTATATTTAAAAGATGTATATGTACGTCGTTCTCTTTCTTTGATAAAAGATTTTGTCTTAGACTCTAGTCATACGCCTTATGGATTATAAATGCTTTTCAAACCAACGGCAAATATGATTTAGTCGTTCAATGCGCAATTGTGGTTCCCCACTACGACTTAATTCATGATTAGCACCTGGAAAGCGAACAAATTCGACTTCCTTTTTTAAATGTTTTAAAGTAATAAACAGTTGTTCAGCTTGTTCAATAGGACAACGTAAATCTTGTTCACCATGTAATATAAGTAATGGTGTCTCCACATTTTTTGCGTATTTTAGCGGTGAAAAATCCCATAGTTTCTCTGGGTTTTCAAGTAAATTATAGCCGTGTTCCCATTTTGTAAAGAAGAAGCCGATATCACTAACGCCATAAAAGCTAAGCCAATTGCTGATGGAACGTTGTGTAACGGCAGCTTTAAATCGATTCGTATGGCTTACAATCCAATTTGTCATAAATCCACCATAACTACCACCAGTTACGCCCATTCTTGTTTCATCGATGAAAGAATAACTTTTAAGTGCATAATCGACTGCTTCCATCAAATCCCTGTAATCTTTCCCACCGTAATCTCCACGACAAGCATCGACGAACTTTTGACCATAGCCATGGCTGCCGCGCGGATTCGTGTAAAGAACGACATAACCTTTAGCTGCAAGGAGTTGTAGCTCATGAAAATATGTTTGCCCATACATCGCGTGTGGTCCCCCATGTACTTCAAGGACTAATGGATATTTCTTACCCTCTTTAAATCCGTACGGTCTAAGTAACCACCCTTGAATCGGCCAGCCATCTGATGTTGTAAACTGTATCTCTTCAGGTTCAGATAATGTGACACGATTTAAATAATCCTTGTTCGCATCTGTTAGCTGCTTCATCTTTCCATTCTCTTTTATATAGTAAAAATTTCCTGGATCAGTTGGTGTGCTCATTCCGAAGATAAATGCATCAGATTTCGAGTCATAAGAAAATCCAAATACATGTGAGTGATTATGATAGATTGGTTCTAAATGACCGTTTAAGTCTGATTTATACAAACCGGTTGCACCATGATCTGTTGCGATAAAATATAATGCTGTTTCATCTTTATTCCAAACAGGTCCAGTCTGTGAAGCGCCTAAACGGGTATCACCTATCATAGCATCCCCTAATTGGATGTCCCATTGATAGCTCAGACATGTTTCGGTCTGATTATTTAGATCAAAGATATATAGGTCAGTTAATGTGGCTCCCATATATTTAAAGTCATGTCCGAAACAAGCGATATATTTGCCAGTTGGTGAAAAGGCTGCTTGATAAAAACTACCCTTTTGCTGATTAATTTTCGTTATCTTCCTTGTTGGAATATGGAGTGTATACAGATCAAGATAAAGTTCTTCGTCTTCATTTTCATTTAAGTTAGCAGTAAATAGCACGGTGTTACCATCTGGTGATACATCTTGAAAATAATGATGGTGTCCACCACAAGTTAATGGCGTGATTTGTTTTGTTTGTAAATCATACGCTAAAATTTGCATTGATTTATCATCATGGAAACCTCGTGCATCTGATTTATACTTTAGGCGATTTACAATGAGTGGCTGTTTCTTTTTCTCGTTTTGTTTTTTTTCTTTTTCCTCTTTAGTTAGTTCTCTTTGTGATTGAACATCATCATCATTGTCTAGAAGCGCCGAGAAGAATATCGTCTTTCCATCTTTTGACCATTCTGGATTGGTTGCCCCATGAGTTAATGTCGTCAGTTGTTCTGCTTCACCACCTAATAGTGACATGAGCCATATTTGGTTTGTTCCCGATCGATTGGATTGGAAAACAAGTCTTGTTCCATCAGGTGAAACGCGTGGATGACTATCTTGATGATGTCCGTATGTCCATTGTGATTGTTTTTGTTGATTGTATCGATAAATATGAGATTCATAATTTTTCTTATCTTTAATCGTAGTAGATACATAGAAGAAATCTTGACCATTCATAGCAAACTGTGGATCGCTTAAAACTTGTAGTGAAGTAAAATCATCGACTTGTACTGAACGTTTAGACATTAGAATTCCCCTTTCAAAAATATAAATATATGAAACAATGTTTTATTATTTTAAACTATTTCGATTAACGAATCAATCTCCTAGATAAAATAAGCAAGAATATAACTGTGTCTCATAAGAAAAAGAAGCTGGGACAAAACCTCTGATGATGAAAAAACTATTTTTTTGTTCACTTTTCTTTATGTCCCAGTCTCCTTCTCCTAATGATCATGACAGTACGTGAATGATCAATAGAGCAAGCTGAGGTTTGTTTATACTATTGTCTGGAATTATTCACTATCGTTTGAACTTTTGGATGAAATTATGTTGAGTAGAAAGGACTACTCTGCATGGTTTTAAAGATTTGCGTGTAATCATGTGGAGTAGAGCTAGCTACTATGCATGGATTCTAAGATTTGAGCGTAACCATGAGGGGTAGAGCTAACCACTCTGCATGGTTTTGAAGATTTGCGTGTAACCATGAGGGGTGGAACTACCTACTCCGCATGGATTCTAAGATTTAGGCGTAATCATGTGGAGTAGAGAACTTTACTCGTTCCCAGTATGGATTTTTTGTATTTTATCATCTAATTGATTATGAAAAATATAAAAAACAAAATTAAATGTTGAACCAGTTTTTGGATTCCTGAAGGCTAATTTGTCATTCTCTCAATTTTCGGTCAGAGAAAAAACGAAAGTAGAAAATGAATGAGCATTTGCCTTAATGGCGGTAAACTTAAGAAAGTATACCGCCAAAATCCAAAATAATAATAATCCTAACAATCCGAAACAAAAAAGAAATTGCGGAAACAACGTTTTAATGTTGATTCCGCAATTTTTCTCATTTAAGACTGGTTTTGTCCCAGCCTCTTCCATTTATATTGATTTGTTGAATCTTATTTACAAAAGATTTTAAACACTGGTTTTCGTCTTATTATATTAAATTTATTGGCCCACAGTTTCTATTTGGATTAATGCATCTTTTTCGTATGCTGCTTGAAGTCTTTTGCTAATTGGTCCTGGCTTTCCGTCGGCAATTTGAATATTATCAACTTTTACAATTGGTAGTACTTCCGATGTGCTACTTGTTAGAAACATTTCATCGGCGGTTTTTATATCATCTAATGTGAAAGCTTTTTCAATAAATGGAATATTTAATTCGCTACTAAATCTTTCGACAGCCATTCTCACACAGCCGTGTAAAATATTTTCTGTTATAGGATGTGTATAAATTTGTCCGTTTTTTACGAGATATACATTAGAAGAGCTGCACTCTGTTACAAGGCCATCTTTATGGAGAATCGCTTCATAGCATCCTTTTTCGTTAGCTGTTTGTTTTGCTAAAACATTAGGAAGTAAGTTTAAGCTTTTTATATAACATTTTTCCCAACGGATATCACGTTCCGTTATAACACAAACACCATGTTTAAGCTGCTCCAGAGGCCGTTCCTGTTTACTAATATAGGCATATATATTTGCAGTAACATTTTGTGGAAAGACATGATCGCGTGGTGCTGATCCACGTGTGACTTGTAAATATACTTTCCCATTTTCTGTCATATTATTTCTTTGTAATAAATCATCCAATAGCTCAATCAATTCATGTTTGGGGTAAGGTAAATTAAGTTTAATTGCTTCAGCAGATTGATAAAGCCGTTCGACATGTTCCATTAACAAATAATATTTTCCATGATAAATTCGAATCACTTCATAGATTCCGTCACCAAATTGTAGTCCGCGCTCTTCAAATGGATATTTAAGACTGTCGCGATGTACAAATTTAGCTTGTGATAAGACTACAGGATACACTCCCATCGTTGATTCCCCCTTTATTTTCTCTGTCGTCAATATGAGGCTTTCTTAAACTAGGTGAAAGCAAGCTTCATACGACTTCCTAAAACATGGCTACTTTTATAGGCTATTATATACGGATACATATGGAATGTAAATATACTCGTTATATTGTATTCCACAGATGATGATGTCTGTGACTAAATAAAATTCGAAAAGTTGTTATATATGGTTATACTTATCGGTGATATAGTTGAAGTAGAAGGTAGAAGGGTGGCGAAATAATTGGTTGCATTACTTCAACGATTTGAACCAGCCGATCGAGATAAAATTATACTGAAGAGTAAAATATATATCGTTGAAAAAGGTGACACGGTCTATAAAGAAGGAGATCCAGCACATCATTTATATTTTATTGAATCAGGAGAAGTCCGTATTTTTAAAAATATTAGTGATGATAAAGAAATAACGATATTTATTCGACGTAAACAAGATGCATTTGGAGAAACAGGTGTATTTACTGGAACAAAATATACAAATACGGCAAAAGCGACAAAGCGGTGCAAATTATATGTATTACAAAAGGAAGATATCGAGTCCTTGATAAAACAAAATGGTAAAATAGGTTTAGAATTTACAAAATGGTTAACTGAAGAACTTGAAATTAGTAAGGCAAAAATACGAGATTACCTCGCCTTCGGAACAGAAGGGGCAATTGCATCAATCTTTATTCGCTATTCTAATATGTATGGGGTAATTTCGTCAGAGGGAATTTCAATTACTGAGCCAATTAAATTAAAGGATGTTAGTAAACATATCGGGGTATCGAGAGAAACAGTTAGCCGTATAGTTAATAAATGGAAGGAAAACGGAATCGTTACAAATATAAATAAACAATATGTTATTCAAGATATAGATTATTTGACACAATTATTAGCTTGTGAAACGTGTGCGGTAAAAAATTGTGTGCTATAAAATGAAATCGTATCGTTCATACAATGTAAATGAAGAATGATATACTATTGATAACTTCTCAATTGTTTCGTAAGATGGTAAGTGCTAGGAGGTTGTCCTATATGGATATCAGCATATTGAAAAAAGAAGTCATTCAGTATAGTAAACAAATTGGGATTGATAAAATAGGCTTTACGACAGCTGATGTCTTTACTGAGTTAAAAGAACGACTCAGACGACAACAAGAATTAGGCTATCAGTCAGGTTTTGAAAAAGGAACGATTGAAGAACGAACAGAACCAAGAAGACTTGTACCTGAAGCACAATCCATCATTGCTATTGCAGTTGCCTATCCATCACGTATGAAAAATGCACCTCGTGGAACAAAGGAAAACCGCCGAGGTATTTTTTGTCGTGCATCATGGGGAGTGGATTATCATGTCGTTTTAAGAGAACGACTTGAAAAGTTAGCGAACTATATTAAAGAGAAAGTCCCTGATGCGGTTACTAAATCGATGGTTGACACTGGGGAATTATCAGATCGTGCGGTGGCTGAGCGAGCAGGCATCGGATTTAGTGGTAAGAACTGCTCAATCATTACACCAGAATTTGGTTCATATGTTTATTTAGGTGAACTCATTACGAATATTCCGTTTACACCAGATAAACCAATAGAAGATAGTTGCGGTGATTGTCGTAAATGTCTTGATGCTTGTCCAACTGGAGCACTTGTCCAAGGTGGACAACTTAATGCACAGCGATGTATCGCCTTTTTAACACAAACAAAAACGTTTTTGCCCGATGAATTCCGCGACAAAATCGGTAATCGATTATACGGTTGTGATACATGTCAACAAGTATGTCCGAGAAATCGCCATGTTGATTTTCATCACCAGACTGAATTTGAACCGGATCCTGAAGTGGCAAAACCACTTTTAAAACCATTATTAAAAATATCTAATCGAACTTTTCGTGAGAAATTCGGTTCCATGTCAGGGTCATGGCGTGGTAAAAAGCCAATTCAGCGAAATGCGATCCTTGCATTAGCGCATTTCAAAGATAAAACCGCTGTAAAAGATTTAATTGAAGTTATGCGTGAAGATGTTCGACCTGAGATACGCGGAACCGCTGCCTGGACATTAGGTAAGATTGGCACAGAAGAGGCTTTTGCGGCAATAGAAGAAGCGATTGCCTACGAAACAGATGAACGTGTTATTTATGAGATGGAAAAAGGTCTACAATTTAGAAGAAACGACTAAGTTTATAGACGATATGATTTTCGAACGAAATGAGGGGCTTTTGTGGAACAAACAACATTATACTTTGCAGACATCGATACGCCGGTCGGCCCCATGTTAATCATAAATGATGGGAACACAGTCCTTCGTATCGATTATGGTACATTTGAGGAACTTGAATTACAACTTCAGAATTGGACAGAACGTTATATTGAGAACGCTGTGTTTCTTCATTATCCAGAAACATGTCATGAAGTCATTGAACAGTTAAATGAATATTTTTCTGGTGAAAGATTAGCCTTTTCATTTGAGTGGAAAGTCTACGGTACACCATTTCAAAAACAAGTTTGGGAGACACTCACAAAAGAGGTTGCATATGGCCAAACATTGTCATATCAGGATATCGCTAAAATGATTGGTCGACCACAAGGCAGTCGAGCTGTTGGTCGCGCATTAAACAAGAATCCACTATCAATTGTTATACCATGTCACCGGGTAGTTGGTAAAAACGGGAAATTAGTCGGTTATGATAGTGGAGTTGAAAGAAAACGCTATTTATTGCAACATGAACAAAAGATGTTAAAAAAGATATAAAAATATGATATATCTGAATCTCTCTCCATATGATATAAATGGAGGGAGATTTTTATGTATATATGGGAAAAGTATTGGAAGGATATTTTATCTTCGCAGTCCAATCGGGAAGCGTGTATGCCGAATTGGCTTATACGTAAAAGGCAATCATATAAAGAGCGGAAGGCTGACATCATTAAAATAAATGGAAAAGCACATATTTATCGCCGCTTAATTGATGCTTATCATATATCTCTACATTATTTATTACATATTGTCTTTTTAATTAAGCAACATGAATTGATTTATGCTGAGGAGCTTGTTATTCCGTATCGTTATGTTAGGAAAAAGAGCGGGAAAACGATTCATGAACCACTATTGAGTCATTTATCTATTACAGATGAAAAACAACCGTCATTAGATTTAATACATAATAGAAAAAATCAGAAAGATAGGATTCGTTTTTATTCATATGATCGATTAAAAGCTGTTCAATATGCAGAAAGGTGGTGGAATAGTTATCATCCTGATTTTCGTCAATTTGATGTAGATTGCACAAATTATGTATCTCAATGTTTGTATGCTGGTGGTGCACCGATGTGGGGAGAACCTGTTAGAAATCAAGGCTGGTGGTACAGTCATGATAATTGGAGTTATAGTTGGGCTGTAGCACATAGTATGCGCTGGTATTTAAGTGGTGCATCTCAAGGAATTAGAGGGATTGAAAAGTCATCACCTGAACAATTAATTCCAGGTGATGTCATATGTTACGATTTTCAAGGGGACGGTAGGTGGGATCATACGACGATAGTCGTCAAAAAAGATGCTTACAATATGCCTCTTGTTAATGCACATACTATCAATAGTCGTCATCGCTATTGGTCGTATGAAGACTCTACCGCGTGGACACCACAAATTAAATATAAGTTTTTTCATCTTACAGAATCATGATATAATAATATCGTTTAAATGATTATAAAAGTAAGGGAGTAATGAGAAGTGGGCTTACATGTTGTGCTCTATCAGCCAGAAATCCCTGCAAACACGGGAAATATTGCGAGAACATGTTTAGCAACAGATACGACACTTCATTTGATTCATCCACTTGGATTTTCATTAGAAGATAAAATGGTCCGACGCGCAGGTCTAGATTATTGGGACCGTGTTGACGTTGTGGAGCATCAATCGATTGATGAATTGTATCGTGCTTATCCGAACGGTCAGTTTTATTATATTGAAAACTTCGGAACAAAGTATTACACGGATTATGATTATAGTGACTCTAATAATGAGTTGTTTTTTGTTTTTGGTAAGGAATCAAAAGGAATACCGAAAGAATTGCTTGTTGGAAAAGAAGACAGATGCTTGCGTATTCATATGAATGATCAAGTGCGCTCACTCAATCTATCGAATACGGCTGCCATTATTGTTTATGAAGTGTTACGACAACAAGGCTTTCCAGGTGTAAAATAAATGAAAAAAGCCGCCATGACGACTAGACTATGGCGGCTTTTTTTATTGGTTATCTTTCGGAACTCCTGGTTTTGCTTCATATCCAGCTGAAAAAATAGAAATTAAAAACACAGCTACAACTCCTAAAATAAGCGAAATTTTCATTGCAAATGCCTCCTTATGTCGATATGTATTCGTCCTTAAAACTTATGATGAGCAATATTAAACCATTTGATTCATACTCTATTATAACGGAAAATTAGTGAATTGTGAATTAAGACGGTTAAAATGGAAAAGGATTCTATCCCATAAATCAGAAAAATTTTCAAACGCTTTTTTATTGTTTTCAACGTAAAATACCTTATCTTATACAAAATGATTTGTGAAGTAACAAAACAAATAGAAATCTAACTTTTGTAATGATTGTATCGATTAATGAAATAAGGTATATTAGTTGATGAAGAAGCACTCTATATCTATAATAGACTGTGGAGTATGAAAGCCGTATAGCTACGGAGAAAGTTAACTTCTAATGGGGGTATAGGATGTGGCACAAAGTGAAGAATCTACGCTAAGATTCTGGGAAAGGTTTCATGGCCCAAACATGGGGTATATTGAAGAACAGTATGAACTATATTTAGAAAATGCGGAGCTCGTCGATCCATCTATTAAAGAATTATTTGACCAATACGGAGCCCCAGTGTGGAGGCAACATGATGAACAAGACGGACAAATTACAAAAGCTCCATCTCATAGCGATATTAAGAAAATAACAGCTGCAATGAAGCTTGTTGAAGCGATTCGTCGTTATGGAAATTTAGAAGCAGATATATACCCGGTTTTACGTGAAAAAGATCGCAAATCACATTTAGTCGATCCGAGTTATTATAATTTAACAGACACAGATTTAAGAAATATTCCAGCTCAATTCCTTTGGGAAGAAGCACCTAATCACGTGCGTCATGGATTAGATGTCGTTACAGAATTGAAAAAAATATATTCTGGTACAATAACATATGAATATGACCATGTTAATAGTGACGAAGAACGTCAATGGTTACTTGATCAGATTGAAACACGAAAAAATCAAGTGCAATTATCTCAAGAAGAAAAAGAACAACTTCTAAAAAGATTAGCACAAGTCGAAGGTTTTGAAGACTTTTTACAAAAAACATTTGTCGGACAAAAGCGCTTTTCAATTGAAGGTTTAGAAGCTATGGTTCCAATGCTTGATCGCATTGTTAAATATGCTGCAGAAGATAAGATTGAAAATATTATGATGGGAATGGCACATCGTGGTCGCCTAAGTGTCTTAGCACATGTCCTAGGTAAGCCAATGGATGTCATTTTTTCTGAATTCCATCATTCACCAGACAAAGAACTTGTTCCATCAGAAGGTTCTAAAGGGATTAACTATGGCTGGAGTGGTGATGTGAAATACCATTTCGGTGCTGTCAGAGATGTAGAAAATGGCGATGAAACGACAACACGTATCATAATGGCTCATAATCCATCACATTTGGAATTTGTTAATCCAGTTGTTAACGGTTTTGCACGTGCAGCCCAAGAAGACAGGTCTGAACGTGGTTATTCAAAGCAAGATATGAATAAAGCGATTCCAGTCCTTATTCATGGAGATGCAGCATTTATAGGAGAAGGAATTGTCGCAGAGACTTTAAACTTAAGTAATTTACCACATTATTCAACTGGTGGGAGCATTCATATTATCGCTAATAACTTAGTTGGTTACACAACTAATCAACAAGACGGCCGTTCAACACGCTATGCTAGTGATTTAGCAAAAGGCTTTGAAATTCCGATTATTCATGTCAACGCTGATGATCCAGTAGCTTGTTTATCAGCGATTAAACTAGCATATGATTATCGTCAGAAATTTAATAAAGACTTCTTAATTGATTTAGTCGGATATCGTCGTTACGGTCATAATGAAATGGACGAACCAAGAGCAACACAGCCAACTCTTTATAAAGCGATAGACGAACACCCAACAGTCGCAACCATTTTCGCTGAAAAGCTATCAAATGAGGGAATCATTACAGAAGAGCAGTTTATCCAAATGAAAGATGAAATAGAGTCTGGGCTACGTGAGATTTATGACAATATGAAAGAAAATGAAGTTGTTGCTGAAGAGCCAAAAGTACCTGCTGCATTACAAGCTGATTTAGAAGAGATTGATACTTCTGTACCACTAGAAACATTACGTGCTTTAAATGAAGGATTACTAGAACGCCCAGAAGGGTTTAATCAATTCAAAGGCTTGAATCGTATATTAAAGCGTCGTAAAAAAGCACTTGATGAAGGGAATAAAGCCGATTGGGGAGCAGCTGAGGCGTTGACATATGCTTCAATCTTGCAAGATGGTATTCCAATCCGTCTTATGGGACAGGATTCTGAACGTGGTACATTTGCACATCGTCATCTCGTCTTACATGATGCTGAGACAGGTGAAACGTATTGTCCAATGCACGGACTAGCGGAAGCAAAAGCTTCATTTGATATAGGAAATAGCCCATTATCTGAAGCAGGTGTTCTCGGATTTGAATATGGATATAGTATACAATCTCCAGAAACACTTGTTATTTGGGAAGCACAATTCGGTGACTTTGCTAACGTGGCACAAGTTATTTTTGACCAATTCATTTCATCAGCACGTGCAAAGTGGGGAGACATTTCTAATATGGTCATGTTACTTCCACATGGATATGAAGGACAAGGACCAGAACACTCAAGTGCACGGTTAGAGCGTTATTTACAGTTATCAGCTGAAAATAATTGGATTGTTGCTAATGTGACATCAACAGCACAATTCTTCCACCTAATGCGTCGTCAAGCTGCATTAAAAGGAACAGAACAAGCTCGTCCATTAATTTTAATGACACCGAAAAGTCTGCTGCGTAATCAGCGCATTGCATCACCAGCTGAGGAGTTTGTAAACGGTAAGTTTGAAGCGTTACGTAATCAGCCGAACCTTAAAGTAAGTAAGAAAAATGCAAAGCGTCTTTTAATTGGTAGTGGTAAGGTAATGGTTGATATTGAGCAAGAAATAGAGCGTTCTGATGAGAAATTTGATTGGTTACGCGCGCTTCGTTTAGAACAAATTTATCCGTTCCCTAAGAAAGAACTAGAAAAAGAATTGAAACAGTTACCTAATCTTGAAGAGATTGTATGGGTTCAAGAAGAACCAAAGAATATGGGAGCTTGGAGTTTTGTAAGCGAATATTTACGTGAATTATTACAAGATAAACAAATCTTGCGCTATGTTGGTCGTCCTGAGCGTTCTTCACCATCTGTTGGTGATCCAAATATTCATAAATTAGAACAAAACCAAGTTGTACAACAAGCAATTAACCCAACTATAGGAGGAGAATCCAAATGAAGGAAATTATCGTTCCAGAGTTAGCTGAGTCGATTACTGAAGGTACTATATCTGAATGGCTTGTCAAAGAAGGCGATCGTGTCGAGAAGGGTGACCCTGTACTTGAGCTTGAAACAGATAAAGTTAATGTTGAAGTTAATACTGACTATGCAGGGGTCATCACAGAAATTTTAGTTCCAGAAGGTGAAGACGTAGAAGTAGGAGATGTGATTGCTAAAGTAGATGAAAGTGCTGAAGCTGGTGCAGCTCCTGCTAAAGAAGCAGCTCCGAAAGAAGAAGTGAAAGCAGAAGAGCCGAAACAAGAAGAAACGGTTCAAGAAGAACAAGCAGAAGAAGCTGATAAGCTTGATGTCATTGCGACACCAGCTGCTAGAAAGCGTGCTCGTGAGTTAAATATTGATTTATCCAAAGTAAGTCCACGTGACCCACTTGGCCGTATTCGCCCAGAAGATGTGGAGGCAGCACATAAAGCAGATACTCAGCCTAAAGCATCTGCTAAAAAAGCGCCTGCAAAAGCGGAAAAGACAGAATTTGACAAACCAGTGATTCGTGAAAAAATGTCTCGCCGTCGTATGACAATTGCAAAACGACTTGTTGATGTGCAACATACAGCAGCGATGTTAACGACATTTAATGAAGTTGATTTAACAAATATTATGAAACTCCGTAAAGAACGTCAAGAAAAATTTGTTGAAAAACATGGTGTGAAATTAGGTTTTATGTCGTTCTTTACAAAAGCAGTTGTCGGTGCATTGAAAGAATTCCCACTTCTCAATGCGGAAATCCAAGGTGACGAACTCGTTATTAAACAGTTTTATGATATCGGGATTGCTGTTGCAGCTAAAGAAGGGTTAGTTGTTCCAGTTGTTCGCGATGCAGATCGCCTAGATTTTGCAGGGGTGGAAAAAGAAATTAAACGATTAGCTGCAAAAGCACGTGATAATAAATTAAGTTTAAGTGAATTACAAGGCGGATCATTTACCATTACAAATGGCGGTGTATTTGGATCAATGATGTCTACACCAATCTTAAATGCGCCACAAGTAGGAATACTAGGTATGCATTCTATCCAAAAACGTCCAGTTGTTATGCCAGATGATTCCATTGAAGTACGTCCAATGATGTATCTTGCATTATCATATGACCACCGTATTGTTGATGGTAGTGAAGCAGTACGCTTCTTAGTACGTATTAAAGAAATGCTTGAAGATCCATATGACCTATTATTAGAAGGGTAATAATCAAAGCTTCGGTCCACATTAAGGTGAGCCGAAGCTTTTTGCTTACGCATTCATCTTCTTATGTTTAATAGCCATTTTATTTTGGATATATAAGAGGCGTCCGAATAAAGTGATAGCACCTGCACTTAAACCAATAATAATACCAACCCAATAGCCAAATGGCTCCAATGATGTGTAATGAGCTAATAACCAACCACTAGGTAAACCAATAATCCAATAAGAAATAAACGCCATAATAAGTGTCATATTGACATCTTTATAACCACGAAGTGCTCCTTGGAGTGGTGCTCCAAAAGCGTCAGCAAATTGGAAAATGATGGCATAGTAAATAAATTGCTTTGTTAATTCTATGACAGCTGGATCGGTATGGTAAAGCCTTGCAACGGGATCATTAAATATATATAATATCAGACCAGCAAATATAGCGATAAAAATACCACCGCTTATTCCTATATATCCATAGGTACGTGCATGCTTGAAGCGCTTTGCACCAACTTCATAGCCGATTGCAATTGTAAGAGTCATACCAACACTTAAAGGTATCATATATAATAAAGAGGCAAAGTTCATTGCTGCTGTATGTGCGGCAATTGTTTGTGTATTATAGGTACTCATAAACAGAGTAACGGCAGAGAAAATACTCGTTTCAAAAAACAATGCAAAGCCAATCGGTACACCTATTTTTAATTGCCTTCCCCATTCAATAAAGGATGGTCGTTGCCAGTTTTCTAATATATGGTATTGTTTAAAAGGCTTAACTTTAATCGTTGTACCAATTGCAATGATGCATACGAGCCAATAAGTGATGGCTGTTGCAATTCCAGAACCAATTCCTCCGAACCTTGGCACACCAAACTTACCAAAAATAAAAATATAGTTAAATACAACATTTAAAGGTAATGAAATTAAAATAATAACCATGGAAATCCTCGTTTTTCCATGGGCATCTATAAAATTTCGCAACGTGTTAAAAATAAATAAAGGAATGATGCCTGTTAGTAATGATATTAAATAATACTTAGCTGTATATCGAACTCCTTCTTCAAGATCCATCATTTGTAGGATGGGATTAATACATACTCCGACACCTATAATGACAATGATGGCTAAAGTGATGGCTAAATATAGTGCTTGTTGCATTTTTTTAGGAATATCGTTTTCTTTATTTGCTCCGACTAACTGAGCGATGATCGGTGTAACTGCAAGTAGAATCCCATTGATTCCTGTGAAAATCGGAACCCAGAGACTAGAACCGATCGCAACTCCTGCTAAATCAACAGCTCCAGCTTTACCAGACATAATCGTATCAAAGAAATTCATTAAGTACATACTAAGTTGTGTAATTAATATTGGAATTAAGATATAGCCGAATAATTTTACTTTTTCTTTCAATGTTGTTGTTTCATGCATGAAGATCTCCCTTTTCCAACTTGTATTTGTTACGATAGATTTATAAGAGAAAAGGATTACAAATCTCTTAAGAAAATAGGTATAATATATATTTAGTGTATCAAGAAGAGGAGAAACGTGTTATGAAAAAGAAACGAATTATATTTACTGGTGGTGGAACAGCAGGGCATGTCATTGTTAATTTAGCATTGATTCCCGTTTTCCAACAAGAAGGTTGGGAAATTGATTATATCGGTTCGATTAATGGGATTGAACGTCAGTTAATAGAACCGTTAGAAGACGTCACTTATTATCCAATTTCAACAGGGAAATTGAGACGTTATATGTCAATTGAAAATTTTAAAGATCCATTTAAAGTACTAAAAGGAACATATGAAGCATGGCGGATTATAGGGAAGCTTAAGCCGAATATTATCTTTTCTAAAGGTGGTTTTGTTTCGGTACCGGTTATCTTTGCTTCTCGTTTACGCCGTGTTCCAACTGTTATTCATGAATCTGATTATACGCCAGGATTAGCAAATAAGCTAGCTTTTCCTTTTGCTAATAAGGTTTTAGCTACATTCTCCGAAACGATGGATTATTTACCAGATAAGAAGAGTGAATATGTAGGTGCTGTTATTCGTGATGAACTCTTTAAAGGTCATAAAGCAAAAGGATATACATTAACAGGATTTACAAAGGAAAAACCGATATTACTCATTATGGGTGGTAGCGGAGGCTCAGAAAAAATAAATACAATTGTTAGACAAAGTTTAAATGAATTATTAGAGCATTTTCAAATCATACATATATGTGGAAACGGGAAAAAGGACCACACAATAAAAGCAGATGGTTATGTTCAATATGAATATGTTAATGAAGAATTAAATCATTTATTAGCTATTACTGACTTTGTGTTGTCACGTGCTGGTGCAAATGCAATCTTTGAATTTCTTGCTTTACAAATTCCAATGTTACTCATTCCACTTTCTAGACAAGCGAGTCGTGGTGATCAGATTATTAATGCGGCTTCATTTAAAAAGAAACATTTTGCGCATGTATTAGAAGAAGAAGACTTAACAGAAGAAACATTACTAACTGGTTTATTAAAGCTCCAAAAAGAAGCACCGATTATAAAAGATCATCAAGCATCATACCGTAGTCGTGAATCACGTGACCGAGTGATTGAGATTATTAAAGAACAGGCAAAAAAATAAAAGAAAAAAGTTTATTATAATCATATGTGAAGGAGTTTATAGGTGTTTAATCCCATGTAATAGCTATATAAGATTAATGCTAAAATGTTTATTTTATAGTCATATATTATTTTTAAACAAGAGCACATATCTAATAGTGGTTATTTAATAACCTTAATTTTATCAGAAAGCGCCCCGTTTATTTAATATGGTTATAAATATTAATATCATCTCAAATCTAGTTGACTAGACTGAAACGTGACTGAAGCTGAACATGATGGGGGTTGTAACGGTATCGATGGAAAATAGTCATCAATAGTAATCGGCATTACGTTGATAAATATTGTCGAAGTGCGATAGGAATAATATCATGAATATATTCATCTTGGGATGCAACCACACATTCAGTATCCATGATTTAAGGATATAAGTAGTTGTTGTTTAAGTAAATGAAACAGAGTGTCCTCTGTCAAGTAGACAGTGAATAAATGATTTAAGCGGTTTTAGATCTTATGTAAGAGTCTAAGGCCGCTTTTTTAATTCTTACATGTTTTATAAGATTATATGTTAATATAATTTCTCATTATTTTTGAATGAGAGCTTGTTCAATAATATGCTGTTTATTTTAGACGGCATCTAATAGGATCACCCAGTGCTAAATAAGTCTATTTTTTATAAGCGTTCGGATGAAACGACATAACATATTTCTTAATAAAATATAATGCTCTAAATTTGAAAGATGTATAGCTTCTCGTATGGTTATAATTGCTTCATCCAATGACACCATGTTACATAACATATAATTTATAAAGAATTATTCACGTGTTATGACATCAACTTTTCCTGTTTTTGGATCAATGACAAGTCCGTGGACTTTAACGTATTCAGGAAGTAATGGATGATGGCGAATAATAGAGACGCTTTGCTTAACAGAATCTTCAACACTCTCAAACCCACTAAACTCTTCTTCAAAATCGATGCCAGAACGTTCAATTGTTTGAATAGTTTCCTGTTTAATTCCATTCACGATCATTTTTTCTTTTAATTCGGATGGAATTGTTTGAGACATGCCACAGTCATAATGACCAATAACTACAACTTCTTTAGCGCCAAGTTCATATATCGCTACGAGAATACTTTTCATAATTGTATCATAAGGTTTTCTAATCATTGCACCAGCATTTTTTAACATTTTCACATCGCCATTTTTAAGATTTAACGCTCTTAAAAGTAATTCGATTAAACGTGATTCCATACAAGTCAAGATGACCATCTCTTTATTAGGTCGGCTATTCGTTTCATAAGGTATGTATTTTTTTCCAGCTACAAATTTTTCATTATATGCCAGCATATCGTCTAAATGTACCATTAGTACTCCCCCTCGTATAGTCTTTTTACCTATGATTTTTAATGGGACGTGTTATTTTCCACTGCAGGTAAACATTTTCTTGAAAATTACTTGAAATCCTAGAAGTCGCCACTGATTAATTAGTAACTTAGTTCTTTTATTATACTATTTCACCATAGTGAAAACCAATAAGAAAAACATATATCGTGAACATTCTTTCTTTATAATAATTTTTTAAAAACGATTGTCATTTTAGAAAATATATATTAAAATGCATATTATGACATAAGTTTTTAGAAAGAAGGTTATACAGATGATTGTACTACGATATGAAACGAATAATTTTATAAAAAATACCAGCAAGATAGAGTGGGTGACTGCTTTTTTATGATGCTCGGTTTCATACATCTGTGACCTTTTTATGGAATAGAATAATCTGTCTATATTCTAATTTAATTGTGCATGCGTCATAGACGTGTGCCTTTTATTTTTTCATAAAAAAATCTTTTGGCGAGAGAGAAAGGATGAGATAAGCTTTGTTTTCAATTTTTAAGAAGTTAGATTGGTTTTTCAAGCAATATTGGAAAAGATATTTATTTGCTATATTAGCATTGATATTCGCAAGTACGCTTTCGCTAGTTCCACCTAAATTGGTAGGATTTATCATTGACCATATTCAATACAATACGTTAACGGGAAAAATTTTAATGACCGTTATTATTGGATATATTTTATTAGCTTTTCTTCATTATACGGTTTCCTTTTTTTGGGATTATACGTTATTTAGTGGAGCCATTATTTTAGAAAAATCGATGCGGAGCAAGTTAATTGCACATTTTTTAAAGATGACACCGCCCTTTTTTGAAAAATTTAAAACAGGAGATTTAATGGCGAGAAGTACAAATGATTTAAAAGCCATTGCATTAACAGCAGGCTTTGGTATTTTGACCCTTGTTGATTCTAGTATTTTTATGTTAATGATTGTTGCGGTGATGGGATTTACGATTAGTTGGAAGTTAACATTGGCGTCGCTTTTGCCATTACCGATTATGGCATTGATTATGAATAAGTATGGTGCAGCTATCCATGCGAGATTTACAAAAGCGCAAGAAGCATTTGGAGAAATGAACACAGAAGTATTGGAATCTATTCGCGGCATTCGAGTTGTGCGTGCTTTTGTTCAAGAAAAACAAGATATTGAACGTTTTAGCAAGAAAACAGATGAAGTATATGAAAAAAATATGGCTGTTACGAAAGTTGACGCTTTATTTGAACCGACGGTTACAATTTTAGTTGGTTTATCATACACGATCGGAATCGGTTATGGCGCTCACCTTGTTTTTAATCAAGTCATGACACTTGGAGATTTAGTTAGTTTTAACGTTTATTTAGGTATGCTTATTTGGCCGATGTTTGCGATGGGCGAATTAATCAATATTTTACAACGTGGAAATGCATCATTAGATCGGGTGAATGAAATCTTAGATTATGAACCTGATGTAAAAAATAGTCATGAAGTTCAAGCTGTTAATAAAGTAAATGACATTGTTTTTGATCATGTTTCATTTACATATCCGGGAAGTGAACAAAAAAGTCTTGACGATATAAGTTTTCATGTTAATAGAGGCGATACAATAGGTATCGTCGGTAAGACTGGTGCGGGCAAGACGACCTTATTTAAATTGTTATTAAGACAATATCCAAATTTTAAAGGTAATATCCGCTTATCTAAAGTACCGATTGAACAGATTGATATCGATCAATTACGTCGTTGGATAGGTTATGTTCCACAAGAGCAGATATTATTTTCGAAGTCGATTCGAGAAAATATTCAATTCGGAAAAGCAAATGCTTCCGACAAAGAAATAACCCGTGTTATGGAGCTCGCTCATTTCTTAGAAGATATTGAACAATTACCTAAAGGGTTAGATACAGAAGTAGGAGAAGGCGGAGTGTCTCTATCTGGTGGACAAAAACAACGTGTCGCTTTAGCGCGTGCTTTTATAAAAAATCCAGAGATATTAATTTTAGATGATTCTATGTCTGCTGTCGATGGTAAGACAGAAGCAAATATTATTCAACATTTACGGAAAGAAAGAAAAGGAAAGACAACTTTTATTGCTTCACATCGTTTGTCTGCTGTTGAGCATGCAGATCTGATTATTGTATTAGATGAAGGGAAAATTATTGAGCATGGGACACATGATTCATTAATAAAAAATGATGGCTGGTATAAACAACAGTATGAATTACAACAGCTTTCTCACGAAGGAGGCGATTAAATGAAGACAGAAACGACTGAAAAAAGATTATTTCAATACGCTTTAACGTTTAAAAAGGGGATCCTCATTGGGATTATTTGCTTAATGATAGCAACAGGTATGGAATTAGCTGGACCTTTGATTGCGAAAAAAATAATCGATGACCATATTGTCGGCATTGAAGGTGTATGGCATCAGATTGCGGAAAAGAAAGATGAAAAGACGATTTACTATCAAGATAAATATTATAAACGATCTGATCGCGAGTCAGCCAATGATCATATTATAGGAAAAGCGACACTGATACAAATTGATAAAAATTATTACTTTGTTAACAGAGAAGTTCCTTTAACAGGAAAACGATCCGTTAATGGAGATCAAGTGACGATACAAACACCTGAAGGTCCGATTAAAGCAAGTGGACAAAAGCTAAGCCTAACGGATTTAGCTCAATTTATAAAACCAGAGAAACGACCTATTATGCTCTTACTAGTACTATACGTTTTGTTGTTAGTTGTAGCTGGTTTATTTCAATTCTTTCAAACGTATATGTTGCAAAAATCATCCAACCAAATAGTTAAGAAAATGCGAAATGATGTTTTTTCACATATTCAAAGGTTACCTATCCAATATTTTGTCAAGCGCCCAGCTGGTACAATTGTCGCTCGTGTAACAAATGATACAGAGGCGATTCGTGATTTATATGAACGCGTTCTCTCCATTGTCATTACAAGTTTTATTTATATGTTTGGTGTTTATATCGCGATGTTCTTTCTTGATGCGAAATTGGCGGCTCTATGTTTATTAGCTATTCCACTCATTTATATATGGATGAGACTATATAAAATATATGGTTCTAAGTTTAATCAAGTGATTCGTTCAACAAATAGTAAAATAAATGGAAACATAAATGAATCCATTCAAGGTATGCCAATCATCCAAGCTTTTAGTCGTGAAAAGCAGACAAAGAAAGAATTTGAGATATTAAATACGAGACATTTTACTTATCAGCGAAAATTATTAAAATTAAACGCTTTAACATCGCATAATTTAGTTACATTTTTTCGCAATATGACATTTGTTGTTTTTATATGGCATTTCGGTTCGTTTTCATTAGAACCAGGAAGTGTCGTATCGATCGGATTGTTATATGCTTTTGTTGATTATTTAACACGTTTATTCGGTCCAATTAACAATATCGTAAATCAATTGCCTTTATTAGAACAGGCCCGTGTTGCTGGGGGGCGTGTTTTTCAACTCATGGATGAAGAAATTGAGGATGTAAATCATATAAGGATACCACGATATCAAGGTAATATTTCTTTTGAAAATGTATCATTTGCTTATGATGATGAATATGTCTTACACGATATTTCATTCAATATAAAATCTGGCGAAACAGCTGCTTTTGTTGGACATACAGGTTCGGGAAAGAGTTCATTAATGAATTTGCTCTTCCGTTTTTATGATCCACAAAAAGGTAAAATATTTATTGATAATCATAATATTAAGGAGTGGTCGCGTCAACAAGTGCGGAGTCATATGGGAATTGTACTTCAAGATCCATTTCTATTTTCTGGTACGGTGCTTTCCAATGTTACGATGAATGATGAACGTATATCTCGTGAACAAGCGATTGCTGCATTAAAAGCTGTAGGTGCTGATCGATTTATTGAGAAGTTACCGAAAGGATATGACGCTGAAGTGACAGAAGGTGGAATGACCTTTTCACTCGGTGAAAGACAACTCATATCATTTGCACGTGCTCTAGCATTTGATCCAGCGATTCTCGTCTTAGATGAAGCAACGGCAAATATCGATACTGAATCAGAGACATTGATTCAAGAAGCATTAAAAGTGTTGAAAAAAGGCCGAACAACACTAGTGATTGCCCATCGACTTTCAACGATTCGGGACGCAGATACGATTTTTGTTCTGGAACATGGTAAGATAAAGGAAAGTGGAAATCATCATGAATTACTAGAACAAAAAGGTATTTATAGTGAGATGTACCGTATGCAACAACAAGGTGCTCGGATGTCCTTAACATAATAGATGTTTTTCACATTTGACTTCACAAACAAAGTTTAATATAGATTGATGGTGATGTCGTGAAGGAAAACAAACAATACGAAGTCGATATCATTGATGATGATTTATATGAAGAAATAGACGATGAAGAAATGTATGAACTCGTTCAACAGGCGCGTCAGGAAGCTTTGGAAAGGGAAAGTGAACGAGCAAGAAGCAAGTCTGCTCATCGTCCCTTCCCGAAATGGATCTATTGGCTTATTGCATTAGCTCTTATGTTTAATATAGTGGCTTTATTTCCACAAACTTTATCTATACCAGCGATTGACTTTCTTATGACATCAGCAAAATTGTCAAAGAATGAAACAATTCAAAAATATAAAGAAGCAGTTGTCGTGATTGAAACTGAAGAAAGTCGTGGTACGGGTTTTTCAATTAATGCTAATGGTGAAATTATTACGAATCAACATATTGTTAAAGATGAAACTGAAGTAACCGTAGCCTTTAAAAATGACGGACTATTTCGCGCCACTGTTGTTGAAACATATCCTGAAATAGATTTGGCTATATTACAAACAATTGAAGGAAATGAATTGCCGTATTTAAATTTAGCTAGAGAAACACTTTTTAAAGAAAGAGAAAAAGTGACGTTTATCGGAAACCCACTTCGCTTTCAAGGCATTGTAAATGAGGGATATATTTTAGATTATATACAACTAAAAGAATGGAATGATCCAGTTATTATGATAGAAGCACCGATTTACCGGGGCAATAGTGGAAGTCCAATTATTAACGAGCAAGGTGAGGTGATTGGAGTCGTTTTCGCTACGATTAATCATAATGAATATGGGACGGTTGGTTTATTTATCCCAATCGATTATTATCATGAGCGTAAATAAAAGGAATGCCTTATAGAAGGGCATTCCTTTTTTCATTGCATGTCATTACATTTCAGCTGTAATTGTTGGTGTTGTATAATTCATTGCATGATCTAGATAGCATAGGAGGTTATCGTGGGTTTCAACAATGGTTTGTTGATCTGTCGCATAGTGATAGGCATGAAGAAAGTGTTGGATACGTTTTGATAGGATATCGTCTTTTGTACGGACCATGAGAATAAGTAAATTATCCCATTGTCCCCATAAAATATAATATAATGCTTTGTCATAATCTGGTATTTCCATAACATCCCTCCTATAAAAGGGTCATTATATCTTTCCCGCTTTTTATAATATATTTACAATACAATGCTGGTGTGCTTACCATTTAAAGGCTTTATGATATTTGTATAATAAATTGAATTCGATATAAACTACAAACAAGAAAAAAGGAGGGATATAACTTGAATCGTAAATTAATAACGGCTTTTACAGCATTTGCATTACTAACTGGTTGTAATGTAACGGACGATACCAATGATGCAATGCGCAACAATGATAATGATGGCGCTCAACCGACACGATTCGAAAACACAGGAACTAGTGACGGTATGAACGATAATAACCGGAACCATACAGATTATCGTGAGCGTAATCGTGGTGAAGGGCGTTTCAATGATCATACTAATAAGAAGGACCAAAACAATCGAAATCGTTTTGATGTTGCCGAAGAGGCTGCAGAACAAATTACTGATAAGATACCAGAAATTGAAACAGCATATGTATTAACGACTGAAAATAATGCTTATGTCGCTGCACGAATGGATACAAATAATAAAAAAAGGAATCAAGACGGTCGAAACAACCGTAACAATAACAATATGCGAAATCCGAGACCAAATGAGAAAGGTCATGAATTAACGGATGATATGAAGAAGCGTATTGCCGAGATTGTTCGTTCTGTTGATAATGATATTGATAACGTTTTTGTGTCTACAAATCCTGACTTTTATAATTTAACAACAAATTATGTAGACGATGTTAATGCAGGAAGACCGATTGAGGGTTTCTTTGATCAATTTGGAAATATGATTGAGCGTCTTTTTCCGCAAAATAGATAAGTTTAAGTAAAAAAACGAGAGTTTTCTCGTTTTTTTACTGTTTAAAATAGAAGAGATTGTGGATTGAACTTTCATCTCTAAAGATTGCGCAAACGTATAACTTGCCCCAACAAATCTTGTCTAAATGCTCGATACAACTTCCATTTCCAATATGAAACACATCTTATATTTTCGTTCACTTCATGATCACTGAACATGTTAATTAATGTTCAAATGTAGAAACAACAATACTTTATGGTAAAATAGAATATAGATATCCGATTCATTTCTTAAATATATTAAGTATATAAAATTTGAGAAGATACCAGTGAGAAGCAAATATAGGTTCATAAGGTTTACCTTTCAAAAGTCGGGAGACTAAAACCTTAAATATAAGACATAAGGATGAATGAGATGTCGCAAGAAGTACTAAATTATTTACAAGAAAATCGTGAACACTTATTAGATCGTTTAAAGGAGTTCTTATCGATACCGAGTGTAAGTACGGACAGTGAGTATAAAGATGCAGTCCGAAAAGCAGCAGATTATCTCATTACATATTTAAGAGATATAGGTTTTAACCAAGTTGAATTACAAGAAACAGCGGGGCATCCAATTGTCTATGCCCATTATGATCAAGCAGGAAAGGATAAGCCAACTGTTCTGATTTATGGTCATTATGATGTTCAACCAGCTGATCCTCTTGAAGAATGGGACAGTGATCCATTTAAACCAGAGGTTAGGAATGGGCGATTATATGCTCGTGGAGCAAGTGATGATAAAGGCCAAGTCTTTATGCATTTAGCTGTTTTGGAAGCTTTTATGAAAACGAAAGGTCATATTCCACTTAATATTAAAGTATGTATTGAAGGTGAGGAAGAAATCGGAAGTGAAAATTTATACACAATGCTTGAAGAGAAGAAAGAATTATACGCGGCCGATTTTGTCGTCATTTCCGATTCAGGTATGGTTGCTGAAAATCAACCTACGATATTGTATGGTTTAAAAGGATCAACTGCTCTTGAGTTAACAGTTACAGGCCCTAAACGAGATCTGCATTCTGGTATATATGGTGGAGCGGTACGAAATCCAATTATGGCTTTATCTCATATTTTGTCCTCGATAAAAAATGAAGACGAAGAGATTTTAGTAAAGGGATTCTATGATGGAGCTGAAAAGTTATCGTTTGAAGAACGTGAATTGATACAGAGTGTTCCAGGGGAGGATTATGTTCAAACGACTGGCGTACCAGAAGCTGTATCTGAAAAGGGATATACAGCAAAAGAACATACGATGGCACGGCCAACGTTTGAAATAAATGGTATATACGGGGGGTATCAAGGTGAGGGTACGAAAACGATTATCCCGACGTCCGCAACAGCAAAGATTACATGTCGGTTAGTCCCAGGCCAAGACCCTGTTCATGTTCAACAATGTATTGAAAAGCATATTGAAAAGGTAAAACCATCTGGGGTAACTGTTGAGCTAAAGAAAGAGAAATTTTCCGCTAAAGCTTATAAGGTAGAACCTAATCATCCACTTATTCAGAAAGCTGCTGAGAGTTATACGAGAGCATTTGGAAAAGAGACGGTATACGCTCGTATGGGTGGATCAATTCCAGTTGTTGAATGGCTTGATACGATTTATGATGTTCCTGTAGTGTTATTAGGGTTCGGTACACCAGAAGATCGTCTCCATTCACCGAATGAAAGCTTTCCATTATCAAGCTTTGACAAAGGGATGGAGACACTCGTCTATTATTGGACATCATTTCAAAAATAGGGGGGGGCGTAGAAATGAGTAAATTAGCAGTCATAACAGGGACATCAAGGGGCCTTGGCCATCATATAGCCACATTATTTTTAAAAAAGAAAATACGTGTCATTGGCCTATCCCGACATGAAAATAAAAACCTATCCCGACTAGCTATTGAATATCAAACGTCTTATCAACATATGACATGTGATTTAAGTAATCATCATGAAACAATGGCAGTGATGAAACAAATCGCTGCTCAATTAAAAAAGAATCAAAAGGTTTATTTAATTAATAATGCGGCAATGATTGAACCGATTCATCAAGCAGCAAAAATAGATCCATATCAACTAGCAAAACATGTTCAAGTAAATTTAACAACACCGATGATGATAACGAATTATTTGTTACATGTTCTAAATCAAAAGCGTGGGACGATGATAAATACGATTATTACATCAGGTGCAGCAGAACGTGCAGTACATGGTTGGAGCGCTTATTGTAGTACGAAAGCCGCAATGAACCGTTATATTGAAACAGTCGCTTTAGAACAGAAAAACTTAAAAACAAATCATATGATTATTGGGTTAAGTCCTGGTATTATGGATACAGAGATGCAAACTGAAATTCGCAAAAGCACGCGTGAAGCATTTGATGAAGTAGATACATTTATTCAATATAAGGATAATAAGTTGTTACGTCAGCCAGAAGAGATTGCACAAATTCTTATGTATATATTATTTGAAGAGCAACTTTCTAATGGAAAAATATATGATGCTCGAAATTATTTATAATTCAAAAAATCTGCTTGCAATATGGCAGATTTTTTCTCGGATTGAACGGGACTGCAGGAATGATTTGTTTGTGGTAAACTTTAAATAGTTTTTTAATAAGCTGATTAATAGGTTATTTGATTATGTTGGGAAAGGGAGTCATAAATGATTACACGGAAAAGTAAACGTGAAATTGTACAAATGCAAAAGGCTGCTGATTTGCTTGTGCTCACACATAAAGAAATTGCAAAAATGATTAAGCCAGGCATAACAACAATGGAAATTGAACAATTTGTTGGTGATTTTTTAAAAAAGCATGGTGCAACCCCAGAACAAAAGGGTTATCAAGGATATAAGTATGCCACATGCGCTTCGATTAATGATGAAATCTGTCATGGTTTTCCACGTCATGAACCTCTAAAAGATGGTGATATTGTCACGATTGATATGGTAGTCAATTTAAACGGTGGTCTTGCCGATTCGGCTTGGACTTATGCTGTCGGAGAAGTTGATGAACAAGGTAAACGTTTAATGGAAGTGACAAAAACAGCATTATATAAAGGAATTGAACAAGCAAGGCATGGGAATCGCCTAGGTGATATAGGGCATGCGATTCAGACATATGCGGAAAAAGAAGGTTTCTCTGTCGTGCGCGACTTTACTGGTCATGGAATCGGACCAACGATTCATGAAAGTCCATACGTTCCTCATTATGGAGAAAAGGGTAAAGGTTTACGTTTAAAAGAAGGTATGACTATCACCATTGAACCGATGTTAAACGAAGGTGATTGGAAAAGTAAAATGGATGCTAATGGTTGGACAGCGCGTACAGTTGATAAAGGTCGGTCTGCACAATATGAACATACGATTGTTATTACGAAAGGAGATCCGATTATTTTAACTGAACAAGATCGTGAAATACCTACATTAGATAAATAAAAAATCCTAGGGCTTTCCCTAGGATTTTTTTATGCTTGCTTTTGAATTTGTGCACTATTCGATTTACCGCCAAAGATCACAGTAATCAATGGACTTAATAAACAGAAGAAGGCAAATGGTAAGTAAGTGAGAACAGGAACACCGAGTACATCAGCTATAAACACACCACATACACTCCAAGGAACGAGAGGGTTAATGACTGTTCCTGCATCTTCTAAAGTCCGTGACAAAGCTTTGTTTGATAAGCCAACTTTATTGTATAAATTTTTATATGTTTCACCTGTTAATAAAATGGATAAATATTGTTCACCTATTAAAACGTTTATTCCAATTGCAGTTAAAGCTGTTGATACAATAATGGAACGGACACGTTGTAACTTCCGTTGTAACGTCTCTAGAATAGATGGAATAATACCTGTTACAAATAGAAGTCCACCAAATCCAAGTGCTAAAATGACAAGGGACATCGTGAAAAACATACTTTCTATTCCACCTTTAGAAAGGAGTGTATTAACAGGCTCAAAGTCAGTTGTTGCCGTATAACCTTTAAACCATATATCCCATACGCCATTGAAGGAAATCGTTTTTGTCATAATAGCGAGTATCGTTGCTAATAAACTGCTCATTGTAATCGACATAAAAGCGGACATTTTAAATAAAACAGCTATCACGAGTACTAATAATGGTAACCATGATGTCCAATGAATCAATCCAGTTGATTGTAAAGCATTCATATATGCTGTTGTTGTATCAATTTTCGCTCCTGTTTTAGGAGATAGAAAGATAAATAAGATAAATGAAATCATAAATGCTGGTATCGTTGTTAAGCTCATATGCTTAATATGATCAAACAAATCAACTTTAACAATCGTAGAAGCTAAGTTCGTTGTATCAGATAAAGGTGACATCTTATCACCGAAAAAAGCTCCTGAAACGATTGCTCCAGCTGTTATAGCTAAAGAAGCATCTAGCGCTTGACCTATTCCGATGAAAGCGACACCGATTGTTGCAGCTGTCGTTAATGAACTTCCGAGTGACACCCCAATAATGGCGGTGACTGTGAAAACGATCGCATAGAACCATTTTCCAGTCACAATTGAAAAACCTAAGTCGATTAATGCTGGAATTGTTCCGCTTATAATCCAGCTACTCATTAATACACCAATTAATAAAAACAAAAACAACGCTCCTAAACTATTTCTTGCCCCTTCAAGCATACCAGCATGTAAGTCACGGAAAGTAATTCTATGAATTAATCCATAAATAATTAGAAAAAATATACCTAATAAAATAGGAATATGTGGGACTGTCCCAATCCCGATAATATAATAACTAATCATCCCTACTAGAATCATGAAAATAATGACAGCTTCGAACACATGTGGTTTGTACTTCGCTTGGATTGGAAACATTCATACTCCTCCTTTTAATTTTAATAAAATAAAAAAGCTTCATCCCTAGTGAAAGGGACGAAGCATACTCCGCGGTACCACCCTGGTTGCCAATGACGTCAATTGGCCACTTACTTAGCTATATCCTTTTGATGAAATGTGTATTTCGATTGATTTCCTGCCAAGACTTGCACCATCCGTCTTGTCTCTTAGACTGCTCAGAAATCAACTACTCGGTCATTTCAGGATAACGAATATTCGACTTTAAATATTAAAAAATAATATACACTGTTATTATCCTGATTGTCAACTGTTTTTAAAATGAAGTAAAATTCAGAAATGAGAACAACATAAGAAATTAATGATTAAGACATCATAATCGCGACATAAGCATAGAAAAATCAAGTTTTAAAATAAATTTTATTTATTTTTCAATTATTCTATTGAAATTATTCTAAACATTTAGGATAATGTAGAAAAAGGGACACGAGGAGTGATATGTCATGAATAAAGAAAAAACAATATATCGTTTCAAACGTTATAGAGGAAACCGTGTTCAAGCAAAACGAGAAATTTCATTTGAAATGATGCTATCTGCTCGATTATTATTAGATGAATTGTGTTTTATACGGAATAAACATCATCTTATGGACATTTTAAATAAAGCTATTGATTCCGGTGATCAGGAAGCTTTCCAAAGGTATAGTGAACTTTATAAACAATATGTTTGGGAATAAAGTGCTTGGGAGATAGTGTGCTAATTAATAATGTCAAAGTGTATATACAATCGAATACAACTCATCGTTGGTCATAAAACTTTCTTATTAACCTAGGGAATTTATGTGTTATTTATATTGCTTTCATCCAAGATATATTTAACAAAAAATTAATAATAATCAAGTTGTTCTTTTGATATGCTAAAAGAAAGGAGGAATAGGCTATATGAAATCAAAGAAAAAGCAGACATTAGGCTGGGTACTATATGATTTTGGTAACTCTGCATTTGCTACGACAATTATGGCTGCTGTTCTACCAACATTTTATTATGATGTTGCTGCTAAAGGTTTGGAAAGTCATCTGGCAACTAGCTACTGGGGATATTCTCAATCTATAGCCGCATTAATCGTAGCTATATTAGGTCCCATATTAGGTGCAATTAGTGATTTTTCTGCTGCAAAGAAAAAGTTTTTAAGGTTCTTTTGTTATATGGGTGTTATTGCTAGTATTTTATTAGCTTTTGTCGGTGAAGGGGATTACATATTCGCCTCTATATTATTAATTATAGGTACGATTGGCTTTTCTGGTGGAAATGTCTTCTACGATGCTTTTTTACCCGAAATCGCAGAAGGAAAAGAAATGGACCGTGTATCAGCGGCAGGATATGCTTGGGGATACGTTGGTGGTGGTGTACTGCTAGCTATAAACTTGTTAATGATATTAAAGCATGACTGGTTTGGTCTACCGAATGCTACTGTAGCTAGTCAGGTTTCGTTTGCATCTGTAGGAGTTTGGTGGTTTATTTTTTCAATTCCTTTATTTAAAAATATCCAAGAAGAAAGAAAACCAGCAATTAAACGCGACCAATCATATATTGTTATAGGTTTTTCACGGTTAGGTGAGACAATAAAAGAAATCACAAAGTATAAGCAATTATTACTTTTTTTATTAGCTTTTTGGTTATATAATGACGGTATTTCAACAATCATTAAAATGGCAACAATTTATGGAAGAGATATTAATATTGATCAGAATGATTTAATTGCAGCTCTATTAATCACGCAGTTCATCGGCATACCTTGTACTTTCTTTTTCGGTTGGCTAGCGAAGAAAATCTCGGTGAAACCAGCATTAATGCTATCACTTTTCATCTATATGGGAATTGTTATATTTGGGTATTTCATGTCAACCGCAATTCATTTTTATTTACTTGCTATATGTGTCGGATTCGTTCAAGGAGGAGCACAATCATTAAGTCGTTCGTTATATGGACGTTTAGTTCCAGAAAATAAGCGAGCAGAATTTTTTGGGTTTTACGGTGTGTCGGCCAAGTTTTCTGCTGTTTTTGGGCCATTTGTATTTGCGTTAGTTGGTCAATTAACAGGGTCTAGTCGACTCGGGATTATTTCACTTATTTTCTTCTTCTTAGCGGGTATTATTTTATTGAAATGCGTTAATATTGAAAAAGGTATGAAAGAAGTTAATGGAAAAAAAGCAAGCTAAAAGTCAGGTCATTCACCTGACTTTTTTTATTCATAACAGAGGCTCACAGTATTTATTTTCCAAGCCTGAAGCCACAGGTTGCCCTGTGTCGTAAGAAATATTACCAATTAGATCAACTAGTTGTTCTTTAAGCTGTTTTTGAGAGGGTGATGCCCAATAATTCATGACGATTGGCATAATTTCACACGCATCTAATTTACTTTGATTGTATAAATCAATGAAACTTTTCGTCGAGGGTTCTTTTGTCGCAGGATGATACCATACAGTATGATTCAGATTTAAAAAATCCTTCTCATCTGTCACTGGTCGGTGGGAATAGGCGGATATAAATGGTTTTAACACGATATTTTTCCATCCATACGGATCATAAAGAATGCGTTGTGCTCGTTTTAAATCACGATAAGCTTTTTGAATATATTTATTAGACGGTTGTGCATTGTTCGGAAAATGTTTATGAATTGTTTCGTGTAATAGTGAAACAATCGATTTAGGCAAGGAAAAACCGACATTTATTTCATTAATAACAGGTAATTTCCATGCTTTGACATGATAATATTTATCCATCATTAATGTGTCGATGATTATTTCCAAATGCTGGTGGTTATTTTTTTTATATCCAGCTCGATAATGAATATATGGATGGGTGTGCCGGTCGAGAATATGGTGCGTTATAAAGCCAAAGACAAACGCCTGAACAGTATCATCTCTCTCTTTAGCCCCTTTAATTAAATCAATTAAAAATGGCCCACATCGTTTTGTATGAATTAATGTGCCAATCTCTTGAATAGGCCCATCTTTAAACCAAGGCCAAAAATTATAATAAAAGAAAGGATCAGGACCTTGAGCACCTAATTTCATGACTCTTTCATTAGTTAAATATGCATGTTGTGTATTATTCATTGAATCAACAACATCTTCACAAAAAAGAATATGTGTCCATATATTAGGCAATGTATATCCCTCCTTCCCATATAAAAGAGTTATATTAAGTAATAATATTTTTATCATACATTTCAAATAACCAGCTTTCTTAAACATCATTATAAATGATAATAATACGTGACATGAGCTTTCTAATGAAAATTACTTGTTTTGTAACAAACTAGCACTATCAAATGACATTAATGAGAAATTTGGTACAATATATGGTGTATGGTATAGCTTATCAAAGGAGGAACTAGAGATGGATTTTCGAATCGAACATGATACATTAGGTGAAGTAAAAGTCCCAGCGGATAAATATTGGGGGGCACAAACACAACGCAGTAAACAAAACTTCCCGATTGGAAATGAAAAAATGCCAAAAGAAATTATTCGTGCTTTTGCTATTTTGAAAAAAAGTACAGCTAAAGCAAATAGTAAACTAGGTCTTCTCGAAAAGAAGAAAGCAGAAGCGATTGCATATGCTGCTGACTTAGTGTTGGAAGGTAAATTAGATGAACATTTTCCATTAGTTGTGTGGCAAACAGGAAGTGGTACACAATCTAATATGAACGTTAATGAGGTTCTGGCACATGTTGGTAATAAATGGTTGAAAGAGCAAGGAAGTGATTTAGTCTTACATCCCAATGATGATGTTAATAAATCGCAAAGTTCAAATGATACATATCCAACAGCATTACATGTATCAGCTGTATTAAAATTAGAAGATACGGTTTTACCAGCATTAGAACAAATAAAAGCAACTGTTAAAGAAAAAATGGAAGCTTTCAACGACATTGTTAAAATTGGACGTACACATTTACAAGATGCAACACCTCTAACATTAGGGCAAGAAATAAGTGGTTGGCATCGTATGTTAGAAAAGTCATACATGATGATTAAAGAAAGTGCTGAACATTTAAAAGAGCTTGCTATTGGTGGAACAGCTGTTGGTACTGGACTAAATGCTCATCCTGACTTTTCTAAGCTTGTTTGTGAAGCAATTAGTAAAGAAACAGGAAAAACATTCATTTCTGCACCAAATAAATTTCATTCTTTAACGAGTTATGATGAGTTAGTCTATGCTCATGGTGCATTAAAAGCGTTAGCTGCAGATTTAATGAAAATTGCTAATGATGTGAGATGGCTTGCAAGTGGTCCACGCTGTGGTATTGGTGAAATTACGATTCCTTCAAATGAACCAGGAAGTTCAATTATGCCGGGTAAAGTAAATCCGACTCAATCTGAGGCCGTCACGATGGTTGTTGCTCAAGTAATGGGAAATGATGCGACAATAGGCTTTGCAGCAAGTCAAGGTAATTTTGAACTAAACGTATTTAAACCCGTAATGGCTTATAATTTCTTGCAGTCATGTCAATTATTAGCGGATAGTATGCGTTCATTTGATGAGCGTTGTGTACGTGGTATCGAGCCAAATGAAGAGAATATTGAGAAGAACTTAAATGAATCATTAATGCTTGTAACCGCATTAAATCCATATATCGGTTACGAAAATGCTGCTAAAATTGCTAAAACAGCATATGAAAATAATGCAACATTAAAAGAAACAGCTGTTGAATTAGGCTTATTAACTGAGGAACAATTTGATGAATATGTAGTCCCAAAAAATATGACTCATCCGAAAGAATAAATGATTTGGGACCGTTACGAATGAGTCCGTAATAGAAAACAGTGTTCGGATGCTGTATCGCTATTATCCACTCCTTTTTAGGGGTGGATTTTATTTTGCAGCAATAGATATATGTTAATTGTAGTTTTAATACGGTTTCACGACTGTTGCCGACCACTTCATATGATAGGGAGTTTATTATATTGCATAAACGCTTTTTTATTTAGGTAATTCATGTGCAAATTTCCAGCGTTTATCAGTGATAAGATTTTTTGAACTGTGGACAATATTGAATACAGGAGGTGATATCAATGGCTAATAACAATTCAAACCAATTGCTAGTTCCTGGTGTTCAACAAGCATTAGATCAAATGAAATATGAGATTGCCCAGGAATTCGGTGTGAATTTAGGAGCGGATACAACATCTCGTGCTAACGGATCTGTTGGTGGAGAGATTACTAAACGCTTAGTTCAGACTGCCCAGCAACAATTAGGTGGTGGAAATATCTCACAATAAAATAATAATGGCTTCATAGGAAGGTTATTCCTTTTTTAACATTAAAACAAGAGATTGGGTTATAAAAGACATAACCCAATAAAAACTAAAAAAGTGCATGAAATCAAGATTTGTAAGTTTGATTTCATGCGCTTTTTCTTATGTATGGTATATCTTCTTATTGCATCACTGTTAAAGTTCTTGTTTAAAGCGAGTCAAATAACTCATACCAAGAACACAGATTTCTATTATTGACAGATTTAATGCAAAGTAAGTCAGTTTCTTGATTATGAAGCATAAATGCGCTTTTCTGTTTCTGAATCAAAGAAATGTGCTTTATTCATATCTAGTGCCAATTCAACTGATTCACCATTTGTCACGTCTGTCCTTGAATCAATACGAGCTATAATTTCTTGGTTGTAAAAAGACAAGTATAAATATGTTTCTGATCCCATCAGTTCAGCGACTTCAACTTTTGCTGTTATTTTTGTATGAGGTGACGCTTCCATAAAGCTTAGTTCATCATGAAGATCCTCTGGTCGAATACCAAGAATTATTTCTTTGTCAACATAATCTTGTTCACGAAGCACTTTCATTTTCCCTTCTGGTACTTTAATTTGCGCATCATCTATTGCAAAATAGCCATCATGTAATGTGCCTTTTAAGAAATTCATAGCAGGTGAACCGATAAAGCCACCGACAAAAACATTTTCAGGATTGTCATAAACCTCTTTAGGAGCACCGACCTGCTGGATAACGCCATCTTTCATAACGACGAGACGTGTTGCCATTGTCATCGCTTCTGTTTGGTCATGAGTTACATAAATGGTGGTTGTTTTTAATCGATTGTGTAATCGTTGAATTTCAGCTCGCATTTGTACTCTTAATTTTGCATCTAAATTTGATAAAGGTTCATCCATAAGGAATACTTTAGCATCTCTTACAATCGCACGACCTAAAGCAACCCGTTGACGCTGTCCACCTGATAAGGCTTTTGGTTTTCGGTCTAAGTAAGCTTCAAGCCCTAATATTTTTGCTGCTTCTTTAACACGCCGCTCAATTTCATCTTTTTTGAACTTACGTAACTTAAGTCCGAAAGCCATATTATCGTATACATTCATATGTGGATAAAGTGCGTAGTTTTGGAATACCATAGCAATATCACGATCTTTTGGCGCAACATCATTCATTAATTTACCATCAATATACAATTCGCCGCTTGAAATGTCCTCTAAACCTGCAATCATACGTAATGTTGTTGATTTCCCACATCCAGATGGACCAACAAATACAATAAATTCTCTATCTTTAATATGTAAATTAAAATCATTAACGGCAACAACATCTTTATCGAATACTTTTTTTAAATTATTTAGTTTTATTTCAGCCATATGTTCTCCTCCACTGCTTTGAATCTGTTTCATACATTATATCGTCTAATAAAAGTCAAATAAATGGTCATGATGCACAAAAAATTGCAGATATATTGTGCAACATGACTAGTTGAGGATCATTAAGCTTAAGTAAACAATCCATGCATCGTGGACATATCTTATATCTAAGCCTGTCTGTTCAGAAAACCTATCTAATCGATATAGTAGACTATTACGATGCATATATAACTGTTTAGCAGTGTGAGAAATATTAAGATTACATTCAATTAATGTTAATATAATGCGCTTTATTTCTTGGTTGTTTAATGCACGAATTAATTCATTTGGAATTAATTTTCTAATTAAGGTTTTATTACTATTCTCAATCATTATAGCAGGTAATATATCTATTAAAGATATAACCGGATCTTTGTTATACTTAAAGGCTAAAGAGGCAAAGCGTTTTATTTGATTATAGACAAAGGGTGCCTCTAAATAATTTGTTTGTAGTGGCCCGACTAGAAATCGCAAATTCACATATAAATCACTCATTAACACATGGATAATTTCTTTAAAATTAAGAAGTTTAGAATTAGGTTGACTTTCTTCAATTAGTAGACCTGAATGATTATTCTCCCATAAGATGATGATATCGTTTTGAAAAAAATGTTTCATGGCGTCTTTAAATAGAATTGGTTTCATTCGTTTTTCAGGAAATTGAAAATAGATTAAACGAAATTTAATACGCTTAGATGAAGTATCATCATTTGGTTGTTTGTCATGAAGAATTTGTTGCCACCATTGTTCTTTGTTTGTTAAGGGTGGGAAATGTCCATGAACAGGTTTTAAAAATGTTTTGAGCAATACACGGTCTTTTTCCGTTAATTCAGTTTTGAGGATGCCGATATATTCATCGTTTTCTCCTAAAAACCATTCATATTCATGATCTAAGGGTATAAACGCACTTTTATAAAAGCGAACAGATGGAAAAATCTCCTTTAATTGTTTATACACGTTGAAAAACCTCTTTTCTCTATAAGGTTTTTATGTTTTTAATATCAAAGTGTGGGGAATTTTATATTTTATCACTAGGTATTTTGTCATAATGGTATACATAGATTAAATCGTTTGTTATAGTTATTTTAGGATAGATGATTATTTTTTAGATTCTAAAGGGGTGTAGTGAGCAATGTCTAATATGTATGATAGCGCAAATGATATAGAAAAAGCAATTCGCAATAGTGTTGAGTTTAAAGAGCTTGTAGAAAGCTATCACAACGTAATGAACGATGAAGAGGCAAAGCAGTTATTTGAGGCATTTCGTGATACACAAATGAATTTACAAGAAAAGCAAATGGAAGGTATAGAAATATCGCAAGAAGAAATTGATAGGGCACGACAAATCGTTGAAAAGGTTCAACAGAACGAAATGATTTCCAAGTTGATAGAAAAAGAACAGCGACTAAATCTAATCATCGATGATATTAGTCGCATTATAACAAGGCCATTAGAAGATTTATATGAATATTAATCAACTGGCTTCTATTAGATTGGAGACTCACATTTGTGAGTCTTATTTTGTATTAAGAATGAAATAATAGTAATTTTGCATCAGGTGAAACAAGACGATGTGTCTGTTCATGATAGTCCTCTTTTTCCAATTTTTCTTGACCTATCTCCTTAGCTTCTAAATCATTCTTTGCCTCGAATTTCTCATCAAGTAGTTTTTTTCCGTCTTTTTCGTAAACAGTTAGTACATATGTTTTCATTATGATCCCCCTTAATGAAATCGCTTACCACCATTATAATATATTTCAGTGTTTTTTTGAATAAATAGGCTGATTATCGAACGTGCATTCGTATTGTTATTTTGGTAAAATAGATAGAAAAGATAAGGAGGAAATGGTGATGAGCCAGATTTCGTTTATTCATGCGGCAGATTTACATTTAGATACACCATTTCAAGGGCTATCTCGAATACCAGAGACAGTATACCCTGATATTCGCGAAAGTACTTTTCGAGCATTTTATCGCCTTGTTGAAGTAGCTATACAAAAACAAGTTGATTTCGTCTTATTAGTTGGTGATTTATTCGATAATGAACGTCAAAGTCTTAAAGCACAATACAAATTACGTCAAGGATTCGAACGATTAAGAGAACATGGTATAGATGTTTTCTTGTCTTACGGTAACCATGATTATATCGCAGGAAATATTCATCCGATAAATTATCCTGATAATGTCTATGTATTTCCTGATCAGACCGTACGTCATGTTATTTATAGAAGGAATAACCGCGATTTAGCAACGATTTATGGATTTAGTTATGAAGAACGTGCTGTCCATAGTGTAAAGGCTAACGAGTATGAACTTGCTCAAACAAACACACCGTTTCATATAGCTATGTTACATGGGAGCTTAAAGACAAATACAGAACATGATGTTTATGCTCCGTTTTCACTGAATGACTTATCTCAGAGGCCGTTTGATTATTGGGCATTAGGCCATATCCATAAGAGGCAATGTTTAAAAATGAATCCTCCAATTGTTTATCCTGGTAATATACAAGGAAGAAATCGTAAAGAAACAGGAAAGAAAGGCTGTTATTATGTCGAGTTGTCGGTTGAAAATGTACAAATGAATTTTATACCTTTACAAGCGATCGAGTTTCAAACAGTCAACATAGATGTTGATGATGTCGAAACAATTCAACAATTGGAAGAGACATTAAGACATAAAATGATGAATGAATGCACTTCTGAAGTGCCACAGTTATTCGATATTGTTTTCAAAGGGACACGTACGCATCCTTTAAATTGGAAAAGTAGCGGGATGCTTGAAGAGCTAATAGAACTCATCAATGATCAATTGACGACATATGATATATGGAAGTATATTCATCACTGGTCGTTTGATATAAGACAGGAAGAGCAATTATTAGGAAATCATGATCCGTTTATTTCTGAATTAAAACGTATGATTGAGAAAGCCAATATCGCGGAATATCTAGAGGATTTATATGAACACCGTGAAGCACGGAAATATTTAACCCCTATGACAGTAGATGAGGAGCAAGCGTTAAAAGATGAAGTAAAACAACTTTTGTTTTATATGTTTTACGACAAGTCATTGTGAGGTGATGTCATGAGATTAAAACAAGCTTACATATATGGTTTCGGTAAATGGGTTGATTATACGATTGATTTTACAGATTCATCATTTCTTCTCGTTTACGGTACAAATGAATCTGGTAAGTCAACCATTCAGGCATATATATTGTTTATGTTGTTTGGTTTATACCCGAAAGAACGTGCTTTTTATAGACCAAAAACGAGTAGCAAAATGGGGGGCAGATTGACAGTCATCGATTCAGAAATCGGGGAATTTACAATTGAACGACTTGATCATGTCCGAAATGGAAAGGCTGTTTGTTATACAGAAACAGAACAATACGATGAAGAATGGCTAAAGAAACGATTAAATGGATTAACTCGTGAAACATATCAGGCAATTTACGCCTTTTCAGCAATTGATCTCTTACAAATTCGGGAAATGAAAGAAGATGAATTAAGTGAAGTGTTATTAAATATTGGTCTAACAGGATCAACACATATACACAGGATTGAAAAGAAATTAGATAATTCTTTAGCTGAGTTGTTTAAACCATATGGCTCTCGTCCTAAAATTAATCAACAACTATCTAACATAAAAGGAATGGTGAAAAAGCGACAACAATTAAAAGATGAAAGCAGACGCTATCGTGAAAAAAGCGAGCAACTTTCACGTTGGCAAGCTGAATTAAATCGTTTAGAAGAGCTTCTTACTAAGAAAAAAGAAGCTTTATTACAGTTGGAAAGAATTGAACAAGTCCTTCCGTATCTTTATTCATACATTGATTCAATGAAAGAGCTAAATGCTTTAAAAGAGATTAAAGGGTTTCCAGAAGATGGTATTCTACGTTTAGAACAAATAAAAGAAAAAGTGAATCCTTTATTAAGCGAGTATTCTATTTGTGAAAAGAATATGCATGTATACCATCAAAAAATGACTGAAATTGAGATAACTAGATTAGAGCAAGCATTGATTATACAAATTAAAGATGTGTTACAATATGAAGCAAAATATGAACAAATTAAACAAGAATTGCATAAATTGGTAAAAGTATATGATTTAGAACAAGTCCAATTAAATCTAGAGCTCGAACAGTTAAATTTAGATTTAACGAAAGAAGATTTAGCCAATCTCCGTTTTCCATTTCATATTGAAGAAGTATGGTCAATGATAAAACAACATCATGAAGAATTAACAGTACAACGCGAACAGCTTAGTCGGGAAAAACGTGTGCTAGAAAAACGTCTCACACAGCTGGAAGAAGAGCGAAAATCTATTGAAACTGAATTACTTTCACAAGAGTCACGTTTCCAAATGAAACAAGCGATAGACGATAATAAGAAAGCTACATATTTGAAAAGTTTCGAACAGCAATATAAGAAAACGAATAAGAAAGCGAAATCAAGTGTAGATCAACTGCAGCGAAAGACTAAATTTGCACGTATGATAGGGGTTATTATTGCTGTTATAAGTATCTTTATATTTATAATGGATATTCCATTATCTTATGTTGGAATATTATTCGGGTTTCTCCTAATAGGTGGCTCATTATTTATAGAGAAGAAATCAAAAGCGTATGTAGAGCAATGGATGCTGGTTATGAATGAATTACCTGCATCTATTCTCTCACAACAAGAAGAACAAGACATTTTATCACAATTAGCAAAAGATGATACAAATAGACAACAGTTAAACTCAATTGAACAAGAAATAAAACAGGTATTAGTGCAATATCATATTTGTGAAGAAAAAATGATTGATCATAACATTAAGGAGCAGCAATTAGACCATTCTATTCGCAAACAACAAGAGAGATATCCTTTTTTAATCGATATAGAAGTAGCACATTGGCCAACAGTTTTTCATTCATTAAAGCGTATATTGTCACGTTATGAAGCCATATCTGAATTGAAAATGGATATAAATGACTATAAAGAACAGATGCACGATATAGAAAATATTGTTACAACGTTAATGAAAGACTTACATGTCTTTCAAGGTGAACAGAAGTCATTATTATCATATTTTACTCAATTGAAAGAGATGCTAGATGAGGATGAGAAAAAGCAAATAAAATATGAAAATTATAAGCGACTATATGAAGATAATATGAAACATTTAGAATCTGTAAAGGCACAGATAAACATTTATGAAGAAGAAAAGCAAGTTCTATTTCAGATAGCTTGCGTCCAAAGTGAGGAAGATTATTACAGAAAGGCAAAACAATATGAACAACAGCAACAATTATTATTAAAAATTGAACAAATAGAGGCGAGTTACTCTCCAATGTTTTCAAAGGAAGAATGGGATGCCTTAGTAAAAGAAAAACCGACTCATAAGGAGATAAGTATGAAGAAGCAAGAACAATCCCTTCAAATGAATCATATTGAAGAAGATATTGAGCATATTAGGAAGCGGATGATAACAGTGGAAACAGAAATGAAAGAATTGGTATCTTCTCATGCTTATTCAGAATGGATTCACCGTTTTCAACTTGAAAAAGACGAGCTTAATTCCCTAGCTAAACAATGGTCCACTTTAAAAGTTGCTAGAATGTTATTACAGGAAACGAAGAAACAATATAAGGAACATTATTTACAACATATATTAGACAAAGCATCCACTTTTTTTATGTATATCACGAATGAACAGTATGTTAAGATTATTGCACCAACAGATGATAGCGGGTTTAAAGTGGAATCTAAGAATCAGCTAAGATATGATGTAACAGAACTATCGCAAGGAACAATTGATCAGTTATATGTTTCTTTACGCCTAGCAATAGGTGTTGTTATGAATGAATCTGAGCGATTACCATTTATCATTGATGATGCTTTTGTGCATTATGATTATGAACGGACGAATCGAATTCTCGATATATTAGCTACTTTAGCAAAAGAAAGACAGATTATTTTATTTACATGTAAGAAAGATATTTTAAATAGAATGGATAAGACGAATGTTATAACAATCGAAAATACCTATCAACATATATAACGCATATTAAAAGGGAGAGAATGAACGAATGAAGAAAGGAATTAAATCCTTACAAGTAGGTCACAAATTTAAAGGATTCATGTTAATAAAAGAGGCTACAAAAGGGGTAACAAGTAATGGGAAGCCATTTTTAACGTTAATATTACGAGATATGTCAGGGGAAATTGAAGCTAAACTGTGGGATGCAAAACCCGGGGATGAGACGATATATACAGCTGAACAGATTGTATATGTAACGGGTGACATCACACAATTTAGGGGGAAAGCTCAACTTAGAATTTATTCCATTCGCCCCGCTCAAGTGACTGATGGTGTACAAATTAGTGATTTTATTGAAAAGGCACCGGTTGAAAAAGAAGTCCTATATGAAAAGATAATGGAAGCTATTTTTGAAATGGAAAATCCAAATATCCAGCGTATTATCCGCGCTTTTGTTAAAGAATATCAAGATGAGTTACTCACATATCCTGCGGCTGTATCCAATCATCATGCATATATGTCTGGCTTGGCGCATCATATTGTTAATATGTTACATTTAGCAAGAGAATTGTGTAAATTATATCCAGATGTTAATCGAGATTTGCTTTATGCGGGAATTATTTTGCATGATTTAGCTAAAGTTAAAGAGTTATCAGGTTTTGTAACGACATCCTATACACTTGAAGGAAAGTTAATTGGTCATATTCCAATGATGGTTGAAGAAATTGGCCTAATGGCTAAACAACTTAAAATAGAAGGGGAAGAAATTATTGTATTACAGCATTTAGTCCTATCTCATCATGGAAAATTAGAGTGGGGCAGTCCAAGACCGCCACTGATTCGTGAAGCGGAACTGCTGCATCTTATCGATCTCATTGATGCTAGAATGAACACATTAAATCGAGCACTTGAATATGTTGAACCAGGAGAATTTACTGAAAAGCTCTTTGCTTTAGATAACCGTTCATTTTATAAACCTAACATATGAGAATATAAATAAATGGCATTTTTAAAAATAAATGACATATATCTATTAATAAGAAGGGACGAGGGGTGTGTACATTGTTTTTTGGAGTACCTTGGTGGGTTATTTTATTGATTGCTTTTACATTTTTAAGTGGATATATGGCATTACGAGCTATGGTTGCAGAGAAACGATTGGAAGAACGGTTTATTGAACAAGAAGGACAAGTGTACATGAAAAGAATCGAAGAAGAACGTAAGAAACGTTTCATAAAAAAAGTGGGAGAATAGCACGGAGCTATCCCCACTTTTTTAATTTAACCTTGTGCATTTTGTTGATCCATGTTAAATAAATCTTTAAACTGTTCGTCTTTAACGTCAATTTCGGCTTGTTCGAGAAGCTCTTTTAGTTTTGCTTCAGTATCCACTTTTTTATTTTTTAAGTCGTTTTCAATCATGTCTTTATTGTCTTCAAAGTTGCCAATGTCTTCTTCTTTTTTCCGCTTATCTTTTAATAAAATGATATGGTAACCGAACTGAGATTTAACAGGTTCACTAATTTCACCTTTTTTCATACTATATGCTTGATCTTCAAATTCAGGAACCATATCTCCTGTTGAGAACCACCCAAGATCGCCACCATTTTCAGCTGAACCATCTGTTGAGTGTTCTTTAGCTAGTTTTTTGAAATCGGCACCTTCGTCAAGTTGTTTCTTAATATCTTTTGCTTCTTTTTCATCAGCGACAAGAATGTGGCTTGCTTTTAATTCCGTTTTCATTCGTTCAAATTGTTCTTTTAATTCTTCATCAGTTATCTTGACATCACCGAACATCGCTTCTTCATAGAGCATACTAATACGGATTTGTTCCCGTAATTGATCTTCGTCCTTAATGCCTTGTTGCTGTAAGACGAGATCAAACTGATCTCCCATTTCATCTTTCATTTGCTTAACTTCTTTGTCAACTTCTTTATCATCAACCTCAAACTTGTCCTCGAGAATTTTAGCTAACATCATTTGTTGTAGGACATTAGCTCCGATTTGATCCTTCATTTCCGTATAAAATTCTTCTTTTGTAATGTCACCTGATTTTGACTTTACAATAACATCTCCTGAATTACTACATCCAGAAAATAATAATACACCCGCACTAATTGTTGCGGCAATGGCTAACTTCTTCATTTGAACACTCCTAATCTAGATATGAACTTCATTTTCTTGCTATCAATAAATATAACATATTTTCAAGTAAAAACATACTATCGTTTTACTGAATATTATATTAAATGATTGCATGCTGAATTTTTATATATGATGTGATTAAAAGGATTAACACGATCATATTCATAAATCGAAACATTTTATCTTGACGTTGCTTACTTAATTCAAGCTTAACACAAAATCTATGTGTCAGTATATTGAAAACGAAGAAGACGATAAAACTATAAATTGGAAATATGATGTTCATCCATGAATCCCCCTAATCAAAGACCAGTCCCAATATCTCTATAATGATGTTCTCTTATTCACTTTAACAAAATAAATGCCGACTGAACAGGGGGGAACATTGATAAAATTAAAAATCATGTCTAAAAAAGTCAATTGTTACCCTCTTAGACTCAAAAAAATGGTATAATATAATATACTATTTGTAGCTGTTTGGATTTTGTTGTAAACGAGGTGTTGTCATGCAGGATAAGACGGCATTCCATCTACAGCTTATTATGGATCTAATTGATATGAAAAAATATCCATTCAAGAAACTATTAATTGAAAAAGACTTATCTGAACAAGAGTACAAAGATTTATTACAATTGCTCGATCATCTTAATTTTGAGTATAAGGAACAAAAAGAACAAGGGTTGTTAGACTATACATCATTACTGATACATTTTGTTGGAATGTTAAATGAAAAATTAAGTCCAAATGAAACGATTCTAGCTTTACAACAAGAAGGCTATTATAAAGAACTTATGGATGAATTTATATTTTTATTAAATAGATATAATCTTTAACATTGATTGTAATAGTAGTCATAAGGTAAATAAGTACAACACTCTCGTTCATAAAGGCAAAAAAAGTAATCGGTATGTGTCCGATTACTTTTTGCTTTTCTTTACTTTTTCTTCTAGTTCTTTTAAACTGACTTCAATTTGTTCTAAATAATCTTTAATATTTTCTTGATGAGGTTCAACGGATTCTTTCCAGGCAATAACTGACCGTTTCATTTCATGAGTAAGATCTTTAATCAGTGCCGAGCTTTCTTTTGATGTTTTAGCGAGTTGGTCCTTTAATTTTAAACCGTCACGCTTTAATCCTTCAAGCAGTTCTTTCCACTCTGTAGCTTGATCTTTTATTTTTAGACGTGTATCTCTTCCAGAAGCTGGCGCACTTAATAAAGTAGCTGTTGCACTAACAACACCGCCAACGAAAACACCGAGTAGTAATGATTTAGTTCTTGACATGGCTTATGACCCCTTTCATTTGAAAAAGTGCTCACATATCATTATAACTTAAAATGAGATCCAAGAACAATAATGGAATGTCCATTGTCATTAACTAAATAAAAAAACCTCTGACTATTAAAGCCAAAGGTTTACTTGGTTTTGTTAAATGGTTTTTGGGCGTATTCGTTTCAACACCCCTTGGGCAATTGGGTAAACAATTGTCATCACAATCGTGTTAACGATTGCTGCAGGTAAAACGATACCGACGAATAAGGTGATAAAACCACCTTCCATTAGATTGACAATAAATAGAGTAACCGTTAAAAATATACTACCGCTAATGATTGTGCCAAAAGCGGTTAACATAGGAATTATAATATTGATATTTCCTTTTTCCTTCAAGAACAGAAATAAACCTAAAAATACAAAAGCTGTAATCGGTTTATCAATTAAGTTAGCAATTTGTCCACCTGGTGCACCTGTTGTTAAAGCGGATATAAATCCCGTTACAACAGAAAGTAACAAGACATGATGTGGTTTTGGAAATAAAATAATACCTAAGAACATCATCGCTAAAAGCATATCGGGTTTCATCCCGAATAAAATCGGCGGTATCACTGTATGTAATACAGCACCGATCCCTACTAATAGGGACAATAAAACTAAATCTTTTGTCTTCATTGACTCATCTCTCCTATTCTATTCTAACTCTTCTAAACTTCCCAACTGTACACTTGTTGTCAGTTGCGGAACTTATGGTCAGTATAACAAACTATGACTAAAAGGAAAAGAGCTATTTACTTTATTTGAAGATTTATTTCCTTAGCAATTTTTTGTAAATCATCTTGTGTATAATCGTTCTCATGTGTGTGCCAGTTTGGTGAATAACCATCTCCCTTACCATATCGTGGTATGAGGTGTAGATGTAAATGGAAAACAGATTGTTCTGCAGCACGCTCGTTATTATTAAGTAGGTTCATACCGAGTGGTTGATATGCATCACGAATAGCATTAGCAATCGTCGGTATACGCTCAAATAAATGCTTTGCTACTTCAGGTGGTGTTTCAAATATATTTTTTGTATGTGTTTTTGGTATGACTAATGTATGCCCCTTTGTTACTTGACTGATATCTAGAAAAGCATAGACGTGTTCATCTTCATAAACTTTTGCAGATGGTAATTCTCCAGCGATGATTTTACAAAAGATACAGTCTTTTTCTTCCAATTCATTTCATCCCCTTTTCGTATCGTTACGTACATTGTAATAATGGATGAATGGTATGTCAAAAAATAATGAGGCGCGACGCTCGTCGTGCCTCATTGAGAGAGAAGGGACGTCAACAGTTCACATAACAACTATTGATTAGTTGCTATTATATGACAACCGTTTTAACAGCATCCTTTGACCGAAAGGATATCAACCTGTCAAAAGGGTTTAAATCATATACTTGTTGATTGGGATCACCAAATCACCCCATTAATTGATAAATGTAGGTGAATCGTCCACATCTCTTCAGTACGTATTATGAGCGAACCATCGTTTTTTATACATATAAGTAATAGGTGTGAGATGTATTTTATTGAATTTAATGATAAAATTTGTAAAAAGAACGTTTTCGAGACGGAGGACTTATTGTGAAAGCTTTATTGCGTGTTAAAGATCTTCATGGTGGTTATACACATAAAAATGTTTTACATGGATTAACATTTGATGTATATCCTAATGAAATCGTCGGACTAATTGGCCTAAATGGTGCAGGAAAAAGTACTACTATTAAGCATATTATTGGTTTAATGAAAGAAAAAAAAGGAAAGATCACACTTAATGAAAAAACAGTACACGATGACCCAGAGGCATATCGTACACAACTCGCATATATTCCTGAGATCCCTATATTATACGATGAATTAACATTATATGAACATCTTCGTTTAACAGCTATGGCGTATAATCTCCCAGAAGATTTATTCGAACAGAGACTAGATCATTTACTCCAGGAATTTCGGATGGATAAGAAACTGAAATGGTTTCCTGTTCACTTTTCTAAAGGTATGCGACAAAAAGTGATGATAATGTGTGCATTTTTGATTGCACCGCAATTGTATGTTGTCGATGAACCATTTGTAGGATTAGACCCTTTAGGTATTCAGTCGTTTATCGATTTGATGATTAAAATGAAAGAGCAAGGAGCAGGTATTTTGATGTCGACACATATTTTAACGACAGCAGAAAAATATTGTGATCGCTTCATCATTCTACATAACGGAAAAATACGTGCCCAAGGCAGTTTAGAGCAATTACGGACACAGTTTTCTATGCCAAATGCAAGTTTAGATGCCCTATATATTCAGTTGACAAAGGAAGAGAACGATGTTTGATGCTGATCGATTATTTAAAGAACGTTTGTCACATTACATGAAGGAAACAGGACGTTATTTACGGTATATATTTAATGGTCATATTGCGGTTGCATTATTTTTCTTTATTGCGGCTTTTGCTTATTTCTATCAACAATGGTTATTAACCATACCAGAATCTTTTCCAAGTACAATTATCATGGCGACTGTGTTCGGTATTTTAGTGAGTTTAGGATCTGTACGAACACTGCTTCAAGAAGCAGATTTAGTCTTTTTAGTACCAGCGGAAAAGAAAATGCGTCGATATTTTAAAAAGACTGTCCTACTTAGTTATTTCATTGGCTGGTATCCGATTTTTTTAGTTGCAGCTTTATTTGGTCCTTTATATTTTGCTAGTTTCCCTGAACGTAGTGGTCGAACATATTTATTGCTTATTGTCGTGTTACTTATTTTTAAGGGGTGGAATTTACTAGCAACTTGGTGGATGAATAATATTCAAGATAAAACAATCCGTGTCATTGATTTGTTCACCCGCTTACTTGTTTCAACAGCTGTTTTCTACTTTCTTATTGATGGTACGATGATTTTAGCAACTATTTGTACAGGCTTGTTTATCGGTGTCTTTTTATACGATCTATTCATTTCACGGAAACAACCGAATATCAATTGGTATCTACTCATTGAAAAAGATCAAAATCGCATGCAAGCTTTTTATCGGATGGCTAATTTATTTACAGATGTACCCCATCTACGAAATCCAGTTAAAAAAAGAAACTGGCTCGTATCTTTATGGGCACATCGTGTACCATATAAACAGCGTTTAACATATGATTACTTATTTCGTTTAACGTTTATTCGTAGTGGAGATTATTTAAGTATGTATATTCGCTTAATCATTGTCGGTAGCTTGTTCATTTATTTTGTACCAATTGTTTGGGTGAAAGTATTATTTGCCATTTTATTTCTTTACATGAGTTTATTTCAAATGATGACGATTTATCGTCATCATCGAGTAAATATATGGTTAGACATATATCCAATTTCTGAAGAAAATAGAAAGCAAGCTTTATTAAGACTGATTATAAAGTTAGGACTGCTACAAACAGTGATTTTTACAATTGTCACTCTTTTTTTACAAAATTACTTCTTAACGGGCATCATGTTTATCGTTGGCGTCATATTCAGCTATGGATTTGTTTACTTTTATATGAAAGAGAAGTTAGTATCATAAAAAATAGCCAGCTTCCAGTCATGTGAAGCTGGCTAATATGATGCTTCTTGATAGTTTAAATAAGCTTTAATCAATGTTTTGGCAGCGATTGGCATCGCTTTTTCATCAAAATCGAACTTCGGATGATGATGTGGATAAGGATTCGATTCTTTAAGTGCACCTGTAAAGAAAAAAGCTCCTGGCTTTTCCATTAAATAGTAAGCAAAGTCTTCGCCGCCCATTGATGGTTCGACTTCAACAATTTCTTGTATGTCTTCAATGCTATCTTTTGCTTCCATCACGAGTTCCGCCTCTTTTTTATGGTTGACAACTGGCGGATATCCTTTCGCGTAATCAAATGTATAAGTAATATCATTTGCTAGACAGATTCCTTTTATATGTTTCTCCATTGCTTCAATTATTTGTGCTTGAACCTCTAAATCTAAATAGCGTACGGTACCATCAATTTCAGCTTTATCAGCAATCACATTAAAGGCTGTACCCGCATGGAATTTTCCAATCGATAAGACAGCTGTACGCATCGGGTTGACTTCTCTACTTATGATTGTTTGTAATTGAGTGACTAATTGAGCGCCAATTGTGATGGCATCTTTTGTTTCATGAGGTTCAGATCCATGTCCGCCTTTACCGTGTAACGTAATACGAAAGCTATCTGCGCCTGCCATCAGAACATCTTTTGAAATTTCAATTCGTCCGACTGGTATGCCAGACCATAAATGTGTTCCGAATATAGCGTCAAGGTGATCAAGTGCACCTGATTCAATGATTGGCTTTGCTCCACCAGGATTCATTTCTTCAGCATGTTGATGGATGAAAACAACCGTCCCAGGCAAATCGTCTTGAAACTCTTTCAAAACACGGGCAATAACGAGAAGAGTTGCAGTATGTCCGTCATGACCACAAGCATGCATGACACCGTCTACTCTAGAGCGATACGGAACATCTTTTTCATCTTGAATTGGTAGAGCATCAAAGTCAGCGCGTAAGCCAACTGTTTTACCAGGTTTACCACCCTTTAAGGTTGCAATTACACCATTTCCCCCGACTTTTTCTTGATAAGGTAGACCGAGTTGTTTATAAAAATTAGCAATATACTTTGCGGTTTTCTCCTCTTTAAAAGATAATTCAGGATATTGGTGTAAGTAACGACGAATATCAACCATTTCATTAAAGGATTTGTCAATAGCTCGTTTTATTTTTGAAAACATGATGCATCATTCCCCCATAATGTATATACTTTAAATAAATGAAATTCCTTTTATTATACCATTTTTCAGAAGATGGTGTCTAAAATGTTTTCTTTTAGCTCAATTAAGATGATTAAGAGAGTTCTCAGACTTAAGGTGGAGGCGGAAAACACCTTAAGGTGGTTTATCTTCCAACAACTCCCTGATAGAATAGATGTATGAGTTGAATTGGATAAATTGATTTTATGACCTGTGATAGGTGGGATAGATATGAGAAGAAGTATTTTTTATTATATCATTGCTTTTTTTTTAATTGGGTTTGGGACCTTATTAATTTTAGAAAATATCGGTATCATGTCATTTAGTTTTGAAACGGGATGGCATTATCTATATCCAGTTCTAATCATTATGCTTGGTTTAAAATGGGTGAGTAATCGTTTTAGGTATCAAGGGGGCAGTTTGTTTTTTGGAAGTCTTTTCATCCTCTTTGGTTCATTACTAATCTTAGATCGATTTCAAGTCATTACATTTCATTTCAAAGATTTATTTAAACTATGGCCATTACTAATAATTTATGTTGGATTTTCATTATTAAAAGGATCACGCCCAGTCGTTGTCATGAACTGGTCAAAAGATAAAACAGATGCTGATGATAATTTTGATGATGCGGAAGTCGATGACAAAGGTTCTATGTTTTCAGTCGGTAGTTATGAATATAATCAGCCGAATTGGAAAGTCGAGCCGATGTCATTAAGAAGCTTGGCAGGGGATTTCTTTTTCGATTTCTCAAAAGCATTTATACCGGAGAAAAAGATTCCTATTCTCATTGACTCTTTAGCAGGGGATGTCCATATTTTAATGCCAGAACATGCTGAATTTCGTGTACGAGCCTATGTCGTCGCTGGTGAAATTGATGTCGTTGGTCAATCTACTGATGGGATTAATCGTTCATTTACATTTGAAACACCTGGCTATGGTTTTTCTGAACAAAAGTTAGATTTCCAAATTCGGTTAAAAGCAGGTTCAATTCGTATTAATTACGTGTAGGAAGAGGTGATTATTTGTTTAAGCGATTAAATGGTATACGTTATGTATATATCCGCTCCAATCTTTATAGTTTATTTATTACAACGGTTACATTACTCGCAATTTTATTAACGATTTATGTCCTCTTTGAACCAAAATGGCTTCATGTTACGAGTATTTTTGTCTTTATTATTTTATATATTGTGTGTGGGACAATGATTTCTTTTTATGCGGGTTTTGAGTCGAGCGGCGATTTAAAAAACCGAATTGACGGGTTGTCGGTTCTAATCGCACAATATACGAATGGAAATTATTTATCTAATATTTATTGTGATCGTGACGATGAGATTTCCCGTATAAGTAATGAATTGAATCAGTTGGGGGTGAATATGCAAGCACAAGTTAAATCATTACAACGTTTAGCAGATGAAAAGGCAGAGTTTGCAAAATCAGCTCATAAATCAGCTGTTATGGAAGAAAGGCAACGATTGGCTCGCGAGTTACATGATGCTGTTAGCCAACAATTATTTGCTTTAACGATGATGTCACAAGCAGCAATTAAACAGTTTGATGAGAATCCGCAAATGGCAAAAGACCATATGCAGGAAGTCGTTCAAGCTGCTTTAAAAGCCCAGACCGAGATGCGTGCTTTAATGCTTCATTTAAGACCTGTACATTTATCAGGTGAACCGCTTCATAAAGGAGTTCGACAGTTAATTGCTGAATTAAAAGATAAATGTCAGATTGAGTTCCAAGTAAATATACAAGATGATCTCACTTTAAGTGAAGCAATTGAAGATCATATATTTCGCATTATTCAAGAAGCATTATCTAATATTCTACGGCATGCTCATGCAACACGAGTTAGAATCGATGTCTATATGCGCCACGATGAATTATTCGTCCATATTCGTGATAATGGCAGAGGATTTGATATTGAACAAGATCTGAATAGAAAAACATCATATGGATTAAAGACAATGCGTGAAAGAAGTCAAGAACTTGGTGGCACATTTACGATTCGTTCAAATAAAGATGAGGGAACGAATATTGATATTCGTATTCCAGTGCACAAATAATTCAAAAGGAGGTTTTAATAATGATTAGAGTTGTAGTTGTTGATGATCATGAAATCGTTCGGAAAGGAATCATCGCCTATCTACAGACAGACGATGACATTGAGATAGTAGGTCAGGCAGCGAGTGGATTTTCTAGTGTAGAAATCATTTTACGTGAAAAGCCAGATGTTGTTTTAATGGATTTAGTAATGGAGAATGGATCGGGAATTGAAGCGACAAAGCAAGTAATAGAAAAGTATCCAGAGTGTAAAATTATTATACTGACGAGTTATTATGACGATGAGCAAGTTTTTCCAGCTCTTGAAGCAGGCGCTTTTAGCTATTTATTGAAAACAGCGTCCGCCGATGAAATTGTCCAGGCCATTAAGAAAGCTGTTATAGGAGAAAATGTCATTGAACCAAAAGTAGCTAATAAAATGTTAACAAACTTTCAAAAGCAGCCTTTAAAACCACATGATGAATTAACACCACGTGAGATGGAGGTTCTCCTATGTATTGGGAATGGTTTAACAAATCAGGAGATTAGTGAAAAATTATACATAGGCATTAAAACAGTTAAGACACATGTGAGTCATATTCTATCTAAATTAGGTGTAAGTGATCGTACACAAGCAGCTGTTTACGTTCATCGCAATGGTTTGCTGTAGTTTATCTGATATATTGTTAGAGCCTTTTTATATTTTCGTGTATAATTATCACGACTACGTTTGAGGGAGAGTCGTACAATGACGTCTGACAAATCATTAGATAACCTCATGCTTGTGATTTGGACAATTGCATTATTAGCGACAGGTGGCAGTCTTTTTTATTCAGAAGTGATGGGCTTTACGCCTTGTGAATTATGTTGGGTACAACGTATTTTCATGTATCCACTTATTATGATTTATGGTGTCGCTTTATGGAAAAAAAATATCCAAATCGCATTACCGGGTTTATTTCTAAGTGGAATAGGTTTTCTTATATCATCCTATCATTATTTATTACAAAAGCTTCCTTTATTGCAAGAAGTTGGTGATACATGTGGAATTATTCCATGTCATACGCAATATGTTAATTATTTAGGGTTTATAACCATTCCCTTTCAAGCTGGTATTTCCTTTTTAAGTATATTTGTTCTTCATTTACTGATATTAAAACTAGTTAAGAGGTGAGTTAGAATGCACAAGAAGATGTTAGTAATTATTGGTACAATCGCTCTATTGTTTTTAGCTTTGTTTATTGTGAACCAGTATAAAACGAAGCAAGCAATAGATGGTGGTAACAATAGTTACGAAAAAAATGATTTAAACCATTCGACAATTAAGCAAATGGATGATCCATTATATCAAAACCAAATCACTCCTAACACGCTGAATCAAGTACTTGATAAAAAAGAATCGATGACAGTTTATTTCTACAAACCTGACTGTAGCTATTGTCTTGAAACAACCCCAATTTTAGTCCCATTAGCTGAGGAACTGAACATAGATCTGAAGAAAATTAACTTATCTGAGTTTAAAAAGGGTTGGGATTCTTATCAAATAGAAGGAACACCGACACTTATTCATTATGAAAATGGTAAGGAAGTCGCGCGTATAGAAGGATATAATGAAGAAAGTGTGTTTAGAGATTTTTTTGAAGAACATGTTTTAAAAGAAAAATAAAGAAATTGTTTTGATTAGAACAATAAGGGGGTGTCCTAAAAAAAGAGGATCCCCTTATTCTTCTTTTATCATAGTGTATGTTTTTAAAAATGGGCGGTCAGCAAAATATGCTGGTTGTTTAACCGATTGTTTGTTATGTGCTTTCTCAAATGCTTTTGATTCTCGCCACTCATTAAAATATGCTTCTCGCTTCCACTGTGTTAAGACGATATAAGCAAGGCCTTTTTTAGGCTTTAACAATCGAAAGGCTTGGAAGCCAGGCATTGTTTCGACTGCGTGTTGTCTCTGCTTGAAGCGCTCTTCAAAGACGGGGCGCCCATCTGTTGTTACAGGGATATGATTCATAGCAACAAATCCTTGTTTTTCAATAAGCCCCTTAGATAACAAAATGTCATAGACTCTTCCTGCAGTAAATACAGATTTACCAATTCCTTCATAATAAGCTAGTGTGTCGTGATTCTTCATGAAGTAAAAAGATAAGTGATCATGCTTCTGTTCGAGTTTCTTTAAGAAGGCATATGTCCCATTAGTCATAAATGCTTTTGTTTTTACCATCTATCATGCCACTCCTTTCTATATATTATTATGTCATAGACATTGTATAAGAGCTATTAAGGACTTGTTCTTTTCCCGTTAAAAAAAATGTCGTATAATGTAGACTAAGTACATTTCCGCCAAATATTTGAGGTGAATCTATGATGAAGGGGAAGTCAGTGATCAGGAAGTCACTGAAATGTGTTCAACAGAATTTAAAGCGCCCTTTTTTTATATTATCTATTATTTTTGTCATGAGTTTAACTGGTTATCTCTTTATTTTGTATGGGGGACGTTTTTTTGTTGATGAAGAAAAAATGATTCTTCCTGCGGCTACTATTATTGAAACGGCTGATGGTGCGGAGATTTATCGGTTATATGAAGAGAATCGATTACCTATTAACATTGATCAATTGCCTGATTATGTATTGGAGGCGTTCGTCGCAATTGAGGACCGACGTTTTTATAAACATGCTGGGGTTGATAGTAAATCGGTATTTCGTGCGATTGTAAAAGATATAATGGCAGGAAGTAAGGTAGAAGGAGCAAGCACGATTACTCAACAGGTTGTCAAGAATTTGTTTCTTACGCATGAGAAAACATGGTTGCGTAAAATGAAAGAAGTAATGGCAGCGATTTATTTAGAACGACACTACTCAAAGAATGATATTTTAGAGCTATATATCAATTCAATATATTATGGGCATGGTGTTTATGGAATTGAAATGGCCGCACAAAAGTATTTTTCTAAATCGGCTCGTAATTTAACGATGACTGAGGCAGCATTATTAGCAGGTATTGTTCAGTCACCGAATCGCTACTCACCTATTCATTATCCAGACAAAGCACTTAAACGACGAAATGCTGTTTTAAAAGCGATGGATGATAGTGGATTTATTTCAACAGAAGATCGAGTACGAGAATCAGGAAAGACATTGGGATTAAAGAATAGTGAAAAGATGAGTCGTCCATATTTAGCAAGCTATATTGATCTAGTGACGAAAGAAGCTGCTGACAAACATCATCTCACCATAAATGAATTAAAGCGTGGCGGCTATCGACTCGTTGTTAACATGGATGAAAAGATTCAGAAGATAAGCTATGACCATTTTAAAAATGATCAATATTTCCCAGGCAATGTATCAGGCGTTGAAGGTTCATTTGTTATGCGGGAAGTGAAATCAGGTAAAATCGTTGCTGCTATTGGTGGGAGAGATTATCAATTTGGTCATTTAAATCGAGTGACAATTAAACGTCAGCCAGGTTCAACGATAAAACCAATTGCAGTCTATGCACCCGCAATGATGACAGAATCGTTTGGACCATATAGTGTAATCCCAGATCAAAAGGATTTATTAGATGCTTTAAAAATCCGTAATAGTGAGGAAATATATAGTGGTTATGTATCATTATATTCCGCACTAATGGAGTCAAAGAATACATCAGCGGTATGGCTCCTTGATCAGATTGGAATTGATTATTCAAAAGAGTATTTGAAGCAACTGAATATCCCATTACCTAATGATCATGGATTATCAATCGCTTTAGGTGGTTTAAAATATGGCATAACACCTATACAATTAATGGATGCGTATGCTACATTTCCTAATGAAGGAAAATTTCAAGATTCACATGTGATTGATAAAATTTATAAATCAAATGGGGAACTACTATATCAAGCGAATAAAAAACAGGTACAAGTATTTACAAAACAGGTTGCTTGGAACATAACGGAAATACTTTCAGAAACGGTTAATCAAGGAACGGCAAAGGCAGGCTTCTATGACCATGCTTTAGCGGGAAAAACAGGTACAACCGAGCATCCACATGTAACAGGAAAAAATAAGGACATATGGTTTGCTGGATATACCCCTGAGTATGCGTTGGTTGCCTGGATTGGCTATGACAAATCTGATCAGGCCCATTATTTAACAGGGGGGAGTAGCTATCCAACAATATTAGTAAAACAAATTTTAACAGAAGTAAATAAGTTAGAACCATTGGCAAAAACATTCGAAAAGCCAACTGGTGTTGAAGCACTTGAACGACCAATCCAATTACCTGTAATACATAATTTGCAAGCAGATATTGAATGGAAAAACTTCGCAATAAACGGTAAATTGACTTGGGACGGTTCGGACGATAAACGTGTTGTTTATCGAATTTATCAAGTTGATTCGAGTGGAATTGATAGACGAGTAGGTGAAGTTATTGGGCATCATGAATATCGAATCCGTCTACCATCACTCTTTAAAGCGAAGACATATTATGTCGTCCCTTATGACCCATTGACTAAATTAGAAGGGAAACGCTCGCCAGATGTTGAATTATCTTTATCATATGACAAATTAATGACAAAATAAGCCGTATGCTATACACGTATGTGAAAAATGGTTATAGTTAATAATGGTGGATAATATGAAGAAAGTTATAAAAGGGTGAAAATAAATATGTCAAAGCAATTTAATGATACAATCCTTAAGGCTTATCGTGGAGAGAAAGTTGACTATACTCCTGCTTGGTATATGCGTCAAGCAGGTCGTTCACAACCAGAATACCGTGAATTAAAGAAGAAATACTCATTATTTGAAATTACACATCGACCAGAAACATGTGCTTATGTGACACGTTTACCAGTAGAAAATTATGATGTAGATGCAGCAATATTATATAAAGACATTATGACGCCTCTTCCAGCAATGGGAATCGATGTGGAAATAAAACCAGGCGTAGGGCCAGTCATCTATAATCCGGTTAAAACAATTGAAGATGTTGAAAACTTAAAAGTGTTGGAGCCAGAAAAACATATACCATATGTATTAGACACGATTCGTATATTGACAGAAGAACAATTAAATGTTCCATTAATTGGTTTCAGTGGGGCTCCATTTACTTTGGCAAGTTACATGATTGAAGGTGGACCGTCTAAAAATTATGGTAAAACAAAAGCGCTTATGTACAGCAATCCTGATTTGTGGTTTATGTTAATGGATAAATTAGCAGATATGATTATTATATATGTTGAAGTGCAAATAAAGGCAGGAGTTAAAGCGGTTCAGATATTTGATTCTTGGGTCGGCTCATTAGATGTTAGAGATTATCGTAAATACATAAAACCAATCATGACACGGATTTTTACAGAGTTGCGACGCTTTGATGTTCCACTAATTATATTTGGTGTTGGTGCTAGTCATTTATTAATGGAATGGAATGATTTACCAGTAGATGTTATTGGGCTTGATTGGCGTACTTCCATTAAGGAAGCACGTGAGTTAGGAGTAACGAAAGTATTGCAAGGTAATCTAGATCCAGCGATTTTATTAGCTGACTGGGATACGATTGAAGCACGTACAAAAGAGATTTTAGATCAATCAAAAGATGATGGACATCATGTATTTAACTTAGGTCACGGTGTAACACCAGATGTAAAGCCAGAAACGTTAATTCGTTTAACAGAATTCATTCATACGTACTCAAAGCGATAACACTTAAAAACATGAGGTGAGTTGATATGGGAAGAAAGAAAATGGGCCTATTAGTAATGGCATATGGTACACCATATAAAGAAGAAGATATCGAGCGATATTACACACATATTCGTCATGGTAGAAAACCATCTCCAGAAGCTTTAGCAGATTTAACAGAGCGATATAGAGCAATTGGTGGTATTTCACCGCTTGCTAAGATTACTGAAGAACAAGCATACGCATTAGAAAAAGTATTAAATCAAATTCAAGATGCCTATGATTTCCAAGTATATATCGGTCTGAAACATATCGAACCGTTCATTGAGGATGCGGTAGAAAAGATGGCTAAAGATGGTATTAAACAAGCTGCATCAATCGTGCTTGCGCCACATTATTCAACATTTAGTATTAAGTCATACAATGGTCGTGCTCAGGAAGAAGCAGAAAAACATGGAATAACATTAACATCAGTTGAAAGTTGGTATACTGAGCCAGATTTTATCGCCTATTGGGCAAGAGAAATTACAAAAGAATATGCAAAGATGAGTGATGAGGAACGTAAAAAAGCAGTGTTAATCGTTTCAGCTCACAGCTTACCAGAGAAAATTATACAGAATAATGATCCGTATCCTGAGCAGTTAAAAGAAACAGCTGAATTAATAGTGAAGGAAGCCGGGGTAACAAACTATGAGATTGGCTGGCAAAGTGAAGGAAATACACCAGATCCATGGTTAGGTCCAGACGTACAAGATTTAACACGTGACTTATATAAACAAAAAGGGTATAAAGCTTTTGTTTATGCGCCAGTGGGCTTTGTGGCTGATCATTTAGAAGTCCTATATGATAATGATTATGAGTGTAAAGTAGTTTGTGACGAAATCGGTGCAAATTATTATCGTCCAGAAATGCCAAACGTTGATCCGCTTTTTATAAATGCTATGGCAAATGCAGTTATGACGAAGATAAGACGTGATGCTTAATGAAATCTAAGAACATCTTAGTTGTTGGCGGGGGCATAACAGGTTTAGCAGCAGCCTTTTACTTACAAAAGCATATTAAAGAACATCATCTTCCATATCAAGTTAAGTTAGTAGAATCATCTAATCGTCTTGGTGGGAAAGTTCAGACCGTTCGTCGTGACGGCTTTACGATCGAACGAGGACCAGATTCATTTTTAGAACGTAAAAAGTCTGCTGTTGAACTTGTGGAGGATCTAGGTTTAACAGACCAACTTGTTCGTAATGGAACAGGGCAGTCATATATTTTAGTCGGAAAGAAATTGCATAAAATGCCACAAGGTTCTTTTATGGGAATTCCTACACAAGTGAGACCGTTTCTTTTTTCAGGGATGTTTTCTCTGACAGGTAAATTAAGAGCAGGAATGGATTTTCTTATTCCGAAAGGTAAACAGGTTGATGATCAATCTTTAGGACATTTTTTTAGACGTCGCTTCGGAGATGAATTAGTAGAGAATCTTATTGACCCATTATTATCAGGAATTTATTCTGGTGATATGGATGAGATGAGTTTAATGGCGACTTTCCCTAACTTCTACCATCTTGAACAGAAGTATGGAAGTTTAATTAAAGGATTAAATAAATCAATGCCAAAGAGAAAAAAGACGGCTAAAAATAAAAAGAAACAAGGTATGTTCCTCTCACTTAAAGGTGGATTAGAAACATTAATTAACGCTCTCGAAACACAATTAAATCCAGGTACAATTCAATTACAAACAGCAGTTGACCATATTCAAAAGAAAGATCATGGCTATCATGTGTTATTAAGTGATGGAACAGTTTATCGAGCAGATGCTGTTATTATGGCAACACCACATCAAACATTATCAAACATATTTAGCCAGTATGATTTTTTCAATGTATTTAACGATATGCCTTTAAATTCAGTTGCGAATGTTGCAATGGCTTTTGATAAAAAAGCAATTAGAAAAGATATTGATGGTACAGGATTTGTCGTTTCTAGAAATAGTAAATTTCGTATTACGGCTTGTACTTGGACACATAAAAAATGGCCAAATGCAGCACCAGAAGATAAGGCGCTTATTCGTTGTTATGTTGGCCGGCCTGATGATCCAGAAGCAGTTGATTTATCAGACGAAGATATGGTGAAACTCGTACTTAAAGATTTAAACAAGATCATGAAAATTAAAAATAAACCGATATTTTCTGTTGTAACAAGATGGAAAAATGCTATGCCACAGTATACAGTAGGGCATATAGAGCGTTTAGCAACAGTAAAGCAAGCAATGACTGAACAGCTACCAGGTATTTATTTAGCAGGTAGTTCATATGAAGGGGTAGGATTACCTGATTGTATTGATCAAGGAAAACAAGCAGTTGCTAACGTGTTAAATTATTTAAGAGATTAATGAAGAAAAGCAGTCTGATGCGTTCAATCCGCTTCTGGCTGCTTTGTTTTTTGATATTTGATTGCTATGATGAATGGTTTGAAGGTATTAAGATTGAATAGAGTATACGATATGACTATTTGTAATTGAATTATTGGTGAAATGCTATGCTATGCCAATAATTTATCTAAAGGGTTAATAAAAACAAAAGCGAAGAGTACTTATTTCTTCGCTTTTGTTTATTTATCTTAAGTCTAAGTTATTCATAACTTTTTTCAAGCTCATCAACTAAGGAACCAACATATTGGACTGCTGTCTTTATAGCATCAGGTTCTGTCATATCAATACCGACCTTTTTAATCAATTCAAGTGGTGATAATGTGCCACCTGCTTTTAAGACATCTAGCCAACCTTGAATAGCAGATTCACCTTCTTCTTTAATCTTTCGAGCGACAGCTGTTGAAATGGTTAATCCAGCAGAATAGGTATATGGATAAAGTCCCATATAATAATGTGGTTGACGCATCCAAATAAGGCCAGCGCTATCATCGACAATAACGTCTTTACCCCAAAATGATTGAATCGCTTCTTTCTTTTGTGTTGAAAGGACATCTGCTGTTAAAGGCGTGCCTTTCTCTGCTAAATCATATATACGACGTTGGAATTCACCTTCTAATAAATGTGTAATAAAGTTATGATAATATGTTCCTAATAGTTGTGTAATAACCCAACGTTTCATTTGTATATTGTTTCCAGTTTTATCTAATAAATAGTTACCGAGTAATAATTCATTCATTGTTGATGGTGCTTCAATAAAGTAAGTTGAAGGTCTTGTATTGAATAAAGTTTGATTTTTGTGTGCCAAATAAAAATGACCAGCATGACCTAACTCATGGGCTAGTGTGAAGGCGCTTTCCATCGTATCTGTCCATGTTAATAAGATATAAGGATGTGATCCATACGGACTAGAACAAAATGCACCTGTTGATTTACCGATATTATTAGACCAATCAATCCAACTATTTGTAAAACTTTCTTTGATGATTTCAGTGTATTCAGGTCCCATTATTTTTAAAGCATCAATAATGATTTCTCTAGCTTTATCATATGTTGTTTTAGGATTATAATTTGGATCAAGCGGTGCTTTTAAATCACAGTAACGCATCTCGTCTAATCCAAGTTTTTCTTTTTTAAGTCTTGCATAACGACGCATATGTGGTGCAAGCTCTGACTGAATAATATCTAGTTGATTCTCATACATTTCTAAAGTGACTTCCTGTGGTTGTAATAACATTTCTGTTACCGAATCATACCCTCTTAGTTTTGCTAAAGTGACTTGTTTCGTTACTTCTGTTGCATAGGTAGCCGCTAATGTATGTTTATATTTTTCCAGTGTATGCATATAGGAATCATAGGCATTTCGTCTAACAGTTGTGTCAGCAGATATTTCGTACTTTTCTTCATAGAGAGCAGCTGACATTGGAAGTTCTTTACCGTTTCCATCTTGAATTGGTTCAAACACCATATCCGAAGATTTGCTCCGTAGATAAATCGTATATGGTGCTTGATGGACTTCTTCTAATGTTGCTAACGTTTCTTCGACTTCTGCTGTAAGTGTATACGGTTTTTTTCTTAAAATATCTTTTAACATTTTTTCATAATGATTCAATTTTGGTTCTTCTCGTTTAAATTGTTCTAGCTTTTCTTCTGACATTTCGAGTAGCTCGGTCTCAATAAACGTAAGTTGTGCATTGATGCGAGCGGTTAAAGCAGCGACTTTAGCTGCATCATGTTGCCGCTTAGGATCACTTCCATCTGTACTTAAATGAAGACTTGCATAGGTACTTACTTGAATATGTCTTTCTAAGTATGTTTCATATGCTTTAATACATTCGAGTAACTGTGCTGCACCCTTATGTAATGTCCCTTTATAACATGTGATTCGTTGAATATCTTTTTCTAAGGTATGAAGTTCTTTTACCCAAGCCTTATGGGAGGTAAACAAATCTGATAAATCCCATTTTTGTTCTGCTGGTACGGAAGAACGTGTTTGTAAGCCTTCTGTTGACATGTAAACTTTCCCCTTTCTTCATAAAATGATTCGTTTTCCTAAATAATTATAATATATTCACACTAAAAAAGATACGGTTTTTTATACTTTTTTACCTATTCTGAAATTAATAGCTAAAAAAAAACAGCTATTTGGGTAATAGCTGTTAAGAGGAAAGGAAGTATCATGTTACTAATTACAGTAAAAAGATTCTTTGGGATGTACTATAAACCTATCGAGCTGGATGGTTACATTCATCACATAGGTTACCATAGCAATCCGCTTGTTCATACATTTCATTGCCACATTCATGACATCTCTTTTTAGGAAGATTCCTAAAGAATTCTAATACGTTAACCATTGATGATCCCCCTATGTCCACCTTTTTTGTGATGCAACAGAATTTGTCTGCACACCACTGTGATATAACAAATTCAAGCGTTGATTATATTGTAATACAACAGTCATATTTTTGTCAAGGCTGTTTTATAACATTTTTTTGTTTTTAAGGCGAAAGACGATTGAAAAAAGTAACATGGGTTGCCAGTCACTGATGAATCGATTAAACTAAAGATATACAAAACCTGGGAGGTATTGTGATGAAGTTCATTGACAATAAAGGGATTACAGATCCTACGGTAAACTTAGCTTTAGAAGAATATATTTTACAAAACTTTGGAGAAGATGATACATATCTTCTGTTCTATATTAATGAGCCGTCAATTATTATTGGAAGAAATCAAAATACGATTGAAGAAATTAATACCGATTATGTAGAAAAAAATAATATCAAAGTCGTTCGCCGGCTTTCTGGTGGTGGTGCTGTTTACCATGATTTAGGAAATATTAACTTTAGTTTTATAACAAAAGATGATGGTAATAGTTTCCACAACTTTGAGAAGTTTACAAAACCTGTTGTTGAAGCATTAAATCAATTGGGTGTTCCTGCAGAACTAAAGGGAAGAAATGATCTTGTTGTAGAGGGACGTAAAATATCAGGTAATGCCATGTTCGCTACAAAAGGTCGTATGTTTAGTCATGGAACATTAATGCTTAATTCTGAAATCGATCATGTTGTAGCTGCTCTAAATGTCAATCAAGCAAAAATAGAATCAAAAGGGATCAAGTCAATTCGTAGTCGTGTCGCTAACATTGTTGAATTTATGGATGAAGATATGACAATGGATGAATTTAAGGAAGTGTTGTTAAAGCATATTTTTGATGTTGATGATGTGAAAGATGTTCCGCACTATGAATTGACGGAAGAAGATTGGAAAAATATTTACGACATATCTGAAAAGCGTTATCGCAATTGGGATTGGACTTATGGTAAATCTCCAGCATTTAACTTCAAACGTTCACATAAGTTCCCATCAGGGCTTGTTGACGTTCGTCTTGATGTTAAAAAAGGCATCATTGAAAACTGTAAGATCTATGGCGATTTTTTTGGACTTGGTGACATTAAAGTCGTTGAAGAGCGATTAAAAGGTGTTCGCCATAATAAACAGGCAATTGAAGAGGCTTTAGAAAATATAGATGTCGCACATTATTTAGGAAAAATTACGAAAGATGAATTTATAGGGTTATTATATTAATTGATAATTTATTCGGTTGTCCCCTTTAGCGGGACAACCCTTTTTTAAAACAAAACAAAATACAAAATATTTAATAAGATATAATTATTTCAGATTTTCAATACTTTCTATTATACTTTTTTTGATTTATTTGATAAATTAGTATATAAGCCTCTTTCTTTTCATGAAGGGAAGTGATTGAATGAAAAAGTATTACACTCCATCACATGAAATTACTCCTCTAACATTAGCGGTTGTTGCAGAACAAGATAAGTATGGACATATTGGCTCACGAATTTTTGATGAAGATGAAGAACATTATGTCAGTGGTTTAACGCCAACCAAAATGATTGACTATACTTGTCGTTATTTTGGTGCAAATCTAAAAGGCAGACAAGAAGGGACGCGCGACATCTGCGGTATTACACATAAAGCTCCTATCTCTATTAATCCAATGAGTGGAATGTACTTTTTTCCTACTATTTCACCAGCTAACCCACAATGTTCATGGATTTCACATTCACATATCGAGCGAGTAAATAAAGCGATCAATCAGCAAGCAGAAATTGTCTTTAAAAATGGTAAAAAACTTTTGCTTAACGTTTCGTTTGGCTCGATTATTAACCAAGTTCAGCGTACAGCACAATACCGTTATTTACTAGATAGTCGACTAAAACTACTTTTTCACCAACCACCAACGGATATGAACTCTGCTTTAGAAGCAAACTCTATTTTAGACCCTAACTCTATTTTAGATGCTAATTTAACATCAAATCGTGAGCTTTAAGCATCAGTTCCTGAATAATATATTCTACTTTTTTACGAATGACAGGATTAAAATAATGACGCTCTTCCTCTTTCCCTTGGCAAATGAAAAGATAAGACGAAAAAGCATCATTTTGCCTCGTTAAGAGCACTTGCATTTGTCGTTCTTTCATTTGTTTACGTAAATTTTTTCTTTCATTTAAAGCGATTGTAAGCATGTGTTCTAACAAGGTGATATACGGGTCTTTTATCTTGAATGAGCCATTTTGGATATGGTTAATATCTTGTCGAAGAACGATAATTGTCATAGATAGAAATAGGAAACGAGAAGCAATTTGTAACTCTTGTTTATTCAAATAACGCATCATGAAAGCCTCCTAAAGGGAACGTCTGTTCTATTATATGTGAAAACAAGAAAAAAATGCAACAATAATAAATGAATATGATTATGAAATGATAAGAAAGAGGCGTTTTTTAAAATAGCACTATACATATGACGTTACTTGATTTAAAATGTAAGATATACATAATAACTTCCCGTTAGAACAGGCACTTTAAGGAGATTTCTAATGTATGTACAACATATTTTTTCGGACTGGAAACAGTATTATGATGCAGGTCAACTTGATCAATATATTGTGGAATTATTAGAGCAGTATGAGAGTTTAGGGCCATTACCAGGTGTTTTCTTGCCGTTTATAGAATCCTTTTTCCCCTTTTTACCATTATTTGTTTTTGTTTTTGCTAATGCTGCGGCTTATGGGTTGTTAAAAGGATTCATCTATTCGTGGTTAGGTTCCATCCTTGGTGACCTTACTGTTTTTATGATTATTCGAAAGCTTGGTCAGAAGAAGTTTTTTAAACGTATTCGTAATCATAAGCAAGTATATAAAGTGACAGGTTGGGTTGAACAACACGGCTTTGGGCCATTATTTATTCTACTTAGCTTTCCTTTCTCCCCATCATCGGTCATTAATGTCGTGTCAGGCTTATCGAAAATTAAGGTTTATCAGTACGTTTTGGCAATTCTCCTCGGTAAAGCGGTGATGATTTTTTCGATGTCATATGTCGGTTCAAGCATTGCGTCATTCGCTAAAAATCCATTAAAAACAATTTTAGTTGTTATTTTTATCGGTCTGTTTTGGACATTAGGGAAATATATAGAAAAAAGACTCCAACGAAAAAAAAGATTTAATCCAACAGGAACAACTATTGGAGACCGTACTCATTAAGTTGCTATGGGAATGCTTTTATCTTTGTTAAAATAAGAAGATAGAAGCTTTTTGTTTATGATTAGAGGGAAAAGGGGGAGAAAAATGACACTTCGTTTTATTGTAGGAAGATCAGGAACAGATAAGAGTGCTTTGATGTTTGAAGAAATAAAGAAGAAATCACTCCACGATCCACAAGGGTCAGCGATTTTTTATATTGTACCTGATCAAATGACATTCGATCAAGAATATACTTTATTTCGTGATCCTGAATTTACAGGTAGTATTCGGACACAAGTGGTTAGTTTTTCCCGTTTAGCTTGGCGGATATTTCAAGAAACAGGTGGTGCTACACGGCAATATATTAGTTCTGTCGGTATTCAAATGTTACTTCGCAAGATTCTGAAGGAAAAACAAGAAGATTGGCTTGTGTTTCAGAAGACTACTGAAAAACAAGGGTTTCTCGAACAATTAGAAGCGATTATGAAAGAGTTTAAGCGATATGAAATCACACCAAGTATGTTAGTTGAACAGCAGATAGTAATGAATCAATTTGTTCATCAACATCCGACAGAAAAAGCGCTTGTCGATAAATTAAAAGATTTAACATATATTTACGATCGTTTCATGACTGTGTTAAAGGATAATTATATGGATGGGGAAGATGAATTAAGACTTCTTGCAGAGAAGATCCCAGAAGCGACACTAATGCAAGATGCAGAAGTTTATTTAGATGGTTTTCATCGATTTACTCCGATTGAAATGCGTGTAATCGAAGCTCTCTTAAAAACATGTCGCAAAGTAACGATTGCATTAACAGTCGATGATTTAGGTGAAAAAGAACGTTCTGATCTTGACTTGTTTTACCAAACGACTGAAACGTATAATCAATTAAAACAGCTAGCTGAAGTTCATCAAATTAATATAGAGTCACATGTTCGTTTAGATGCGGAAAACGATCGTTTTAAACATCACCCTTATTTTGCCCATTTAGAGAAACATTTTGATACGCATCCTGTACCTGAATATGTGGGAGATGTTCCAATTAAATTAGGTGAAGCTGTTCATCCACGTGCTGAAGTTGAAGGAGTTGCACAAGAGATCTTGTCACTTGTTCGAGAACATGGGTATCGTTTCCGTGATATGGCTATATTTATACGCGATCCGGAAACATATCATGATTTAATTGAAACGTTATTTGCCGATTATAATATTCCCGTTTTTATTGATGAGAAACGGTCGATGTTAAACCATTCTTTAATCGAATTTATTCGTTCTATCTTAGATGTTATTCATGGTAATTGGCGCTATGATGCTGTGTTCCGTATGTTGAAAACAGGTTTTATACCTATTCAGGATGAACGCTATCCTTTAACAGCCGATGCTATTGATGAATTAGAAAATTATTGTTTAGAGTATGGTATTCGCTCAAGGTCAAGCTGGTTTTCAAATGATGAATGGGTGTTTCAACGATTTCGTGGTTTTGATAGAAAGACTCAGACAGATGATGAGCGTGATATGCAGGAAAAGATAAATCGTTATCGTGCACAAGTTGTAGGGCCGTTACGCTCATTTGATGAAGCAATGCGACAGGCAGAAACGATTAAAGAACGTTGTGAACTTATTTATGTATTGCTTGAAAACATACAAGTTCCTAAAAGGCTTGAACAATTACGGAATGAGTATGATGAGAAGGGACAAATAGAAAAAGGGAGAGAGCAAGAACAAGTTTGGCATGCTCTTATTCAATTATTCGATGAAATTGTGGAGATGGCAGGAGATGAAAAAATGTCATTTGCCCTGTTTCGTGAAATGATTGAAGCGGGGCTTACTTCATTGAAATTTGCTCATGTTCCTCCAAGTATGGATCATGTTATTGTTGGCTCTGTTGAACGCTCTCGTATTAGTGGGAAGAAATGTACTTTTTTATTAGGCGTAAATGAAGGATTATGGCCACTAAAACCACCAGCTGAAGGAGTCATAAACGAAGAAGAACGTGAATTTCTTGCCATTCACGGTATGAAGTTAGCAGATACGGCAAAACGTCAATTGCTGGACGATTGGTTTTATATGTATCTTGTTTTTACGTCAGCTAATGAATTTTTATGGGTGAGTTATCCGATTAGTGATGAAGAAGGAAAGGCGAAAATGCCCTCACAAATGATACGTAAACTAGAGCAGCTATTTCCTAATGGCATGACTTACCTCATGTTACAGGATCCAGATGAATTAATAGAAGCAGAACGATTTATTACGACACCAGAAAAAACACGTGCTGCATTAACTGCCCAACTATCACGTTATGTAAGAGGTTATCCGATGAAGGATATTTGGTGGCATGTATTAAATTGGTATATTATAAATCATCCAAAGCATGGGGTAACATTTAACGTCTTACAAAGTTTAGTTTATGAGAACAAGCCGACTAGCTTGGCACAAAAGACGGTTAAGCAATTATATCCGAAGAAAATTAAAGCAAGTGTATCACGATTAGAAACATATTACCGTTGTTCGTTTCAACATTTTGCAAGATATAGCCTCGGCTTACAAGAAAGACGGACATATAAATTAGATGCACCTGATATTGGCCAGTTATTCCACGAAGCTTTAAAAATCATTACAGAATGGGTTCAAGAAGAAGGAACAGATTATGCTCTGTTAACGAAGGAAGATGCGAATGGTTACGCTAGACGAGCAGTTCGCCGTTTAGCACCTGTGTTGCAGCATCAAATCCTATATAGTTCAAATCGTTATCAATATATTCAAAGGAAGTTACAAGAAGTCATCGCAAGAGCGACTTTTATTTTGAGTGAACAAGCAAGAAGAAGTGACTTTTCACCGATTGGATTAGAGTTAGGGTTTGGACTTGGTGAAAAAGATGATCTTCCACCGATTACTTTGACATTACCGAATGGATATGAGCTTATTTTGCGGGGACAAATTGACCGGGTAGATCGAGCTCAGAAAGATGACCAATTGTATTTGCGAATTATTGATTATAAATCGAGTGATCATAGCTTAAACTTACTTGAAGTTTATTATGGTTTAGCATTACAGATGTTAACTTATTTAGACGTTGTATTAGCTCATTCAGAACAATGGCTAGGTATTAAAGCTACCCCAGCTGGCGTCCTATATTTCCACGTGCATAATCCGATGATTTCAGGTAAACCAAATTTGAACGAACATGCACTAGAAAAGGAGATTTTCAAACAATATAAAATGAAGGGGCTTTTAATTGCTGATGAAGGTGTCATACAATTGATGGATACCTCTTTAGATTCAGGAACAAGCCAAATCATTCCAGTAGGTTTGAAGAAGAATGGTGGATTTTATAGTTATTCAAAAGTAGCAGATCAAGAAACATTTATTATACTCCAAGAACATATCCATAAACTTATGATCAGAGCTGGGTTAGATATGATTGAAGGAACGATTAAGCTTAATCCATTTAAATATAAAAATAAAGAGGCATGTACGTATTGTCCTTTTAAATCTGTCTGCCAATTTGACCCTTTAACAGAAGCAAACACCTTCCATAAGTTACCGGATATGAAAGATGATGAAGTTTTAGAAAAATTAAGAAAGGGGAGTGAGAAGTAAATGGTAACGTGGACAACAGAACAAGAACAAGCTATTTATACATCAGGAAAAGATATTCTAGTCGCTGCAGCTGCTGGTTCAGGTAAAACAGCTGTTCTAGTTGAACGCATTATTCAGAAAATATTACGACAAGATGATCCAATAGATATCGACTCACTTCTCGTTGTAACATTTACAAATGCGGCTGCACAAGAGATGCGTAATCGGGTGGGGCAGGCTTTAGAAGAAGCATTATCAAAACATCCAACTTCACATCATTTAAAACGCCAGTTATCGCTATTGCAACGTGCGTCGATTTCAACATTGCATTCATTTTGCTTAGATATTGTTAAAAGACATGCTTATTTACTCGATCTTGATCCTGCATTTCGAATAGTTGATGATGTGGAAGCTGATTTAATGCAACAAGAAGCACTTGAGTCGTTATTTGAAGAATGGTATGGAAAAGAAGGCGAAGAACAAGAGCGTTTTTTCGCTGTCGTTGATCGCTTTTCAAATGATCGTAGTGATAAAGAAGTTGAAGAGTTAATATTAAACCTTTATCAATTTGCTATTCAAAATCCATGGCCGGAAGCATGGCTCCATCAGTTAAGCGATGTTTATGATATTCCTGATGAATGGACAGAACATGATCTAACATGGCTAAAAATGATTAAACAAGCTGTAAGTGAACAGTTTCAAGCCATTGAACAGGAGATTAATATGGCATTTGAAATTGCTCAAGAAAGTGATGGTCCGTACACGTATATTGAAACGTTAGAGCAGGACAAATTGATGTTAGAAGAAGCGAAAAGTCTTTTAACATCCTGGGAAACATTACAACCGTATATGCAATCGAGCAAATTTAAGCCACTATCTAGAAAGCGATTAGAATGTAACGAGGACAAAAAAGAAATGGTCAAGGCGATTCGTAATCGTTATAAGGATCGTTGGACAGATATGATTGATGATTATTTTTTACGCGACTTAGCAAGTCATATAAAAGATATGAAAGACTTAGCTCCAGTAGTTAAACAATTAACCGAATTAGTAATTGATTTTAAGCACCGCTTCACTCAACTTAAAAAAGAAAAAGGGGTCGTTGATTTCTCGGATTTAGAGCATTATTGTCTTGCACTCTTAGTTGATGAATCATCCACTCCATCGAACATTTTACCGTCAAACGTCGCTAAAAAATTACAAGAGCAATTTAGCGAAGTACTAGTTGACGAATATCAAGATACAAATTATGTCCAAGAAATGATTTTACGTCTTGTAAGTGAGCAAGAAGGACCAGGAAATCGATTTATGGTTGGAGATGTCAAGCAAAGTATTTATCGATTTAGACATGCTGAACCAACATTGTTTATTGAAAAATACAACACATTTAACAAAGAGGAGCATCCAGCAGAACGTATTGATCTAGCCAAAAATTTTCGAAGTCGCAAAGACATATTATTAGCGACTAATTATATTTTTAAACAAATACTTGACGAAACACTTGGGGAGATGAACTATACGAAAGACGCGGAGCTAGTTTATGGAAACACCCAATATGATGACTTTCCTTTTCAAGAAGCAAAACCTGAACTCATTATTATTGATCGAGAAAAGTCTGATGTACAGTCTGAAAATGAAGATGAAGAAAGTTACCTAGATTTAGAAAAGGCACAGCTTGAAGCACGCATCTATGCAAAGAAAATTAAACAATGGATTAAAAAACCATTACAAGTATTCGATAAAGAACGACAAGCACAAAGGGACATTCAATATCGTGATATTGTTATACTATTACGCTCATTGACATGGGCACCAGTCATTGTTGATGAACTGAAAAAACAAGGGATACCAGTTTATGCCGAATTGTCAACGGGATATTTTGAAGCGATTGAAGTTAAGGTTATGATTAGCTTATTAAAAGCAATTGATAACCCACAACAAGACATTGCATTAGCTTCTGTTTTACGTTCACCAATTGTACAGTTAAATGAAGATGAAATGACTCGCATTCGTTTGGCAGATAAGAAAAGCACGTATTATCACGCACTTAAAAAATATGTTGAACAAAATAACGATGACACAGCCAAAAAAATTAGGCGATTTATGACTCAACTTGACCATTATCGTAAACAATCAAGACAAGGCGCTTTGTCAGAATTAATATGGAATATTTATCGAGATACAGGTTATTATGATTTTGTCGGTGGTATGCCTGGTGGGAGACAACGACAAGCAAATTTACGTGCTTTATATGATAGGGCACGTGCTTATGAGACAACTTCCTTTCGTGGTTTATTCCGTTTTTTACGCTTTATCGAACGGATGGAAGAACAAGGCGATGACTTAGGGGCAGCAAGGGCACTAAGTGAGCAAGAAGATGTCGTTCGCATGATGACGATTCATAAGAGTAAAGGATTGGAATTTCCGGTCGTTATTGTTGGAGCGATGGCAAGTGAATTTAATTTTCAAGATTTAAAAAAACGTTATTTATTAGACAAAGATCTAGGTTTTGCAAGCAATTATATTAATCCGATTAAACGTATTACTTATTCGACATTATATAAGCAGGCCGTTAAACAGAAGAAATTACGTGAACAACTGGCAGAGGAGATGCGTGTCTTATATGTTGCATTAACACGTGCCAAGGAAAAGTTAGTCATGGTAGGAAACGTAAATTCATTTGTGAAAAAACAGGAAGCCTGGGAACAGATGCTGGCTCATCCAACATGGGTTCTTCCTGCATATTATCGAAGCCAATCAAAAACGTATCTTGATTGGGTAGCGCCTGCTCTTATTCGCCACGAACAGAGTAGCGTATTAAGAAAAGGGGAAATTGGGCCAAATGTCTCCAAGGAAATTAGACAAGATCAATCTAATTGGGATATTCAAGTGATTCACGGAAGTGATCTGACAGACTTTGAAACAGATAAAAATGTTTCAGAACAAAAAATAAAAGATCATCTTGTAAACTGGAAGCCTGTTAAGACAACTGATCGAATAACATTTGAAAAAGTTGATGCTCGGCTTAACTTTCAATATACGCACCGTTTAGCAAAGCTTTCAAGAGCAAAACAAAGTGTGACAGAAATCAAACGCCAACAAGAGCAGCCTGATGAGTATAGTGATAATCAGTTTGTTATACCTTATCAAGCACCTATTACAAAACGTCCTGTCTTTATGCAAAGAGAAAAAACAGTATCAGCAGCTGAAAAAGGGACTATTATGCATACGGTGATGCAGCATCTTCCATTTGCAAAAGCATTAGCACAAAATGAAATTAATGAATTTATTCATAGCTTAGTAGATCGAGAAATACTCCGTTCAGAAATGGTGGAAGTGATAGATACCCAAGCGATTGAAAAGTTTTATACAACAGATATTGCCAAATATATGATGACCGTTGAAAAAATATATCGTGAGGTTCCATTTAGTTTAACTTTACCTGCTCAAGACGTTTATCGAAACTGGGACGAATCTGAACAAGAAGAAGTCTTAATCCAAGGAGTTATTGACTGTCTTATCCCGACAGATGAAGGGTGGATAATCTTAGATTATAAAACAGACCGAATAAACGGTGACGTAACGGATAATATAAAAGATCAATTAATCAAACGTTATCAAATACAGATGAATCTGTATCGCCAAGCTATCGAAAAGATTTGGCAACAACCTGTTAAGTCTGTTTATTTATACTTCTTCTCCAAGGAACTACTGCTTAATGTTCCAAAGCGATAATGATGTTCTTAAAGAAAAAATTGTGAGTAACTAGGTTAGATATATCATATTTAGAGCACTGAAACGAAAAACATAAATATAATCATTCACTCCTATTATATAGGGGTGGATATCTGTTTTATAGGTCATAATATGCCATCACAAAGTGAATTAACTTTACTTAAAAATATTTATCTGCACATCACAGGATTTTCAAAAACTATTGTTAAATACATTGATATTTATCAATATGAAAAGTATTAGGAAAGGGAAAACGGTCTTAACCTTGTTTTAATTAGAGTTAAGACCGTATCATTACATTTCTCCCTTGTCTATTTAACAGATTCTATTTAGCTCCTTTTATCTTATTGATTTTTAACCTTCCAAAACGTTATGAATTTGTTCTAAGGCCCAGTCTAAATCTTTCTTTTCAATAATTAATGGTGGCGCAAAACGAATAACATTTTCATGTGTCTCTTTACATAATAGACCACGCTCTTTCAATGCTTCACAATATGGACGTGCTGACTCTGTTAATTCAACACCGATAAATAATCCCTTACCACGAACTTCTTTGATCATTGGGTTTTTAATTCTCTTTAATTCGTCCATCATATATGTGCCCAGCTCTAATGAACGTGTGGCTAAATCTTCTTCGATAATGACATCTAGGGCAGCAAGTGAGACTGCACAAGCGAGTGGATTTCCTCCAAAGGTAGAACCATGTGAACCCGGATTAAAAACGCCTAAAACTTCCCTATCACTGATGACACATGAAATAGGCATGACACCACCACCAAGAGCTTTACCTAAAATAAGCACATCAGGGGTCACCCCTTCCCAGTCACAGGCGAACATTTTTCCACTGCGTGCTAATCCTGCTTGAATTTCATCAGCTATGTAAAGCACATTATTTTCATGGCAAACATCGTAGGCTTGTTTTAGAAAACCTTCAGGTGGAATGATAATTCCTGCTTCACCTTGAATAGGTTCGAATAGAAACGCGGCTGTATTTTCGGTGATAGCTGCTTTAAGTGCGTCAATATCACCATACGGAATAATTTTTATTCCTGGTAACATCGGACCAAAACCACGTTTATATTCGGATTCTGATGATAATGAGATGGCTGCCATTGTTCTACCATGAAAATTGCCTTCACAAACAATGATTTCTGCTTTATTCTCTGGAACACCTTTAACGTCATAGGCCCACCTGCGTGCTGCTTTAATCGCTGTTTCAACAGCTTCAGCACCAGTGTTCATTGGTAGGGCCATTTCTTTTCCTGTTAATTGACATATCTTTTCATACCATGGTCCAAGTTGGTCGTTATGGAATGCACGTGATGTTAAAGTAACTTTATCAGCTTGGTCTTTTAAAGCTTTAATGATTTTCGGATGTCGGTGACCTTGATTAACTGCAGAATACGCACTAAGCATATCCATGTAACGCTTGCCCTCAGGATCTTCTACCCAAATCCCTTCTGCCTTAGAAATAACAACAGGTAACGGATGATAATTCTGGGCACCATATGTTTCTGTTTGTTTAATAATTTTATTCGTTATCGTCATTTGTAATCCTCCAATACATAAGCGTTAATAAAGTAAAGCGTTTTCAAAGTCTATTATACCGTGTAAATATGAATATTAAAATAGCCACGGTATTTATTCGTGATTAATTCACATAAACATGTTAAGATTATTATTAATACTGTATAAGTTAATTTATTAGAGGAGGAAATCATTTAAATGAACACACATTTACATATTACGTCATGGGTCGTCGCACTGATTTTATTGATTGTTGTTGTGATGTTACAACGTAAAGGAAATGAAAAGGGCGCAAAAATAACTCAAATGATATTACGCTTGTTCTATATTATAATCATCATATCAGGTGGCATGTTAGTATCTGAGTATTTCAAACATGCCTCAGGAGCTATGTTAGGTGAAGTGATTGCTAAGACGATACTCGGACTTTGGGTCATCACAGCAATGGAACTGATTGCAGTTCGAATGGCTAAAGGCCGTTCAACAAAAGGGGCATGGATCCAGTTCGTTATTGCATTCTTACTGACATTAATTTTAGGATTTGGTCGTCTACCATATGGCGTTCATTTATTCGGATGATAAAATAAGCGAATAAGACTATCTCGTAGTCGCCGAGATAGTCTTATTTTAACGTGGAGGAAATTGCATGAAGAGATTGTTTACAATTATTGTACTAAGTGGGTTGTTACTATATTTTCCTTGGCTAGTCACTGCAGAGGGGAACAACGAGACATCTATCAACGAGGAAATTATCTATGACATCATTATAGATCGCTTCAATAATGGAAAACAGCAAAAAAGTAATCAAGTAAGACCTGATGATTTATATGCTTATCATGGTGGAGACTTTAAAGGCATTATCATGAAACTTGATGATATTAAAAGTTTAGGTTTTACGGCGATTACATTATCGCCAGTTATGGCGAATGCAGAAGATGGTTTCCATGGCTATTGGATAGAAAATTTTTATGAAACTGAAGAACAATTTGGGTCAATGGAAGAACTCAAACAGTTGGTCAAGGAAGCTCATAATAGAGACATAAAAGTCATACTAGAAATGGTTCCTAACTATGTAGCTAAAACAAATCCCATTGCTAAGAAACAAGATTGGATTAATCAAGGGAACAATATTCAAGTTGAAGAGGAACCATGGTTAGAAGAAGCTCTAACTTTAAATCAATCTAACCCTGAAGTCGTTGATTATTTAATTGATGTGGCGGTGTTTTGGATTAAGGAGACAGAGGTTGATGGTCTTAAAATCCATGCCGCAGACAGAGCAAATCAAGATTTTTTAAAAACATATACAACAGAACTAAAATCTATTCAACCTGATTTAATTTTATTGGCCAATGTTTCTTCTGAAGCTAATATGGATCATCTTAGTGAGATGCCATTTGATCTGATTGAAAATAAAAAGTTACAGAATGCTTTAAGTGAAGTTCTTTCACAGGTTAATCAACCGATTGCAAATATATATGATGTATGGAAAGAGATGGAAAATAATAATACCTTAACACAAGTAGATGATAAATTTAGTGAGAGATTTAGTCAGAAGTTCTCAGAAGAAGGACGAAATATATTAACAGCTTGGAAATTAGCCTTAACGTATATGTATACAACACCAGGTGTCCCTTATATTTATCAAGGTTCTGAACTACCGATGTTCGGGAAAAACTATCCAGAAATGATGTATTTAATGCAATTTAATAGCGGAGAACCGGAATTAAAAGAGTATTTTACACGAATGGCATCGTTACGTAAACAATTCCCTGCCTTACAGCATGGAGACTTCGACATGGTTGCTGTTGATCAAGGCATGAGTGTCTTTAAACGATCATATGAAGGTGAGACACTTTATATCGTCATTAATAATGATGAAGAATCAAGACAGGCTACACTAACTGGGATTGATACGAATAGTCAATTAAGAGGTTTGTTAGGTGATGATTTAGTACGCGCTAATAGTGATGGTGAATTCAAAATCGGTATTTCGCGCGAATCACAAGAAGTTTATATTGTTGAAGAGAATTCAGGTATTAATTGGTTATTTATTATACCTATTGCCGTTGTATTTCTATTGTTTGTTGGATCTGTCATACATTTAAGTAGAAAACAAAAGCAACAGGCTTAAATATATGTGTGAATAGAGGATGTCCCAAGACCAAAGGGACATCCTTCTATTCATCTGTTTAATATATATTTTCTATTGAGTTATTTCTACTAGAATACCATAAGCAAAAGCCTGAGATAGCCAAAAGAATACTTGCTAATAGCAAGCCTTCTAATATGTATGGGAAAACCGGTAAAGTCGTCCACTCTGTCAAGCCCTGCATAAACAATAAACCTTCATTAAGTAAAAAACTAATGATAAATACGGAGAAGCCAAAAACGGTTATCGAGCTTTTTCTAAATAAACCAATCATATAGAACTGTATAAATAAAAATAGACTAACAAAACCAAGCAAAGTTAAATGAAGATAACCTATGATAACAGAGCGTGATTCATAGACTAAAGTCCCCAGTTCCGGAATCATCAGTCCAAGCTCAAGGGTATGCTTAACAAATAAGAGTATAAAGACTAACTTTACCGTGATGGTGAACAGCTTTCCGAAGTATGATGATATCGCTTGATAAATTTCTTTAAAACTAATCAAGATTAATAAAACAGCAATCCATTGCCCAATACTACCAACTGCTGAGAGAATCGTCATTCCACGGCCTAATTCAGCCCATAAAATGGAATGTAAATAACTAGGAAATAGGGCGATAAAATATAGCCAAAAAGCGTATGTTAATAAAGTTTGATTAAAATGGATGTTCTTTCGATGGATGATTGCTATAAATAATCCGATTAAAAAAAGGAAAAACCACCCATTGTATTGAAAATGTAAATAAAAATAAATAGCCATATCAAAGAAAGGGGAGTCTTGTAACCCTTTAGCAGCAATAAACCCTAATGAAAATGGGCTAAAAGATGAAATGACTAAAGTCACTAAGCCGCCTTTCATAAATAATGAAGCGGAACTTGGCATTGATAGCTGTTTCATTTCTCGGTAAATAAAGATTGCTACCCAATACTGTATGAAAATATGTAAGGTTGATAAGATAATAGAGAAGAGTGCATATCCTTGATATAAGAAAGCAATAAACATAAGAATCGTTACGACAATCAAAGTAATTGTCATTGGAATGATTTGTTTCTTAGCCCTAATAGAAGGCCAAAATAGTTTGAGGAATATGAGTATTAAACCAAGGAACACCCACCCCAAAAACGCTAAATGTGAATGCCCATGGAGTAAATGTGTGTAAGGGATTAAATCAATCGAATGTAATGGAATCAAACGCATCCAGATTCCTGTTAATGCGACAATAATAAAAAAGGAAAATACCGTATGTCTTAAATAGGTAGGCATAACTTCCACTCCTAAAACTTATGATGTATGTTTGTTTCCGCGGCGTTACTAAGACTCCCGCAGGCAGGTAAAGGCAGGCTAAGTACGCGACGTCCTGTCGCAACGCCTGGGACTACGGTTATTCGCATCACCGAAAAGCCTTTAATTTGCACGTCCTGTGTCACGTCGACTGTACGTTGGAGTTAAGTGCAGCTAAAGCTAACACACTGACTGACGAGCTGGTATCGAAGTCAGGTAGTGTGCTTGCACTTATGCAAATAAATGAACATTTATTTACCAAGCTTCGAAATAAGTGCGACTAAGATTCATGTGAATTATTTGCTCCACATGAACCGAGTCTACTTTATCATGAAGGAGTATTTAATGAAAGACAAGCCCTTTTGGTAAATTGTCAATAAAAGGTCGAAAAAAAAGCAGAGACTACTATTTAAATAGCAATCTCTGCCGATATGATTTATTTATAAGAACTATTTAAAAAGAATAAAGCAAGTGTTCCTGGACCAGAGTGGGCTCCAATGACTGCGCCAACCATCTCAATGATAACGTCTTTTACAGGATATTTTTCTTTTATCCTAGCTGCGAGCTTTTCTGCACGCTCCAAATCGTCACCATGGCTAATACCTATCATTTGATTTTCAAAATCAATCCCACGTTCATCCATTATTTCCAACATACGATCAAGCAATCGTTTTGAACCACGTATTTTTTCAATTGGTATGAGTCTTCCAGAATCGACGTGTAGGATAGGCTTAATGTTTAGTAATGTTCCAACAAATGCAGCTGTTCGACTGACACGTCCACCACGATATAAATAATTTAAATCATCTACTGTGAAGATATGTTCCATATGGGTCGCATGATAAGATGCCATTTCAATTAATTCATCCATCTTGGCGCCTTCATTAGCTAATTTAGCAACTCTTATGGCGACTAAACCATAGCCAATTGATGCACATTTCGTATCGAGTACATGAAGTTCGGCATCTGGATATTCATCACGAACTTGTTGTTCCATCATTTTAGCAGTTTGATATGTACCAGATAGTTCTGAAGAAAATGCTAAATATAATAGTGGTTGTTTTTTTTCAGCGTATTTAGTAAATATGGACTTAAACGTTTGTAAAGACACTTGTGACGTCATTGGTTTTTTTCCTTTACGCATGGCATCGTAAATAGTCTTAGGTGTTATATCAATACCATCTCTATATTCTTTATTATCAAGTTGGACTGTTAACGGAATCATCTCAATCCCGTATTTGTTATATTGTTCTTCAGTTAAATCACAGGCTGAATCAACAAGTATTTTTACATTCATTGTTTCACCTTCATTCTATTTATTGTATTATTAATAAGTCTATATGCAGAAAGATGTTTAGTCAAAAATTAATGCAATTAAAAGGAGTTGATGAAATGGTTATAAAAGAAATGAAAAGGACGCTCATTGTCATTACAGGAGCATTATTAAATGCCATCGCATTAAATTTCTTTCTAATTGGTGCGAATGTATATGCGAGTGGTTTTTCTGGAGCTGCACAGCTTATATCAAGTATATTTAAAGATTTTTTAAATATGAGCGTTGGAACAGGAGTGTTGCTTTTTCTATTTAATATACCTGTTATTATTTTAGGATGGTTAAAAGTTGGCCGGGCGTTTACAGTGTATAGTTTAATATCTGTTGCTTTTACAACTGTATTTTTAGAGCTTCTTCCTGTTATTGAAATATCAGAAGATATTATTTTAAATGCCGTATTTGGTGGTTTGATAGGTGGGGCGGGTGTAGGTATCACCCTTCGTATAGGAGCATCAACTGGTGGAATGGATATCATTGCTTTAGTATTATCACGGCTTAAAGATCGCCCTATTGGTATTTACTTTCTTATGCTTAATGCGCTAATTATTGCAGCTGCAGGCATTCTCTATGAACCTGAAAATGCATTGTATACACTTTTATCTTTATATATTAATACTCGTGTTATCGATGCGATTCATACACGTTATCAAAAATTGACCGCAATGATTATAACGAACAAAAAGGATGAATTACAGCGGGCAATACATGAAAAATTAATTAGAGGTATTACGATTATCCCAGCTAAAGGAGCTTATTCTAATGATGAAAAACATATGCTTTATTTAGTCATTACACGCTATGAACTGTATGATTTAGAAACAATTATAAAAGAGGTTGATCCTGGAGCTTTTACTAATATTGTCCAAACGACAGGTGTTTTAGGATTCTTTCGTCAGGATAAGTAAAAATAAAAAAAGCTAGCCAACTAAAGAAATGTAATTGTTAAGGTGGCTAGCTGCTTTATGTATTTAGTATCCATGTTTCAAAAATACTTCTTTTACTTTTTCAATTAATTCATCCCATTCGGCATCAAACGTTTTATTAACAGTAATGAAATTTTGATATCCAAAGACATTATCGACACCATCTAAATCCATTAAATCATTTAAAATCTCATGTTCGCTTGTTTCACCAGGCATAACAGAAATGCTATCTGTACCTTCGAAAATCATTTTTTCTGTAGTAAATTTTATTGCATTTGGATTCGGTGTTTCTTCAGCACGTACACCCATAACTGTATCCCTCCTAGACATACTTAAATTCATTTTATCAAATAATTAAGCAAAAGAAAAATAATCGGCTATGATTAGCATCAAATGATGAATATGCCTTGAGAAGGTACAGAAACATTTATTGTAAAAAGTTTATCACCTTTTCTACAAAGGAGACAAGTTATCAAGTGATGTAAGTTTAATTCGTGTCGGATTCAACGAGCTAATTTATACGAACACAAATGCGATATTGTAGCAATATGGCATATAGCCTGAATTTAATATGATAAATGGATTAGAAAAAAGTGGTCTTAGCTCTTTTAAACATCGTGCTAAAACCACTTTTCTTTTTACCATTTACTTGATAAGAGACTTTAAATTGTCAAAACCTTATTATAACCTTGTTCACTTAAAGTAACTCATGTAACTCATCATCATTAATGAAATGACTCCGCAATTACCATCATGAACGAGTTATTTTAATTGATTATTTTGTAACAGTTGTTGTTCAAGTTGTTGGAGTTGCGCTCTTTCTTCTGGTGTACAGTCTTTATATGCTGCTTGAATAGCGTTTCGTGCAGCTTGTTTATCTTGTTCAGTTGCACTTCCACCCATGTTTGTCAGGTTTGACACTAAATCTTTAGCTTGTTGAAATAAATTTTTCTCCATGTTAAAACCCTCCTACTGTGTGTTTGGAAGTTTCCTTTTGTTTTCGTTTTTTATCAGTAAAAGCAGCATGATGAGCACGTTTATTTTGGTCTTTTGTAGTGGATCGGTGAAAGTGAGTTTGTTTTTGTTTTGTCTCCATATGAGATCCTCCAAAAGATATGAATGATGGTGGCGTTCAATACTATTATGGGAAGTTTGTAGTAAAATTATTAAGGTAATATTTACATTTTGACATTTATGCTTAAGTATTCTTGAATAAATTTACCAATCCCATCATTATCATTTGTATCAGTGACATAATTAGCAATGGACTTTAATTCTTTAATACCATTATCCATTGCTACACCGATACCAGCGTAATCAATCATTTCTAAATCATTATCTTCATCACCAAATGCAATAATTCTTTCTTTTGGGATACGATAATATTGTGCTATTTTTTCTAAACCGACTGCTTTGTTCATTCCTTTTTTTACAATTTCTATCATATGCCAAGGAGACCCCCATTTTCGATGTTCAATCCAATCAGTGTGCATATCATCTAAGATTTGCTTCAACTCATCGATATATTCTTCATATGGATAGATAAGTAATGATGTAGGGTCTTCACGTAGTTGTTTATGCAAGCGACCGATTGTAAATTGTAATTCACTCGTATGATCAATAAAAGTATCAATAAAATGCGGATCATCTTGATCTAAAAAGACATGATCTTGAACTTCAGCCATTATATTTTTTGCGTAATCATAACAAGTGTCGACGATTTTAAGAGCCGTCTTATAATCGAGAGGTTGATGTAAAGCTTCCCAAGCTTTGTTTTTAGGATGATGAACGAGAGCACCATTGAAGTTGACCATAGGTGTGTTTAGGTTGAGTTCATTATAATAGTTAATACTCGATCGATGTGGTCGACCTGTTGCAATAACAACAATATGTCCTCTTCTCTTCGCTTCAAAAATAATTTCCTTTGTATATGAACGAATTGTTTTTTCGCTCGTTAATAATGTCCCGTCTAAATCTAAAGCAATTAAATGTCTTTCGTTTTTCATAACCCTTCACCTCTGTATAAGTGTATAAATAAATATTCAATTCGTAAAGGTTATTTCTTTTCAGATGATGTTGAACACTATATGATTAATATATATACATGATTAAGGAGGTTTGTAAGAGTGATTGGAATAGAAAAGGTAAAAATAGCTGACATTCCTTGTCTAATCGTCGAAGATAACGAAGTAAAAAACAAACCGTTACCAATGATTACATATTTTCACGGTTTTACAAGTGCAAAAGAACATAATTTACCAATTGCTTTTCTTTTAGCAGAAGAGGGCTATCGGGTCATTTTACCTGATAGTATGTTACATGGGGAAAGAGAAAAGAATACGACTTTTATTAAGAAACAATTGGCCTTTTGGGATATCGTCATGCAAAATGTCGCTGATTTACAAACAATACACCAATATTTTCAGGGTAAACAGCTTATAAAAGATGACTTATTTGGCGTAGCTGGAACAAGTATGGGCGGGATTACAACATCTGCTTCTCTTGTAAAATATCCTTGGATTCGAGTTGCCGCAGTATTAATGGGGAGTCCGAAATTATTAGACTTTGCTAAAGTTATCATCGAGGAATATGAAAAAACGGATCATCCACCATTACCTGAAGAAAAAATAAAAACATTATTAAATGATTTAGAGTCCATTGATTTGGCTAAACATATGAATCGACTAAAAGAGCGACCATTATTGTTTTGGCATGGTGATAAGGATCCGGTTGTCCCATTTGAACACTCTTATACGTTCTATCAAGCGGCGCGTGATATGTATAAAGACAAGAAACAAATTCATTTTATCAAAGAAGTAGGGCGTGACCACAAAGTAAGTCGATTCGCTATTTTAGAAACTGTAAAATGGTTTAAGAAACATTTGCGTTAACAAGTACCCTAATGATTTTCACTTGAAAAAAGATCAATATATGTTTAAATAAAGATAAGATGTAAGGAGGGAGTACTATCATGGATGAAGCATTGAAAGAGAATTTTCTCGGGGCACTGGAAAATGTGATTGACCCAGAATTAGGTATAGATATCGTTAATCTCGGTTTAGTATATGATGTTGATATGGATGATGATGGTTTATGTAAGGTAACGATGACTTTAACATCAATGGGTTGTCCGCTAGCAGGTCATATCGAACAAGATGTACGTCGTGCATTAGCGGATTTTCCAGAAATTAAGGATATACAAGTTGATATTGTATGGGATCCACCATGGTCTAAAGATCGCATGTCGCGTTATGCGAAAATTGCACTCGGTATTCCAGATTAAAAAATATTAGGTTAATTCTTTTAAAAAAGGATTAACCTCCTTTTTTAATGAATAGCATGAACATTCAATTTAAAAGTGAAGGAGGGTCAATATGATTAACGTGTTATTATTTGCTCAATTGCGAGAAGATGTTGGTAAGGAAAGAATTTCAATTCAGGCGGAAAAAATAAGGGTTAAAGAATTGAAGCAAAAAATATTGTCCTCATATGGAATCAATACAGAAGATTCGATTATGATAGCTATTAATGAAGAATATGTTCCAGAAAATGCATATGCTCATGCGGGTGATACAGTAGCATTTATTCCACCTGTAAGTGGTGGTTAAAAAACGTGTCTGTCCATATAACAGACACGTTTTTGCTTACATGAAGAATATGACCAACGTACCTACGGCAAAACAATAATAAGCAAAATATTTAAGATTACCACGAGCCATAACGTTCATAAACCATTTTAATGCGAAGAATGTAGCAACGAGTGATGCAATAAATGCGATGATATTCGGAGCCCATTCAAAGGTTGGATCACCAATTACATCATCAATAGATAAAATGGTTACACCGAGACTAACAGGAATATATAATAAAAATGAAAAACGCAATGCTGTCTCTTGTTTCATTCCGAGTAACATGGCAGCAACGATGGTAGCCCCTGAACGACTAATACCAGGAATAAGTGCGATAGCTTGAGCGAAACCTACAATTACCGCATCTTTCCATGATAAATCACCGTCATTTTTTCTTCCTCGTAGATTACGAATGATCCATAAAGCTATTCCGGTGACAATTAGTGTGATACCGACCGTCGATGCTTTACTTATATCACCGATTTTGTCTTTAAATAAGACACCTATAATACCGGCTGGTAATGTGGCAATGACTAAGTACATGATAAATAAGAAGTCTTCTTTGGCATCTCGTTCACGTGTAAAAATAAAACGCAAGCCATTTTTAATTAGGCGCATAATATCTTTCCAGTAAACCATTAATACAGCAATTAATGAACCGAAATTAACCAGTATTTCAAAAGATAGACCCTCGACATAAACACCAAATAAATCCCTAAAGATAACAAGATGACCACTAGAGGATACAGGAATAGGCTCTGTAAATCCTTGAATAAGTCCGAGTATCAAGTACTTAACAATTGTTATAATGGATTCAGTTATTTCCATAATAATTCCCCCTAATAAAGAATTTTCATTTTCTCCTGTCACCCGTTTATAGGCTATTGAATAGGCTATGTTGAGGAGGAGGAAAATGGATAAGAATAATCAGTCAATCTATGATTTATGTAAACAGCATCTACATGCATATGTCTTAGTAGAGACAAAAGACGGTATGACATTTGATGGCATCATGACAGGTTTGGATGATGAAAATGTATATTTCGCCGTACCTATTGAACCATATGAAAGGGATCAAATAAGAAATATTTATTCACCCCCTTATGTCGGTCCATATGGAGGTTTTGATCATCCATATTATGGTTACCCAGGTTATGGCTATCCTGGTAGACGTTTTAGAAGACTAGTTATTCCACTTGCTGCTCTAACAACTCTTGCTTTACTACCTTGGTATTAGCGATAACATAAAGGAAACCCTTGCCTAGGCAAGGGTTTCCCATGCAAGATACATGTGCATTCTTATTGCTCTTGACTGGAGTCTTTAAGTACACCACTCAAAATAAAGATAAGAACAGCAATAATGGACGAAAGTATGATGGACTGATTTAAATTAAACGGTTCACCGGCCATACTTGTTAGCACATAAGATAAGACGCCACCGATTAATAGAGCCCATATAATTGTCATTATAAAACGCATGTTAACACCTCGTTCACGTAATAGCTAACATCCAAATGAATGACACTCATTGGATATGAACTTGTTTTCTTTATACATTTTAACAAAACAAATCATAAAATGAAAGCATTTGTTTAAAACAAGATAATATAGTGTTATAGAAAGGTTGTGTAACCAATTTTAGTATTAAACTGTTTTCATTGGATTGGCTTTCATCTTGTTAATCGACTAATAGAAGAAGGTTTTAAAGTAAAGGGATTTAGTAAGAAGTATGGGGAGAAAGAACAATTCCTTTCTGACTTTTTAGGACGAAACGCTTCATTTATTCGTGTCGAATCGGTTGATAATGGATGGAATCAGACAAAAGTTATCGTAACAAAAACGTCACATCCATTAACACATCTTATTGAAATAAAACAGAGCACGAAAACGACACAAATATTTGTTCATTTTTTAGTTGGTGAGTGGATGCCACTTGATGATTCAGGTGTTTACATCGAAAGTCGTTATATACGTTATAACTCAGATTTGTTTAAAAAAAGAGCCATTGATATTAATGATTTCCTACCACTGTTTATATCTTTATTGAATAAAAGTGATTTACCTTCGAAAATAAATGTCATGTCGCAAAAAATGGCAAATAATAGAACTAAAAACCTTGAAAATTACTTGTTTATTCGTGACAATAGACCTAAGACATTATTTGTAGATCGATTAAAAAAACATTTCCAGCGCTTTGACCGCTTTTACTATATATTGTAAAGTGGAGCAGCTCGACAAATAAAGGAGTGCAAAAGGTGAAAAAGTCATTAAGTATACTCTTCGTTATAATCTTAATTTTAATCTTATTGTCTAGCTGTAGTAGTTCAGAACGTGGAGAACTATATAAAGTAGGATTAATTACTGAAGGAGAGATGACCGAATATGGTTGGAATGCTCTTGGATATAAAGGCATTCAACATATTAAAGATAAGTATACAGATGTAGAAATATACTATGAAGAAAATATTGAAACAGAAGAAGATGTTTTACAAGCAGTGGATGATTTTGCGAAAAAAGGGGTCAACTTATTATTTGGGCATAGTAGCCAATATGGGAAATACTTTGTTGATATAGCGAATTATTATCCTGATATTCATTTTGTTTATTTTAACGGTGGTTATACGAGCGATAATGTAACAAGCTTGAATGTTAATGTTCATGCTCTTGGTTTCTTTGCAGGACTAATAGCTGGTGAAATGACAGAAACGAATGAGGTAGCAATATTTGCAGCATATGAGTGGCAACCAGAAATTGAAGGATTTTATGAAGGGGTTAAGCATGCGAATCCAGGATGTAATGTTCGTGTTGAGTTTATTCAAGAAATGACTAATAAGGACAAAATACGTGAACATTACTATTCTCTTATTGAAGATCATGTAGATGTCATTTATCCAGCAAATGATGTGTTTAGCACTCAATTAATCAAAGAGGCAAGTGAAGACGGGCTGTATACAATTGGTTATATGATGGATCAGTCAGACATCGGACAAGAATATGTATTATCGAGTACATTATTAAATATCGACCGTCTTTATCTTTATGCAGCTGAACAAAAGGCAAAAGATAATTTAAAAGGTACTGTTTATACATTTAAACATGAACAAGATATTGTGTCTTTAAGTGAATATAGTCCATTCGTACCTGCATATGTTAAGAATAAAATTAACCGCATTTTAGAGGACTATCATGAATCGGGTTTACTTCCGTATTAAACAGAGTTTTTTAAAATAGATGGGTAGTTAATTCTTGAATAATTACCTTCTATCGCTTAAAATTAGTACCAAGTCATAATGATAGATATTAATTTATACTAATAAGGAGATGTCTAAATGGGTGTAGGCGTATTAGGTGTAGGCCATTTTGTTCCAGATAAAGTGTTAACGAACAAACAGCTAGAACAAATAGTCGATACAACCGACGAATGGATCCGTACACGAACCGGAATTGAAGAAAGAAGAATTGCTGAAGATGATATGGATACATCAGATATGGCTTTTTTAGCAGCGGAAAAAGCATTAGAAGATGCACAGATTAAGGCTAGTGATATTGATTTGATTTTAGTTGCAACTGTCACACCAGATACACCATTTCCTTCAGTTGCATGTATGCTTCAAGAACGTCTCGGTGCAAAAAAGGCTGCTGCAATGGATTTAAGTGCTGCTTGTGCAGGGTTTATGTATGCTATGATTACTGGCAAACAGTTTATTGAGACGGGTGCCTATCAACATATACTCGTTATAGGCGTTGAAAAACTATCGAAAATAACAGATTGGACAGATCGAAATACATGCGTTTTATTTGGTGATGGCGCAGGTGCAGTCGTTTTGGGGAAAGTATCCGATGGTAAAGGGATATTATCTTTTGAATTAGGTGCTGACGGTTCAGGTACGAAACATTTATACCAAAATGATAACCGTTATATTTCTATGAATGGGAGAGAAGTATTTAAATTTGCCGTTCGTCAAATGCCACAATCATCAGTTAACGTGATCGAGCAAATTGATTTAAAAAAAGAAGATGTTGATTATTTAATTCCTCATCAAGCTAATATACGTATTATGAATGCAGCACGAGAACGTTTAGGAATTCCGGAAGAAAAAATGGCTAAAGTCATTCACAAATATGGAAATAATTCTTCAGCTTCCATACCGATCGCTTTATCTGAAAGTGTTCATTCAGGTAAAATTAGAGAAGATGATCTTATCGTTCTCGTTGGTTTCGGTGGTGGTCTTACATGGGGAGCAGTTGCATTACGTTGGGGTAAATAACCTATTATTCATATAGTTATTGATTATAGGAGGATGAACATGAAAGATAGAAGAGTCGTTGTAACAGGATTAGGGGCGGTAACACCAGTTGGAAATGATGTACAGACAATGTGGGAAAATTTAATTCAAGGAAAATCAGGAATTGATTTTGTTACTCGGGTTAACAAAGATGACTTTCCCGCTAAAGTGGCAGCAGAGGTTAAAGAATTTGAGCCAAAAGACTTTATTGATAAAAGAGAAGCAAGACGGATGGATGCTTTTACTCAATATGCTGTTGCAGCAAGCAAAATGGCTGTAGAAGATGCAAAGCTTACGATTGATAAAACAAATGCAACACGAGTTGGTGTATGGATTGGTTCAGGAATCGGTGGCATGCAAACATATGAAGAGCAATTTATGAAATTTAAAGAAAAAGGTTATCGGCGTGTCAGTCCGTTTTTCGTTCCTATGATGATTCCAGATATGGCTGCTGGACAAGTATCTATTCAACTCGGTGCAAAAGGCATTAATTCGTGTACCGTAACAGCCTGTGCTTCGGGAGCGAATTCAATAGGAGATGCTTTCCGAGCGATTCAACGTGGTGATGTTGATTATATGATTACTGGTGGAACAGAATCACCAATTACGAATATGGCTTTTGCTGGATTTTCATCAATGCGTGCGTTGTCCTTTAGTGACGACCCTAAGCGTGCTAGTCGTCCATTTGATAAAAATCGTGATGGATTTGTTATGGGAGAAGGGGCTGGAATTTTAGTATTAGAAACATTAGAATCGGCATTAAAGCGACAAGCACCAATTTATGCGGAAATCATTGGATATGGTTCTACAGGTGACGCATACCATATTACTGCTCCTGCTGAAAATGGTGAAGGTGCAGTTCGAGCTATGAAACAAGCTTTAGAAGTTGCGGGGTTAAAACCGGAAGATGTTGATTATATCAATGCACATGGAACAAGCACTGATTTAAATGATAAGTATGAAACAGAAGCGATTAAAACAGTTTTCGGTGATCATGCATACAGACTTAAGATTTCATCAACAAAATCCATGACTGGTCACTTGCTTGGAGCAGCGGGTGGAATAGAGGCAGTCATTTCTGTTAAAGCATTGCAAGAGCAAATGATACCACCAACAATAAACTATGAAACACCTGATCCGGAATGTGATCTAGATTATGTTCCTAATGAGGCGATAAAACAGAATGTAAACGTTGTTATGAGTAATTCACTTGGCTTTGGTGGGCATAATGTATCACTTGTTTTTAAAAAATATGAATAATTTTTGTTAAAGGTTGACTGTTTTCGGTCGACCTTTTTTATTTCAGAATAAGAGAGGAACAAAAGCATAAGATAACATAAAGTGGACAAGTATGGGGGATTTATAGTGGTCGGACGTATCTTCTCTTTTTTAATCGGTTTTGGACTAGCTATTATTGGTGGGGTATCTATTATAGCTTACTTTAATTTCCTACCTGCAGGGGTATCTTGGATCGAATATCTTGAGTTTATAAGTCGACGAATAGAATGTTATTTCTTACCTTTGGGCATTTTTATCATGGCAATATCACTTAAAAGTATTCCTCATGACATCGAATAAAATCTTTACTGTTGGGTCATACTTAATGGTAGGACAGGCAGGCTTTACCAAAGATGAACAGACTTAAGTATTAAAAAGTGAGGGTAGTGATATGCAATTATTACATGATGTATGGGTAAATTGGTTTGAAGGGGAGAAGAATGGTTATAATGTACCTTATTTTCATGAGTGGAGGCGGCAAGACAAAATAGAATTATTAGATCAAATACCACTCTTATACATAGAAGAATCTCTCTATCAATATATTGAAAATGATATGCAAGATATCCCAAAAGCTCTTTTAGATAAGATCTATCGTCAAGCTTATATGAGACGTGGTATGGAAAGGAAAGTTATTGATTATGCATGTGTTATAACAGATGGAAATGATATCATTGCTTTTGATACGATTGGTTATCAAATACCTATTCGAAAGAGTCGATTAATTCCAAGACAAGAGCGACATATTTACGATATCATAAAGGATTTAAAGAAAAGGCGTTTTCATTTTGAGCAGCATAAAAAGGAGTATCATCTGTTGTCCATGTCGCCAAAACTTATTATCGGATTAACAAGAAGAGAAAGACAACTTAAACAATTATTAATGATGGCTTTAGATCAGCTACGTACATCAGCTCATTTAGATGAATTACGTTATTGGTTAACTGAATGGGACCCAAAGCAGTACTCAGAAATACGTTATATGGACGAAACTGAAGTTTGGAACCAATTGTATCAAGGTGTTCAGCTAGGTTGGAGTAAAGCACATGAGGAATTATGTAAGAAATTAATAAAAGGGCATCCGTTTCTTGAAAAGTTATGGGAAGTAGAAGATGTTCGACAAACGTCAAAAAGAAATCAAAAAATGTGAATGGGAAGATAAACGTTAAGTATAAAATGGAATTAGTTGATCAGTACTTTGCCCTTGCAACTAAAGAGCATTGAGGAGACGTATTATGCGAAAAAAAATAATGCTTCTATTAATTGTTTTCAGTTTTATCTCTCCTTTTTCATCTATGGCTATGGTTGATTTGGACCGGATTGAAATGGGAAAGACAATGTTTCAAGGCGAAGAAAGTTTAGGGGATGCTGCAAATAATCTTGCAATGACTATCGACGAAAACACTTATATTTGGGCAAACATAATACCTGCTATCTTTACTGCATTGTTTATTTATTTTCTTATTCGACTGGCTTACGCTTTAATTACTAAGGTGGGTACGACATTAAAGAGTGCAACGTGGGGTTTGATAACTATTCCGCTAATTTTTTTTTTAGAATAGTTGGTATATTTATATTAGGGGAAAATGATATCATTAATGTAGATGGTTACTTGAACAGCATTATTTCATTCTTATCCTCTGCCATTCTATTTGTTGCATTGGGTATGATATTAATCGGCTTGCTGTTCCGTATATTTAATAAGTTGATCAGTCATCCTGCTTATAGTAGATGGAGTAACCGTTTATTCCTATTTTCTGGTATATCTATCGTTTTATCAATCGTGGTAAAACCTGTTCTCTTATACATTCGACTTGGTGGAGGGGTTAAAAGAAGTACCTTGCTGGTTATGTTAGTTATCCAAGAACAAATATCGAATATGTAGGAAAGGGAGAAGCAGAGACATTCCCTACTGTTTTGAGTAACCTTGCTTCATTAGAGGAATATCAGGCCCTATTACCCGCTCCACTTAAAGACATTTCAAATGATACGCGTTTTGTAAATCCAGAAAAGGTTCTGTTTCCATGGAGAATATTAACTTGTTTACTTCTCCTGTATCTACTGGAAATATGCAGAAACACCTCAATGAAGAGATAAAGGATCATGCAACCTATCATCGATTCATTCAAGGGATTCGAAAGAGAGTTGTTCATACGATTAATGAAGTAATGAAGGTACATAGTGAATGGGATTTTTCTTCTATCGATTTATCCAGCTTAATTAAAGAAAAAGTACACGAAATTACTTCAACTGAACCAATAGGGGTTTGTTTACTATGTGACAGACCAGTTATCGATAAAGGCAAGCTATATGCATGTAAAGATGAAACAAAGTGTGATTTTAAGATATGGAAAACTCAGTTTGGTAGAAATATCGAATTAGAACATGCACATAGTATTCTAGAAAAGCGAACAACACCATTACTCGAGTTTTTTTCTAAACCAAAGAATAAACACTATTCTGCTTATATTGTTTGGAATGAGGATAAAAATGAATTAAATTTAGCTTTTCCCGAGAGAATTAAGCGTCCTATGAATAAGAGATAAAGATTGGTTGGTATAAATTGTCTACCTTTAACGTTAAAAATAAATTTTAAATCAATGAGGTTGTAACCAAGGAGCAGTTTTTATGTATGCATTAAAACAGTGGGTAATATTCTTGCTACAGACTATAATCAAAGGGATTACAGAGTTACTAAAATTTTTATTTATTAATCTGGAGAAATATATTCAACGATTTTTTAGATGAAGAGAAGGGAGGTGGGCAGAGAAGGCATGATGTTTTTTCGTATGTTATTTAGAGTACATATAGTGGAAAATTTCTTTTTTTACTTGCTTTTATTGTTTGTATTTACCTGGAATTATTTTTTATTGCCTAATACAATACCATATTATGTGTTTCATTTGTTGGAGCCATTAGGTATTAATCAGTTTCTATTATTAATGCTGGCCAACTTATTATTTGTAATATTACTATCCTTGTTGTTCATTTATCCAAACAGACTAACAGTTCAAGCCTTTAACTTTGAACGAGAAAAAGACAAGAAAGCAATGTTTTGGATCTGTCAGACAGTGAGTTTAGTAATCGTTATTTTTATAAGACAATTGTATGGAAGTGTAATTATGCTGTTTTCATAAATATGTTAAATGTAAAAAACACACCAAATCTAATGGTGTGTTTTTTAGAGCTAAAATGATTTTTTGTATCGATTAAGTAGCCACAGTCTCATAAAACAAATCCAGTATTTCTTTATACCAATCTTCATTATCTAATTCCTTCGAGAGGTGAGTTGCAATAGGTTCGTTTGATGATGCTTCATATACAAAGAAGTGGCCATTTATGGTGTTGTATGAAATTTTTTAAGTTAAATTTCTCCTTCACAGTTACAGTTTTTATATTGATTAATGTAATTATCAATCCACAATCTTAAAAGCTCTGAACGATTTTCATCTCTACTAGCAGCAACTTTTATAAAAGCATTATATTGTGCTTCGCTCATTCTAACTAGATATGTTTTATTTTTGATGTCTTTCAATTTACAATTTACAAAGCCCCTTTAACTAGCTATTGTATGTAATTTTTTATTCCGCTCTTTTACTTCACGCAGAACAGAAAATACTTCTCCATGATCTTCCATCACTGCAAATAGTGAAGCGTGCTGCCATTCTTCAATTAAATTATGTTCTCTAATCAAATGAAGTCTTTCTTCCGCTACTAATTCGAATGCAAGTGCATGGCATTCTTTTCTGATTTGAACTAATCCAGAATCAAGCAGCTCATCTACGATAATTTCGGCTTTCTCTTTGTCTGCATGAATTGAATAAATTTCTTCCATACCAATACTTCCTGATGCAAAGTATCCTTGTTCAATGTAGACTTGCTTCATCAGTTTATAAGCTCTGTTTACATAAGTTCTCAATTGTTTTGCTTTAATCATTATAAATCCCTCCTTGGATAGTTTTCATCCAAAGATTAAGAAAAGTCTAAAAAACACGGAACATCAAGATAGAGAAGACCTTGAGCAAGAAATTAACATGAAAATAATAGAAAAATATTCTACGATTAGGTATGATGATTGCCCCAGTATATGGGAATTATTAAAATAAAATATTAGTAATTACCAATAGCCACAGGGAGAGTATTAATTCTCTGTGGCTATTACTTTTTCATTCGTTCATACATATGAGATTTAGAAGAGTACTAGACAACATTATCTAGTACTCTTAGAGATGAAATTACAAATATTAGCAGTTAGCTGCAACAACACCGGCAAAGAAGTTTGCAACCCTACTTGAACCTGCATTACTTGTGTTTCTTGCACAATTCACTAAGTTACGATCACAGTCACAATCCCACGAACCGAAGTTGGCCCAGCAAGCATCGTGTGATGCACAACAGCGATCTAGTGCGTTTACTGGAGTACCGCCACCATAGTCACCGATAGTTCCGCAATTTGAACCACAGTGTCTATAAGTTACCAATGTGCCAAATGGATTACCATATTTTCTAAACTTACAGCATGCATTTACACATAGTGCTCCCCATTGAGGTGTAATCAGACCGTCATTTGAAATTTCCCCTGGAGTATAGTCAGGATCATTTGGAAAATCACCTGAAGGAATATAAAAAGAATCTGTTTCCGCTACCGAAGTGTCATTTACAACTAAATCTCCGTTTTTAACAATCTCAACTTTTTGTGAAAGAACCTTATCCGCTACTCTAAAATTAAAGTAACCATGGATGGTTTTAACTGTTTTATCTTTCTCAGGGATACTTATTTCATTAAATTCAACTAGCAAATCATCCCCGTATTTTTGATAATGGGTAGTACCAATACCAATAAATCCTTTGTACCTAACGTTCTCCTTAAAAGCTGGGTGATACATGTCGTAGATAAAGGCCTGTTCCTCTGTAGGCAGGTTTGATACTTCTTGAATAAAATTACTAGCATACGCTTTAATTTTATCCACTGCCTCTTTTTCCATAATCTCTAGCTTAACAACTTCCTCCTGTGTTAAATGTCTACCATTTCCAAACATAAAACAACCTCCTTATATTTTGTGGTTCATTATATAAAGAGGAGTTAACAGTCTAAAAACAAGTAGATAAAAAATAAAGATTATCTTTTTAAGGAGATGGATTAATTGAAAAAGAAAATACAATTATACATATAATTGTTAGGCCAGTTAATAGATTCATCAATAATCCTAAAATTGTAAAACCCTTGCTATTTGTTTTAAGAAAGAGTGCGATTACACCAGATATAACCCCTAAAATTACTATATATAAATAATAAGAAGGGAAGATATTTCTTTGAATCGAGATAGCTATATTCAGGCTTAAAAGATTGATAAGCCCTAACCCGAAACTAAACAGAGAAAGTAATCGTGAAAATTTATTACCCTTTATCGCCAATTCCATAATTCAACACCTCCTAAATTTTGATTCGTTACTTCAGGTATCTCATTTAATTTTAAAAGCTCTTTTGTTGGTCCAGTTACTACAACGCCATATATTTCGATGCCATTTTCATCTATAAACTTAGTGACTTCGTTAATATTTAGAGATCTATTCTGGGTAATTGTTTCTGCCCAATCTTGGTATTTATTTAATCTGTTTAATACCTGGATAAATTGTTTGCTGTTTTCCTCTTTATTGTTAAAAGAAGAATTAATATCACCGTCCTGGGCAGGGTATCCAATAGCCGTATATTTGGTATCATCGACTATTCCAGTATTTACGGCATACCAGAGAATATCTAACTCAATATCGCTAAATATATTTTTAATTTCTTCCTCACTATAAAATGCATCGAGCGATACAAAAACCTCTGAAACCGTTCCATCAGGTAAATTTTGTAATTGTTGGTTTACATCATTAGTTGTTGAAAGAGAGGGATTCTCAGGGTGTGAAAATTTCTGTGCATTAAAATCTTTCAGTCGTTCTGGCTGATCCACTTTATTTAAGAATAATGTTAAATTATCTGTTCTAAGATGTTTTTGGTTATTTCCAATTTGCTTGTAGATATCAAAGTCGCCCTCCATTGAAAATAGCCCTACATTGGTTCTGATATTTTGAAAATCAACTGTTGCGTTTGGCTCTGTGATTGAAATAGTATCTGCTGCAACTTGAATAAAGTTGTTTCCGCGACTATCGGCTATACCATAGCCATAATATACAAATGAAAATATTGTACACATAGGTAAAATCATTAATGCTATTGCGATTGTCATCAACGCATTTGATATAATAGCCTTTCTTTTACCTTTATTAAGTGACTTCATATGCTTACTAGGGGGATTTGAGATAGTTTTTTTATAATCTTTTTCCGATTCACCGTCGAGAAAGTCCTGGTAAGATTCATATTTATCAAGTTCTTTTTCAAACAAAATTTCTTCTTCCTTAGAAAGTTTATTTTGTTTGTACTTGTTTAGTAAATCATTAAACTGCTCTTTATCCATTAATTTACACCTCACTATTTTTTAACCGTCTAACTTTTCTTCTTCCTCTGTGAAGAGAAGATTTAAAACTTGCTAAAGAAATACCCATTACTTCCGCACATTCCTCGTAACTTAATTCGTGAAAATCACATAACAAAATTGCGGTTTTTTGTTTTAGTGGAAGTCCATTAATAACCTTTAATATAATTTTTATCATCTCATCTTTTAGGATGTTTTCTTCTATATTAGTTCCAGATTCCATCATTTGAAGTTGTTCCTCATCAATCAAAATATTTCTTTTGTTTTTACGGAAATAATCTATCAATAAATTATGGGATACTTTAAATAACCATGGCTTAACGTTGTTAACATTTAGATCATTAATATTTATAAACGCCCGATAAAAAGTCTCTTGTAATAAATCCTCTACAAGATGATGATCTTTACACAGCGAAAATAAATATCGATAAATGTCATCCAGATAATCTTCGAAAACTTCTTCTATATTCAACCATCTTCTCCCCCCTCTACCTTAACCACGTAAACCGGCTAAGAATTGTTTCACTTTTTTTTACTTATTTTATCATTTCTCCAAAATATGATTGTTTAATTTACCATCAGCACCTCTTTATAATATTGAAACACATCACTTCAAAGGAGGGTTTACATTGTCAGAAAAAAAGAATTCTGTAATTACACGGGATGGTCCAGCGCTTATTTATTGTGATAAAAGACGCAGTTGTTGTGCTTATGGAAATGAAGGGTGTTGGGGTACATTTTATCGCTATTTAGATGGCAGAGAAGAGTTTAGATACTGTTCTTGCAGCTAATGTGTTCCAACTATTGCGCTTTCTTCGAGTATTAGAAGTGCTGAAGGTGTAGAAAATGAAAAAAAGTGTAGGTGTTGTCCTACACTTTTTCTTTTGCTTATTTGAAAAATATTATTGGAAAAATACATGCAGCATAGTGAAAAATAGGGTTAACTATTGTTTAATGTACAAACATTGCTATTAGGTGAAATTACAGTCTACACTTTCTACAACATAGCCATCTATTCTTACATTTTTTGCAATGCAAACACGAAATGTAAGGTTAGCCCCTGTTTCAAACATTTAATAAATCTATAAAAATGTAATATTAAGTATTGGGAAATTCACACCTGATATATGGTGCTAACCTTTCACTAATCTAAATTTCATATAAAATTTTCCATAATATATCTAATTCATGCCAAAATAATCGTTAAATTAGCATATTTAATAGACTATACGTTCTATATAAAATATTGCAAATCATTTATGTTTTGTTAACATTGGGTTGAGAGATGACATATTCCATTTTTTAACATAAGAAAATATATGTCACTCAAAAAATTCAGAAAGGGTGTTGGAAGTGAAAGGTATCAAGAAGTTTACGGCGTTGGCTTTAGGATTTTTACTGGTTTTCTCAAGCTTTACGATCAATGCATTAGCATCTGACTTTCGATCAGGAGGTAGAGAAGTTGGCGGTACATACGTATCCTATTCGCACTATTTAACCTATACTGATACTCGTTGCGGAATGAATACTCAAGCTCATTATCAAGGTAATGCTAATAGAGCTATAGGTACAATAGGAGTTAAATGGGATGTTAGAAGTGTCTTTACTGGAGGTATTTAGGATGCGGGTGGTATTACACACAGTAATAGAGGAAATGTAAGTGATAAGTCTGCTAATAGGCTTCCAATTGAAGAATCAGATGCACGCTTTACTTTTAAGAACGGCGGATCTTCTTGGACACCTAAATCTACAGCCTATCACTGTGTATCATTGTCTAGTCTTACTACAGGAGAAGAATCAAGTGATTTTGAACGTGACACGTTAAAAGAATTGTATAATCAGCTTAAAAATGGCAAAAACACATTGAATAGTACAAACTTAGAGCAGGATATTACAGAAGTTGTTGAAAGACAATTAGCTGATAACGAAACTGATGTTACTGAATTTACTTATAAGGATGGTAAAGAAGTATCTGTAAGTGATTTCAACATTGTAAATTTAGCCGCTGAGAATAGCAAGACTCCTGTTGCAGATGGAGTTACTTTCTATAATACGGAAGAAGCTAATACATCTATTATTGAATTAGAAGTAAAAGAAACTGTGTTTAAGGATGAAAAAGAATATAAATTAACCGGATATGTAGTATTCATTGATGGTGAAGAACAAAATCTTGAATCTGGTATATTTGTAGAACTTGTTAAGTAATATCTTAGAGGACATATGGTTAGATATATGAAAAAGAAGCTATTAAAATGTATAGCTTCTTTTTCTTTGCTTATTGATTAATTATTGGAACCCATGTGTTTACAAAAAAGGGATTAAAAGCTGTTACGAGATATTCGCTTTAGCCCTATTTATTTACTCAAGTATTGTATTTACAACAACATAATGTTTATTAAACTATATTACATAGAATGTTGCCATAAAACTTCATCGTTTTGATTTAGCGCTTTAATAATAAATTCATCATCTTTATCTGGCAATCGACCTTCCTCTATAATGCTATACCAACCATAAGTTTCCTCATCCACTTTAAAAATGTTAGCCTCATGATGTACATTAGCATTTTGAATGATCTCCACTTCTTTAATCTCATTATCAGTAATTATTCCACCAAGATAGTGATAGTCGTGAACTCCCGTATTTGCCACTGAGATACCATCTTCAGAATTAGACAGTGATAATAGCGCATTAAATCCAAGCTCTTTCGAACCGAAAAGAAGTTCATTACCTTTTCGTGCGTAAAGAGAATCAAGTACTGTGTTTCTTTGACTTCTTTATAGAGGATTTCTGAATCTGGAAAGGGAAGATAATCGTTTGCTAAATCAGTGTTATATATGTACCTTTCAGCATCAAATAATGATTGCTCTAACTCATTTTTTTACCCTGCCTAATCCCATGGCTTTTTTAGCTTTTTGTAACATTTTATTCGCTTTAAAGGATGCTTTTTCAGCACCTTCATCAAGGATAGTGTCAAGCTCTTTTGATTCGATCAATTCATAGTACCTATTTTGAATTGGCTCAAGTAGATTGACAACTGCTTCAGCGACATCTTGCTTAAAGTCACCATAGCCTTTCCCTTCATATTTCTTTTCTAGTGATTCGATTGATTCTCCTGTACAACTTGAATAAATTGTTAATAAATTTGATACGCCAGGTTTATTCTCTTTATCGTATTTAATGATACCTTCTGAATCAGTAACAGCGCTTTTTATTTTTTTTATGATTTGTTTCGGTTCATCTAACATTGAAATGAACCCCTTTTTATTTTCATCAGATTTACTCATTTTCTTTAATGGATCTTTTAATGACATAATACGAGCGCCTACTTTAGGAATACGTACTTCTGGAATAGTGAAAATATCATTATATCGATTGTTAAAACGCTGTGCTAAATCTCGTGTTAATTCTAAGTGTTGTTTTTGGTCATCACCGACAGGTACAATATCGGTGTTATAAAGTAAAATATCAGCCGCCATTAGGGCGGGATACGTAAATAATGCTGCGGAAACAGCAGATTTCCCTTCAGATTTATCTTTAAATTGTGTCATTCGCTCTAATTCCCCTATGTAACTAATCGATTGCATCATCCAACCTAATTGGGCATGTGCTGGTACTTCAGATTGAATGAATAAGGTTGATTTTTCTGGATCAATACCTGATGCTAGATACAATGCAGCAAGTGAACGAATATTTTTGCGAAGTTCTAAACGGTCTTGTGGCACGGTGATTGCGTGTTCATCAACGATACAGAAATAACATTCATGATCATCTTGGAGTTCAGTAAATTGTCTTAATGCTCCTAAATAATTTCCTAATGTTAACGTACCACTTGGTTGAATACCTGAAAAAATGGTTTTCATCCGACATCACTCCATTTCATTTTAATACAATAAATTAAGATAACAAAAAAAGCTCATTCGTCTTCTTATTAAGAAGGGACGAATGAACCGCGGTGCCACCCTTATTTATCTTACGTTGTAAGATCTTCATTAAAAAAATAGCTCCAAAGTCCCATTTCCGAATTGCCATGGTACTTGTTCACACCAGCCACAAGCTCTCTACAATCCAGTGGGCAATTGTACTATATCTTCTTCATAGCTATACTTATACATTTTGCCTTATTATATCCTTTAATTTAATGAAAAGCAAGAAAAACATTACGTTTTTCATACTTATGTAGGATTCACAGTTTATAAATCTTTCGATATAATAGATAAATAGATTATTTCAAGGTAGGGGATGTTATGAAAAAAAGAAAAAATATCTTCATGAGCATCGTATTAACTGTCGTTTTATTTATGCCGCTAGTTATTCATGCGAAAGATGAATTAAAAGTATCTTTCCATACGAAAAAACAAACGGAGATTAAATTACTTGATCCAGAGCAACGTTTTAAACGATATACATTTTCATCAGCATATGATTTTGAATATCCAGATGCAGTTAGGGGGATATATGTCACAGGTCCATCAGTTGGTGGTGATCAATTTCAAAGCTTATTAAATTTCGTTGATAGCACTGATCTCAATGCGATGGTTATTGATATTAAAGATGATTTCGGTTATTTAACATTTACACCAGAAAAAGATTCACCCTTTACTGATATAGGATCAAATGATATAAAAGATCCACACCGATTAATGAAAACACTTGAAGAAAAACAAATATATCCGATTGCCCGCATCGTGGTGTTTAAAGATACATACTTAGCTAAAAAACGCCCTGAACTATCATTTGTTGACGGTGAGAAAGTATGGGTAAACAATAGAGGCGAAGCTTTTGTTAATCCATTCGAAAAAGAAGTCTGGAAGTACAATGTTGAAATTGCTAAACTTGCAGCAGAAATGGGCTTTAAAGAAATTCAATTCGATTATGTACGTTTTCCAGAAGGATTTGAAACGCGTGATGAATTATTAAAGTATAGCTTGGGAGATTATAAGCATTCAAGTAAAGATTCTATAGAACGTCGCGTCGATGCTGTAACAGATTTTGTCCAATATGCAAAAAAAGAACTCGCCTATTATGATGTTGATGTTTCTGTAGATATTTTTGGTTATGCAGCGACAATTGTTGAGACACCTGGAATTGGACAAAATTTCTCAAAAATATCAGAACATGTGGATGTCATTTCTTCAATGATTTATCCAAGCCATTGGGGGAATAACTTTTTTGGAATTCCAGTTCCAGATAAAGAACCGTATCGACTAGTTTCAGAATATGCCAAAGTGGAAAATAAAGTGCTTGGAAAACTTAAAAACCCACCTACATCTAGACCGTGGATCCAAGATTTTAGTGCGACATGGTTGTATAATGGTACAAAACCATTTTATTATGGAAAAAATGAAGTTGAAGCCCAAATAAAAGCATTGAAAGAAAATGGGATTGATGAGTTTTTATTATGGAATGCTGCTAATACGTATACAAAAGATGTGAATTATTTAGTGGAGTAATAACAAGAAAGAAAGAGATCTTTGGATTTTTTTTAATCATAGAGGTTTAGATTTAAAATTATTTGGGAATGTTACAAATATGTGAAGTTATTATAAAAAGAAAAATAAATTATGGTTTTCTTTTAAAACCCCCTACCTTTTACTTGACATTTATAGTATACTTATACATAGGGTTATTTAAACTTATTATTATTTAATAAGCTATTTGTTTATGTATGATAAATATAGATACTATATGAGGAGTGACGTATTATATGGTAACACTTTATACCTCACCGAGCTGTACATCTTGCAGAAAAGCAAAAGCATGGCTAGAGGAGCACGACATTCCATTTAAAGAACGTAATATTTTTTCAGAGCCGTTAACGCTCGAAGAAATAAAAGGAATATTGCGAATGACTGAAGACGGAACAGACGAAATAATCTCCACTCGCTCTAAAGTGTTTCAACAGTTAGATGTGGATATTGACACGCTGCCGTTAAATGAATTATTTACATTGATTCAAAAAAATCCAGGATTATTGAGACGCCCAATTATATTAGACGAAAAACGTCTCCAAGTCGGATACAATGAAGATGAAATACGCCGTTTCTTACCAAGAACGGTTCGCACCTTCCAGCTACGTGAAGCACAACGCATGGTTAATTAAATGAGAAATGTTCAATATAAGCGGAGATCACTTACAATCGGGTCTTCGCTTTTATTATACTATATTCATTTTCAGGAAATTAGTCAATAAAAAGGCGATAAGAGTGACAAGTATGAAAGAACAAGGTAAAATACTAATTTAAGCATTCATTCTAGGCATTTGAATTTTCAAAACGGATGATGTTTCATACAATAGATATATAGTAACAGATGAGTGATTTTAAATATATGGGGTATCCCATCATAGAAGTGGTCACCGCAAGAGAAAATTAAATGGTGTTCCCCTTAAAATAATAGCTAGAAGGGAGAGAGAAACATGGATATCGAGAGAATTAATGATCATACAATTAAATTTTTTGTGACATATCAAGATATAGAAGATCGTGGCTTTAAGCGAGAAGAGATTTGGTATAATCGCGAACGGAGTGAACAACTCTTTTGGCAAATGATGGAGGAAATTAATGATCAAGAAGAGTTTGATGTCGAAGGACCGTTATGGATTCAAGTGCAAGCAATGGATAAAGGTTTAGAAATCATTGTGACAAAAGCGAATATGGCAAAAAATAATGAAAATCTAATTTCTATTGAAGGGCTTAAAAATGTAGAAGACGTTCTTGAACCTAACCAGGTTGAACAGCTCTTAGAAGAAAAATTAAATAAAGCACAAGTTGAACAAGAAGAGGCAGAATTAGAGGAAGGTCACTTCTCAATGGTTACTAGGTTCAAAGATTTTGAGGACGTGATTCAGCTTAGTCACTATGTAAGTGATGTGACAGATCCTATCATGAATAAATTATATGCTTATAAAGGACATTACTACATGTATATTGAGTTGTTAGATGAATGGATAGACGATGAGCGTAAAGAGGATTTGATCAGTCGTATTTTAGAATTTACAACTGAAGCAGATATTACTGTCCATGTTCTTGAAGAATATGGAAAACCAATCTTCTCAGAAAACGTCTTTGAAAATGTACGTTATTATTTTTCTGCATGAGATATGAAATTAGAGTAGAAAAGCAAGCGCAAATCATTGAGTAGCGCTTGCTTTTTTATTGTATACGAATGATTTCTAAGTGAATCTTTCTATTTTCAGAATCAGCATAACCTATTATTAAATATTGTTTATCACTCGACGCTGTTATGGCATCTACTTGACTTAAGGCGGTTTCTATCTTTATTTGCTCCTTTGAATGGATATTATATTTGAAAATGTTTTCATGTTCACTGTCAATATAGAATACATCTTCTCCGAATGAACGAAATTCACTTATCCATGTATCACTAATCACAATATGTTCATCATTTTTTACATTGGTAAAGGTTAATTGATTTGTTGTCCAATCTCGGTGGTCTCTGAATTCAAGAGCATAATAATAATCTCCACCAACTTCTATATACCCAGGTGTCCCTTGTTTAGATTGATAACTTTGGGTTTCACCTGTCTTCATATTATAAGAGACAAAATAATTTTCATCATTTATGATATCGGACCAGTAAATAGAATCACCATCAATATAAACCCAATTATTATAAAAGGAATGCTCATATACTTTACCAATCGTTTCATAGTTATCTTTGTCAATATCATAGATGACAACACGGGCATCATCATTGTCATGATCTCTTTGAATCCAAGCGACGATATTGTCTTTTAAAAAAGGAGCGACTAATTCTAAATCATCTGGCTCTGCTTCATATAATATTTTTGTTTCATTTGTTTCTCGGTCTAGAAGAATAACTCTAGCCATTAAACCAGATATTTCAGACTCTACCCATGTCATATAATGATCATTAACCATTAGATCATTGATAGCGAGATAGGGTGCCTTTGATTCATAAAATACGGTTTCAGTTTTGTTATCCAGATTTACTTCTATTATTTTATTATTAAAATCTTCGTCTTTTGTTGCAGTAGGAATAAAAAGAGAATGATGATTGATATCTATCCGTGAATGACCGTTATAACCTGAAAGTTCTAGTACAATGTTTTCTTGTTTTTTAGTACAGGATCCTAAGATACATAAAAAGAACATACTAACAGAAATTAGAAAATAGCGATTCAAATCATGTGTCCCCCTTTTAAGATGCGAGTGTTATTTTTTCAGGTTATGCATGCGATTGATTCATCAATAAATCTAGCTGCCATCTAAATAGAATACCACTCACCATCTGGTAATCTGGATAATTGGGCACTATTTTCATCTATTACATGATTGCCAAAAAACTCATTCACCTCTTGAATTTCACTTTTATCCGAGATTTGAACCTTAGGATTTTTTTATTCCTAAAAAAGTTTCAATTTCTTTATCAGCTTTTTGCTCTTCTAATTGAGCCTCTAATACTTCTTGTTCTGAAACATCGTCCTCTTCTAAAGCTCCAGTTGAATAATCATAGTCTTCGGCTGATACCATAGTTGGGATAAAAAGCATAAATAAAATAATTAACCTTACAAATACTTTCACTACTTTTCCCTTCATTATTTATTTTACAAATACAACTTTACCACTATAATGTACATTATTCAATTAAAATACAGAAAATTCATTCGACTTATTTCGACATATTTTTTAAAATGGTCATTTGATAAATAGAGCAGGAAATCCATGTCAACGTGTCGAATATAATTATACGAGGTGAGATTGATTATGTTATCAGCTATCAATCATGCGGGTCAGGTGATTACGTTAGCTACCTTGACACGTGAAGAAATTAAGCGATTAAAACAAGATGATTTTTTCTGTCCCGATTGCAATGAAAAGCTAATCATCAAGGCTGGTAAAATAAACATACCCCATTTTTCACATCAAGCAGAATCAGCTTGTCCTTCAAATCAGGGGGGCGAAGGAACATATCATGAGACAGGTAAAATGAAACTTTATAACTGGTTAAAACAACAAGGAAACCAAGTTCAACTGGAGGTTTACTTTGAGTCAATTAAACAACGAGCTGATCTTTTTTTAGAATGGAAGAAAAGGCAAATCCCGATTGAATATCAATGTGTCCGCCTCCCAGTTGCATCAGTTATCGATAGACAAAGAGGTTATCAGAAATTAGAACTCCCATCCATCTGGATATTAGGAACTAAATTATTAAAGAGATTCGGTCCATTACATATCCGAATGGACACCTTTACTCGCCACTTTATTCATCAATTACATCCACGCCATCCATCGACTTTATACTACTTTGATCCAAATGCATTATTATTCACGACTGTTTCAGATATTCACCTTACTCAGCAAACCCGAGCATTAGCTAAAATAAGATATCTCCCTTTACATCGAGCAAGCTTCATTGACATATTTCAAAATAAACGCTTTACAAAAGAAGAACTGCTTTATTTATGGAGAGAAGAAAAAAGACAATTTCGGCTCAGACCACGTTATCGATTAACTGGAAGAGAACGTAAATGGCAAGAATGGTTATATCATCATCATTTACATGTGGAACATTTACCATCTATCATTTATCTTCCTGTTTATTCTTCCTACTTAATGAAGATTCCACTTGAAGAGTGGCAAAGTTATATATATGTAAAAATCCTACGACCACTTCCCGTAGGAGGAACATTTTCATTAAATACATGTATACATCAACTTCAGTCAATGCGTTATTCGCATTCAGACTATCCCCTCCTAGTCATGCCACAAGAACCTATTCAACAATATTTGAATCTCTTAGTAAAGTTAGGTTATTTAAAACGAATAAATTCCCATATTTATCGTAAAATGAAAGAGATATTACCTACTCGTCATATAGAAGACTCACTTCAAGAGGATAAAAAGTTAATAGATATACTAAAGCAAAAACTTCGCAAACCGAAGTGAAATATTTTGAAAGAAAGTTTTGAATGGAGTAAAATGATTAATAATCATATTGAAGGAGGAATGGAATGTGTCACAAGCAAAAACATTACAAAAAAGAAGCGATGTTCCAGTTGAAAGAACATGGCGTTTAGAAGATATTTTTGCTACCGATGATTTATGGGAAGAAGAATTAAATAAACTACAAAATGATTTGCCAAAAATGAAAGAGTTACAAGGCACACTACATGAATCAGCTGAGCAAGTTTATGAAGTGTTTACATTACAAGATGAGTTATCTGAACGACTAGGAAAGCTCTATACATATGCCCATATGCGTTATGATCAAGATACGACGAATTCATTTTATCAAGCAATGAATGCAAAAGCTGACCATGTGTTAACAGAGGCATATAGTACGATGAGTTTTATCGTACCAGAATTACTAAGTATAGATGAAGAACGTTTAAAATCATTCTTGGATGAAAAAGAAGAGTTGAAGCTGTATGAACATACGATTGAGCGTATTTTACGTCAAAAGGACCATGTGCTTGGTGAACGAGAAGAAGAAATATTAGCCGAAGCATCCGATGCATTATCGAGTTCTTCCCAAACATTTAGTATGTTAAACAATGCTGATTTAAAATTCCCGATGATTAAAGATGAAAATGGAGAAGAAGTTGAATTAACACATGGGCGTTTTATTACTTTCATGGAATCGAAAGATAGAAATGTACGTAAAGCAGCATTTCAAGCGATGTATGATACGTATGGAAAATATAAAAATACATTTGCTTCAACTTTAACAGGTAATTTAAAGGCAAACAATTTTAATGCGAAAGTTCGCAAGTATAAATCGGCACGTGAAGCCGCATTATATGGTAATAATATTCCAGAGCAAGTATATGAGAATTTAGTAGAAGCAGTGAATGAGAAATTACCTTTATTACATCGATATTTAAAATTGCGTAAAGAAGTCCTTGGTCTTGATGAATTGCATATGTATGATATTTATACACCTCTTGTAACAGATGTTGATATGAAGGTGACATATGAAGAAGCACAACAATATGTACTAGATAGCTTACAACCATTAGGAGAAGAATATGTTAATATCGTAAAACAAGGTTTTGAAGACCGCTGGATTGATGTTGAGGAAAACGTTGGTAAACGAAGTGGTGCTTATTCATCGGGGGCGTATGGAACCAATCCATATATTTTACTTAACTGGCAAGATTCAGTAAATGACTTATATACATTGACACATGAATTAGGGCATTCCGTACACAGTTATTACACGAGAAAAACACAACCATATCGTTATGGAAATTACTCTATTTTTGTTGCGGAAGTTGCTTCAACATGTAATGAAGCACTATTAAATGATTATATGCTTAATCATTTAAAAGATGAAAAACAGAAACTTTATTTATTAAATCATTTCTTAGAAGGTTTTCGTGGAACAGTGTTCCGCCAAACAATGTTTGCAGAATTTGAACATGATATACATCAAAGAATGCAAAAAGGTGAGGCTTTAACGGCTGATAAATTAACAGAGATTTATCATGAATTAAATAAGAAGTATTATGGAGCAGATGTTGTCTCTGATCCAGAAATTGGTCTGGAATGGGCTAGAATACCTCATTTTTATTACAATTATTATGTTTATCAATATGCAACTGGATACTCTGCGGCAACAGCTCTAGCTCATAAAATTCTTTCAAAAGAAGATGGTGCGGTTGATCGTTATATTCATTTCCTAAAAGCAGGTAGCAGTGATTATCCAATCGAAGTACTAAAACGAGCTGGCGTTGATATGACCTCAAAACAGCCGATTTTAGATGCATTAGATGTGTTTGAAGAAAACCTCAAGAAAATGGAACAATTATTATAAAAATAATTTAAAAGGGGCCGTATGATAGGCCTCTTTTAAGCTATATAGATTTTTCTTCAGCGCATTCTTCCCCGATAAACGCGCCGATGTGTAAATGAAAAGATCGTGAAGTAAATTGAGAAGAATAGAAGTGGTAGTGTAAAGTAAAGTGGCATGAGTTGCATCAAGCCTAAAATATTTAAAAAGAAAGAGACAATCGTTATAATTAAGAAACCGAACGGTATGAATTCACGCATAAAATCCCCCCTAAAAATGGTCGTTATATCATATGTGACTAAAATTCAAAATAGAAGTGAACAATTTGTGAAAGATTACACAAAGGGATTGAAATCTATAGATTACCTTGTTAATATATAATTGTGAGATGAATCACAAACAAAACCCCTTTGTTTGATCATGAATCTTTCTCCCATCCCCCTTTGTTATAATATACAAAGACCGTGAGAAACAGAAGAGGATATACGCTGCCCCGTATATCCTCTTCTATTTTATTTAACATGATTTTGCTCTACGTATTTCCAAAATGATTCTTTTTTTCCAGGTATATATTCGACTAATTGTTTAAGTTGCAGCTTTTTAAGTTCACGTTTTACTTTAGATAATGGCCAATCATATATAATTGCTATTTCCTTCGTGCTAATCATTTTATAATATCGAATAAATTGAATTAATGATGGTTTTTCGGACGGAATCGGTTGTGTATTCATCACTTCAGCTAATACTTGCACATAAATATCATATGAATACAAGCCCGAAATTTTTATACCTTGTTCATCTGTTTGATGATTTATATAAACAATAGCTGGTAAACGGTCGATATTCATTTCATAAGTAAGTTTAATGTCAGATTGTAATGCTTTTTTAGCTGTATATGAATATAGGTCTTTCTTAAATTCCTCTAAATCTATTCCAGCTTCGTTAGCACATTCGATTAAAATCGATTTATGTGAAATGTCTTTCCAATTTAAAAATAACTTTTCCTGTATTTTTCTTAAAAAGTGCCTTCCAGCTCGTTTACCCTGTAATTCAGCTGCTTTAATTGCTAATGAGATCATATCGGGTGTGTGAATGAGATGATTTCGTTTTGCCTTTATATCACTTGTACGGTGTATTTTCTGATATGATTGATGATAAATTTCCCTGATTTTTCTAGAAACATGTAGTTGATAAAGTTCCAAAGCCTTATTACGACCGCTTAATACTGGACGAATGGTGAAAAAACGTCCATATTCTATTGAAAGCTTACGCAAATATGGTTCGATTTCCCAACAATCAGGGCAAAGTGGATCAAGAAAGACATACATTTCAATTGGTTTATAAGCTGAATTAAAAGAGGAATCGACAGCCGATGTATTTGTTTCTTTCGTGTTAACTAACCCAGACTGACTCCACATCACACCGATTCTCCTTTCCTTAATCAGATGTATTAACCATATGATGGGCTGTTAATGTTAAACGCTCAAACATCATCGTACGATACGGTTCCTTTATTTGAACCTCATCTAAAGCTTTAGCCATACAATCTAACCATGCATCTCGTCTAGATGGTGTTATTTCAAATGGGAGATGTCTTCTTCTCATCATTGGGTGTCCTCTGTTTTCATTAAATAACTTCGGACCACCAAAAAACTGGCTTAGGAACCAATATTGTTTGATTTCAGTTTCCGTTAAATCTTTAGGAAAGATAGGCGTTAATTTAGGGTGTTTACCTACACGTTTATAAAATGCTTTAACAAGTGCTTTAATTGTTGAATCACCACCAATGGCATCGTAAATAGTTTCCGATTTATTATTTATTATATCTTGTTGCATAGGTCATATCCCTCGCTCTTTTGTATATTATCTATGATAAATATAACAAAATCATTTAAATAATCTTTCAACTATTTTAGTATATATCATTGTAGCAACGTATCTTTGTTTCAGCAAATTATCTGATATGTTGCATGTTATCTTTTACTGTTAAAGAATCGTTCGATTTTGTTAGGTGTTGTTTTTTGCTTAATCTGATATTTATGAAGTAAAGCTAAAAAATATTTTTCACCTTCTATATAAGATGATGCTTCTATTTCAAGTTCATAATCGGTATGTCCATTATACATACTTTTGTCTAAAACGATAATAAAACCGTTGTGATTGTATTCACGACGAATGGTTGTTAAGCTTCCAATGTATTGTAAATCAAAGAGATTAATATTTAATAGCTTTAAACGATTTGATGTATTCGGTTTTGAGATCATTTTGCCAGATATCCAATGAAAAGCTTCATTTTTTGTTAAGATATCATGGGTTTCTAATAGTCCCGTTTTGAATGGTTCTTTTAATGTTAAAAAATATGTTCCATCTTTCTCACGAATGCGAAGAGCACATCGTCTTGACCTTAAATCTAATGATTCTGTTTCAAAATAATAATTGATTTGTTTTTTGCCTTGTTCTGGAAATGGTAATTTATTTAATAAGATGTTGTATTCTTCTTTCGTTAATAAGTTCTTAAATTCAATTTCAATTTCTTGTGTCATTTCTCGTCTCCATTCAATGATAACTCTTATTCAATTATCTCTAAATCCAACTTAATACGCAAAAGTTATACCCTGTGACAACTTATGTTAAAATAAGAAAAGAATGGACAAGAGATAGGTGGTGGATATTATGAATTGGGGAGCCATTTTAGCTCCTTATGCTCAAGTCGTAGAGGAATTAAAAGTGAAGTTAAAAGGAATGCGGATACAATTTGAATATGAATCTAGACATTCTCCAATTGAATTTATTACAGGACGTGTGAAGCCTGTCCAAAGCATATTAGAAAAAGCCGAAAGAAAACAAATTCCATTGAATAAAATTGAAGAGATTCAAGATATTGCCGGTGTTCGAGTTGTTTGTCCATTTGTAGAAGATATTTATATGGTTGTGGATATGATTCGTGAACGCAAAGATTTAAAAATTGTTGCTGAAAAAGATTATATTGAAAAAAATAAAGAAAGTGGTTATCGTTCTTATCATATTATTGTTGAATACCCCGTGGAGACGATTCATGGAATGAAAGAAGTGCTGGCAGAAATTCAAATTCGTACATTAGCAATGAATTTCTGGGCAACCAATGAACATTCATTAAATTATAAATATAAAGGGAGCATTCCTGAAAAAATTAAAGCAAGACTTAAAATGGCGGCTGAAGCAGCGTTTATGCTTGATGAGGAAATGTCTAAAATACGTGATGAAGTTCAGGAAGCACAACGACTTTTTTACCAAAAATGAGAAAAAGGGAGATATTCATATGAAATTTATGATCGTTTCTAAAGGGGATATGCGTTCAAATGAAATACAAGAAACGATAAAGCGTTATCTGACTGAATTTGATCTTGTTTATGATATAGAAGAACCCGATTTAGTTATTTCTGTTGGTGGAGATGGAACATTTCTCGAAGCATTTCATCGGTATGTTCATCGCTTGGATCGTACAGCTTTTATCGGGGTACATACGGGGCATCTCGGTTTTTATGCTGATTGGTTACCAAGTGAAGTTGAAAAGTTAATCATTGAAATTGCTAAGACACCTTATAACGTAGTCGAGTACCCACTTTTACAAGTTGACATACAATCTCAATCTGGAGAAGAAAATGTATGCTTTCTTGCTCTAAATGAAGCGACAATTAAAACAGCTGATGGTTCTGTCGTATTAGATGTTGAAATAAAAGGTGAACATTTTGAGACTTTCCGTGGTGATGGTTTATGTATTTCGACTCCATCTGGAAGTACAGCGTATAATAAAGCGCTAGGTGGTGGCATCATCCATCCTTCAATTGAAGCGATTCAATTAACTGAAATGGCATCGATTAATAATCGGGTTTTTAGAACGATTGGTTCACCGCTTATATTACCTAAACATCACCAATGTATTTTAAAACCCGCAGCTGATCAAAGCTTTCTAATGACAGTTGACCATTTATCAAAACAATATAGCGAGATAAAATCTATCCGTTGTCGTGTCGCTGATGAAAAGGTTCGTTTTGCCAGATATCGTCCCGTACCATTTTGGAATCGTGTCCGTGACTCGTTCATAGCTGAAGGTGATAAGACTTTCAGAGGTCAACATGATTAATATGGAATGGACCATTCAATCCACATGTCACGGCATGACAATTGGGACGTATTTAAAAACTGAGAAACAATTTTCTCGCCGGATATTAAAAGCAGTTAAATTTGATGGTGGAAAAATATTATTAAATGGCGAAGAAAAGACCGTTAGAGCAGTCTTAAAAGCCGGTGATAAACTTTCTGTCACTTTACCAATTGAAAAAAATAATACGATAATAGCAACACCTATGCCACTTGATATTATATATGAAGATGATGCATTGATGGTTATAAATAAACAAGCAGGGGTGGCATCCATTCCGTCTATGCATCATCCGGATACATCAATTGCTAATGGAGTAATAGCTTATTATAAAGAAAAAAAATTGCCTTATACGGTACATATTGTAACGAGACTGGATGTGAATACATCTGGTTTATTATTAATTGCTAAACATCGATATATCCATTCACTACTTGCAAAAATGCAACAAAAAGGAAATATTAAACGGCGCTATCATGCAATAGTTGAGGGGATTTTAGAAGAAAAGAAAGGAACAATCAATCAACCAATTGGCCGAAAAGAAGATTCAATTATTGAGCGAACAGTCCGAAGTGATGGACAACGTGCGGTAACACATTATGAAGTCGTTTGGGAAAAAGATAGCTATTCATTAATAAATATCGTTATAGAAACAGGAAGAACACACCAAATTAGGGTCCATATGTCTTATTTAGGATGTCCTATAGTAGGAGATGATTTATACGGTGGAAGCACGTGTGAACGCCATGCGTTACATTGTTCGGAGCTATCTTTCCTACATCCGATTTCGAATAAGCATTTAGTGTTTCAATCCTCCATACCATCTGACATGCTCGGATTAACAGAGAAGACGTAGTCATGTTTAGGATGAGACCATCATTTCTTGATTTGTGACTTATTTTTATTAATACTTGTAAAGTACGTCATAACATCTATTGTCATCATTCATATTTACATGTTCTAATTATTTTATTGGATTCTTGAAGAAAAGTTGCCAATCATATACGATAGAGTAGATATATTCATACTTGAAAAAGCATGATACGATTATTATAATCGATTACCTAATAGATATTTCTTTATTCAAGAAATGAGGTCATTTAAATGGGAAAACAGGATAATGAACATTTAAATATTAAAGTAGCTCTCCAACAGGATGAGATTGAGCAATTTCGCACGATTTTTTTAGATCTACATCCATATGATCAAGCGTTATTTTATATGGAATTATCTAAAGAAGAACGCATGAAAATATATAGCTATTTATCCCCATTAGAAGTTGCTAATTTAATGGAGCATATTGATTTATATGATACAGAAGAATTTATATTAGAAATGGACCCGCGATTTTCCTCGGCTGTTCTAGCAGAAATGGCGACTGACGATGCTGTAGACGTATTAAATGAGATGGAGAAGGATAAGGTTGCAAGTTTTTTAACCATTATGGATGAAGAATCTGCTAATGAAATAAAAAAGCTTCTCCATTATGAAGAGAAAACAGCTGGAAGTATCATGACAACGGAATATGTTGCCATAAATAAATCGCAAACAGTTAAGGAGACATTAGAACAGTTAAAACGTGATGCACCTGAAGCTGAAACGATATATTACCTTTATGTCGTTGATGAGGATAAGCATTTAGTCGGTGTGCTATCCTTACGTGACTTAATTATATCTGATGAAGATACTCGTATCGAAGACATAATGGGAGAAAATGTTGTTTACGTATCAGTTGGTAAAGACCAAGAAGAAGTTGCGCAAATGATACGAGATTATGACTTTTTAGCTTTACCTGTCGTTGATTTTAGAAAACATCTTTTAGGAATTATTACTGTAGATGACATACTGGATGTTATGGATGAAGAAGCAAGTGATGATTATTCAAAGTTAGCAGCAGTTGATGTTGATCGACCAGAGGATAATCCTTTAGCAGCAGCACGAAAGCGGTTGCCATGGTTAATTATCTTACTCTTTTTAGGGATGTTAACAGCAAGCTTAATCGGCATGTTTGAAGAAACGATTGCCCAAGTTGCATTACTTGCAGCATTTATCCCTGTTATAGCTGGAACAGCAGGAAATACAGGAACACAGGCATTAGCTGTAGCTGTCCGTGGGTTAGCGACGGGAGAATATGGAAAGGGAGATAAGTTTAAACTGATACTAAAAGAAGCTGGCACAGGACTTATTATTGGGATTGTTTGTGGAGTTGTTATTTTTGGAATCATTGCTCTATGGAAGGGACAGCTTTATTTAGGTTTATTAGTCGGAGTGACGCTTATGATTACTTTGACTGTTGCAACATTGGCTGGCTCTTTAGTTCCATTAATTATGGAGCGCTTAAAGATTGATCCTGCGGTTGCATCAGGACCATTTATTACAACAATCAATGACATCATATCTATCGTCATTTACTTTGGTATTGCAACAGCCTTTATGAATTTACTTATTGACTAAAGACTTTGACAAAGTGAATGTGACTTTTTCAAGTAGACAGAGATAATAAAAATCTGACTTACACGGCTTTAGCTCTATTTGAGAGATCTAAGGCTGTTTTTATTTTCTTTAAACACATTTTTTGAAATAGGCTCATATAATGAAATAATTACATGTTCAGAAAGGAGTCTAGTGAATGTCTAAAAGCGAGGAATCACATCATCCTATTTATTATATCAATCAGCCGCACTTGAACATACCTAAAGCAAATATGCAAAAGCACTCTTTTACTAGAAGGGAGTCTCTATCAATGAGAAAGAGACAAATTAGAAAAAACACATCATATCGACGAAGGTCTAATAAGCAAAATATGCTGGATCATGATGTCGAAGAATTGACAGTTAATGAGGCAGACTCGAAAAGATTTCAGAAAATGACAATACGTGAAAGACTAACATATTTATCACGTCATCCAAAATATACACCTAAACTTCGTTGTGAAATTATCGTTCACAATAAGAAACATCGTGGAATTGTTCATTCAATTGAAGATGATACAGTTACTCTTATTGTGCACCGAAAACGTGTCAAAATATCTATAGATGACATTACACATGTTAAATTGATCGGGTGGGGCAGAAGATAAAAAACCATTGAAAAGGGGGATTTCCTCTTTTCAATGGTATCTATTTCTTTGTTAATTATTAAACAAAGAAACGGCTGGTAAGCATGTGATGTGGCAGAAACATTTCAGATCAACAGTGATACAAATGCCAGTTGCTTCTAAATTAGTTGTTTTTTGTTCACAAGGACTTTTAAATCCACATTTATCTGGTGATTCATCTCTTGAACGAACTAATTCAAGGACTGCACAGCAGTCATGAAGCATTTTTTTCGGACGGAAAATGAAACTACCTTGCATTTTTCCAACACTGTCAACATCTCTTGTTGGTAGCGCACCAAATCCTTGAAATGGTTTGCAATTCCCTTCACAGTATAAAATAATTGGTACAGTATCTAATCCCGTTCCTGGTTCTGTTTCTCCTAAAAGGTCATTAATTGATTGTTCACAACTTGTAATACAGCAATTTTCTGTAATATCATTTTGAGCATCGATAATTTCCTTTACTATTTCACAAACGCAATTTTTACCATGCTTTTTATCGCATCCACAACCCATAAATAATTTCTCCCTTCTAATGATTTATCGTTCCATAATAAGATATGAGTCTTAAATGATAAGGTGTGGGCATATGTTCTAACCACTTATTCTCTTAAATAATAAATATTCTGATATTCACATTTAATCTGCTATAATAAATATGAAGGAGGGATTATTATGGGGTATCAATTACCAATTGTTGATTATGTAGGAAATGATTATCAGAAACGAATGATTCATACAGATAAAAATCGCATGTATATCAATCAGCCGTATAAGGTTACTTTTCGTCCCGAGAAAGAACCATTTAAAAAAGCTTTCCCACGGATGGGAAAGGCTCGACGTAAGAAAAGAAAATTATATCGATTTGACGATTATCCGATAATAATAAGTGATAAAGGTTTGTTTATAGATCATTGTGTATAATTAAGTGCTTTCTTCATTATTTCTTTCGGTGTAAGTCTGAATGAATAGAGGTTCACCTTCTGTATATTCAGCATATAGCACATCTTTTATATGAGAAATCTTTTGTTTCGTTAATTCTTGTATAAGCCATTCTTTCGTTAAATTTGCCTCTTTCAAATTGTCTTCAATCAATTCTCCATCACTAATAATCGTAAAAGGGAGGTAAGTTGATTCGCCATAAAGATTAAAGTCTTTTTTAATTGGATTTTGAAAAACAGCTTTCTTTAAAACAGATAAATCACCGTTTGATTCCATGATGGCGTACTCTACTTCACGGATAGAAAAGACATCCTTAGACCGAAGTAATTGTTTTAACTCATCGATATCTATTTTATTTTTCTTCATTTCTTCAAACATAATCTGTCCTTTATGAATGACAAGTGACGGCTTTCCTTCTAGGAGAAAACGTGATTTTCGATATTTTTGCGTTATCATTTCAGCAGAATATAGAAGGAGCCCCCAAAGAATGATTAAAAATCCTATTTCTGTAATACCGGCATTTTTATCAAATAATGCATTACCAACAAGCTCACCGAGAACAACTGCCGCGATGAAATCAAAAGGGGTTAATTGCGACATTTGTGTTTTACCAAGTAGTTTCGTTAAAATAAATAATGCACAAAAGCTAAATATCGTATCAATAAACATGAACATATATTTCATTATTAATCATTCCTTATGGAGAAGGTAATGTTACCTTTTCCAAAAAGACGTTAATTATTCAATAATAAAAGCAACAAAGCAGTGAGAATTGGCTTTGTTGCTTTTATATTAGGCGATGTGTTTCTCCATAGTAACATGGGGAATACCAGCATCAATGAATGATTTTGATATGACATGGTATCCTAATTTTTTATAAAAATCAATGGCATGTTCTTGAGCATTTAAGACGGCTTTATCATAGCCGTGTCTTTTTACAGTTGATTCCATCTTTTGAATAACATGCTTCCCAAAAGATTTACCACGATGTTCTTTTAAGACACAAATACGTTCTAATTTGCCATAATCATTAACAAATCGTAAACGGCCAGCAAGTATAGGAACATCATTCAAATAGCCGATAAAATGGATGGCTTCGTTGTCATAATCATCCATTTCAATAGAAAGAGGCACATGCTGTTCTTTTACAAAAACAGTCTTACGAATATAAAATGCATCATTTATTTCTTTGTTTGTTTCGGCTATTTTAATGATCATATTTTTTCATCTCCAAATACAAATGTTTCATAAACGGTCCATGAGCCATTTTCCAGTTGATATAGAAGTTGGAAGCGATCTATCGTATCTTTTAGATTAAACTTTTGCATCCGACACGTAGCATACACATCTGAAAATTCAACATCATTCATGTTTTGTCCAATTGTAATATGCGGAACAAATGGGTGTTTTCTATTATTAGGGAGCTTTCCAGTATGCAACTTTTCATGTAGGGTAGTTAATTCATCGACTGGTTCGACTTTTAAATAGATGGTGTTTGATAAAGGTTGAAAAGAACTTACTTTTTGAATTGAGATTTGAAATGGTTTTGTTTTATTTGCAATTTTTTTCAAGTTTAAAATCAATTCATCTCTTTCATCATCGATTAGCTCGAAAGGTTCTTTTAATGTAATATGTGGTGGGATTAAAGCATAGTGTGTGTCATATCGTTTACGATATGAATTGGCAACGTCTTGAATTGTTTTATTTGGAAATAGAGCAATACCATATTTCATCAGTGCAAAACCTCCTTTTGGATTATTCGAAAAATAACTATTAAAAAATGATTATAATTCATTATAACAAATTATTCAATAAAAATTGCAACATTTTTACTTTGGAAATAAAAAATTCATTTTATTATGAATAAACAAGAGGTGGTCCCCTTGTTTATTCAAACATTTTCCGTAAGGCGTTAGGCATATCCTCTTGCCAATATTTCCAAGTATGTTTACCTCCCTCAATTTCTTTATAATGATATGTGCCTCCTTTATCATTTAAAATAGTATAAAGTTCACGATTTGGTGTTAAAAAATCAACGTCTGATTCAACGAGTGTTTGTACATTTGTTTCGGCAGTTCCAATGGTGTGATAGATGTCTAATGCACCAATGGAATTTGATTTTTTTACCGTTTCAACCACCAAATCATTTATATATGGTGATTGCATAATGACTTTAGAAAACAAATCAGCCCGTTTCATTGCGGTCATTAAGGCTAATGTCCCAGCTAATGAATCTCCCATAAGTGCTCTTGATTGGGTTAATTCATGTGGTAAGATTGAATCTAGTTTTGGAACAACCTCTTCTGTCAAGAAGAGAAAATAATCTTCTTGTTGTTCACCATTTGGATGATATTTTTTCCGACGGTCATACTTATCCTTATAATGTATGCCGATAAAAACGGTATCTTCAATTTCGGCTTCGTCATGAAGCTTATCACTAAATGTAGCGACACGTCCGAGTTGAAAATAATCATCTCCATCTTGCATAATACATATGTGAAACGTGTTCATAGGTGAAAACGCTTCTGGAAAATAAATAAGCATGTCCATCTTTTCCTTTAAAAACTCACTTTCAATCGTCTGCTCTAGCATTTTACCTTTTCTTTTTCTACTCAATGCATGCCACCTCTGTAATATTTACCCCATTTGGTATAATAATATGCCTTCTTTAGTAAATCCTAACATGAACTGATAGATTGAGCTATGCTTTCATTCCTAAATCTTCATAGAGAAAATCATTCATGACGTGATTGTTCTTGATATAAAGCATAATATTTTCCTTTTAAACCTAATAACTTCTCATGACTACCTTGTTCTTTAATTTGACCATGTTCAAGGAGAATGATTTTATCTGCTTTTTGTACTGTATTTAATCGGTGTGCAATAATAAAGCTCGTACGCCCTTCCATGAGACGTTCCAAAGCTTGTTGAATTTTTAATTCTGTCACTGTATCGATATTACTTGTTGCCTCATCAAGAATTAGAATACGTGGTTTAGCAATAAAAGCTCTTGCAATAGCTAATAGTTGTTTCTGACCTTGACTAATGCCACTACCAGATTGATCAATAACTGTATCATAACCATTAGGAAGATTTGAGATAAACTCGTGAGCATTTGCTTCTTTAGCTGCTTGTATAACTTCATCATCACTTGCTGTCAATCGACCGTAGCGGATATTTTCCCGTATTGTATCGTGAAATAGGAAGGAATCTTGTAGAACAAAACCCATATGAGATCGTAAACTCTCTCTCGTTATTTTATTTAATTCATGACCGTCTATTGTAATCTTACCTTCGTCATAATTATAAAAACGAGAAAGTAAGTTAATAATTGTCGTTTTTCCTGCACCTGTATGACCGACAAAAGCAATTGATTCACCAGGACGTGCTTCGAATGATATGCCTTTTAAAATATGTTCATCTTCATAGCCGAAAGTAACGTCTTCAAATGTGACATGTCCTTTTACTTCCTTTAACACTTTTGCATCTCGTTCATCACTTTCTTCTCTTGGCTCATCTAAGACAGAGAAAACCCGTTCCGCACCGGCAACAGCTGATAATAATATATTGAATTGGTTAGACAATTCATTTAGTGGTCTAGTAAACTGACGGGCATATTCAGCGAATATGACAATAATTCCTACTGTTACACCAAGGTCATAAATATACAGAATCCCCCCAACAAGAGCGATTAAGCTAAAGCTTAAGTAATTGAGCATATTCATCACTTTTGGAATAAAGCCAGCTATCGTTAATGCCCAGAAGCCAGACAGCTTCAAGCGTTCATTATTTTCTTTGAATTCTTTAATGACGCGCTTTTCTTGTGAGTATGTTTTAATAACATGTTGTCCAGATATTGATTCTTCAACGAAACCATTCAAATCACCTAAATGTTTTTGTTGTAATTTATACAATGGTCCTGTACGTTTTGTAATCCATCTCATTGCAAGAAGCATAAGTGGAATAATTGTCATTGTCACAAACGTTAAAATCGGACTTAAAGATAGCATAACTACAATTGTTCCTACGAGTGTTAATATACTCGAAAAAATTTGAATAACGGATTGATTTAACGTGTTATTTATATTATCAATATCATTTGTAACACGACTCATTAGTTCTCCGTGCTGCCGTTTATCAAAATAAGAAATGGGCAATCGATGAAATTGATGAAAAATCTCTTTTCTTAATTGGTAGACAATCTTTTGTGCGATGCCTACCATCCAGAAATTTTGTAAAAAGATACTTAATGAATGACCGATAAATATAAAAATAAGCCAAACTAATAAAGTTTTTAATCCTTCATGAGCTTCTGTAACGATATATAAGTCAATAGCACGCCCGATTAGGTAAGGACCTAAAAGACCTAGGATAGTACTTAATAATACCATTAATATAACTAATGTGAGCTTTATTTTTTCAGCAGCTAAATAAGCCGATATGCGTTTAATTGTACCTCGGGTATCTTTTGCCCGTTTTTTCTTTTGTGTCTCAACTTGATTAAGATCTATTTTTTGATATTGAAAAGGACGAACTAATTCTTTAATGAGCATGAATGGACGCCTCCCCATACTGTGACACAGTAATATCGCGGTACAGTTTTGAATGCGTTAATAATTTATCATGTGTACCGATGTCTAAAATACGCCCGTGATCCATTAAGATAATCCGATCCATACGGCGAGCGGTTGAAATTTTTTGGGTAACGATTAGCATTGTGCAATGATAATTTTGTATTCTTTCTAATAATCTCGCTTCAGTTGCTAAGTCAAGTGCACTCGTACTATCATCAAACAGTAAGATTTTAGGCTTACGTATAAGTGCACGTGCAATGGAAATACGCTGCTTTTGACCACCTGATAAATTAACACCACGTTGCCCAACAATTGTTTCATATCCATCTGGAAAATTCATAATTGTATCGTGAATTTGTGCGTCTTTTGCTGCTTGAATTATATCTTCTCTCGATGCGTTTTCTTTTCCCCAAGCGATATTATCTGCTAATGTTCCACTAAATAATAAGGGAGTTTGTGGTGCATAACCGATACTTTTCCTTAAGTGATTTAATGTAAAATGGGAAATCGGTCGATTATCTATGAATATTTCACCGCTAGATATATCATGCAGTCGCGGAATGAGCTGGAATAGTGATGTTTTTCCTGATCCGGTTGCCCCAAGTATAGCAATTTTTTCCTTAGGGTGTATGGTAAAGGAAATGTTCTTTAAAACATCATCATTTGAATTAGGATAACGGAATGAAACGTCTTGAAAAGTTATTTTTCCATCTGTAATAACATGCTTCTGATTGGCAAGTGGATGGTCGACTAAATCGACATCTTCTTCTAATACATCATTAATTCGTTCAATCGATGCCTTTGCTCTTGAGAATGCCATAATAATAAAGGCAAACATAGATATCGCCATGGATACTCGCATCGCATAGTTAACAATGGCAACGACATCACCAACGTTAGTTGAACCTTGTAAGACTTGCTGATTACCAAACCATAAAATAAAGAGAAGACTTAAATTCATAATAAATAAGAGAACAGGCATTGATGATTCGACAAAGCGAAATGTAAATCGTGTCACGTCAGCTAAATCTTTATTTGCCTTGTGAAATCTCGTTTCTTCATAATCCCTGCGAAAGAATGCTTTTATTAAGCGCATACCGGCTAAGTTTTCTTGCATGACACGATTTACAATATCAACATTTTGTTGCAATTTCTTAAATAAGGCTGAAGCTTTTTTTAATACCCATAATAAAAATCCAACAAGTAAAGGTACTGAAATCAAAAAAATAAGTGCTAGTTTAGCATTAACGACAAAAGACATAATAATGCCACCGATAACCATTAACGGTGCGCGTGACATAATTCTTAGACTCATAAAAATGGTGTTTTGAACTTGGCGAACATCATTCGTAAATCTCGTGACAAGTCCTGAAGTTGGAAAGCGTTGCAAGTTCGTAAAAGAAAAAGCTTGAATCTTATCATATAACACTTTACGAATATCATAAGCAAATCCTAAACTGGCATGGGAAGCATAAAAAGAATTAATGATCCCTGAAATAAATGAAAGGAGGGTAAGACCAAGCATAATTGAGCCCCACATAACGATAGCGTTCATGTCTTTATACATAACACCTGAATTAATCATTTTACCTAGAAAGAAGGGGAGAAGTAATTCAACAATTAATTCAAAAATGGTTAAACTAAATGCAACAATGATTGAAACTTTATATGGTTTTAAATATGATAAAACTTTCTTCATCCATAATCGCCACCTATATACTGTAAATGAGAACAATTTTCATTATATTATACATAATATCATTTATCTATTCCATATATTTACTTCGGTAATAGAAATATTTTTTGAAAAGATAAAATAATGAATTGAATGACATATATTACAGAGTACTTACGCATATAAAATCCATAAGGATTGAATCATATAATTGACTCAATCCTTATTTGAAATTTATAACTAGTGGAGTTCTTATCATTATCGTATATGACTAATCATACAAATCATTAATCTTTGAAATTAAACCAATGCTTTTTCTTTTTTGTGTTATTTTCTATTTCTGACAGAATTTGTTGAATTTTATTTAAAACAGATAATTGATTATCAAGAATTTCTGTCAAGTCTTTTTCATTAGATAAGTCTGTTACTTTTTTTCTTTTTTGGTTTTTTTTAATAGCTGCAACTTGTTCTTCTATATATTTAAAATCAAATAAATCATGTTGAAACGGGCTTTGTTTAACCATACCAATCCCTCGATTCGCAACGATCTTCATTGACATCTTTAACAACTTTTAAATTTTTTGCCTTCGTAATAACTGGTCGAGTTACGGTTAGATTAGTTGATAATACGACTTTGAACAAGATATTAGCAACACTTACACCAAGGGCTTCAATTCCTTGAGTTACTTTTGCTTCAATTTTATATGGAGATTCTTTTACTGTATCTTCTGGACAGACACCTGGACACATCGTTTCTTGTTGAAACGGAATGTTTATTTGTAATGGCGTTTCAATACCTAATATTGTGACATTAGCTGGTAGGTAACCTGTATTAATAACCATATCCTTTACAACAGTAATTTGACTTACAACGCCATTTAAATCCGGTGTAAGCGATATGAGTGGAGTGATGACACCACCTGGTCCTATTGAAATAATATCACCTAGAGTAGAAACAGGCACAGAAAGCTCAGCAACTTTATAAATTTTTTTAGAGCATATGAGTGAATCAACAACTATACAATCACTAGCCAGTTTAGGTGGACATTTTTTCGTTTCATGAAATTCACATTCGTAACACGGCTTTTCCTCACAATGACATCCACAATATTTATCTGACTGACATTTTGACATAAATATCTTCCTTTCTTTCAGTTTTGTTATATGTTATGTCAATTGTCGTACGTGTGAATTGGCGCTTGTCTTAGAATATTAGGAAATGAGTAAGGTGTCATACGTAGAGCTTTTTATTTCGAAATGTCTTTCATGTCATTAGATGAAGGTGTGATACATGTGGCTATACACTTTAAATGACTGTTGATGGTTGATTTCCTTCATTATTTGAAAGTGAATCGATTAAGAATGTTATTGATGAAATGCATTTTGTAGGATTGGAAGAAGAAGTGAGTGAATCAAGTGAGTCATGTCTAGTAAATTAGATGCTGGATATGGATGTTTTAATGAACGATCAATAAGGCCACGCCCATTATCCGTTAGATGAGTGGTTAGGTTTTCAAAAAGGCCAGCGTCATAGTCCTTTAGTTGAAGTGAAACTGGCAGAATTGGCAAGTGAAAATACGTACTGGGAATCATCTAAGATATTAAAAGAGTGGACTGCCGTAGACATCAGTCACACAATGGTTGGTCATCTTTTAAATCGTGTTGGAAAGGCCCAGGGAGATGCGGATAAGAAGATGGTTCAAGAGTTAGAGGAATCAGCGTCATTACCTGAGGGAAAAAAGGTTGATTATTTGTATGCGGAGGCTGATGGTGTTTTCGTTCGTAGTCTCAAAAAGAAAAAGCATCACGAGGTGTCTCATGGTATTTTTTATGAAGGTTGGAATAAGAATGGGAAACGTGTGTCTTTAAAGAACCCAAAAGTGATGATGACAACACAATCTGTGGATCGTTTTTGGCAAGAAGTTCAAACTTATGCAGCACATGAATACTCACTCGAACAGACACAAATTGTTTCGAATAGTGATGGTGGCGCTGGTTATTCAGCAGAGCGATTTCGTCAAGCCTTTTCACAATCAAAGAAGCAACACCTCCATCAATTAGATGCCTATCATATAGCTCAAGAAATAAATCGGACATTTGGATACAAAAAAAGCGAGTTAAAGGACCAATTGAAAGCTGCCATAAAAAACATGATTTAAATACATTTACGCTCATTTTAGACACATATGAAAGCACTGTAACCGTCAAGTAAAATCGCTTCTTTTCGTCCTTCTGAAAATAAAGTTTGAACTTCTTCACTCATGGCCATATGTTCAATTGTCTTTTCACCAAATTCACTCTGTTCCGGAGAACAACCAGCTATAAAAAGTATGATAAAACTAATCATTGGTAACAAGTTCTTCATTAAAATGTCACTCCTTATTTATACACTATATATACTGTTTGTAATTGTAGGAAAGATATGATTGGTTATTAAAGGATATTATAAGTAGTGAAGAAATGTTATAAAACAAAATAGACCCTCAATAATATTGAAGGTCTTTTTATTAATTTTTCCATAACCTCTTAAGGTTAAAATCAGTTTGGGAAATTGTTAAGAGATAGACATCTGGATTACTTAAGCTTTTCCATTTAGCAAAGCCAAAATTCTCATCATAGGTATTTAATAATAAAGAAATAATTCCACCATGTGCCACGATTATCGTATTTTTAGAATCACTAGCGATAATATCTTTGACAACGGCGACAATTCTTTCCTTTGCTTCATTACTTGATTCTCCACCTTCATACTTTAAATCCATATCGTTGAATGTCGCTTTCAGTTTAGCCATCCAATCAGAGAAAATTCCTGAGCTTAATACACGTTCAGATAATCGGCTATCTTTTTCGATTTTAATATTATTGTTCTTAGCAAAAGGTTTTATCGTTTGAATCGCTCGTAAGAAAGGGCTAGAAATAATTCGGTTGATATTTATTTCAGATAGAAAGATGGCTAGTTCATTTGCTTGAATAAATCCCTTATTCGTTAATGGTGAATCAGGAGATTGGCCTTTTGCTTCACAATGCCTAATGATGTAGATGTTTTTAGTCATATGAACTCCTTAACAACCTTTCATCGTTGTGATGATTTTGTTAGCAAGTATGATGCTTTCTTTTAAGTATGATGGGGCATAAGGATGATTCTCTATTTGTTGAGATGTCATCCAATGGACCGATTCGATTTCATCCTTACTTTTAGCGCTTGCTTTACCAGATTCATATTCACAAAGAAATACGATGTTAACCACATCTTCACCTGTATCTGTTATAAAAGAAGTGCTATGAATATATGTTAAGTTTTCTTTTACCTTGATACCCACTTCTTCAAAAATCTCCCGCTGTACAGTTCTTTCCAAAATATCGGTCGTGTTACCTTCTTGCTCCACTTTACCACCTACAAGAGAGAGTAAACCAGCCGCATGTTCTTCTTTTTTACTTCGCTCAATAATTAACCATTGATTATCTTTATAAATAGCTCCTTCTACATTGACAATAAACATATTTTAACCTCCAATTATTAAGCTTAAGCTTTTTCACTATTTTACTATATGGATATGAGCTTATAAATAAATTCTACTTTTTATAAATATTATCGTTGTCATTTATTCATTTATAGGCATATTGGATAATAACAAATTTCTATATTGGAGTGATGAAGCATGTCGGGTCCTGCGTTATGACGTGTAGAAAGTCATCTTCAATTCATGAAGCAATGCTAATTGCGGGTGGGGACTTAATTAATCTAGTAGCGTCTGTATTAGAAAAGGATGAAATGGAGATTTACAAAGGACTATGGGATTATCTTTGCCCTTATTGGATATGTGATGGGCTTTATTATAACCGAAAAGTTTTACATCGCTATTGGTGTGACAAATGAAATGTATCATATCGGAGCGATTGTTGGTGGTGGGATTGTTGTTTCAATGGTTGTTGTAGGCTTATTTATTATTTACGTTTCACCCTAAGTATTAACTTAATGAAAGTGTTCCATTACTCTTTCAAGTTTATGTTATTGCAGCATTTGCTTTTTTGGCTGTTATTCTATTCGTCTCACAACAACAATTATGCTCACGAATAGGTTATGAGAACATAGTTAAATCACTTCGTCTTTAAATTAAAATAAAAAGTGCTTAATCATTATGAGATTAAGCACTTTTATGAGTGATTCCGATTGGGCTCGAACCAACGACCTCTACCCTGTCAAGGTAGCGCTCTCCCAGCTGAGCTACGGAATCATTTATTGCGTCAACATTTACTATTATATTGACGATGGTAATAAAAGTCAAGGGGTTTCTTTAAAAAAATAAAAGAAACCGATAAAATGGTGAAATGAAGTTTGCTAAATGAATCGTAGGAGCTAGGAAAGTTGCACTTGAGCATCGAGTAATCGTAATGGGTACACGTTATGTTCATCTATCTTTTAGATCCTTTGAAATTCTTATCCCCATATCTTTCAAAACATGGTGATTGAGCAAGATGTTACGGAATTAGGCTTAGTAGAGATTGATTCATAATATATTAGATGCAGAATATGACTATTATAGTTTAAAAGGTATAGGATAATCGATTATTGTAGCAAATTAGATGGTTTACTTTATAAAAATGACGTATATCATCCAAATGCTTTTGGGAAGTTGTATGGATTAGTATTCAAGGTTTTGAAGAAGATATCTTTTAAAAGGATATTGTTTGAATTTATAAGTAGAGCGCTGCTTTGACAGGTAAAGCTCGCGTGCGCATATTTGTACATCGCCAACACCTGTCCTATAGAGGTTCGTGCAACTGTCATTGATATGTTCGTTTATCACTTAGAAAATCCAATATTATATTTATATTAGCTATAAGGAAACTAAACATAAAGCTATGTTCTATAATGTAAAACATCGCATAAGCATATAATTGGATTGAAAAATTTTAATGGGTGGGTGTTCATATGGATAATAATCAGTCAGCTTCAAGAAATCAGAAACCCATGAATAGTAAAAATGATCAGTTAGACGAATTTCGTGTAAAAAATACCGGGAAGCCAATGACAACGAATCAATCGAGAAAAATATCTAATGATCAGGAAACATTAAAAGCAGGTGAGCGAGGTCCGTCATTACATGAGGATTGGCATTATTTTGAAAAAATGACACACTTTGTTCGGGAAAGAATACCATCAAGAGTGGTTCATGCACGTGGTTACGGAGCACATGGTATATTTGAATGTTATAAATCGATGAAACAATATACAAAAGCAGGATTTTTACAAGAATCAGGTAAAAAGACGCCCGTATTTGTTCGCTTTTCGACTGTTCAAGGAGATAGGGGTTCTAAAGATACAGCAAGAGATCTGCGTTGTAAGGGTGTTAAGTTTTATACAGATGAAGGTAATTATGATTTAACAACAATCGCTATGCCAGTATTAATTAATCAAGATCCGATGAAATTCCCTGATGTAATCCATGCATATCAACCAGAACCAAGAAGTGGTATGCCAACGGCTTCAGGAGCACATGATAATTTCTGGGATTATGTCGCAAATAATCAAGAAGCACTTCATATGGTGTTGTGGGTTATGTCCGATAGAGGGATTATAAAAAACTACCGAATGATGGAATCTTGGTCGATTAATACGTATTTATTTGTTAATGACGAAGGTGTAGCTACTTTTGTTAGATTTGTTTGGAAGCCTGTTCTCGGCGTACACTCCTTGCTTCAAGATGAGGCACAGAAAATAGGGGGTATAGATCCTGACTATCATCGAAGAGATTTAAGAGAGGCGATTGATAGAGGGGCTTATCCTGAGTATGAATTAGGGGTTCAGTTGATTGCGATGGAGGATGAATTCAAATTTGATTTTGATGTTCTTGACCCGGCAAAGTTTTGGCCAGAAGAACTCGTTCCTGTTCACATAATCGGTAAGATGACTTTAAATAAAAATGTTGATAATGAATTTGCGGAATTAGAACAAGTCGCTTTTAACCCTGCAAATGTCGTACCAGGAATTGATTTTTCTAATGACCCTGTCTTACAAGGCAGATTAATAGCTTATCAAAGTGCACAGTACCATCGACTTGGCAGTGCTAACTTTCAAGATTTACCAATTAATCGACCACTTTGTCCGTTTCATAATAATCAACGTAAGGGATATATGCGATATCGTATTGATGTTGATCAAGTTAATTATCATAAAAATTCAATCGCAAATAACACGCCATATACAACACCTCCGGAAGAAGGTGGCTATGTTCATTATCCTAAAAAGGTCGAAGGGCATGTCGTAAGAGGTAGAAGTAAATCATTTAACGATATTTTCACACAACCGAGAATATTTTGGAATAGTTTGAGCCCCGTTGAAAAACATCACACGATAGAAGCACTTAGCTTTCAGGTAGGAAGTGTGAAAAGGAAATCCGTTCGTCAGCAAGTTGTTGATTTGCTAGTTCATGTGGATAAGGAAATGGCAACGATTGTTGCAGACAATATCGGCGTAGACCGTCCGAGTGGCTCGCATGTTCCAGTATCGATAAAATACCCGTCGCTTAGTCAAATGAATACCCCTCATTACGCGTATACACAAAGGGTAGGTATATTAATTGGGGACGGTTTTAATGGTAAAGAAGTAAAAAGTGTCCTTCATTTGTTACGTGAATATGGCGTTTTCATTTATATTATTAGCGAAACGCTCGGTACTGTTACAGGTAGAGATGGCACGAAATTTAAAGTTGATGAAACCTTTCTTACATCTAGTCCATATTTGTTAGACTCGATTTACGTTGTAGGTGGACGTTCTAAAAATCAAGATAAATTTAATCAAGACATGATGTACTACATCCGTGTCACATATCAACATTATAAACCAATTGGTGTCGCCACTAGTGGTCAATCTTATATTCAAACATCAGAAAAAAATAATTTAGAAGGTGTCATTTTCGCCACAAATAATCCGAATTTTAATAAAGAATTTGTATCTGCTATTGCTAAGCAACGTTTTTGGAATAGAAGATGATATTGAAAAGATTAACACGGAGTCTAGCGGGCTCCGTATTTTGTCTGTTATGTATGATTAATAAATAATTTTTAGCTTAAAATATGCAGCATACCCCAGGTCTTTATAATTGTTTCTAGCTAATATATGGTATTTTTATAAAATAAAATATATTTGACAATTCGATAAATTATATATATATTATTAAATAAATTAGCGCAAATATAAGTTATATAACTATGTAACCGCTTACGCAAATGGCTATTATTTAATAAGGGGGATTTATGAGATTTCATTGCCTTGAGACTTATCCTAAAGAAAAAGGAGGAGAAAGATGATAGAAAAATTGATTAATGAACAAAATCAGGCATACTTAAATTATCCGCAGCAACCACATGGTGGGAAATTAGTTAATCGTGTATTGAAGGGGGATGACCTAGAAGCGGCATATCACAGAACGAAAGAACTGCCCACAATTATGGTTGATTTGGAAGCTGTCATTACACTTGAGATGATAGCGACAGGTGTTTTATCTCCTAATGAGGGGTTTATGAATGAAGATGATTACAAATCAGTTCTAGAACATGGTCGCTTGGCAAATGGCGTTATTTGGCCGGTGCCATTAAGCTTTGCTCCAATAGGTGAGAAGAACAGGGCAGTGATTCAATCACTTTCAATTGGAGATGAAGTCGTACTTACCGATGAAAGTAAAGAACCGGTCGCTATACTTACAGTAGAAGATATCTTCTCATACAATAAAGAAATGCGAGCCTCCCATCTTTTTGGAACGACGGATCGAAATCACCCTGGTGTCGATGCCATATATCGACGAATGGGAGATACTGCATTAGGAGGTCCGATACAATTATTACGGCGTGTTCATTGGGGACCTTTTGAAAAGATGCGCATGGAGCCAAAAGATACGTGGTATTTATTCTATGAAGAGAAAAAATATCGTTCTGTCGGTGGTTTTATAACAGGGGCTAATCCGTTACACCGGGGACATGAATACATTCATAAAAATGCATTAGAAGAGCTGGATGGGTTACTCATTCAACCGCTAGTTGAGATGGCAAAACGGGAATATACAAGACATGAATTTCGGATGTTAGCTTACCGAAGTGTGTTAAATACGTATTATCCTAAAAATCGCACTGTCCTTTCACCATTAAGAGTGACTTATATTTTTGCTGGACCGAGAGAAACTGTTTTACATGCTTTAATCATGAAAAATTATGGCTGTACGCATGCCCTTATCGGAAGAGATCATGCCGGAATTGGTGATTATTATGATAAATATGCGAGTCATACGATTTTTGAACAGTTTACACCTGAGGAGTTAGGTATTGACGTACGTTTATATCATGAAGTTTTTTATTGTACACGTTGTGATAGTTTAGGTACGAAACAAACATGTCCACATGATATGCGTTTTCGCATTCATATTTCGGGTACGGGGATTCGTGAATTACTAAGACATGGATTTTTACCACCTAAGGAAATTGTACGCCCAGAATCAGCTCGCATTGCAATGCAAGGTGTACAACCGAAAGGATTAGATGATGATCATCAGTCTATATTGCCAGTCGGTAAAATCATTCATAGTATATTTCCTTATTACTTAGAAACGGCTCAATTAGGGGGAACGAAGCGCATACAACCATTAGAAATGAGTGCATTAACGATTCAAGATTTGGAAAGAGCTGTCATGGATGTTCGATTGAATGCTAATAGAATTTATCAAGATATATTCGATGAATTTAGTTATGTAACGGATATAAACCGTTCGTTACAACCAGAATGGAAAACGGAGGCACGTGAATCTATGCGTAAACAACAAAAAATGGTTGTTGCGAACTTGAAAGAGAAAGTAAAGCAAGCACCGGATAAAGCTTCAGATGAGTTTATGTATCAAGATAAAGAAGAGGCTGAAAAGGAGTTAGAAGTTGCCAAACGTATTATGGAAGATATTCCTTTATCATTGAAAAAAGATACATTATCATATCGAATATGGAACCCATTGCCATATAAACGTTACCGCGGTAGCGATGAAGCTTAAACGACAATATTTAATTTGATAGAAGCAATTGTATATGAATGGCTGCTCTCATATTTAGATGTGTTGAGCAGTCAATTGACTTAATCATTATGTAGTATATAAAACGATGATTTCAATTGGTGGAAAATTCACTTTGATTTCAATTATATAAATTTGTAAAGTTATGAGCATGATGTTTGAATTTCGTGTTATAAAATGTTTAAAATTGTTATGTATACAATATGACTAAGTTGGAAAAATGAATATAGAAGATATTTTTCCCACTTGTTTTCTATCATGATAGAGATTAAACATTTTTCTACAAATTAGGAGGAAATAAAATGGCAAATAAACAATCAGCTTTCCATATGCCATCCGTAAACTTATTCGGATCTGGTTCAGTTAATGAAGCAGGTACTCGTCTTAAAGGATTAGGTGTTAAGAAAACACTTTTAGTAACTGATGAAGGACTTCATCAACTAGGTCTTGCAGATAAAATTGCGACAATGATTCGTGAAGCTGGAGTAGATGTAGCAATATACCCTAAAGCGGAACCAAATCCTACAGATAAAAACGTTGAAGACGGCTTAAAAGCATTTAAAGCAGAGTCATGTGATAGTATCGTTACATTAGGCGGTGGTAGTTCACATGATGCTGGTAAAGCGATTGCTTTAGTAGCAGCAAACGGCGGAAAAATTCATGATTATGAAGGTGTTGACGTATCTGAAAATCCGATGGTACCTTTAGTAGCTATTAACACAACAGCAGGTACTGGTAGTGAGTTGACGAAATTCACTATTATTACAGATACAGCTCGTAAAGTAAAAATGGCTATTGTTGATAAACATGTCACTCCAACACTTTCTATTAATGATCCTGATTTAATGGTAGGAATGCCTGCAGGTTTAACAGCTGCAACTGGTCTTGATGCATTAACACATGCAATCGAAGCATATGTATCTACTGATGCCACACCAATTACAGATGCACTTGCAATTCAAGCCATGCGTATTATTCCAAAATATTTACCACGTGCCGTAGCTAATGGTCAAGACTTAGAAGCGCGTGAACAAATGGCTTATGCACAATCGTTAGCAGGAATGGCATTTAATAATGCAGGTTTAGGTTATGTCCATGCGATTGCACACCAATTCGGTGGATTCTATAATTTCCCACACGGTGTATGTAATGCCATCCTTTTACCACATGTGTGTCGGTTTAACTTAATTGCAAGGGAAGAGCGTTTTGCTGATATTGCTTCATTCTTAGGGGAGAATGTAGAAGGTTTAAGTGATTATGATGCCGCCCAAATTGCAATTGACACAATCGTAAGACTCGGACAAGACTTAGGAATCCCATCTGGATTTAAAGAAATGGGTGCTAAAGAGGAAGATATTCCAACATTGGCTAAAAACGCGATGAAAGATGCAACAGCACTAACAAACCCACGTCGACCAAAACTTGAAGAAGTTGAAGAAATTATTAAAAATGCTATGTAATAACTAAACTAAACATCTAACCCTCCTTCTTGCTGAAGGAGGGTTTTTTAACAAAGGCGATTTTGTTGAAACATCTTAAATTTTTAGACGTAATAAAGATGTAACTCTTGTAATCATTTGTTAAGATAAAGAGTGGAGTACATCTTGAAGGGGGAATATAATGGAGGACTTTAGAAAAGTAATTCAAATCGATCAATTAAAAAGATGGCGGCGTTTTGGTAAACGCTTAGCAATGACACTTTCTATATTTTTTATTCTTGTCATTATCGGATGGCCAACGTTTAAATGGTTTGTAGATTATATTTGGATGAATACATTAGGATTTGGTCGTGTATTTACAACCGTTTTGTCTAGTAAAATTATATTAGGTTTTACTGGTTTTATATTATTTGGTTTAACGACTATGATAACATTACATTGGATTCGTCGAGTATATATCAGTCACTTCGGATCACATCAAGTATCCACCATTCTTCAAAAAAAACCAATGATGAATTTAATAATTCTTTTTATAACTCTAATCATTGGGTTAGTAGGCAGTGTTATTGTTCAAGGTATCGGCTGGGAAGTTGCCTTGAAATTTTTAAAGCATACGTCTTTTGGCATTAAAGATCCATATTTTAATTTAGACGTATCGTTCTATATGTTTGTATTACCATTTTTAAAGTTTATTGTTTATGTTTTACTCGGTTTAACAATCTTTTTTTTCATGATTGAGATCGCTGCATATTCTGTTTTTAACATTTATCGTGATAATCGACAAGCACAAGTACATATGGGAATAACGCTTGCTATTCTAGGGGTTCTCTTTGCAGCACTCCATTATTTATCCATATATGGAACGGTTCTAACAGACTCAGTCAATCTTTTCCAGAAAAGTGTTGTACATGGATTAAGTTATACGGATAAATTAATTAATATTCCAAAAGGTTATATATTAGCAGGTGTAGCAATTATTGGTTCAATCTGGATGATTGTAGCGTTAACAAGTGGAAAGATTCATGAAATGATAAAGCCAGTCGTTCTTTATTTAGCATTATTGATTATTGGCCAAGGTGCTGCAATCATCGTTCAAAGTTTTATCGTGTCACCAAATGAGTTTGTTCGAGAAGAACCTTTTCTAAAGCATAATTTAACGTTTACGCGTGCTGCCTATGGACTTGATGATATTAAAGTGAAGGAGCATCCAGGGAATTACTCATTAACCGATGATATGGTAAAACGAAACGAGTTGACTTTAAACAATGTACGTTTAAATGATTCACGTCCATTATTAGATATTTATAATCAAATTCAAACGTTTAGAACATATTATAAATTCAATAATGTTGATATTGATCGTTATAAAATTGACGGAAAGTATGAGCAAGTTTTTATTGGTGCGAGAGAATTAAGTATGGATGATTTACCATCACAAGCTAAGACATGGGTTAATCGAAATTTAAGATATACACATGGCTATGGAATAGCGATGAGTCATGTAAATAAAGTAACGAAGCAAGGCCAACCAGAATATATGGTGAAAAACTTACCACCTGAAGGGGCGTTTGAAATTAAACGGCCACAAATATACTTTGGTGAAGAGGATTATCCGAACGTCATCGTCAATTCTAAAGTGGATGAATTTGATTTTCCGAAAGGAGAAGAAAATGAAACACATCGATACGAAGCTGATTTGGGTATTCCACTAAAGGGATTAAATAAGGTTTTATTTGCAATAAGTGAAGGATCATTTCGCATGCTCGTATCAGACCAATTAACGAAAGATAGCCAATTGTTAGCGACACGCAACATTATGGATCGAGTGAATAAAATTGCTCCTTTCTTTGAATATGATGAAGATCCTTATATATTCATCCGTGACGATGGTTCATTAGCTTGGATGATTGATGCTTATGTAACAGCAGAAAGATATCCATATTCCGAACCACATACCAAACATGAGAATTATATTCGTAATTCCGTTAAGGTTATGATTGATGCGTACTCGGGGGAAGTGAACTTTTATATTGCTGATCCCGATGATCCACTACTAAAAACATATGAACGTATATTCCCTGAGTTATTTACAAAAGATATCCCAGAAGATGTTAAAGCACATTTTCGATATCCACAGAAACTCTTCAAAATTCAGGCGAAAATGTATGGCACGTATCATATGTCAAACTTAGAAGTGTTCTATAATCGTGAAGATTATTGGCAGTTTCCAACGGAAAAGTACTTCAACAAAGATATTGAAATGAATCCATATTACATAACGATGGCTTTACCTGATCAAAATGAAGAAGAATTTATTTTAATGATGCCTTATACGCCGAAGAAAAGGCAGAACATGATTGCGTGGATTGGTGTACGAAATGATGGTGAACATTATGGTGAGATGTTCGTCTATCGTTTCCCTAAACAGAAAAATATTTACGGACCACAGCAAATAGAAAATCGAATTAATCAGGATAGTGTCATTTCGCAACAATTGAATTTATGGGCTCAAGGTGGATCCAAAGTGATACGTGGTAATTTATTAGCTATCCCAATCGAGGATACGGTACTATATGTCGAACCTATTTACATTGAATCCTCAAATGAAACATCACTTCCTGAAGTGAAGCAAGTTGTAATGGCTTATGGTGAACATATTGTCATGGAAGAAACGTTTGAAAAATCATTAAATAAAATATTAAGCTTGGTTGACCCAAATCACAAAGTGGAAACAAAATCAGAAAAAGAAACGAAGAAAGAACAAGACAAGAGAGAAAAAGAATCGTTAATGGATTCTGAAACAATCCTTCAAGAAATATCTCAATTATTCGATGACTATCGAACGGCATTAAGTAATGGAGACTGGAAAAAAGCTGCTAAAATTATGACAGAAATTGAAGCCCAGTTAGAACAAATAAATTAGTATTTTAAAACACACCTTTCACATTGGAAGGTGTGTTTTTTGTAAATGACCGTATTTTTCAAATAAAACATAAAAGTTAACAATTTAGACATATTTATTCCAGAGTATGGACAGATTGCTATAGAATACGCTTACATAATTCGCAAAATAATTAGATAATAGATAAAAATTATAATAAAGCCATTTACAAATTCAGTTAGAATTGTTATATTATTCAACATTATCATTGTTTAACTAGTGATGTTAAAAATAAAATATTAATAGGAGGCAGACGGATATGTTCGAACAACCACTTATTGCGACTGTTTGTATCTTTGCTCTGATAGCTTTTGGAGAATGGTTATCCATTGTTTCAAGAGCGAGAATTCCGATGTTACTTACAGCGATGGTCGGCTTTCTCATTATGGTATGGACGGGCATTTTTCCTGAAGATATTTTGGAAAAATCGCAATTTGCAGCGTTAGGTGCTATATTAATTGCTCCCGCCATTTTGCATATGGGGACTATGATTCCAATCAATTTACTGAAAAGTCAAGTAAAAGCTGTGTTAATAGCTTTAGGGGGCATTATAGTAGCTGGAGCTTTAATACTTTTAATTGTGCCTCTAATATATGATTATCCAACTGCTGTAGCAGGAATTGGCCCGATTAGTGGGGGAGTCATTGCCCTTATCATTACATCAGAAAGATTGACGGAGCTAGGCCTAACAAGTCTTGTCGTCATTCCAGCATTAATTGTTGCTTTCCAAGGTGTTGCGGGCATGCCAATAGCTCTTAATTTTATGAGAAAGTATGCGAAAGACGTACAGAAAGAGCTAGATGAAGGAACATTTGTACCAATGGGTGGTGGTATAGAGTTCATTGAAAAGCAGGAGGAAAAAAATGGCACGTGGAAAGTGATAAAAGAAAGTGCAACACTGAAATTATTTATTATTTTTGTTGGAGCTGGCATTGCCGTCCTTCTAGGTGAAATAACACCAGTGCATTATAGTTTATGGGCATTAGCTATTGGAATTATCGGCTTAAAATTAAAAATTTTTGAACCGCGATCATTAGAAAAAGCAAATTCTTTCACTTTAACGATGATTGGAATTATATTTGTTGTTATCGGAACGATGGCAGGTGTCACTCCGCAACAAGTTTGGAACAACTTACCACCAGTTATATTAATACTTGCATTAGGTACATTTGGAATTATGATTGGTGGTTGGCTCATATCAAAGTTAGTAAAATGGAGTCCATACAAAGGAATGCCTGTCGCTCTTACAGCATTATTTGGCTTCCCAGGAGATTATATATTATGTGAAGAGGTTAGTCGCAGTGCCGGTAGAAATGAAGAAGAAGAAAAACTTATTTTTAATGAATTATTGGCTCCTATGTTAATTGGTGGATTCACAACAGTGACAGTGGCATCTGTCGTAATTGCGGGAATTTTCATCCAAACACTTTAATGCAATGCATAATTAATTAAAGAAAGAGGAGAATGAAAATGACAAAAACAATGATTACAAATGGTGTACTTATTGATGGTACTGGTAATAATCCTATTCAGGATGCAGTTGTTGTGATTGAAAATGAAAAAATTATTTATGCTGGATCTAAAACAAATTATACAGAAAGAGGAGACGAAAAGGTTCTCGATGTTAAGGGGAAAACCATTTTACCTGGAATGATCGACTCTCATGTGCATATGACAATGGAATATGCCCCACTAGAAGAGCGAATGTCGACACCTTTTTCATATATGTTTTATAAAGCAGCAGAATATTTAAAGGCGACACTTCATGCGGGTGTTACGTCTGTGCGAGATGCACTTGGTACGGATTATGGTGTCAAAAAGGCAGTGGAAGATGGATTAATTATTGGTCCACGCATGCAATTGAGTATTAACGCTTTAACGATTACAGGTGGACATGGTGATGGTTATACTGTATCAGGAAATGAAATAGATCTCATGCCATCTGGATATCCTGGTATGCCTAGCGGAAAATGTGACGGTGTGGCGGAAGTGCGCAAAAAAACACGTGAAATATTAAGAGCAGGAGCAGAAGTTATTAAAGTACATGCTACAGGTGGTGTCCTTAGTCCAACCGATCATCCAGAATTCACGCAATTCTCTCTCGAAGAATTAAAAGCGATTGTTGAAGAAGGGAGATTTCGTAAAAATGTAAAAGTGATGGCTCATGCCCAAGGTGCTGAAGGAATTAAGAATGCAGTAAAAGCTGGGGTACATTCAATTGAACATGGCATTTTTATGGATGATGAAGCGATAGAGCTGATGCTTGAAAATGGGACATATTTAGTTCCAACTTTACTGGCCCCCGTTGCTGTTTTAGAAACTGCAGAACAGGTTGGAATGCCACAAACAGCTGTCGACAAGTCAAAAGAAGTTATTGAACAGCATAAAATAAGCTTTCAAAAGGCATATCAAGCAGGTGTGAAAATTGCCATGGGAACAGATGCTGGTGTGATGAAACACGGTACAAATTTAAGAGAATTAGGTTTAATGGTTGATGCGGGTATGACACCAATGGATGCTATAGTAGCATCGACTAAAACAGCTGCACAATGTCTTGAATGGGACAAACAATTAGGGACTGTGGAAGCAGGAAAGTTAGCCGACTTAATTATTGTAGAGAAAAATCCGCTTGAAGATATTTATTCATTAGCACATAATGATCAAATTAAAGTAGTCATTAAAAACGGAAAAATTGAAAAAGATATAAGATAATATAAAAAACAGCCTGGAATTATAACAGGCTGTTTTTTTTATCGGAAAAAAACTTAAGTTACGATATAATAAGGGATGAAAGTGAGGAATTCATGATGACAAGAATGCTATATATTATTATTGTTGTGTCCTTTTTAGATACATTTATTCAGTTGCCCATTATTACCCCATATGCGATTGATTTAGGTGCATCTCATATGTTAACAGGTGCAATTGTAGCTATCTATTCATTGACAAATATGATTGGAAACATCGTAGGTGGCCACTTTATCGATCGTTTTGGAAGAAAACAGATGTTATTATTAGGTGTTATATCGGTAGCAATTATATTATTATTTTATCCATTGGCACAAACAGGTATGCAGTTATTAACTATTCGCTTTTTACATGGTCTTGCCGGTGGTGTATTAATCCCAGCAGCCTTTGCGTTTATCGGTGATCAAACGAAAAAGCAAACACGTGGAAAGACGATGGCATTTACAGGTGCATCTATTGGTATTGCAGCTATATTAGGGCCTGCCCTTGGTGGTGCTATGGCAGCACAATCTAAAGTAGAGCACGTGTTTATATTTGTTTCGATTTTATTTGTGGTGACGTCTGTTTTAATCATTAAATATGTTAAAGATACGTATACTAAGACAGATAGAGGAAAAGCATCGTTAAGGAAATTTTTTCCAATACTAAAAAATCCTTTTATTATGCAAGCTTCTTTAGCAGCTTTCGCCTTGATGGTTAGTAATGGAACGTTGGCATTTGCTCTCCCGCTTAAAGTTGAGGACATATCTTTAAGTTCAGCAGTAACGGGTATGTTGTTAAGCACGTTTGGAATAACAGCATTAATTGTCTTTCTGACGCCAATTAATCGTATATATGATCGATTTTCACCTGTTGTCTTAGTTTTAACAGGTATTGGTTTAATAAGTGCCTCACTAGTGGTCGTTAATTATATGAGCAATTTTTGGGTAGGTTTTATAGCAATGATTGTTTATGGATTTGGATTTGCCCTGATATTTCCATCTATGAATCGAATGGTAGCAGATGCTACGACAGAGAGTAATCGTGGAAAAGCTTATGGCGTCTTCTATGCGTTCTTCTCTTTGGGTGTTGTGGCGGGATCAACATGTTCGGGTATAGTTTCCCAATATCTCGGTATGCCATTTATTTTTAGTGCACTCGTTATGTTTATGTGTGGACTATTATTATTTGTCATGACGAAAGTAACACAAAAAGATACGAGTTGTTTGGATTAACAGTTATATGAAAAATCTACCTTTCATATTAAGATGGAATTAGTCAAACCTATTGAATGAAAGGGAGGTTATGTTATGACACATCAATTACGAGATATTATGACATCAGATGTTGTGACAGTTAATGGTGCCCAAACAATTCAGGAAGCCGCTTCATTAATGAGTCAATATAATATTGGTTCAATTCCGGTTGTTGATGAATCTGGAAATTTACAAGGAATCATTACAGACCGTGATATTACACTTCGTTCTACAGCAGCTGGCGATAAGCCACATACGTTTGTGAAGGATGTTATGTCGACAAATAATATAGTCAGTGCGACTCCTGATATGGGAATAGAAGAGGCTGCACAATTAATGGCCAAGCAACAAATTAGGCGACTCCCTATCTTGGAAAATCAGCAACTTGTTGGTGTTGTTTCTTTAGGTGACCTCGCTGTGCATCAGGAGCACGATCAGAAAGCTGGAGCTGCATTGGCAAGCATATCAACACCATCCACACCTCAACAAAATCAATTTTAAAAATGAAGCCTATCCCTAATTAGGAGGATAGGCTTTGTTTTAATCATTATTTTCCGCCGGAATAATATTTTCTATTTCAGACCAATCGAACGTTCCTTCACGAATTTTTTCCCGTCGGTCTTTCGTTATTATATCAGTTGGACGTCCTCCTTTGGGCCAATCTTTTTCATGTCCTTTCCATTCAGGTCGTTCATGAGATAAAATGAATGCGGCTAAATCAGCTGCTTCTTGATCTGATAATTCATATTCATCACCTGGTGGCATATTGTTCTTTAAGTAGCCAGCCATTTTAACCATCCGAGCTAAACCAGCACCATCATTAAATGAGTTATCACCCCATAATGCCGGCCCTGTATTAGCACCTGTCCCAGATCCATCAACAGCATGACAAGAGAGACAGTTTTTTTCCTGATATAAATCTTTACCACGAACGACATCTGGTTCAGGTATTTCTTCCATTGTGTTTAACATTCTCCATGGAATTTCTTCTCCGACTTCAATACCCTCAGAAATATACGTCAAATAACTAACTAAGGCGCGCATCTCTTTACTATCTTGTGGAATTTTTTTACCATTCATACTTCGCAGCATGCATCCGTTAATACGGTCTTCCAATGTAAAGACAACACCTTCACGTGGTCTATACTGTGGAAATTGTGTTGTCACCCCGACCATAGATGATGCGTTAGATAGTCCACCATCAGCATGACAGCTTTGACATGATAATTTATTCCCTACATAATCATCAAGCACAACATGTGTCTCATTAAAAATTTCTTCACCATATTTAATATAATCTGTTTTTGGATTATCTGGGTCTAAATCATCAAGGGAAGGTGGGTTATAAGCCAATTCTTCTGTTTCACCTTTTTCATTAGTATTATTTTCTTTTGTCATTAGATTACCGTCATTTGTATTCGAACAAGCTCCAACAATAAAAATAATTAAGAATAGACCTACCCAAAATCTTTTTTGCTTTATCATTTAAATCCTCCTTTTTAATTATGTGATTTGATCCTACTTTAATTATAAGAATTTATTTGTATGCAGCCTAGATAAAAAAAGGTAAATGTAAGGGCTTTCAAAAAGTTGTAAAAAGAACGACACAAAAGGTTCATACTAAATATGTAAAAAAGAAGCGACAATAGTTGCAATGTCGCTTCCTTTCTGTTTAGTAATACCATGCAGCACCTACAATAATAAGTAGGATGAATAGTACGACGATTAATGCAAAACTTGTTCCATTTCCATATCCGTAATGACTTACTGGTGCACTATAACCATAACTGTAATTCCAGCAGCATCCCATAAAACTTTTCCTCCTTGTTTCTTAATATTTAGCAATAAAATGTCGCACCGACAATAATTAGCAAAATAAATAACACGACTATTAGTGTAAACCCATTTCCATAATTGCTACATTTAGAAACCGGTTCACTATATCCATGTCCACAGTACTGATAATAACTCATTATATTCACCTCCTAGATATCTTAATAGCCGTACCCAACATAAGCTGCCCCTACGATAATAAGTAGGATAAACAGTACGACGATTAGTGCAAAGCTTTTTCCATATCCATAATCAGATCCGCCCACATTTTTACCCATTTTCACAACACCTCCTGGTCGATTACAATATAATATATGAGTTAAATGCATAATGTGACCTAGACATTACCCCAGATTTCGCCTAATTAGGTGTGCTTCTTCCCTTCTAGTGATAACATCCATTCTTCATATTTTCATCTTTCATATAATGGAACAGGTTTGATCTATTGGAGGTGAAGAAATGTCGCAATATTATTATTCACTATGTAAGAAATATCACGGAAAAACAGTATTTATTCGAACACATGATGGATTAGAATATAGAGGAGTTATAAGGGAGGTTGACTCTCGATATGTTTATGTGCAACCTTTAAATCAGAGAAGAGGATTCGGATATGGCTATTATTTTCCGAGAAGACGTTTTCGAGAAGGAGTTGCTATCGGAATCGCTCTTGGCTCAATTGCTACTCTATTATTAATTCCACCATTTTTTTTCTTTTAAATAATTAATAAGAAACAGCCGGTTAGATTATCCGTCTGTTTCTTATTTTAATGATCATTCAGTTGAGCAATTGTTTCTGACGATAGAGGGATGATATCCTTAACTGTTAAATTATTTATTGTTAAATATTGGTAAACAACGTCATATCCTACAGCATACCCTAACATTTTTGGATATAAATATGATCCATATAATAACACGTCATGTTTTCGATGATGAATCGGAATCGAAATAGCTGGTAAAATCATGCGTTTCCAAAATCTTTTTAGTTGATGGGCATGGTATTTATTCGTCCAATTTGCTAAATAAGCATTCCCTAATTGTTCACGAACTCCATTCTCAGCCAATCCCTCAAGAATAATTGTATCTAATAATGTATATTCAGATTCTTCCTTTCTATATTGCGTGAGACGACATACATGGTTGTATTCGTGGGTAAATAAGGCAATGATTTCTTGTTTGGTTGTTTTAGGTGAAATAAATAAAAAAATTTGATTCCGAAATGCAAGCCCAGATTTTCCATTATGATATATGCGTAATTGTTTATTTAAAGGATCTGAAGGAAAGATATAGATAGGTATATCCGGTCCATTCCATTTTTGACGTAACTTTGAAAATTGTTTACGAATCATGTTCCAAAGGTTTTGTTTTCGCCATGATGTTACATACTCTAAACAGTCTTTCATAGGTTTTCTGAACATACCATAAGAGGTTAAAAGATTATAAATATCTTCTGTAGAAAAACCACTAAATGATGTTTTTAGCTTTTGGCAGATTTGTAATGGATTGCTATTCGTTTGTAATAGCCATTGGTCAGTTTGAACAACTGTCATCTTGTCATTCCCCTCTTTTTAATGTTTCGCTTATATATATGCTTTGTATTGATTGATGTGTATAAATGATTAGAAATGGCACATTCTAAAGATAAATATGTCGTTCTTGGGGTGTAATAAATGAATGATACTCTAGTTGTTTTTATCAGATCAATAGTTGCTTTCTTCTCATTATTAATATTCACGAGATCTCTTGGAAAACAACAAGTTAGTCACCTTACATTTTTTGATTACATATTAGGCATAACAATTGGTTCGATTGCTGCAACGTTAACAACCGATTTAACAAGTCGAGCGTGGCCACATTGGGTCGGTCTGTTTAGTTGGACATCATTTGTTTTTATACTACAGTGGGTGACAGTTAAAAGTCACAAATTATCTAAATACATTGATGGAGAACCAGCAATTGTCATTATGAACGGTCAAATCATGGAAGGCACGATGAAAAAACTGCGCTACAGAGCTGCTGATTTAACAGATCAATTAAGGGATAAAGGTATTTTTGATATGAATGAAGTTGCCTTTGCTATATTAGAGACAAATGGTAAACTCTCTGTTTTGAAGAAGTCTCCTTATCAACCTGTTACACCTAAAGATCTTAATCTTCCACCTAAATCAAAGGGAGTAGATGTTGAATTAATATATGATGGTCGTGTCTTAAAGAGCAATTTAAAACAAGTCAACAAGAACATGGAGTGGTTAGAAAACCAGATTAGATTATATGGTTTTACGTCTTCCAAAGATGTTTTTCTTGCTACTTACCAAAAAAACGGTTCATTTTATATTGATGGCTATCGTGATCATCTTTCACAAGCAACAGATGTCAGTGACTACAATGATTTAGAGTAGGTGATAAATGATGAAAGGTTTAGGTTTTATATTTATTCCAGTTTTTTTAATTGGAATATTTATACTTAGTATGACGACTGGGATTCTTTTAAAAAAGCCTTTTCTAGGTCATGATGATGTGCTACACCATGTGCATGTATTAAAAGAAGATGTACGAAATGAACAGTGGGATAAGGCAGAAGACCATCTGATAAAGGCGAAAAAGGCATGGAAAACGGTATCAAAAAGGATTCAATTTAGTTCAGAACGAGAGGAGATGCGATTAATTAGTCGTATATTTGTACGCATTCATGGTTTTATAGAAGCTAGAGAAAAGGGCAGTATATTAGCAGAGATAGCAGAAATTGAATATTTATGGGATGAATTAGGAAGATAAAAAAATGATACAAATAAACTCCTCTAAAACCCTACCCCTAATCAACAATGATACATATATTAACAATATAGGAAAAACACATCCTATGAAAAAATAATGAAGGAGGAGCCAAACAATGTCTTATGATGGAGGTTATGGGGGATTTAATAATAGCTTTGCTTTAATCGTTGTACTTTTTGTTTTACTCATTATAGTAGGCGTCTCTTTTGTAAATTACTAAATATAAAAAGTAAGTCGGAAAAGATTTTTCACATCTTATCCGACTTACTTATTTAACTAGTCACTTAATTGTTTTAATTCCTCATCCAAAAACTGCATGCTTTCATTGAATAAAGTGGGGTATGAGAGAAACCCGAGTAATATACTCGTAAAAACAGCTGTTGTTAATAATAAAAATAAGACGAGTAATTGAAAGAAGACTGCCTGTAACGGATCAGCTCCTGCAATAATTTGACCACTCATCATCCCAGGTAATTGTACGAGACCGATTGTTTTCTGACTCTCAATCGTTGGAATTGTACTGGCACGAATAGCTTGGACGAGCTGGTTTTGAACAGCTTGTTTTGGACTTCCCCCAAGTGATAATATTAGTTCTGTTTGATCTTGTTGTGATTTTATCTCACTTGTAAAGCGATTTAAAAATAATATAGCTAAAACCATTGAGTTACCAATAACCATTCCACTAAGTGGTATAATATATTGTGCTGTCGGTGGGGTAATTTGAAAGCCAATTAAAATAAACTGGGTGATTAACTCTATTAAAGTAAATGTAAGAACAAGCTTCCATGTTATTCCTCTTATCATTTTACCCTTTTTCCTTGCATTTTGGGTTGCAGCAATAATCATAATTGTAACCATGAGGATGATATATATATATTGCTCCGAATCAAATACAAATTTTAATAAGTATCCGACAATAAAGAGTTGAATGATGGATCGTATGGTTGCTATCAAGGTATCTTTTTCTAATCCAAGTTTAAAATACTTCGATAATATTAGCGGAATCAAGACAAATACAAGGGCAAAACTTAATGTAGTAAAACTCATGATGATCTTCCTTTCAAAAACTGAGCCACTTTATCTGTTTTCGGATGATCAAGTAAAGATATCGACCCACTTTCGATTAGCTGTCCCTGCATCATAACCCATACATAATCGCCCATTTGACGTGCTTGATTTATATCATGAGTAATCCATATAATTGTTGTACGATATTTTTTGTTTATTGTATAGATTAGTTTTTCAATTTCTTCTACAGAAATAGGGTCGAGTGATGAAGTGATTTCATCAAGCAATAGAATATGTGGTCGGTTAACAAGGGTGCGAGCAATGGATAATTTCTGTTTTTGGCCGCCAGATAAATCATTCACATGACGTGACAACATGTCAGTATCTAACCCAACGAGTTTTAAAAGTTCTTTCGCCTCATTTTCTGTTAATGATTTATTTTGTAATATTAAGGGCAAAGCTAAGTTTTTCCTAACAGTTCCATCAATCATTGTTGCTTGCTGTAGAGCGATCCCAGCATATCGTCTTAACGAAGGAGGATCGTAAGAATTAATGTTTTTATTATTGATGTATATGTTCCCAGAAGTTGGTGATTTTAATCCATTACATAGTTTTAATAACGAAGTTTTACCAGCTCCAGATGGTCCAACAAGAGCTGTAATTTTTCCTTTTGGAAACATCCCATTAATATGAGATAAAATGGTGTTGTTATCTCTCTTATACGATACATGTTCAAAATAAATTGCTGCATCTTCATTTAATATGTGATCCAAATGATGCACACTTCCTTTACTATGATGTAAATCGTTCGATGTACTTATCATATCAAAAAAAATTATATAAGTCCTACAGAATAGATAAACAGAAAAAGCCATTGAGAAACCATTGATGTTTCTCGATGGCTAATAATAGGTATATCTTATAGGATGGTGTTGCGTCGGCTCTTTATCCGTTACTTTAATTAAAAATAGAATGAGCAAAGTAACAACAAAGGTAAGTACTGTTAATGAAATGAACATACCTATATGTGACCATTCCATTAAACGGGCAAAAATAGGAGGACCGATAGCGACACCGATAAACCGGACAGAACTATATAATGATGTGACAAAACCACGGTTTTCCTTTTCAACAGATCCGGTAATTAAACTATTAATACAAGGTAAACTTAAGCCGACTCCAAATCCACTTAAAGCAAGTAAAATAACAAAAATAATAAGGTTTTTAAAAAATGCTAATAGAAGATAGGCGCTAGTCATAAGTATAAAACCGACCAGCATGAGCCGTTTCATTAGTGGGAAATCTTTCCCGATTTTATTTCCTGTCATATAAGCTGTACTAACCATGAAAAGAAGTGGAATGGCTAAGATGAGACCTTTGATAACGCCTTCAATTTGATAGTGGCTTTCTAATATATCTGATAAATAAAATAGGATGCCATATAATGTAAATAGACATGTTCCACCAGCAATATAAGTAACAAAAAGCCATCTTCCTTCTAAATGGAAAATAGATAATAAATCACGGACATACTTTTTGAAAGGCGGTGGCGGATAGCGAAGGCCTTCTTCCTTAACGAAAAAAATGACGAGCAGTAGAGAGAATACGGTCATAATAGGGAAAGCAAAAAATACGGCATACCAAACAATCAGTCCAAATAAAGCACCGAGTATTGGAGATAGAACCTTTCCTAAGCCATTCGATGCTTCAAAAATACCTAAGACATGGCTTTGTTCCTGACCTTTAAATAAATCTCCAGTTAAGGCCATAGCAATCGATGCAGTACCTGAAGCTCCGATTCCTTGTAAAATGCGTCCGATAATAATCCAAGCATATGCATTAGAAAACATTGCTGCAGCAAACCCGGATATTAATCCACCAATGATAAATAAGACTAACGAAGGAATGATAATGATTTTACGTGTGTATCGATCAGATAAATAACCAAGAATCGGAATGAAAATAGCTGATGCAATCGAATATACTGTAATCGTTAAGCTAACTTGCATTTGAGTAAGTTCTAAGTGCTTTTTCATAGCGGGTAATATCGGTATAAGCATAGAATTTCCTAATGTCATAATTAATGGAATGGAACCGATTGCTATCATTAAACTTTTATTTGACTTTGCTGACAATCATAACACTCCTATTTAACATGGGTAGGCGGCTGAATGTACCAGCCATTTTCTTTAATTAATAAAATTAGTTTATTCATTTCATTAATTTTATGGGTGTGAAAATGAGCGAAAAGCTCGATAATTGATTCATTTGTTAACAGGCTAATTAAATAACTACATTGAATCATTTTTTGACGTAGTTCATCTAGTATGAGTCGGGAAATTTCATCATCATTCATACGTGCGCCCGCAGGAATATCCTTAACATCGACATGTGGACGATCCGGAGGTGCCGGTGGAAGACGAACACCGATTTCTTTTAATATAAATTCAATTTTTCCATGTTCTTCCTCATAACCATGCTCTAATAAATTATCTATAAAATCTTTTAACTTCTTATCATTTGAATGATTCATATATACTTGTAATATAACGCCAGATAATTTTAAGTCATATAAATATTGCCAAAGATGATATATTTCACCGGAGTGAAATGGTTCTTCATGCCATGTTATTTTCACTTCATCATTCCTCCTCATAAAATGAATGTGCCATGTTTTCATTAGGTTATCCTAAATAAAAGAAATTATGTCATGTGAATCATGCTTAACGAAAAATCCGTGGGAATAACCCCACGGATTAAAAGTGCAATCAACTTTATTGGTTTAATTTCATATTTAATTTTTCTTTTAATTGATCAACTGCTTCTGGATTTTCTAGTCCTGTAATATCGCCTTTAACAGTGCCACTAGATACAACTTCTTGCAGTAAACGACGCATAATTTTACCGCTTACTGTTTTAGGTAGTGCATCAACTATAACAACATCTTTTGGCTGAGCTATTTTTCCAATTTCTTTTATAATACTTTCATTTACTTTTTCCTGTATTTCTTTAAGATTGTTGACGTCTTCGTTTAAGCGGATAAAAACAAGAGGAACTTCACCTTTAATTTCGTCAGGGACACCAATAACAGCTGTTTCTGCAACACCTGGTACTTCTAGAACAGCACTTTCCATTTCCATTGTACTTAATCGATGTCCAGCAACATTAAAGGCATCATCGGAACGCCCGACAACCCAGAAGTGCTGATCTTCGTCCACTAAAGCGAGATCACTTGCATAATAAGCCCTATCAACTTGGCTAAAATATGAACCATAATAACGTTCAGGTTCTTTCCACAATGTACGACAGAGCATTGGAAAAGGTGTTCTAATAATAAGATTGCCTAGAGTTCCAGGTCTAACAGGGTCACCTAAATCATCAACAATATCCATATTAACACCTAAAAATGCTACACCAGCGGAACCTGGTTTCATAGGCGTTAGCCAGGCTGCACCAGCAAGTGGGGTACCAGCTGTTTCAGTTTGTCCCCACGTATTGTTAATATAAATTCGTTCTTTCCCTAGCTTTTTGTAAGTCCAATGCCATGTTTCAGGATCAAAAGGCTCTCCTACAAGTGAAATAACATCAAGGCAAGAGAGATCATGTTCATCAATCATTTCGTCGCCTAAACTTTTTAACATTCTAAGAACAGTTGGAGCAGTGAACAATTTATTCACCCGGTATTTCTCTATTATTTCATAAAACCGACTTTGTGTTGGGTAGTCTGGTGCGCCTTCATAGATGATTGTCGTAACTCCATTAGCTAATGCACCAGCAATACCCCAAATATGCATTGTAAGCCAACCTATATCGGCTGTACACCAGAAAACGTCATCTTGATGATGATCCATATGATATTTAGCATAAATATAATTTTGTATTACAAAGGCCATTCCTGAATGAACGACACCTTTTGGTTTACCGGTCGTTCCACTCGTATAGAATACAATACCTGGTTCATTTGCTTCAATTTTTTCCGGTTCACAATGTATGCTTTCTTTTGCAATTGCTTCATGCCAGTATATATCACGGCCTTCTACCATTTTAATAGATGTTCCCATTCTATTAACGACAATAACCGCCTGAATAGATGGTATGTCTGATATGACTTGATCAACTTTTTCTTTTAGTGGAATTAATTTACCACGTCGTTGACTAGCATCAGCCGTTATGATAACTTTTGGTTCAAAACTGACTAGTCGGTCTTTTAAAGATTTTTGCGAAAAGCCAGAAAAAATAGCATTGTAAACAGCACCGATTCGGAAGCACGCTAAAATGGCTATAAAAGCTTCGGCTAAATTTGGTAAATAAATCGCGACACTATCTCCTTTTGTAACACCGTATGACTTTAATACATTTGCAAACCGACTAACTTCAGCGAGAAGCATATTGTAGGTATAAAATGATGTTTCACCATTTTCACCTTCCCATATGAGTGCTGTTCGATTGCCTGCACCATTGTTTATATGACGATCAAGTAGATTGACGCACGGATTACTAATTCCATTTTCAAAGAAACGGAAATCAGGCAATTGACCAGACATCGTCTTTGTCCACGGTTCATACCATTCTAACTCTTTCGCCACATTATTCCAAAACTGTACAGGGTCTTTTTGTGATTCTTTTAATAACTTTTCGAATGCCTTTATACTTCCGATATTTGTTGCACGTGCTTTTTCTTCATCAGGATAAATTAATTGACTATTTTTAACTACTTGATGAATTCCAGATAACTCCATTTCTCATCCTCCTTTTAAAAACGAATCTGACAAATGTGATTATCCAAGTTGTTATTACTAATAGTAAATAAATATGTATGCGTTTTCAATCATTAAGATTTAAAATTCGGAATTAAGTCATTTTTATAATGAGTGTGTAGGACAAGACAATGTCCCACACTCATTATTTATCTTTTTCATCTATGTCAGATGCAAGTTCTTTTGTAACATCGTCGCTGGAAAATGATATATCATCTGATAATTCAGCTAATGATTCGATTCTGTTTTTTCCAGAGATGTTCTCCAATAATTCCTTCACATCGATACCTGAGGATGCTTTTAAGGATTCCTGTAATGTTGCCATTAAATTTGTCGCATAACTTGAGACTTTATTGGCACCACCTTGTGAATCACTACTACCCGTATCAACAACAGTAATTTTATCAATATTAGAAAGAGGGCTAGCGACTTGCTTTGCATATTCTGGAAGCATTTTAAGCATCATATCTAATACAGCGGCTTGACCATATTGCTCAAAAGCTTCTGCTATTTTACGTTTTGCTTCAGCTTCAGCTAAACCTTTTAAACGAATAATGTCGGCTTCTGATTCTCCTTGTGCCCTTTCAGCATCGGCTTTTGCAATACCATCGATACGAATTTTTTCAGCTTCAGCTTTTGCTTGGGCTTCAATGCGATATTTATTTGCATCTGCTTCTGCAATTTGTCTTGCTTTTTCAGCCATTGCAGATTGTTCAACAGCATAGCGATCAGCATCAGCCTTTTTCTTAACTTCAGAATCATATTGTTTTTCACGACGAAGAATTTCTTTTTCTTCTAATTCGATTTGTTTTTGACGTTCAATAATCTGTATTTGCATTTGATGTTCGGTGACTTCTTGTTGGGCACGAGCTGCCTCTAGGTCATAGGCCATATCAGCACGAGCTTTTGCCTTATCTTGTTCACGGCGATATTCAGCCGTTTTTAATTGGTTTTCTTTTTCAGCTTCTGCAATTTCAGTCGCTCGCTCTAACTCAGCTTTTTTTGCATCTTTTGCTGCTTCAGCTTGTTTAATTCGTGTTTCCTTTTCCGCCTCAGCTGTTGCAATGTCAGCATCACGCTTCACCTGCGCAATACGTGGTTTACCAAGAGAGTCTAAGTATCCATTCTTATCTTGCACATCTTTAATTGTAAATGATACAATGACAAGTCCCATTTTGGCTAAATCTTGTGATGCAACCCGTTGGACTTCTTGAGAAAACTTTTCTCTGTTTTTATAAATTTCTTCAACGGTCATCGAACCAAGAATGGAACGAAGATGTCCTTCTAATACTTCACGTGCTTCATTTTCCCTTTCTTCTTTCGGTTTTCCTAAAAATTGCTCAGCTGCTGTTGCAATTTCCTCGATTGAACTACCAATTTTAATGATAGCCGTTCCATCAGCCATGACTGGAACACCTTGCTCTGTATACACTTCAGGTGATGATATATCGAGCTTACTAGATAATAGGCTAAGTGGAGCTGCTTGTTGAAAGACAGGTAAGACGAATGTACCACCACCACGAATAATTTTTATTTTGTTGCCTGCTTCATCTTTATGTACATTTTTACCACCTAGATAATTCCCTGTAACAATGAGAGCTTCATCAGGACCAGCAGTGCGATACTTTGAAATAAATACAGCAATTAAAGCAATGAGTAAAAAGATAACAATTCCTATCACTAACCATACGCTATCAAACATTTTATTGCCTCCTATTTTATAGTCTGTATAGAAAAATTAATGATTAGTTCATTCATATTCATATGGAACGACATATAAAACGCCCTTTTCAATTTTTAATACAAGGACTTCTTCCCCTTCAGATATAGGGATATTTTCTATACTTGTTGCTGGTTTTGTAATCATGCCACTTTTACTTTCAATAAATATTTCTCCAAATCCATCTTCTGGGATAGAAATAATAATCCGACCAACCCTGCCTATTAATGATTCTTCTGTATAACTGAGTGAATGCTCAGCATTTGCTAGAGGAATGAATACAAAAACATTGAGAAGTACTGTTAACAGAAAAGCAACGATTGCTGAGATAATCATTCCAAATACACTAGATATGAAAGATAATTTTTCAAATATAAGTCCAGAAGCGGAAAAGAAAATAATCCAAGCTAAAATAAGCACAGGTTTTATAAAAGTTGTTTCATCAATGGCTTCTATTACATCTCCAAAAAATAGATATAAAATAATCAGTATCCCATTAATGACAAGCAACCATAGGTAAATATGTTCAACAGGGTAACCAAATAATGTCAAAAGCATCACTCCTTCCTCTATTTATATTTACGTATTAACTATACAATAAGTTTCAATAAATGAAAATATTATTTAAAAAACTTATATAATGTATTTATTGAATACTTTAAAGAGTGGTATAATGTGGTTACGAGGGAGGAAGAAAGATGACAAACAAGACGGTTAATGTTAGTAAAGAAAAAATGGAGAAACTAATCGAAGAATTAGAGCATTATCTAGAAACAGAGGAAAAAATGTCTGGTGCATTAGCTGGAATAAGTATTGCTTTGGGACAAACAGGAGAAATTCTGTATGAACATATGGGAAATATACGTCTCCAACCAGCATCAAATATGAAGTTATTAACAGCTGCTAGTGCACTTGAAGTACTAGGTGAGGATTATGTTTTTAAAACAAAGATGTTAACTGATGGTGATGTTCATCATGATACATTGTATGGAAATATTTATTTACAGGGGCAAGGTGACCCGACAATATTACCAACTGATCTTGATCAATTTGTCCTTCAATTAAAAGATAAAGGTATCAAGAAAATTTTTGGTCATATAATAGCAGACGATACATGGTATGACGAAATACGATTATCAACGGATATGATTTGGAGCGATGAACAATGGTATTACGGTTCACAAATTTCAGCATTAACTGTATCGCCGACAGCTGATTATGACACAGGTTCTGTAAAACTGACAATTAAAGCCGGAGAGTGCATTGGAGATCGTCCGTTTCTAACGCTTTATCCACATACGAATTATGTAAAAGTTATTAACCAAGCAGTAACGACTGATGAAACAGTTGAAGAAGATGATTTAATTATTGAAAGAAAACACGGAAGTAATACGATCATTATTAAAGGGAAAGTATATATTGATAGTGAACCACGACATGAATGGATAGCTGTTTGGGAACCTAGTTATTATACGTTAAAACTATTTCAAGAAACACTGTTTAAGCATGGTATTAAATGGACAGGTCAAATGAGAAGAGATAAAACGCCTGAAACAGCTCAGTTATTGTATCAAAAGCTATCACCACCATTGAAAAAGTTACTTATTCCTTTTATGAAGTTAAGTAATAATGGTTTAGGAGAAATGTTTGTAAAAGAAATGGGGAAAGTTGTTCATCACCACGGCTCTTGGGAGAAAGGGTTAGAAGTTTTAAAAAGAGAAGTACAATTATTAGGAGTAAATACGAACACATGTATAATAAAAGATGGATCCGGGATATCTCATATTACAAGTATTCCAGCAAATGAACTTATTCACTTATTGTTTAATGTTCAGTCTAAACCATGGTTTACAACGTTTTTAGAATCACTACCTGTATCAGGTAAACGAGATCGAATGGAAGTTGGCACATTAATAGATCGAAATTTTTCAGCACAAATTATTGCAAAAACCGGGACACTAAATTGTGTGAGTTCATTATCTGGCTATTTACCGGTAAATAATAATTTGTATTTATTTTCTATTTTATTAAATAATCTTTTAGATGAAGAGGATGGTAAAAGAGTAGAGGAAGATATATTAAATATATTAATTAGACATCTAAAAAATATTGACATATAAATATTAAAAAACACTTGCATAGTAAAAACATCTGTGTTATTATAATCCTGTATCTAATGACCAAAAAACCATTTTAGTCATTTTGTCAAAAAGGGGCGGAAGTGTATCGTTGGATATTGATAGAAAACAGCTCATCATAGATGCAGCAACAAAATCATTCTCATCATTTGGATATAAAGCGACGACAATGGATCAAGTAGCTCGTTTAGCCAATGTTGGAAAGGGAACAATATACACATTTTATAAAAATAAAGAAGAACTTTTTCATGAAATTGTGTCATCTTTGATTAAAGAAATGAAGGCAGCAGCTGAAGAAGTCATTGATGATTCTCAACCTTTCTTTATTAATGCTGATCGAGTGCTTTATACGTTGCTGGAATTTCGTACAGAGCACCAATTAATGATTAAATTACTTCAAGAAGAAAAAGAAATGGGGACACCTGCAGTAGCAGAAGTAGTACAAAGGCTTGAAGATGCAATCGTTAATTACATGAAAGGTATAATAAACAGTGCCATTGAATCCGGCGAAATCAAAGAATGTGACCCTGAATTAACTGCTTTTGTTATTTTAAAGCTATACGTGGCACTTATCTTTGATTGGGAAAAGACGCGTAAACCTTTAGAGAAAAAAGAAATTTCACAGTTTTTTCAGTTGTATTTAATGAATGGATTGTCTAAATGATAATCCAGTCTATTTTGCAGCGAAATGACTAAATGAATATAATAGTCATTAAGGATTTGTTGGTTTAATGAGGGAATTATATATTTTTTTCGACAAAATTGACTAAGTGGCTATTTTGGTCAACTGTCAAGAAGGGGTTTGGATATATGAGGAGATCGTTGTTTATCTCGGAATGGAAAAATGTCTTTAAAAATAAAAAATTACTTATTTCAATAACGGCTGTGCTTTTTGTACCATTAATGTATGCTGGTATGTTTTTATGGGCGTTTTGGGATCCTTATGATCATACGGCTGATTTACCAATTGCTTTAATTAATGAAGATGAGGGAGCCGAATTCGAAGGGGAATATTTGGAAATCGGTAATGAGCTCGTCGACAATTTAAATGACCTTGAAGAATTAAATTTTGATATTGTATCAAAAGAGCAAGGATATCGTGATCTTAAAGATCAAAAATATTATATGCTCGTTGAAATACCAGCTGATTTTTCAAAAAATGCAACAACGTTATTAGATGACCATCCGAAGAAACTAGAATTAAAGTACATTCCGAATGAAAGTTTTAACTTTCTCTCATCACAGATTGGTGAGTCGGCGGTAAAAGAAATAAAAAGTGAAATTGCGGCGGAAGTATCTAAAACTTATGCTGAAACGATGTTCGATAAGTTAAAAGATATAGCCGATGGATTTGAAAAAGCTAGCGATGGCAGTGGCGAATTAGATGATGGAGCTATAAAATTAAAAGATGGTTCCAAAGATTTAAAGGATAATTTAGTGAAGCTAGCTGAAAAATCAATTGAATTTGAAGAAGGCGTACAAACCGCCACAAATGGCTCCAAAGACTTAGCGAAAGGCTCTAACGAACTAGTTGATGGAATGGGTCAGTTAACAAATGCAAGTGGTCAATTATTAAACGCATCAAAGGATGTTAAAGCTGGTTCTCAAGCGTTGGCCAATGGAATGAATGAAGCTTATGCAGGTGTGAATAAGTTAAACAAAAACATTCCTGAACTTATCTCTGGAACAAATAAAGTTCAACAAGGCTTAACACAATTTCAACAGCAATTGCCAAAACAAATGGCTGACCAAATTGGCAATCAAATTGAAGCAAGCTCAAAGGCCATGATGGAAGGATTAAATGAACTAGAAAGCGGGATTGTTTCAGGAGTAGAAAATGGTCTAAAAAATAAAATGGCTCCAGAACTAGCAGAAGGTCTCACTCAAGGTCTTGCGAAGGAATTGTCGGAAGGTATATCAAAAGAGTTATCAACGCAATTATCACAAGAAATAGCTGAGAAGATTGTTGCTGAACAAGCTGGACAAATGGAAAAGTTTTTTGAAGCAATGGAAAAAAATGGTGTGATTAACGAGAAACAAAAATCAATTATGTTAGCTCAACTAAATAACAATATGCCAACAAAGGAACAATTAGCTGGTCAATTAAAAGCAAATATGGAACCAAAAATTAAAGAAGGTTTAAGTGAAAATTTACCTGAGAAAATGGAACCTGGCATTGAAAGTGGTGTAAATCAAGCTGTTGACATGACAGTAAAGGAAATGAAGCCGACAATAAGTGATGGTTTTAATCAATATAAAACAGCTGTCAATGATAAGCTGGGCGGAGCAACAAATGGATTAGAAAAAGAAATCGCTAAGGCAGTGGATCCTGTCTTTAATCAATTAAACGGTGGTTTAACAGCGATTAACGATGGTCAGCAACTTTTATCAGGTGGTGTGAATCAGTTAGCAAAAGGAACGAAAGATTTAAAAGATGGTTCACAGCAATTAGCAAATGGTCAGCAACAATACGTATCAGGTATGGAGCAGTTTACTGGTAAAATGTCTGAAGCAAATAGTGGAGCTGGGAAACTGTCTTCAGGTGCAAACGAGCTATCTAATGGCATGAATCAATTATTAGATGGTTCAACACAATTTAATGATGCTTCACATCAATTAGCTGACGGATCTGGTAAATTAGCTGACGGTACAACGGAATTACAAGATGGTACGAAAGAATTACATGATAAACTAAGTGAGGCGGCAGATGAGGTTGGATCTGTTGAATCAAATGAATCGACATACGATATGATGGGAAATCCTGTTGAAATGGATAAGCAAGAAGTAAATCGTGTGCCGAACTATGGTACAGGATTTGCACCATATTTCATTTCATTAGGATTATTTGTAGGAGCTCTGCTCATTTCGATTGTCGTCAACCTTAATGATCCAGTGATTGAGCCTAAAAATGCCTTTACATTATTCATGAGTAAATTTGGTATGTTAGCAGTAGTAGGTACGATCCAAGCGCTTATTTTAGACGCGATTTTACTTTATGGTTTAGGTCTTGAAGTGAAAAATACAGCGTTATTCGTACTCGTAACGATAATTACAAGTCTTGTGTTTATGACATTGGTGCAATTCCTATCGACAACATTAGGAGATCCTGGAAGATTCATTGCAATTGTTCTACTCATATTGCAATTAACAACAAGTGCGGGAACATTCCCATTGGAGTTAATCCCGGATGTCTTGCATCCAATCAACTCCTTATTGCCAATGACATATAGTGTTCAGGCATTTAAGGCTGTTGTTTCTAGTGGGGACTACAGCTTTATGTGGCAAAATGTAGGTATTCTGTTTATCTATATTGTAATTGCGATGGCATTGACGTATACGTATTTCCTCGTTAAAGAGAAAAAGCATGGATATGTCAAAGACAAACAAGCTGAATCTATTTATAATGAGTAATATTTAAAAGCGTTGTGGTTCATCGATGAACCACAACGCTTCTTATTATTCATTAGATAAATGCAATAAATCGAGAATTTTAAAGAATAAGCTTAGAACAATAGCGACGATTGTTGCTAGCCCCATTCCTGTTAGTTCTACTCCACTTGAACCTAAACGAATAGAAGCACCACTGATTCCAATTACGAGTACAACACATGTTAGTATGAGATTTTGTGCTTTATTATAATCGACTTTTGCTTCTACTAACATCCTAATTCCACTCGCGGCAATGATACCAAACAATAGAATTGAAATGCCACCCATAACAGGTTGTGGAATCGATGAAATGAGTGCCGCTAATTTCCCAAAGAAAGAGAGAAAAATCGCTAACACTGCTGCACCACCAATAACCCATGTTGAATAAACTCTTGTAATGGCTAATACACCAATATTTTCACCGTAAGTTGTATTTGGTGTCGAACCGAAAAAACTAGATAAAATAGTGGATACACCATTACCGATAAACGAACGATCAAGTCCTGGATCTTTTACTAAATCCTTCTTAACGATATTACTTGTGACGAGAAGATGACCAATATGTTCAGGTATTAAGACAAGAGCGGCAGGTAAGATAATTATCATGCTTGACCAGTCTATTTTCATCGAATAAAACTGTGGTAATGAGAACATATTAGCTTCACGTACGGCTGAAAAGTCTACCATTCCATATCCAAAGTGTGCGATAAGGTATCCAGAAATAATACCAATTAGAATAGGGATGATTTTTAAAAAACCACGTAATGTAACCCAGCTAATGATGGTAATGACCAAAGTAAGTAAAGCAACTATTGCATGATCAGAATCCATTGTCCACGCTTCGGGATTTATATCTGGTGGAGCAATCCATCCTGCCATATTTGCAGCAACTGGTACAAGTTCTAATCCAATGACTGCGACAATCGCACCCATAGCTGCTGGTGGGAACAAGATGTCAATCCATTTTGTTCCGGCAAACTTAATGAATAAACCAACAATGGTCAAAACGATTCCAACAACAAGAAAGCCCCCAAGAGCATAGCTGTAACCTTCAATACCTGAATAATGCCCGAGTACAACGAAAACAGGAGATAAAAAGGCAAAACTTGATCCTAAATATGCTGGAATCTTTCCCTTTGTAATTGCAAGATAAATTAATGTTCCAATCCCGTTCATTAACAGTACAGTTGCGGGATTAATACCGAATAATACTGGAACAAGGACGGTTGATCCAAACATTGCAAATAAATGTTGTAAACTAAGTGGTATACTCTGTAAAAGTGGTGGTCGTTCATCTACTTGAATTTCTTTGTAGTTTGTCATTTGATGGACTCCTTTATGATGAATTATGCTCAATGGTTACCACTTTTTGCCATAAAAAAACCCTTACCAATTGGCAAGGGATCTGTGTTTAGATGAGTAAATAGATTCATCCATTGTAGAATTGAATGACATATCTACTTTTTCACCTTGCCAGTCTCACAGGACTGAATTAAAGGTAACCGTTTGAACTGTTTATAACTATATCATAAAACGTATAAATTAGGAACTATTTAATCATTGTTCGATGATTTATTTTTATTATGTGATGCAATAATATCGAATAAAATGATCTGATTAGATAAAAATAATAAATGATACCGTACATTGGAAAATATTTGAAAATAATAGGTAGCATTGTATACAATAAAAAGAAAAGAGTCATATTGATAATAGAGCCTAAAATAAATGAATAAAAGTTATTACTTATAAAGGGTTTCATATTATCATTATTCTTGTTGTTATCTAGAGTGTTTATTAAGCGGAAAATAGGTAGTTTCACTTCCGTTCAAATGTGAGCGCTATGAAGGGACTAAAAAATGAAAGCGATAGCCACGAGTCATTTAAAAACGTGATCGAATTCAAACTTTTATCTAATGATCAATGAGAAAATGAAATTAACCAATAAGAGAAAGAGGTTGGGCCAAATAATAGAAAATTAAATAATCTGTTGTCGCTAATGAATTGAATAAATAAAAGCCATAAACTTACAGTCGAATATTCAAATTAAACAGGAAAAAAACTTTGTGAAAAAGTAAACAATATAATTAGCGATTTTACTAAAAATTTGATATTATAAAAGATAGGTTTTTAATGTAAAAATGATATTAATTAAATGATGTAGCGAGCAGGGACAATGTATTGCTTCATCAAAGGAAGGTGGATTTTTTCATGAGTAAGCCGAAAATAGTCATTTTAGGTGCTGGTTACGCTGGTATGATGACAACAAAAAGATTAACTCAAAAACTAAGTCCAGAAGAAGCTGAGATTGTTTTAGTGAACAAGCATAATTATCATTATCAAACAACGTGGTTGCATGAAGTAGCTGCTGGTACTATTAATCACAACCAAGCGCGTACAATTATAAGTGATGTCATTAATCCAAATAGAGTCCGTTTAATTTACGATACAGTTGTGAAAGTCGATAAAGATAATCAAACAGTTATTCTAGAAAATAGTGAATTAACATATGATTATCTCGTTATTTCATTAGGATTTGTGACAAATACATTTGGTATTAAAGGAATGGACGAGCATGCTATGTTCATCCAAGATATCGATTCCGCACAATTAATTCGTGAACATATTGAATATCAATTTGTTAAGTATAAAAACAGTGAGGAAAAGAACACAGATGATTTAACGATTCTTGTCGGTGGAGCAGGATTTACTGGCATTGAATTTGTTGGAGAATTAGCAGAAAAAGTTCCACAACTATGTAAAAAATATGATATAGAGCGACGCAATGTACGTGTTATCAACGTTGAGGCTGCACCGTCTATTTTACCAATGTTCGACAAAGATTTAGTCGACTACGCAATTCATTCGTTAGAGCAGCGTGGTATCGAGTTCCGCTTAGGTACTAAAATTAATGAATGTACAGAAGAAGGCTTTATTGTTGGAGAAGATAATGAGTTAATTAAAGCGGGAACGATTGTTTGGACTGGTGGTGTAACTGGTAGCCCAGTTTTAGCTGAATCTGGATTTGAAATTACACGTGGAAAAGTGACTGTAGACGGTGATTTACGTGCACCAGGAGAAGAGAATATTTTCGTTATCGGTGATTGTGCTTGGGTCATGGATGAAAAAACAGGTCGTCCATTCCCACCAACTGCTCAAGCGGCTATGCAACATGCAGAAACATGTGCAAATAACGTCGTGGCTTTACTAAAAAATGCGCCATTAGAAAACTTTGTTTTTGACAATAAAGGAACAGTTGCTTCTCTAGGTGTAACTGACGGTATTGCGACTATTTTAGATGGAACAAAATTATCCGGAAAGCCTGCAGCTACAATGAAAAAAGTAGTTGATAACCGTGCTTTATTTTTAATTGGTGGATTAAACATGTTCTTGAAAAAAGGAAAAATACGTCCATTTTAATTAAAACATGATAAAGAAAAGGCCCAAAAAGGGAGGAATAAACATGAAAAGAGGATCTTTCTATTTATTACTTGGTGTAGCAACAATTGCTGGATATATGTTTGTAAGTAGAAAAATTGAAGATACAAGAGATTTTCGCTAATATATTATGAAAAACCGCCTTGTTTAATTGAGGCGGTTTTTTTTGTATGTAATTTTATATAAGAAGGATACTAAGTATATTATGATAAATGATAAAGGATGACTGAGATGAAAAAGATGTTATTATTTCTATTGATTACTTTCTCTCTTCCACATTTGATTAAAGCACAATCATTAGTCATCAGAGACGATAAAGGATTGGTTCATGAAACACTCATTTATGATCGGTTTACACTTGAAACGAGTGGATATTTTATAGATATGGCGTTATTAAAACAGGTCATCAGTCGAGTTCAAGAACAGGTGACTAAAGAAGCTAAAAATGCCTATTTTAATGAGAATAATATAATTATGCCAGGGACTAATGGACAAACGTTAGACATTGATCGGTTTATATCGACGTTTAAGAAACACTTCTATTCAAAGGAAGAAGCACAGATTAATATACCTATGAAGACAGTATTTCCTAGAGTGGATGAAGAGCTTTTAGCAGAAATAAGTGAAAAAGAGCTCACTAGCTACGTGACTTACTACGATGTAGGTCATAAAGAAAGGACACATAATATCGAATTAGCAACAAATGCCATTAATAACTATGTGTTATTTCCAGACGAAGAATTCTCCTTTAATGAAATTGTAGGAGAACGAACGAAAGAGCGTGGTTATAAAAAAGCACCTGTCATTGTGAAGGGCGAATTATCTGAAGGTATAGGTGGAGGGATTTGTCAAGTGTCTTCAACTTTATTTAACGCTGTAAATTTAAAAGGTATTGAAATCATTGAGCGTTATTCACATAGTCGAGAAGTGCCGTATGTACCACCTGGGCAAGACGCTATGGTTAGTTGGTGGGGGCCGGATTTTGTTTTTAAAAACAAGTATAGACACCCTATATTAATTCGGGCACAGGCTACAAATGGAAAATTGCGAATTCAAATATACTCAACTTCATCATAAATAAAAAGCAGGGTTAAGTTGCCCTGCTTTAATAATCGATTGTTATTCCGCTTGTTTATGTGCTTCTATTTCGATATTAATTTTTACATCTTCTCCAACCATGACTCCACCTGTTTCAAGTGCGCTGTTCCATGTAAGACCAAATTCTTTTCTATTAATTGTTGTTGACCCGCTAAAACCAGCCACTTCATTTCCCCAAGGGTCCTTTGTTTTACCTTCAAAGGTGATGTCAAATGTAACTGGCTTTGTTTGATCACGAATTGTCATATCACCAGTAATATCGTATTGATTCTCACCAGTCTTCTTAATAGATGTCGCTGTGAAAGTCATTTTCGGATATGTTTCAGCATCAAAAAAATCTGGTGAGCGTAAATGATCATCACGATCCTTATTGCGTGTATCAATACTATTAATATCGATGGAAAATTCAATCTTAGCATTTGTTAGGTCCTCAGGATTTGCCTCGATTGTCGCGTCAAAGTCATTAAATACTCCTTTAACACGTGAAATCATCATGTGACGGATAGAAAACTCTAATAAACTATGTGCTGTATCTACTTTCCATGTTGAAAGACTCATCGTCATCCCACTCCTTATATATTGTACTTGACTTACTTTTCATAAGTAAGTATATAATGATAAACAAGTAATGTCAAGTAAATTATTTATAAAAAGAGCGGATGATACTATTAATGTGATGTAAGCGTTATAATAAAGATAACCAATGAAAAAAGAGGTGAAGAAATTGACAGGAGAAAAATATGATCCGACATGGGATCTAGATGTAATTTTTCCGGGTGGGAGTGATTCTGAAACTTTTCAAAAGTTTATACAAGAGATTGAGACAGACATGATGTTTCTTAGTAATAAAGTAAATAAATTTGATCCTGTAAATGACCCAATATTATTAGAAGATGAATTGGTGAAACTTGTTAAATTAATGGATCCATTGATGAAAAGGATGCGTGAAGCATCTGCTTTTATTAGTTGTTTAAGCGCACAAAATGTAAATGATAAAAAGGCATCTTTGCTTTTAACGAAACGTAGTGAATTACAAGCTAAAATGGACGGTATACAAACGATTTGGCAACAGAAATTAAATGAAATTGATGAGAATAGATGGTCAGCTTTAATAAAGCACCCTCATTTAAAAGAGATCTCATTTTATTTAAATGAGAGACGTTTAATAGCAGAGAACAGTTTACCATCGTCAGAAGAAATATTATTAAATGATTTAGCTGTAGACGGTTATCATGCATGGAATCATATGTACCAAACAATTGTAGGAAAAATGATTATTCCATTTAAAACTGACGGTAAGAAGACTCACCTATCAGTAGGTCAAGCGACAAATTTATTGTCCCATTCTAACCGAAAGATCCGTCAGAATGCTTTCCGTACATTACAACAAGAATGGGAGAAAAATTCGGATTTAATTGGTCATACGTTAAATCATTTAGCTGGCTTTCGACTGCAAGTTTATAAACATCGTCAATGGAATCATATTCTAAAAGAGCCACTTATGATAAATCGAATGAAAAAGGCAACATTAGATGCGATGTGGACAGCGATTACGAATAAAAAGCAAGTATTTGTGACGTACTTTGAAAAGAAAGCTTCATTACTTGGTGTGAAGAAACTGAGCTTTTATGATTTAGCTGCTCCTATAGCTGAAACGAATCAAACATTTACGTTTACAGAAGGTGCCGAATTTATAATGAAGCATTTTCGAAACTTTAGTCCGCAAATGGCTGATTTTGCTAAACAGGCTTTTGAAAAGCGTTGGATTGAAGCAGAAGACAGACCAGGAAAGCGACCGGGCGGATTTTGTACAAGTTTTCCAGAAAGTAAACAAACGCGTATATTTATGACGTATTCAGGTTCAATGTCAAATGTAGCTACGTTAGCACATGAATTAGGTCATGCCTTCCATCAACATGTGATGAATGACTTACCTGCAATGAATCAACGTTATGCGATGAATGTTGCGGAAACGGCGTCAACTTTAGCCGAAATGATTGTAGCTGATGCCGCAGTAGAAAATGCGAATACAAAAAAAGAGAAACTTTTCTTATTAGAAGATAAATTACAACGTACGATTGCTTTTTTCATGAATATTCACGCCCGCTTCTTATTCGAGAAGCGCTTCTATGAAGAAAGAATGCAAGGATTTGTACCTATATCAAGGTTAAATGAACTCATGCTTGAGACTCAAAAAGAAGCTTATTGTCATGCTTTGGAAGAGTATGATCCAACATTTTGGGCATCAAAACTTCATTTCCATATAACGGGAACGCCATTTTATAATTTCCCATATACATTTGGTTATCTCTTTAGTCTCGGCATATATGCCGAGTCTAAAGAAAAGGGAGATGATTTTGAGATGAGTTATATACAATTACTACGTGATACAGGTCGTATGAATGTAGAAGATTTAGCGCTCAAACATTTACAAGTCGATTTGACGCAGCCAGTTTTTTGGGAAAAAGCCATCGATTTATGTGTACAAGATTTAGAACAATTTCTGGCAATAAGTGAATAACACAAAAGGGATAACCTTTAAATCAGGTTATCCCTTTGGTTTAAATAGAAGTGCTCCGATGACACCGAAAATAATAGCTGCTGAAATCCCTGAACTTGTTACTTCAAACATTCCCGTTACAACGCCGATGAGCCCGTGTTTTTCGGCTTCTGCCATTGCCCCATGAACGAGTGAGTTTCCAAAACTTGTAATAGGAACAGTTGCGCCTGCACCAGCAAAATCAATTAATGGTTCATATAGATTAAAGCCATCCATCACTGCTCCGAGTACAACTAAAGAGGTTAATGTGTGTGCAGGTGTCAATTTAAAAACGTCCATTAAAATTTGACCGATTACACAAATGAATCCTCCAACAAGAAATGCCCATAAGAATATCATAATTTGTCACTTCCTGCTTCAATGGCGACTGCATGAGCAATACAAGGGATTGAATTTTTTTGTTGAACAGTTAACGGAGAGTGTAATGATCCAGTTGCGACGGCCAGGATTTTTTTAATCTTTCCTTTTTTAATTTGATCAAGATAATATCCGTAAATTGCAACAGCAGAAGCAGCTGTCCCACTGGCTCCTGCTAATATAGGTTGTTCTCTTTTATAAATAGATAGACCACAATCGACATATTGCTCTTTACGTATATGAATGCCTTTTTGATTTAGTAGTTCGAGCGAGCTTTCACGACCGACTTTTCCAAGATCACCAGTAATAATAAGATCATAGTATGATGGTGATAAATTTCGTTCTTTTAAATGGGTCATAATTGTATCAACAGCTGCTGGAGCCATAGCTCCTCCCATATTAAATGGATCTGTCAATCCCATATCAATGACTTTCCCAATGGTTGCTGAAGTTATGACAGGCCCTGTGCCCTCTTGAGCAATTAATGCACAACCGGCACCAGTTACCGTCCATTGAGCTGTAGGGGGTTTTTGGCTTCCGTATTCAGTTGGATAACGATATTGTCTTTCAGTCGCTGCATTATGACTTGCTGTTCCAGTAATCACATAGTTTGCAGCCTGATTATTAACCATAAGAGCAGCTAATGCTAATCCCTCTGTAGATGTGGCACATGCATTAAATAATCCAAAATAACCTAGATCTTTAGAATTTAGAGCTAAGGTTGTCGGTGTAATTTGGTTAATTAAATCGCCACCTAAAAAAAACTCTACTTGTTCTTCTTCAATGGGGCTTTTATTAATCGTAATATCTATTGCTTGTTCTAATAAAAGTTGTTGAGCTTTTTCAAATGAAGCTTGTTCTAACCATTGATCATCATGTAGTAAATCAAAAGAATCGGCAATCTTTCCTTTTGCTTCCATCGGTCCTCCAACCGTGCCAGTTGAAATAATAACAGGTTTATTTGTAAACATCCAAGTCCTTTTTCCTAAAAGCATACATTATCCCATCCATTTCATAAATAACGTTTTTATAATGGCAATCAAAAAAGCTGAAAACACGCCATATACGATTACAGGTCCAGCGAGTTTAAACATATTACTTCCGACACCTAAAATAAATCCTTCTGTTCGATGTTCAATAGCAGTAGAGATAACAGCATTACCAAAGCCAGTAACAGGAACGCTAGATCCTGCCCCTGCAAATTGACCGAGCTTATCATATAAGCCAAAGCCAGTCAGGAGCATTGTAAAAAAGATGATTGTAGCGACAGTTGGATTTCCGGCAGTTTGTTCTGTAAAATCAAAGAAATAAATATAGAAAGTTGTAATTACTTGTCCAATGAGACAAATGAATCCACCAACAAAAAAGGCCTTAAAGCAATTACGAATAACAGGACGTTTAATTTCTTTTTTTTGTTGTATTTTTTGATAGTGCTGTTTTTCAAACTTTTTATTATTATTTTTATGTGTCATGTTCTACACCTCAACTATGTTTCTTCTTTTGATAATTTTATAATTCTGTCTACTTCGCTTTTTATCTCTTCCGCAGTCATTTCACTACGTTCAATTCGATTTTCAAGTTTATCGAGCTCTATTATGATTTTTTGATCTGTAGAGACTCTAACATTATTTAAGTTAAACTCCTCTTTAATATCTTTCTCTAACTTTTTTCGAATGGTTGCCAACTTAAAACGCTTTATATGTGGAATGTCTATCGTGACAATAACGTCCTTTCCTGCGTTTACAGCATTAATCATTGATAAATTTTTATCAGATGCTAAGTATTCTTTAATTTGATTAGAAAGATGTTGATCGTGATCTGTTGTTGATATTTTTGTAAAAGATGGCTCTTTTAATGTGTGATTATTTGTTTGGCAACCAATTAAGGAAAAAATAATTAAAAAGTAAAAGATGCTGCTTTTAAGTTTAAGCATTTGTATCACCTATTCTCGAATACATTCATTCGTTATACTTATCTGTTATTTTTGTTCATTTTTATTGAAATATACACGGCGATTCTTTTAACATTTATATACAAATCAATGTATACTGTAGACATCATGTTACAATAGAATAAAACCTTAATGGGGTGAGTGAAATGAAAACATTTAAATTAAAGAAATTGGTTGTTATAGAGGATGTCAATGATAAACAGAAAAGACATAAAATAAACCTTATTGATGGTCTCATCATTAATCGAGAAGATGAATTAAACCGTTGGGTAATAGAAGCCTTTGTTAGTTCAGATTATATAGATTTTTTTAAGCGTTTTGAGTCTAGGGAATCGATTCAGTTAGAAGTAAAAATAACAAAGGAAACGAATCCACCTGCCCGATTTACAACAAAAATGATCGGCATGAATGAAATGGATGATAAAATGAATGTTCTATTTATCGGAACGATTGTAGATGAAAGATTGAGTGATGTAGAAAATACATTGGAACGGTTAATTAAAGAAGGTTATAAAGGTGATGAGTTATTGCAACAATTTAAAAAGAGTCTTTAAAGTATCTATATTCTTTACTTCATCTAAAGGAAAATGATAACTAAATATGGTGATGTAAAGATTTATCAAATTTTGCCGATATTAAGAAGGAGATACTTATATGTTTCAATCAAAAAATATTTTCGTCAGATGGATGAATAAATTATCACCATTTCAAATCATCTTACTATTTTATTTGTTAGCTATTATTTTATCGACTTTATTATTATCTCTTCCATTTGCATATAGAGAAGGAATGAATCCGGCTTTTATTGATATACTTTTTGTAGCGGTAAGTGCCATTAGTGTTACAGGTTTAACACCTATATCTATTGCAGAAACATTTAATGTAGTAGGCTATATTTTACTTGCACTTATATTACAACTTGGTGCTGTAGGAATTATGGCATTAGGAACGTTTATTTGGTTAATTTTAGGGAAGAAAATTGGTTTTCGTGAAAGACGACTTATCATGGCGGATCAAAATCAAACACAATTAGCTGGTATGGTTCGTCTTGTTAAACAAATTTTCCTTGTCTTATTTGTAATTGAATTCATAAGCTTTGTTATCTTAGGTATATATTATCTTAAGTATTTTCCTGTTCAAGAAGCTTTTTTACATGGTTTTTTTAGTACAATAAGTGCAATCTCTAATGGTGGATTTGATATCACAGGTGATTCACTCATTCCTTATCGTCATGACTATTTCTTTCAATTTCATACGATTATTTTAATCATACTCGGAGCAATAGGTTTTCCGGTTTTAATAGAAGTAAAAGAATATCTTTTCGCAAAAAAACAAAAACGCCAATTTTTTCGGTTTAGTTTGTTTACCAAATTAACAACCATAACTTTTTTTATTCTTATTATCGTAGGGACAATTTTCATTTATTTATTTGATGTAACGCATTTCTTTGCAGGAAAGTCATGGCATGAAACATTTTTTTATGCGTTCTTTCAATCTGTTACAACAAGATCAGCAGGGTTAAGTACGATGGATGTTAGTCAATTGACAGAAGCAAACCACCTATTTATGTCGTTTTTAATGTTTATCGGTGCATCGCCTAGTAGCGCTGGAGGTGGGATTAGAACGACAACATTTGCATTAGTGATTATTTTTATCGCGACATATGCAAGAGGGGAAAATGATATTCATCTTTTTGGAAGAGAAATTCATCGCCAAGATCTTGTTAAAGCCGTCATTGTCACATTACTTGCCGTTATGATTGTATATATTACTTTAATTGTCCTTGTCGTTATTGAACCTTTTCATGTGACAGAGCTCTTTTTTGAGATCACTTCCGCTTTCGGTACAGTCGGGTTAAGTTTAGGTATTACTGGGGATTTAACAACAATTAGTAAAATCATATTAATGATTCTAATGTTTATCGGTAGAGTCGGCATTGTGACGGTACTTTTCATGTTTCATTCGAATAAACAGAAGAGAAATTATCGTTTTCCGAAAGAGAGAATTATTATTGGATAAGTGAGAGGAGGGAATACAATTGTCCAATAAATTAGAACCTATCCATGATCATATGCTTAATCATGTATCTGATGCGATTATATTCTTAGACTATGAAGGGAAAATAGTGAGTGGAAATAAACATGCTTATCGCTTTTTAAATATAGCGAAAGAGACCACTTGACAATTAATCATTATCTTGATTTTAAAAAGATGTTGCATCACTTAAATCGACGGATCGTATGAGAACATAAAAGGAGGTAACCAACCGAACCATTTTAATTTATTCGATAATTCTTTAAAAGAAGTTTTCGTAAGATGTTAACGATGGAGTATGAATTGCGAAAGGCTTTAAAAGAAAATCAATTTGAACGACATTATTAACCCCAAAAATGTTTAAAGACAAATCGTGTCATTGGTCTTGAAGCCCTAATCCGCTGGCGTCATCCAATAAAAGGAATGATTTCTCGGGGTGAATGTATCCCATTGGCAGAAAAAACAGGATTAATATATGAAGGTTATTGCAGAAGGCATTGAGACAAAAGAGCAAGTTTGCTTTCTACAACGTGAAAGTTGTGATGAAATTCAAGGCTTTTATTTTTCAAAACCATTGCCAGCACCACAAGTGAAACAATTTTTGCAAGATAAGATTTATCATCTTTAATAATACTTTATCAAATCTCTATTCCTTGATATGATATAAGGGAGCTTGATAAATTAATCAGTTTGAAAGTGATATGTTGATATTAGGAGGTGCACATATATGTTAGAGATTTTTATGGGTGCTGTTTGTGTAGGTATTTTAGTGTTTAATGCTGGGAGCTGTCTATTTGACCACGAATAATAAAACAAGGTCCATACATGTCTAACGGTATGGACCTTATTTTGTAAATGACCATTCGCTAAAGGGATAAATAATAAATTCGGATCTACCTATAATTTCTTGTTTACTAATGAAACCTAATCCGTTTCGACTATCCTTACTTCTAGCCCGATTATCACCTAATACGAAATAACTTTCTTCGGGTATTTTTACAGGACCGAAATCACTCGTTTTTTGTTGCATTTCTTTAGAAAGAAAGTCTTGATGATAAACTTTGTCATTAATATATAATGTATGTTCTTTTACTTCGATTGTTTCTCCAGGTAAACCAACAATTCGTTTCACGTAATTTTTAAAGGGACGTTGAATGATGACTATATCTCCGCGATCAGGTTCTCCAATCATATAAATGGCTTTATTAAAGATAACTCTCTCACCGTCTTCTAAGGTAGGAAACATGCTATCACCGTCAACAATAGAAGTTGCAAAAATAAATGTTCTAAGAAATAGTGCAACGAGTATAGCAATGAAAAAGGCTTTTAGCCAGCCAATAAATTCTTCCTTTAGTTTCATCTTTGACAATTGGTACATCCCTTTCACATAATACTATGTCCATTATTCATTAAATAGTCAAAATTAATCTTCGATAAAAAGTTTTAAAGTTTTAAAATAAGGGTAAGAGATAATGACTCATACTTCTTACCAGTATATCATACCATAGCTTGTTTCTCGTTTCTATTTGTTAGATTGCCGTCTAATCTTTCTCATTATTTAAGGAGGGATTTTGTATGTGTACGACATGTCATCTTTTAGAAAAGATTGAGGAGCTAAGAGAGGAGATGGAGAACATGGTAAGTCATCGTGGGTTAACATGTCCAGATTTACTAGCACTTAGTAAAACGTTAGACCACTTACTAAATGTGTATTCATGTTACTCAGTCAATCAAGAATATCTTGAAGGTTACTCTTCCACAGAGTATTAAGATATATTTAATTATCATGTTTCAAAAACTAAAATATTGGGAATACTTTAATCAGAAACATGAAAGGATGAAAGAAAATGAAAAATAATAGATTAAGTTATGAAGAATTGGTTGAAAAGTATAAGCAAGAACTAATGGCAGATGCAGATAAAATTGAGCAGATAGAGCGCCGTATGGATGAAAGATTAGCTAATAGAACAGATCATGATGAATAACTAATGAGAAGTAGGGGGTATCTCCCTACTTCAATTACTAATCTATTGTGGAAGTCTTTCTGTTTTCTCAATTGAAGAGTAGTGGATTAATATAACAGCACTAAGAATACAAATCATACCGACCATTTGAATGAAAGAAAAAGGCTCTTGGAAGATAAAGATGCCAATTAAAGTTGCTACTACTGGTTCAATTGTCGTTAGTATCGAGGCCTTTGATGCTTCAGTATATTGTAACCCAATTGTATAAATCATATAGGCGACAGCGGTTGGAAATAATCCTAGACCAAATCCGTAAAAGAGCACTTCTTTTTGTAATAATAGTGGTAATTTTTCAATCGAAAAAAAAGGGAGAAGTGTTAAGCTTGCTATTAAAAATGTATAGGTTGTGATCGTTAAACTTGAGTATGTTTGTAAAGCAAATTTGCTAAAGATGCTATATAATGCATAACCAAAACCTGCACCTAAGCCAAAAAGGATACTCATTGGAGTCACAGAACTTATTTCAAAAGGTGATAATCCGACAACAAAGCAAATACCAATTAAAGTGATGACTAAGGCAATGAGTTTATGCTTTGTTAGTTTTTCTTGAAATAAAAACAATGATAAAATTGTTACGAAGGCTGGCGCTGTATAAAGTAAAGCAGATGCAATAGGTATCGTGGATAGTTCCATAGCTTTGAATAAGGAATAATTAAAAAAGATGATACTAATAACACCTGTACCAATAAAATATTTTAAATCCGTCCATTTATGTAGCTTTAATTCCTTCCGTGAATAGAAGCACATCATGACCACAAGTATAATACTTGATGTCAAAGCTCTAATTAATACGACTTCCATTGCCGTAAATCCAAGAGCGTAGAGATTTTTCACATACCAACTAATTGTCCCCCAAAGTATTGCTCCTAAAATAATACATATAAATGCCTTACGATTCATTCAATCCCCCATTTCTAAAGAAACAATCTATTTTAATCTTATCAAAAAGGTAAATAATTACAAAAAATATGTATAAAAGAAATTTTTTATGCTTACACTTGTAGCAAGATTGGGGAGATTAGTATATGTTAGATATGAACTTTTTTAGTGATGATCATCTTATTTATAGTGTTATATTGTTTGGGTTACTTATAAGTTATTTTATTGTTAAGCCACTTATAAATATCATCTTGTCGCTTCAATTAGAGCGATTACTTCATTATATTTTAAGTAGTTTATTATTTTTTACATGTTATTTTGGTGCAGGGTTATGGATGGAAGGCTGGCAGGACATTATTTTTAGTCAACTGAAGTTTACATTTCAAGTCGTTGCATTATTCGGTGGCGTTTTATTAATCATTTATATAGTTAAGGAAATCAGTAAGCGATTAGGATAATAATTGAGAGAAGTATTTGATGATAAATCATGAATTATAATCTATAATAGAACGGGAAGTTTAATCTTCCCGTTTAAATGATTATCTTCGGTTTCTTCTAGTAGGGGACCATTCCATTTTTCCGAGAGAAGAAGGTGTATAATAAGAGGAGTAATGTTTATGTTTTGTTTTTTTATTTTGTTTAGGTTTCCAATTGATATATTGATATACAATACGCTTTGCTTTTGATAATGACATTTTTGTTCGTGGATTGCGATAGCTGTGATCTAATTTACCTAAATGTTTTAGTTCATTAAAGTCTTCTTTCGATGGTGGAATGTGAAAATAGTAATCAGAAACTTTTATTAACAGGGTTGAATGTTGACTGCTATATTTAGGATTATCGGAAAAGTGTAGTCCAATTTTTTTCGCTTTATTTTCTCTTAATAATTTATGAATCGATTCCTTCTTTATATAATATAAATGCTGTGGTTCAAGTGCTGTTTTAGCATGACGATTAATCGTGTAAATAGCTTGTGCAAGTTCATTTACTTGCTCCTCTTCCGTCATGGAGTCACCCCCTTAGTTGCTGAATTATCTTGAAAGTTTTAAATTATTATATAAACTATACACAATATCGTATCGCAAACAATGCTTTATCGCAAACGATTCATTCAAATTGCTTTATGCTCTAATTGGTATACGTGGATTTCAGGCGTACATAAAAACCGAAAGGGAAGCCGTGTTGTCCCTATCCCACGATTAACAAACAATGTGAAATCATCAGTCACTTGATATCGGCCTATCGTATATTTCTTTGCATAAATTGGTGTATAAAGATGGCCGAAAAAAGGTAGTCGTACTTGCCCACCATGACTATGTCCTGACAACTGTACGTCAACAGGATAGTGCTTTACAAATTTAGCAAGATCAGGTTCATGTGCAAGTAGAATTGTAAACAGATTGGAATCAACACTTTTTAATGTACCATCTATATCCGGCTTTCCCAAAATGGCATCATCAATACCAGCTAAAATAATTTCTTCTTGTTTCACGCTTATGCGCGTATGTGAATTTTGTAGTAAATGAAAGTCAGCAGTTTCCATAAAGTTTTTAAGAATATCCGTTCCATAGCCCCCATGATCATGATTCCCGTAAATCCAATATTTACCATGAGGTGCCTCAAGTGATTTTAATAGTTCTTTTAGTTCGTTATTCCAATGAAACTGATGCGGCCGATCTACAAAATCCCCTGTAAAAACAATTAAATCAGGATGTAATTGATTTATATTTTTTATCAATTGACTAAATTGTTCTGTTGTATAGTGAAAACCGATATGTGTATCAGAAAACTGAATAATTCTAAATTGATTAAAAGCCTGTGGTATCTTAGGAGATGCAATTGTTTCATATTGAATATGTAAACGTTTTGGTTCAATATGTTTAGCATAATAGTAAGAACCACTGCTTAAACCAATTAATAATAGTCCACTACTTATCATTCGCTTAATAAATGTTCGTCTATTCATCAAATTAACCTCATTTAAAAATAAAATTTCGTTTGTAAAAAACAAGATGACTCCTTTAAGATTATACATGATATTGGATTATAATTATAGGAGAACTTCTTAAAAAGGTTTGGGTAATCTAATAATTTTAGGAAATTTAAGGTGAATAACATTTGGTTAATATGATTATTATGATAAACTATAGGGGGTGATAACCTCTTTAACTCATGTTTATTTTTATAAAGGGGGAATTGAAAATGGATTCAATGGAAGATAAAACAATGTCACAAGTAACAGTTAAAGATTTAATGATTCCATCTGAAAAGGTGGCACACGTACAGACAAACAATCCATTGGAACACGCATTACTTGTCCTCGTTAAAACTGGCTATTCAGCCGTTCCTGTATTAAATTCTTCTTATCAATTAAAAGGAATTATTGGTAAATCAATCATTTTAAATGAAACCCTTGGTCTGGAACGCTTTGAATTCGAAAGACTTTCCGAGATAACTGTTGAAGAGGTTATGGATACAGATATACCCGTATTACATGAACATCACTCCTACATAGATGGATTGAAAGCGGTTATAAATGATCCATTCGTATGTGTTGTTGATAATGAACAATATTTTGACGGTATTTTAACCCGAAGAGCCATTTTAAAACAAGCAAGAAATAATTATTATTTAGCTAACCAAACGACCTACCAATAAGTCAAAAACATCCTTTTAAAAGGATGTTTTTGACTTCGTGTACAGTAATTATGATGATGTTAGAGCAGGGATGAGAATGAATCAAAAGAGGAAAACAAAGAAACTCAACCGTCCACTCGTACTAGCTTCTGTTATGCTTGGTATGTTTCTGGCAGCGATAGAAGGAACAATTGTAGCAACAGCTATGCCGAGTATTGTTGCTGATTTAGGCGGATTTTCGCTATATAGTTGGGTATTTTCAGCTTATTTATTAACGAATGCTTCGACGGTATTAATATTTGGTAAGCTAGCTGATGTGTATGGGAGAAAACCGATATTTGTCGGCGGTGTGATTATTTTCTTAATCGGCTCGACCTTGTCAGGATTTGCCTTTACTATGGAAATGCTAATCGGTGCTCGTTTTATCCAAGGGATTGGTGCTGGTGCATTAATGCCTATGGCAACAACGATTGTTGGAGATATTTATAATAAAGAAGAACGTGCCAAAATTCAAGGCTATTTATCCAGTGTATGGGGAATATCAGCTGTTTCTGGTCCTTTATTAGGTGGCTTATTTGTTGATGTTCTCCATTGGCACTATGTTTTTTGGATGAATATTCCGCTAGGTATATTAGCTATGATAGGCATTTTACTTTTTCTACATGAGCATATTGAGAAGAAGAGTCGCGAAATAAATTATCTCGGCACCTTTTTATTATTTATTTCGGTAAGTTCACTTATGGTTCTATTAACTGAAGCAAGCCACTTATCTAGACCAAATTTATTTAAAGTACTTATTGCTGTAACTGTTTTAAGTTTTGTTTTGTTTTTATTTTTCGAAAAGCATTCCATAACTCCAGTTATGCCCTTAGAGTTATGGAAAAGTAGTCCTATAAGAATTGCTAATGTGACGGCTTTAATAACAGGTATGATTGTTATCGGTGTGTCAAGTTATTTACCTACATATGTCCAAGGGATTATGAATCAATCGGCAACTGTTGCGGGTTTTACATTAACAGTCATGTCAATTGGATGGCCGATTGCCTCGACCATTGCTGGACGGCTTTTGCTTCGAATTAGCTATCGCCAAACAGCTATTTTAGGTGGAATTTCGTTAATCATTGGAAGTATATTTTTCTATTTATTAACTCCGATAAAAAGTCCAATTTGGGCTGGGATCGGTTCGTTTTTTATCGGGGTAGGAATGGGATTAACAAGTACGACATTTATCGTATTGATTCAAAGCAGCGTACCTTGGAAAATTCGCGGAATTGCCACGGCAAGCAATATATTTATGCGTTCACTTGGCAGTGCTATTGGAGTGGCCATTCTTGGTGCCATATTAAATTATAAGATATATCGTCATATTCAACATAATGAGTTAGGAGAGGGTGTTTCCCTTGATGCTTTTAATCAATTGTTAGATCCTGTTCAAAGTGACAAATTACCACTGTCTATCATCAAAACTTTACGTGAAGGTCTTGCCCTAGGTCTTCACACTGTATATACTGGTTTATTTTTGCTTGCTTTGTTAAGTTTCTTCTTGATTCTGTTTATGAAAAAAGAAAAAAATGAATCAATATGAAACATGTTAATATAAGCGGAAGAAAGCGCAACATGTAAAGCACATGTTTGAAATAAGAATATGATTTAATAAGAGGAGTTTAGATTTATTATTAGCTGAACTCCTTTTTATTCTACCTTTCATTTCTGTGTTAGCTTTTATATTTATATTTAAAAATAGTCAAAAGACTTTATTTTAAATAAAAAGTGTTATAACATTGAAAGACACTTGAATATTAAAACATGAAAGAAAGGTGAATTAAATTTTTTCTCAATATATGAGATATTTATCTTTAGAGAAATTATTGTGATGAAAGTTCATGTGACAGAAGGAAAATTAAGAGTATATAATTGAGCAAGGGGTGGAACTTAAGTGGTCACATTTAAAAAGTTAAAGGCATTTTATTGGCCTTATAGGAAATATTTTTTTTGGTCCTTATTTTTTTTAATATTTGTTACATCTATTACACTTATTTACCCAATTATTTTACAGTTAACGATTGATGAAGTTGTGGCCAAAAATAAATATGAAATGATTCCTTATATCGCTCTTGTGTTCCTTATATTGCAAATCATTAAAGGGATTGCGACTTATTATCAACAATATTTAGGCGATTTATTTGGAATAACAGCGGTGTATGATATGAGAAATGCTCTATATAAGAAATTACAAGTATTATCGTTTAAGTATTATGATAATGCAAAAACAGGTGACCTAATGTCACGGTTAACAGCGGATGTAGAAGGATTTCGCTTCTTCCTTTCATTTGGTATGGCTGAATTAATTCGTACGGTTTTACTTTTGGTAATGAGTTTTGCGCTTATGTTTTATTATTCAGTCCCTTTAACACTAGTAACGATGGTAGCCATGCCTTTTCTAATCATTGTTGTATATCGTTTTGATAAAAGGGTTCATCCAGCATTTAGAGGTTTGCGACGTTCTTTCGGGCGATTAAATACTCGTGTACAAGAAAATATAACTGGAATGAATACAGTTAAATCACTATCAAAAGAAGGATATGAAATTGATCGATTTTCGATAAGCAATACCAATTACAAAGATAGTTATCTTAAAACTTCTAATATTTGGGCAAAGTTCTTTCCCTTAATGGAGTTTATCGGGAATGTTAGTGTTGTTTTGTTGTTAGCATTTGGTGGTTATTTAGTTGTTAATAATCGTCTCGAACTAGGGGCCTTAGTCGCGTTTTTTAGCTTGATTTGGTATATTATGGGTCCTATTATGAACCTTGGTTTTGTCGTTAATTTATTTTCCCAGGCGAAAGCATCGGGGGAACGTTTAAGTGAAATTTTAGATGCAAAAGAGGACATTATAGAAAAAAGCACTGCCATTGATGTCCCTATTAAAGGTGATGTCACATTTAATCATGTGTCATTAGATTATGCAAATGATCATACATACGCCATTAAGGATATTAACTTCCATGCACCAGCTGGAAAAATTATCGGTTTAATTGGTGCGACTGGTTCTGGAAAATCAACGATTACACAACTTATCGCTCGTTTTTATGAACAGAATGAAGGTAATGTACTCATAGATGGACGCCCTATAGCTGATTATAAACTAAAAACATTACGGAAACATATCGGCTTCGTATTACAGGAAACATTTTTATTTTCTACATCAATCCGTGATAATATTGCTTATGGACGTCCCGACATATCTGAAGAACAAATTATACAAGCGGCAAAATCTGCTGAGGCCCATGACTTTATTATGAAGCTTCCTAAAGGATACGATACGTTATTAGGAGAACGTGGGATGGGGTTATCAGGAGGACAAAAACAACGCATTGCAATAGCAAGAGCTTTATGTATTAATCCAAGTATTCTTGTGCTTGATGATGCGACATCTGCTGTTGATATGGAAACTGAATTTAGAATTCAAAAGGCATTAAAAAATGTGATGAAAAATCGCACGACATTTATTATTGCACATCGAATATCTTCAGTTAAACATGCTGATGAGATTCTCGTCTTAGAAGAAGGACAAATTGTTGAACGTGGGACACATAAAGAATTACTCAATCACAAAGGGTTATATAGAAGAATTTATGATATCCAATATCAAGATCAACATGCTATTCGTGAGATCATTGATTTGTAAGATAGGAGGGAAAGTGGTGACACAGGAAAAGCAGAATACAAACAGACATTTAACGCGGTTTCATTATTCTACTGAACAAGTTATAGAAAAGCCTTTTAATTGGAAACAGATTTGGCGCCTTTTAACATATGTAAAACCATATACGAAAACATATTTACCTGGAGCATTTATTATGATGCTTTTGTCAACAGTTATTCGGTTAGCAGTTCCTATCTTAATAGGTAAAGTTGCTATTGACATTATTATCGTTGAGAAAAAAGATACGAGACTTTTAATATATCTTGTGTTAGCAATTACTCTATTATATTTAATTAATTATATAGCAAATATATATCGTATTAAATGGGTTAATTTATTAGGCCAAAATGTAATCTATGACTTAAGAAAGCATTTGTTTACACATGTCCAAAAGTTATCACATCGCTTCTTTGATTCAAGGTCAGCTGGATCGATTTTAGTTCGTATTATGAATGATACGAACTCACTACAAGATATATTTACTAATGGGATAATAAATTTGCTCATGGATATTATTACATTGGCAGGGATTATTATGATCTTGTTCTCCTTAAGTCCCAAACTGGCTTTGGCTATTATGATTGTTTTACCTCTTATGTTTTATATTTCAACAAGATTACGAAGGGATATTCGTAGGTCTTGGCAACATGTTAGAATTCAGCAGTCTCGAATGAACTCACACCTGAATGAGAGCATTCAAGGGATACGAATTACACAAGCTTTTGCTCAGGAAGATGAAAATATCGCATATTTTAATCGTGTAAATACTGATAATTTTAACAGTTGGCGACTGGCGACAAAGAAAAGTGCTAAATTCCGCCCGCTAGTAGAGTTAAGTAACGCAATTGGAACGGTTATATTAATTACTTATGGTGCTTACTTAATTTTACAACAAGATATTTTTGTAGGAACATTTGTATCGTTCGCTTTTTTCCTCGGCATGTTTTGGGAGCCGATTTCTCGTTTAGGACAAATGTACAATCAATTATTAATGGCGATGGCATCATCCGAACGAATTTTTGAATATTTAGATGAGAAACCAATTATCCATAATAAGAAAAATGCCTATAAGTTTGACCACATGGACGGTCATATTACATTTGACAACGTTCAATTTTCTTATGATGACGAACGGATTGCACTACAAGATATATCATTAAACATAAAAGCGGGGGAAACCGTTGCGTTGGTCGGTCATACAGGTAGCGGAAAGTCGACGATTGCTAATCTTATTAGTCGATTTTATGATCCGACGAAAGGCTCAGTAAAAATTGATGGTCATGATTTACGAGATACCGATTTACGCTCAATGCGTTCTCATATTAGTGTTGTTTTACAAGAAACATTTATTTTTTCTGGTACAATAATGGAAAATATTCGCTTTGGCAGACCAACTGCGACAGATGAAGAAGTGATTAAAGCGGCTAAAGTAGTAGGTGCGCATAATTTTATCCAACGATTACCATATGGATATGATACTGAGGTGGAAGAGAGAGGAAGTATCTTATCGGCAGGAGAGCGTCAGTTATTATCGTTTGCACGTGCTTTATTAGCAAATCCGACAATTCTTATTTTAGATGAAGCGACAGCAAGTATTGATACAGAGACTGAAGTGATGATTCAACAAGCTTTAAAACGTCTATTAAAAGGAAGAACAGCGATTATCATAGCTCATCGTTTATCAACGATTCGTGAAGCAGATCAAATTTACGTATTAGAAAATGGCCATATTCTAGAAAGTGGTAACCATCAACAGTTAATGGATCAACGTGGTGAGTACTTTAGATTAGTAAAATCACAATTTGATATGTTGCAAGCATAAAAAAAGCATCATTCTCTTTATAGGTAAAAAAACATGACGCTTTTTTATACAATATGATACACTATCAAAGTAGTTAGTACGTCGATTTGGGGGAACTTATATGAAGAGAGAATTTGCCGTTATTGGCCTAGGAAGATTCGGCGGCAGTATTTGTTACGAATTGAGTAAAGAAGGCATGAATGTTTTGGCAATTGATATTAGTGAAGATAAGGTGAATGAGTTTAAAAATGTTGCATCACATGCCGTCATAGCGGACTCTACCGACGAAGCGACGTTAAAGGAATTAGGTATTACGAATTTTGATCATGTCATTGTTGCAATAGGAGATAACATTCAAGCAAGTATTTTAACAACAGTCATTTTATCGGAACTTGGTGTAAACAAAATAACAGTCAAGGCTAATAATGATTATCATGCAAAAATTGTAAATAAAATAGGTGCCCATCATGTCGTTCATCCCGAACGAGATATGGGAAGACGGATTGCCCATAGTATCATCTCAAATAATATTTTAGACTATCTGGAACTGTCAGAAGATCATAGTATTGTCGAAGTAAAAGTAAGTCATAAAATGATTGGAAAATCATTAGTTGACTTAGATATTCGCGCTAACTATGGCTGTAACGTTGTCGCAATTCGTCAAGGAAATGATATTAATGTCTCACCCCGAGCTGATGAAGTTTTACAGGAACAAGAAGTGTTAATTGTAATCGGATCGGACAAAGATATTGCTCGATTTGAAAAAGAACTTGTCATTGAAGATGATTAAAAAAGCTTGTCAATATGAGTCAATCATACATTAAAAAAAGAAGTTAGGCCGATCTATTCGAAATGGACGACCTAACTTTCTTTTTTATATTTATTGGTATTTTGCTAAGTCTTTTTAGACTTCCATAATAATTGGTAAAATCATCGGTTTACGTTTCGTCTTTTTAAATAAAAAAGGTGCAATTGTATCGGTAATTTCGTTTTTAATTTCTGACCATTTTGTTGTACGTCGTTTCATGATTTTTTGTAAATGGTCTTCAACCAGCTGTTGAGCTTGGTTGATTAAATCCTCTGATTCACGCATATAAACAAACCCACGTGAAATGATATCGGGACCAGAGGCGATTTTAAATTCCTTCATATCAATGCTCACTACGACAATGACAAGTCCTTCTTGAGATAAGATTCTACGGTCACGAAGGACAATATTACCAATATCACCAACACCTTTACCATCAACGTAAATGGAATCAGCTGGAATTTTTCCAACGACTTTTGCAGTATCTTTTCCTATGGCTAGGACCTCACCATTATCCATTATAAAGGTATTTTCCGGTTTAACATCGCAAGCTTCAGCTAACTTCGTATGTTCTTTTAACATACGATATTCTCCATGAATAGGCATAAAGAATGTTGGTCTCATTAGACGAAGCATGAGCTTTAATTCTTCTTGACTACCGTGTCCGGATGTGTGGATATCACTTACTTTGTGATGAATGACTTCTGCCCCTGCCCGATAAAGATTATCAATAATACGGTTAATACTTATTGTGTTTCCAGGAATAGGTGATGATGAAAAAATCACCGTATCACCAGGAATAATTTTAATTTGTTTATGTGTCCCATTCGCTATACGTGATAAAGCTGCCATTGGTTCCCCTTGAGAACCAGTACATAAGATTGTCACTTTATGTGCTGGGAGTTTATTAATTTGATTTCCATCAATAAATGTGTTTTTTGGAGCTTGTATATAACCAAGTTCTTGTCCAAGGTTAATGGCAGCCTCCATACTTCTACCAAATACAGCTATTTTTCGTTTGTTCTTCACTGCTGCTGAAACGACTTGCTGTAAACGATAAGTGTTTGATGCAAAGGTAGCAAAGATGATTCGGTCTTCTACACGACTAAAAATATCATGGATCGTTTCGCCAACCACGCGTTCAGACATTGTAAATCCAGGTACTTCACTGTTTGTACTGTCTGAAAGAAGGCAGAGTACACCTTCACTTCCGATTTGTGCCATTTTAGCTAGATTAGCCGGTTCACCAACAGGGGTAAAGTCAAATTTAAAATCTCCTGTATGAACAATATTTCCAGGTGGTGTTTTAACCACAATCCCATAGGAATCTGGAATACTGTGAGTTGTACGGAAAAATGAAACAGATGTTTTACGGAATTTAATGATATCATGTTCATGGATTGTCGTCAGTTTAGCTTGACGCAATAAACCATGCTCTTCTAATTTATTTTTGATAAGACCCATAGCAAGATGACCTGCATATATTGGAATATTTACTTCGCGTAGTAAGTAAGGAATCCCACCTATATGGTCTTCATGCCCATGTGTAACAAATAAACCCTTAATTTTATCTTGATTTTGAATAAGATACGTGTAATCAGGGATAACGTAATCAATACCAAGAAGTTCATCTTCAGGAAATTTAATTCCTGCATCGATTAGAATAATCTCATCTTGAAATTGTATCCCATATGTGTTTTTTCCTATTTCTCCTAGCCCGCCCAATGCAAAAATCGCTGTTTGATCATTTTTGACGAATTTCATTTATTTAAACCTTCTCCAATTTATAGTCTTCAGATTGCTGGTCATAGGCTAAGTGTGTTTCAGTTAAGGGCTGGATATATTCAATATTTATCGGTTTATTTTGTAGTTTTTGACGTACATCTCGAACAGATTCTGCTTCTATATAAATACTTTTTGTACGTTCGCGAGTTGGTACCTCGTCAGGATATTCCTGATATAATACTTTAAAAATCATGTTTTTTATCGCTCCTAATCATTTTATTACAATATTTTCCATACATCTAAAAAATTCAGTAAAGATGATAGTTATCAAGCGCTCGATAACTATTTAAATTCCGTTGTTCCGTATTATTTCCGTTATGAGAGATTTTAAAATAATGTTGGTCCGACTACTAATATCACTTAATAAATGGCGAGTTCATTACGATGATTGGCCATTGTTATTCTTATATGTTGTTGGTACACGTCCTCTGCCCAGTAAGTCTTTTAAACGTTCTTTTAGCTTTTCTCTTAGACGTTTCAACATAATCGGGCAACTCCTTTCTAGTATTAAGAAAAGCATTTGACGTTCAACCGATCCTTTCCTACTTAACTTCATTATAGTATCCTTTTTGAAATAAGAAAAGGGTTATACTCGAATTAATTTAAAACATATTACTCCATGTTATGCAAAAACTTATGTAGATTGACTTTTAACAAGAAAATTCCTGTCCAATATGCTTGTTTTTGTTTAAGTTTTGCATAAAGTGAATTTTTATGCATCGGATTGGCCAATAACTAAAAAACGCTTCAACCAAATGGTTGAAGCGTTTTTTGGATTATCCAATTGCTCTAGCATTTTCAGGAGCTTGAAAAGGCTGGTTTTCGTTAATATGATCGTAGAACATGATCCCATTTAAATGATCGATTTCATGTTGGAAAACAATTGCTGCATAATCTTTTAGGCGTAGTTTTATTTCATTCCCTTCTAAATCGATCGCTTTAATCGTAATCCGTGCATACCTTGGGACATAGCCTTCAACTGGGCGATCTACTGATAAGCACCCCTCACCAGCAATTAAATAAGCTTTTTCTACTGAATGACTCATAATCTTCGGATTAAATAAACCATAACTATACATTTTACCATTAATATCTTCAAAATGAACAGCTATCATTCGCTTTGTTATACCGAGTTGTGGGGCGGCTAAGCCGACACCTGGTCTTAGATTATACTTCTTACATAGCTCCTCATCTTGACTGTTTTTTAAGAACTCAAGCATTTTTTTCAATGTTTGAATGTCTTCTTTGGAAGGTGGCATCGCAACTTCTTTAGCTATTTCTCTTAAAGCAGGATGACCTTCCCGTACAATATCTTTCATCGTAATCATTAATCGTCACTCCACTACATATAACAGTCTTTACATTAAATACTAGTTAATAGTTTAACATAAATGAAAGGATTAAACATGATTCATGTCATAATTACATATATCTTAACATATGTTTCTTGTGATATACTTGGTACACATTATACATTTAGCTATTTTGGTGAAAGGAGAGAGCGAATGATTAGAAAAATCTACTATTTAATTCTCCTAGTCAGTATTATGTTTACGTTGACTGCATGTGGTGAGTCGGTTCAAAAGAAAATTTATGGTCATCTAGAAGAAACAGTCGCATTAGAAAAAGAATTTTCAGAGAAACAGAAAGAATTGGTTGATCTAGAAAAAAAGGAACAAGGTATTTACGAAAAAATAATTGATTTATCTTCAGATGAATTAGATGAAATTAAAGCGCTTTCTAAAGAAGCCAATGAACTCATTGATCAACGTATTGAGTTAATTGAATTAGAAAATGATAGCCTTCAAACAGCAAAAGAAGAATTTATTAAAATACATTCACTTAAAGATGACCTTACAGATAAAGCATTAGCACGTTCTATCACTCAGCTATATGATAAAATGATTGAGCGTTACGAAGCATACGATGAAATTTATAAAACATATAAAGAATCTTTAGACTTAGAGAAACAATTGTATCGTATGCTTGTTGATGAAGAATCAACACAAGAACAGCTATCAAAACAGATTGAATTATTAAACGAACATTATGAATCGATTATCAAAGCGAACAAAACATTCAATAAAAAAACCGAGGAGTATAATGAGTTAAAACGTCGATTTTATGAAGATGCAGATTTGAATGTCACATACAAGGATAAAAATTAAGAAGAACAGCGTTAAATCAATTTTTGATTTAACGCTGTTTTTCATTTTAAAACAATAGATAGTACAGATTGGATAATAACTATAACAGGTTAATTAGTTGATTTAACAAGGACGGATTAGGTTTAATTTTATGTTTATATTGCAATATACAACAAAGTATTTGACCCGCAACTAATGAATGATGTAGAATTAAATTAGAAATGTTGTACTAATAGATTTTTATTTTTTTATATAACAGTTTCCGATATGATGAAACTGTAGAAGTACAGATTGCTTTTTTGGGTAAACTAAACAAAAACTGATAAGAAAGGAAGAGGTGAAGGTAGTGAAACATGTACTTAACAAAGTAGAGAAGAAGTTTAAAATGTTTCAAATTCTAAACGAAGAAGGAAAAGTTGTTGAAAAGGATGATATGCCTGATCTATCTGATGAGGAATTGAAAGAATTGATGCGCCGGATGGTCTATACACGGATTTTAGATCAACGCTCAATTGCTTTAAATCGTCAAGGACGTCTTGGGTTTTATGCTCCGACAGCTGGACAGGAAGCATCGCAAATTGCTAGTCATTTTGCGCTGGAAAAAGAGGACTTTCTATTACCAGCATATCGTGATGTACCTCAGTTAATTTGGCACGGCCTACCACTATACCAAGCGTTTCTATTTTCTAGAGGTCATTTTCATGGAAACCAAATGCCAGAAGGAGTTCGTGCATTGAGTCCGCAAATCATTATCGGTGCACAATATATTCAAGCAGCTGGCGTCGGGCTTGGCATGCGGTTACGTGGAAAAGATGCAGTTGCTGTTACGTATACTGGAGATGGTGGAACATCACAAGGGGACTTCTATGAAGGCATCAACTTTGCAGGTGTCTATGATGCTAATTGTATTTTTATCGTTCAAAATAACGGCTTTGCTATATCGGTTCCAAGAGAAATGCAAACAAAAGCTAAAACACTTGCACAAAAAGCAGTTGCAGCTGGTATTGAAGGTATTCAAGTTGACGGTATGGATCCACTAGCAGTGTATGCCGCTACAAAGCATGCTCGTGAAAGAGCGATAAAAGGTGAAGGTCCAATGCTTATAGAGACGATTACTTATCGCTATGGTCCGCACACAATGGCTGGTGATGATCCGACACGTTATCGAACATCTGAATTAGATTCTGAATGGGAAAAGAAAGACCCTATTGTACGCTTCCGTAAGTTCTTAGAAGAAAAAGGCCTATGGACACTCGAAGAAGAGAATCAAGTTATTGAACAAGCGAAAGAAGATATTCGAGAAGCGATTAAAAAGGCAGACCAATATCCAAAGCAAAAAGTAACAGATTTTATTGAGAATATGTTTGAGGAACTTCCGCTGAATTTACAAGAGCAAATGGAAGAATATAAGGCAAAGGAGTCGAAATAAACGATGGCACAAATGACTATGATACAAGCAATCACTGATGCATTACGAATTGAGTTGAAAAATGATGAGAATGTGTTGGTGTTTGGGGAAGATGTCGGTAAAAACGGTGGTGTTTTCCGTGCAACAGATGGATTGCAAGCTGAATTTGGTGAACAACGTGTATTTGACACACCTTTGGCGGAATCTGCAATTAACGGTTTAGCGATTGGTTTAGCATTAGAAGGATTCCGTCCTGTGCCAGAAATTCAGTTCTTCGGTTTCGTTTATGAAACAATGGATTCAATCAACGGACAAATGGCCCGAATGAGATTTCGTTCCGGTAATACGGAACACGCACCGATTACAATTCGCTCACCATTTGGTGGGGGAGTTAATACACCTGAATTACATGCAGATTCATTAGAAGGATTAATTGCTCAGCAACCTGGTGTAAAAGTTGTTATACCATCAACACCATACGATGCGAAAGGATTACTAATTTCATCTATCCGTGATAACGATCCAGTTGTTTTCTTAGAACATATGAAGTTATATCGTTCATTTCGAGAGGAAGTTCCTGAAGGTGAATATACAATTGAGTTAGGTAAAGCAGATGTTAAGAGAAAAGGAAAAGATGTGACTATTATAGCATATGGAGCTATGGTCCATTCTGCCTTAAAAGCAGCCGAACAACTAGAAAAAGATCGCATTAATGCCGAAGTTATTGACTTACGAACTGTTTCACCAATTGACTATGAAACAATTGTCGAATCAGTTAAGAAGACAAATCGTGCTATCGTCGTTCAAGAGGCACAGCGACAAGCGGGTGTTGCAGCTAATGTCGTTGCAGAAATTCAAGAAAGAGCTATCTTACATCTTGAAGCACCTGTTATGCGAGTAACAGCGCCAGATACGATTTATCCGTTTGCAGAGGCCGAACATTTATGGCTACCGGATGATAAAGATATTATTGATAAGGTTAAATATGTACTTAACTATTAAAAAATCGGAATAGGAGGTTGAGTCTATTGGCATTTAATTTCAAATTACCAGACATTGGAGAAGGCATTCATGAAGGTGAAATTGTAAAATGGTTTGTTAAAGAAGGCGAAGAAATAAAAGAAGATGATGTCTTATGTGAAGTGCAAAATGATAAGGCGGTCGTTGAAATTCCTTCACCTGTAGAGGGAACGGTTTTAAAAATCCATGTAGATGAAGGAAACGTCGCAATTGTAGGTGATACACTTATTTCTATTGATGCTGAAGGATATGAAGATGAATTAGAGCCTTCAGAAGAAGAGACGGAATCAGACATGGAAGCATCTTCTGAAGAGCAAATGGTTGATGAAGAAGAAACAAAGGACGAATCGGTAGGAGAAACTAAATTCGTAATCGCTATGCCGTCAGTTCGTAAGTATGCTAGAGACCATGATGTTGATATTCGTCAAGTGACAGGAACAGGAAAAAATGGACGTGTTTTGAAAGAGGATATTGATCGTTTTATAAGTGGTGAAGTATCAACAGAAGTTGAACAAATAGAGGATACAGAAGCTCCTGAAGTAACAGAAAAGTCACCAATTGCCACAACAAGTCAATATGAAGAAACACGTGAAAAAATGAGTGGTATTCGCCGAGCAATAGCTCAGGCAATGGTACAATCTAAAACGAAGGCACCTCATGTTACATTAATGGATGATATTGATGTGACAGAGTTAGTTGCACACCGACGCAAATTTAAAGAAGTAGCTAGTGAACAAGGAATTAAACTCACATACTTACCATATGTTGTGAAAGCACTCGTTTCTGCACTTAAGAAGTTCCCAATCTTAAATGCGGCGATTGATGATGAAACAGAAGAAATTGTATATAAAAACTATTACAATATCGGGATAGCTGCAGATACTGATCGTGGTTTACTCGTTCCTGTAGTTAAGGATGCTGATCGTAAATCTATCTTTGATATATCAAAAGAGATAAATGAATTGGCAGAAAAGGCACGAAGTGGTAGAATTACATCTGAGGAGATGAAAGGAGCCTCAAGTACAATTACGAATATCGGATCTGCAGGGGGGCAATGGTTTACACCTGTATTAAATTATCCTGAAGCAGCTATTTTAGGAATCGGCCGTATACAGGAGAAACCGATTGTACGTAATGGAGAGATAGTGATTGCTCCAGTACTTGCATTATCATTGAGCTTTGATCATCGTATTGTGGATGGCGCGACAGCTCAATTGGCTCTAAATCAAATCAAACGTTTATTAAACGATCCACAACTAATTATGATGGAGGCGTAGATTTATGGTAGTAGGGGATTTTCCAATTGAAGTAGACACATTGGTCGTTGGGGCGGGCCCTGGTGGCTATGTAGCAGCAATTCGCGCAGCTCAAATGGGACAAAAGGTAACAATTGTTGAGAAAGATGCTTTAGGAGGAACTTGTTTAAATGTAGGATGTATTCCATCTAAGGCATTGATTCAAGCTGGTCATACAGCGCAACAAGCCCAAGGAAATAGTGAATTAGGCATTACGACTGAAACAGTTTCTGTAGACTTCTCTAAAGTACAAGAATGGAAGGAAAACATTGTCAACCGACTCACTTCTGGAGTGCAGGGCTTATTAAAAGGTAATAAAGTTGATATTGTAAAAGGTGAAGTCTATTTTGTCGATGACAAAACAGTTAGAGTAATGGATGATAAGAACTCACAAACATACAAGTTTAATAACTGTATTATTGCAACAGGATCTAGACCGATTGAAATTCCAGGCTTTAAATTTTCTGAGCGTGTTCTTGATTCTACAGGAGCATTAGCTCTGAAAGAAATACCTAAAAAAATGGTCGTGATTGGTGGAGGTTATATCGGTACTGAATTAAGTTCAGCATTTGCGAACTTTGGAACAGAGATTACCATCTTAGAAGGAACGAAGAATATCCTCGGCGGATTTGAAAAGCAAATGAGCCAGCTCGTTAAAAAGCGTCTAACGAAAAAAGGTGCTTCTATCATTACAGAAGCAATGGCTAAAGGTGTTGAAGAGACAAAGGATGGCGTTAAAGTCACATATGAGGTAAAAGGTGAAGAAGAGACGGTTGAAGCCGATTATGTTCTCGTCACAGTTGGTCGTCGTCCAAATACAGATGAACTTGGTCTTGAGCAAGTAGGTATTGAACTAGATGATCGAGGCCTCGTTAAAATTGATAAGCAATGTCGTACAAATGTAAGTAATATTTATGCGATTGGAGATATTGTAGCAGGTCCACCGCTTGCACATAAAGCATCTTATGAAGGTAAAGTTGCAGCTGAAGCAATTAGTGGTGAAAAATCTGCTATCGATTACTTAGCTATGCCGGCAGTTGTCTTCTCAGACCCAGAGTTAGCTAGTGTAGGCTATACTGAAAAAGAAGCAAAAGAAGCTGGAATTGATGCAAAAGCATCTAAGTTCCCATTTGCTGCTAATGGTCGGGCACTATCAATGAATAGTACAGATGGCTTCTTAAAGCTTGTTACAAGAAAAGAAGACGGACTTGTAATTGGTGCACAAATTGCAGGACCGAACGCAAGTGATATGATTGCTGAACTCGGATTAGCTGTTGAAGCAGGAATGACAGCAGAAGATATTGCACTTACAATTCATGCACACCCAACATTAGGTGAAATCGCAATGGAAGCTGCAGATATCGCAATTGGCAAACCAACACATATGCTATAAACAATCATAAACAGAGGGTCATAACGGCTCTCTGTTTTTTTATATGCATTTTTATTATAGTAATTTTTTGAATTTAATTGCCTATCATGTATACATTTGATACGATGTTTTCATATGTTAATAAACTTATATAGAATGATAAGGGGGATTTTATGAGGCAGCTCATGCAGTACGTATACATATTTAACAAACAAAATGTGTATAACAAAATTGGATTTTTTTGGTTTTTAGCACTCCCCATCTTGTTTTTCTTTATTCGTTTTAATGCATTTAAAAATAATAATATGGATATAGAGATGCTAAATTTTATTCATATTTATTGGGGTTTCATGCTTTTAACAACCGTGCTAAGCGGTGTCCTGTTAGCTATCATTCAATATCGGGATTCAGGTTTTCTTAAAAGCTTTACATTTCTAAGTGGTAATAAACATGTCATTATATTTGGTAAATTGCTATCTCAATTACTATATATAGTTGTACTTACCACAGTATTTAACTTAATCATATCCGTTGTTTATAAAATCGATTTCTCTCAGCTATTTCTAAAAGGCTTATTGACTATGTTAATTGCATTCATACCAATATGCTTTTCAATGTTATGGATGGTAATCATTCCCGTAAACGCAAATAATATTGCACCTATAGGTACGATATTACTTATTTTATTTTTGTATTTGGCAAATTTCGGAATAGAAACACATTCATATTTTTTATATTTTATGTACAGCTTGAATCCCGTTGTGTACTTATCGAATATTTTAAACATGTTAAATGATTTCAGTTTTGAAATCGTAATCATTAATGCTTTAACAACTTTAATCTATTTAATCATAGGTTTTTTCTCCTTAAAAAATATGTCCATTATTCCTAGAAAAAACTAAAAGGAGCGTAACTATATGGTCAAATTAGATAATTTATATTTTAAATACAATGAGACGAGGGGGTATGTTCTAAAAAATATATCTACTACATTTGAACCTGGAGTGGTAAACGTTTTACTGGGAGTGAATGGGTCCGGAAAGACAACGTTATTTGATATTATATCGGGAATATTATTAAAAAAAGTAGATAAAGGTGTTGTACATGGGGTAAATATTAAAGACACTATGTATATGACACAAGGAATGCTTTTTCCTATGGGTTTAAAAGGAAAAGATTTAATAAGATTATTTCTAAAAGGTGATTATCGATATCAATCAAAAAAACATCACGATTTTTTTGATGATGAATATTTCAAAGAAAAATTAGAATACTTATCAAATACATATTATGGTGATATGTCTATTGGTGAAAGAAGATGGCTAACGTTTACATTAGCGATGAAATTGGAGAGAAAAATTTACTTATTTGACGAGCCAACATCAGGTGTTGACCCGCACTCTAAAGTTGATATATTGGATAGTATTATGAATCTAAGTAAAAATAAAAATAAAGTAGTTATTATGTCAACACATGTTTTGCATGATTTAAGTGAAATGAATTGTAAGATTCATCTACTTCATAGGGGAAAGATAAATTTTGTTGGTACATATGATGAGTTCCTGAAGAAGTTCAATCATTCAAATCCGGATAAAGCTTTCCGTAATTTTATAGATAATTATCTAGGGGAGGTTGAGCAGGATGTACTGTAATGAATAATCTAGCTATAAATAAAAATACCTCAAGTTTCACAAGCACTTTTTGTTTAAATAGCTTTTTACATATCAAAAACAATAAAGTTTGATTCGACATAGTTGGTTTATATTAATTATTTGTAACTGCTAGAATAGAATCAACAGTTTCTGCTTGATAGAATTGAACACTTTTCTATTAAAATAGCCTCCTAATCAGTTAAACTAATAAAATAA